>NZ_JARUBN010000001.1:0-1466666 GCF_029626265.1 Micromonospora sp. WMMD1102 | reverse complement strand
CGCCTGCGCGACCTTCAACGTCTGCTGACCACAATCGCGGAGGAAACCCATGTCGTACCCGTCGTACGGGCCGGATGACACCCAGTACCGTCCACCGGCCGCGCCCCAGCAGCCGCACCAGCCGTACCCGCCGCACCAGCCGCACCCGGGCAGCGCCTACCCGCAGGCACCCACGCAGCCGGTCGCTCCGGCCCCGTCGGTGTCGCCGGCGGCTGCCCCGCCGACATCGGTACCGCCCACCTCGGCACCGCCGACGCAGGCGTTTCCGGCGCAGCAACCGTATGCGCCGGGCACGACGTATGCCGCTGGCCCGCCGAACAACCCGGGTATGCCCTATACACCCGGCATGGCGGCAGCCGAGACTCCGGGGTCGTCGTACCCGCCGAGGGCGCCGTCCGTGTTCAGCGGCCGCGCCCCGCTGCTCCTCGCGATCCTGGCGGTCGCGCTGCTCGTCCTCGGTGGAGTCGGCTTCGGGTTGTACTTCAACGAGCGCGGTGAGCTGCGCGAAACCAGATCGGACCTCAACACCCAGCTTCAGGAGCAGCGCGACATCGTCACGCAACGGGACGCGAAGATCGCCGAGACCGAGAAGAAGGTAAGCGATCTCAACACCGAGCTGACCACCACGAAGAACAACCTCTCCGACGTCACCAAGGAACGCGACATCCTGCTGCCGTGCATGCGGCGGGCACAGGACATGTTCGACGCTGCCCGGGACAGGAACGAGAGCAGGCTGAGCACGGCACTACGCCAGGCCGACACCGCGTGCAGCAAGGCCCAGGCCGGCATCGACTGAGCAGCACGGGCCGGCTGAGCTGCACGCGACGGAAGAGCTGTATGCGACGGAATTGCTGTATGCGCCGGAGGAACCCGCCGGCCCGGCGGGCCCACCGGGTGACATGTTGTGACACCACCGCGGCGTCGTGCTGGCCCGGTGGTGTCACGGCCGGTCCGGCAGCCGGATCAGCGAGACCTGAGGGTACGCAGGAAGGAGCGCCAGGCGGGTGCGGTGAAGGCGAGTACCGGACCGGTCGGGTCCTTGCTGTCCCGCACGCCGACCACCTCCGGCAGGTTTCCCGCCACCTCCACGCAGTTGCCGCCGTGGCCGTTGCTGCGGCTGCTCTTGCGCCAGAGCGCACCGTTCAGTTCCATGACTCCGCCACTTCCCGGATCATCTCGATGGACTGCTGATGGGACAGCGCCTCGGCCCGGACCGAGTCCCAGAGCTGCTGGACGGTCTTGACGTCCCCGCCACGCTCGACGAACCGCCCGTCGAGTTGGTCGTCGAGATAGGCGATGTCGTCGCCGCCGGGATGGGTCACGATCACGAAGGGGCCGTTCAGGCCAGCGTACGCACCGACGCTTGTCGGGACGACCTGGATCCTTACCCGGGGCTGCTCGGCGCAGAGGTTGGCGATGTGCCGGAGCTGCTCGCGCATCACCTCGGCGCCGCCGACCGGCTGGTGCAGCACCCGTTCGTCCAGCACGGCGGTGAACATCGGCGGGTCGGGGCGGGTCAGGATCTCCTGCCGGGCCAGCCGGGTCGCCACCTGCTCCTCCACCTGCTCGGCGGTGAGCAGCCCACCGCTGGCCAGCAGCGCGCGGGCGTACGCCTCGGTCTGCAACAGGCCCGGAACCGCTGACAGCTCGAAGCAGCGGATGTCGGTGGCTTCCTGTTCGGCGGTCACGAAGTGCCGGAACCACGGCATCACCGGCCCCGGGCCGAGCACCGCCTGGATGCGTTCCAGCAGACCACCGGTGTCGAGTACGCCGTCGCAGCGCTTGGCGAACTCGCGGGTCGGGCGGCGCTGGCACAGCTCGATCTTGGCCACGAGTGCCGAGGAGAAGTTGATCCGGTGCGCCAGGCCGTCCTGGGAGAGCCCGGCCACCCCGCGAAAGCGGCGTAACTCTCCGGCGAACAGACCGAGGGTCGTAGGTGTGCCAGATTCGGCCACGGACAGGCTCCTTACCTGCGGATTGGGCATCCCGGACAGCGACCCGGGTGCTCGGATCGACACTTCCGAGAGTAGTCACCCGATCACCAGACTGGAACCCGGGAAACGCGCCCGACGGCAAACCGGGACCCGAACCCGGTGGGCCCCCACTCCTGGGATCGAACCGGTGGGCGCACCGCTCCCGGGGACAGGCCCGGTGGGCGTCCCGCTCCCGGGGACCGGCTCGCAACTCGTCCTTGCCCGAGCCGGCCCCGGGTTCCCAGCCCGAGGAGGTCGCGGTCCAATGTGGTCACTGGTGCGGGGCAAACCCGAACCCGTCCGGTACGCCCCGCTGCACCGGCGGAACTGGCGCCGGCTGTGGTGGCGGCACTGCCGCTGTGGTTACCGGTGGCCGTGTCCGGACCGGTTCGACCCGCCACCACTGGTGCCGCCGTACCCGGCGGGGCCTGGGGCGCATCCGGCGTACCCGGCGGGGCCTCGGATCGGTGCGAACCTGCCGCCCGACCGTCTCCGCGAACGCCCGACCAACCGGGGGCCGGTCAGTAAGTCCGACCGCGAACCGGGCGGCGATGCGGCGACGGCCCGGCTGCCGACGCGGTTTCCGGCGTGACTCCGGCAAACCGTCCGTCTTGCGCCCGGCCACACCTGCCGTTACGTCCACTGTGGATGTGCCGGACCTGTGGTCATCCGTGGCCGTGCGCGGTGGCACGGCTGGCGCTGCTGACCGACTACCGCGACGACCGGGTCGGGCTGCACGTGTACCTCGGTGCGGCGCTCTTCGCCGCCACCGCCGACCTGTACCGGCTCAACCCACATCCCGGCCCCGAGCCGGCGGCCCTGTTCGCCCGCTTCCTCGGCTGGGTCCGGCCGCTCCGGGCACGCTGATCCCACCCGGGTCAGGGGCGGCTGAGCCGGAAAGTCTCCAGTTCCTCGCCGCCGTACCAGTCGGTGCGCCGGCCGATCGCGGCCATCCCGAGCCGACGGGCGACCGCCATCGACGCCTCGTTGCCGGGCGCCACCACGGCGTAGATCTCCGGCACCCCGGCGGCGAAGGCGCGCTCGACCGCGCCCCGGGCCGCCTCCGTGGCGTAGCCGTGCCCCCAGGAGTCGGGGTGCAGGTGCCAGCCGACCTCGATATCGTCGGTCAGCTTCGCCTCGTCGCGTCCCGGCATCGGCTTCAGCAGTACCGTGCCGACCACCCGGCCGTCGTCCCGGCGCTGCATCGCCCAGATGCCGTAGCCGGCACCGAACCCGGCGTTGCGGGCGTGCCAGCGGCGTACCGTCTCGGCGGCGTCGTCCGGCTCGCGCAGCGGCAACCAGGGCGCGTTGAGGAAGCGGGCCACCTCCGGCCGGGAGTACGTGTCGTAGACCCGGGCCAGGTCGTCGGGCTCCAGCGTCCAGTCGCGGACCACCAACCGCTCGGTCTCGTAAATCGTCACGGGGCCGGATGCTAGTCAACCGGCATGCAGCCGAACAGCCATTTGCGGAACGAGGGGCGGGTCGGGCGCGGCGGGTCGGGGCGCGGCGCGATCCTGGCCCACCTGGGTGAACCGTCCAGGGCTGAGCCGGCTCTCATCGGGGTACCACCCTGGAAGAGTCTGGTGGACCCACCCCGGACGCGATCGGGGCGAACAGGAGTACCGCATGTTTCTGATCTTCGGTTTGCGCACCAGGTCGGAGCGGCTGGGAGTGGTCCCGGGAGCCTGCCGGGTCTGCGATCACTCCGGCGGCATGCTGCTGGTGCGGGAGACCACCCGGTTCAGCCTCTTCTTCGTACCGCTGTTCCGGGTCCGGACGAAGCACGCGCTCTACTGCACCAACCCGCTCTGCGGCGCGCGTACCGAGATCGGAGCGGGCGAGGCCCGCCGACTGCTTGCCGCAGCACCGCACTGATTGCCGCAGCACCGCACTGACCCGCTGCGCAGGGCTACAGCTGCCCGCTTCCGAGGTCGGTCCTGCGGACCAGCATGTACCCGTACGGCGGCCCTGATTCCTCGGGCGGGGTGCTGCCCTGGAAGACCAGGGCGAACCCGGCGGCGACGAAGCGTTCCGCCATCTCCCGAGCCGAGAGCCGGTACCGGTCGAAGTCGACCCCGAGTTCGGTGCTGGGCCCGTTGCGGCGCAGGCTGCCGTCGCCGTGCTTGAAGGCCGTCACCAGATATCCGCCCGGCTTGACGACCCGGCCCAGTTCGGCAAACGCAGGTGTCCTGGCGTCCGGCGCGAGGAAGATCAACGAGAACCAGCACACCACCCCGGCCAGCGGAGCGTCCTCGAACGGCAGCTCCCGCAGGTCGGCGACCTCGTACGCGAAGCCGGGGTGCTCACGCCGCGCCACCTCGACCGTGCGCGTCCCGCAACTCCTCGGTGCTGGCGTCCATCCGCCGTCAACCCCCCGTCGAGCCCGGTGTGCCGGCGAATCTACCGCTGCCTGCTCAGGGTGGCCACCAGGCAACCGCTCCTCGACCGCCGACCCTCGCACCGCGTCCCGCGCGGCTCGCGGCTCGCGGCTATAACGACACCGCCGCCGGCGTGGCCGACTACATCGCCTGGTTCCACGCCGGGAACCTGCGGTGACACCCGATGGAAATTTCCGGGGGATTTCCGGAAGTTGTTGACACTGTCACGGACTCGACCGAATACTGTGACCAATCCCCAGACATCGACTTTCATCACTGAGTCGGCTCTCGGACCTCCACATTGGTCGCCCGGCCGAGGCAGGAGTACAGATGACCGAGATTCCCGTCCGGCCGGTGCGGCAGCGGGGTGGCCGAGTGCGGCGGCTGCTCGGTGGCGCCTGCGCCGTCGTGCTGGCCGTGACCGCGGTGACCGTGGCCGGACCCGCCCACGCCGAAGCCGACCGGACCGTCACCGCCAACGAGGAGGGCACGCACAACGGGTACTTCTTCTCGTACTGGAAGGACAGCGGCAACGTCACGATGACGCTGGGCGCCGCCGGCAGCTACCGGGTCCAGTGGGCCAACGGCACCAACAACACGATCGTGGGCAAGGGCTGGAACCCCGGCGCCCGCCGCGTGGTCAGCTACTCCGGCACCTGGCGCAGCAACGGCAACGGCTGGCTGGCACTGTACGGCTGGACCCGCAACCCGCTGGTCGAGTACTACGTGGTCGAGACGTTCGGAACCTTGATTCCCACCGCCGGTGCCAGCCGGCTCGGGACGATCCAGAGCGACGGCGGCACCTA
The DNA here is from genome assembly GCF_029626265.1 of Micromonospora sp. WMMD1102. Classification (NCBI taxonomy): domain Bacteria; kingdom Bacillati; phylum Actinomycetota; class Actinomycetes; order Micromonosporales; family Micromonosporaceae; genus Micromonospora; species Micromonospora sp. WMMD1102. The sequence continues at coordinate 1,461,509 of NZ_JARUBN010000001.1, read as the reverse complement.
CGATATCTACCGCAGCCTGCGGGTGAACCAGCCGTCGATCGACGGCATCGCGACCTTCTACCAGTACTGGAGCGTCCGGCGGCAGAAGCGCGTCGGCGGCACGATCACCGTCGGCAACCACTTCGACGCGTGGACGCAGTCCGGTCTGCAACTGGGCACGCACCACTACCAGATCCTGGCCACCGAGGCCTACCAGAGCAGCGGCAGTGCCACCATCACCGTGAGCGAGGTCCTGGGTCCGCAGCCGAGTGCCAGCACCCCCGGACCGGAACCGTCGACTCCGCCGCCGAGCACGGCGGAGGCTATCGGGTGACCACCCCCTCAACGGCACCCCGGGCCCAGAGTTACTAACGGACGCTTGACTCCCTGACCAGCCGACCTTCGGCGCCCCGCCGCCCCGCCCCGCCCCTCGAGGAGGGTGCGGGCACGCCTGATCGGGCGCGAGTCCTTGGCCACTGTTGCTACAGTCTCGCCGGGCAGCTGCCAGCCGAGCTGGGCCGCGACATTGACCGGACGGGGGGAACAGCGGTGCCGACGTGCTTTCGGGATCATTTGGCGCAGCTGTTCAAGGCACGATTTCCGATCCTGTACATCGAATCGTACGAGGAGCACCGGGTCGTCGCGGATGTCACCGCCGTCGCCCGGGACGGTGCACTGGTCCGCACGCCCCGGGCGGTCTGGACCTGGTCGGCAACCGAAGGGCTCGTCGGGCCGGACGGCACCACGCGCACTGGTACCACCGAGCCGATGGACGCCCTGGGCGCCGCGCTCCGGCTCGACGAGTCGAGTGTGGTGATCCTGCGGGACCTGCACCCACACCTCGGCTCGGCCGAGCGTCCCGGCGACCCCAGGATCATCCGGCGGCTCCGGGACGTGGCGTCGGCCTTCAAAGCGGGTCCCGTACCCCGGTCCCTCGTACTCGTGTCGCCCGTACTGCGCATCCCGGTCGAGTTGGACCGGGAAGTGGCGATCGTCGACTTCCCGCTGCCCACCGAGCACGAGATCCGCCTCGTACTCGAAGGACTGATCGCGGCGAACTCCACCAGCGGCCGGATCCAGGTCAGGCTCGACGAACTGGGGCGCGAACGCTTCGCGAAGGCCGCCGTCGGACTCACCCTGCACGAGGCGGAGAACGCTTTCGCCCGTGCGATCGTCAATGACGGCGTACTCGACGTACACGACCTTCCGGTGGTGCACGAGGAGAAGCGGCAGGCCGTACGCAAAGCGGGGTTGTTGGAGTTCGTCGACGCCGACATCGACCTTGCCGACGTTGGTGGCCTGGAGACCCTCAAGCGGTGGCTGGCCAAGCGGGACGGCGCCTGGCTGGCGGCGGCGGCCGAGTACGGGCTGCCGGCGCCGCGAGGCGTGCTGATCACCGGCGTACCCGGCTGCGGCAAGTCGCTGACCGCGAAGGCCATCGCGGCGGCCTGGCAACTGCCCCTGCTGCGCCTCGACGTCGGCCGGGTCTTCTCCGGCCTGGTCGGGTCGAGCGAGCAGAACCTTCGCACCGCGATCCGGACCGCCGAGGCCACCTCCCCGTGCGTTCTGTGGGTGGACGAGATCGAGAAGGGCTTCGCGCCCGACGCGGCGGGGGATTCGGGCACCTCGTCGCGGGTGTTCGGCACCTTCCTCACCTGGATGCAGGAGAAGATCCGGCCGGTCTTCGTCATCGCCACCGCCAACGACATCGAACGGCTGCCGCCGGAACTGCTCCGCAAGGGCCGGTTCGACGAGATCTTCTTCGTCGACCTGCCGACCCGGGCCGAGCGGATGTCGGTCTGGACCGTCCACCTCAACCGGCGGCTCCGCAACCCGGCCGTCGCCGGCTCCCTCCTCGTCGACGACACCCAGCTCATGGAACTCTGCGGGTTGACCGAGGGCTATTCGGGGGCCGAGATCGAGCAGGCGGTCGTCGGCGGGCTCTTCGAGGCCTTCTCCGCCCGGCGACCACTGACCCGGGACGACCTGGTCCGGGCCGTCGTCAACATGGTCCCGCTCAGCGTGACCCAGGCGGAGCGGATCGACGCGCTACGCGCATGGGCCGCGACCCGAGCCGTGGCCGCCACCGCCGCCGAGGACCAGGACGCCGGCACCCCTCCGGCGGCTCCACTCCGTCCTGGTCGGGACGGAGTTCCACCGCGTGCGAGCGGTGGCCGGATCATCGAGTACTAGAGCCACTGTTCGACGTCGAGGGAGGAGGCCCTGGTGAGTGTGTCGCTGATTCTCATCCCGCTGGCCGTGGCCGCGGTCGCCGCCGCGCACGGCTCACAGTCCGCCCGGGACGAGGCCGGCCAGGTCGTGTGCCGGGTGCAGACCCGGATGCGCGACGAGAAGCTGCTCGCCGACGCGCTCCGGGAGACGGGCGCGGCGGTCACCGCCGGCCCGCAGGAGATCACGGCGGCGTGGGACGGCATACGGGCGGGCTTCGCCCGCGGCGAGGACGGGGTATGGTCTGCGCACTTCACCGGCCAGGTCGACGAATCCCGGGCAGTCGAGATCGTCCGCGCTGTCGACGCCGGCTACGGGCGGCAGGTGCAGCGGGCCGTACTCGATCGGCTCCGGGATCGGGCACCTGCCGCCGGCCTGGTGCTGGAGTCGGAGACGGCCACCGAGGACGCCGGCGTACGCCTGGTCTTCGCCGTCGGGAGGGAGGGCCACTGTGCAGGCTGAGCCTTGGATCGTGGTGACCGTCGCCACGGACGGCACCGTCAGCGCCGAGACGGTGGGACTGACCGGCGCCGCATGTCTCGACTACATCGGGATTCTGGAGGACTTGCTGGAGGCGCGCACCGTACGGAGTGCCTACACGGCGGAGTACGACCAGCCGAACGTGCACGTGGCAGACCAACAGGAGCTGCGCGGTGTCGACCATGCCTGACGGCGGCCCATCCGTCTCCTCCGCTGCCGGCCGGCCACGGCCGACCATCCGCTGGCGGATCCTGCACAGCTGGTGGCTGCTGCTCTCGATCGTCGGCATGGGCTGCCTGAACGGGCTCGGATTCCTCTACGTCGGGCTCCGGGCCCGGCGACCCGAGTGGTGGATCGCCGGTGTCGTCTACCTGGTGCTCGGCTGGGCCTGCTTCCTCTTCGGCACGGCGGGCAGTCCGGAGAAGGAGCCCAACGGCTGGCTGATCAGCGGCCTGATGGCCGTCTGGGTCGCCAGTCTGGCGCACGCCTTGATGATCAACTCGTCCTGGTTGCGCTGGCGGGCCGACTACGTGCCCTGGCATGCTCAACAGCCGGCAACGGCACCCGGCCGTCCCAGCGCGCCGGACGGGCAGCCGAACGTGTCGGGACTACCGGCCGGCCTCGCGCCGCCGATACAGCATTACTACGGTCCGGGACCGGCGGCGGTCCCGCCGATCTCCGCCAAACCGGTTCCGTCGGTCGCGCCCGGACTGGTGTCACCGAGCGGTCCAGGGGCAGGGGCGCAGCCAGCCGGTCCGCTGGATGTGAACACCGCCGGGCCGGAACACTTCGCCGCGCTACCAGGATTCGATCCGGAACGCGTGCGGCGGGTGCTGGCCGAACGGCACGCCCGGCGGGGCTTCGGCAGCGTCGAGGAGTTCGGGGCGGTCGCCGAACTGGCCCCGCACGAGTTCGTCAGGGTACGCGACCTGCTGGTCTGTATCCCGCCCGGGACGACCGGCCGACGGCCGTCAGACTCCGGACCGTGGGCCCAGGGGCGGATTCTCGATGTCTGAGTCCGGGCGGACTCCGGCAACGAGCGGTTCACCGGACCTCGTGTCGATGGCCCGGTTTCTCGGCTCGACCCGGGCCGAGGGACCGGGCGAACGTACGGCGGTCTGGGTGCAGGGCTGTGCGATCCGCTGCACCGGCTGCTTCAACCCACACCTGTGGAGCGTCCGGGGCGGTGAGCCGGTCGCGCCGGCCGAACTGGTCACCCGCGTACTCGACGCGGGGACGGACGGGTTGACGCTGCTCGGCGGTGAACCCTTCGACCAGGCGGCCGCGCTGTCCCGGGTGGCCTCCGGGGTACGTGCGGCGGGCCGCTCGGTGATGACGTTCACCGGCTACCGCACCGACGAACTCCACCGGGCCGCCGAGGCCGGCCGCGACGACGTCGCCGCCCTACTCGGCGAGACCGACCTGCTCGTGGCCGGCCCGTTCCTTGCCGACCGGATCGACCGGGTACGGCCCTGGGTCGGCTCGACCAACCAGGAGTTCGTCCTGCTCACCGATCGGATGGCCGACTCCCTTGCCGGCCTGGCGTCGACGCCGGACCGGCTGGAGATCGTTGTCGGCGCCTCCGGCCGGGTTGCGGTGAACGGCTGGGCGGCGCCGGACGTCCTGGACGAACTACTCGCCGACCTCGGCACCCGCCTGCCCACCGGGTCGTCAGCGAGCGCGTGCCGGCCCCACGCGGACGGCTCGGAGTGAGCGTTCCGCTCCGGCCTTCCGGCCATGCCCGTGGCCCCGAAACCAGCCAGCGGTAGACGCCGGTCGCGGTGGCCACCTACACCGCGGCAGCTGCACACGCCCGGCTGCGTCGCACCGAGCGCATAGGACATATGACCCGGCGATGGCACCAGACGTCGAGCCCGGACTGCGCGGTTCGCCGATCGCGGTCCACTATTGAGCCGAAGGTGCGCGATGGGATGGTGGTGGTGCGCGATGGATCCGGTGTCGCTCGTGACTGGTGCGCTGGCGGCGGGACTGTCGGAGACGGTGTCCGGGGCGGTGCAGGATGCCTATCGCGGCCTGCGGGATGCGCTGATCCGCCGGCTGCGCCGGGACGGCGACGAAACCTCCTCCGAGGAGATGGTGCGTGCGCTGGAGGGGCGAGCTGACGACGTTCCGGCGTTGCGTGCCGCGGTGTCCGAGGCCAGTGTGGCCGACGACGAGGAAGTCGTCGCCGCCGCGGCACGGCTGCTGCGGGCTACCGACCCGGCCGGCGCCAGGGTCGGCAAGTACCTCGTCGACCTGCGTGAGGCTAAGGGCGTGCAGGTCGGCGACTACTCCAGCATGAACATCAACTTCTAGGCGGCGGGGTGGATGAGCCGACGCGTATGGATCTTCGGGGTGCGACCGGTGTCCAGATTGGCGATTACCCGCAGATGCACCTCCACGTCCGCGATACGCCGCCCTCGTGGTGGATCCGGTCCGGTTACATCGACCAGGTACGCGACATCGCGCCTGGGGGCGGCGCGCCGGGGGCTCTGAAAGACCGCGGTGCCGAGCTTGCGGAACTGGCCGCGTTTTGCGCCGGCGATCAGGAATACCTCTGGTGGAAGGCGCAGCCGTGGGCGGGCAAGTCCGCGCTGCTGTCCACCTTTGTGCTGAACCCGCCGCCGTCGGTCGAGGTAGTCTCGTTCTTCGTCACCATGCGGGTGGCCGCGCAGTCGGACAGTGTCGCCTTTACCGACATGCTCATCGACCAGCTCGCCGCGATCCTCGGCGAGCCGGCGCCGGGACCGCTTTCACCCGGCCGCGCCGACGCCCTCCGACGGGCGTTGTTGCTACAGACGTCGGGCAGGCTGCACGCCGAGGGCCGTCGCCTGGTGCTGGTCGTAGACGGGATCGACGAGGATCGGAGTGTCCGGCCGCGATCCGGGCTCGCCAGCGTCGCCTCACTGCTGCCCAAAGCTTGCGGCGACGGCCTGCGGGTCGTGGTGTCGAGCCGCCCGGATCCGCCGCTGCCGGCCGACGTGGCCGCCGACCATCCCCTGCGGCGCGGCATCCGGATCCGCAGTTTGACCATGTCGCCGCACGCAAGTGAGGTCGCCCGGCACGCCGGCCGGGAACTGTACGACCTGCTGCACGACGACGGCCTCGGACGCCAGGTACTCGCTCTGATCACCGCCTGCGGCGGCGGGTTGACCCTGGCCGAGCTGGAGGAACTGACCGGCGAGCCACCGTTCCGGCTGGAAGGCCTGCTCGGTGGCGTGTTCGGGCGCACGGTCGCCGGGCGGGAACCGGATCGGCGGTACGTCTTCACCCACGAGACGCTGCGCAGCACGGCGGTCCGCAGCTTCGGCACCACCCTCGCGGCGTACCGGGAGCGTCTGCACCGGTGGGCCGACGACTACCGCGACCGATCCTGGCCGCCGGAGACCCCGCGATATCTGTTGCTCGACTACCCAGCCCTGCTGGCTGAACTGTCCGACGTCGGCCGCCTCGTGGATCTGGCACTCGACCACGCCCGGCACGACCGAATGCTGCTGCGTACCGGCGGCGACGCAGCCGCGTTCGCCGAGTTGCACGCCTGCCAGAACATCCTGCTGACACGCCGCGAACTCACCGAGGCCGACCTCGGCTGCCTGCTGCGTCTGTCTCATCACCGCGACGAGTTGGAAACCCGCAACCGCAACATTCCCGTACGGCTCCCGGCTGTCTGGGCGACTCTGGGCCACGCCGACCGCGCCGAAGCCCTTGCCTACAGCATCGCCGACCGGTACGAGCGGACAGCCGCGCTGGTCGCCTTGTCGGAGGCGCTGGCCACGGCGGGCGAGACGGTGCGGGTTGAGCGGATCATCCGGGACATCATCGACCCGTACGAGGGTTCACGCGCGCTGCTCGGCGTGGCCACGGTGGCGGGCCGGGCCGGCGACACGGAGCGCGCGATGGCCGCGGCAGACTCCGCGAGGGACCTGATCACGACTATCGACAATTCGTACGAGCGGGAGATGGCACTGGCCGGTCTGGTGGAGGTACTCACGATCACCGGTGCCGTCGGGCAGGCCGAGGCCATCGCCCGCAGCCTGACAGACGCACACCATCGGGCGCGGGCGCTCACCGCCGTGGCGAAGGCGAACGATACCGACGGCGCACTGCGGATCATCGACGACATCACACTGACCGATCAACGGGCCTCGGCGCTGGTCGACCTGGCGGACCAGGCCGAGCCGGGACGGGTGGACGGCCTGGTCGATATCGCCGAGCAGGCAGTTGCTTACATCGATGATCCGTATCGGCGTGCCCTCTTGCTCGCCGGGTTGGCAGGAGTGAGCGCCAAGGCCGGCAAAGGGCGTCGTGCACTACGGCTACTGGCGGTAGCGGAGCAGACCGGGCATTCGTTGGTCATTCCATTCGAGCGGACGCTCGTGCTCACGCGGCTGGCTGAGGCCATGACCGCGGCGGGCGAGGACGAGTGGGCGGAGCGGCTTGTCCGCGATATCACCGATCCGTACGAACAGGTCACGGCGCTTAGCCAGCTTGTGTCGACGTCCGCCGCCGGCCTTCACCGCGCGGAGCGGGTCGCCCTTGGCATCGCCGACGCCGGATTACGGGCGCAAGCAATGACCGACCTGGCAGCGGCGGCGGCCGCAGCCGGCCGCCACGAGCATTCCGCCGACCTGGCACTAACCGCCGAGCAAATCGCCCGAGCCATCACCGACACCTCCGGACAAGCCGGCGCTCGGGCCGATCTGGCGATAGCGCTGGCTGTCGCGGCAGAGGTGGAATGGGCCGAAGAGACTGCCCGCAGCATTGACGACCGTGACGAGCGCGAGCGAGCCCTCGCCGGCGTGGCCGAGGCGGTCGCGGCGGCCGGGGACGTACCGCAGGCGCAACGGATCATCGATCTGATCACCGACCCGGACTGGCAGGCCGGTGCTCTCGCCGGACTTGCAGAAGCACAGGGCGCGATCGGCGATGTCGACGGCGCGGAGCGGATCGCCCGTGAGATCGACGACCCGGAGTGGCGGGCAAGGGCACTGGCTGGCGTCCACGGCGCCTCGCAAACCGTCGTCAACCCGACGAACGACCCCGACGAGCGGGCTCAGGCCCTCACCGCGGAGCTCGCAACGGCCGGCGACCTTACAGGGGCGGAGCGGGTCGCCCGCAGCATCACCGACACGGGACGACAGGCTCGGGCACTGCTCGTGGTGGCAGCGGCGGCAGAACGTGGCGAGGCCGGACGCCTAATCGGGTCGGCCATGGGGATGGCGAGCTGGCGATACGCCGTGCGGGCACTCGCAGCCGTCTACCCCCAGGTCGTCATCGAGGCCGCTCCGACGCTGGATAACAACGTGCCCGGCACCAGGTGAGGAGGACAAGCTGATATCTCTCGAGTTGGAGTGAGTAAGCGCTGTCCGGGGGTGAACGCCAGGCTGCGCGTTATTCGCGGCAGTTGTGCGCAGTCGATCACGCAGCCTTGTGGTAGTTGGCGTCCCACCCGCCCGGAGGTCTACACCGCGGCACCGAGGGCGACGGCTTCGAACAGGACGGGGACTGCTCCTGGGTTCACGCTTGCTGCTGAGCGCGAACGGTTTCACGGTCAGGGCTGGTCGCCATGGTCGCCGACGACGCGGTGCGGGGCCAGGTCCATGCGTACCGCACGATGAGGGTGAGAACGACCAGTTCCAGGACGGCGCCGAGGCCGTAGAAGTACAGCCAAAACCCGCCCGCCACGTTGAACACCGTGACGGGTACGTAGAGCGCGGCCACGACGAGGTTCGTGATGCGGTTCACCCGGGTGGGCAGCGTCATCGACAGTACGCCCATGAAGATCGGGATGGCCATGAGGGTCAGCGCCGTGGTCGAGAAGGTCTGGGAGAGGTTGAACACGAAGACCTTGCCGTCGAGGATGTCCTCGACGATGCCGGGCGTGAAGAAGCCGAGAATGTCCACGTAGGCATAGAGGAACATGAAACTCGTCCACGCTGCGGCGAGCTTGGCTTTCACCGGGATCGGCTGGTCTTGCAGTGTGGTAGTGGGTTGAGGTGTTCTCATCATGGGCTCCGTTGTCGTGTCGGGGATTGGTAGGTCCACGATCGCTGAGCCCGGCGGCGGGCACACCGGGCCGGAGGCCGGAGCTGGCCCGGCCGATGGCATGGTCTGTCTCTCGTTCTTTAGACGGGTACGCTGAGGAGCGCCGATCCCTAGGCTGGAGCCGTGGTCACTGTCCGGCGCTCCATCTGGCATGAGCCGCGGCCTGCTGACGCCCCACCCATCGGTCGTCTCGACTGGCTGCTGGTGGGCGTGTTCGCGGCCACCGCCTTGGTCGAGGGCATCGTTCGGCCGGGCTTGGCCTTGCGACCTCTTGTGACGGTGCTCGCACTGGCGCTGATGCCTGCCCTGCTCTGGCGGCGGGGGCGCCCCCTGTTGGCCGCCCTGGTCGGGTGGGGCGTCGCCGGGCTGCTCTCGGTCCTGCAGCTGACTGCGCACGCCGGGGACCTCGACCCCTACTCCATGATGGCCGTCCTGATCCTGCTCTACTCCCTGGTGCGGTGGGGCTCGGGACGGGAGATGGTCTTGGGGACGGCGTTCGTGACGGTCGTCGTCGCGCTGGGAATGTACGTCTCCGCCGCGGGCTGGGCCGACGTTTTCGGCGGGAGCGTCTTCTTGCTGTTGTTCGTCGCCCTCGCGGCGGTATTCCGCTACCGCGCGGACCTCTGGCATCGCCGACAGTGCGAGATCCGTAATCAGGAGCGGATGGCGCTGGCGCGCGAGCTGCACGACACCGTGGCGCACCACGTCTCGGCCATCGCGGTGCAGGCGCAGGCCGGTCGCGTGGTCGCCGGCATCCAGCCTGAGAAGGCTGCCGAGGTCCTAGCCGTCATCGAGTCTGAAGCGTCGCGAACCCTGGCGGAGATGAGATCCATGGTGCGGGTGCTGCGTGAGGAGGAAGCCGTCGCCTACTCACCGCAATTGGGTGTCGCGGACCTGCCTGCTCTCGCGCGGGCCGACGCGACGCCCACCGTCGAGGTCTCGTTGGACGGTTCGTTAACCCGGCTGGCACGACCCGTGGACGCCGCGCTCTACCGGCTCGCGCAGGAGTCGCTGACCAACGCCGTACGGCACGCCCGGAGCGCGACCCGCGTCGGGATCGACGTACGCCGGGAGGGGGACGCCGTCAAGCTGCGTGTCAGCGACGATGGACAGACTGAGCCGGGGGCAGCCCTGGAGCCTGGGTTCGGCCTGCTGGGCATGGCCGAACGCGCCCAGCTCCTCGGCGGATCGCTCTCCGCGGGGCCGGGGCCCGAGGGTGGCTGGGTGGTCGAGGCCGTGCTGCCGGTGGAGGCGCAGGCATGAGCATCCGAGTTGTCGTAGCCGATGACCAGGACTTGGTCCGGACCGGGCTGGTGATGATCCTCGGCGCGCAACCCGACCTCGACGTTGTGGGGGAGGCAGCAGACGGGCTCGCCGCGCTCGACCTGGCGACCCGGCTGCGTCCCGATGTCCTCCTCGTCGACATCCGGATGCCGGGGCTCGACGGCGTCGAGGTAACGCGGCGCCTGGCCGGGCCAGACGTGAGGGACCCGATGGCGGTCGTCGTGATCACGACCTTCGACCTCGATGAGTACGTCCTCGGCGCTCTACGCGCCGGCGCCCGCGGATTCCTGCTCAAAGACGCCGGGCCGGTGATCCTCGTGCAGGCCATCCACGCGGCGGCCAACGGGGACGCGCTGATCGCCCCTAACGTCACCCGCCGGCTCCTGGCGACCTTCGCCGACCAGGCACCGGTTGTACCGGTCCAGCCCATCGACCCACTCACGAAGCGCGAGGAGGAGGTGCTCGCGCTGGTGGCACGGGGCCGGACCAACGCCGAGATCGCCACCGAGCTCTTCGTCGGCCTGAGCACGGTGAAGACCCACGTCGCATCGTTGATGACCAAGCTCGGCGCCCGCAACCGCGTCGAGATCGCGATGTGGGCATACGACACCAGACGCGTGAGAGCGGATTAGTGGGTACAGATCGCGGCGTAGGCTCGTGGGGCTCGGTAGCCCAGCGATGAGTGCTGCCGGTCGTGGTTGTACTTCTTCTTCCAGTCGCCGATGGTGACCTTGGCGTGGGCCAGGGACCAGAACAGGTGCAGGTTGAGACATTCGTCGCTGAGCCGGCCGTTGAAGGATTCGATGAAAGGGTTTTTCCAGGGTTCGCCGGGCGGAATGAAGATCATCCCGGTCCGGGTGCCGGCCCATTCGGCGAGTGCGGCGGCGATCATCTCCATTCGCGGGTGTGCCGATCGACCACGGAACGGTCTTGATCGAGCACTTGGGTCCGGTCGACCTTGAGGAGCCGGGTGTCAGTGTGGAGCTGGTCCAGCGGCTGCGGACGTGAGAACGAGCGCTTCAACGGCATTGCGTTGACAGGCTTTCAGTTCGGCGGCCCGATGAGGACTGGCGGTGGCAGCAGGAAGGACTACGACTGGCTAATGAGATGCAGGACGAGCTGCCTGACATCGAGGTCAGCTACGCCCACGACATGGACGAGATGGCCCTGTGTGAACGTCGCGGCTCCTGACCGCGCCGCTATCAATCGAATCGCGGCAGTTGAGTGCGCGGACGAGATACAGGATGGCTCGGTGGAGATTCGGTTTGGCTTCGGTGACGAGCGTGGCCGAGTGTTGGTGGAGGTTGCGCCGAATGCCGACCCGGTGGCCGTCGGTAAGACCGAGCAGGAGCTGGGCATGCCGGTGTGCACCGCGTCAGTCGAATTCAGTGCCCAGGGTTATCGATCGCTGCTGGGCTGGGTGCAGCTGGTCCGCGAGCCCAGCGCGACGGACCGATTCGGGATCGACCCGTTCGACCTGTTCGCCGACTCCAGCGCGCCCTTCGCCTGGTACGGAACGCGGCCGGTGCTCTTCGACGCTCCTTCCCGTTGGCGCTCGGGTGCGGTGCGGTGGGAGGCGCACAGCTTCCTGACTATCGGGCCCTGGGACCTTGACCGGCGGCTCGTCGTTCCGCTGGTCGGGTTCGCGTGGGGCTACGAGCAGGATCCGGAGGAGCGGCTGCGACTGTCGCCGGTGCGATTGCTCGGGCCGGCTGACTGGGACGGCCACCGCCCCTACATGTCCGAGAGATACCCGACGTGGAAGTTCAGCGACGGCGACCACCTTGCCGAACAGCACTGAAGATCGTCCGATCCGCTGGGCGGCACACTCTCTCAATGTCAGCGATCCGGAAGCCGATCGACATGGAGCGTCAGCTACCGAGCGTGACGATGGCCAGGTTCGGAGCGCACGGTCGGCGGCTACTTGATGAGCGTGGGGATCCCGCCGCTACGCTTCGACCTCGGATGCCTCTCGTCTTGGCAGGGGGGTCACGAACCTTACGGGCCTGCGTACGTTGCCGTACATTGCCGCCGTGACCATCGACGTGCGAGCGCTGCTGGAACAGTTGCGGACGGCCGGTCCGTACGACCGCATCGACGTGCTGGGGTTGTTCGCTCCGGACGATCCCGCGACCCGGGAGGCGCTGCTCGCGGTGCGCCGGCACGGACCAGGCAGGCTGCGCGCCAGCGCGCTGCACGCCCTCGCCCACGTGGCCGGCGAGCCCGGCCTCGACCCGGCTGACGTGGCCCTCGTCGAGCGTCTGGTCCGCATCCGCCTGCACCTGGACGCTCCGCGCCTGCTCTCCGGTTGCTGGCTGCGGTGGTGGTGCGTGCGCAGCGACGACCCGACCGCCGTCATGGCGTCGATCGGACTGCACGACCCCCGTCCGGTGACCTTCGGGCTCGCCGACAGCGTCCTGGAAACGATCGAGCACTGCCGTGCGGGGCAACCACTGGTCTTCGTCGGCCCGGCGCGCGACGGGTGGACGACGATCACCGGACCGTGGTGTGACGTGTTCAACGAGTTGCCCGACCATCCCGCCCGGCCGGCCGAGGCCCGTGCCACCGTCGAACGGTTGAGTGCGGAGTTCGGCGAGGCCCACGCGTTCTACGACGGCGAGCGCGACGACGGGTCGGCGTGGTTGGTCGCCCGGGACGGCGCGACCGTGCGCACCTTCGACCTCAATGACGCCGCGGGTTGCACCGGGGAGCCGCTGGCGTTCGAGCTGAAGTGGATGGACGCCAACGGGCTGTCCGGCCGGCCCGAGGACCATTTCGACGACGTCGACCTGCCAGAGCCGTTCTACGACTTCTTCCCTGCGCCCGTCATCGCCGCCGAGATCAGCGACATTCCCTGTTGGTCCGTACCGACCGATCAGCGGCTCGGCCTGCCGGTGATCGCCACGCTGCCCGGGTTCAGCGGCGCCGCACCGTTCCCGCCGGCCGTCTACACGATCTGACCGCTCGCTGCGGAGACGGCGGACCCGGTGCCTTCCCGGGCAGGTGGGGCCGACTCTGCGGGCTTTGCGGGCGGGGAGTTGGCGTCCAGCGCGGCCGGGACGAACTGTCGTACCCGGGTGGTCGTGTTCGCCTCCAGCCAGACCGGTCCGCGCTCGATGGGTGGGGCGTCGTGAATCGGCAGGTAGGCGATGTCGGGCCGGGGGTAGTACCGCTGGGTCTGCTCGCCCACCGGCAGCACGCCCCGGCCCATCGCGACGAGGGACAGCATCCCGGAGAAGGTGTTGCCGTGCGGGCCCTTGGGGATGGGGCGGCCGGCCGGCGTGTGCTCGGGTGTGCGGTCACGCTTGAACGCCGCGGACGTTGTCGGCGGGTACTGGACCACCGGGTGGCCGGCGAGCACCTCCAGCGAGACCGACTCCGCGTCGGCCAGCGGATGCGTCGCGGCCACGGCCAGCACGCGCCGCTCCGCCATCAAGACGGGCCCCTGCGCCATGCCGTCGAACGGGTACGAGGCGATGAGGATGTCGATCGAGCCGTCCACCAGGCTGGCCCGTGAGCTGGACAGCTGCACCTCGCGTACGTGCACGTCGCAGTCGGGGTGCCGGGCGGTGAACAGCTTTACCGCTTTGAGCAGTACCGGCGCGAGGTACTCACCGAGGAACGCCACCCGGAGCTGACCGGTCACGCCGCGGCCGGCCTCGACCGCGCGACGCAGGGCGGCGTCCATCTGCTCGACAAGCGGGGCCAGGTCGTCGGCCAACTGCCGGCCGATTGGCGTGATCCGGACGACTCGACTGGTCCGCTCGAACAGCGGAGCGCCGATCCGCCGTTCCAGCTTCCTGATGACGTGGCTGATCCGGCCGGTGGTCACGCCCAGCCGTTCGGCGGTACGACCGAAGTGCAGCTCGTCGGCGAGCGTCAGGAAGGTCTCGACCTCGTGTCGCTCCAGCATCCCCGCCACCCCCTTCGTTGAATCCGGCTCAACGATCGTAGAGCGATCGTGGCTTGGTCGGTGGCGCCGATTCGCGAATCGTTAGGGGCGTCACCAGGGCTTACCGGACAGGCCGGCAGTAATGGATCGCCCGCGTCAGCCGCCGAGCAGGCTCTCCCCGATCGAGAGGAAAGATCATGAAGACGACAAGCGCCGACGGCTACCTGACCGGACTCGACACCTCGTTGACGGAGACGTCCCTGACGGTCCGCCCGGTCATCGACGCGACGCTGACCGACGCGACCTGCGTGATGTGGCACGGCCACCCGGTGTGGGGCCTCGGCGAGACCCCGGGACGGCGGCCGATCTGCCTGCTCAAGGCCTATACCTCGTACGTCACCTTCGGGCTGTGGCGCGGCCAGGAGATCGTCGACCGGTCCGGTCGGCTGATCCCTGGCGCCCGGCAGATGGCCTCGGTACGGCTCTCCACTCCCGCCGACGTCGACGAACCGCCGTATGCCTTCCGCCGGAACATACCGAAGCAGGCTGGCGGTATGTCGACCTCGAACTCGACCCGGTGCTGCATGAGCGGGATTCGCGTGTCGAGATCGAAGACTGGGACGAGTACGAGCAGGCGTGCCGTAACGGCTGGATGAGCGCAGCCGAGGCCAAGGTCGCACAGTCCACGGCGGAGGCTCGCGCTGGAGCACTCCGGCGCCGGAATGAGCCCTGGCAGGAACGCGGGTGGCAGATTCTCTCTCAGTAGGCGTGAGGACTCGGACTGCCGACGGTGCGCTTGAGAGTTCTGCGCAGTTGCGGCAGCCGAGCTTGTACCCAGAAGTCGCCTTCCTCTGGGGCCTCCTCCGGCAACCGAACGTCCGGTGGTCGGGCGTCCCGAGTCGGACCGGCCGCTCGACCGGCCCGGGGAAGGTGGGTGGAGCGTTGTCGCCACGCTGAACCGACGGGCGGATGGCCGCTACCGTCCTGGTCATGGCGCCCGTCGATCCCGAACGCGGGACGTCGGCGTTTCGGGGCTGCCCGGGGCCATCGCCGACCGCCTAACGATCTATCGGCCAGGCTACGGCTCCTGCTCGTACTCTGCCTGATCTGCTGCGGGCTGGCCGGCTATCACAATCGACGACCTCACCCGGTGGGTTCGATACGCAGGACGGCGACCTTACCGCCGACCTCGACGACCTCCAGGCTCATGACGTCGTTGATGGTCGCGACGGCGCCCACCTTGCAGCTCATCCGGACACCGCCGCCGCCCTGCGACGACACGCCGCCGCCACCGGAACAGCCCGAAACGCTGTAACCGGACCCGGTCAGCGGCGCGACCATCTCGACCTCGGCAGCGGCGATCGCCGTGACCTCGATCGGCCCGAGGCCGTACCTTTCCGGCACGGCCACGACGTCGCCCACGGCGACATCGATCTCGCACGTTCCGTCGGCGCACGGCCCCGTCGGTGCAGGCGACGGTGTGGTCGCCTGGGTGGGCGTCGACATGCCGTCGGACGCCGACGGCTCGGAGCCGGGCCCATCCGAAGAATCCGCCGAACACGATGTGAGAGCAGCGAAACCGACTGCGACGACAACGGCGACGAATGCGGTGTACGACATCCTCCGCGCCAGGATTGCCATGCGATCCAGGCTACCCGGCCCGACCGAGTGCGGGCCCATCGGCTTCTTGGGACCTGGCGGCTGCCCGGGCACCGGGCGCTGGCCGCCCGGCCGGGCCTGACCCGGACCGACCGTGCACCGGGATTGTGGGAAGGTTGGCTGTATGGGCTTCTTCGACCGTCCGCCCGTCGCACCGGACCCCGAACCGGAGCCGCCCGCTCCGCCCCGTCCTTCCTGGACGAAGCCCGAGTCGGTGTTCCCCGGCGTCGTGGCCGAGCAGCGCGTGCTGGCCCACACCGACAACGCCGCAATCATGATCAGTAACCTGCTCGCCTATCCCACCGGCTTCGAGTTCACCGTGACCGCAGTGCTCCGGACCCCTGACCGCCGGCCGGACCTTCCGCACCACGGCATCCACCGGATGGGGTACTGGGCAGGCCGGCACCTGCCCGACCAGTTTCTCCGCGTGGGTGTGCAGTTCGCGGACGGGAGCAGCATCACCAACCTGGATCGGCACGCGTTCCCGCCGCGGGACGCCGAGCCGGCCGGTCCGGTGCTGTTCGCGGGCAGCGCGGAGTCGGATGACCGGCGACACGTCGCCCAGTACTGGGTCTGGCCGCTACCGCCGTCCGGGCCGGTCGCCTTCGTCGCCGAGTGGCCGGGGTACGGCATCCCCGAGTCACGAGCAGAGGTCGACGGCCAACTGGTCATCGACGCCGCCGCACGGGCGATCCGACTCTGGCCCGAGGCTCACGAAGCGACCGACTGATGATCCCCCGAGCCCTCAGGCCGACCGGGCAAAGTGAGCAGGTTGTGCCATCTCGGAGAAGCCCAGTTCACCTCTCGCGGCCACCGGCGACATCAGGCGCCGACTCGCGGATGCCGTACCGGCGGTAGACCTTGGCCAGCGGGCCCGGCGCCCACCAGTTCCACCGGCCGAGCAGCCGCATCGTGGCCGGCACCAGCAGCGCCCGCACCAGCGTGGCGTCGACGACGATCGCCACGATCATCCCGATCCCGATCAGCTTGACGAAGACGACGCCGCCGGTGGCGAACCCGGCGACCACCACGATCAGCAGCAGCGCGGCGGCGGTGATGATCCGCCCGGTGTGCTGGAGGCCGGCGGTCACCGAGGCGGTGTTGTCGCCGGTGGCGTCCCACGCCTCGCGTACCCGGGAGAGCAGGAAAACCTCGTAGTCGGTGGCGAGTCCGAAGAGGACCGCGAGCATCAGGATCGGGTTGCTCGGTTCGATGAAGCCGGTCGGGGTGAAGTCGAGCCATTCCGCGAGGTGCCCGTCCTGAAAGATCCAGACCACCACGCCGAACGACGCGCCGATCGAGACCAGGTTCATCAGCACCGCCTTGATCGGCAGCAGCACCGACCCGAAGGCGAGGAAGAGCAGCACAAGCGTTGCCGACGCCATGATCAGGGCCATCAGCGGGAGCCGGGCGGTGAGGCTGTCCAGCATGTCCACGTCGAAGGCGGGCCGCCCGCCGACGAGTACCTCCGCGCCGGCCGGTGTCGGCAGGTCCCGGATCTGCCGGACCACCCGCTCGGCCACCGGGCCGGTCGGCTCGCCCGGATAGGTCACCAAGAGGAGCGTGGAGTCGCCCCGGTTCGCGGTCGGCTGCACACCGGTCACCCCGGGGAGCTGCCGGATCGTATCGGCGAACCGTTGTGCGTCGGCGGCGGGAGCGCCGGAGAGGAGTACCTCGACCGGGCCGACGCTGCCGCCGGGGAAGTCCGCGGCGATCCGTTCGGCCACCACCCTGGGTACCGCGTCGGCCGGGAGCACCCGCTCGTCGAAGCCGCCGGCCTCCATCCGCAGCGAGGGGGCGGCCAGCACGGCCAGCACCGCGAGCACGCCCAGCAGGTAGAGCACGGGTCGGCGCATCACGCTGCGGGCCAGCCGCGCCCAGGCACCGGAGCCACCGATCCCGGCCGACCCGCCGATCCCGGCCGAGCCGCCGATCCCGGTCGTGGCGTCCGGACCCGGGTCGGTGCCGCCCTTGCGGCGGCGCCACGGCGGGCGTACGGCCAGGGCGTTGATCCGGGTCCCGAGTACCGCCAGCAGGGCCGGCAGCACGGTCAGCGCGGCGAGCATCGCGACCAGGACTGCGGCGATCCCGCCCAGCCCCATCGAGCGCAGGAACGACTGCGGGAAGATCAGCAGGCTGGCCAGTGCGGTCGCGATGGTGAGCCCGGAGACGAGTACGGTCCGGCCGGCGGTGCTCATGGTGCGCCGGATCGCCTCGGTGCCGGACCGGCCGGCGGCGAGTTCCTCGCGGAACCGGCTGACGATGAAGAGGGCGTAGTCGACGGCCATGCCGAGGCCGATCAGCGTGATGATGTTGATGGCGAAGACGGAGACCTCGGTGAACGTGCCGATCAGGCGTACCGCCACGAAGCCGCCGAGGATGGCCAGCCCGCCGACCAGCAGTGGCGTCGCGGCGGCGACCAGGCCACGGAAGATCAGGATGAGCAGCACCAGCAGGATCGGCAGGGAGAGCATCTCGGCCCGGGTGATGTCCTCCTTGCTCTGCTCGTTCGCCTCGTCGAGGAAGGCGACCGTGCCGCCGGTCTCGGTGCGGACTCCGGGCGCGTCCAGGGCCGGCCGCAGTTCCCGGTACGCCTCGGCCTGCTCGTCGGGGTCGGTCGCCCGCAACCGCACCGCCGCGTACGTGGCGTGCCGGTCGGTCGAGACCAGCGCCGGTGCCCGTGTCTCGTACCAGCTCGTCACGCTGGCCACCTCGGGGTGCTGGCGGAGCCGGTCCAGGGCGGCGGTGACCGGGTCGCGGAAGGCGGGCTGCTCGACGGTGCTGTCCGGGCTGGAATAGAGGACGAGCAGGTCGACGCTCTGGTTGCCGAGTTCGGCGTCGATCCGCTCGTGGGTGCGGACCGATTCGCTGCCCGGGTCCTCGAAGCCGCCGCCGGTCAGCGAGCCGAAGACCCCGGCCCCCCAGGTGGCGCCGACCGCGACCAGCACCAGGCCGGCGGCGAGCACCGCCCAGCGGAGTCGGACCACCGCCCCGCCCCACCACGTGAACATCGCCCGCACTCCTGTCAGCCGCTAAGGTCTTAGCCGTACCGCCGTAACGAGGCTTCAATGAGATAAACGCCGTTTACTATTGCAACGCCGTTCTCTTTCGTCAAGGGAGTTCGCGATGACGGCACCGACCCGCCGGGAACGCCTGCGCACCGCCGCGGTCTCCGAGATCAAGGACGGGGCGCGACAGCTGCTGGTGACCGGCGGCCCCCAGGCCATCTCGCTGCGCGCGATCGCCCGGGAGATGGGCATGACCGCTCCCGCCATCTACCGATACTTCCCCAGCCTGGAAGCGCTGATACTCGACCTCGCCAGCGACCTGCTCGACGAACTCTGCGAGCACCTCGAAGCGGCCCGGGACGCCGCCGGCACCGAACCGGTCGACCAGCTCGTCGGCACCGCCCGCGCCTTCCGGCACTGGTCGGTCCGGCATCCAACCGAGTTCCGGCTGGTCTTCGGCAACCTGGTACCCGGAGTCGACGCCTTCCCGGAGGACGGCCTCGACTACCCGGACGACCCCGGCGCCCGGCTCGGCGAGGTCTTCATCGACCCCCTGGTGGAGCTGTGGCGGCGCAGGCCGTTCCCGGTGCCGCTGGCCGGGCAGGTCGACGACCGGCTGGCCAGCGCACTCACCCCGCTGCGGACGAACTGCCCCGAACTGCCGGCCGAGGTCGCCTGCCTGATCCTCTCCGGTTGGACCATGCTCTACGGCCTGGTCTCGATGGAGGTCCACCACCAGCTCCGCTGGGCGGTGACCGATCCGGAGGCACTCTTCGAAGCCGAACTGGCCGCCTTCCTCCAGCAACTCGACACCACCCCTGGCCAGTAGTTCCTCGGCAGCGGCCCGGCCAAGGCCGCACCCGCGACGGCCGGGGCGAACTAGGCTTGCCGAGCATGACCGCCGAGCTTCCCGCCCCCGCCGAGCTGCCCGCCCCCGCCGAGCTGCCCGCCCACAGCGAGCTGCCCGCCCGCGCCGACGTCGTGATCGTCGGCGCCGGCCACAACGGCCTGGTGTCCGCGATCCTGCTGGCCCGAGCCGGCCTCGACGTGGTGGTGCTGGAGGCCGCCGGCACGATCGGCGGCGCCGCCCGCACCGAGAACCCGTTCCCGAAGGCGCCGAAGCTGTGGCACTCCACCGGCTCGTACCTGCTCGGCCTGATGCCGCCGGAGCTGATCCGGCTGCTCGGCGTGGAACTGCCGGTGCTGCGCCGGGACCCGCACTACTTCCTGCCCACCCCGGGCGGCCCCGGCTCGCCGTACCTGCTCTTCGGTTCCGACCGGGAGGCGACCCGGCAGCAGATGGAGCGGCACTTCTCCCGGGCCGACGTGGCCGCCGACGACGCGATGCAGGCCGAGCTCGCCGCGCTCCGCGACGACCTGGCGCCGGCCTGGCTGGCCGAGCCGCTGCCGGTGCCGGAGACCGCCGACCGCTACGTCCGGCCCGCGCTGCGCCAGGTCTTCGTCGACCTGGTACGCGGCTCGGTCGCCGACTACCTCGCCCGGTTCGACTTCCGCTCCGAACTGCTGGTCTCGATGTACGCGGTCACCGACGGCCTCTCCGGGCTGAACGCCGGGCCGGACGACCCGGGTACCGGCTACAACTTCCTGGCCCACAACATGTGCCGGCTGCCCGGTGCGGGCGGCACCTGGATGATCGTGGCCGGTGGGATGGGCACCGTCAGCCGGACGTTCGCCGACGCCGCCCGGTCCGCCGGGGCGAGGATCTTCGCCGGTACGCCGGTGAGCGCGATCACCCTGGACCGCGGCGCCGCCAGCGGAGTCGTACTCGAAGACGGGCGCAGCGTCGCCGCCGAGGTGGTGCTCGGCGCCGGTGACCCGTACCGGCTGATGGAGCTGGTGCCGGACGGCGCCGTGCCGGCCGCGCTGGCCGAGCGGATGGAGTCGGTCCGGCGCACCGGCACCACCCTAAAGGTCAACCTGGCGCTGGCCGGGCTGCCCAACTTCTCCTGCCTGCCCGAGGGGGCACCGAGCCCGTTCGGCGCCACCATCCACCTGCTGCCCGGCTCCGACACGCTGCTGCCCGGCTCGGGCGGCACGCCACTGCCCGGCTCGGGTGGCTCGGGCGGTGGCTCGCCGATGGCGGCGCTGCGCGGCATGTGGGCCGACGTCCAGGCCGGTCGGCTGCCGGACGAGCCGACGATCGAGTGGTACCTGCACACGACCGTCGACCCGTCGCTCCAGGATCCCGCCGGACACCACTCGTCGGCCCTCTTCGTGCAGTCCGTGCCCTACGCCCCGACCGGCGGGGACTGGGCCGACCTGCTGCCCGGCTACGTGGACCGGCTGCTGGAGATCTGCGACAGGTACGCCCCCGGCACCAGCGGGCTGGTCGCCGACGCGGTGCCGCTGACCCCGCCCGGTATCGAGGCGCACTTCGGGATCACCGGCGGGCACATCCACCACGTCGACAACACCGTCTCGTTCACCGACCGGATGCCGTACCCGACCGGGATCGACGGGCTCTACGCCGGCGGCGCCGGCTGCCACCCGGCCGGCAGTGTGATCGGCGCGGCCGGGCACAACGCCGCCCGGCGCATCCTCACCGACCTCGGCCGGGTCGTCTGAAAGGAAGGGCCCCCTTTTATCGCTTTTCGTTGTAGAGGGGGCCCTTCCTAACCAGCTTCGGCAGGGGCGTCGGCGGGGGCGGGCTCGCCGACCCGGTGCGCCCGGATCGAGTGCCCGACGCTGGTCAGGCAACGGCCGCTGGCCAGGTCGAACCGCCAGCCGTGCAGCTGGCAGGTGAGCTGGCCGTCCTCGACGATGCCGAACCGGGTCAGGTCCGCCTTCAGGTGCGGGCAGCGCCGTTGCAGCACCCAGTCGCCGATGGTGATGTCCTCGGCGTCGGTGGTCCGCTCGTGCTCGTCGTACCAGCCCTCGGCGTACTGGAGGCGCTCCTCGGAGAGGCACTTGAAGAAGGCGTAGACGAACTCGTTGTACTGGCCGATCCGGGCCGCCGAGAACCGGCAGGAGAGGAAGAGCGAGTTGACCCAGTCCACCTCCTCGATGTGCAGCAGGTGCTCGACAAGCGCCCGCTCGGTACGGAACCGGTAGCGGACCTTCTCGTCCGCGTACGGCCGGACCTGCTTGCCCGGGAAGTCCACCAGGATGGATTCGACGGTCTCCCCGCCGGCTTCCCCGGAGGGTCCGACCAGGTCGAACCGGACCGGTCCGCCGACCCCCTTGGCGAGATAGATCGACTCGTCGAGCAGCGGCTCGATCCGCCGCTTCATCTCGGCCAGTACGTCGATCTCCGGGTGCCGCCAGGACGCCTTCGCCGCCTCGATCACCGGCCGCGCCCGCTCCTGGTACTCCCGCAGGTGCTCCTCCTTGCGGTCGAAGAACTCCCGCACGTCCGGCACCGGATGGGTGGTGTGCACGGTGTCGGTGCCGACCTGGGCGACACTGCCGGGGAGCAGGATCATCCCGTTGTCGTAGCCGAGCCCGGTGTAGTGGTCGAGGAAGACCTGCTGGTCGGGGAAGATGTTCCCCTCGTCGCCGTGGATGTCGTTGAACTGCCACAGCTCGTCGTCGAGGAAGCACGGCGGGCCGGCGATCGGGAACACCCAGGACGCCTTGAGGTCGTCGATGTAGCGGATGGTCCGGTCCATCTGCCGGTCCCGCTTCTGCTTGCCGAACGCGGTCTTCGCCGCACCGGGCAGCTCGTAGACCATTGGATACCAGATCGCGCCGGAGAACTGGAGCAGGTGCGCGTGCACGTGCCCCAGCTCGGCGAAGACGCCCAGGTCGGTCGGTCGGGCGTCGTTCTGGTTCAGCACCCGGACGCCGTCGTACTCGACCCAGAGCGAGGAGTCGCCGATCGGGCCGTCGGTGGGGCTGGTCAGGGCCTGGATCATCACCTTGAGCCCGCCGTCCAGCTCCACGACCTCCTCACTCCTCGTACGCAGGAAGCTGGTGAAGCCGAGTTCCCGCAGCTCGTCCTCCAGCTCCGAGGTCGGGTACTCCGGCAGCAGCACGGTGGCCTTCTTCGAGACGTACCGCTTGAGGTGGGCGGCGTCGAAGTGGTCCCGGTGCAGGTGGGAGACGTAGAGGTAGTCGACGTCGCCGAGACTCTCCCAGTCGAGCTGTGAATTGTCCGGGAAAGGGAACCATGAGGCGAAGTAGGCCGGGTTGACCCACGGGTCGCACAGGATGCTGCCCGCACCCGTGTCGATCCGCATGCTCGCGTGCCCCGTACCGGTCAGACGCACCGCACAGTCCCCCTAGACATAGACAATTTCGTCCCTCGCCGCAGGCGATCAAAGGCGTACGCCCAAACGCTACCGGAGGCCCCGTACCGGCCGTCCCGCGACGCCGGGTTGTGCCACCCGATCACGCTCCGGGGCGTACTCCGGGGCGTGCTCCGGTGTGGGCCAGGGCCGGGCGTGCGGCGGTCCGGAGCCGGGCGTGGAGCCAGCCGGCAGCCCGGTTCCGGGCGGGACGGCCGGACGTCGGGGTCCGGCCCGTCCGGTGTACCTCGGGAGGCGCATGCCAGACTTACCAGCATCCGATCGTGAGGAAGGACCGGAAAGTGGCTGGAAGCGAGCCGGTGACGTCACCCGACCAACGCAAGCCGGGGCACCGCAGGGCGGGTCGGATCGGCGCGATCCTCTCCGCGGCGGCGCTGGTGCTGATGATGTTCAACAACAACGAGGTCAGCGGCACCGCACGGATCTGGCTCGGTGCGATCGCCGCCGCCCTGGTGCTCGCCGTCATCGGCGACACGGTCCTGCGCCGCAACGGCCTGCGTTCCTGACCCCTGGCAGCGACGTCGAACTAGTTCGGACGCGCTGGCGGCCGGTGCCGGGCGGCACCGGCCGCAGCCGTCGGAACCGGAATCCTTCCGGCCGTCGCCGGAGCCCTCGGCCGGCGCACACCCTGCCGCTCGCGGCCGGCCCACGCCCTGCCGCGCGCGCGGCAGGGCACGCGGCGTCGCCGGTAAAGCCAGGTCGCTCAGTGACCGAGTAGCAGGTCCTTGACCTCCTTGAGTGCGGCGTCGACCTCGGCCTCGAAGTATCCGCCGGGAACCAGCCCGAACCGGGTGGTGTCGAGGTCGGCCGGGTTGACCGGCATCGGCCCCCGACCCGCCATGCTGCCGAGGATGCCCTCGAACAACCGGTCGACCTGGTCCGGGTCGTAGCCGCTGCCGAACCGGCGTACCTGGAAGGAGCGCCGGATGTGGTCGATCCGGGCCATTTCACTGCCGGGCGGCCCCATCAGCGGCGGCCCGCCGAGCCCCGGACCGCCCGCCGGTGGGCCGCCCATGGGCGGGCCGCCGGCCGGTGCGGGCATCGGCGGCAGGGCATCGCCCAGCCCCCGCCCCGGGCCGCCCCGGGGGTCGCGGTCCGGCATCCGGATCTCGGCCGTCATGTCCGCCCGGGTCGGCCGCCCCGCGTCGAACCCGTCGAACCGCTCGTTCGGCCCGAACCCCCCACCGGGCGGACCACCCGGACCGGCCGGAACGCTGGGCGTACGCGGCGGAAGCGGTGGGCCGCCCTGCCCGCGCTGCGGCTCGAACGCGCCCCGCTGCGGCGGTTCCATCGCACCACGCTGCGGATCGAAGCCACCCCGCTCGGGCGGACCACCGCGCTGCGGATCGAAACCACCGCGCTGCGGATCGAAGCCCCCCCGCTGGGGATCGAAGCCACCCCGGTCCGGCGGACCACCGCGCTGCGGATCGAAACCACCCCGCTCGGGCGGGCCACCCCGCTGAGGCTCGAAACCACCCCGGTCCGGCGGACCACCGCGCTGCGGATCGAAACCACCCCGTTGCGGCGGCTCCATCCCACCGCGCTGCGGATCGAACCCGCCCCGCTGGCCGCCGAAACCGCCTCCGAAGGTTCCGGTCGGCTCGTCGTACTGGCCGTAGGGGTCGTTGGGCGGACCGACCTGGGCCGGCATCGGTCGCGGCGGAAGCTGGCCGGGCGGAAGGGCCCGGTCGTCACGCGTCGGCGGCCCCATCCGGTCCGGCGGCCCCGGCGGCCCCATCCGCTCCGGCGGCCCCGGCGGCCCCGGCGGCCCCATCCGGTCCGGCGGGCGCATCCGGTCGGGCGGTCCCATCCGGTCCGGCGGGCCGAGCCGGTCGGGCCCACCCCGGTCGGACAGCCGCGGATCCCCGCCCCGACCGCCGCCGCGCTCCTCCAGCTCGGCGATCTGCCGCTCCACCCGGTCGAGGTGCAGGTCCACCTGCCACTCGTCGTAGCCGCCGAAGCGCACCCGGAAGACGACGTCGTGCACCTCCTGGGAGGCGACGGGCTCGCCCAGCGACTCACCGGCGAGCGTGGCCTCGACACGGTCCAGGAACGTGTCCACCTCATCGACCTTGTAGCCCCGCCGGAGCGCCTTGCGTCGGAAACGCTGACCCTGACTCGCCACTATGTCTCCTGGTTCGCTCGCTCGCTTCGCTCGCTCACGCCGCCGCCCCGCCACGCGCGTCGGCGCCGCAAGCGGCACTACTAAGCCTGTCGACCCGGTCGCTCACCGCGTCACCGTCGCGGCGGCCAGCTGGCCGCACGCCCCGTCGATCTCGCGCCCCCGAGTGTCCCTGACGGTCGTCGAGACACCGGCCGCGCGTAGCCGCCGGACGAACTCCCGCTCCACCGGCTTGGGGCTCGCGTCCCAACGGCTCCCCGGAGTCGGGTTGAGCGGGATGAGGTTCACGTGGGTCAGTCGACCGGCCAGCAGTCGACCGAGGAGATCGGCCCGCCACGGCTGGTCGTTCACATCCCTGATCATCGCGTATTCAATGGACACGCGACGCCCCGTCCGTTCCGCGTAGTGCCATGCGGCGTCCAGCACCTCGGCAACCTTCCACCGCTGGTTGACCGGAACCAGTTCGTCGCGCAGCTCATCATCGGGCGCATGCAGCGACAACGCAAGAGTCACCGAGAGTCCCTCGTCGGCCAGCCGGCGCATCGCCGGGACCAGACCGACGGTGGAGACCGTGACGTGCCGCTGAGAGAGGCCGAGCCCCTCCGGGGCGGGAGCTGTCAGCCGCCGGACCGCGGCCACCACCCGGGAGTAGTTGGCCAGCGGCTCGCCCATGCCCATGAAGACCACGTGGGACAGCCGGGACGGTGATCCGGCGATCGCGCCGGACGCGGCCACCCCGGCCAGGTACACGGCCTGGTCCACGATCTCGGCGGTGGAGAGGTTCCGGGTCAGTCCGGCCTGTCCGGTGGCGCAGAACGGGCAGGCCATGCCGCAGCCGGCCTGGCTGGAGATGCAGACGGTGACCCGGTCCGGGTATCCCATCAGCACGCTCTCCACCAGCGATCCGTCGTGCAGTCGCCAGAGCGCCTTGCGGGTCGCGCCGTCGTCGGTGGCGACCTCGCGTACCGGGGTGAGCAGATTGGGCAGCAGCTCGCCCGCGATCCGGTCCCGTGCCCCGGCGGGCAGGTCGGTCATCCGGGCCGGATCCCGGACCAGTCGGCCGAAGTAGTGGGTGGAGACCTGCCGGGCCCGGAACGCCGACTCCCCCAGCCCGGTGACCACCGCCTGCCGCCCGGGCAGGTCGAGGTCGGCGAGGTGGCGGGGCGGCATCGCCGCGCGGCGGGCCGGAGACCCGGTGGGGTCGACCGGTGCGATCGGGATCAAGGGCAGGCTCGTCATGGCCCGTCCAGTCTCCCACGTCGGCGCGACAACGCACCTGGCCGGAGGTGCCGAACCCGTGACCAGGCACGTGACCGACAGACGCGCCGGCTCGCCGCGCCGACGGACGGGCTCGGGTCACCGGGATGTCGGCTCGTCACCTCGCTCACCCGACCGGGGCGAAGATCGCCAGCAGGAGATAGGCGGTGGGCACCGCGAAGAGGATCGAGTCCAGCCGGTCCATCAGCCCACCGTGCCCCGGCAGCAGGTTGCTCATGTCCTTGACCTTGAGATCCCTCTTGATCATGGATTCGGCGAGGTCGCCGAGGACGGCCGCGACCGAGACCGCGATCCCGAAGAGCGCGCCCCACCAGAACGCGACGTCGAGGAGGACGGCCAGCAGCACCGAACTGCCCACCGCAGCCGCCGCCACCGAGCCGGCGAAGCCCTCCCAGGACTTCTTCGGGCTGACCGACGGGGCCATCGGATGCCTGCCGAAGGCCACCCCGGCGGCGTACCCGCCGGTGTCGGAGAGGACCACCGCGGCCAGGGTGATGAGTACCCGCAGGTCACCGTCGGCCGGCTCGGCGGCGAGCAGCGCCGCGAACCCGCCCAGGAAGGGCACGTAGACCGCGATGAGGGTGGCCGCGGTCATGTCCCGCTGGTATCCGGCCGGTCCGTCGCCGAGCCGCCAGACCATGGTGGCCAGCACCGTCACCAGCAGCCCCAGGCTGAGCGCGTCCGGGCCGGCCCACCAGGCGAGTCCGACCATCAGCAGGCCGCCGGCGACCAGCGGCACCAGCGGCGGGTGCATCCCGCCGGGGCGTACCGCCCGGGTCATCTCCCAGATGCCGATGGTCACCGCCAGCGCCACCACGACCAGGAAGGCCGGGCGGAAGAGGAAGAGCGGAACGACGATCGCCGCGCCGAGCCCGAGCCCGACACCGATCGCGGCCGGCAGGTTCCGGCCGGCCCGGGACTGTCCGGCGGGTTTGCCGGACCGGGTCGCCCGGCGGCGTCCCCGGCCGGTCGCCGCCTCGTCGGGCTCGGGGTTCAGTTCCGGATGCGGGGTCGGATCGCCGACGAGCGGCCAGCCGACCGGATTTGTCGGAGCATCCGCGCCGACCGGGACCTCGCCCGGCCGGGCGTCGGCGGGGACGCCCCCGGCGGGGCGGTCAACTCCGCTCCGGTACGCCGCCGCGTCGCCGTCGGAACGGCCCGGCCGACCGGACGGTTCGGGGCTGCCCCACCGCGCCGCCGGGTCCGCCACGTCCTCCGGCGGCGAACCGTTGCGGTACGCGGCCGAGCGGCCCAGCCGTGGCCCCGCGCCGGAGTGCTCGTCGACCACCCCCGGGTAGCCCTGGACGGCGGCCGGGTAACCCTCGGACGCGGCCGGATAGCCCGGGAAGGCGGGCGGGTAGCCCTCGGACGCGGGCGGATAGTCCTCGGTCGGGATCGGGTGGCCGGCGGGCCCCGGCGGGTAGCCCTCGGACGCGGACGGGTAGGTGGGCGCCGCTCCCGGGTAGCCGTCCGCCTGGTTCCGGTACGTCCCGGCCGCCCCGGCCGCTCCGGAACGGCCCTCGGGCACGGCCGGACGGCCATCGGGCCTGGCCGGGTACTCCTCCGCCGGCTGCGAGTACGCCCCGGGGCCGCCGGGATAGGTCTCCGGGGTCACCGGGTAGGCGTCCGTCGGGGTCGAGTAGGCGTCGGGCGCGGCACCACCGTGCCGCGCCCGTGCCCAGGCGTCGTCGTCACCGGCCGGCCACCGACGGCCCGACGGCCCGTTCTGGTGTCCGGGTTCGGGAGACCACTCCGGGCCGCGCGTCTGCTCCGGCCGCCGCCAGCCACGCGGCTCCGAGGTACCGCCGTAGGGGTCGACGTGGGACATCAGACCTCGAGCAACTCGGTTTCCTTGTGTTTCACCAGCTCGTCGACGTGGGAGACGTACCTGTGGGTGAGGTCGTCCAGTTCCTTCTCGGCCCGCCGGCCGTCGTCCTCACCCGCCTCGCCGTCCTTGACGATACGGTCGAGTTCCTCCTTGGCGCGCCGGCGGACGTTCCGGATCGCCACCTTGGCTTCCTCGCCCTTGTGCCGGGCGACCTTGATCATGTCCCGCCGCCGCTCCTCGGTCATCTGCGGCAGCAGGATGCGCAGCTGGGTGCCCTCGTTGTTGGGGTTCACGCCGAGGTCGGAGTCACGGATCGCCTTTTCCATGGCCTGCAACTGCGACGCGTCGTACGGCTTGATGATCGCCATCCGCGGCTCGGGCACCCCGACGGAGGCCATCTGGGTCAGCGGGGTGGGACTGCCGTAGTAGTCGATAATGATCTTGGAGAACATCGCCGGAGTGGCCCGCCCGGTACGGATCGCGCCGAACTCCTCCTTGGCGTGCTCGACCGCGCGCTCCATCTTCTCCTCGGCCTCGAGGAGGGTGTCGTCGATCACCTGCTCCTTCGCCTCCCTCTGCTGGCTGGTGCTCTGCGGAATACTCCATCCGGGCCCCGCCCGCCGGCCCGGCTCCCTGCCCCACTCACGTCGTGATCAACGTGCCGATCGGCTCGCCCGCGACCGCCCGGATGATGGTGTCGTCGCCCTCGGCGCCGAAGACCAGCATCGGCAGGCCGTTCTCCTCGCAGAGGCTGAACGCGGCGGCGTCGGCGACCCGGAGGCCACGACGCAGCACCTCGGAGAAGGTGATCTTGTCGAGCTTGCTGGCGTCGGGGTCGGTGCGCGGGTCGGCGGTGTAGACGCCGTCCACCCCGTTCTTGCTCATCAGCACCACGTCGGCACGGATCTCCAGGGCGCGCTGGGCGGCCACGGTGTCGGTGGAGAAGTACGGCATGCCGGCGCCCGCGCCGAAGATGACCACGCGGCCCTTCTCCAGGTGCCGGATCGCCCGCAGCGGGATGTACGGCTCGGCCACCTGGGCCATCGTGATCGCGCTCTGCACCCGGGTCTCGATGCCTTCCTTCTCCAGGAAGTCCTGCAACGCCAGGCAGTTCATCACCGTGCCGAGCATGCCCATGTAGTCGGCCCGGGCCCGGTCCATGCCGCGCTTCTGCAACTCCGCGCCCCGGAAGAAGTTCCCGCCGCCGACCACCACCGAGACCTGCACACCCCGGCGAACCACGGTGGCGATCTGCCGCGCGATGGCCTGCACCACGTCCGGGTCGACGCCGATCGCCCCACCGCCGAAGACCTCACCGGAGAGCTTGAGCACCACCCGGCGGGCCCGCCCGGGCGGCGGTGCCGTCGGGTCGTCCGCCGCCAGGGTCCGGTCACTCACAACCTGCGTCATCCGACCCGCCTTTCCCACGCCGGTACGCCGGCGCCCAGTTCAGCCAACCTGCCGCTGCTGACCCTACGTGACGAGGAGGCCGCGGTGTCCGTCACGTACACCTGCGGCCTCCCGTCCGTGTCGACTCGTCGCGGGCCCGGGTCGCGGCGATCCGGGCCCACGGTCGCGCTCAGGCCTGGCCGACCTCGAACCGGACGAACCGGGTCACCTCGATGCCGGCCTCGGCCAGCACCTGCTTGACCGACTTCTTGTTGTCGGCGACCGAGGCCTGCTCGATCAGGACGTAGTCCTTGAAGAACGCGTTGACCCGACCCTCGATGATCTTCGGCAGGGCGGCCTCCGGCTTGCCCTCCTCGCGGGCGGTCTGCTCCGCGATGCGCCGCTCGGAGGCGACGGTCTCGGCCGGCACCTCGTCCCGGGTCAGGTACTTCGGACGCATCGCGGCGATCTGCATGGCAACACCGCGCGCGTCGGCGTCACCCGCCTCGTCGGTCTTGCCGGCGTACTCCACCAGCACGCCGACCTGCGGCGGCAGGTCCTGCGCCTTGCGGTGCAGGTAGACCGCGACGGTGCCCTGCACCGCGGCGAAGCGGTTGAGCACCAGCTTCTCGCCGATCTTGGCCGACTGCTCCTGTACGGCGTCGGCGACGGTTCGGCCGTCCGGCAGGGTGCTGCCGAGCAGCGCCTCGGCGTCGGCGACCCCGGCCTGCGCGCCGTGCTCCACCAGGAGCTGCGCGAACGCGACGAAGTCGTTGTTCTTGGCGACGAAGTCCGTCTCGCAGTTGAGTTCGAGCAGCGCCTTGCCGGAGTGCGCCACCAGACCGTTGGCGGCCGTCCGACCGGCCCGCTTGCCGACGTCCTTGACGCCCTTGACGCGCAGGACCTCGACAGCCTTGTCGAAGTCGCCCTCGGACTCGGTGAGGGCCTTCTTGCAGTCCATCATGCCGGCGCCGGTGAGGTCCCGGAGCTTCTTGACGTCCGCGGCGGTGAAGTTGGACATGACTCTCTCTTCGGTGTGTAACGCGGCTGATTCGTGGTCTTCTGCTGGATTACCCGGATCGGGATCCGCCGTGCCTCGTACCGGGTCGGGGACCGCCGGCCGGAACGATCAGCCGGCGGATCCCGACGCCAGCGCTCACTCGGCGGCGACGCCCGCCGGCTCGCCGGCCTTCTGCTCCGCGTCGCCGGCAGGCTTCTGCTCCGCGTCGCCGGCCGCCTTCTTCTCGTTGTCCTCGATCAGCTCGCGCTCCCACTCGGCGAGCGGCTCGTCGGCGCCGACCACACCCGGCTCGGGCTTCTCGTCGGCACCCCGGCGCTTGCCGGAACGGGCGATCAGACCGTCACCGACGGCCGCCGCGATGACCTTGGTCAGCAGCTCGGCGGAGCGGATCGCGTCGTCGTTACCCGGGATCGGGAAGTCGACCTCGTCCGGGTCGCAGTTGGTGTCGAGCACGGCGATCACCGGGATGCCCAGCTTGCGGGCCTCGTCGACGGCGATGTGCTCCTTCTTGGTGTCGACCACCCAGATCGCGGCCGGGACCTTCTGCATGTCCCGCAGGCCACCGAGGGTGCGGGTCAGCTTGTCCTTCTCGCGGGAGAGCTGCAGGGTCTCCTTCTTGGTGTAGCCCTGCGCGGTGCCCGACAGGTCGCCGAGGGCCTCCAGCTCCTTCATCCGCTGCAGCCGCTTGTAGACCGTCTGGAAGTTGGTCAGCATGCCGCCCAGCCAACGGTGGTTCACGAACGGCTGGCCGACCCGGGTCGCCTGCTCGGCGATCGCCTCCTGGGCCTGCTTCTTGGTACCCACGAAGAGGATGCTGCCGCCCTCGGCGACGGTCCCACGCACGAACTCGTACGCCTTCTCGATGTAGTCGAGGGTCTGCCGCAGGTCGATGATGTAGATACCGTTGCGCTCGGTGAAGATGAAGCGCTTCATCTTCGGGTTCCAGCGCCGGGTCTGGTGCCCGAAGTGGACGCCGCTCTCCAGCAGCTGACGCATGGTCACTACGGCCATGGTGGGGTGCTCCCTTGTTGTCCCTGGTTGTCACGCCGGGCCGGCGGCCTGGCGTCCTGGCGCCTGATCGCCGGCCATGACGGACCCGATCGGAATCGGGACCAGGGGGCCGTCGCTCCGCGGACGGACCGTGGAGAGGGCACGCGAGGTCGACCGCGCGAGGCGGTCGCCAATGGCCAAGTGTACGCCCCGTCGTACCCACCAGCACACAACCCCCACCCGGCACCGCCCACCGGCGGATCCGGCCGAAACCCGGGTCGACT
Organism: Micromonospora sp. WMMD1102; assembly: GCF_029626265.1. NCBI lineage: Bacteria > Bacillati > Actinomycetota > Actinomycetes > Micromonosporales > Micromonosporaceae > Micromonospora > Micromonospora sp. WMMD1102. The sequence continues at coordinate 1,429,753 of NZ_JARUBN010000001.1, read as the reverse complement.
GCGAGGCCCGGTTGTCCGGTTTCCAGCGCTCCCGGGCGCCTGCCGGGCGCCCGCCGGGCGGGTTGTCCTCCTTCTGGCCGGATGTCCGGATCGAGTGTTCTGTCGGCCCGGCCGGTCAGCCGTCAGGGCTGGTCGTGGTGAACTCGGTCAGCCGGTGGCGAGCACGCGGTCAGCCGGTGGCAAGGGCGGCCGCGACGAAGAGCACGAGGCCGATGGGAAGATAGCCGGTCGGCGGACGGAGCCAGGCCCGGAGCGGATCGGCCAGGGCGGCGGTGCTGGTAGCCAGGCCGTACAGACCGGCGGCGAAGGCCGGTAGACCCAGCACCAGGAAGGTCCCGGAGAGGACCGCCGTCGGCCGGAGCGGATCGCCGAGGGCACCGTCGAGGAGCAGCCGTACCGCCGGCAGCTCGAAGACCACCGCGAGCACCGCGAGGACCACGGCCAGGGCGGGCCGGCGAGTCCGGTACACGCCGTCGCCGGGCGGCACCCCGAGCCCGCCGGGCACCCCGGGGGCCACCGAGCCGGGCGAGGCTCCGGATGCGCTGGAGGCGCTGGAGGCGCTGGGCTGGTGCGGAGCCGCCGGGGCGACGTGATCGGTGCGCCCGCCCAGCGGGTCGACACCCAGCGGCACGCCGCCCGCACCGGCTCGCGGATCGACCTGCGGTACCAGGTTGGTCGGCTGATCGAGCGCGCCGGCCGATCCGCGATCCGGCTGCCCGACGCTGGCTGCCCGTTGCGGCTGCACCAACGGGTATCCGGCCAGCGGTGACCTTGCCGGGTCCATGGTCGCGGACGAGTGCGCCGGGTCCGCTGCCGCGGACGAACGCGCCGGGTCCACGATCGGGGACGAACGCGCCGGATCGGCCGACGTGGCGAACGGCTGGCCCGGTTCGGCGGCTGGGACGCCGTGTCGGCCGCCCCCGCGAGCCGCGTCCGTCGCGAGGGCCACCGTGTCGGGTCCCCGTCCGGCCGGGGTGCCGCCCGTGGCCAACGGCGTGGAGTCGAGCCGGCCGGTGACGGCGGTCGCACCGGGGACGGTGCCCGGGATCGGTCCGGTCGGATCCGCTCCGGCCGGATCCGCGGCCCAGGCGGCGGGCGGGTAGGGCTGGGTCGCGGGCGGTGCGGCGCCGAAGCTCGGCAACGGCACCTCCAGGGAGTGCCGGGGCTGCTCGGAGGTGTCCGCCGGGACGAAGCCGGGATAACTGCCACCGTCGAGCGGGGCCCCGCCGCGCGGTTCCGGCGCCGCATACCGGTCCGGGCCGGACTCCGGTACGCCGAACCGGGGCGGGTCGGCGTACCGGTCGGTGCCGAACGGCTGCCCGTACCCACCGTCCGGTGCCGGTGTGGGCACGGGTGTCGGTGCGGGCACGGGCGTACCGGGCTGTGTCGGGGCCGCCGGCTGTTCGGTACCCGGGTGACGGTCTCCGCCGACGCCGGTCCAGCGCTGGTCGGCGTAGCCGCGGTCGTCGGCCCGCCAGCGGGGGGCCGGCTCGTCCGGGAAGTTGCGTTGCTGCTCCACGGTCACGCACCGTATGTGACCTGCCCCGGTACCCGCCAGTTGACCCTGTCGGACCGGTGCCGGAGTTCTCGCGCAGCCGGAGCGCTGGGTGACCGGAACGCCTCGTGTACCGGAACGCCTCGTATAGCAGACGTCGGGCTTGATCGTCCGCACGTCCACAGCACCCTCCGATATCCACAGCCGGGCACTTCGCGGTTGTCTCCGAGTACCGGCCAGGGCCAGGGTCCCAGCCATGACAGCGGCGAGACGGGCGATCGGCGCGTACGGGGAGCGGTGTGCCGTACGGCATCTGGTCGAGGCCGGGCTGCGGGTGGTGGCCCGCAACTGGCGGTGCGCGCAGGGCGAGATCGACATCATCGCCTGGGAGGGGGACGTCCTCGCCTTCTGCGAGGTCAAGACGCGGCGGGGCGACGCGTTCGGCACTCCGGCCGAGGCGGTGCTGGGTAGCAAGGCACAACGGTTGCGGCGGTTGGCCGTCGAGTGGCTGCGGAGCAGTGGCGTACATCCGGAGCAGGTCCGGTTCGACGTCGTCGAGGTGTACCCGGCCCGCAGCGGCCCGGCCCGCGTCGAGCACCTGCGCGCGGCGTTCTGAGTAGGGGCGTCGTCTTGTTGCATAAGATTGGCAACAAGGCGATGCCGAACGTCGCGGCCGGCACGCGTTCGCCGCGCACCCGCAGACCCACCTGGACGTGTGGGAACAGCGGGGCTACCAGGTCGTACACGGACTGCGGTTCCATCCGGTCGGCGACCGCCACCGGCTGATGACCGGGGCCGCGCTGGCGTCGGTCAGCGAACCACTGGCCGCGGTGGTCTGGGAGTTGCCGCAGCGGGACATCGGCGGGCAGCTTCCCGAGTGGGACGACCTGCGCGACCAGGTCGCGGCCGTCCGGGCCCGGGGTGCGGCGGCGCATCTGGACGGTGCGCGGATCTGGGAGGCGCAGACCTACTACCGGCGGCCATTCGCCGAGATCGCCGGACTGTTCGACACCGTCTACACTCGCTCTACAAAGCTCTGCTCGGTGTCCGGGGTGCCGTCCTCGCCGCCGACGCCGCGACCGTCGCCGAGGCGGCGGTGTGGCGGGCGCGGCTGGGTGGGGCGATCCACGACGCCTGGCCGCTGGCGCTGGCCGGCCTCGCCGGCCTGGACGACCTGCTGCCCCGGATGCCGCGGTTCCGGGAGCACGCGATCGCGATCGCCACCGCGATCAACACTGACGGTGTGGCCCTGGCCTGGCCCGATCCGCCGCAGACGCCGATCTTCCACGTCCACCTCCCCGCGTCGAAGGAGAACGTCGAACGGGCCGGCGCGGACCTGCTCGCCGCACACGGAGTGCAACTCTTCCCCCGGCTGCTCACCACTGCGGACCCGAGGAGGTGCAGCTTCGAGGTCACGGTGGGCGAACAGGCGATGGCCTTCTCCCCGGAGGAGGTGGTCACGCTGCTGCACGAACTCCTCGACCGGGCCGGATCCGGCCAGTAGGCGAGGTTGCGCAAGCCGGGCTCGCTCAGGTTTGTCCCCGTACCGACACGACGGCCCCATAGCACAGCCCCAGCTTGATCGTCCGTTCGTCCACAGAGGCCCTGGTTATCCACAGGCGACCGTGTCGGGCCCGCCGGACGGCGCCGTTCGGGGCACGGTCGACACCATGCCGATACCGCGAGACAGCTATCCCGGGCAGTGCCGATGAGCTACGCCAAGGTGCTCTGCGTGGGGCTGGTCGGAGTGGCCGGGCATGTCGTCGAGGTCGAGGCCGACCTGGCCACAGGTCTGCCCACCGTCGTGCTGTCCGGCCTGCCCGACACCGCGCTCAACGAGGCCCGCGACCGGGTACGCGCAGCGATCGTCAACTCCGGCCAGCGCTGGCCCAACCGCAGGATCACCGTCAACCTGCTGCCGGCGACGCTGCCGAAACATGGCTCGGCTTTTGACCTCGCGATCGCGGCGGCGCTGCTCGGTGGCTCGGGCGAGATGCCGCTCGCCCCGCTGGACGGGGTGGCCGTGCTCGGCGAGTTGGGGCTCGACGGGACGGTCCGACCGGTCCGGGGCGTACTGCCGATGGTCGCGGCGGCGGTCCGGGCCGGCATCACCCGGGTGCTCGTACCGCTCGGCAACGCCGCCGAGGCCTCGGTCGTACCAGGAGTACGGGTCCGGGCCGTCGACACCCTGCACCGGCTGGTGACCTTCATCCGGGACGGCACACCGCTGCTCGATCCGCCGTCGTCACCCCCGGTGCCACCCCTGCTCGGGCCCGATCTCGCCGACGTGGCCGGGCAGGGGCTCGGGCGGCGTGCCGTGGAGGTGGCCGCGGCCGGCGGGCACCACCTGGCCCTGCTCGGCCCGCCCGGGGCTGGCAAGACCATGTTGGCCGAACGGCTGCCCTCGATCCTGCCCGAACTCGACGACGAGGCCGCCCTGGAGGTGACCGCACTACACTCGATCGCCGGTCTGCTGCCGCCGGGCGGGCAACTGCTGCGCCGGCCGCCGTTCCAGGCCCCGCACCACACGGCCACCATCGCCTCGCTGGTCGGCGGAGGATCCGGGCTGGCCCGGCCCGGCGCGGTGTCGCTGGCCCACCGGGGGGTCCTGTTCCTGGACGAGGCTCCCGAGTACGCCCGAGGCGCGCTGGAGGCGCTGCGCCAACCGTTGGAAAGCGGCCGGATCGTCCTGACCCGGGCCCGGGGCGGCACCGAATATCCCGCCAGGGTGCAACTGGTGGTGGCGGCGAATCCCTGCCCCTGTGCGAAACCGTCCGGCGACATCTCCTGCGAGTGCACGCCACTTGCCCGGCGCCGCTACCTCGGCCGGCTTTCCGGGCCGCTGCTGGACCGGCTGGACGTACAGGTGACGGTGAGCCCGCTGCGGGCGGCGGAGCTGATGGCCGCCGAGCAGACCGTCGAGTCCTCGGCCGTGGTCGCCGAACGGGTCGGCAAGGCCCGGGCCGCCGCGGCTGCCCGTTGGGCGGCCGGCGGTTGGCGGGTCAACGCCGAGGTGCCGGGACCGCAACTGCGTCATCCACGGTGGCGGTTGCCGGCGGAGGACACCTGTGCGCTTCGCCGGCTGCTGGACAGCGGAGTGCTTTCCGCCCGTGGCTTCGACCGCGTGATCCGGGTCGCCTGGAGCATCGCCGATCTCGACGGTCGGCAACGTCCGGACGCCGATGACGTCAACGAGGCGATCCAACTTCGTACCGGGAGCATCTGATGACCAAGCCCACACATCCCGCACCGCAACCGCAACGGCAACGGCAACGGCAACGGCAACCGCAACCGCAACCGCAACCGCAACCGAGCGGATCCGACCCGAGCAGGGACGCCCCGAGCGGATCCAACCGGAGCAGGGACGCCTCGAGCAGGGACGCGGCGTCGGCGATTGACGAGCCGGCGGCGATGGAGGAGGACAGGCTGGCGCGGATCGCCCTGAACTGGCTCTTCGAGCCCGGTACCCGGGCGGTGTTCCGGCTCGTGGGCCAGTTCGGAGCGGCCGGGGCACTGCGTCGGCTGCTCGCCGGGAAGGTGCCGGACCATCGCCTCCGCTCGACGGTCGAGTCCCGGCTGGCGGCCGGGGACCCGTGGCAGGTCGCCCTCACCGCTGCCGAGCAGACCGAGCGGCTCGGTGCCCGCCTGGTGACCCCCGCCGATCCGGAATGGCCGGCTCGGCTGGACAGCCTCGGCCAGTTGAGTCTGCCCAGCGCCGATCGCAGGGTCGACCAGGAGACGGCGCCGCCGCTCTGCTTCTGGGTACGCGGTGCCTGGGCGCTCGGGGAGGCGTTCCAACGATCGGTGGCGGTGGTCGGGTCCCGGGCCGCCACCCCGTACGGACTGCACGTCGCCACCGAGATCGCCTTCGGGCTGGCCGAGCGGGACTGGAGTGTCGTCTCCGGTGGCGCGTTCGGCATCGACGCGGCGGCGCACCGGGGCGCCCTGAACGCGGGCGGCCTGACCGTGGCCGTACTCGCCTGCGGTGTCGACCGGCCCTATCCGGTCGGCAACACCGCGCTGTTCGACCGGATCGCCGACGTGGGCGTGCTGGTCAGCGAATGGCCTCCCGGGGCGGAGCCGCTGCGCCCCCGGTTCCTGATCCGCAACCGGGTGATCGCCGCGGCGACCGCCGGGACCCTGGTGGTCGAGGCGGCGGCCCGCAGCGGCGCCACCCAGACGATCCGCCGGGCGATCGCGATGAAGCGGCCGGCGATGGTGGTGCCCGGGCCGGTCACCTCCGCCATGTCGGTCGGCGCGCACGAGCTGCTCCGCGAGTATCCCGAGACACGGTTGGTCACCGGCGTGCCGCACGTCCTGGAGGAGGTGGGCCGGATCGGCGCCGATCTCGCTCCGCCGGTTCGTGGACCGGAGCGCCCTCAGGACTCGCTCGACGACGAATCCGCGCTGATCCTGGAGGCGGTGCCCCGACGCGGCCCGCTCGGTCCGGACGTACTCGCCGCACGGGCCGGCCTCGATCTGCGTACCACCCTGCGCAAGCTCTCCCTGCTGGAACAGTTGGGTCTGGTGGTACGCCGCGACGAGGGGTACGCGCTCGCACCGGCGGCGACCCGGACAGCCCGGGTCCGGTCGAGGCAGTCGGTCCGCTGAGTGCCGCCGCCCGGTAGCCCGTGCCATTACCGGCCGAGCGGCACGAACGGAAACCGCTGACCCATACCGGGTCGACGATCCCGACCAGCCGGCGTAAGCCAGCCGTCCCGACGAGACGACGTGAGCCAGCCGTCCCGACGAGACGACGTGAGCCAGCCGTCCCGACGAGACGACGTGAGCCAGCCGTCCCGACGAGACGACGTGCGTCGGCGGTCCCGGCGGGCCGGCTTGACCTGACCGACGGCCAGGGTCCACCGTCGCGGGTGATGAGTCAGCCCCGTCGCAGTACCCGTGCCCGGCACGAGGCCCTGACACCGGCCCTGCGGGAGAGCGTCGACGACTTCGCCCAGCATCTCGCCTCGGTCGAGAACCGGTCGACGCACACCGTCCGGGCGTACGTCGCGGACCTGGTCTCGCTGCTCGACCATGCCGCCCGGATGGGTTGTTCCAGCCCCCGCGACCTGGACATCACGGTGCTGCGGAGCTGGCTGGCGAAGCTGCGTACCCTCGGCGCCGCCCGCGCATCACTGGCCCGCCGGGCCGCGTCCGCCCGTACCTTCACCGGCTGGGCGCACCGGGCCGGGCTACTGGACACCGACGTGGGAGCGCAGCTGGCGAGTCCCCGGGCGCATCGGGAACTGCCGGCGGTGCTCCGGGCCGACCAGGCGGGCGAGCTGATGGGCTCGACCGGCGAGGGCGGAACCGCCGTGTCGCACCGGGACCGGGTGGTGCTCGAACTCCTCTATGCCACCGGCATCCGGGTCAGCGAACTGTGCGGCCTGGATCTCGGCGACGTCGACCCGGCTCGGCGGGTGATCCGGGTGCTGGGTAAGGGCGCGAAGGAACGAACGGTCCCCTACGGGCTGCCGGCACAGCGGGCACTCGACGACTGGCTGCGAATCGGCCGGCCACGCCTGGCCGGGCGGGACAGCGGCGAATCGCTGCTGCTGGGGGTACGCGGTGGGCGGCTTCAACCCACCGTGGTACGCCGGATCGTCGCCGACTACGCCCGCGCGGCCGGGCTGCCCCGGATCAGCCCGCACGGGCTGCGCCACTCGGCCGCCACGCACCTGCTGGAGGGTGGCGCCGACCTGCGCACCGTGCAGGAACTGCTCGGACACGCCGCGCTGTCGAGCACACAGATCTACACCCACGTCTCGACGGAGCGACTGCGGGCGGCGTACCGCCAGGCACACCCACGGGCCTGACCACCTCCGACCTCGCCACCCGGCCGCCGGACTCCTCGCAGGCAGGGGCCCGACCACATCCGACCTCGGCAGCCGGGCCACCGGATTCTGCGCAGTTCGGGAGCCGACGCTACGAGAACGCCATTCAGTCGTGCGGCGGCGACCTCCGGGTGCCTCCTGGCAACCCGGCTCGACACAGCGGCGGCCCGGTTCGACACAGCGGCGGCCCGGCTCGCGTCGGGCTGTCCTGGCGATCATGCCGGCACCCCGTGGTGGCTGCGTCGACCATAGGATCAGAGGTCATGCACGAGACGCAGCTGACAGTTCGGCGGGCGACCTTGGCGGATGTTCCCGCACTGGTGGAGTTGCGCCTGGCCAACGCCGAGGCACACCTCGCGCTTGACGCCGACACCTACCGGGTTCCACAGCGCGCGGCGGTGGTTCGCCACTTCGCGGGCACCCTCGCCGACGAGGTGGGGCGGGACGGCGTTCTCCTCGCCGAGGATCGCGAGGGCCGAGTGGTCGGCATGATCGAGGTATTGCCGCAGTCCGCTCCGCCGGAGCATCAGATCCTGCGGCCTGTGCCTTCGGCTCAGGTGCACACGGTGGTGCTACCCGATGCCAGGCGCCTCGGGGTGGGATCCACCCTGCTGCACGCGGCCGAACGGTGGGCGACCGAGCGGGGAATTCGGTACCTGTCGGCCGGCATCTACCACCGCAACCTCGAAGCAGTGCGCTTCTACAGTCGGCACGGCTACACCGAGGCCGGCCTGTCCCTCGGCAAGAGTGTGGACTAGCGCAACCGATGCCGGTCGTCGGGTTGGACGGCGCCGGTCATCGGGATCGGACGGTGCCGGCGCTCGCCCGGCCGCTCTCCCACGTGGCCACTTCCCACGTGGCCGCTCGCCCAGGTGGCCGTTTGCCCACCTGGTAGACCTTTCCGCGCATGCGGTGGCCGGCAGCTGCCGGCGGGCACGTTTCCGCTCGGTAGCCGACCGGTACCCGGCTACGATCACCGAATGAGCATCGCCGGGCCGTTGCCGCCCGTGCCGATCCCGGGCGCCCGTCTGCTGTTCTCGCTGGATCCCGGCGTCGCCCATCTGAACCACGGCTCGTACGGCGCGGTGCCGATCGGTGTGCAGCGCGCCCAGCAGCGGCTGCGGGACGAGACCGAGGCCAACCCGATGCGGTTCTTCAACCGGGGCCTGGTCGACCGGATCACACACGCCCGTCGGCACCTGGCCAGTTTCCTCGGCGCCGATCCGGACGGGACGGCGCTGGTCGGCAACGTGAGCATCGGAGCCGCCACCGTACTCCAGTCGTTACGGCTGGAGGCCGGCGACGAGCTGGTCGACACCGACCACGGTTACGGCTCGTTCGCCCTCGCCGTCGAGCGGGAGGCCCGCCGGACCGGGGCCGTCCGGCGCACCCTGAGCGTGCCGCTGACCGCCTCCGACGAGGAGATCGTCGAGATCGTCCGGGCCGGGATCCGCCCAGGACGGACCAAACTGCTCGTCGTCGACCAGCTCACCTCCGCCACCGCCCGGCTCCTCCCGGCAGCGGCGATCGCGGCGGTGGCCCGGGAGCGAGATGTGCCGGTACTCGTCGACGGTGCGCACGCGCCCGGAATGCTGCCGACTCCGGTGCAGAGCATCGGCGCCGACTTCTGGGTCGGCAACCTGCACAAGTGGGGGTACGCCCCGCGGGGCAGCGCCGCACTGGTGGTGGCGCCGCACTGGCGCCGACGGATCGAGCCGTTGGCGGTCTCCTGGCAGGAGGAGGCCGGCTTTCCCAGCCGGGTCGAATGGCAGGCGACGCTCGACTACACCGCCTGGCTCGCCGCACCGGTGGGCGTGTTCACGCTGCGTACGCTCGGGTTGGACCGGGTCCGGGCGCACAACGCCGAGCTGGCCGCGTACGGGCAGGGGGTGGTCGGCCGGGCACTCGGGATCGCGCCGGCCGATTTGGTCGACCCCGGCGGGCCGACGGTGTCGATGCGGATCCTTCCCCTGCCGCCCGGTGTCGCGACCAGCTATCCGGACGCGGTGGCGCTGCGGCAGCGGATCGCAGACAAACTCAACACGGAGGTGAACGTCAATCCCTGGCGCGGCCGGGGTTGGCTGCGACTGTCCGGCCAGGTCTACAACCGGGCGGAGGAGTACGACCGTCTCGCCGAGCGCCTACCGGCCCTGCTCACCTCGCTTTCCTGATCGACTCGGCCGCGTGTCCCGGGGCGGCTGAGGTCCGGCCGGACCAGGGGACCGGCAGGCTGCCCGCCAGCGGAAGCAGGCGGACTCGGCCGAGGCCCAGCAGGAGCAGAGGATCGAGATACTCGTCACCGCGCCGCAGGCCCCAGTGCAGGCAGGCCGATCCGGCCCCTGGGCAACCCGGATGACCGCTCAGGAGCACGCCGAGTGGGTCACCGGCCCGAACCGGCTGTCCGGCAGCCAGCCCTGGCCGGACCGGCTCGTAGGTGGTGCGCAGCCCACCGGCATGGGCGACGCTGACCAACGGGCGGCCAGCCACCGTACCGGCGAAGAACACCACTCCCGGGCCTGCCGCCCGGACCGCGGCGCCGGGTGGGGCAGCCAGATCGACGCCCCGATGTCCGGCCGCCCACGGCTGCGGGGGCGGATCGAACCGGCGGACGACCGGAGGCGTCCCGTCGAGCGGCCAGCGAAATCGTCGCGCAGCCGGCTGGAGCACCGGCATCGACCGGCGCGACAGCTCGGGTGTCGATCCCGCCCTCGCCAGGCTCGCGGCCGCGATCGGAGCCATGACCACGACCTGGGCGGCCGAGCTGCCGACCGGGCTGCTCGCCGGGCTACCGACCGGGCTACCGATCGAGCTGCCAGCCGAGCTACTGATCGAGCTGCCAGCCGAGCTGCCGGCCGAGTCCGTGACCGCCCGAACCGAAGTCGCGGGCAAAACCGCAGTTGCCCCGACCGACCTGCCGGGCGGGGCGGCGCCGGCCCGGACCGGTGGTGGACCCACCACCAGCAGCGACACCGCGAGCAGGATCACCGGCCCCGGCCTGTGCCATCTCCTCGTCATGGTCATGCAGCGTCACGGCGGCAGGCGCTCCGCGCAACGCCCCGACCCACTCCCTGTGCACAACCAGCACCGCTGTGGAAAACGTCCGCACTTCCCGATGATCTGCTATGCGCCGACCGGCCTCCGGGTGCCTACCGAGCGACCGGCCTACCGATCGCACCAGCTTGCCGGACAACCGGCCTACCCGACGCACCAGCCTGCGGGGCAACCGGCCTACCCGAGGCCGACGCCGACGCACCAGGCTGCCGGGCAACCGGCCTGCCGAGCAACCGGCTACCCGACCCGGGCGGTCCGCCCCGGCCCTGTTCACACCGCTCCGGCTCCGCCCACCAGGCTCGCCTAGGCTGGACGGCCGGGAGGCGGGAACCCGCTCGCCGCCGGACCGACCGAGGAGCGGCTATGAGCACAGTGGACGACGTCAGCCGGCCTTCCCGGCTGGCCGATCCCGACGAGGGCATCAGCATCGAGGAGTTGGGGCTCGCCGCGCGCAACCACGCCCTGCCGCTGGAGGCGCTGCGCTACGACGTCACCCCGGTGGGCCTGCACTACCTGCTGATCCACTACGACATCCCGGAGCTGGACGCGGAGCGGCACCTGCTGACCGTCGACGGCCGGGTCGACCGCCCGCTGACCGTCGATCTCGCGGCTCTGCGTGCCCGGCCCCGGGTCACCCGGCGGGTCACCCTGGAGTGCGCCGGCAACGGCCGTGCCCTGTTGACCCCCCGGCCGGTCAGCCAGCCGTGGCTCTCCGAGGCGGTCGGCACCGCCGAGTGGACCGGCACGCCACTCGCTCCGCTGCTGCGCGAGGCGGGGCTGTCGACCGACGCCGTCGATGTGGTCTTCTCCGGCGCCGACCACGGGGTGGAGCGCGGCGTCGAGCAGGACTACCAGCGTGGCCTGCCGGTCGCGGAGGCGCTGCGCGAGGAGGTGCTGCTGGCGTACGAGATGAACGGTGCCCCGCTGCTCCCCCAGCACGGCGCGCCGCTGCGCCTGGTGGTGCCGGGCTGGTACGGCATGGCGCACGTCAAGTGGCTGACCCGGATCACGGTACTGGACCGGGAGTTCGACGGATATCAGAACGCGGTCGCCTACCGGCTGCGCACCTCCGTTGACGACCCCGGTGTTCCGGTCACCCGGATCGAGCCCCGTGCCCTGGTCCAGCCGCCCGGCTTCCCGGACTTCATGTCCCGGACCCGGGTGGTACGTCCCGGACCGTGCACCGTGCGGGGCCGGGCCTGGTCCGGCCACGCGCCGGTCACCTCGGTCGAGGTGACGACGGACGGAGGTCTGACCTGGGCCGCCGCCACCCTCGCCCCGGCCACCCCGGAGGGGCGGCACGGGCCGGGCGGGCAGAACGAGCAGGACGGGCGGGACGGGCAGAAGAGGCCGGACGACGACGGGCGCTGGGCGTGGCGCAGCTGGCGGTACGAGTGGCCGGCGACCCCGGGGCGGTACACGCTCGGTGCGCGGGCCAGCGACGCGTCCGGGCGTACCCAGCCGGTCGAGCAGCCGTGGAACCGGGGCGGGTTCGCGAACAACCTGGTGCAGCGGGTGGAGGTCGTGGTCACCGGGGAGCGCCAGGTCAGCGAGCCGCGCCGGCTGTCCCCTTGATCAACCACCGAATCCAGAGTCAGCGGGAAGGGAGATGTCCGGCTTTTCGAGTTCTTCGACGTTGACATCCTTGAAGGTCATTACTCGGACATTTTTCACGAAGCGCGCCGGCCTGTACATATCCCAGACCCAGGCGTCGTGCATCTCCACCTCGAAATACACCTCACCGTCGGAGTTGCGGACGTGCAGGTCGACCTGGTTCGCCAGGTAGAACCGCCGCTCGGTCTCCACGACGTAGGAGAACTGGCGCACGATGTCGCGGTACTCCCGATAGAGCTGCAGCTCCATCTCGGTCTCGTACTTCTCGAGATCTTCCGCGCTCATCCCACTCCGCCTTCCATGGCCACATCTTCCCCCACCAACGCCGACGGCCGAAGCCGCTCGCCCAACGCCACGCCGACGGTACTCCCTGCCCGGCCTCCGTGCGCCATCGACTCGATGCCGCCGAGGTGCGCCGGACGCCGAGAGCGCGGCGGCCGGCCGGCCCGGCCGGACACGGTGGCGACGTTGACGTACGAAAAGCGATGCTCCGGGCACGGACCGTGTCGTTCCAGGGCGGCGCTGTGCTCGGCGGTGATGTATCCCTTGTGCTCGGCGAAACCGTAACCGGGGTGCTGTTCCTCCAGCTTCACCATGATCCGGTCCCGGGTGACCTTGGCCAGCACGCTCGCCGCCGCCACACAGGCCGCGACCTGGTCACCCTTCCAGACGGCGAGGCCCGGCACCCCCAGCCCGTCCACCCCGAAGCCGTCGGTGAGCACGTAGTCCGGCACGACCGGCAGCGAGGCCAGCGCCCGGCGCATCGCCGCCAGGTTGCACACGTGCAGCCCTCTGGCGTCCACCTCGGCGGCCGGGATGACCACCACGGCGTACGCCAGGGCCCGGGCCACCACCTCGGCGTAGATCCGCTCCCGGGCGGCCGGGGTGAGCAGTTTCGAGTCGGTCAGCCCGTCGATCTCGCCGCGCCGGCCCTCCGGCAGCACCGCGGCGGCGGCCACCAGCGGCCCGGCGCAGGCTCCCCGGCCGGCCTCGTCGGCACCGGCGACGTGCGGGAAGCCGCGCCGCCGCAGGGCCCGCTCCATGGCGTAGATGCCGCCCTCGCGGCGGATCACCGTACGGGGTGGGGTCAGCACGGGCTACTCGCTCTCCAGCGCCCGGCGCAGCAGCTCGGGCAGGTCGGTCGGATAGAACCGTTCCGTCGTCCGGTCCAGCTCGTCGGCGGACCACCAGCGGTGGGTGTCGATCGTCTCCTGCTCGACCGCGTCGAACCCGGCCGTGTCGACGGCCCAGGCGGCGACCCGGACCAGGAAGAAGTGCTGTTCCTGCCGGTACCACAGGCCACCGAAACTGAACTCGGCGACCTCCTGCCGGATCGGCGCGCCGAACTCGGCGGGACGCAGCCGCAGCCCGGTCTCCTCGGCCAGCTCGCGGGCAGCACCGGCTGCCGGTGTCTCGTCCGGATCGAGGCCGCCGCCCGGGGTGAACCAGTAGCGGAATTCGGGGCGGGCCGGGTCCCAGCCGTGGAACAGCAGCACCCGGAGTCCGGCGTCGACCAGGAGCACCCGCGCGGCCTGGCGGGGGGTGAACACGGTCACCCGGTCAGCCTAGCCCCGCCGTTGCCGGACCCGCCGCCGACGGCGGCGGCGTGCCGCCCCCGGACCGCCGTCGATCGCACGGACCGCCGTCATCCCTGCGGGTCGGGGACCGCGCCGTAGGAATCGGGTACGGAGAGCCAGGTGGCCCGGCCGACCGGCCAGAAGACGGTGAAGGCCCGCCCCACCACCGACTCCTCCGGAATCGTCGCCAGCTGGATGTCCTTGCGGCTCTGCTGCCAGTGCTCCAGCGAGTCGCCGGAGGCGGAGCGGTGGTCGCCCATCACCCAGAGCCGGCCGGCCGGCACGGTGATGTCGAACTCCTCGTCGGCCGCCGGGTCCCGCACCCCGTTCTCGGTGAAGATGTACGGCTCGTCCAGCGACTGCCCGTTGATCGTCAGCCGGTCCTGCTCGTCGCAGCAGACCACCCGGTCCCCGCCGACCCCGATGACCCGCTTGATGAAGTCCTCACCCTTCGGGTTGCCGGTCCACTGGGTGGGCGCTTTGAATACGATGATCTCCCCCCGGTGTGGCGACCGGAAGTCGTAGACCAGCTTGTTGACGAGCACCCGGTCGTAGATGTCGAGGGTGTGCTCCATCGACGGCGACGGGATGTAGAAGGTCTGCAACACGAACGCCCGGACCAGGACAGCGACCAGGACGGCCACGCCCACCAGGATGGGCAGCTCCCGCCAGAAGGAGCTGCGGGGCTTGGACTTGTCGGTCTGCTCGTCAATCACGGGTGGAGCCTACGATGCCGGGTCCGACGGAAGCGCCGGGAACGCGCGGTGACGAGTAGCGAGCCCAAGATTGGCATTGCAATTGCTGTTTCTCCCGTGTCTGGGCCGTTCTGCGGGTTGTCGGCCGGGCTGTGCTGCGGGTTGTCGGCCGGGCTGTGCTGCGGGTCGTCGGCCGGGCTGGGCCGGCCGGTGTCGGCAGGCGATCCTCCGGGCGCGGGCGCCGCCGCCGGTCTGGGCAGTTCGTCGAAGGTGTCCGGCACCGGCAGCGAACTCCAGTTGGCGAATGGCCAGACGACCACGAAGGCCCGGCCGATGACGTTCTCGATCGGTACCGGTCCCTGGCAGCGGGCGTCCTGCGACACCAGCCGGTGATCGCCCATCACGAAGATCTGGTCCGGCGGGACCACCACCTCGTCGAACCGGCGCGACCGGCACTCCTGGCGGTTCGGCGGTACGTCCAGTGGGGAGTTCTCCAGCACGTACGGCTCGTCGATCGGGGTGCCGTTGACGGTGACCCGCCCCTGGTCGTCACAGCAGAGCACCCGGTCGCCGGGGAGTCCGACCACCCGCTTGATGAAGTCCTTCTCGCCCGGCCGGCTCACCCCGACCAGGTCGCCGACGGTGCGGCCCAGCTTGGCCACGAACCCCGGATCGGCCTCCTCGCGGACCTCGGGCGCCCAGGCGGCCGTGCCACGGAAGACCACGATCTCGCCGCGCACCGGGTCGCGCACGTCGTACACGATCTTGTTGACCAGGACCCGGTCGCCGATCAGCAGGGTGTCCTCCATGGATCCCGAGGGGATGTAGAACGCCTGGAGCAGGAAGGTCCGGATCAGCACCGCGAGGCAGAACGCCACGATCAGCAGTAGTGGCAGCTCCTGCCACAGTGGCATCTGCTTACGGGTGCGTCGGGATCGTCGCCGACGACGCCACGGTTCGACATCGTCCTCGTCGTCCACCCTACGCACCACGCAACTCCCCGGTCCCGAGATATCGCGCCGTCACCCGCTGGCCGGGCGACGGGCACCGCGAGCGGAAGCGCGGGGGTGACAGGCGACCCCGGCGGTTGCCGGGGTCGCGTCGTCTCGCGTCTGCCCGTCCGGCCAGCGTAGTCGGCGTTGGCCGGGACGGCACCCCGCGATCGGTGTCGGCGTGCCCGACGGGAAGGTCAGCCGACCCGCTTCTCGCGACGCTCCTTGATCTTGGCCTTCTTGCCGCGCAGCTCACGGAGGTAGTAGAGCTTGGCCCGGCGGACGTCACCACGGACGGTCACCTCGATGCGGTCGATCGCCGGACTGTTGACCGGGTACGTCCGCTCCACGCCGACACCGAAGCTGATCTTGCGGACGGTGAAGGTCTCCCGCAGGCCCGCGCCGTGCCGCCGGATGACGACGCCCTCGAAGACCTGCACCCGGGACCGGCTGCCCTCGACGACTCGGGCGTGCACCTTGACGGTGTCACCGGCCCGGAACTCCGGAATGTCGGTCCGCTGCGACTGGGCGTCGAGGGCGTCCAGGGTGTTCATCGCTGCATCCTTGAAGGCTCACGGCGCACCGGGCGTCGGCGCGCGGATGGGTGATTCTGATCTCCACGGCGGGGTCCGGAACGGCGACCCCGGCGGAGATCCTCGCAGCCGTCCGTGGCACGGGCGACTGCGGCAACCCCCCTACTTTGCCATATCACCGGCCGGAGGCTGAAATCCGGCCCCGGCCAGCGCGCTGACGTCCCGGTTGTCCAGCCGCTCGGCGGGCAGCGCGGCCAGCATGTCGGGCCGGCGCCGGGCCGTCCGGACCAGCGCCTGGTCGCGCCGCCACCGGGCGATCCGGCCGTGGTCGCCCGAGCGCAGGATCTCGGGTACGTCCTGACCGCGCCAGCTCGGCGGCTTGGTGTAGACCGGTGCCTCCAGCAGCCCGTGCGCGTGCGACTCCTCGACCAGCGAGTCGGCGTTGCCGAGCACTCCCGGCAGCAGGCGGGTCACCGCCTCCATGATCACCAGTACCGCGACCTCGCCACCGAAGAGCACGTAGTCGCCGAGCGAGACCTCGGTCACCGGCATCCGGGTGGCGGCGTGGTCGAGGACCCGCTGGTCGATCCCCTCGTACCGGCCGCAGGCGAAGACGAGGTGCGACTCGGCGGCCAACTCGTGCGCCATCGGCTGGTCGAACGGAACTCCGGCCGGGGTGGGCACCACCAGCCGGGTCCCGGGCTCCCGGCCGGGCGGCACCAGGGCGTCCAGCGCCTCCCCCCACGGCTCGGGCCGCATCACCATGCCCGGCCCGCCGCCGTACGGGCTGTCGTCGACCGTACGGTGCACGTCGTGGGTCCAGGTCCGCAGGTCGTGCACGGCGACGTCGAGTACGCCGGCCGACCGGGCCCGCCCGATCAGCGACAGCCCCAGCGGGGCGAGATAGTCGGGAAAGATCGACACCACGTCGACGCGCATGTAAGGAAGGGCCCCCTCTTATCGCATTCTGTATAGGAAGGGGCCCTTCCTAACAGACCTCGCCGCTCAGAGATCCAGCAGGCCCGGCGGGGCGTCCACCACCACCCGGCCGGCGGCCAGGTCCACCTCCGGGACGATCGCCCGGACGAACGGGATCAGCGCGGTACGCCCCTCCGGGCGGCGCAGCACCAGCAGGTCGGAGGCGGGCGCGTGGTCGATCCGGGCCACCTCGCCGAGGGACTCGCCGGCCGGGGTGACCACGGCGAGCCCGATCAACTGGTGGTCGTTGAACTCGTCGGGGTCGTCCGGCGGCGACAGCTCGGCGCTGTCGACCACGAGCAGGGTGCCGCGCAGCGCCTCGGCGACATCGCGGTCGTAGACGCCGTCGAAGGCGACGAGCAGCCTGCCCTGATGCCACCGGACCGCCTCGACGGTGAGCCGGTCGGGCACCCGGAACAGCTCTCCGGGCCCGCTGTCGAGCGGTGCCGGGGCTTGGCCGGCTGCCGCCGCCGGGTCGGTGCGCAACACCGTCCCGACGGCGAACCGCGCCTCGGGCTCGTCGGTCCGCACCTCAACGGTCACCTCACCGCGGATGCCGTGCGGACGGCCGATCCGGCCGACGGTCAGGAGCATCGAGGAGTCCGCGGGTCAGTACGAGTCGACGATGTCGACGCGTACCCCACGGCCGCCGATCGACCCGATCACCTGGCGCAGTGCCTTCGCGGTACGGCCGCTGCGGCCGATCACGGTGCCCAGGTCCTCGGGGTGCACCCGCACCTCCAGGCGCTTGCCGCGCCGGGAGTCGACCATCCGGACCCGTACGTCGTCCGGGTGGTCGACGATGCCCTTGACCAGGTGTTCGAGCGCTGGCCGGAGCGCCACGTCAGGCCTGCTCGCCGGAGTCCGCACCGGCCTGCTCCTCGGTCTTGGGTGCCTCGGCCTTGGGCTCCTCGGCCTTGGCGGGGGCCGCCTTGGCCGCCTTCTTCGCCGGCTTGGCCGACTCGGTCAGCCCGGCCGCGGCCTTCGCCTCGGCCTCGTAGGCCGCCGTGCGGTCGGCCTTCTCCGGCGCCACCAGCAGCGGCGGCGGGGCCGGCAGGCCCTTGAACTTCTGCCAGTCGCCGGTCTTCTCCAGCAGGCGCTGGACGGCCTCGCTCGGCTGGGCGCCGACCGAGAGCCAGTACTGCACCCGCTCCGACTTGACCTGGATCACCGAAGGGTCTTCCTTCGGCTGGTAGATCCCGACGAACTCGATCGCCCGGCCGTCACGCTTGGTGCGCGAGTCGGCGACGACAATACGGTACTGCGGGTTGCGGATCTTACCCATCCGCAGAAGCCGGATCTTTACGGCCACAGTGTGTTCGCTCCTGTTGCGATTCTCACCGGCCCGGACACGGGCGGTGCGCGGGTGAGAGCCGACCGGCACAGTGGGGTTTGAGCCGGGGACTGCTCGATGGACTGGCGACGCGCCCGGGTTAGAGGGCGCCGGACGCGCGCCGGATACCAGCGACCTATTGTGCCAGACCCGGCCCGGGAAGCTCACACCGGCCGGCGAACTCGCCGGCCGGTGTGAGCTGGTGGGTGATCGAGATCGGCCCGATCCTGACGGCGGACCGCCCCGTCACCCCTTGACCGCGCCCTGGAGACCACCGACGATCTGCTTCTCGGCGAACGTGAAGAACGCCAGCGCCGGCAGCATCGCCAGCGAGGTGAAGGCGAGAATTCCCGCCGTGTCCGCGGTGTACTGGCTCGAGAAGTTCTGCACGCCCAGGGGCAGCGTGTGCAGATTGACGTCGCTGAGCACGAGCAGGGGCAGCAGGAAGGCGTTCCAGCTCGCCACGAAGGCCAGGATCCCGACCGTGACGAGCGCGGGGCGGGACAGCGGCAGCACGATCATCCAGAGGAAGCCGAGCCGCCCGGTGCCGTCGATCGCGGCGGCGTCCTCCAGCTCGCGGGGGATCGCGGCCAGGAACGGTCGCAGGATCACGATCGTGAGCGGCAGGGCGAAGGCGATCTGCGGCAGGATCACCGCGTAGTAGGAATTGACCAGGCTCAAATCGCGCAGCATGAGGTAGAGCGGCAGGATCGCCGCGCCGGCCGGGAAGAGCAGACCGAGCGTGAAGAAGGTGTAGAGCGCCTCGCGCCCGCGGAAGGTGTACCGGGCCAGCACGTACGCCGCGCAGACGCCGAGCACCACCACCCCGAGCGTGGTGCCGAAGGCGATCACCGCGCTGTTGAACACCTGGCCCCAGAAGTCGCCGCGGGTCAGCACCCTGGCGTAGTTGTCGAACACCCACGGGTCGGGCAGGCCGGCCGGGTTCGCGACGATCTGCGGGGTGGTGCGGAAGCCGCCGACGATCACGTAGACGACCGGGGCGATCGACACGGCCGCCACCGCGAGCGCCAGCGCGTAGGTGAGCGGGTTACCCCACGACACCGGACGGCGCTGGGACGGTCGGGGCAGGGCTGCGTTCGCGGCCACGGTCATTTCACCCTTCTGGTGGTGATGGCACCCTGGATGTCACGGCGGAGCAGGAACCGCTGGAAGAGCAGCGCCGCGACGAAGGAGATGACGAAGAGGATCACGGCGACCGCGTTGCCGTAGCCCCACAGCCGGGCGAAGAAGCCGTTGTCGACCATGTAGGTCGCCATGGTGGCCGACGCGCCGAGCGACCGCACCGCGGGCACCGAGGTCACCCAGATCACGTCGAAGACCTGCAACGAACCGATCATCGACAGGAACATCCAGATCCGGATGGTGGGGCCGAGCAGTGGAAGCGTGATGTGCCGCTGCACCTGCCACCAGCTCGCCCCGTCGATCGCGGCGGCCTCGCTCAGCTCCGGCGGCACGTTCGACAGGCCGGCGAGCAGCAGGATGATGGCGAAGCCGACGTACTTCCAGGTGAGGACGAAGAGCAGCGTCCAGATGACGATGTCGAGGTCGGCGAGCCAGGCCTGCACGAAACTGCCCAGCCCGAGCGAGCGCAGCAGCGCGTCGACCGTCCCGCCGTCGGTGAGGATCAGCTTCCACATGATGCCGACGGTGACCTCGGCGAGCACGTAGGGCACGAAGACCAGCAGCCGGAACACGGTGCGGCCGCGGAAGCGGCGGTTGAGCAGCAGGGCGACGGCCAGCGCGATCGGACCCTGCACCAGCAGCGACCCGACCACGACGATGGCGTTGTTGCGCAACGCGTCGAGGAAGATCGGATCCTCGAAGGCCAGCACGTAGTTGTCGAAGCCGACGAAGTCGGTGGGCGCTCCGACCCCACGCCAGCGGAAGAGGCTGTAGTAGACCGCGAAGCCCATCGGCACCAGCACGAACATCACGTAGACGATGATCGCCGGCGTGGTCAGCCCGATGATCTCGTACCACTTGCGTCGGTTGTCGGCTCCGCGGGAGGACGCCCGCCGCCGGGCGGGCCGGGCGCCCGCCGGCGGCGCGGATGCGCCGCCGGCGGGGTTCAGGGTGGGGTTGGTGGCGGTCACTTGCGTGCGGCCGCCTTCATCGCGTCGACGACCTTCTCCGGCGTACCGTTGCCGGCGAAGATGGCGACGATCGCGTCGTTCATCGCGGTGCCGACGGTGCTGCCGAACGCCGTGTCCAGCCAGAGCTGGACGTAGGTCGCGTTCGCCGTCGCCTCCAGGATGGACTTCAGCGCGGGATCCTCGACGGCGGACGCCGCGTCCTTGGTGACCGGCAGGCCGGCGCCGGTGGCGGCGTAGCCCTTCTGCACGTCGGGGCTGAGGATGTACTTGAGGAACTCGACGCACTCGGCCGGCGCGTTCTTGGCGCAGGAGAACCCGTCGCCACCGCCGAGGGCGGCCTTCGGGTCACCGGCAGAGCCGGAGATCGCCGGCACCGGGAACCAGCCGAGGAACTTGGCCAGCGCCGCCTTGTCCTCGGCGACGGACTCCAGGGTGCCCTTGTTCCAGTCGCCCATCAGTTCCATCGCGGCCTTGCCGTTGGCCAGCAGCCCGTTCGCGCTGGTCGGGTCGTGTTGGCCCGGGGTGGCGATGAAGTTGGGCTGGAACGGGTTGGTGTCGATGAAGGCCTTCAGGTCCTGGCCGGCCTTGACGAAGCACGGGTCGTCGAAGGTGGTCTCGGTGGAGGCCTTCTTCAGGGTGTCGACCGAGCAGGCACGCAGGGCGAAGTTGTACCACCAGTGCGCCGCCGGCCACTTGTCACCGGCACCGAGGGCGATCGGCACCACGTTGATGGCCTTGAGCTTGGTGACCGCGTCGTTCAGCTCTTCGAAGGTGGTCGGCGGCGCGGTGATGCCCGCTCGCGCGAACATGTCCTTGTTGTACCAGATGCCCTCGATACCCATCCGGTACGGCAGACCGTACTGCTTGCCGTCCACCGCCCAGATCTCGGTGGCGCTGCCGATGTTCTCGACCTCGGTCTTGGTCTGCTCGGTGATGTCCTTCAGGTAGTCGGCCTCCACCTGCTCCCGGACCTCGCCGCCACCCCAGGACGCGAAGATGTCCGGCGGGTCGTTGCTCAGCAGGGCGGCCGGGATCCGGGTCCGCTGGAGCTGGTTGGTCTCGATCGCCTCGATCTGGATCGTGACGGTCGGGTGCAGCGCGGAGAAGTCCTTGGCGACCTTCTCCCAGTAACTCTTGCCGGGCCCGTCCTGTGACTGGTTGTGCCACCAGGTCAGGGTCACCGGGTTCTTGTAGAGCTCTTCCTCAGCGGGCGCTTCTTCGCCGCCGCCACTACATCCGGCAGCAAGGAGTGCGCTGGTCGTAAGCAGCGCCAGGACGGTGCCCGCGCGGCCTTTCATCGCCATCGAATGTCTCCTCGACTATCAGTCGCGGTACTCACCTGAACGGCGAGTTTTACAGCCACGTAACGCGGTGTCAACCGTTGTCGATAACGTTTTCGACTCCCCTGTCACAGGGCGCTTGCCGCCCTCTATCATCGTCGGCGTGGCGTTCCCGAGGCGTGTCAAGATGTCGGACGTGGCCCGTACGGCCGGCGTCTCCGTCGCGACGGTATCCAAGGTGGTCAATGGCCGGTATGGCGTGGCCCAGGCGACCGTGGAACGCGTGCAGCAGGTCATCCACCAGCTCGGGTACGAAGCCAGCCTCGGGGCGCAGAGCCTGCGCAGTCACCGCACCAACGTGCTGGGCATCCTGGTCGCCGAGTTCGAGCCGTTCTCGACCGAACTGCTCAAGGGCGCGTCGCGGGAGGTGGTCGGCACCGGCTACCAACTGCTGGCCTACTCCGGCGGCGACGGCGCCGGCACCGCCATCGGCTGGGAGCGGCGGTCGCTGGCCCGGCTCTCCGGAACGCTCATCGACGGAGCCGTGATCGTCACGCCAACCGTGGTCGAGACCAACCAGGGCTTCCACGTCGTGGCCGTCGACCCGCACACCGGCCCGTCCGGGCTGCCCACCGTCGACTCCGACAACTTCGCCGGCGCCGTACTCGCGACCAACTACCTGCTCTCGCTCGGGCACCGCCGGATCGGGCACATCAGCGGCCGCTCCGACCTCGAGTCGGCCCGGCTGCGCGAGGCCGGGTTCCGCAAGGCGATGGCCGACGCCGGCGTACCCGTGGACGAACGGCTGGTCCGGGTCGGCGGCTTCCGCACCGCCAGCGCCGCCGGCCCGGCCGCCGAGCTGCTGGCCCTGCCCGACCGGCCGACCGCGGTCTTCGCCGGAAACGACCTCTCGGCCATCTCCACCCTCGACGTCGCCCGGCACCTGGGCCTGCGGGTGCCCGACGACCTCTCCGTGATCGGCTTCGACAACGTACCGGAGTCGGCGCTCGTCAACCCGCCGCTGACCACGATCATGCAGCCGCTGCAACGGATGGGGGCCGAGGCGTTGCGCCTGCTCATCGACCTGGTCGGCGGCACCGAACGGGACACCCACATCCGGCTACCCACCGAACTGGTCATCCGGGCCTCCTGCCGCCCGTACGCCCCTCCCCGGCAGGCGGGGCCGGCACTGTCCGCCAACGTCGCGCCGGCCGGCAACTGAGCCGGGCCGGCGGCGGTCCGGGCGTTCAGCGCACGGGTGGGCGGTCCCAGCCGGGCGGCAGCTCCGGCGCGGTCCAGGCCGGGTCGGGGACGAAATCGCACCAGGTGCCGTCGAACGGAAACTCTGCCGCCTCGGCGATCTTGATGACCCGCTCGCCCTCGGCACGTACCGCCGCCGCGTCCGGCACCCAGTAGTGCTCCGGGAGCGCCAGCCGCTCGGCGAACTCGCCCTCGTCCTTCCACGCCCAGCTGTGGTCCGGCCGGACCACCACGTCGAGGTCCTGGTCGACCATGTCGACCCCGGCCAGGTCGCCGTCGTCCCAGCGGACGCCGTGCTCCTCCAGGTTGACGTACCAGCTGGCGAACCGGTCGGCCTCGTCCCGGAAGAACCAGACCGAATGGTCCGCACCGGCCGGCAGGAACTTCAGCACCGGCGGGCCGGCCCAGGTGGCGACCCGCATCCGGTACGTCGATGTGATCCACTCGGTGAACGGCATCGCCCGCATCCCCTGGCCGTCCGCGCTGACCTCGCTGGCCACCTGGGTGCCCCGGGCGACCCAGAGCAGCAGGCCACGGTCGTCGTCGCTGACCACCCGGGCCGGGCGGACCCAGCCGATCCGCCCCCGCCGGACGTTGCGGTGCACGACGACGCGGCCCGGCGAAAAGCGCATCCCGGTCTCGACCCCCCGGATCAGTAGGAACGGGCCAGGATGGCGGTCAGCTCCGGTTCGTCCTCCGAGTCCGGCACCGAACCGTCGGCCCGGCGCAGGCAGCGCACCGTCACGCCCTGGGCGTTCGCGGTCGCCTCCCCCTCGGCGCCGACCGCCGACCACGGCACCCGGGCGAAGCCGGTGCCGGCCGCCTCGATCGCCTCGGCCAGCGAGTCCACCGACACGGTCTGCGACTCGCGCCGGGCCAACGCCTCGTCGTAGAGCGCCTTCTGGTCGGCGTCGAGCGCGGCGAGCACCCCGGCCACCACGTCCGGCACCGGGACCGGGGTCTTGGCGCCGGTGGTCCGGCGGACCAGCACCGCGTTGCCGGCGGCCAGGTCGCGGGGACCGAGCTCCACGCGTACCGGATAGCCCTTGAGCTCGGCGTCGACGGCCCGGCGGCCGAACGGGGTGTCCACCCGGTCGTCGAGGGCGACCCGGACCCCGGCGTCGCGCAGCGCGTCGCAGAGCTTCGCGGCCGCCTCGGCGACGCCGTCGCCGGCCTTCACCACCATCACGTACGCCTGCACCGGCGCCAGCTTCGGCGGCACCCGCAGCCCGTTGTCGTCGCCGTGGCACATGATCAGCCCGCCGAGCATCCGGGTGGAGCTGCCCCACGAGGTGGTCCAGGCGTGCTCGACACTGCGCTCCGCCGAGGTGTAGGTGATGTCGAAAGCCTTGGCGAAGTTCTGTCCCAGCTCGTGCGAGGTGCCCATCTGCAACGCCTTGCCGTCACCCATCATGCCTTCGAGGGTGTACGTGCGGGTGGCACCGGCGAACCGCTCCCGGGCGGTCTTCAACCCGACCAGCACCGGAATGCCGAGCACCCCGACCATGAAGTCCTCGTAGACCTCGTGCAGGATCTTCCGGGCGTACGCCCGCGCGTCGGTCTCGTCGGCGTGCGCGGTGTGCCCCTCCTGCCAGAGGAACTCGCTGGTCCGCAGGAAGATCCGGGGACGCAGTTCCCAGCGCACCACGTTGGCCCACTGGTTGAGCAGCAGCGGCAGGTCGCGGTAGGAGTCGACCCACTTCGCCATGAACTCGCCGATCACGGTCTCGCTGGTCGGCCGGACCACCACCGGCTCGGCGAGCTGCTTGCCGCCACCGTGGGTGACCACCGCCAGCTCGGGCGAGAAGCCCTCGACGTGCTGTGCCTCCCGGCGCAGGTAGCTCTCCGGGATGAAGAGCGGGAAGTACGCGTTCTCCGCGCCGGCCAGCTTGATCCGAGCGTCCATCTCGGCCTGCATCCGCTCCCAGATGGCGTAGCCGGCCGGTCGGATGACCATGGTCCCCCGCACCGGGCCGTTGTCGGCGAGCTGCGCCTTGGCGATCAGGTCCTGGTACCAGCGGGGGAAGTCCTCCGCACGGGGAGTGAGCACGCGTGCCATGAGGGCACATCCTATGCGCCGCCGCCGAAGCCGACGCGCCCGGCCCGGGTGAAAGGAAGGGCCCCTCCTTATCGCTTTTTGTTGTAGAAGGGCCCCCGCCTTACAGCTCAGGCTGGTGGGGGCTGGGTCAGCGCAGCAGCCGGCCGCGCAGCACGATCCGCTCCGGTGTGCGTACCACCCGCAGGTCGGTGCGCGGGTCGCTGGGATAGACCACCAGGTCGGCGAGGCCGCCCTCGACCAGGCCGGGGAAGCCGAGCCAGTCCCGGGCCCGCCAGGAGGCGGCGGCCAGCACGTCGACCGGGGACATCCCGGCCCGCTCGTGCAGCAGCAGCATCTCCTCGGCGGCCAGCCCGTGGTCGATCCCGCCGCCCGCGTCGGTGCCGACGTAGATCGGCACGCCGGCCTCGTACGCCGCCCCGACCACCGCCGGGAAGTTGTCGCGGAGCGCGAGCATGTGCTTGGCGTACCCGGGGAACTTCGCGGCGGCCCGCTCGGCGATCTCGCCGAAGGTGGCGATGTTGATCATGGTGGGCACCAGTGCGGTGCCCCGCCGGGCCATCTCGTCGACCAGTTCCAGGCTGAGCCCGGTGCCGTGCTCGACCGAGTCGACCCCGGCCCGGACCATCAGCTCGACCCCGACCTCGGAGAAGGTGTGCACCGCGGCCCGCGCCCCGGCCGCGTGCGCGGCGGCCACCGCGGCGGCCACGGTCTCCGCGTCCCAGGACGGCGCCAGGTCGCCGACCTCCCGGTCGATCCAGTCGCCGACCAGCTTGACCCAGCCGTTGCCGGCCCGGGCCTGCTCGGTCACCGCCGCCGGAACCTCGGTGGGCTCGACCTCGACCGCGATGCCCCGCAGGTAGCGCCTCGGCGGCGCGACGTGCCGGCCCGCGCGGGCCAGCCGGGGCAGGTCCGGCTCGTCCTCCAACTCCGGGTACGCGAACGGCGAGCCGGCGTCCCGGATCGCCAGCACCCCGGCGTCCCGGTCGATCCGGGCGAGTTCGCGGGCCTGGTCCAGCGAGGTGACCGGCACCGAGCCCGGGGCGATCCCCGGATGGCAGTGCGCGTCGACCAGACCGGGCAGCACGAAACCGCGGTCGGCCACCGTCACCGCACCGGGCACCGGGGTGAAGGTCACCCGGTCACCGACCAGCCACAGGTCTCGGACCTCGTCGTCCGGGAGCACGACCCCTCGTACGTGCAGCGCCATGCGCACATTCCTACCCGATGGAAGCCCGGCGCACCGCCGCGCCCCGGCGCGGCCCGCCGGAGGTCACCGCTCGGCGCGGTCGCGCAGCCCGGCCCAGCGGCTGGTCAGGGCCGGCAGGTCGACGGTGACCTTCCACGGCCGCTCGGTGTCGAAGACGTCGTCGGTGTGCGCGGCCGGCTCGTATTCACCCGTCGGGCCGAGCACGAACTCGGTCAGGGTCATCCGCTCGTGCAGCGGGTCCACCACCCAGTAGGTCGGCACCCCGGCGTGGCCGTAGACCCGGGCCTTGTCGTACATGTCCTGGAAGGTGGAGTCGGGTGAGATGACCTCGACCGCGATGACGGCGTCCCGCACCGGGACCGGGCTGCGGGTGACGTGCTCCCGGCGCAGTGCCACCACGTCGGGCCGGGGCTCGTTGCGCCGGTCGACCCGCATCGACAGGTCGATGCCGACCACGTACTCCGGCGGACAGTTCGCCTCGAGTGCCAGCAGGATTTCGACACAGAGGTCCTGGTGCAGGTGGGTGGGGACGGCAGGATCAACCTTCCGTTGACCAGTTCGTACGGAAGGTCCTTCGGCAGCTCGCCGAGGTCGTCAACCGTCCGCTCCTGCCGCTCCGGCAGCATCGGCGCCGCGGTCATGACCACCCCTTCCCGCTGACGCCGTCACTCTACGCGGTCAGGCTATCGCCCACTGTCCCGTACGACGGACAGCACGTCCGTCGCCGCCGGCCTCCGGGACGCCCGGCCGCCACCCGAACTGTCACCGGCCACCAGTCGCACCGTCACTTGTCGTTCGGGCGCTTGCCGAGCTTGTTGAAGTCCAGTTTCGGCAGCTTGAAGCCGGGCGGCAGGCCCTGGCCGCCGCCCGGCAGCGCGTTCGGGTCCAGCCCCGGCGGCAACTGCGGCATGCCACCCGGGAAGCCGCCGGCCGGACCGCCGACCCGGGGCCGGCCGCCGCCCTTGGTGCCCTTGCGCTTGTTCTTCGGCGACTTGGTCGCCTTGCGCCGGCCGCCGGGCAGGCCCATCATGCCGCCCATCTGCTTCATCATCTTCTGCGCTTCGGCGAAGCGGTTGAGCAGTTGGTTGACGTCCATCACGGTGACCCCGGAGCCGGTGGCGATCCGGGCCCGCCGCGAGCCGTTGATGATCTTCGGGTTGGTCCGCTCGCCTGGGGTCATCGACCGGATGATCGCGGTGACCCTGTCGAAGTGCTTGTCGTCGACCTCGGCCAACTGGTCCTTCATCTGCCCCATCCCGGGCATCATGGCCAGGACGTTCGCGATCGGCCCCATCCGGCGTACCGCGATGAGCTGGTCGAGGAAGTCCTCCAGGGTGAACTGCTCGCCGCCCATCAGCTTGGCGGTCATCTTCTCTTTCTGATCGGCGTCGAAGGCCTGCTCGGCCTGCTCGATCAGGGTCAGCACGTCGCCCATGCCGAGGATCCGGCTGGCCATCCGGTCCGGGTAAAAGACGTCGAAGTCGGCCAGCTTCTCGCCGGTCGAGGCGAAGAGGATCGGCTGGCCGGTGACCTGGCGTACCGAGAGGGCGGCACCGCCGCGGGCGTCACCGTCGAGCTTCGACAGGACCACGCCGGTGATCCCGACACCGTCCCGGAACGCCTCGGCGGTGCGTACCGCGTCCTGACCGACCATCGCGTCGATCACGAAGATGACCTCGTCCGGGTCTACCGCGTCGCGGATCGCGGCGGCCTGCGCCATCATCTCGGCGTCGATGCCGAGCCGGCCGGCGGTGTCCACGATGACGATGTCCCGGGCTGCGCGCCGGGCGTGCTCGATCGACGCCTTGGCGACCTGGACCGGGTCGCCGACCCCGTTGCCCGGTTCCGGCGCGAAGACCTCGACCCCGGCCCGGCCGCCGAGCACCTGCAACTGGTTGACCGCGTTCGGCCGCTGGAGGTCGGCGGCGACAAGCATCGGCTGGTGTCCCTGCCCCTTCAGCCAGCCGGCCAGCTTGCCGGCCAGGGTCGTCTTACCCGAACCCTGGAGACCGGCGAGCATGATCACCGTCGGGGGCTGCTTGGCGAACTGCAACCGGCGGCCCTCGCCGCCGAGTACGGCGACGAGTTCCTCGTGGACGATCTTGATCACCTGCTGGGCCGGGTTGAGCGCCTGGGACACCTCGGCGCCCCGGGCCCGCTCCTTCAGGCTGGCGATGAAGGACTTGACCACGGGCAGGGCGACGTCCGCCTCCAGCAGCGCCAGCCGGATCTCCCGGGCGGTGGCGTCGATGTCGGCGTCGGTGAGACGGCCCTTGCCGCGCAGCTTGGTGAAGATCCCGGACAGGCGGTCACTCAAAGTGTCAAACACGGCGCAGCATCCCGTTTGTCGTATTTACCCGAGCATGGCAGAGCCGAGACACGGGTTCCCGGCCACCGCAAGGGTAGCCGCCCGCATCCTCCGGCGCCTCCGCCCCGCCCGAGCAGCCGACGACGGCCCGCACGCACAGCCGGGCGGCTCGCCGGTCCGGCGACGAACCCCGACCGAGCCGTCGACACCGGGCGGGTGCACAACCGGGGCAGCTCGACAGCCTCGTGGGCGAATCTCCACCCCGGCCGGGCCGAGGAGCCGGCCGGGGAGTCGCGGCCGTGCCGGCGGGTCAGGGCCCGACCAGACCCGACTGGTACGCGTACACGACCAGTTGGGCCCGGTCCCGGGCACCCAGCTTGACCATCGCCCGGCTGACATGGGTACGCGCGGTCGCCGGGCTGACCAGCAGCCGGCCGCCGATCTCGTCGTTGCTCAGCCCCTCGCCGACCAGCCCGACCACCTGCCGCTCCCGGTCGGTCAGGGTGTCCAACCGAGGGTGCGGGCGGAGCACCCGGGACGGCCGGGTGGCGAACTCCCGGACCACCCGACGGGTCACCGACGGGGAGAGCAGCGCCTCGCCACCGGCCACCAGCCGGATCGCCCGGAGCAGTTCCACCGGCTTGGTGTCCTTGGTCAGGAAGCCGCTGGCGCCGTGCCGGAGCGCCTCGAAGACGTACGAGTCGAGTTCGAAGGTGGTCAGCACCACCACCCGGGTCCCGGCCAGTTCCGGGTCCGCCACGATCCGCCGGGTCGCCTCGATGCCGTCGATTCCGGGCATCCGGACGTCCATCAGCACGATGTCGGGTCGTTCCCGCCGGGCCACCGCCAGCGCGCCCAGCCCGTCGGCCGCCTCACCGACCACCCGCAGATCCGGCTCACTCTCGACCAGGGCCCGCAGGCCCAGCCGCACCAGGTCCTGGTCGTCCGCGATCAGCACACCGATCGTCGTCCCGCTGCCCCCGGTCGTCCCGCTCTCTCCGGTCATCATTCCGCTGTCCTCGTCATTCCGCTGTCCTCCCGGACGGTCCTCGGTCAGTCCCGTGCCGGCGCGGGCAGCCGCGCGAAGATCCGGAACCCGCCACCGGGACGCGGCCCGACCTCCAGGGCGCCGCCGAGGGCGTCGAGCCGCTCCCGCATCCCGGTCAGTCCGTGCCCGGCGCCCGGCCCGGCCGCCCCCGCCCCGCCGTGTCCGGTGTCCAGCACCTCGACGGTCACCTCGGCCGGCAGGTACCCGATCCGCACCGTCGCGCTGGCGGCGCCCGCGTGCCGCAGCACGTTCGTCAGCGCCTCCTGCACGACACGGTACGCGGCCAGGTCGACCGCCACCGCCAGCGGCCGGCGGTCACCGGTGATCTCCAGGGTGACCGGCAACCCGGACCGGCGCAGCCGGTCGGTCAGCGCCGCCACCTGGTCAAGTCCGGGCACCGGCGCCCGCTCGACCGCGGCGTCCCGACGGACAACCGAGAGGGTCACCCGCAGTTCGTCAAGCGCCTCCCGGCTGGTGCGGCTGATCGCGGTCAATGCCGTCTCCGCCTGCTCCGGCCGCTTCGACAGCAGGTGCAGGGCGATCTCGGCCTGCATGTTGATCGCGGCCAGCCCGTGCCCGACCACGTCGTGCACCTCCTGGGCGATCCGGAGCCGCTCGTCGTCGGCGATCCGCCGGGCCTGCTCGACCCGGGCCTGGGCGGCGGACTGCCGGTTGACCCGCACGGTGGCACCGACCGCGAACGGCACGACCGCCCAGGCCGAGCCGGGCAGGAGACCGACCAGCCCCTGCGGGCTGGCCCGGACCGACAGCACCGTGTGGGCCAGCAGCACCACCAGGGAGACGGCGGTGCCGACCGCCGCCGGGCGTACCGGCAGGTGTGCCGCCACCGTGTAGACCGCGACCAGATAGCTGAGCAGCATCGGCCCGTACGGGTAGCCGACCACCAGGTACGTCGAGACGGCCAGTGTGCAGAGCGCCAGCGTGCCGATCGGCCGGTGGCGACGTACCGTCAGGCTCAGCGTGCCGAGCGCGATCAGCGCGTAGCCCCAACCGTCCACCTCGGTCGCGCCGGGCATGTTCCGGCCGATCACCGTGCTCGCCGGCACGGTGACCGCGAGCAGTCCGACCGCCAGCGCGCCGTCCGCCAGCCAGATCCACCGGCCCGGCCCGGCTCCCGCCACCGGCTCGGTCGAGGTCATCGGTGCCGCGTCCAGGTCATCGGTTCCGCCTCCCGGGTCATCGGTTCAGAGGATGTCACGCCGGCGGAGCACGGCACCGGCCAGCAACGCGAATCCGACCAGGTAGCCGGCGACCGTCAGGGCCGCCTGCCCGCCTCCGACGACCTGCTCGACCCCGGGCGTGCCCGGGCCGGCGCCGAGCGCGGCGACCAGGGAACCGGCCGTCGGTCCGGGCAGCCCCTTCTGCGCCTGCGCCACCCAGTCGAGCAGCGGTGCGGCGAGACTGGCCAGCAGGTTCTGCACGGCCAGCAGCCAGACCAGTCCCAGCCCGACCGGCAGCGCCACCCCGCGCAGCAGTACGGCCAGCAGCACCCCGAAGGTCGCCCACATCATCGCGACCAGCCAGCCCGCACCCACGCCGACCGCCAGCTCGCCCGGCGACGGCCAGTGCACCGGCTGCCCCTCGATGCCGGCGACTCCCGCGCTGGCGGCGGCGCCCAAGACGAAGATCGCCAACACCGTGACCAGGGTCGCCACGGCCAGGGTGCCGAGTTTGCCGGCGTACCCGGCCAACCGGGGCGGGCCCTGGGTGAACAGGGTCTTCCAGGTGCCCCAGCCGTACTCGCCGCCGACCGTCAGCACGCCGAGGATCAGCATGATCGCGCCGAGGAAGATCGGCAGCCCGCCGATCGAGTTGCCGACCAGCTCCGCCGGCAGCAGTCCGGTCAGCCCGTCCCCGGCCGCCTCCGCCGGGCCGCCAGAGCCAGGGCCGGGGCCGGGGCCGGCCGGCTCGGCGCCGTCGACGTATCCGGCGTACGGGACCAGGTAGGTGAAGGTCAGACTGAGCACCAGGGCCACCGCCAGCAGCAGCCAGTTCGCCGGCCGACGGACCAACTTGACCAGCTCGGCGGCGAGTACGTCAGGCAGTCGCCGGAACGCCATGTCCGACCTCCTTCGTCGTCCGGTCGGCACCGGCGGCGTCGGTACCGCCGGTGAGTTCGAAGAACACCTGCTCCAGATCACGTTCCCGGGGACGCAGCTCGCGTACGGCCAGCCCGGCCTCGACGAACGCGGCGTTCAGCCAGGCCGCTCGCTCGGGTTCGACCGCCAGGTCGAGTCCGCCGTCGACCACCCGGACCCGGTCCGGGCCGAGCAGTGCCCGGGCGCGCTCCTCGGCGGCGCCGAGCGGGTCGGCCAGCACCCGCAGGCTGGTTTTGCCGCGCAGCTCGGCGACCGTGCTCTCGGTGACGAGTCGTCCCCGGGAGACCACG
The DNA here is from genome assembly GCF_029626265.1 of Micromonospora sp. WMMD1102. Taxonomy (NCBI): domain Bacteria; kingdom Bacillati; phylum Actinomycetota; class Actinomycetes; order Micromonosporales; family Micromonosporaceae; genus Micromonospora; species Micromonospora sp. WMMD1102. The sequence goes on along the minus strand of NZ_JARUBN010000001.1, from coordinate 1,397,962 downwards.
CCGACCCGGTCGCAGACCTGCTGCACCTCGCCGAGCAGATGGCTGGAGAGCAGCACGGTGCAGCCGCCCGACGCCAGTCGGCGGATCAGCGCCCGCATGTCGGCCATCCCGGCCGGATCCAGCCCGTTGGTCGGCTCGTCGAGGATCAGCAGCCGGGGGTCCTTCAGCAGCGCGGCGGCGACCCCGAGCCGCTGCTTCATCCCGAGCGAGTAGGTGGAGTAGCGGTCACCGGCCCGGTCGGTCAGGTCGACCAGTTCGAGCACGGTGCGGATCCGGACCGACGGGGTGCCGGCGTACCGGGCCAGCACCCGCAGGTTGTCCCAGCCGGAGAGGTAGGGGTAGCAGGCCGGTCCCTCAATCAGCGCGCCGACCCGGTCCAGTTGACCGGGTGCGCCGGGTGGCCGGCCGAAGAGCCGGACGGTGCCGGCGGTGGGGCGGACGAGGCCGAGCAGCATGCGCAGCGTACTGGTCTTGCCGGCGCCGTTCGGGCCGAGGAAGCCGTACACCTCGCCGGCCCGCACGGTGAGGTCGAGTGAGTCGACGGCGACAATTTCGCCGTACCGTTTGCTCAGGCCGATGGTCTCGACCGGATGGGATGGGGTTTCGGTCATGGCTCCGACGATCCCGCCCGGCGGGCCTGCCGGCGTCGCCCTGCGGGCGGCCCCGCGACTACGTCCGCTGACGTAGTCGCAGCGGCCCGCCGCCGAGCCGGCCGCACCGCTGACGTCGTCGCACCGGCCCACCGCAGCGCACCTGTCGTGCCGTGCCGCACCCGCCGTGCCGCGCCTGTCGTGCCGCCGGCGGGTCAGCCTGCGGCGGCCAGCACGGCGGCCTCGACCCGGTCCCGCTCGGCCTCGTCGGGCCAGCTTCCGACCAGGTAGAAGGCGTCGACCACGTCGCCGCCGAGGGTGGAGATCCGGGCGGCCCGGACCTGGGCGCCGGCCTCGTCGAGTGCGCTGGTGACCCGGTAGAGCAGGCCGCCGGCGTCGGCGGCGCGCAGCTCCAGCACCACGGCGTCGGTGGCGGCGGCCCGGTGCCAGACCACCCGGGGTGGCGAGCCGCCGCCCCGGGCCGCCAGCGCGCGCCCGCGCAGCCGCTGGGTCACCGAGACGTCGCCGGTGACCGCCCGGCGCAGGTCGGCGGCGAGCGCGACCGGATCCGGCGGGGTGCCGTAGCGGGGTTGCACCAGGAACTCGACCAGGGCGGTCTCCTCGACCATGCAGGCGTCGGCGGCCAACACCTCCAGCCGGTGCAGGGCCAGGCAACCGGCGACCGCGGCGAGCAGGCCCCGCCGGTCCGCCGCGGCCACCGCCACCCGGTCCCCCTCCAGGTGTACGGCCGGCAGCGGCCCCGCCACCAGCGCCGGGTCCGGGCTCGGCGGCTCGGGAAGCTGGCCGGTGTCGAGCCGGGTGTGCACCCGGCGGACCAGTTCGGCGATCAGCCGGGCCTTCCAGTCCGACCAGGCTGCCGGCCCGGTCGCCCGCGCGTCGGCCCGGGCCAGCGCGTGCAGCAGGCTCAGTGTGGTGCTGTCCTGCACCGCCTCGGCCACGCGTGCGATGGTGACCGGGTCGGCGAGGTCCCGCCGGGTCGCCACCTCGGGCAGCAGCAGGTGCAGCCGGACCAGCTTCCCGACCAGTTCGACCTCGGCCGGCGGCAGTCCGATCCGAGCGGCGATCCGGGCCGCGATCGGCGCACCGACCTGGCTGTGGTCCCCGCCCAGCCCCTTTCCGACGTCGTGCAGGAAGGCGGCGAGCAGCAGCAGGTCGGGCCGGTCGACCTCACGGGCGTACCCGGTCGCCTCGGCGGCGGCCTGCACCAGGTGCCGGTCCAGGGTGAAGCGGTGCACCGGATTGTGCTGCGGCAGGCTGCGCATCCGGGGCCACTCCGGCAGCCAGCCGTCGACCAGGCCGTACCGGTCACAGGTTTCCCAGGTGGTGACCAGGCCGGGGCCGGCGCCGAGCAGGGTGATCAGGGCGGCCCGGGCGGCCGGCGGCCACGGTGTCGGCAGCGGCGGGCAGTACGCGGCCAGCCACTCGCAGGTGGCCCGGGCGATCGGCAGCCGGGCGCTGGCCGCGGCGGCGGCGACCCGCAGCGACAGGCTCGGGTCGGGGCGGGCTCCGATGGCGGTCCGGGCGAGTACGAGTTCGCCGTCCTGCTCGACCACGTCCCGGGCGACCGGGCGGCGCAGCGGCCGGCCGTCGGCGCCGCGGCGTCGCCCGGAGCGGAGCCGGTCGGCGGCCCGCCAGGCGTCGTCCAGGGCGTGGCTGATGGTGCGGGCGTCCCCGGCGACCTGGCGCAGCAGCGCGTCGCCGGGCTCGGCGGCCCCGCCCGCCGACTCTGCCGTCTCGGGCAGCAACTGGCGGGGCGGACCGTCGGCGCGCCGGGGCGGGCGCAGGCCGAGCAGGTCGGCGACCGCGGCCCGTTCCTGGGCGAGCAGCCGGTCGACGCGGCGGCCGACCGAGGTGTGCAGGGCGTCCCGGGTGTCCAGCATCCGCAGGTGCGCGGCCCGGACCGCCGGGCGGAGCGTGTCGCTGATCCCGGCGAAGGCGATGGCCCGGAGCAGCGCAACGTCCCGCAGACCGCCGGCCGCCTCCTTCAGGTCGCCCTCCAGCAGGAAGGCCAGTTCGCCGTGGGCCTGCCAGCGGGTCGTGGTGACCTCGCGCAGCGCCGGCAGCGCGCGTACGGCGGTCCGTCGCCACTGGTCGGCGGCGGCGCCGACCAGCCGGGCGGAGAGTTCGCGGTCCCCGGCGACGTGCCGGGCGTCGAGCAGGCCGAGGGTGACCTTGACGTCGTCGTGCGCGACGGAGAGCGCCTCGGGGATGGTCCGCACCGAGTGGTCCAGCCCGAGCCGGGCGTCCCAGATCGGATACCAGAGCGCTGCGGCCAGCTCCTCCATCCCGGGCACCCCGGCGTGCAGCAGCACCAGGTCCAAGTCGCCGCAGGGTGCGCACTGCCGGCGGCCGAGCCCGCCGACCGCGATCAGGGCCACCCCGTCGGTCGAGGTCGGGTCCGTTCCGCCGCGCCGGCCGGCGGTCTCTCGAAGCCCGGCGGCGAGCAGCCCGGTCAGCCAGGCGTCGAGCGCCGCCGCACGCTGCTCGCGTGCGGCGGCGCCGATGCCGGGGATGACCAGGGGCTTCGGATCGACCTGACCGGTGGTCAGCGGCACGGGTCCCCTGGTCATCAGTGATGATCTCCCTAGAGCGCGTCGAGGCCGCGCTCGCCGGTACGGACCCGGATGACGTCCTCGACGCCGGTCACCCAGACCTTCCCGTCGCCGATCTTGCCGGTACGGGCGGCGGTGACCACCGCGTCGACCACCTTGTCGACGTCGATCTCGTCGGTCAGCACCTCGACCCTGATCTTCGGCAGGAACTCCACCGTGTACTCGGCACCCCGGTACACCTCGGTGTGGCCCTTCTGCCGTCCGTACCCCTGGACCTCGCTGACGGTCAGGCCGGCCACGCCCAGGGCGTGCAGTGCCTCCTTGACCGCGTCCAGCTGGTACGGCTTGATGACCGCAGTCACCAGCTTCATATCCAACCCCTCCATCGCAGAAACGTTAGCCGGCGACCTTCTCGCTGACCGGGGCGGCGGGCTCGGCCGCCGGGGTGCTGCTGTTCGGCGTGCCGATTCCGGCCATGGCGAACGCGCCGCCACCGCTGCCGGAGGCCGTGGAGAGGTCGTAACCGCTCTCCGCGTGCTCCGCGATGTCGATGCTGTCGACCTCGGCCTCCTGGGAGACCCGGAAGCCGATGGTCTTCTCGATCGCGAAGGCCAGCAGCCAGGCGACACCGAACGACCATACGGTGACGATCACGCCGGCCAGCGCCTGCCGGCCGAGCTGGGTCGCCCCGCCGCCGTAGAAGAGGCCGTCGGAGGCACCCACCACGTCGGTGATCGCGCTGTTGACGCTGTTGGTGGCGAAGAGGCCGAGCCAGAGCGAGCCGATCCAGCCGCCGACGAAGTGCACGCCGACCACGTCCAGCGAGTCGTCGTAGCCGAGCCGGTACTTGAGGCTGACCGCGAGCGCGCAGACGGCACCGGCGACCAGGCCGAGCAGTACCGCCGCCCAGGGGGCGATGAAGCCGCAGGCGGGGGTGATCGCGACCAGGCCGGCGATGGCACCGGAGGAGGCACCGACCAGGGTCGGCTTGCCACCCTTGATCCACTCGACGACGATCCAGCCGAGCACCGCGGCGGCGGTGGCCAGCTGGGTGTTGATGAAGGCCAGCCCGGCGACCGAGTCGACGGTCAGCTCCGAGCCGGCGTTGAAGCCGAACCAGCCGAACCAGAGCAGGCCGGCACCGAGGGCGACCAGCGGGATGTTGTGCGGCTTCATGACCTCCTTGGGCCAGCCGAGCCGCTTGCCGAGCACCAGCGCCACACCGAGCGCGGCGGCACCGGCGTTGATGTGCACCGCGGTGCCACCGGCGAAGTCCAGCGCGTGGATGTCACCGCCGATGATGCCGCCGCCCCACACCCAGTGCGCGACCGGGAAGTACACCAGGGTCGCCCAGCCGAACGCGAAGAGCAGCCAGCCGGCGAACTTGGCCCGGTCGGAGATGGCGCCGCTGATCAGCGCGACGGTGATCACCGCGAAGACCATCTGGAACGCCATGAAGACGTAGAGCGGGACGCCGATGCCGCTGGGGTTCTCGGCGGTCGCACCCCACAGGTCGGTCTCGGCGAGGAAGGTCTTGGTGCCCAGGTATTGACCCGGGTCGCCCCAGAAGCCGTTCACGTCCGTGCCGAACGCCACGCTGAAACCGTAGAACCACCACAGAACAGAGATGAGCCCGATGGCGGAGAAGCTCATCATCATCATGTTGAGCACGCCCTTGGACCGGTTCAGGCCGCCGTAGAACAGCGCCAGACCGGGCGTCATGAGCAACACGAGCGCCGTCGACACCAGCAGCCACACGGTGTTGCCGGAGTCGATCGTCGGTGCTTCAGGCACGCTGGCCTCCTAAAGTTGGTTACCCTCCTTCCCGGCCCACGAAAGGCAGCATCGCCCGTACGCCGGTTGCGCGGAAGCTTCCTGGCTGGAGGTTTCACGCGTGGTGCCCACTTGGTTTCCAAGGGGTCACGGGTTGTTTCCAACGTGTGAAGAAGTCCGCACTATCGATGGAACGGACAGGGGCATACCAGCCGAATAGCCCGCCGTGGATGTACGGAAAGCGACAACGGCTACCGGAGTGCGTACTCCAGGGTGTGCCGTTCGTAGTCGAGCAGCCGCAGATCGCGCATCGGCCGCCGGAGGTGGCCCCTGTGCACGATCCGGACGAACGCCGGGTCACCGGCCGCCGCCATCCGGCGGATCCCCTCCACGTGGTCCACGATCCGCTTCCGGATGGTCCGGACCAGCCGGTGCCGGTCCCGGGGGATCAGCCCGTACGCGTCGGCGAAGAGCCGCAGCCGGCGTGGGCGGTTCGGCCGCTGCCAGCCGAGGGTGTAGGAGTCCCGGTCGGAGAAGAGCGGCACCCAGGTCCAGGCCGCGTACGCCACGTCGTAGATCCGGGCACCCGGCGAGGCGAGGTCGAAGTCGATCAGGGCGAGGGTGCCGTCCGGCCGCCAGATCACGTTGTGCGGGGCGGCGTCGTGGTGGCAGATCACCTCGGTGTCCGGCGGCGGCGGCCCGAACGACCGCCAGACCGCGTTCGGCGGCGGCTGGAAACCGTACTGCGCGTCGTGGAACATCCGCAGCATGGTGGCGACGGTGACCAGCGCCTCGTCGGTGACCCAGTGCGGGGCGAGCGGGTACTCCCCGCACTCCCCCTCCAGGTAAGAGAGCACCTCGCGGTTGCGGGAGTCCATCCCGAGGGCCCGGGGCGAGCCGGTGAAGCCGACGTATTCCAGGTGCCGGAGCAGGGCGTGCACCGACGGGGTCCACGGGCCGGCGTTGCGCCGGACCGTGTCGCCCACCCGGACGACGGTGCTGACGTTCCCGCCGTGCAGCGGGATCTCCTGCGAAGTCACGTACGTCTCTCCTGTGCAGCGGCGCTGGACCAGCGTCACCGGACCCGCCCGGGGCAACCGGGCGGGGTTTTGCGGGGCAGTCCCCCGAGATTACGCGTCCACGCCAAGCGGCTCGGTGCCGAGGAGCGCGTCGACGAACTGCGCCGGATCGAAGGGGGCGAGATCGTCCGGCCCCTCGCCGAGCCCGACCAGCTTGACCGGGATGCCGAGCTTGCGCTGCACCGCGATCACGATCCCGCCCTTGGCGGTGCCGTCGAGCTTGGTCAGCACCACGCCGGTGACGTCCACCACCTCGGTGAAGACCCGGGCCTGCTCCAGGCCGTTCTGCCCGGTGGTGGCGTCCAGCACCAGCAGGGTCTCGTCGACCGGGCCGTGCCGGGAGACCACCCGCTTGATCTTGCCCAGCTCGTCCATCAGGCCGATCTTGTTCTGCAACCGGCCGGCGGTGTCGATCAGCACGGTGTCGACGGACGACTCGATGCCGCGCTGCACCGCGTCGAAGGCGACGCTTGCCGGGTCCGCCCCCTCGGGACCGCGGACCACCTCGGCGCCGACCCGGCCGGCCCAGGTGGTGAGCTGCTCGGCGGCGGCGGCCCGGAAGGTGTCGGCGGCGCCGAGCAGCACCGTACGCCCGTCGGCGATCAGCACCCGGGCCACCTTGCCGCAGGTGGTGGTCTTGCCGGCACCGTTCACCCCGACCACCAGCAGCACCGCCGGGGTCTCGCCGTCCCGGGTCGCCCGCAGCGACCGGTCCAGCGTCGGGTCGAGCACGTCCACCAGCTCGGCGGCGAGCAGCGCCCGCAGCTCGGTCGCGGTACGCGTGCCGAGCACGGCGGTACGCTCCCGCAGCCGGTCGACGATCTCCCGGGTCGCCTCGACCCCGACGTCGGCGCCGATCAGGGCGTCCTCGATCTCCTCCCAGACCTCCTCGTCGAGGTGGTCCCGGGAGAGCAGGCTGAGCAGGCCCTTGCCGAAGACGTTCTGTGACCGGGAGAGCCGGGCCCGCAGCCGGACCAGCCGGCCCGCGGTCGGCTCCGGCCGCTCCACCACCACCGGCGCCTCGACCTCGGTCGGTGCCGGTGGCGCCTCGGCGGGCGGAGTCAGCACGTCCGTCGGCACCGTGGGGCTGGGTGGCACCGGCGGGACCGGCGGGGCGGGCGGGATCGGCGGCAGTGGCGGGGCGGCCCGACCGCCCCGGCGGGTCACCACCAGCCCGACCGTCAGGCCCACCGCGAGCAGCACCAGCACGCCGGCCACGACCAGCATGACGACGAGGTTGTCCATACGGCCGATCCTGTCAGACGGCGGGCGGCTCGGCGCAGCCGCCGCACCTGCGCGGGGGTGTCACCGCCGAGTAGGCTCGCCGCGAAGCTCCGGTGGTGCCCCCGACCAGCGGGGCGGCACGAATCGTTGCGCCACCCCTCGTCCGCTCGGAGGTCCGCCATGTCCAGCGCCCGGTTACTGATCGGCCCGGTCCTGCGCCGGGTGGTCGGCTCCAGGGCCACCGTCTGGGTGGAGACCAGTGGGCCGGCCCTGGTCCGGGTCACCACCGGGGACGGCGCGGCCGGCGAGGCGGCCACCTTCAGCGCCTTCGACCACCACTACGCACTCGTCGTGGTGGACGGGCTGGAGCCGGGCAGGATCACGCCCTACCAGGTCTTCCTGGACGACGACCAGGTCTGGCCGGAGCCGGAGGGGAAGTTCCCGCCGAGCATGATCAGGACCCGGCCGGCCGGCGACTCCGACGCCCGGCTGATCTTCGGCTCCTGCCGGGAGACCACCCAGCACGCCACCGCCCGAAAGCTGCCGCCGGACGCGCTGGACGCGTACTCCCGGCGACTGATGGCAGCGGTCCGGGCCGGTCGACCGGGCGCGGCCGGCGGGGCGACGGACGCCGGTGACGACTGGCCGGACCTGATGGTGCTGCTCGGCGACCAGGTCTACGCCGACCAGACCTCGCCGACGGTACGCAAGCTGCTGCGCCGCCGCCGCAACCGCACCGCCGACGCCCCGGCCGACCAGGTGGTCAGCTTCGACGAGTACACCAAGCTCTATCTGGAGTCGTGGCGGGATCCGGAGATCCGCTGGCTGCTCTCCTGCGTGCCGAGCGTGATGATCTTCGACGACCACGAGATCATCGACGACTGGAACACCTCGGCGCCGTGGCGCACCGAGTCGCACCAGGAGTCCTGGTGGTCGGAGCGGATCGCCAGCGGGCTCGCCTCGTACTGGGTCTACCAGCACCTCGGCAACCTGGAACCGGACGAGATCGCCGCCGACCCGGTGTACGCGAAGGTGGTCGCTGCCGAGGACGCCAGCTCGGTACTGCGCGAGTTCGGCGCCCGGGTCGACGCGGAGGCGAGCGGCTACGACGCGGCGCTGGGCGAGGGGAAGTCCCCGGCCGAGGCCACCCCGCCCGGCCGCTACCAGTGGAGTTACTCGCTGGACGTCGGGCGTACCCGGCTGGTGGTACTGGACAACCGGTGCAGCCGGGTGCTCGACCGGCGGCACCGGGCGATGCTGCCGCCGACCGAGTGGTCCTGGTTCACCGACCAGGTGCACGGGGAGTACGACCACCTGGTCGTCGGCTCGTCGCTGCCCTGGCTGCTGCCACCGGGAATCCACCACCTGGAGTCCTGGAACGAGCGGGTCGCCGACTCGGACCGGCCGCTGCTGGCGGGCTTCGCCGAGCGGCTGCGCCGGGCGCTCGACCTGGAGCACTGGGCGGCGTTCCGCCGGTCGTTCGACGCGCTCGCCCAGGTCTTCGTCCGGCTCGGCAGCGGGCCCGCGGGGCAGCCGGGCGACCGGGTGGGCACCGGGCCGGCGTACCCGCCACCGGCGTCGATAAGCGTGCTCTCCGGCGACGTGCACCACTCGTACGTGGCGCGGGCCCGGTTTCCCGGCGGGCCGGCCACCACGCCGGTACACCAGTTGACCTGCTCGCCGATCCACAACCAGATCCCCGGGCCGATGCGGCCGCTGCTCCGGCTCGGCTGGTGGCACGGCCCGTCGGTGGCGGCCCGGCTGCTGGCCCGCTCGGCGGGGGTGCACCACCCGCCGGTGCGCTGGCGCAAGCTGGACGGCCCCTACTTCGGCAACGCGATCAGCACGCTGCGGCACGAGGGCCGCGCCGCCGAGGTGACGATCGAGGGCACCGCGTCGAACGGCAGCCTGCGCACGGTCGCCCGGCGCAGCCTCACCGGCTGACCGCCGCCCGTCGGCCGCCGTCCACGTCCGCCGGCTGCCGGTCCTGCTCAGCCGGTGACCGGTGCGGCCAGTGCCGCCGGTCGGCGCGGCTGCCCGGCGTCGGCGGCGATCCGCAGGGCCTCGACGAGTTCCCGGTAGAGCTCGTCGCCGGCCAGCAGTTCGGCGTGGCTGCCCCGGGCCCGGATCCGACCGCCCTCCATCACCACGATGGTGTCCGCGTCGATCACCGTGGAGAGCCGGTGCGCCACGGTCACCACCGCCGCCTCGGCGGCCCGGGCCTGGATGACGTCGTGCACGGCCGCCTCGGTCAGCCCGTCGATCTGCGCAGTCGCCTCGTCCAGCAGCAGCACGTCCGGGGTACGCAGGATGGCCCGGGCCAGCGCGATCCGCTGCCGTTCGCCGCCGGAGACCGACGACGAGGTGAGCGGGGTGTCCAGCCCGTCGGGCAGTGAGTCGATCTTGTCGGTCAGCCGGACCTGGGCGAGTACCCGGCGAACCTCCTCCTCGCCGGCGTCCGGGTGGGTGAAGAGCAGGTTCTCCCGGATGGTCCCGGGCACCACCGGCGTCTCCTGCTCGACGTACGCGAGCCGGCGGCGCAGCTGCGCGTGGGTGTACTCCCGGTACGGCCGGCCGTCCAGCAGCAGCTCGCCCTCCTGCGGTTCCAGGAAGCGCAGTACCAGGGAGAAGATGGTGGTCTTGCCGGCGCCGGAGGGCCCGACGATCGCGGTGTGCCCGCGGCGCGGTACGGCCAGGTCGACGCCGTGCACCGCCGGGGCGGCGTCCGGCCCGTACCGGGCGGTGACGGCGCGCAGTTCGAGTACCGGGCTGTCGGAGTCGGTCGGGGCGCCGCCGGTGCGGGGGCGGGCGGGCCCGGACCCCGGGGCCTCCAGCTCGATCGCGTCGACCTGGCGGATCCGGCCGGCCGCCGCGATCCCGGACTGCAACGCGGTGACGTTCTGGCTGACGTCGGTGATCGGGCCGAGCAGGCCGAACGCGTAGAGCAGGAAGGCGATCAGGCTGGAGACCTCCAGCTGGCCCGAGTCGACCCGCCAGGCTCCGATGCCGAGGATCATGATGATCGCCAGTTGGATGCCGGACCAGACGATCGTCCAGGCGGTCGCCTCCCGGCGGACCGCCCCGACGCTGAACCTGGCCACCTCGCCCGCCTCGGCCAGGATCCGGTCGGACTGCCGCTCCTCGGCCCGGCTCGCCTTCACGGTCCGGACCGCCCGCAGCGTCCCCTCCAGCAGGCCGCCGAGCCGGCCGAGGTGCTCCTGGGCCCGCTCGTGCGCCTTGGCGATCCCCGGCATCAGCAGGCCGAAGAGCACCGCGACCACGACCACCGCCCCGACGGTGGTGCCGAGCAGCACCAGGTCGAGCACGCCCATCAGGACCAGTGTGCCGGCCATCATCACCACACCGTTGATCAGGCCGATCAGGCTTCCGGAGGCGGCCTGGTGCAGCAGTACGGTGTCCGAGGTGACCCGGGCGACCAGCTCGCCGATCGGCCGGCGGGTCACCTCCGGCACGGTGGCCCGGAACAGCCGGCGGACGATCGACTCGCGGGCGTCCAGCACGATCCGCTGGCCCAGCGTGCCGAGCAGGATCCACTGCCAGAGCCAGATCGCGCTGCCGACCACGAGCAGCACGGCCAGCGCGGCGACCGGCCCGGCCAGTGACGTCGCGCCGCCGAGCGAGTCGAGCACCCACTTGGTGACCATCGGTGATGCCAGGCCGGTCGCCGAGCCGACCAGGGCCAGCAGCAGGCCGAGGAGGAGTTTGCCGAGGTGTGGTCGCGCGAACGACCAGATGATCCGCAGTCTCGCCCAGGCGAGTTGATCACTGCCGGTCTTTTCCGCAACAGTCATGCTCGTTAGTGGAGCACGGTTGTTCCAGTAAAGGCAACCAGTATTCAAGAAGGGGAGGGATCCTGTCTAAACTCCTCGGCATGGCGGACCAGAACACCGACGCCGAGAGCCGGGTCCGGGCGCGCACCCGACGGGCGATCCTCGACGCCGCGATCACGGTCCTCGCGCAGCACAGCACCGCCTCCCTCGGCGACGTCGCGGACGCGGCCGGGGTGGGCCGGACCACCCTGCACCGCTACTTCCCGGAACGCGCCGACCTGCTGACCGCGCTCAGCACGGACGTACTGGCCCGGATCGACGCGGCCGCGCAGCGGGCCGAACCCGAGCGGGGCCCCGCCCCGGACGCCCTGGAGCGGATGTGCCAGGAGTTCTTCGAACTCGGCGACATCCTGATGTGCGTCTTCTCCCAGCCGGAACTCGTGAACACCCCGACCTGGGAGGAGTGCAGCGAGGCGGACCGGACACTGCTCCGGCTGGTCCGGCGCGGGCACGCCGAGGGCACCCTCGACCCGGCCCTCGACCCGGCCTGGGTCCAGCAGGTCCTCTGGTCCATGCTGTACGCCGCCTGGCAGCACACCCGGGAGAACGCCGTCTCCAAGCACCGCGCCCTGGACCTCTGCCTCCGCAGCCTCCGCAAGGTCGTCGCGCCACCCGGCTGACCACCGGACAGCTCATGCGATCATCAGCCGATGACCTGGACCGCTCCCGCCGTCGACCGCCACCGGGCACCCGTGGTCGCCGACGAACGCACCATGCTGGAAGGCTGGCTGGACTTCCACCGGCAGACCCTGCTCACCAAGTGCGCCGGACTGACCGCCGAACAGCTCCGCACCGCCAGCGTCGAGCCCTCCGGGCTGACCCTGCTCGGCCTGGTCCGGCACTGCGCCGACAACGAGCGGTACTGGTTCCGCCAGCAGTTCGCCCAGCTCGACGTGCCGTGGCTGTACTACACCCCGGAGCAGCCGGACCGTGACCTCCAGGACGTCGCCGACGCGGACCCGGCCACCGAGCTCGCCGTCTTCGCCCAGGAGGTCGAACTCGGCCGGCAGGCCGTCGCCGGCCGCTCCCTGGACGACACCTTCGTCAGCACGCGCGGCAACGACGTCAGCCTGCGCTGGGTCTACCTGCACATGATCGAGGAGTACGCCCGGCACAACGGTCACGCCGACCTGATCCGCGAACGCCTCGACGGCACGACCGGCGAGTAGTTAGCGCACACCGGAGTTGTCCACAGCCACCACCCACGGGACTCCGGAGTTCGCCCCGAACCAATAGGGTGCCGGGCAACGGCAATGGAAGGCTGGCAGATGGTACGGGTGGACACCGCCGCGTTGCGGACGGCGGCGAAACAACTCCGCGACGAGGCGGCGGACGTGGTCGGCAAGGCGGTCCAGGCCACCGGGAACACCGAGGGTCGCACGGTGCTGGGCTTCGCCTTCGACCAGTACGGCAGCTACGACGGCTACCAGAGCGTCGCCAAGGCGTGGCGTGGCGAGCTGGGCTGCCTCGCCGAGGCGCTGCGCCAGCTCGCCGAGGCGATGGAGCAGGCGGCCGACAACTACGACCGTTCCGACGAGAACGCCAGGACCCGGATGGGCGGGACAGGCTGATGGCCGACGACAACACGCCGCTGCCCCGGCTGAAGGACCTCGAACGCGACGTCGCGGAGCAGAACGGCATCTGGAACGCGGGCGCCCTGCACTACTCGATCCGGAACGCCCTACAGGTCGCCGGACCCGCCGGCACGCCGTCCACACTGGACGAGCTGGCCGCCGACCACGCCCGGGCGGAACAGCACCTGGACGCCGCCCTGCTGGCGGTCGGCCGGCTGCGCCGCACGACGCTGCCGACGATCTGGGCCGGCGACACCCAGGGCGCGGCCGGGGACGCGCTGGCCGCCGCCGAACGCGGACTGGAACGCGGCGTCGAGGTGCTCGGCAAGGTCGCCCAGGGACTGCGCGGACTCGCCGACGCCATCGAGGGCGGCAAGTCGCGGGACACCGCCGCGCTGGCCCCGCTGCGCGAGGCGTACGAGTTGACCGAGGAGATCACCGCCGGCCCCTTCATCGACCCGCTCAACTACGACGGCGACACGATGCACCGGGCACACCAGTTGGCCAAGGGCGGGATGGCGGAACGGGTGGCGGCGCACACGGGCGTCGCGGAGGCGTCCCGGGAGGCGAGCAGCACCTTCCACGACCTCGCGTCGCAGGCCCGGTTGCAGCGGCTGGCCGACTCCCCACTGTCCGCCCTGGACGAGCTGCTGCTGGCCGACGCCGGCAGCACCGGCGACGGTGTCGACACGGCCATCCTCTCCGCCGCGATGGCGGACCGGGCGGCCGACCGGCTGGCCGGGATGAGCGAGGCGGACCGGGCCCGGCTGGAGCAGCTGCTCGGCTCGGCGGGCAGCCCGGAGCACCGGGCCTACCTGATGCGCGCCCTGGCCGCCGGCTACGACATCGACCGGATCAGCGAGTTCAACCGGCTGATCGGCCCGTACGGCGACGACCCGGCCTGGCTGCGGGAGCACCTCAACCCGCTGGGCGCGGGCGGCCCGTCCTCGGGCGGGCAGCAGCCCACCACGTTCGACGGCGTGGAGTGGACGCAGGGGCAGTACCCGACCTGTGTCGCCTCCTCCACGGTCACGGCCCGGGCCGCAGTGGATCCGCTCTACGCCCTGCAGCTCACCACCGGCGGCCATCCGGGCGACCCGGCGTACGACAACGGTGCCGCGTTCGCCGAACGGCTCCGCGACGAGCAGGTCCGGGTCTACGGCGGCGAGCGCTCCTGGGTGCAGGACCTGCCCGTGCTGGGCAGCGACGGGATGACCAACGACCAGTCGGAGACCATCGCCGACCAAGAGATCGGCGCGCGCACCGGCGCGGACTACCAGAACCGGGACGTGGACAACAGCGACGAACGCCGTGCGGTGCTGCCGGAGATCGAGCGGGCGGTGGACGAGGGTCACGCCGTACCCTTCTCCAGCCACGACGACAGCGGCGGGCACCAGATGCTGATCATCGGTCACGAGGGCGACAAGCTCCAGGTCTACAACCCGTGGGGCTACACCGTCTGGGTCGATTCCGACGACTTCGTCAACGGCCGGCTCGACTCGATCGGCAACGGCGTACCGACCGAGTTCACAAGCGTCCGGCTGCCCGGCTGAGGAGTGTGGTGATGACCTACCCGAGGACCGACGAGGACGAGCTGCGGCGCGTCGACGTACCGGCCGAGTTGGCTGCCTGGCTGCGGGCCGGCCGCCCGCCGGCCGGCGAGGTGACCGTCGCCGCCGCGCTGGCGGCGGACCGGCTCGGCACCGAGCCCCGGTCGCTGACCTTCCTGGCCGAGGTGGTCCGGCGGGGCGGGACCGGCTACGCCGGTACCCTGCCGGAGCCGCTGCCGACCCCGGAGCAGGCGGCGCTCGCCGCGACCTGGCTGGCCGCCGCGAACGGCGTCGAGGTGTCGGAGCGCCGGCCCGACCACGACGAGACGGTGGCCCGCTGGCTGGAGAACGTGGCGCTGGTGGTGGCGGCCCGCCGCCGCGCCGGAGCGGCTGCCGGCTGAGACAGCGACCCGCCCAGGAGACGCCTGGTCAGGAGAGACGTCTGATCAGGCAACGCCTGATCAGACGCTGTCCACTCAAGAGGCGGCGTCCACTCAGGAGATGGTCACCGTCCAGGTGACCGTCTCCGACGCCGCCCTGGTCCGCTCGCTGCCACAGCCCTGGAAGCAGTTCGTCAGGGTGATGGTGACCTGCCCGGACCGGCGGGCGTCGAACAGGAAGTAGCGGTTGCCGCCGCCGCCGCCGTCGGACGGCCCGAAGATCCGGTCCGCCAGGCTGCCCGAGACCAGCTCGTCCTCGACCAGTGCCACCGCGTCGGCCGGCTCGGCGGTGGCGGTCCAGTTGTCGCCGACCGAGGCACCCCGGTCCGGGACCCGGACCGAGAAGCGGTCCCCGGACTCCACGGTGGCCGAGGTCGCCTGCCGGTCCAGGACGGTTCCGTACCGGGCGTCGCGCCGGATCCTCAGCCCGACGACCGTGGCCAGGCCGACCACCAGCACCAGGGCGATGGCTGCGCCGACGAGCACGAACACGAGACGCTTAGGCGAGGACACAGCGGACGACGATACCGGGCCGCGGCCACCGGCGTGCGTGCCGCCGGCCAGGGCCGCTCACCGGGCCAGCGCGGCGCGCAGGTAGCGCAGGTCCGCCGGCCCGTTCCACCGGTACGCCGACAGCCCCGCCACCCGGGCGCCCCGGACCGACCGGTCCGAGTCGTCCACGAAGAGCACCTGGGCCGGCGGTACGCCGACAGCCAGGCAGGCCTGCTGGAAGTACTCCTTGGCCGGCTTGGCCACGCCCAGCGTCGAGGAGTTGACCACCACGTCCACCTCGTCGGTCAGGCCGAGCAGCGCCAGGTCGGCGTCGAGCAGGTCGGTGGCGTTGCTGGCCAGCCCGACCCGGATCCCGGCGGCGCGTACCTCCCGGACGAAGCCGAGCACGTCCGGGTCGACACTGCCCCGGTCGGCCTGCCACTCATCCACCGCCGCCCGGGCCCGCTCCGCCCCGCCGGCCGGCTCGGCGAGCGCCTCGGCTACCCCCTCCAGCCAGCCGGCGTGACTCAGCTGCCCGGTGACCGCCGGTTGCAGCAGCGACCACCGCATCGCCGTGTCGTAGAGCGCGCCGGCCGGCAACCCGTACCGGCGCTCGACGGCGGCACCGGTCTCCGGGTCCCAGCGGCGGAGCACTCCGTCCAGGTCCACCAGCAGGGCGGTCGGGCGTTCCCGCCGGGCCATTCAGTCCTCCTCGTTGCCGAGCCGCTGGCTGATCACCTGGGTCACGCCGCTGCGCATGGTCACCCCGTACAGGGCGTCGGCCACCTCCATCGTCCGCTTCTGGTGGGTGACCACGATGAGCTGGCTCTTCTCCCGCAGCTGAGCCATCAGGGTGATCAGCCGGCCCAGGTTGACGTCGTCCAGCGCCGCCTCGACCTCGTCCATGATGTAGAACGGGCTGGGCCGGGCCCGGAAGATCGCCACCAGCATCGCCACGGCGGTCAGCGACCGCTCGCCGCCGGAGAGCAGCGACAGTCGCTTGATCTTCTTGCCCGGCGGCCGGGCCTCGACCTCTACCCCGGTGGTCAGCAGGTCCTCCGGGTCGGTCAGCACCAGCCGGCCCTCGCCACCGGGGAAGAGCACGGTGAAGACCTGCTCGAACTCCCGGGCCGTGTCGTGGTAGGCGCTCGCGAAGACCTCCAGGATCCGGTCGTCCACGTCCTTGACCACGGTGAGCAGGTCCTTGCGGGTCGCCTTCAGGTCTTCGAGCTGCTCGGAGAGGAACTTGTAGCGCTCCTCCAGGGCGGCGAACTCCTCCAGGGCCAACGGGTTGACCTTGCCGAGCAGGGCCAGCTCGCGTTCCGCCTTGGCGGCCCGCTTCTCCTGCACCGGCCGCTCGAACGGCACCGGCTCCGGCACCGGCCGCTCGTCCCGCTCGGCGGCGGCGATCTCGGCCTGGCTGGGCGGTACGGGCTGCTGCGGGCCGTACTCGGCGACAAGCATCTCCACGTCCAGCCCGAAGTCCTCGGCCGCCTTCGCCTCCAACTGCTCGATCCGCAGCCGCTGCTCGGCCCGGGCCACCTCGTCCCGGTGCACCGCGCTGGTCAGCCGTTCCAGGTCGGCGCCGAGCCGCTTGGCCGCACCGCGTACCTCCTGGAGTTCGGCCTCCCGGGCGGACCGGGCCGCCGCGACCTCGTCCCGGGTCTGCTCGGCCGAGGCCAGCGAGACCGCCAGCCGGGTCAGCGCCTCCCGGGCGCCGAACTCGACGGCCCGGGCGATGGTGGCGCCCCGGGCCCGGGCGGCCCGCCGGGCGGCGGCCCGCTCCCGGGCGGCCCGTTCGGCGGCGGCCTGCCGGGCCAGCGAGTCGGCCCGGCCGGCGATCGAGGCGACCCGCTCCTCGGCGGTACGCACCGCCAGCCGGACCTCCATCTCGTTCTGCCGGGCCTGCGGCAGGTACACGGCCAGTTCGTCCCGCTCCTCGGTGGACGGGTCGGCGTCGATCGGGGTCGCCTCGGCCAGCCGGAGCCGCTCCTCCAGCTCGGCCAGCCCGGCGAGGTCCCGCTCCCGGGCCTGCTCGGCCCGCGCCCGCGACTCGGCCAGCCGGTCCATCTCGGCCTTGGCCGACCGGGCGGCGGCGCCCAGCTCGGCGAGCCGGCGGGCGGCGGCATTGCGCTGCCCCTCCGCGTCCCGCTTCACCGCGGCGGCGGCGGTCACCTGCTGCTTGCGTTCCGCCACCGCCTCGCGGGCCTCGCCGAGCTGTTCGCGCAGCTCGGCGATGGTCTGCTCGGCGGTCGCCCGGTTGGTCCGGGCCTCCTCGACGGCGGCCTGCACCTCCAGGAAGCTCGGCGCCTTGGCCGAACCGCCGGCCGCCGCGTACCCGCCGACGACGTCACCGTCGGCGGTCACCGCGCGGAGTTCGGGGTTGCCGGCCACCAGCCGGGTCGCCGCCTCCAGCGTGTCGACGAGTACGACGTCGCGCAGTGCCCGGTGCACCGCCGGGCGTACCTCGTCCGGGCAGCCGACCAGGTCGGGAGCCCAGCGCGCGCCGTCGGGCAGCGCGGGTCGGAGCGCCTCCGGCGACCCGATCATGCCCGGCCCGGCCTGCCCGCCGACCAGCAGCTCGGCCCGGCCGGCGTCCTGGATCTTCAGCCAGCGCATCGCCTCGGCCGCCTCGTCGACCCCGGCCACCGCCACCGCGTCGGCGAGCGAACCGAGCGCAGCGGCCAGCGCCGCCTCCTGGCCGGGCGCGACGGTCAGCAGCCCGGCCAGGCTGCCGAGCAGCCCCGGCACCTGGTCGGCGCGGGCCAGCAGCGCCCCGGCACCGTCCTTGCGACGCAGCCCCATCGCCAGCGCCTCTTCCCGGGCCTTCCAGGTCGCCGCGTCCTTCTCGGCGGCCCGTTCGGCGTCGGAGAGGGTACGCACCCGGGCCGCCGCCTCTTCCTGGGCGGCGACCGCCTCGGCGTGCCGGGCGTCGAACTCGGCGTTGTCGCGATCCGCCTCCGAGGACTGCTCGGCGACGGCGTCCAGCTCGGTCTGGGTCTGCTCGGCCCGCAGCTGCGCGTCGGCGTGCGCGGCGGCGAGCCGTTCGATCTCCTCGGCCGCCGAGCCGGTACGCGCCCGCGCCGAGTTGACCTGCCCGGTCAGCTTGGCCAGCCCCTCCCGCCGGTCGGCGATCGCCTTGGCCGCGGCGACAAGTGCCCGTTCCGCCTCGGCGAGCTGCCGTTCGAGCTGCTGGCGGCTCTCCACCGCCTCGGCCAGCCGGATCTGGTCCTCGGTGAGCGCGGCGCGCAACTCCTCCTCGTGCGCCCGGACCTCCTCGGCCTCGGCTTCGAGCCGGTCCGGGTCCCGGCCGGGGCGCTCGTCGTCCGGGGTGGTGCTCAGGTGCCGCAGCCGCTCCCGGGCCAGCTGCTCGGTCGAGCGGAACCGCTCGGTGAGCGCGGAGAGCTTGTACCAGGTCTCCTGGGCGCGGGCCAGCAGCGGGGCGTCTTCGGCCAGCGCCTCCTCCAACTCGGCGAGCCGGGACTGCACCTCGGTGTGTTCGGTCTCCGCCTGCTCGCGGCGCTGCCGCAGGGCCGCCTCGTCGGCGATCTCCTTGTCCAGGGTCGAGCGGAGCGTGGCGAGGTCGTCGGCGAGCAGCCGCAGCCGGGCGTCCCGCAGGTCGGCCTGGATGCCCTGGGCCCGCCGGGCCACCTCGGCCTGCCGGCCCAGCGGCTTGAGCTGCCGGCGCAGCTCGGCGGTGAGGTCGGTCAGCCGGTTCAGGTTGACCTGCATCGCGTCGAGCTTGCGCAGGGCCTTCTCCTTGCGCTTGCGATGCTTGAGTACGCCGGCCGCCTCCTCGATGAAGGCCCGCCGGTCCTCCGGCTTCGCGTGCAGTACGGCGTCGAGCTGGCCCTGCCCGACGATGACGTGCATCTCCCGGCCGATGCCGGAGTCGGAGAGGAGTTCCTGGATGTCCAGGAGCCGGCAGGAGTCCCCGTTGATCTCGTATTCGCTCTCGCCGGACCGGAACATCCGACGGGTGATCGACACCTCGGTGTAGTCGATCGGCAGCGCGCCGTCGGTGTTGTCGATCGTCAGGGTGACCTCGGCCCGACCCAGCGGTGCCCGGCCGGCGGTGCCGGCGAAGATCACGTCCTCCATCTTGCCGCCGCGCAGCGCCTTGGCGCTGTGCTCGCCGAGTACCCAGGCGATCGCGTCGACGACGTTCGACTTGCCCGAGCCGTTCGGGCCCACCACGCAGGTGATCCCCGGCTCCAGCTTGAAGGTCGTGCTGGAGGCGAAGGACTTGAAGCCCTTCACCGTCAGGCTCTTGAGATACACGTTCCCGATCCTCGTCCGGCAGGGCCACCGGGCAGACTCAGCACTTCCCGGTCGTCCCGCTCCCCCTCCTCCGGCGCCGCCCCGACCGGGTCATCAGCCTCCCGGCCGCATCCCGACTCGGTGGAAGGGCCTGCCCCCGCGGCGGGAGCCTGGTCAACCCGCAGGGTAACCCGGGCCGATCGCCGGGCTCGACGCGGCACGCGCCGGCCAGCCTATCGGATCGCCGGAGACCACCCCTGGCGGCGCGGATGCCGACAGGAGGCCACCGGGCGTCCGTACCCGGAGTGATTGCCCGGAAACAGAACTGCGCGCCGCCACAGGAGTGTCGGCGCGCTTTTTCTGGTGCGATTCAGTTGTCAGGCGGGGGCGCCGGTTTCCCGACGCCCGGAAGCTCAGGTCAGCGCGGGCTCGGCCAGCCGCAGCAGATCGTCTGCCTCGGCCGCCGCCGCCGCGAGCCGATCGTTCTCGGCACGCAACCGCGTCGTCTCGAACTCCAGTGCCTGAACCCTGGCACGCAGTCGGGTGACCTCGTCGAGGAGGCGCCGGTCGGGCGCCGCACCAACGTGGCCGTAGAGGGCCTTCGCCATATCGTCTCCTTGTAATGCGCTGCCGGAAAGGCCGGCCAACGCGCGCCCAACTCGAACGCGACTACCTGCCCGCAGGGCACACGCGGGCATGGTCGGGCGCGACTGGCGACACTTATATAGTGTGCCGATGTCCCGGCTTAGTCAAGTTTCACCGGGGCACGGGCCAGCTGTGCCGTCGGCCACTCGCTGAGCGAGGGCTTGCCGCGCGGGCACGGACCGGGTCGCTGTCCGGACGCGGGAAGTCTATCCCCTGTCGATGTCCGAGACGACGTCGGCCCAGGCCAGCCGCAGGATCCCGCCGGTGGGTCCCCCCTTATATCTTCCTTAGCCACGTTGCCCCCGCCGGACGGGCCCGCGTAGCGTCCGCACGGTCAGCGACCAGGCGATAACCGTGAATCGGTAGCAACGGAGGCGCAGCGTGCAGGGGTGGAACGAGCAGACCGACTGGGAGGACGGCAGCGACTGGAGCGGCCGGCCCGACAACGGTGCTGCCTACCCGGCCGACCGCGCCGGTCATCCGGACGACCCGGCAGGCCCGGCCCGGCAGCCCGGCCCAGCCGGCGAGGGTCGCGATCCCGACCACGACTGGCTGGACGAGCCGGTCGGGCGGCGGCAGCAGGCCGCGGCCCGCTGGGCGGACGAGCCGGCGGACCTCGGCGCGTTCGAGCTGAGCCGGGAGGCCGACGGCGACGCCGGCCGCCGGTCACGGTCCGGCGCCCGCCACCCGGCCGGCGGGCGAGCCGACCGGGGCGGTGCCGGCCGGCACCGCCGGCCGACCCCGCTGCGCGGCCCGGTGGGCCTGGGCGTCGCGGTGACCGCACTGCTCGGCGTCCTCGGCGTCGGCGCGGCAATGCTGCCGCCGAGCCTCGCCGACGCGCCGACCGGCAACCGGGGCGGCCAGCCGGCGGTCGACGCGGCCGGTCCCGAGGAGCCGATCGAACCGACGACGGACCCGGCCACCGCCACCAGCCAGCCGACCGCGACGCCGACCGCGACCGCCACCCGGCCGGCTCCGAAACCGAAAGTCACCACCACGGCGCCGAAGCCGCCCCGGACGACCAGCCCGGCCGCCCGGCGCACACCGGCCCGGTCGTCCGGGTCCGGGGCGAGCACCGCCGGGAGCAGCCAGGAGGCGCAGGTACTCGCGATCGTCAACCGCGAGCGCTCCGACGCCGGCTGCGGTGCGGTGGTGCTCAACGGCGACCTGACCGAGGCGGCCCGGCTGCACAGCCAGGACCAGGGCGAGCACACCAACATGTCGCACACCGGCAGCGACGGCAGCGACTTCGTGGAACGCGCCCGGCGGGCCGGCTACGACCGGCCGATCGGGGAGAACGTCGCGATGGGTTATGCGAACGCCGCCGCCGTGATGGACGGCTGGATGAACAGCTCCGGACACCGGGCCAACATCCTCAACTGCGACGCCAGGGCGATGGGCGTCGGGGTGGCCACCGGGGCCGACGGCCGGCTCTACTGGACCCAGGTGTTCGGCTCCGTCGCCTGACCAGCGGCGCCGGCGTACCGCCGCCGGGCACTTCCGCGCGCCGCCGTGCCCGGCGTACGGGCTGGCTCGTTGGCCGGTACGAGGGGGTGCGCGGGCGTGTTCAGCGCTGCGGAATGAGGTGTCCGGGCTGCGCCGGGGCGTCGGACTGTTCCTCGCGGTCGCGCTGCTGCTGCCGACCGGAGGATGCCGCCCGCTGCTGGACCGGTCCGCCCCGGTGCCGCCCTGGCCCGGCGGTCCGACCCCGAGCTGGCAGTGGCAGCTCACCGGCCGGCTCGACCCGACGGTCGACGCCCAGGTGTACGTGCTCGACGGCTTCGACACCACGCTGGAGACCGCCCGGCGGCTCCGGGCCGACGGGCGGCGGCTGGTCTGCCACGTGGAGGTCGGGATCTTCCTGGAGACCCGCTCCGACGCGGGAAGGTTCCCGGCCGGCGTCCTCGGCGCACCGGCCCGGGCACCCGGCCAGCCGTCCCGTACGCCACGCGGCCGGTGGCTCGACGTCCGGCAGTGGTCGGCCCTGGCACCGGTACTCGCCGACCGGTTCCGGCTCTGCCGGGGCAAGGGTTTCGTCGGCGTACTGCCGGTGGGGATGGACGGCTACGCGCACCGCTCCGGATTTCCGCTGACCTTCGACGACCAGCTCGGGTTCAACCGGCGGGTCGCCGGCCTCGCCGGGCAGACCGGACTCGCCGTGGGGCTGACGAACGACATCGACCAGGTACTGGCGCTGGAGCCGTACTTCGACTTCGCGGTCAACGAGGAGTGCGTACGGCGTACCGAGTGTGGCCGGCTGGTGCCGTTCACCGAGGCCGGCAAGCCGGTGTTCCACGTCGAGTACCAGGGGTCCACCGACGAGTTCTGCGGCACGTCGGTCGGGTACGGCCTCACCTCGATCCGCAAGGACCGCGACCTCGGGGTACGCCGGGACGTCTGCCCGCCGTAACGACCCGCCCGCCCGGCCGGGGACGTCAGCGGGCCGGGCGGGCGGCCCGGGGCCGGGGCTGGCAGCGGGGACAGCTGAACGACGACCGGTTCATGAACGCCTCGCGGCGGATCGGCGTACCGCAGCGCCGGCAGGGCAGGCCCTCCCGGCCGTACACGTTCAGTTCGCGGTCGAAATAGCCGCTCTCGCCGTTGACGTTGACGTAGAGCGCGTCGAAGCTGGTGCCGCCCTGCTGGATCGCCTCGCCGAGCACGTCCCGGACGTGGCCGAGCAGCCGGGTGACCGCCGGGCCGGTCAGCGCCTCGGTCGGCCGGGCGCCGTGCAGGCCGGCCCGCCACAGCGCCTCGTCGGCGTAGATGTTGCCGACCCCCGAGATCAGGGTCTGGTCGAGCAACGCCCGCTTCACCTCGGTACGCCGTCGCCGGGTCGCGACCACGAACCCGGCGTCGGAGAACTCCGGGTCCATCGGGTCCCGGGCGATGTGCGCGATCTCGCCGGGCAGGGTGGCGCCGCCTTCCGAGACCGCCAGGCCGCCGAAGGTGCGCTGGTCGACGAAACGCAGGTCGGTGCCGCCGTCGTCGAAGGTGAACCGGATCCGCAGGTGGGTCTCGTCGGCCGCCTCGGTCGGCCGGACCAGCAGTTGCCCGGACATCCCGAGGTGCCCGACGATCGCGTCGCCGCTGTCCAGCGGCAGCCACAGGTACTTGCCGCGCCGCCGGGCGTCGGTGATCGTCCGCCCGGCCAGGACCGCGGCGAAGTGCCCGGCTCCGGGCAGGTGCCGGCGTACGGCGCGCGGATGGCGTACCTCGACGGCCGCGATCCGCCGGTTCGTGACCCAGCGGGACAGCCCTTCCCGGACCGTCTCCACCTCGGGCAGCTCAGGCATGTGCCACCTTCGTTCAGTTGGCGGCCGGGTCGCCGGCCGTACCCGCACCCTCGACCGCGAGCCCCGGGTCGTCGGCTGCCAGCGTCGTGTCGTCGGTGGCCGGGCCGGCGGCCGGATCGGCGGCGATGCCCGCACCGGCGACCGCGGCCGGGCCGGCGGTGGGCTCGTCCTGCTGCTCGGAGAGGGTCCGCCAGGCGGCCTCGGCGGCCCGCTGCTCGGCTTCCTTCTTGCTGCGACCGTCGGCGCCGCCGTACTTGCGCCCGGCCACCACCACCCAGGCGGTGAAGGTCTTGGCGTGGTCCGGCCCGGCCTCGTCGATCCGGTACTCCGGGACACCCAGCCCGAGCGCGGCGGTCAGCTCCTGGAGGCTGGTCTTCCAGTCCAGCGCAGCTCCCCGGCCCGCCGACTCGGCCATCAGCGGGTCGAAGAGCCGGTGGATGACGATGGCGACGGTGTCCAGCCCGTACTGGAGGTAGATCGCGCCGAGCAGCGCCTCCAGGGTGTCGGCGAGGATGCTCGCCTTGTCCCGCCCTCCGGTGCTCTCCTCGCCCTTGCCGAGCAGCAGGTACGGCCCGAGCCCGGCCGGCCCGAGCCGCCGGGCGACGTCGGCCAGCGCCCGCATGTTCACCACGCTGGCCCGCAACTTGGCCAGCTGCCCCTCCGGCAGGTCCGGGTGGTTGTGGAACAGGGCGGTGGTGATCACCACGCCCAGCACCGAGTCGCCGAGGAACTCCAGCCGCTCGTTGGTCGGCAGGCCGCCGTTCTCGTATGCGAACGACCGGTGGGTGAGGGCCCGCTCCAGCAGGTCGGGGTCCATGGCGACGCCGAACGCCGCCTCAAGGTGCGTGATCGGCGGCCGCCGCCGCTTGTCCTTGGTCATGCCGTCTCCTCGCTTCGCCCGCCGCCACGACCCGGGCGGCTGGGCTGGCTGATTCGCTCGGCGCGCTCGCGCACGCCGTCTGGCCCGCCGTACCGGTCTCCCCCGCCCCACCGGTGCACGTGCCGCATCCGGCCCCGGGGCCGGCTGGTCCGGCCCCCCGGCCGGCTGGTCAGTTCGCTGTCGGCGGCGGATCGCCCTGCCGGCCCGTTCACGCGGTCACCTCCGTGTCGGTGGCCCGGCCGGCGGTCGCGGTGAACTCGGCGAGCAGCGCGGACACCGCCGGGATGGTCCGGCGGCGGTACAGGTGGGCGGCGAGTGCGATACCGGAGGCGACGTCGTCGTCCCGGGCCGCACCGTGGCAGACCACCACGGCACCGGCCACCCCGAGCAGGGCGGCGGCCCGGGGCGCTCCGCCGCGCTCGGGCGGGCCGCCGGCCATCGCGTACGCGCCCTCGATCCCCTTCAGCAGGACGTTCCCGGTGAACCCGTCGGTGACGACGACGTCGGCGCGGCGGCCGTTCGACACGTCGTACCCCTCGACCAGGCCGACGTAGCCGGCACCGGCCGGCATGGCCTGCCCGGCGAGCACCGGGTCGGCGGCCCGGCGGATCCGGTCCCCCTTGCCCGGCTCGGTACCGATCGAGAGCAGCCCGACCCGGGGCTCCGACACCCCGTGGGTGACCGCGGCATAGGCCGCACCGAGTACGGCGTGCCGGGCCAGGGTGGCCGGTCGGGCCTCCAGGGAGCCGCCGACGTCGAGCAGTACGACCGGGCCGTCCAGGGCGGGCACGGTGGCGACCAGCGCCGGACGGCGTACGCCGGGCCAGCGGCCGAAGCCGAGTACCGCGGCGGTGACGGTCGCACCGGTGGCGCCGGCCGAGAGCACCGCGTCGGCGGCGCCGGAGACGACCGCCGCCACCGCGGCCTGGATGGTGTTGTCGGTGCGGACGACGGCAGCGGGGTCATCGTTCGTGGCGGCCACGTCGCGGACCGGCCGCACGGCTACCCGGTCCCGATCGGCCGGGCTGAGCACGGCGATCAGCCCGTCGGCCACCTCGGCGGGGCCGACGAGCAGAAGGCGCAGGTCGGGATCGGCGCGGAGCGCCCGCAGAGCGCCGTCAACCACGACGGCGGGAGCATCGTCCCCGCCGAGGAGGTCGACGGCGATCCGCACGGTGCCCGGCTCCACGGGAACGCCGGCCGTAGTTGGTCGGTCGGCGTCGGCGGGAGCCGGTGCACCGGGCAGTCGCCAGGGCGGGTGCGCCGCCGGACCGGAGGTCGGTGGCGTCACTCGAGTTCCAGCGGGTCAGACCTCGATGACCTGGCGGCCGTTGTAGGTGCCGCAGACGCTGCAGGCCGCGTGCGGCAGCTTCGGCGACTTGCACTGCGGGCAGGCCACGGTCGCGACCGCCGTGGTCTTCCACTGCGCCCGGCGGGACCGGGTGTTGCTGCGCGACATCTTGCGCTTGGGGACGGCCACGGTTCTTCCTACTCCTCTTGACGGGTCAGTTGCGACAGGCCCGCCCAGCGCGGGTCGACCTGCTGGTGGCTGTGCTCAGCCGGCAGCTCGTCCCAGTGCACCCCACACTCGGGGCACAGTCCTGGGCAGTCCTCCCGGCACACCGGGTTGGTCGGCAGTGCGAGCACCACCGCGTCCCGCAGTGCCGGCTCCAGGTCGATCAGATCGCCCTGCATCCGGCCCACCTCGTCCTCGTCGGTCGTCTCGTCCGTGGTGCTGTGCTCGTAGGCGTACAGCTCCTGGATCGGGACGGTCAACGAGTCCGTGATCGGGCGCAGGCAACGGCCGCACTCGCCCTCGATCGGACCGGTCACGGTCCCCGAGACGAGTACGCCCTCGGACACCGACTCGAGTCTCAGGTCGAGACTCAGGTCCGCGCCCTCCGGCACGCCGATCAGCTCCACACCGAGGTCCGCCGGTGCCGCCACCGTCCGACTGACCGCACGCAGCACTCCAGATCGGCGCGGCAGGTCCCTCGTGTCGAGGACCAGCGGCGACCTGGGGTTGAGGTGGGTCGGCAGATGCTTGGGCATAGTCAGACTCCGGCCTGTGCGTGGCCGACGAAACAGGTTACCTGAGCAGCGGGCTTAGCGTCGAACCGGGGCGAGCCCGGCGGGCCCGCCGAGGCCGGTACCGACCTACCCCGACCCACCCCTGGGCGTCCCGCCCGTCGCTGAGCCGTGCCGGGTTGCGGCGCCGGCGTGCGGGGTTGCGGCGGCCGGGCCGCCGTTTGCGGACACCGCGCTCAGAACGGCAGCGGGCGCTCGTTCTCCTCCCCCACGAAGGTGCCGATCTCGCGCAGCGCGTGCATCTTGTCCCGCCCCCGCTCGATGGAGGCGAGCGCCCGGGTCAGGAACTGCTCGAAGTTGGCCAGCGCGGTGTCGACGTAGTCGTCGACCTCCTCGCGCAGCCGCTGTGCCTCGGCCCGGGCCTCCGCGATGATCCGGGCACCCTCGTGCTCGGCGGAGACGGTGATCTCGTTCACCGAGACCAGCCGGGCGTGTTCCGCCTCGCCCTCGCTGATGATCCGGTCCGCCTCGCGCTTGCCGGCGTCCATGATCTTGTCGCGCTCTTCGAGCAGCGCCGCCGCCCGGCGCAGTTCGACAGGCAGCTCGACGCGCAGTTCCTCGAGGGCGCCGATCATCTCGGCGCGGTCGACCATGGCGTTGTTGCGGGACATCGGGACGGATCGCGCCGTCTCCACAATGCCGATGATCTCGTCTATGCGATCGAGCGGGTCCACCGGTACCTCACTCCCGTCGTTGCTTCGGTCGACATACATGATGGGGTGTCGGACCGGATTACTGCTCAACCAATGATGCGGTGCGGTCCGTACCCGGCCGCTGATCGACCCGGGACCGGCGCGTCGCCGGGGGTCCGGAGCTGGACCGCGGCGCCGGCCGCCCCCGGCTCCGGCGGCCGCGTCCTGCGGCGCGGTGGCCGGGCGATGTCCCGCGGCGCGGTGGCCGCGGGTCGCCACTCGACGGGGCGGCCGGGTGGGTGCGGTCAGGAGCCGGGACGGACGAGTCGCTCGCGCAGCCGCTCGCGGACCACGTCCGGCACGTGCGGCGAGACGTCGCCGCCCCACTTCGCCACGTCCTTGACCAGGCTCGACGAGAGGAACGAGTGCAGCGGGCTGGTGGGCATGAAGAGGGTCTCGACGCCGGCCAGCCCGATGTTCATCTGGGCCATCTGCAACTCGTAGTCGAAGTCGCTGACCGCACGCAGCCCGCGCACCACGACGCCGGCCTGCTGGGCCCGGCAGAAGTCGACGAGCAGGCCCTGGAACGCCTCCACCCGGACGTTGCCGTAGGAGCCGGTCACCTCGCGGAGCATGTCGATCCGCTCGTCGACGGTGAACAGCCCGCGCTTGGACTCGTTGATCAGCACGCCGACGATCACCTCGTCGAAGAGCCGGCTCGCCCGGCCGATGATGTCGAGGTGACCGTTGGTGACCGGATCGAAGGAGCCGGGACAGACCGCACGTCTCACGATCGGCGACCGTACCAAAGAGTGGTCTCGCCGTACCGGCGGCTGCGCTGCGCAGTGATCCCCTGCACCCAGTCCACCGCCGGAGTCCGACTGGACCGCTCGATCACCAGCAGGGCGTCCGGGGCCAGCCAGCCCTGGTCGCGCAGCGCGGCCTGGACCACCGCCAGCTCCGCATCGGGTACGGCGTACGGCGGGTCGGCGAAGACCACGTCGTACGGCCCACCCTCGGGCGGGGTGCCGAGCACCTGGGCCACCCTGCCGGTGACCAGCCGGGCGGTGCCGTCGGTCGGGCCGTCCCGGCTCGGGCGCAGCGCGGCGAGGTTCTCCCGGATGGTCCGGGCGGCCCTGGCGTCGGACTCGACAAGCAGCACGTGGGCGGCTCCCCGGGACAGCGCCTCCAGCCCGACCGCCCCGGATCCGGCGTAGAGGTCGAGGAAGCGGGCACCGGCCAGTTCGGTGCTCGCCTCGATCGCGCTGAACAGCGCCTCCCGGACCCGGTCACTGGTCGGCCGGGTACGCCCACCGGGCGGCGCGGCGATCCGGCGACCACCGAGCACTCCCGCCACGATCCGGGTCATCCCGGCACCCCCGGCATGGACGTCTCCCGCATGACAGCGACGCTACGCGACCCGCCGCCCGCGCCGGTTCACCAGACGGCAACCGTGCCGGTCCACCACGTGGCAACCGCGCTGGTCCACCACCCGGCAACCGTGCCGGGTCACCACGTGGCGGCCACGAAAACCTTCGGGCGCGCGGCGACACCCTTCAGCCGGGCGGCGACAGCTGACCGATCATCGACAGCGGCTTTCCGATCATCGGCACCGGACGAACGGGCACGCCGTGCGCACCGAGGGAGATAGCTTCACTACCCCTCGTACATCAATCATCTCAAATTCACAACATCATCGTTAGAGGACCCTGAAGGGTGTTCCTGTACCACCGCAATCGCTAAGGTCGTGCGCTGTGCCGGCTGCGTCCTGCCGGCCTACGACGTCGGGGAGGCAGTTCTCGCAGGTCGAGCGCCACCCCCAACGGCGCCCCTGTTCGTCACCCCACGTCGTACCCTGACGCCCTCATCTCCCAGGAGCACGCGTGATCCGTCCTAAGCTGCCGCTCCGGCGGCCGCTCGCCATCATCGGGGCCGTGGTCATCGGCCTCGGCGCGGCACTGTCCGTGGCCGCCCCAGCGAGCGCCCATCATCCTGAGATCAAGGGCACGGTGGTGTGCCCGCCGGGGTCCAACGAAAAGGTCATCACCTGGACCATCTCGCACAGCGAGCGGGACAAGACCGCCACCATCCTCGGCATCACGAGCACCCCCGACACGGACGTGACGACCGCCGAGGGCAAGGTGCTCGCCAGGATCGGCCAGGACGGCAACGCCGACACCGCGCAGCCGGTGCTGCGGAAGAAGGGCAAGGACGGCGACTCGATCACCGTCGAGCAGAAGGTTCCCGGCACCACGACCGGCTTCGCCAAGATGCGGATGTCGATGAAGTGGAGCAAGGACGGCAAGACCGTCCTGGAGCTGACCACCAACGACAGTCAGGACGGCAAGGTCAACCTCGGCAACAAGACCTGTGGCGAGCAGCCGCCGGTCTGTGTGGACGCGGCCAAGGCCCAGTTCAAGCACACGTTCGACGGTCCTGGCGGCAAGGCCACGGTCGAGCTGGAGGGCAACCTGCCGCTCTGCGGTGAGGGATCGCAGCCCTTCACCCTGGTCTCCTACTTCGCCCCGCGCCCGCAGTTCGACGTACCGCAGTACCTCTTCGCGCAGGACACCGACGTCATCAAGGCCGGCACCACGAAGATCGATCTTCAGGTCGAGGTGCCGGACTGCAACACCCAGGTCGACCTGATCTGGGGCGACGAGTCCGAGATCATCAAGGAGATCGTCGAGGGCGGCGCGCGCTACGGCAACAAGAAGCTCGGCAGCCCGGGTGCGCCCGGCAACCGGTCCAAGGGTCCGGCCGGTTGGTACAACGGCGGCACCAAGGCCTGCCAGCAGCCCGCCGCCGACTTCGTGTCGAGCTGTGACGGCAGCGTCGCGGTCAAGCTGAGCAACGACGGAAAGACCAGCAAGTACCCGGTCGAGTTCACCATCACCGCCGGTGAGTGGGTCAAGAAGGTCAAGGTCGAGGCCGGCGCGGGTGACACCGTCGAGGTGCCGGCCGAGCACGCCGCCGAGATCGTCGTCACCGCCGACGGCTTCGAGACCAAGAAGGGCGGCTGGCAGCGTCCGGAGGACTGCGAGCTGCCGGAGGTCCTGGTCCACGCCGACTGCGAGACCTACGCCGTCGGGGTGCTGAACCCGGAGGGCAACACCCCGCTCAAGGCCGAGGTGACCTACGCGGGTGAGACCAAGACCGTGTCGGTGCCCGCGGGCAACAAGGAGCCGGTCGTCGTGACCTTCGAGGCGGGCGACGCCACCACCGCGACGATCGTCTTCCCCGAGCTCGACCTGGAGCCGCTGGAGGCGACCTTCGAGAAGCCGGCCAACTGCGGTGGCGGTGGCGGTGGCGAGGAGCCCGGCCTGCCGGTGACGGGTGCGGCCGCTGGCGGCATCGCCGCGGGCGCCCTGGCCCTGCTCGGACTCGGCGTGTTCCTGTTCATCATGGCCCGCCGCCGTCGGGTGACCTTCACCGCCTGAGCGCGAAACCGCGACCAGGCAGTTCAGCACACGACTGAGTGACAGCGAGGGCGCGTCGACCGGAAACGGTCGGCGCGCCCTCGGCGTTTCAGATCACCGGACCCGGTCGGCTTCCGGGTCAGCCCTTTTCCAGGTACTCGGCGCGTTCCTCGTCCACCAGGGCCGCCACCGAGGCGGCCAGTGCCGGATGCCGGTCCAGCTCCGGGTCCTCCTCCACCAGGGCGATCGCCTCGACCCGGGCGTCCCGGATCAGCTCCGTGTCGCGCAGCAGCGACAACAGCCGCAGGTGCGAGCGTCGCCCCGACTGGGTGGCACCGAGTACGTCGCCTTCGCGCCGCTGTTCCAGGTCGAGTTCGGCCAGCCGGAAACCGTCGGTGGTGGAGGCGACCGCGTCCAGCCGCTCCCGAGCCGGCGTACCCTCGACGGCCTCGGTGACCAGCAGGCAGAGACCGGCGGCCGAACCCCGGCCGACCCGGCCGCGCAACTGGTGCAGTTGGGAGACGCCGAACCGGTCCGCGTCGAGCACGACCATCACGGTCGCGTTCGGTACGTCGACACCGACCTCGATCACAGTGGTCGCCACCAGCACGTCCAGCTCGCCGGCCGCGAAGGTCCGCATCACCGAGTCCTTCTCGTCGGCCGGCAACCGCCCGTGCAGTACGCCGATCCGCAGGCCGTGCAGTGGACCCTCGGCGAGCAGCGGTGCCACCTCGGCCACCGCCAGCGGGGGGCGCCGACCGTCCTCGCCGACCGCGCCGACCTCCTCGGCGGTCGCCGCCTGGTCGCCGATCCGCGGGCAGACCACGTACGCCTGGTGCCCGGCGGCCACCTCCTCGCGCAGCCGTCGCCAGGCCCGGTCCAGGTACGCCGGCTTCTCCGCCGCCGGTACGACGTGCGAGGCGATCGGCGACCGGCCGCGCGGCAACTGGGAGAGGGTGGAGATCTCCAGGTCGCCGTAGACGGTCATCGCCACGGTGCGCGGGATCGGCGTCGCGGTCATCACCAGCACGTGCGGCGGCTGCTCGGCCTTGGCCCGCAGCGCGTCCCGCTGCTCGACCCCGAACCGGTGCTGCTCGTCCACCACCACCAGCCCGAGGTCGGCGAAGTCGACTCCCTCGTAGAGCAGGGCGTGGGTGCCGACGACGATGCCGGCCTCCCCGGCCGCGACGGTCTCCAGTGCCCTGCGCCGGGCCGCCGCGCCGAGCGAGCCGGTGACCAGGGCCAGCCGGGTGCCCTCCGGGTCGCCGTCCAGCTCGCCGGCCCGGCCGAGCGGGCCGAGCAGGTCGAGCATGCCCCGGTAGTGCTGTGCGGCGAGTACCTCGGTCGGGGCCAGCAGCGCCGCCTGGCCGCCCGCGTCGACCACCTGGAGCATCGCGCGCAGCGCGCAGACGGTCTTGCCGGAGCCGACCTCGCCCTGGAGCAGCCGGTGCATCGGGTGCGCGGTACCCAGGTCGGCCGCGACCTCCTCGCCGACCCGGCGCTGCCCGTCGGTCAGCTCGTACGGCAGCCGCCCGTCGAACGCGGTGAGCAGCCCGCCCTCGCGGTGCGGCCGGGGCCGGGCCGGCCAGGCCGCCGCCCGGTACTTGCGCTGCACCAGGGTCAGTTGCAGGGCGAACGCCTCGTCCCACTTCAACCGGTGCCGGGCCCGGTACAGTTCCTCCTTGCTCGCCGGCCGGTGGATCTCGCGCAGTGCGGTGGCCAGCCCGACCAGGTTGCGGGTGGCCCGCAGCGTCCCCGGCAGCGGGTCGTCCGGCGGCGCGACCGTGTCCAGGACCACCCGGACACAGCGGGCGATCACCCAGGTCGGCACCGCCGCGGCGGCCGGGTAGACCGGGATCAGCGCCCCGGCGAACTCCTCGATCTCCTCGCCCAGCTCACCGCCGCCGCCCGGCTGGCCACCGTGGCCGCTGCCACCGCTGCCGTCGCCGCCACCGCTGCCGTCACCGAGCAGGACGTACTCCGGGCCGTTGAGCTGCCGTTTGCCCCGGAACTCGGTGACCTTGCCGGCGAACATCCCCCACCGGCCGGGCCTGAGGTCCCGCTCCCGCCACACCTGGTTGCCGAAGAAGGTGAGCGTGAGTACGCCGCCGGAGCCGTCCCCGACGGTCACCTCCAGCAGGTTTCCCCGGCGCTGGCGCATCGGCCGGACCGCCGTCCGCTGCACCTGGCCGAGCACGGTGACCTGCTCGCCGACCTCCAGGGAACGGATGTCGGTGTGCTCGCCCCGCTCGTCGTAGCGGCGGGGGAAGTGGTAGAGCAGGTCGCCGGCCGTCTCCAGCCCGAGGTGGCCGGCCAGCGCCTTCGCCGTCTTCTCCCCGACCAGCTTGCGCAGCGGCGTCTCCAGCCCGACCGGCGTCGCCGCCGTCGCGGCCGAGGTCGGTTCGTTCGCTGTCATCGGCCCTCCACGAGCGCTGTCATCGGAGTCACCCGCTTTCCCCGGCGGGGTCACTCGACGCCCACCAGCAGGGGATAGAACGGCTGCCCGCCCGAGTAGTGGTGCACCTCGACGAAGGGCCAGCGGCGGGCGATGTGGGCCCGGAGCACCTCGGCCAGCTCGTCCGGGGCGTCGGCGCCGAGCAGCAGGGTGACCAGTTCGCCGCCGCCGCCGAGCATCCGGTCGAGCAGCGCGGCGCAGGTCTGCACCAGGTCGCCGCCGATCAGGTGCACCTCGCCGTCCACCAGCCCCAGCACGTCGCCCGGCTGGCAGCGGCCGGCGACGGTCAGCGCCTCCCGGCCGGCGTGGCAGACCTCGGCGTACCGGCATGCGCCGGCCGCCTCGGCCATCGCGATCACGTCGTCGGCGAACCGGCGGGCCGGGTCCCGGACGGCGAGCGCGGCCAGCGCCTGCACCGGGGAGCGGGTCGGCACCACGCTGACCGAGATCCCGAGCCGCTGCGCCTCCTCGGCCGCGATCCGGGCCACCGCCTGGGTGTTCGGGTCGTTCGGCAGCACCACCACCCGGGACGCGCCGGTGGACCGGACCGCCGCGAGCAGCTCGCCGGCCGACGGGTTGCCGTCCAGTACGGTCGCGCCCTCCGCCTCGAAGATCGCCGCCAGGCCGGGCCCGGACGCCACCACCACCGCCGCACGCTCCGGCGCTTCCGCCCCGGCCGGCTCCGCCGGGGTTGCCCCGGGGAGATGGTCCTCGAACCGGGTGACCGTGATCTGGTACGGCCGGCCGGCCAGCACACCGGCCTCGATCGCCGCACCGACGTCGTTGACGTGCACGTGCACGTTCCAGGTCGACCTGCCGGACGGGTCCGCCTCGTCCCCGACCACCACCAGCGAGTCGCCCAGCCGGGCCAGTTCGGCGCGCAGCCGGCGTACCGCCGCGAGGTCGGCGTCGAGCAGGAACTGCACCTCGTAGGCGTACTCGGACGAGCCGGTCTCCCGGGCCGCCGCCAGCGGCCGGCGCGGCGGTGCGGGAGTGGCGCCGGGCCGGTCCGGGGCGGCGCCGGTGACCACCTCGACCAGCGCGTCCAGCAGGACGCAGAGCCCGCGCCCACCGGCGTCCACCACGCCGGCCCGGGCCAGCGCCGGCAACTGCTCCGGGGTACGCGCCAACGCCTCGTCGGCGGCGGTCGCGGCGGCCCGGGTCACCGCCGCCAGATCGTCGGTGTCGGCCCGTTCGGCGGCGGTCGCCGCGGCGTCGACGACGCTGAGCACGGTCCCCTCCACCTGCTCGGCCACCGCGCCGTAGGCCGCCGTGCTGGCCACCCGCAGCGCCGCCGCGAGGGCCCGGCCCCGGACCTCGGGGGTCTCGCCGAGCGCGTCGGCCAGGCCGCGCAGGATCTGCGAGACGATCACGCCCGAGTTGCCGCGGGCCCCGAGCAGCGCGCCCCGGGCCAGCAGCCGGAGCACCCGGGCGTGCGCCGGCCGGTGGTGGCTGCCCGGATCCTCCCGCTCCATCCGGAGTGCCTGCGCGGCGGAGCTCATCGTGAGCACCAGGTTGGTGCCGGTGTCGCCGTCGGGAACCGGATAGACGTTCAGCTGGTTGATCTCGTCCTGGTGCCGCTTGAGCGCGGCCAGCCCACCCGCACACCACCGGTGCAGGGCCGCGGCGTCGAGGGTCTCCAGCACGGCGAGAAGCCTACTGGCGTACCCTGACGCCCCGCTGGCACCGCTGCCGGTCGCGCCGCCGCGCCGGCTGCCCGGCCGGGACGGGCGGAGCCGATTCGCCGGGCGGGCAGGCCATCGGGTACCCTGGCCAGGTTGCCCGGCCAGCACCCTGCCGGCGACCTGACGACGATCAATTCCCAGGAGTATCCCGTGGCTAGCGTGTGCGACATCTGTGGCAAGGGGCCGGGCTTCGGCCACAACGTGTCCCACTCGCACCGGCGGACCAACCGTCGCTGGAACCCGAACATCCAGTCGGTGCGGACCCCGGCGGGTGGCGGCACGACCCGCAAGCTCAAGGTCTGCACCTCGTGCATCAAGGCGGGCAAGGTCACCCGCGCCTGAGCCTGGTAACCGAAGCACGGCCTGGGCAACCGCAAGCACGGAAAGCCGCCGGAGCACGTCGCTCCGGCGGCTTTCGCCGTGCTCAGGGTTGACGGCTTTCGGCGTGCTCAGAGGGTACGGCCGAAGGAGAGCACTCCGGGCGCGTCGCGGTAGTAGCCGAAGTCCGGGATCCGCTGGTAGCCGCTGCTCTCGTAGAGGGCGATCGCCTCGGGCTGCCGGTCGCCGCACTCCAGGATCAGCCGGCTTCGCCCGTGCTTCCGGGCGGAGTCCTCGACCGCCGAGAGCACCCGCCGGGCGACACCGCGACCGCGAGCCTCCGCAGCGACGTACATCCGCTTGAGTTCGGCCACCTCGCCGGTGTCGCCGTGGGTGCGCCACCCCGCGCAGCCGACCGGCACCTCGGCCAGGTACGCCACCAGGAACGCCCCGGCGGGCGGGCAGAACTCGCTCGCCGCCACCGGAGTCTCGTCGCCCTCGTCGCCGCCGTACCGCCGCGCCAGGTCGGCCAGCGCGGAGACGATCAACTGCTGCGCGACCGGGGAGTCGTAGGGAACGACCCGGATGTCCAGCTCAATCACGCGGTGAAGGGTACGACCCCGCACCCGCCCCCCTTACCGACCACCCCTCGGACCCGACCGGGCGCGGGCCGGGTCCCGAACCGGGCCGGTCAGCGGAAGTGCTCCCAGCCGCCCGAGCCCTTGTACGCCCGCCCGTCCACGGTCACCCCGGCCCCGTGCACCACGTGACCGATCAGCCGGAAGCCGCCCGGCAGCGGCTGGTCCTCCGGGAACGTCGCCACCAGCGCGTGGTCGTCACCACCGCCGAGCACCCAGGCCAGCGGGTCCACCCCGAGCGCGTGTGCCGCGTCCCGCATCTGCTCCGGCACCTCGAACGCGCCGCCGAGCAGGTCGATGCCGACCCGGCTGGCCGTCGCCACGTGCCCGAGGTCGTTGAGCAGCCCGTCCGAGACGTCGATCATGGCGGTGGCACCGAACCGGGCCGCCGCCGGACCGGCCGGATACGGCACCTCCGGCCGCCGGTACGCCTCGACCAGTACCTTCGGGGTGCGGAACCCGCGGGACAGCACGGTGTAGCCGGCGGCGGCGTAGCCGAGCCGGCCGGCGAGCGCCACGACGTCGCCGGCCCGCGCCCCGCCGCGCAGCACCGGGGGCTGGCCGTTGAGGTCGCCGAGGGCGGTCACCGCGATGGTCAGGGTGGGACTGGCCGACATGTCCCCGCCGACCACGCTCGCCCCGACCCGGGCCGCCTCCGCCGCCAGACCGTCGGCCAGCTCCTCCGCCCACCGCACCTCCAGGTCGGGCGGCATGCAGAGCGCGACGAGCAGCGCGGTCGGCACCGCACCCATCGCCGCCACGTCGGCCAGGTTCGCCGCCGCCGCCCGGTGCCCGATGTCCACCGCACCCGCCCAGTCCCGGCGGAAGTGCCGCCCCTCGACGAGTACGTCGGTGGAGGCCACCACCCGGCCGTCGGGGGCGTGCACCAGCGCCGCGTCGTCGCCGGGGCCGAGCAGCGTGGCGTGTCCGGTGCCGAGCCGGGCGGTCACCCGGGCGATCAGCCCGAACTCGCCGGCCCGCGCGACGCTCACACCGACCTCCGGGCGGGCTCGGCGGCCGGGGCGGCCAGGTTCGTCTCCGGTCCGGGTCGCCGGTCTCCGGGTACCTCCGGACCCGGCACGGCACCCGCGCCGGGTCGGCCGCTTCGATCGCTCATCGTGTCTCCTCCGACCACCGATCGGGATCCGACCTGCTCCGTACGGTATTTTCACGGTCTAGCCGCTCGGCGGCGGACGGGAGGCGGGTAGTGGTCCAGGCGTACATCCTCATCCAGACCGAGGTCGGAAGGGCACGTGACGTGGCCGCGCACATCTCGGATATTCCCGGAGTCGTCCGCGTCGACGCCGTCACCGGCCCGTACGACGTGGTCGTGCTGACCGAGGCACACACCGTCGACGAGCTGGGCAAGATGATCGTCAGCAAGGTGCAGCTGGTGCCCGGCATCACCCGTACGCTCACCTGCTCCGTGGTCCGGTTGTAGGTGACCCGGAGCACCAGGTCCGACCGGCCGGACGCGCCGGACCGGACCACCCGCCAGGCGGCGCTCTGGGCGACGGTGGTCGCCCTGCCGTTGACGGCGCTCGTCGCGGTACTGGTCTTCGGCCAGCTCAATCCCGATCCGGTGCGGCCGCCCGCCCCGACGCCGACCTCGGCGGCACCGCAGCCCGGCACGCCGGTGCGGATGGCCGCGCCCGCACTGGCCGAGCGGCCGGCCACGGTCTGCCGCGCCCTGCTGTCCCGGCTGCCCGCCACCCTCCGCAGCGCCGGCCAGCGCCCGGTCAGCGCCGGTCCGGAGCAGAACGCCGCGTGGGGCGACCCGGCCGTGACCGTCGCCTGCGGGGTGGCCGTGCCGGACGTGCCGGACGTACCCGACCTGTGGGTGGTGAACAAGGTCTGCTGGCTCGCCGAGCACCGGGACGGCGGGCTGGTGTTGACCACTGTGGACCGTGAGGTGCCGGTCCGGCTCAGCGTGCCGGCCGGGCAGGAGCAGACGGTGCAGTGGGCGGCTCCGGTCTCGGAGTCCCTGGTCGCCTCGGTGCCGTCGGTGCCGGAGATACCGGGCGGCTGCGCCGAGGGCTGACGGGCACCGGCCCGCGCAGAACGCTCGGGCCGGGACCCGACGGACCACCCCCGGACGGGCGGCGGGCAGACGACTGTCAATGCAGACCGGTGCCTCGACGCAGCGCGGTCCGGATCAGCCGGTTGACCAGTTTGGGGTACTCCAGCCCGGTCGCCGCCCACATCTGCGGGAACATCGAGGTGGGCGTGAACCCGGGCATGGTGTTGATCTCGTTGAGATAGACGTCCAACTCCGGCGTGACGAAGAAGTCGACCCGGGCCAGCCCGGCGCAGTCCAGCGCGGTGAACGTACGGCAGGCGTACTCCTGCACCTGCCTGG
This sequence comes from Micromonospora sp. WMMD1102, assembly GCF_029626265.1. Classification (NCBI taxonomy): domain Bacteria; kingdom Bacillati; phylum Actinomycetota; class Actinomycetes; order Micromonosporales; family Micromonosporaceae; genus Micromonospora; species Micromonospora sp. WMMD1102. Next base: position 1,360,141 of record NZ_JARUBN010000001.1, on the reverse strand, counting down.
TCACCCGGTCCGGCAGGACGGCCGGGATGTCGAAGTCGCTGGCGTCGAGGTACTTCGCCTCGAAGTCGTAGAACTCGTGCTCGGCCACCCGGATCTCGGCCAGCAGCGACGCCTCCGGGCCGCCACCCGCCTCGGCCTCCAGCACCCCGCACTCGATCTCCCGGCCGATGATCGCCGCCTCGACCAGCACCTTCGGGTCGATCTGCCGGGCCAGCGCGACCGCGTCGTCGAGATCCGCCCAGTCGGAGACCTTCGTGATCCCGACCGACGAACCCGCCCGGGACGGCTTGACGAAGACCGGCAGCCCGAGCCGTTCCTTGTCCTCCTCGGTCAGGCTGACCCCGCTGCGCAGCACCACGTACGGCCCGACCGGGATGCCCTCGGCGACCGCCAGCTTCTTGGTGAACTCCTTGTCCATGGCCGCCGCCGAGGCGAAGACGTTCGCACCGACGTACGGGATGCCGGCCATCTCCAGCAGCCCCTGGATGGTGCCGTCCTCGCCGTACGCGCCGTGCAGGGCCGGGAAGACGACGTCGACGCCGGCGAGTGCCTGGGGACCCTGTGCGGGGTCCAGCACCATCAGGCCGTCCCCGGTCGGGTCGGCCGGCAGCACCACGGTGGAGCCGGCCGCCGCGGTGATCTCCGGCAGTTGCCGGTCGGTGATGGCGAACCGGGCCGGGTCGCCGTCGGTGAGCACCCACTGGCCGGCCCGGGTGATCCCCACCGGCACGACGTCGTACTCGTCCGGGTCGAGGGCGCCGAGGATGCTGCCGGCGCTGACGCAGGAGATCGCGTGCTCCGTGCTGCGACCGCCGAAGACGATGGCCACGCGGGTCTTGCCTGGGGTGGTCACTCCGGTCACCTTTCGTTTCGCGTCACCGCTGATCGTTCGCGTCACGAGAGCTGATCGAGCGGGTCGAGGCGGTGCGCCGATTCGAGCCGGTTCGCCCCGGTCGAGCCGTCCGATCCGATCGGCCCCGCCGGCACTGCTCGTACGCTCACCGGGTGACCCTACTCTGCGTGGCCAAGTCCCGGGTCCACACCCCTTTTCACCCCCGGCAAACCTCCACCGGAGTGAGCGTGTCGAGCACAGCGGGTAACCGGTGATCTACCGGCGCCGGAGATGCCGCCGAGACCGAAGTTGCAGGTGTGTCGCCGCGGCCGCCCAGGGGGTCTAGGCTGCTCGTCTTGTGAGTTCCGATTCCGTCATCGACAGCCTGACCGCGGCGGTCAACGCGCATCCGGAGGACGTCCCGCTCCGGCTCCACCTGGCCGGGCTGCTTCTCGACTCCGGCCGTCCCGCCGAGGCGATCGCGCACGCCGGGCAGGCGCTGGCCCGGAACCCGGCCGATCCGCAGGCGCAGGCCCTGATGCAGCGGGCCCTCGGCGGTGGCGCCCCCGCCCCCGGTGCGCCCGCACCACCCGCCCCGGACACCGCCCCCGACGCGCCCGCCCCCGACGCGACGCGGCCGGCGCCGCCACGCGCCCCCGGCCGGCCCGGCGACGACCCGCTCGCCGCCTACGAGCAGGAACTCGCCGACGTGGTGCCGCCGCGCTTCTCGCCGGCCGGCGACGAGCCCGAGCCGGTGACCGGGGAAGCCGACCGGATGTTCGACGTCGAGGTCTCCACAGTGCGGCTCGGCGACGTCGGCGGGATGACCGAGGTCAAGGAGCGGCTCGAACTGGCCTTCCTCGGCCCGCTGCGCAATCCCGAGTTGCGCAGGCTCTACGGCAAGAGCCTGCGCGGCGGCCTGATGCTGTACGGCCCGCCGGGTTGCGGCAAGACGTTCCTGGCGAAGGCGATCGCCGGTGAGATGGGGGCGAAGTTCATCTCGTTGTCCATCGTGGACGTGCTGGACATGTGGATCGGCAACTCCGAACGGAACCTGCACGAGCTGTTCCAGACCGCCCGGCGGAGCGCACCGTGCGTGCTCTTCCTGGACGAGGTCGACGCGCTCGGGCACAAGCGTTCCAAGGTCACCTCCAGCGGGATGCGGACGATCGGCAACCAGCTGCTCGCCGAACTCGACGGCGTGGAGGGGAACAACGAGGGCGTCTTCGTGCTCGCCGCCACCAACACCCCGTGGGACGTCGACCCGGCACTGCGCCGGCCCGGCCGGCTCGACCGGGTGGTCCTGGTCCTCCCGCCGGACGCGCCGGCCCGTTCCTCCATCCTGGAGTACCACCTGCGGGACCGGCCGATCGCGAACATCGACGTACGCCGGATCGTCGCCGCCACCGACGACTTCTCCGGTGCCGACCTGGCCCACCTGTGTGAGTCGGCCGCCGAGTACGCGATGGCCGACTCGATCCGGCGCGGCGAGGTACGGATGATCGAGCAGCGCGACTTCGACCGGGCGCTGAAGGACGTGCGCCCCTCCACGAAGCCGTGGTTCGCCACCGCCCGCAACGTGGCGATGTTCGCCAACGAGGGCGGCATGTACGACGACCTGGTCGGTTACCTGAAGCGGCGGAAACTGCTCTGACGGCGGCCGGGGCCGGCATCGCCGCCGGGCACCCCGGCCGACCCCGCCAGCCGGTCAGCCGGTCAGCCGGTCAGGGAGCGTCGCCGGCCGATCGCGAGCACCTTGACCCGCTGCCGTCCGGCCCGCACCATGCCGAGTGCCGCGAACGCGGTGGCGATCCGGTCGGCCGCCTCCCGGCTGGTGGCACCGACGACCTGGCGGCGCCGTTCCGGCTCGATCCGCTCGTCCCGGCCCTGGTTGCCCAACGGCCGTACGTCGGTGAGCACCACGAGGAACCGGGTCACCGCGACCGCTCCGGCCAGCACGGGGTCATCTGTCACCTCCAGGTCCGCGTTGCCGGCGGGAGGGACACGGCGATCGGGTACGGGAAGGTCCGATCGCCGTGCGCCTCATTCCCCTTCGGTCACCCACAGCCACCGTCGACACGACCACCGGCGGTGAGGACGTGATGACAGATTGCCAGTTGTGAACGCGTGAATGCAACTCTCACGTAGCTTCTCTCATGCACACATTCCCGATTACATGTGACAGGATCGATGCATGGCTCCGAAGTCGTTCCGCGCCCGCCGTCTCGGCATCGCGCTGCGCCATGCCCGGGAGGCGGCCGGCCTCACCCTCGAACAGGCGGCCGACGAGATCAACAGCACCCGCAGTACGCTCTCCCGCTACGAGAACGCGCAGACGATGGTCAGCCCGGCCTCGGTACGCGCCCTGCTCACCCTCTACCGGCGGCCGGAGAGCGAGCTGGAGGAGATGGTGCGGCTCGCCAAGGAGGCCCGTAAGCCAGGCTGGTGGGTCTCGTACTCGTACATCCTGGACCGCCGGACGATCGACTTCATCGCCGTCGAGGCCGAGGCCACCGCGATCGCCAACTTCGAGCCCTCGGTCGTCCCGGGTCTGCTCCAGACCACGGAGTACATCAGGGCGATCATGCGCGGCGGCCCGCACACCCTCGGTGACGAGGAGGTGGAGCAGCGGGTGCAGATCCGGATCGGCCGGCAGGAACGGCTGAAGGAGACGAACCCGCCGATCTTCGACGCCATCGTCGACGAAGGCGCGCTACTGCGCCCGGTCGGCGGCGAGGCGGTGATGGCGGCCCAGCTGAGGAGCCTGCTCAAGATGTCCGAGCTGCCGAACGTGACCATCCAGGTCATCCCGCTGAAGGCCGGTTACCACCGGGGCACCCGTGGTTCGCTGCACATCCTCGAGTTCGCCGACCCGGAGGACCCGATCCTCGCCTCGGTGGAGACGGTCGCCGGTCAACTGATCCTCGACCGGCCGGACGACCTGCGGACCTGCTCGAAGATCATGGAACACCTGCGCGCAGTGGCGCTGAGTCCGGCGGAAAGCCGCGACACCATCTACCGCCTCCTGAAAGGACTGTGAGATGTCACCGGAGACGACCGACCTGCTCGGCAGGGCCCCCTGGCGCAAGAGCAGCCACAGTGGAGACCAGGGCGCCTGTGTCGAGTTCGCCCTGGTCGCCGGGGCCACCGACGACGCGGTGGCCGTCCGCGACTCCAAGGACACCACCGGACCGGTGCTGCTCTTCGCGCCGGCCGCCTGGACCGCATTCACCACCGCGCTGCCCACCTCCCCCACTCTCCCCTGACCTCGGGGGAGGCGGCGGTCACCGGGCTGCGTCCCCCCGGCACGGCTCGGTCCGCCCAGCTCCGGTGCCCCACGCCCCCTGTCCGCCGGTCCGGGCCGGCGGGCGGGGGGCGTGGCGGTGGCACGGTCAGCGGTTGGCACGGTCGCCGGTGACCCGGTGCAGCCGGACGACCAGGACCGCGAGCAGCGCCATCTCGACGAGTACCAGGATCCGCTCGACCAGGCCCATCATCACCCGTCCACCGGGAAAAGCGACGTAGTAGAGCGCGAGCAGGGCGAGCACGCTGGTTCCGGCCAGCACCCGCAGTGGGCGTACGGCGTCCCGCCAGCGCGCGTCGGCGGCAAGCCGCCGGACCGCCACCAGCGTCGCGATCGGCAGCGCGACGAAGGCAGCCACCGAGACGTAGCGGTGCAGGTAGCCCCGGGTACTCAGCTCGGCCGCCCCGAGCGGGTCGGTCGGGACCAGCGCCGAGCTGATCAGCCCGAGGCACCAGACCAGCAGCAGCGCCTCGGCGAGGCGTCCCACCTCGACCCGGGCGGCCCGCAACGCCAGCGGTACGGCCAGCGAGGTGACGCCGAGGACCAGGATCGCGAGGTTCATCGGCCAGCCGTTGTTCGACACCGCGTAGTCGCTGATCGTGAGCGACAGCGGACTCATCCCGGGGTCGGGGGCGAGGTGTGCCGCGACGCCCAGAGTCGCCGTCGCGACGATGCCGAGGGCGGCGACCAGGGTCAGCGGTCGGGCGGCGGTCCACGGCTGGGTCAGGGATCTGGCCATCATGTGACCAGCGTCGTCGCGCCGGCGTAGTGGCGAATCCGGCGTGATCCCGGAGCGATCCCGGGGTTCTGCGACCCTGAGCCGGTCAGGGTGGGGTCTCCCCTACCGCCGGCTCTCCCGGTTACCCCACCGTCGGAGCGGCGGCTCCGTCCAGCAGCTTCAGCGCGGCGATGGCGGCGCCCCGGGCCCCGGCCATGTCGAGATCCGGTACCAGCGCGAACCGGGCCCGTTCGGCCTGCTCGGTGCGGAGCGTGGTGTGCTCCCGTACGGTGGCCAGGAACCAGTTCCGGAAGTCCGGCGTCGCCTCCACCACGCCACCCCCGACGAAGTACCCGTCCGGGTCGGTGAAGTTGGCGACGATGGTGAAGAGCCGGCCCAGCGCCATCGCCTGCTGCTCGAAGATCCGCAGCGCCATCGGGTCGCCGTCCACCCCGTACGACCGGACCTGCCTGGCGGCGCCGACCGGGTCGAGTTCGGCGAGCGGGTGCCCGGCGTACCGGCCCAGCCAGTACGGCAGCAGGTTGCGCCGGATGCCGGTCAGCGAGGCGACGCTCTCCACGTCCCCGACGAACCCGCAGTTGCAGACCGGCACCGGCTGGCCCTCGGCGAGCAGGCCGAACATCGGGATGTGCACGTGGCCGAGTTCGCCGGCCATCCCGGCGGTGCCGGTCACCACCCGCCCGTCGACGACCACGCCACCGCCGAGCCCGGTCCCGACGATCGCGGAGACCGAGGAACGCCGTGCCGCCTCGGCAGCGAAGTACGAGTGGTGGGCGTAGAGCGCGGCCGCGTTGCCGTCGTTGTGGTAGACCACCGGAACGCCGAGCCGGCGTTCCAGGGCGCCCCGGATGTCGAATCCGCGCCAGCCCGGCTGGGAGAAGTTCGTCGAGCCCTTCGACGAGATGACCCCGGTCGCACTGGCCGGCCCCGGGGTGTCCAACCCGACCGCCCGGACCTGCTCCCGCCCGGTGCCGGTACGCGCCAGTACCTGCTCCATCGCCGCCGCGAGCGCCTCGACCGCCGCGTCCGGCCCCTCCAGCACCCGGCACGGGGTCTCGACCAACTGGTCGACCAGGAACCGCCCGGTCGCGTCCAGCACGGTGGCGTTGTTGCTGTTACCGCCGTTGTCGAGCCCGACCACGACCGGTACTTCCGAGTTCGCCATGGTGTGCCTCCCCGGTGCGCGCCCGACCGATCTCCATACCCTGCCCTACCCGGCGTAGTCCCGCACCCCCCTGGCCGCCTGCCGGATCCCGGAGCGGGCCACCTCGACGGCGGACGGCGGTACCCCGATCTGGAGACTGTCGAGCTGCCCCGCCTGTGCGCCCAGCCAGCCACGGTGCCCCGCCTGCACCCAGCCAGCCACGGTGCCCCGCCTGTGCACCCAGCTCGACAGTCTCCCCGGCGGATAGTCCCCGGCCGGGCGCGAAGCGTCCCGATCCCAGCGCCCGGCCCTCGACCCTCGACCCTCGGCGCTCGACCCACGGTCCCCGGGCCACGCCTCCGGGCCCCGGGCCACGCGCCACGCCACGGGCCACGGATTCTCGGCCGCCGCGCCCGGCAGGACAGCGGCGAGTCGGGACGCGTCAGGCCGGGCCGGCCGCGTCCAGCGCGGTGGTCAGGTCGGCGACCAGGTCGGCGGCGTCTTCTACCCCGCAGGAGAGCCGGACGAATCCGGGCGACACGTCGTCGCCCCACTGGGCCCGCCGGTCGGCGCTGGTGTGCAGGCCGCCGAAGGAGGTCGCCGCGAAGACCAGCCGGCTCGCGGTCAGGAACCGCGCCACCCGGCCGGCGTCGCCGAGGTCGAACGCGACGATCCCGGGCACCCGGCGGAGCTGCCGGCTGGCGACCGGGTACGCGGGGTCGTCGGCCAGCCCCGGCCAGCGTACGCCGGAGACGTCGGAGCGGGCCCGCAGTGTCGCCGCCACCGCCGCCGCGTTGGCGCTCTGCCGGGCCAGCCGCAGGTCCAGGGTGGCCAGTGAGCGGTGCGCCAGCCACGCGTCGAAGGCGCCCGGAATGGCGCCGGTGGTGGTCCGCCAACCCCGGATCGTGTCCAGCAGGCGCGCGTCCCGGCCGGCAACATAGCCGAGCAGCAGGTCCGAGTGCCCGGTCAGCGCCTTGGTGCCGGAGGCGACCACCAGGTCCGCGCCGAGGTCCAGCGGTCGCTGGCCGAGTGGCGTGGCGGTGGTGTTGTCGACCGCGAGCAGCGTGCCGGCGGCGTGTGCCCGGCCGGCGAGCTCGGCGATGTCGCAGACGTCCAGACCCGGGTTGGCCGGCGTCTCGACCAGTACCAGGCGCACTCCGTCGAAGGACGGGTACGGGCCGGCGGTCGGCACGAACTCGACCCGTACGCCGATGCCGCGCAGCGTCTCGGCGGCGAACGCCCGCACCGGGAAGTATCCGTCGGTGGGAAGCAGCACCGTGTCGCCGGGCCGGAGCACCGCCAGGAGCAGCGCGGTGATCGCCGCCTGCCCGCTGGCGAAGGCGAGGCACTCTTCTCCACCTTCCAGCTCGGCGATTGCCGTCTCCAGCCCGCGCCGGGTCGGATTGTCCGGCCGGCCGTACCCGTTCGGGGCCGCGTCCGGGCCGCCCGCCGGGTCCAGGTGGTAGGGGGCGGCGAAGACCGGACCGGGCAGGAACGGCTCCCCCGGTACCGGTTCCGGCAGGCCGGCGTGCACGCACCGGGTGCCGTCGCCGTAGTCCGCCCGGTCGTCGGGCCGGCCGGCTCGCACCCCGTCCGCCGGCTCGGGGGTACCGCCCGGCCGCGGCCGGGCGCCGCTCACTCCGGCCTCGGCTTGCGGCTCATCAGGGCCGCCATCGCGGCGTGCGGGTCGGCGCCCTCGTGGCAGACCCGCTCGACCTGCTCGGTGATCGGCATCTCCACGCCGTGCGCCCGGGCCAGGTCCCGGATCGCCAGGCAGCTCTTCACCCCCTCGGCGGTCTGCCGGGTCGCCGCCTGCGCCTCCTCCAGGGTCGCCCCCCGGCCCAGCTGCTCGCCGAAGGTGCGGTTCCGGGCCAGTGGCGACGAGCAGCTGGCCACCAGGTCGCCGAGGCCGGCCAGCCCGGCGAAGGTGAGCGGGTCGGCGCCGAGCGCCACCCCGAGCCGGGCGGTCTCGGCCAGCCCCCGGGTGATCAGGGTCGCCCGGGTGTTGTCGCCCAGCCCCATCGCGGTGGTGATGCCGTACGCCAGCGCGATCACGTTCTTGACCGCACCGCCCAGCTCGCAGCCGATCACGTCGTCGTTGGTGTACGGCCGGAAGTACGGCGTGTTCACCGACGCCTGCACCAGGGTCGCCCGGTCGGTGTCGGTGCAGGCGACCACGGTCGCGGCGGGCTGCTCGGCGGCGATCTCGGGGGCGAGGTTGGGGCCGGAGACCACCACGACCCGGTCCGCCGCCACCCCGGCGGTCTCCACGATCACCTCGCTCATCCGCTTGGTGGTGCCCAGCTCGATCCCCTTCATCAGGGAGACCAGCGTGGAGTCGGGCTCCAGCTGCCCGGCCCACTCGGCCAGGTTGCCGCGCAGGGTCTGCGAGGGCACCGCCAGCACCACCAGGTCGGCACCGGTGATCGCCTCGGCGGGCTCGGCGGTGGCGCGTACCGCCGCCGGCAGGCGCAGCCGGGGCAGGTAGTCGGGGTTGCTGCCGGTGCTGCGGATCGCCTCTACCACCTCCGGTCGACGGGCCCAGATCCGCACGTCGCGGCCGGCGTCGGCGAGCACCTTGGCGAAGGCGGTACCCCAGGAGCCGGCACCGAGCACGGCGACATGGCTCATGCCCGCTCTCCGGTCCGCCGGTTTTGTTGGGCCGACCAGAGCGGCGGTGGTGTCCCGCCCCGGACCTCGGCGAGCATGTCGCGCAGCCGCAGCATGATGGCGTCGGTCATCTCGTCGAGTACGGTCTTGGTCGGCACCGCGCCGCTCCAGCGGGCCAGGTCCACCGGCGGTCCGGCGACCACCGTCACCGGCGTACGCGGACGCAGGCTGACCTTCTTGTCGCGCGGGTCGAAGATCCGCTGCGGCCCCCACATCACCACCGGCACCACCGGAGCGCCGGTGGCCAGGGCCAGCCGGGCCGCGCCGGTCTTGCCCCGCATCGGCCACAGCTCCGGCTCCCGGGTGGTGGTCCCCTCCGGGTAGATCACGACCGCCGCACCGGACCTGACCGCCCGCTCCAGCGTCTCCAGCGACCTGGCCGCGTCGACGGTGCCGCGCTCCACCGGGATCTGCCGGCACTTCAACAGGATCCGGCCGATCACCGGCACCTTGAAGACACTCGCCTTGCCCAGGAAGCTGGGCCAGCGGCCGGCGTCGTAGATGAAGTGCGCCGAGACCAGCGGGTCGAAGTGGGACAGGTGGTTCGGCACGATGATGATCCCGCCGGAGGGCGGGAGATGCTCCATGCCACGCCATTCGCGCCGGGTCCAGACGGTCAGCACCGGCTTGACCACCATGACGGCGAACCGCCCCCAGAACCCCAGCCTGCGCCGTCCCACTCTGCCTCCTCGTCGCCGCAACCCCTGGCGCGGCCCGGCCGGGTGCCGCCGCCCGCAGCGAAATCATGCCTGTTCGCCCCGGGTACGGCCAGCCAGGGGTGCGCACCGGGCGGGGTACGCCACCGGACGGGCGACCGCCGCGAGCTGGCAGGATTGTTCCGTGGCGGAGCGGAACTGGACCGTGGTGGTGCCGGTCAAGCGGCTCTGGTCGGCGAAGAGCCGGCTGCGCGGAGCGCTGGACGGCGTACCGCACGAGCTGCTGGCACTGGCGCTGGCCGAGGACACCGTCGAGGCGGTGCTCGGCTGCCCGGCCGTCGGACAGGTGCTGGTGGTGACCGCCGATCCGGAGGCCGGGCGTACCCTGGGCCGGCTCGGTGCCCGGATCGTGCCCGAACCGCCGGCCGCCGGGCTCAACCCCGCGTTCACCCGGGGCGCGGCAGCCGCCTCCGGCGGCCCGGTCGCGGCACTCACCGCCGACCTGCCCGCGCTGCGTCCGGCCGAACTGGCCGAGGCACTGCACGCCGCGAACGGGCCCGCCGGGGTACGCCGGTTCGTCGCGGACGCGCCCGGCACCGGCACCGTACTGCTCACCGCCACCGCCGGAGCGGCCCTGGACCCACGGTTCGGCCCGTACTCGGCGGCGGCGCACACGGCCTCCGGCGCCGGCCCGCTGACCGGCGCCTGGCCGACGCTGCGCCGCGACGTCGACACCCCGGCCGACCTGCGGGCCGCCGCCGCACTCGGGCTCGGCCGGCACACCGCAGCGCTGACCCGGCGGTCGGCGCCGGCCGGCGCCGAGCGCTGACCCACGCCCGCGCGGACCGCAGACCGCCGACCCGAGCGCCGGGCCGCACCCGCCGGTGTACGGTGCTGGCATGCAGGGCACGGTGGCCGACTACGACCCGCAGACCCGGACCGGCACGCTGCTGCTCGACGACGGCACCCGGGTCAGCTTCCCGGCGACCGCGTTCGACGCCTCCGGACTGCGCCTGCTCCGGCTGGGTCAGCGGGTCCGGCTGGAGCACGACGCGGCCGGCACGCTGGTCCGGATCACGCTGCCGACCTTCCCCTGACCCGCTGGGCCGAGTTCATTTTCCGTTAACCCGCGGCGGGGAATGATGATGTCGTGAGCACACCGCCGTCCCGCCGCACGACCCCACAACCGGGGACCGACTCCACCCGTACCCCGAGGACCAGCCGCACGCCCCGGGCCGGCCGGGCCGGCGGCGAACGCCCGACGGCATCCGGCCGGGCCGCCCGGTCGAAGGGGCGGCCGGAAGGGCACACCGACCGCGAGCCGGCCGCCGAACCGGACGGCACCGTCGAACCGGACACCGGCGCCGAACCGGACCGTTCGGCGGCCGTGGACCAGGCCGCGGACTCGGCCCGCGCCGAGACCGGCGGGCCGGACCGCAGCCCGGCGACCGGCCTGGCCGACAACCCGGAGCGGGGCCGGCGCGGCGGGGCGGCGACCGGGCCGGGCAGTCCCGTGCCGGAGAGCGGGCTGGCCGCCCGCCCGGCGACGACCGAGCCGGCCGCCGAACCGGTGGCGGAGCCGGCCGAACCGCTGCCGTCGGGGCGGTTCCTCAACCGGGAGCTGTCCTGGCTGGATTTCAACGCCCGGGTGCTGACCCTGGCCGAGGACCCGGACACCCCGCTGCTGGAGCGGGCCAAGTTTCTCGCCATCTTCGCCAACAACCTGGACGAGTTCTACATGGTCCGGGTCGCCGGCCTGAAGCGGAGGTTGCAGGCCGGGCTGCCGGTCCGGGGCGGCGACCAGATGCCGCTGACCACCCAGCTCGAACTCGTCTCCGAGCTGGCCGCCGACCTGGTCGCCCGGCACGCGGCCTGCTTCGTCGACGAGGTGATGCCGAAGCTGGCCACCGAGAACATCGCGCTGCTGCACTGGGCCGACCTGCCCACCCCGGAACGGCAGCGGCTGCGGACGTACTTCCGGGAGCAGATCTTCCCGGTACTCACCCCGCTCGCCGTCGACCCGGCACACCCGTTCCCGTACATCTCCAGCCGGTCGCTGAACCTGGCGGTGGTGGTCCGCGACTCCGACGGTGGCTCGGAACTCTTCGCCCGGGTCAAGGTGCCGAACAACGTGCCCCGGTTCGTCCGGGTGGAACGGGACGCGCCCGGCTACCGCTACCTGCCGGTGGAGGACCTGATCGCGGCCCACCTCGACCAGCTCTTCTCCGGGATGCAGGTGGTGGAGTGCCACCTGTTCCGGGTCACCCGCAACGCCGAGGTGGAGGTCGACGAGGACCGGGACGAGGACCTGCTGCAAGCCCTGGAACGGGAACTCGCCCGCCGCCGGTTCGGCCCGCCGGTACGCCTGGAGGTGGCCGCCTCCGTCTCCGACCACGTGCTCGAACTGCTGGTCCGGGAACTCGACATGGACAGCCAGGACGTGCTGCGGGTGCCGGGGCTGCTCGACCTGACCGCGCTCTGGCAGGTCTACAACGAGTCCAACCGGCCCGAGCTGAAGGACCCGCCGTTCGTGCCGGCCACCCATCCCCGGCTGGCCGAGGGCGAGGTGCCGCGCAGCGTCTTCGCCACCCTGCGCGACGGCGACATCCTGGTGCACCACCCCTACCACTCGTTCTCGACAAGCGTGCAGCGCTTCGTCGAGCAGGCCGCCGCCGACCCGAACGTGCTGGCCATCAAGCAGACCCTCTACCGAACCAGCGGGGACTCCCCGATCGTGGACGCGCTCATCGACGCGGCCGCCGCCGGCAAGCAGGTGGTGGTGCTGGTGGAGATCAAGGCGCGGTTCGACGAGGTGGCCAACATCGGCTGGGCCCGGGTGCTGGAGCGGGCCGGCTGCCACGTCGTCTACGGCCTGGTCGGGCTGAAGACGCACTGCAAGACCGCGCTCGTGGTCCGGCAGGAGGGCAACCAGATCCGCCGGTACTGCCACATCGGCACCGGCAACTACCACCCGAAGACGGCCCGGCTCTACGAGGACTTCGGGATGCTCACCGCCGACCCGGAGATCGGGGCCGACCTGACCGACCTGTTCAACGTGCTGACCGGGTACAGCCGGCAGACGTCGTACCGGCGGCTGCTGGTGGCGCCGCAGGGCGTCCGGCGCGGCCTGATCGAGCGGATCGACGGCGAGATCGACCGGGCCCGGAAAGGGCTGCCGGCACTTGTCCAGTTCAAGGTCAACGCCCTGGTCGACGAGGCGATCGTGGACGCGCTCTACCGGGCCTCCCGGGCCGGGGTGCACGTGGACCTGCTGATCCGGGGAATGTGCACGCTGCGGCCGGGTGTCCCGGGACTGTCGGAGAACATCCGGGTCCGGTCGATCCTCGGCCGCTTCCTCGAACACTCCCGGGTGTTCCGGTTCGGCACCGGGCTCGCCGCCGACGCCCCGGACGGCGGTGTCGAGTTCTGGATCGGCTCGGCCGACCTGATGCACCGCAACCTGGACCGCCGGGTGGAGGCCCTGGTGCAGGTGACCGACCCGACCGCGCGGGCCGAGCTGGACATGCTGCTGACCACCGCGATGAGCCCGGGGGTCGAGGCGTTCGAGTTGACCGGGGACGGCCGCTGGATCAGGCGCACGGGCAGCCCGGACGCGCCGCTGGTGAACCTCCAGGAGGCGCTGCTGCGCCGGGTCGCCGGTGGTGCCGGGTGATGCGACGGGGCGTGGTCACGCGGCGGCGGCCGGTCGGCCGTACCGACATTCCGGACTAGGCTTGCCCGATGTTGGAGGAGGAGCGGAAGTACGACGTCGAACCCGGTTTCGCCCTGCCCGACCTCGCCACGGTCGTGCCGGACGGGGTACGGGTGGTGCGGATGCCGCCGGTGACGCTCACCGCCAGCTATCTCGACACCGCCGACCTGCGGCTGGCCCGTGCCGGGGTGTCGCTGCGACACCGCAAGGGTGACGAGCTGCCCTGGACTGTCAAACTTCCCGCCGACAGCCCCGGCGTCCGGCACGAGGTCTCCCGCCAGGGCCGGCCGAAGAGTCCGCCAACCGAGCTGGTGGGGCTGGTCACCGCGTACTCCCGGGGCGCCGAGCTGCGGCCGGCCGTGCTGGTCCGCACCGTGCGCCAGGCGTACGAGCTGCGCGACGGCGCCGACCGGGTACTCGCCGAGATCGCCGACGACGCGGTGCAGGTACGCGACGGCAAGCAGGTCCGGTCGACGTTCCGGGAGATCGAGGTGGAACGCAAGGAGGGCGGGCCGGAGCTGCTCGACGTGCTGGAGTCGGCGCTGACCGCAGCCGGCGCCCGGGCCGGGAACTTCGTCCCGAAGCACGTCCGGGCGCTCGGTCCGGCGGCCGAGGCCGCACCCGACCTGGTGCCGGCCGGTGAGCTGCCGGCGCGGCCCAGTGCCGGCGACGTGGTCGCCGCGGCGGTCCGCCGCGGCGTCGGCCGGCTGCTCGGGCACGATCCGCTGGTCCGGTTGCGGGCGCCGGTCGGCGACGACGACACCGCGGTGCACCAGATGCGGGTCGGCTGCCGGCGGCTCCGCAGCGACCTGCGCACGTTCGGGCCGCTGGTCCGCAAGGCGTGGGCGAAGCCGCTGCGGGACGAGCTGAAGTGGCTGGCCGGAATACTGGGCCTCGCCCGGGACGCGGAGGTGCTGCGGGCCCGGCTGTCCCGGACGGCCGCCGCCGACCCGCTCGGCCCGCTGGACGCCGCGGCGGTACGCCGGATCGACGCGGTGCTGGCGGCCCGGCACGAGGCGGCACTGGCCGCCGTCGACGAGGCGCTCGGCTCGCAGCGGTACCGCGACCTGGTCGAGGCGCTCGTCGACGCCACCCGGGCACCGCAGTTGACCGACCGGGCCGACGCGCCGGCCGACAAGGTGCTGCCCCGGCTGGTGGCCCGGCCGTGGCACCGGCTGACCGACGGCGACGACGAGGTCGACGGCGCCGCCGACCTGGACCCGGCCGCCCCGGACGAGCGCTGGCACGCGGTACGCATCAACGGCAAGCGGGCCCGGTACGCCGTCGACGCCGTCGCCGGGGTCCTCGGCGGCGACGCGGCGAAGCTGGCCAAGGCGCTGGCGAAGGTGCAGGACCTGCTCGGCGAGCACCAGGACGCGGCGGTGGCCGCGCAGACCTGGCTCGCCATCGCCGAGCAGGAGCCGGGCGACCACGCCGTCGCGGTCACCGCCGGCCGGTTGGCGGAGCGGGAGCGGGCAGCCGTCCGCACCGCCCGGTCGGCCTTCCCGGCCGCGTGGCGCCGGGCGAGCGGGAAACGCCGGACGGCATGGCTGCGGTGACCCCGGTCCGGGCGGCCGGCGGGGTGGTCTGGCGCCACTCGCCCGCCGGTGTGCGGGTCTGCCTGGTGCACCGTCCCCGCTACGACGACTGGTCGCTGCCGAAGGGCAAGCTGGATCCCGGGGAACATCCGCTGACCGCCGCGGTGCGCGAGGTGGCCGAGGAGGCCGACGTGCTCGGGGTGCCACAGGTGCGGCTGCGCCCGGTGCACTACCTGATGCGCGACGGTGCGCCGAAGACCGTCGAGTTCTGGTCGATGCGGGCCGCCGGCAGCGGCGGTTTCCAGCCGGGGACCGAGGTGGACGACGTACGCTGGCTGCCGCTGGCCGAAGCCGTCCGGCTGGTCAGCTATCCGCACGACGTCGCAGTGCTGGAGGACTTCGCCGCCCTGCCGCAGGTGAGCGCGGAGTTGGGCCTGGTCCGGCACGCCTCGGCCGGCAAGCGGGGCACCTGGTCCGGGCCGGACACCGCCCGACCGCTCGACGACGCCGGGGTGGCGCAGTCTCGGGAGTTGGCCGGACTGTTGGCGCCGCTCCGCCCGGTACGCCTGCACTCGGCGGCAGCCCGGCGCTGTGTGCAGACGTTGCAGCCGCTGGCCGAGCTGCTCGACCGGCCGATCGAGGTGGATTCCGCGCACGACGAGCCGAAGCCGGGGCAGGACGAGGAGGAGAACGCCCTGGCCGCCGCCGCGGCGCTGCTCGAACTTGCCCGGTACGGCGAACCCGCGGCGGTCTGTAGCCAGGGAAAGGTGATCCCGCAGGCGTTGCTCCGGTTGGCCGCCGCGTCGACCGCCTGGCCCGGTGCGGCTGCGGCGGACGAGTCCGTCGGTGCGGTCGGCCCGGAGCGGCTGCCGGGCTCGGTGCAGGAGTTCCGGACCGCGAAGGGCACCGGCTGGCTGCTCGCCTTCGGCGGGGACCGACTGGTCGCCGCCAGCCGGCTCGACGCCGCCGACCGCTGCGCCGTCCCCGCGTCCTGACCGGCCCGGACGCGGGCTCTGCCGGGCCGACCACTGCACGGGTACACCCAAGCCGGCCCGGGGCTTTCGGGCCGTCCTGGAGCCGCTGAGCGGCGTTAACGCCCCCGTCGTCGGCCGGGGAGGCCCCTGTCGGGCCGGGATTCCCGGTACGGACAACGTGAAGGGCGCCCCCGGACGGACCGGAGGCGCCCTGGCGGTAGCCGGATCAGCGCTTGGCAGCCTTCTTGGCCGGCGCCTTCTTGGCCGTGCTGGCCTTCTTGGCCGCCGTGCTCTTGGTTGCCGTGCTCTTGGTCGCCGTCTTCTTGGCCGCCGTGCTCTTCTTGGCCGCCGTGGTCTTCTTGGCCGTGGTCGTCTTCTTGGCCGTGGTGGCCTTGGTGCCGCCGGTCTTCTTCGCCGGAGCCGTCTTCTTCGCCGCCGCCTTGGTGGCGGTCGTCTTGGCGGGCGCCGCCTTCTTGGTCGTCGTCTTCTTGGCGGTGGTCGACTTGGCCGTCGACGCCGTCGCGGTCTTCTTCGCCGCCACGGTGTTCTTCGGGGCCTTGCCGCTGGCCACCATCTCCTTGAACCCGGCGCCCGGCCGGAAGGCCGGAACCGATGTCTTCTTCACCTTCACCGATTCGCCGGTCCGAGGGTTGCGGGCTGTTCGAGCACCGCGCACGCGCTTTTCGAACACCCCGAACCCGGTGATGGCCACCCGGTCTCCCTTGGTGACCGCCGCCTGGACCTCCGCGAGGACCGCGTCGAGCGCCGACGTCGCCGTCTTCCGGTCTCCCAGACGAGCGGCGAGAGCCTCGATGAGCTCGGCCTTGTTCACGACTTCCCTCCCAATGTGCAACTGGACTCAACGCGAGCCATTCTGCGCGCACGGTATGCCCTGTGCCACCGGGACACAAACATCTGCTCGAAAAAACCCATTGTGTCGCAACGGATTCGCCCCCGCCGGGTGTACCGGCGGGGGCGAAAACGACTGTGCGGTCGGCGGTTCGGCCTATGCCACCACGGGCCGGAAGGAGGATCGCCGGGCCTCGTACGCCGCGATGTCCGCCTCGTGCCGGAGGGTGAGTCCAATGTCGTCCAAACCCTCGATCAGCCGCCACCGGCTGAAGTCGTCCATCGGGAAGGACCAGGTGTCCTCCCCGGCCCGGACCTCCCGGGCGGTCAGGTCGACCGTGATCCGGGCCGTCGGGTCGGACTCGACCAACTCCCACAATGCCTCGACAGCCTTCAATTCAAGCTCGACCGGCAGGAGCCCTTCCTTGAGCGCGTTCCCCCGGAAGATGTCCCCGAAGCGGGGGGCGATGACGGACTTGAACCCCCAGTCGCGCAACGCCCACACCGCGTGCTCGCGGGAGGAGCCGGTGCCGAACTCGGGGCCGGCGACGAGAATCGATGCCCCGGAATATGAGGAATCGTTGAGAACGAATGCCGGATCTTCCCGCCAGGCGCTGAAGAGGCCGTCGGCAAAGCCGGTCCGGGTCACCCGCTTGAGGTACACGGCGGGGATGATCTGATCGGTATCCACGTTGGACCGGCGCAGCGGGACCGCCGTACCGGTGTGCACGGTGAACTTGTCCATCTCAGGTCAGCCCCTTCACAGGTCGGCCGGCGCGGCCAGTCGGCCCACCACGGCGGTGGCGGCGGCGACCGGTGGCGAGACCAGGTGGGTACGCCCGCCCCGGCCCTGCCGGCCCTCGAAGTTACGGTTGGAGGTCGAGGCCGAGCGCTGGCCCGGCTTGAGGGTGTCCGGGTTCATGCCCAGGCACATCGAGCAGCCGGCGAACCGCCACTCGGCGCCGGCCGCGGTGAAGACCTTGTCCAGCCCCTCCTGCTCGGCCGCCTCGCGGACCGCCGCCGAGCCCGGTACGACGAGCATGCGTACCCCGTCGGCGACCTGGTGCCCGCGCAGCACGTCGGCGGCGGCCCGGAGGTCCTCCAGCCGGCCGTTGGTGCAGGAGCCGACGAAGACCACGTCCACCGGTACGTCCCGCAGCCGGGTCCCCGGCTTGAGGTCCATGTACTCCAGCGCGCGCCGGGCGGCGGTCTGCTCGGCGTCGGTGACGAACTCCTCCGGGTCCGGAACGGCGGCGTCCAGCGCGGTGCCCTGACCGGGGTTGGTGCCCCAGGTGACGAACGGGCTGATCCGGCCGGCGTCCAGCACCACCTCGCTGTCGAAGGTCGCACCCTCGTCGGTGGGGAGGGTCCGCCAGTATTCGACGGCGGCGTCCCAGTCGGCGCCCTGCGGGGCGTTCGGCCGCCCCTTCAGGTAGGCGAAGGTGGTCTCGTCCGGTGCGATCATCCCGGCCTTGGCGCCCCACTCGATCGACATGTTGGCGATGGTCATCCGGCCTTCCATGGAGAGCCGGCTGATCGCCTCGCCCCGGTACTCCACGATGTGACCGCGCCCGCCGCCGGTGCCGACCTGGGCGATCAGCGCCAGCACCAGGTCCTTGGCGGTGACCCCCGGCCCCAGCTCGCCGGTCACGGTCACCGCCATGGTCTTCGGGCGGTTCTGCGGCAGGGTCTGGGTGGCGAGGACGTGCTCGACCTCGCTGGTGCCGATCCCGAAGGCCAGCGCGCCGAACGCGCCGTGGGTGGCGGTGTGTGAGTCGCCGCACACGATGGTCAGGCCCGGCTGGGTGAGCCCGAGCTGCGGCCCGATCACGTGCACGATGCCCTGGTTGTCGTCGCCGAGCGGATGCAGCCGGAGGCCGAACTCGGCGCAGTTGCGGCGCAGCGTCTCGATCTGGGTCCGCGAGGTCGGGTCGGCGATGGTAAGCAGGTCACCGCGCCGGGACCGGAACGACGGGTCGTCGTAGCCGGTCGGGGTGTTGTGGTCCTCGGTCGCGAGCGTGAGATCGGGCCGGCGGACCCGGCGATCCGCCAGCCGCAGCCCGTCGAAGGCCTGCGGGCTGGTCACCTCGTGCAGCAGGTGCAGGTCGATATAGAGCAGATCCGGCTCACCGTCAGCGGATCGCACCACGTGAGCATCCCAGACCTTCTCGGCCAGGGTCCTGGGCGAGGACGGCTCCGGAGTGACTCCCACCATCTGGACATCCTAAATTCTGGGAGGTAGGTTTCGGCTTGTGGGACACAGTATGAGCGGTGTCGGCGTTCTCGACAAGGCGGTGGTCATCCTGGCCGCCTGCGTCGACGGCGCCAGCCTGGCCGAACTCGTCGATCGCACCAAGCTGCCCCGGGCCACCGCACACCGGTTGGCCCAGGCCCTGGAGATCCATCGAATGCTGGTCCGGGACACCCAGGGACGCTGGCGCCCCGGGCCACGCCTGGGCGAGCTGGCGAACGCCGCGCCCGACGTGCTGCTGACCGCGGCCGAGCCACTGCTCTCGGCGCTCCGGGACGCCACCGGCGAGAGTGCCCAACTCTATCTGCGCCGGGCCGACGAGCGGATCTGCGTGGCCGCCGCCGAGCGGGCCAGCGGGCTGCGCGACACGGTGCCGGTCGGCTCGGTGCTGCCGATGACCGCCGGTTCCGCCGCGCAGATCCTGCTGGCCTGGGAACCGCCGGAGGCGGTCATGCCACTGCTGCCCCGCTGCAAGTTCACCGGCCGCACCCTGGCCGAGGTACGCCGCCGGGGTTGGGCGCAGAGCGTCGCCGAGCGGGAGGCCGGGGTGGCGAGCGTCTCCTCGCCGATCCGGGACCGGACCGGTCGGGTGATCGCCGCGATCAGCATCTCCGGGCCGATCGAGCGGCTCGGCCGGCGCCCCGGCGACCGGCACGCGATGGCGGTGGTCCGGGCCGGTCAGCGGCTGAGCGGCCTGTAGACCACTGCGTCGGACCGCTACGCACCCACCGCCGCCGCACCGCCCACCGCCCGCCGCCAGACCGCCCGCCGCCGCACCGCCCGCCGCCAGACCGCCCGCCGCCGCACCGCCCGCCGCCAGACCGCCCGCCGCCGCACCGCCCGCCGCCAGACCGCCCGCCGCCGAATTGTCGACCGCCGACTCGCCGCCGGGACGGCCGGACACCTCTCGGTCCGCAGACTGTCGAGCTGCCCCGCCGGTGCGCCCACTCTCCGCACCGGTCCGGGGACGACGTGCGAAGCCGTCCAGGACGACGTGCGGAGCGTTAGGGACCGACCCACGGAGCGTCCGGGGACGACGGCAGGAGCGACGGGGACGACGCCTGGACTTTTCGGGACGGACGTCGGGCTGGCCGGCGCAATGCCGGAATTGTCGCGCCCTGTTTGTGCACCCAGCTCTACAGTCTGCGCGTCGAACTATCCCTGCCGGGCCGGACAAGGCCGGTCCGTGTGCGGGCAACCCCAGGCCAACGGCCAGCCGGCCGGCAAGTCCGGCAAGTCCGGCTTTCGCCGGACGTGGTCAGCGGTTTCGGGTGCCTGCTCCCACGTGGTGTGCGATGCTCGACATCGGGAACCGACCTCGGCGCGCCCGAGCCGGCCGCGAAGGCTCCGGTATGAGAACGGGCTCCGGCATGAGCACAGGGAATGGCCCGTGTCACCGGAGTGACACGGGCCGTCGATCGTAGCCCCGACCGGATTCGAACCGGCGCTACCGCCTTGAGAGGGCGGCGTCCTAGGCCGCTAGACGACGGGGCCAGGACTTTCCGTTGTTGACCTTGCGATCAACGCTGCTGAACTCTATCAGAGACCAGCTACCGGTGCCCTTTCGGGCTTCGGTGGCTGGGGTACCAGGACTCGAACCTAGACTAACTGAACCAGAATCAGTCGGGCTGCCAATTACCCCATACCCCATCGGTGCTTGCCGCACCGAAAGCGAACTTTACCGGACCCGGCAGTGGAGACCAAATCGGGTCGGTGCCGGGCGGCGGACGCACCGCCACCCGGCCCTCGTGGCTCAGTCGAGCGCCACCACCGGGTTCGACAGCTCGCCGATGCCGCCGACGCGGACCGTGACGGTATCCCCGTCGACGATCGGACTAACCCCCGCCGGGGTGCCGGTCAGCACCACGTCACCGGGCAGCAGCGTCATCACGTGCGAGATATAGGACACCAGGGTCGGAACGTCGAAGACCATGTCCTTGGTCCGGCCCAGCTGGCGTACCTCCATCTCGTCGGCGCCGCGACCCACCTCGCAGCGGACCTCGACGTCGCCGACGTCGAGGCCGGTGGAGATCCACGGTCCGAGCGGGCAGAACGAGTCGAAGCCCTTGGCCCGGGTCCACTGGCCGTCCGAGCGCTGCAGGTCCCGCGCGGTCACGTCGTTGGCGCAGGTGTAGCCGAAAACCGCACGGGCGGCGGCGGCACGGTCGGCCCGGCGGGCACCGGGCGGTCCTATCACCACGGCCAGCTCGGCCTCGTGCTCGACCTGCTTGGACTGGGCCGGCAGCCGGATCGCGTCCCGGGGGCCGATCACCGAGGTCGACGGCTTGAGGAAGAGCAGCGGCTCGGCCGGTACGTCGTTGCCGAGTTCGGTGGCGTGCTCGACGTAGTTGCGTCCGACACACACCACCTTGCTGGGCAGGATCGGCGAGAGCAGCCGGACGTCCGCCAGCGCCCAGCGCGCGGTGGTGAACCGGATCTCGCCGAACGGGTGGCCCTCGATCTCGGCCACCGTCAGGCCCTCGGGACCGGCCTCCGGGTCACCCTCGACCACGCCGAACGACATTCCCTTTGCATGAGCGAAACGAGCGATACGCACCCGGCCAATCTATCCCCACGGCGAGCGGGCACCGCTGCCGCGTACGGCGGGTCGGCACCCTACCCGAGCGGCCGGGCCGCCGACGGAGCTTCGATCCTTCCCGGCCGGCCGGCCACCCGTCCGGCTTAGCGTCTGGGCGGGAGGAGACTTCGTGATGCCTGCATCGATCCGACTACGTGCGGTGGGGGCGGTGATCGCGGGTTGCCTGCTGACCGGTACGGCGCCCGGCGCCCCGGCCCAGGCGGCCGAGACCCCCGCCCAGCCCAGGGCCGCCATCCAGCCGGCCGCCGCCCCGGTCCGGCCGACCGCCCCGCTGATCACCCTGGCGATGGCTACGTCCGGCGATCCGGCGCCCCGCTACGACATCCGGGTACGCAACGGCACCGACGGCATGGTGAAGACGACCGTCCGGCAGGAGCTGCCGGCGGGCGCCACCCCGGCGATGATCAGCCAGGGCGGCCTGGCCAGCGTGCCCGGCACCACGCCCGGACAGCTCGGCACCGAGGTGGTCTGGCAGGTCCAGCTCGGCGCCCGCAGCAGCGCACTGCTGCACACCACCCTGGTGCCCCCGGCGCGCGGGATCGACGTCACCGCTCCAGCCTGTGCCTTCGTCGCGGGCGGCAACATGCCGTACGACTGCGCGACCGCGACCTGGAACCGGGCCCGGGCGGCCGCCGGCCCGGACGACCCGGCCCAGGCGCAGGCGGCCGCCTCGCCGCCCTGGTGGCGCCGGGGCGGCCTGCCGGCCACCGCGATCGCCGCGCTGGTGCTGCTCGTCGCGGCCGGTGGTGCGCTCTGGTGGCGGCGGCTGCGCCGACGGCGGGCCGCCGGCCAGGTCAACGCCACACCCGTGGACCGGGTCGACCGCCGGGCCGCGAAACGGGAGGCGAAACGGGAGGCGAAGCGCCTGGCGGCGGAGCGGCGGGCCGCCGAGCAACAGGCGGCCGGGGCGGCCCGGCGGGTCCGCAGGTCGGGCAGCCCGATCGCCCGGGCCAGGGCACGGGTACGCCGGGACCACAAGATCCCGGTGCCGGAGAGCGTACGGCGGGTCACCGGCCACCCGCGGATCGGCGGCGCGGCCGAGCAGTCCGCCCCGGCACCCGGCACCGGTGCTCCGCTGGGCGCCACCCGTGCCGGTGCCCACCTGGAGCAGCGCCGACCGGCCGACGACGCGGTACTCGACGACGGCCGGCTGCTCCGGGACGGCGGACTGGCCAGGGCCGACGAAACAGCCGGGGCCGACGGGACGGCCAGGGCCGACGGGACGGCCGGGGCAGCTGAAACGGCCGGGGTCGACGGGACGGCCGAGGCTGCCGGGACGATCGGGCCGGAGGGCCACGAGCCGGGCACCCTGGTCGGCATCGCCGGTGGAGCCCGCTACGTGGGCCGGGCGCCGGTACCGCCGCGCGCGCCCGTGCCGGACGGCGACGAGGAGCCGGCCGAGGAGGCCGTACCCGAGCCGCCTGAACCGACCGCCGAGGACCTCGCCCCGGTCGTCGGCCGGGCCCGCCCCGCCCCGCACCCGGCGGCCACCTACCGGCCGCCCCGCAGGCGTCCCCGGCCACCGGCCTGGGCGGCGGTCGGCTTCGCCGCCCTGCTTGCGGTGGCCCTGGCCGGTCTCACCGCCTGGACCGGGTCGAGCCAGGTCAGCGCGATCAACGGCGACCGGCAACCGTCCAGCGGGGCGTGGATCGGCCAGACCGTGGCCGGACCGCTCGGTACGGGGCTGCGGGAGAGCGCCTTCGAGTTCACCGTGTACCGGCTGGTCTGCCCACCGGCTCCCGGTGGCTGCCAGGCGATCCTCGGGGTACGCAACCTGACCGACAGGAGCCAGCAGTGGCACGGCACGCTGCAACGGGCGTACCTGCCCAGCGGGGACTGGGTCGGCGCCGACGTACCGGCCACGCAGGTCGCCAACGCCGGCAAGGACCCGTTCGCCGAGCCCGTGGCGGCCGGCCAGCGCATGATCACGCCACTGGTGTTCGCCTCGACGGGTGCGGCCGAGCCGACCCGGATCGAGCTGCGCAGCGCTGTCTTCTCCGCCGGGGTCAGCGTCGACGTGCCGCACTAGGGCCAATGCCGGGTAGTTAAGGGTCTGGGCTGGTCGTCAAGGCGGGCCCGGCGAGGATGGTGAGGCTGATGGTGGCCTGGTAGGTGCGCCGGTCGATGTTCGGGCCGCGGGCGTTGTACTTGGAGATCGCTCGTTTGACGGTGCGGGCGTTGACGCGGAGCCGGCGTTCGGGCAGGAGGTCGTCGAGGACGAGGCGGCCGATCTTGCCGACCAGGTCGATGATGGTGTCGGCGATGACACCGGCGGCGTTGATGACCTGGTCACGGGCGGTGTTGAGGGCGGTGGTGAAGCTGGCCCGGTCCGGGTCTGTGCCCGGCTCGCTGTTGGTGGCATCAGTCATCGCGGTGCGTAGGATCTGGTAGGTGACCAACAGTGCGTGGATCTCCTGATCGACGCCGGTCGGGGTCCGTGCCCGCAGCACCCGGCCGCCGAG
This sequence comes from Micromonospora sp. WMMD1102, assembly GCF_029626265.1. Lineage (NCBI taxonomy): Bacteria > Bacillati > Actinomycetota > Actinomycetes > Micromonosporales > Micromonosporaceae > Micromonospora > Micromonospora sp. WMMD1102. The sequence goes on along the minus strand of NZ_JARUBN010000001.1, from coordinate 1,336,411 downwards.
GATGCTCGACTTGATCTCCAGGTAGGCGGTCTCGATTTCCCACCGCTCGTGATACAGCCGCAGGATCGCCGTGGCCGGGTAGGTGTCCGTGTCGAGCAGGGTGGTGATCAGCCGGTAGACACCGGTGACCGTGCCGGCCTTGGTCTTGATGCTGATCTCGGCGTCGATGACCCGTACCCGCTGGCCACCGAACACCGACCGGTAAGAGCCATCCCGGCAGCGATGGAGCACGGGCAGTTTAGGGCCGCCGCGGCCGGTCTTGGCCCGGACCAGCAGATGCGCCTGACGGCCGGTCACGAGGTTGAGCAGATGCCCGGCGGTGAAGTTGCGGTCGGCCAGCAACAGCGTGTCCGCCGGTAGCCGAGCGAGCAGGTCCTTGGCGTAGGTGGTCTCACCGGAGGTGATCGGCCCGAACACCGCGTCCATCACCGACCGGGTGCCACAGGCCATGATCGTGACCAGCCGCAGCATCGGATAGCTCGACCCGCCGGTACGGCCTCCACGCTGTTTGCTGTATCGGGTCAGGTTCGCCGCGCTGTCAGCCACGAACAACGTGGTGCCGTCGATCGCGCAGACCAGCAGCCCCCGCCAGCGCACCGGCCCGGCCATGCTGGCCGCCGGCCCGCGAAGCAGGTCGAACAACGCCCGTAACGGTTGCGGGCCGACCCGCTGGCGGGCCTTGGTCAACGCGGCCTCGCTCGGCTGCGCAACCGGCAACCCCTCAAGACCGGCGACCAGACGCTGCCACACCTGCCGGTACCCCGACTCGGCGAACAAACAGCCCGCGAGCAGCAGATACACCACCACCCGCGACGGCAGATCCCGCACCCGCCGCTGAAGACAGCGGGTCTGAGCCAGCGCAGCATCGACCATCTCGAACGGCACCTGCTGAGTCAGCTCACCCAGATGACCCGGCGCGAACCGGCCTGCCGCGACCCGCACCACACGTCTAATGACAGACTGAACCAACAGCGGGACTCCCGGCGGTAAGGCATGTCTTGGCGGACGTACCTCAGGAACCCTTCGATGTCGTCCGTGTCAACAGTGGTGCCGACATGGAACGAGGTCGGCACGCCCGCTCCCAGCTCCGGCAACAGAGCGAGGTAGCGAGTTGCGAGTTCCGGTGACGACCATGTCGGCGGATGCTCGATCGTCAGCACGAGGTCATCCGGTCTGGTCATGGTGCGAGACCGCCTCCGGCGCGGATACGCCTCATGACGCCTACCTCGTCGATGTAGAGCAGGTGGATCCCGTTCTTCCGCCTGTCTATGAGTGGAGAAACCACGTCCGAACGCTGCATCTGGCGGAGCGGGGTCTGCGCCTCCGTTAGCCCGCTGAACACGTAGACCACCCCGTTCCATCCGGCCGGCTGGCCGCTCGTGCTGACTGGCCCCCGGGCGCGCTGAATGACAGAGCATAGTCCTCGGCCTGGTCGATCTTGAACGCCCCCGGACCCGCCTTGTGCTCGACGGCGAAGGTTCCCGCTGGCAGTCCCAGACTCAGGTCCGTGCCGAAGTTGACATCGTCGGGGCTGGCGCCGCTTCGACATCAACGAAGACTCGAAAGGTACATCCAGCACGTACCGCTCCCCAGCTGGCGTACGGCCGATCCGCAGGTAGGCACTGAAGAGCTCGCCCTCGGACTTGCTGTCCGGCTGAAGGTCGAGCAAGTCGTCGAGGCCGCCCGGCGTGCCCGCCGTAGTTGGATCGCCGCGAGGTCATCGGCGGCAACCTGTCGGAGGGCACGTCGGAACTCGTCGTAGACACCTTCCGTCAACGGCCCTTGGTGGGCGGTGACGGGGCCGAGGATCTCTGCGTAGCCACGGCCATGCTTCTTAGAACTCCTAACTCTTTGAGTGTTGGAGGCGGCGCCAGCAGATGATGGCGCAGGCGAGGGTGAGGAAGGCTTCGTGGATGTCGTCGCGCATTTCCCAGCGGATGCGTAGGCGGCGGAACCAGTGAAGCAGCGCGATGGTCTGCTCGACGACCCAGCGGCGGGTGCCGAGTGCTGAGCCGTGTGAGGTACCGCGCCTGGCGATGACCGGGGTGATGCCCCTGGCACGTAGTTCCCGGCGGTACTTGTCGAAGTCGTAGCCACGGTCGCCGTACAGCGTGTCGGGTCGTTGTCGGGGGCGACCGCGGATGCCCTTCAGCGGTGGGATCGCCTCGACCAGGGGTACCAGTTGGGTGACGTCGTGCCGGTTGCCGCCGGTCAGACTCGCGGCGAGGGGGATGCCGCCCGCGTCGGTGATGACGTGGTGTTTCGAGCCTGGCTTGCGGCGGTCGACCGGGCTCGGTCCGGTTTTGGGCCGCCCTTGAGCGCCCGTATATGAGAGCCGTCGATCACCGCCCGCGACATGTCGAGTTGGCCGGCGGCCCGTAGTTTGGCCAGGAGGACCTCGTGCAGGCGTTGCCAGACGCCGGCGTCGTTCCAGTCCCGTAGCCTGCGCCAGCAGGTCATTCCCGACCCGAACCCCAACTCCCTGGGCAGGAACTCCCACGAGATCGCGGTGTAGAGCACGAACAGGATGCCGCAGAGCACGGTGCGGTCATTGAGGGGCTTACGGCCGGGATACCGGGCCCGCCGTGGCGGACGACGCGGCAGCAACGGCTCGATCTCGGCCCACAACTCGTCCGAGACGATCCACGGCGGCTGCTCACCCCTCCTCACATCCAGACAGAACGATCCCCACACCCACCGGATACGCCCAACCTCATTCTGTTAGGAGTTCTAAGTACCCGGCATTGGCACTAGGGCGGCGCCGTACCCTGGAGCGGTGACCGCCGCCCTCGCCCGTACCGTCGTGCTCGACGCGGCGCTGTGGCGGCGACGGCGGGCGGCCCACGAGCGGCGGGTGGACGAGTGGCTGGCGCCGCACCTCGCCCGGCGCGGCACCGGCATCCGGCACCCGGTGGAGGACTTCCTCTTCACCTACTACTCGCACCGGCCGGCGCAGTTGCGCCGCTGGCATCCGGGGGCCGGTGTGCTGCTCCGGGGTGCCGATCCGGCCGAGTTCGGCCGCGACTACCGGGCCGGGAACGGCGGCCTCACCCTCGACACCGAGGCGGTACGTCGGCGCCGGGGCGACTCGGTCGACTGGATCCGCACCCTGCTGAGCCGTACCGCGCGGCGACCCGGCCAGTTCGGCTGCTTCGGGATGCACGAGTGGGCGATGGTCTACCGGCAGACCCGGACGGAGGTGCGGCACGACGCCTGGCCGCTGCGGCTGGATCCCGAGCAGACCGCCCGGGTGGTGGAGGAGAACAGGATCCGGTGCAGCCACTTCGACGCGTACCGGTTCTTCACCCCGCCGGCCCGGCCGCTGAACCTGCTCGCCCCGAGCCGCGAGACCCAGCACGACAACGAGCAGCCGGGCTGCCTGCACGCCAACATGGATCTCTACAAGTGGGCGTACAAGCTCTCCCCGCTGGTGCCGAGTGAACTGGTCGCCGACGCGTTCGCGCTGGCCCGGGAGATCCGCGCCCTGGACATGCGGGCCAGCCCGTACGACCTGGCCGCGCTCGGCTACCCGCCGGTCCGGGTGGAGACCCCGGCGGGCCGGGCCGAGTACGCCGCCGCCCAGCGCGGTCTTGCCGAGCGGGCCGCGCCGCTGCGGGCCCGGCTGATCGCCGCGCTGGCCGCCGCCGTACCCGGCTGACGATCCGCGTCGGCAGCCAGCCGGTCGGCAGGTCGGCCAGCCGTCGGTCGAAGTGGTCGGAGTGGTCGGAGTATCAGACGATTCCGCCGTTGGCGCGCAGCACCTGGCCGTTGACCCAGCGTCCGGCCGGGCTGACCAGGAAGGCCACCACCTCGGCGATGTCGTCGGGAGTGCCGAGCCGCTCCAGCGGGACCTGCGCGGCGAGCTTGGCGACCCGCTGCTCGTCGTTGGCGCGCAGGAACAGGTCGGTGGCGGTCGGTCCGGGCGCGACGGCGTTGACTGTGACGTCCCGGCCGCGCATCTCCCGGGCCAGCACCATCGTCATCGCCTCGACCGCGCCCTTGCTGGCCGCGTAGGCGCTGTAGTTCGGGAAGGCGAGGCCGACGACCGAGGAGGAGAAGTTGACGAGTGCGCCGCCGGGTCGGAGCCGGCGTACCGCCTGCTGGTCGACGACGAAGGTGCCCCGGATGTTGGTCCGGTGCAGGTCGTCCAGGTCGGCCAGGTCGAGCTCGGCCAGTGGCGCCAGCGGCATCCGGCCGGCGGCGTGCACGACCGCGTCGACGCCGCCGAAGGTCCGCTCGGCGGTGTCGAAGAGTACGCCGACGGCCTGCTCGTCGGCCACGTCGGCGCGTACCGCGATCGCCCGGCCGCCGGCCGTTTCGACCTCGGCGACCGCGGCCTCGGCCTCGGTCTGGTTGCCGGCGTAGCCGACCAGCACGGCGAAGCCGTCGGCGGCGAGCCGGGTGACCACCCGGCGGCCGATGCCGCGCGAGCCGCCGGTGACCACCGCGGTACGGCCGGTCGGGGTGGCGGGGAGGTCCGGAGTGTTCGGGGTGGACACAGTCGATCTCCTTGCTGTTCTTGGCGTTCCTGCGCCTGTCCTGGTTGGTCGGTTCGAGCCGGGGCGGCCTCGGTCGGTTCAGGCGGTGCCGGGTCGGTCGGCGAGCCGGGTCAGCCACTCCAGCAGCAGGCCGGTTTCGGCCGGTGAGAGTGGACTGTCCGGCGCCGCCCGCAGCAGCGCGCCGAGATTCGCGGCGACCACCGCGATCCCGCCGCCCGGCCCGGCGGCCGGTTCCGGGCCGGCGGCCGGCTCCGGAGTGACGATGGCGCCGACGATCGCCTCGCGGACCCGGGTCGCCACCTGGGTGACGTCGGGGTAGAGGCTGGGCCGGGTGATCAGCAGCAGGGCGACACCGGCGTTCGCCGGCATCACCATCTGGGCCGCTAGCTGTGGACTGATCCGGAGTCGTCCGGCGGCGGCGCAGCGTTCGAGTACACCGAGCAGCAGGTGGTGCGCCTCGGCGGCGGCGGCCGGCGGGGTGGAGAGGCCGGGCGAGTACATCAGGCGGTAGAAGTTCGGGTTCTCCAGCGCGAAGGCGACGTGGTTGTCCCAGCCGTCCCGGAGGTCGCGGACCGGGTCGTCGGAGGGGACGGCCGCCCGCTTGCCGGCCAGGTACTGCTCGAAGCCGAAGTCGACCACCGCGGCCAGCAGGCCCTCCTTGTCCCCGAACTGCCGGTAGAGCACGGGTGCGCCCACCCCGGCCGCCTCGCAGACCGCCCGGGTGGAGACGTCCGCCTCCGGGGAGCGGGCCAGCAACGCCGCCGCAGCGTGCAGTATCCGTGTTCTCGTATCCACGTAAGCGACGATACAACCGGTTCCATGAGCAGTGCTACCGCCGAGCTGTAATCATCGTTACAGACCGGTGGACGGCAGGACTACGCTTGTCGAGTGGATCTCGACCAGGCGCGGCAGTTGTGGAAACCGGAGCCGGGCTGGCTGAACACCGCCAGCTACGGCCTGCCGCCGGAGCCGGCCTGGGAAGCGCTCCAGGCCGCCCTCGCCGACTGGCGCACCGGGCGTACCTCCTGGGAGGGCTGGGACGCGTCGACCACCCGGTCCCGGGCCGCCTTCGCCCGGCTGGTCGGAGTACCCGTCGAGGACGTGACAGTCGGAGCGACCGTCTCCCAGCTGCTCGCCCCGGTCGGCGCCGCACTTCCGGCCGGCGCCACCGTGCTGGTGCCGGAGGTGGAGTTCACCTCCAACCTCTTCCCCTGGCTGGTGCACACCGACCGTGGCGTCCGGGTCCGGACCGTGCCGCTCGACCGGCTCGCCGAGTCGGTCGACGCCGACACCGACCTGGTCGCCTTCAGCCTGGTGCAGTCGGCGGACGGCACCGTCGCCCGGTACGACGAGATCCTGGCCGCCGCCGAGGCGCACGACGCACTGACCGTGGTCGACGCCACCCAGGGCTGCGGCTGGCTGCCGTTCCAGGCGGGCCGGGCCGACGTGGTGGCGGTCGGGGCGTACAAGTGGCTGATGGCACCGCGCGGCGCGGCCTTCGGTTTCCTCAGCCCCCGGGTCCGGGACCGGTTCACCCCGCTGGCCGCCAACTGGTACGCCGGCTCCGACCCGCACGCCTCCTACTACGGACCGCCGCTGCGGCTGGCCGACGACGCCCGCCGATTCGACCTCTCGCCGGCCTGGTTCTGCTTCGTGGGCGCTGCCCCGGCCCTGGAACTCCTGGTCGAGGTGGGCCTGCCGGCGGTCCGGGAACACAACGTCGGGCTGGCCAACCGGTTCCTGGCCGGCCTCGGCCAGCCGCACCGGGACAGCGCGATCGTCACCGTCGACGTCCCCGGTGCGGCGGAGAAGCTGGCCGCGGCCGGGGTCCGGGCGGCGGTCCGGGCCGGTCGGGTACGCGCCTCGTTCCACCTCTACTCGACCGGGCACGACGTCGACCTGGCCCTCACCGCCCTGACCTCCTGAGTCTGAGCGGCCCACCACGACACCGGCCGGAGCACGGACACCGGGAGGCCGGCCGGGCGGACGTCAGTCCGCGTCGTCGCGGCGGCGCGACTGCTTGAGCTGGCCGCGGCGCTTCTTCTCGGCGAGCCGGCGCTCCTTGGCACCGCGACTCGGCTTCGTCGCCCGTCTCGGCGGCGGTGGCGGCGCGACCGCGTCGGCCAGCAGCGCGGCGAGCCGGGCCTGCGCGGCCTCCCGGTTGCGCAACTGGGCGCGGTGCTCCGACGCCGACACCGTCAGCACGCCGTCGACGAGCCGGCCGGCCAACCGGTCCAGCGCCCGCACCCGCAGCCGCTCCGGCAACGCCGTCGAGTTCGCCACGTCGAAGGAGAGTTCGGCCCGGGAGTCGGTGGTGTTCACGCCCTGCCCACCCGGACCGCTGGACCGGGAGAACCGCCAGGTCAGTTCCGCCTCCGGGATGACGAGGCCGGGCCGGATGGTCAGGGGTGCCATGGCGTCAACCGTACGGCCCTCAGCCGCCCTTGCCGATGATGGTGTCCGCGGTCTGCTGCACCTGCTCGATCGGGATGGCGAACCCGATCCCGATCGAGCCGCTGCCGTCGATGGTGGCGATCGCGGTGTTCACCCCGACCACCTCGCCCCGGGCGTTGACCAGTGGGCCGCCGGAGTTGCCCGGGTTGATGGAGGCGTCGGTCTGCACCGCGCTGTGCCGGTTGTCGCCCAGCTTCACCTGCCGGTCCAGCGCGCTGACGATGCCGGCGGTCACCGTGCCGGCCAGCCCCAGCGGGGAACCGACCGCGAGCACCGGTTCGCCGACCCGGGTGGCGCCCGGCCTGGCCAGCGGCAGCGCCGTCAGTCCGACCGACGGCGGCACCCGGAGTACCGCGATGTCGCTGCTGGAGTCCCGGCCGACCAGCCGGGCCGGGAACTGCCGGCCGTCCGAGGTCTCCACCATCACCGCCGCGTCCGGCTCCCCGCCGCCGCCCCGGGCCACGATGTGGTCGTTGGTGACGACGTGCTGCATGTCGTCGATGGCGAACCCGGAGCCGCTGGCCGACCTGCCGTCGCCGGCCACCGTCACCGAGACGACGCCGGGCACCACTCGGGCGGCGGCGGCCACCAGGTCGGCCGGTACGGCGGCCTGCGCCGCCCTGCCCCGCTCTCCCGGGGGCGCCTGGCTGGCCACCCAGCCGCCGGCCAGGCCGCCGGAGCCGACCGAGAGCGCGACCACCGCGAGTGCGGCGAGCAGCGCCCGGCGCCGCCGGGCATCCCGGTCGACCACCCCCGCGTCGGGTACTCCGGGAAGCCGGCGCCCGTCCGGTTCGAGTTGCGGTGAGATGAACCATGGGCCGCGGGGTTCGCCGAGCCCGGTCTGCGTTGCCATAGCTCACTCCTCGTCAGTCCACTCGTCGGATCGGGGCATGGCCGGCCACGCCGCAGGCGGTCCGGCCTACGGCAGCCGGGAGAACCAGGCCATCGAGCCGCCCGCCGCCGCCAGCGCCAGCAGCAGCCCGATGCCGATGAACCGGGCGGAGATGTCCTGCTTCTCGGTGCGGTAGCCGACCGAGGTGCCGATGTCCTCGTAGACGGCGCGCAGTTCGGCGCTGGTGCCGGCCTCGTGGTAGCCGCCCTTGGTCTGCTCGGCGACCGCCCGCAGGGTCTGGCCGTCCACCGGCACCCGGATCGGCCGCCCGCCCCGGGCCACGTAACCGGAGGCGGTGCCGAACGAGATCGTGTGCACGGGTACGCCGACCTGCACCGCCTCGTCGGCGGCGGCCATCGGATCGCGGCCGGACGTGTTCGCCCCGTCGGAGAGCAGCACGATCCGGGCCGGCGGCGGGTTCTTCGCGGCCTGCGAGTCGAAGGTCCGGATCGCCTCCAGCGAGGTGCCGATCGCCTCTCCGATGGCGGTGCCCTGCACCCCGGTACTGCCTTCGGCGAGCCGCCTGATCCCGGTGTGCAGCGCCGACCGGTCGGTGCCGGGCGGCACGAGTACCGCCGCGCTGCCGGCGAAGGCGACCAGCCCGACGTTGAACTCGTCCGGCAGCGTCTCGGCGAAGCGGTGCGCCGCCGACTTCGCCGCCGCCAGCCGGTCCGGTTCGACGTCGGTGGCGAGCATCGAGGTGGAGACGTCCACCGCGAGCATCACGGTGGCCCGTTCCCGGGGCACCCGGACCTCCGCCTCGGGTCTGGCGAAGCCGACGACGAGCAGCGCCAGCATCGCCAGGAAGAGTCCGGCCGGCAGGTGCCGGCGCCAGGACGGCCGGTCCGGTGCGACCCGGTCCAGCAGCCGCAGGTTGGTGAACCGGACCGCGTACCGGCTGCGGCGGCGTTGCAGCAGCAGATACCAGATGCCGAGCCCGACCACGCCGAGCAGCAACAGCAGCCGCTCCGGAGACTGCCAGCTCATACCGCGCCTCCCCGTACCGCTGCCGTCGGTGGGCGGCCCGCGCCGGCCAGCCGGCGCTGGCTGTGTACGTGCCGGACGACGTCCGCGACCCAGTCCCGGTCGGTACGCAGCGGCAGGTGCGCGGCACCCGAGCGGCGCAGCGCCTGCCGGACCAGTTCGCGCTGGCCGGCGGCTGCGGCGGCGTACCGCTCGCGGAGCCGCCGGTCCGCCGTGCTGACCTCGCGCCGCCGGCCCGTCTCCGGATCCACCAGCGTGATCAGCCCGACGTCCGGCAACTCCAGTTCGCGCGGGTCGACCACCTCGACCGCGAGCACCTGGTGGCGTACGCCGAGCCGGCGGACGGCCGGCTCCCAGTCCGGCGTACCGCCCTCGGTGTCCGGCAGCCCGTCGAGGAAGTCGGAGACCAGCACCGCCAGGCCCCGCCCCCGGGCGGCCCGGTGCAGTGTGGTCACCGCGTCGGCGAGCGACGGGGCCGGGCCGGAGGTGTCCCGCCGGGGTGCGGCGAGCAGCAGGTTGAGCAGGCCCAGCAGGTGTGTGCGGCCGGTCCGGGCCGGCAGCCGGCGGATTCCGGTGCCGTCGAGCAGGTGCGCACCGAGCCGGTTGCCGGTGCCGGCGGTGAGGAAGCCGACCGCCGCCGTCGCCGCCACCGCGAGTTCCCGCTTGTCCAGCTCGGCGGTGCCGAAGTCCATGCTGGGGGTGGAGTCGACGAGCAGCCAGGTGGTCAGTTCCCGGTCGGCGTCCACCTCGCGGACGTGCGGCAGGGTGGTCCGGGCGGTGACCGCCCAGTCCATCCGGCGTACCTCGTCCTCGCCGGGCCGGTATTCGCGGGCGCCGGTGAACTCGCTGCCGGGCCCCGGAAGCAGGCCGAGGTGCTGGCCGTGCAGCAGCCCGTCGAGCCGGCGGGTGACCAGCAGTTCAAGCCGGCGCAGCCGGTGCTCGGGGGCGAGCTGCCCCAGGGTCGGCTCGGTGAACCGGCCCGGTCCGGGCCCGCCGGGCCGGCTCACGCGACCGCCAGGTTGCGGCGCGCTTCCTCGCGGCTCGGCGCGATCCGGGGCGGCGGGACCGCCTCGACCAGCCGGCGTACCACGGCCTCGGCGGGCACGCCGTCGGCGACCGCGTCGAAGGAGAGCACCAGCCGGTGCGCGATCACGTCGGAGGCGAGGTCGCGTACGTCGTCCGGAAGTACGTAGTCGCGGCCCCGCAGCAGCGCCTGGGCCCGGGCGGCGGCGACCAGCCCGAGGGTGGCCCGGGGACTCGCCCCGTACGCGAGCAGTGGCGCCACCTCCGGCACCCCGAACCGGGCCGGGTCCCGGGTGGCCAGGATCAGCCGCACCACGTACTCGGCCAGGGCGTGGTGCACGAAGACCCGGGAGGCGCGGTCCTGGAGCGCGCGCAGCCGCTGCGGGTCGAGTACCGGCCGCGGGGTGGGCCGCTCCGCGCTCATCCGGTAGAGGATGGCCAGTTCGTCGGCGTCGCTCGGGTAGTCGACCAGGATCTTGAGCAGGAAGCGGTCGCGTTGTGCCTCGGGGAGTTGGTAGACCCCCTCGGACTCGATCGGGTTCTGGGTGGCCAGCACCAGGAACGGCTCCGGTACCGGATAACTGCGCCCGCCGATCGAGACCTGCCGCTCGGCCATCGCCTCCAGCAGTGCCGACTGCACCTTCGCCGGTGCCCGGTTGATCTCGTCGGCGAGTACCAGGTTCGCCATCACCGGGCCCAGTTCCACGTCGAAGCTCTCCGCCGAGGCCCGGTAGATCCGGGTGCCGACGATGTCCGAGGGCACCAGGTCCGGGGTGAACTGGATCCGGGAGAAGCGTCCGCCGACCGTCACTGCCAGGGTCTGCGCGGCCAGTGTCTTGGCCACTCCGGGTACGCCCTCCAGCAGGCAGTGCCCGTCGGCGAGCAGGGCGGTGAAGAGCCGTTCCACAAGCCTGTCCTGCCCGACGATCACCCGCTTGACCTCGAAGAGGGCCTGTTCCAGCTCGGCACCGGCGTCCGTTCCGGCCGGACTGGGGCGGGTGGCCACCGTGTCTGACATGTCCGTCACGGTGCGGGCTTCCCGAGGTCGCCAGCGGCAAACCCCCGGCCATCCGGGCGTCGGAACAAGTTCCGGCACAGGCACCACTCGTGGCACCAAATACCTCCGTCGTACCAATAAAATCATCGGTACACAAAGCCGTCAGGCGCGCCGGGACGGGACGAACGGGGAGGCACTGTGATGCTGCGACGGTGCGGGGCGATGCTGCTGGCGGCGGCCGCGGTGCTGGCGTTCGCGGCACCCGCGGCGGCGGCCCCCGACCCGGTGCCGCCGCCGAGCTACGCGGGTTTCCGGCTGGTCAAGGCGATCCCCGGGGAGCCCGGTACGCCGCGGATCACCCTGCCGGTCGGCTACGAACTCGTTGCCGGCGCCGCGACCCAGGTGGCCAGCCGGGCCGAGTTCTACTCCTTCGTCCGGGGGCCGCGCAGCGAGGCGGTCACGGTCACCGTGGACTGGCCGGGCACCTGGGTCGGTTCGGTGGTCGCCAGCGACACCCGGCCGGCGATCCGCCGGCACGCCGGTGCGCCGTACCGGATCAGTTTCACCCTGCCGGTGACCTGGTCCTCGGTGAACGCGAACCAGGCGACGGTGCAGGTCTGGAGCATGCTCAGCCCGGACACGTCGAGCGGGCTGCACTGGCGGATCGAGCACAACGACCCGGACCGGGTGGCCGGGCCGTGGACCGGGGTCGACTGGCCGGCGGCACAGGCCGGCGCGGTGATCAACTACATGATCGCCAGCGAGGCGGTGCTCCGGGACTCCGGGCTGGTCGCCGAGGCCCGGCGCAAGGGCCACTTCTTCTCGCTGATGGGCTTCGAGACCAACAACGTGCTGCACCCGGACAACCCGCCGCACTGGCATCTCGCCTACTATCCCGGCCTCACCTACTCGGCACCCCGGGCGCACGTGCCGCACTTCTGGGTCGACGCGCAGGGCCGGACCTTCTACAACGGGATGGACATCCAGGGCCAGGGCCGCTCCCGCTTCTACGCCGGCGACCCGGCACAGATCCACGACCCGGAGAACAACCTGGTGGTCACCCTCACCATCCGGGCCGACGGCGGCCTGGACGTCGACCCGCCGGCCGGGCCGCGCTACTCGATCACCGCCCCGGACGGGAACTTCGCGCACCAGGTCGACGTGTCCCGGGACGGCGTGCCGTGGCGCTCGGTGGTCAGCCGGGACCACGTGAAGATCGGCGTACTGGTCAGCCAGGTGAAGGAGCACCAGTCGGCCGGGCCGCACCGGACCACCGTCTACCAGTACGACGCGCTGACCGGGGTGCTCAACAACACCTGGCCGACCCCGAACTAGCCGCACCTCCGGCACGCGTTCTTCACCGGCCGCGCACATCGGACCGTTACCGTCCCCGGCGTGGACCTCGATCTCGCCCCGGGACAGTCGCCGCCCGACCCGGCCGACCGGACCGAGCCGCCCGGACCGGGCAGGACGCGCCGACGGACACCGGGTCGACGGGTACTGACCGGACTCTGCTGGCTGTCGCTGCTGCCCGTACTCGGCCTGCTGGCGGCACGACTGGCCGGGTTGGAGTACGGGCCGCTGGTGCAGTTGCTGGCCTTCACCCCGTACCTGCTGCCCGGCACGCTGCTTCCGCTCGGCCTGGCGCTCGCCGCCCGGCGCTGGTGGACGGTGTCCGCCGCGGCCGTCGCGGCGCTCGTCCTGGTCGTCCTGGTCGCCCCCCGCGCGCTGCCGGACCGGCAGCCGGCCGCCAACGGCACTCCGCTGCGGGTGCTGACCGCCAACCTGCTGGCCGGGGCGGGCGAGCCGGCGACGCTCGTCGCGCTGGTCCGGGACGAACGCGTCGACGTGCTCGCCGCCCAGGAGTTCACCCCGGAGGCGGAGGCTGCGCTGGACCGGCTCGGCCTGGCCGAGCTGCTGCCGCACCGGCAGGTCAACCCCGAGGTCGGCACGACCGGCTCGGCACTGTACTCCCGGCATCCGCTCCGGGACGCCGGCATCCGGCGCAACGGCGGCGGATTCTCCCAGGCGTACGCGACGGTCCAGCCGCCGGGCGGGCCGGCGGCGCTGGTGGAGTCGGTGCACCCGATGGCGCCCGCCGCGCTGGACTGGCTGGCGGACTGGCGGGCGGACCTGCGCGCCCAGCCGCCGGCCACGATGGACGGTCCACTGCGGATTCTGGCCGGGGACTTCAACGCCACCGCGGACCACGCCCCACTGCGCGACCTGCTCGACACCGGGTACGCCGACGCCGCCGACCGGGTCGGGGCCGGGCTGGTCGGCACCTGGGGTCCGTACGACGGCGACCCGATCCCGCCGGTGACCATCGACCACGTCCTGGTGGACCGGCGGATCGCCGTCGTCCGGGTGGCGGTACTGCGGCTGCCCGGCTCCGACCACCGCCCGGTACTCGCCGAACTGACCCTGCCGGCCAGTTGACCCTGCCGGCCAGCTGACCGGGCGTGGCCGGTGCCCCGATCGGACGCCGCCGGCCTCCGTGCCCGTTCGCACGGGACACGGAGGCCGGCGGACACCGGGGGGATCAGGGCAGGAACACTGCCAGGTGGAAGCTCCGGTTGGCCGGCTGGTTGGACGCGTTCCAGGTCTGCACGAACACGCCCTGGGCCAGGTTGGTCCGGCCGACCACGGAGATCAGGCCCGACGGCGAGGTGCCGATGCTGCCGGTCAACCCGATCGTGGCCACGAACGCCCCGGCGTTCACCGGCACGTTGAAGACCACCTCGTAGACGCCGAGACCCAGTGAGGTCGCCGTAACCGCCTGGCTGCCACGGATCAGCCCGCCGTTGGCGCTCACCACGGCGAAGAGCTGCGCGCTCGACGCCTGCACGGCCGCGTCACCCTTGAGCAGCGCGGCCTTGGCCAGGTCGATGGATGCCTGGGACACCGGCGGCTGCTGGACCACCTTGCCGGCGACCCGGACCGCGTCGGGGTCGGTGCGGTGGCCCGGCCCGGCGACGGCGATGCCGCCACCGGCGAGGGTCAACGCGAGCACTCCGACGGCTAGCAGGATCGTCTTACGTCCGAAGATTCTGGCCATGACGTCATCTCTTTCTTTTACCCAGGTTGGTGATGGTCTCTGGCGACTGTGGAGATGGCCGAGCTGTCGACCTGCTTTTCCGGGTACGTTTCCGCCCGTTCCCACGTACGCTTCCGCCCGCGTCCACTTACGACCGAAACAGGATGCCCGACAATTTCTGCCAACGTTCCCGAAGACGGATAACCGGACAGGTGGAGGCTGCGTCAAGTCGTTGACGCACGATTGTGTCGCTCGTTGAACGCCCGATCGACGCCGACCGGAGCCCCGCGCTCACCAGCAGATATTACTTAGAGTGGCCACTCAACAACCACGAGCGAACATAGCATTCAGCAAAGCAGCAGGTCAATAGGGGTGTCATCCGACCGGGCCGTCCACAGTGGCCTGAACTTCGACCCGTGGGCCGGTGCGCGAATTCAGAACACAAACCACTCTCAGATTTCACGTTCCACTCCCGCCTTTCGGCGCCGCACCGGCCCGAAGGCACCCGGAAATGCGACGGCCCCGCGCGGTCGTAACCGCGGCGGGGCCGTACGTCGGGGTTCGTCGGACGTCGGGGCTCAGACCTCGGCCGGAGTACGCGCCATCCCGTACGTCAACGCGTCAACGAGCGCGTGCCAACTCGCCTCCACCACGTTCGGGTGTACGCCGACAGTGGTCCAGTCCCGGCCGGCACTGTCGGCCGTCTCCACGAGTACCCGGGTGACCGCACCGGTGCCGTGGCTGCCCTCCAGGATCCGTACCTTGTAGTCGGCCAGCTCGAACCCACGCAGCTCCGGATAGTGCCGCAGCAGCGCGATCCGCAGCGCCTCGTCCAGGGCGTTGATCGGCCCGTTCCCCTCGGCGGTGGCGATCACCCGCTCGCCGCGTACCCGGAGCTTCACCGTCGCCTCCGAGACGACCGCGCCGTCCTCGCGGTGTTCGACCAGCACCCGGTACGACTCCAGTGCGAACGGCCGGGGCGCGGTCATCCCGGGCAGCTCGGCGCGGACCAGCAGTTCGAACGAGGCGTCGGCAGCCTCGAACGACCAGCCGCCGGCCTCCAGCTCCTTCACCCGCTTGGTGACCCGGGCGGCGGTGTCGGGATGGCCGGCCAGGTCCAGACCCAGCTCGCGGCTCTTCAGCTCGATGCTGGCCCGGCCGGCCATCTCCGTCACCAGGATCCGCATGTCGTTCCCCACCACGGCGGGGTCCACATGGTTGTAGAGCAGCGGATCCACTTTGATCGCACTCGCGTGCAGCCCCGCCTTGTGGGCGAAGGCGGCGGCCCCGACGTAGGCCTGGTGGGTGTCGGGGGCGATGTTGGCGATCTCGGCGATGGCGTGCGAGACGCGCACCATCTGTTCCAGGCACCCGTCCGGTAGGACCGGTAGCCCGAGCTTGAGTTGCAGGTTGCCGACCACGGCGAAGAGGTCGGCGTTGCCGGGCCGCTCGCCGTAGCCGTTGGCGGTGCCCTGGAAGTGGCGTACCCCGGCCTCGACGGCGGCGATGGTGTTCGCCACCGCGCAGCCGGTGTCGTTCTGGGTGTGGATGCCGAGCCGGGCCGGCGAGATGCCGAGCCGCTCGGTCAGCTCGCGGATCGCGGCGGTCACCTGGGAGGGCAGCATCCCGCCGTTGGTGTCGCACATCACCACGACCTCGGCCCCGGCCTCCAGCGCCGTCTCCACCACCGAGGCGGTGTAGGCCGGGTCGTACCGGAAGCCGTCGAAGAAGTGCTCGCAGTCCAGGAAGGCCCGCCGTCCCTGGGCGACGAGGTGCGCCACGCTGTCCCGGACCATCGCCAGGTTCTCGGCCGCGCTGGTCCGCAGCGCCCGCTCGACGTGCCGGATGTCGGACTTCGCGACCAGGCAGACCGCCGGGGTCTCCGCGTCCAGCAGGGCGCGCAGCTGGGGGTCGGCGTCGACGGCGACGCCGGCCTTGCGGGTGGCACCGAAGGCGACCAGGACGGCGTGCTTCAGGTCCAGCTCGGTGCGGGCCCGCCGGAAGAACTCGGTGTCCTTCGGCATCGCCCCCGGCCAACCGCCCTCGATGAAGCCGACGCCGAACTCGTCGAGCAGCCGGGCCACGGCCAGCTTGTCGACGACCGAGTAGCTGATCCCCTCCCGCTGCGCGCCGTCGCGCAGCGTCGTGTCGAACACCTGGTACGTCATCTGATCTCCTTCACCAAGGGCGCGGCCCCTGCTCCGGTGTGTGCCTCCTGGCCCGACAAACAAAATGACCCCCCGCGAATGCGGGAGGTCTGCGCGCTCGGCGGGAAGGATGCCGGCGCGCTAGCTGCCAATAATGAGTGCGGAGCAGGTCACGGAACGTATGGTGCCACGGTCGCGAGGATGTGGGAGGGAAAATCCACATCGCGGGATCCGGCCGGCCCGACCAGCGGCTTCGGGACCCGGTTGGGCAGCCGGCCGGTCGCCGCCGCGACGGTGGCTGGGACCGTGGCGGGGGATCCAACACGCTGCCGCCGGAAAAAAGCGGTGTAGGAATCCATCACCCCGGGTAGATGTGTCTCCGACAGCGGAGAACGTCGAGACAGTCGAGAAGAGGAGTGATAGCCAGTGGACAGGCTCGATCCTCAGACGACCCCGCAGCAGACGCCGGATCCTCTGATCCACGGCGGTGGTGGAGCGTTCGCGGGCGGCACGCCCGGGGGCGACTTCGACCCGTGGCGTTACCGGGACGAGGCCGGGGTGACCGGCGCCGACCTGGTGGGCTACAAGGTGGAGGCGACCGACGGCGGCATTGGCAAGATCGACAGTGCCAGCCACGAGGTGAACGCCAGCTACCTGGTGGTGGACACCGGTCCGTGGATCTTCGGCAAGAAGGTCATGTTGCCGGCCGGCGTGGTGAACCACGTCGACCACGACGACCGGAAGGTGTACGTCGACCGGAGCAAGGACCAGATCAAGGCCGCACCGGAGTTCGACGGCGCCGCACACGAGGACCCGGCCTACCGGGACAAGCTCGGTGGCTACTACGGCGGGACGTACGGCCCCTCGGGCTGGGGCATTCCGCCGGGCCGCGCCATGTGACGCGCGACCCGCAGTCGTCTGGCCGGTGGGGCTTCCGTCCCGCCGGCCAGCGGCGTCTTCCGCCGCTGGCCGGTCCGCTCGGCGCAAGGCCCTGACAGATGTCTTCGTCGAGGAGGCACCGGTCAGAGTCCGGGACGCCGGAAACCCACGGGTGCGCGCTGTCGGGTGGGCACTACGGTGGAGGACGTGGACGGATCTTCGGCGCGTACGGCGGCGGTCTTCGAAACCCTCTTCAACTTCCGGGACGTCGGCGGTGTGGCCGGACTCGACGGCCGACTCGTCCGCCGGGAGCGGCTCTACCGCTCGGACTCCCCGCACCGGATCGACGGCGTCGACCGGCAGGCGTTCCAGGCGCTCGGCATCCGCACCGTGGTCGACCTGCGCCGGCCCTCCGAGGTGCGCCAGCACGGCCGGGTGCCCGCCTACGACGGCCTGGTCTACCAGCACATCCATCCCGAGCACGCGCTCTGGGAGGCGGCCGGTTGGTCCGAGGAGGTCGGGCTCGGCCGCTGGCTGGCCGACCGGTACCACGACCTCGCCAGCACCGGCTCGGCCGGCCTGGCGGCGGCGGTCGAGGTGATCGCCGACGCCGAGGCCGCCCCGGTGCTGGTGCACTGCGTGGCCGGAAAGGACCGCACCGGCGTGGTCTGCGCGCTGGTGCTCTCGGTGCTCGGCGTCGCCGACGAGGACATCGCCGAGGACTACGCCCGGAGCACCGCCGCCTCGGCCCGGTTCAGCGAGTGGCTGGCCAGCGCCATGCCCGGCGAGCCGCCGCTGCCGGCCCCGTTCCTCGCCTCACCGGCCGAGGCGATGACGCTCTTCCTGGCCGAGCTGCGCGACCGGCACGGGTCGGTACCGGACTACCTGGTCGGCGCCGGCCTTCCCCCGGACCGGATCGACGCCCTGCGCACCCACCTGCTGCACTGAGCTGAGCGGCTCCGGGATCCTCCGACGCGGGGCGTCCCGCGCTCGTCCCGGAGCCGCCGAGGCGCACCCGTCCCCGATCCGGTTCAGCCGATCCGGTGGATCCAGCCGTTGCTGTCGCCGGCCCGGCCGCGCTGGATGTCGACAAGCTTCTGCCGCAGCCCCATGGTGACCTCGCCAGGGCTGCCGTCGGCGATCGCGAACTCCCCGTCCGGGTGGCGCACCTGGCCGATCGGGGTGATCACCGCGGCGGTGCCGCAGGCGAAGACCTCGCGCAGCCGCCCGCTGGCCGCGTCGGCCCGCCACTCGTCGAAGGCCACCGGCCGCTCCAGCACCGTACCGCCGGACTGCCGGACCAGGGTGATCAGCGAGTCGCGGGTGATGCCGCGCAGGATGGTGCCGCCGAGCGGCGGGGTGACCAGGGTGCCGTCGTCGTAGACGAAGAAGATGTTCATGCCGCCGAGCTCGTCGACGTACCGGCGCTGCACGGCGTCGAGGAAGACCACCTGCTCGCAGCCGTGCCCGCTCGCCTCGGCCTGGGCCACCAGGGAGGAGGCGTAGTTGCCGCCGAACTTCGCCTCGCCGGTGCCACCGGGCGCGGCCCGGGTGTAGGTGGGCGAGACCCAGACGTTCACCGGCTGCACCCCCCGGGCGAAGTACGAGCCGACCGGCGAGGCGATCACCAGGAAGAGGTACTCGTTGGCCGGGCGCACCCCGAGGAAGACCTCGTTGGCGAACATGAACGGCCGCAGGTAGAGGCTGCCCTCCTCCGACGTCGGCAGCCACTCCCGGTCGATCTGGACCAGGTGCCGCAACGAGTCCAGGAACACCGCCTCGGGCAGCTCCGGCATGGCCATCCGGCGGGCCGATTCGTTGAACCGGGCCGCGTTGGCGTCCGGCCGGAACATCGTGACCGAGCCGTCCGCCGCCGAGTACGCCTTGAGCCCCTCGAAGATCTCCTGGGCGTAGTGCAGCACCGCGCTCGCCGGGTCCATCGGGATCGGCGCCCTGGCCTCCACCCGGGCGTCGTACCAGCCCTTGGTCTCGGCGTACCGGATCGTGACCATGTGGTCGGTGAAGACCCGACCGAATCCCGGGTTGGCCATCAGCGCCGCGCGCTCGGCGGCGGCTACCGGCTGAGGATTCGGACGGATCTCGAAGTCGAGCTTGTCACCACCGCTCATCGTGCTGACCTCCAGAGAAGTGACCCGGCGCCCGGAGAAGGGGACGGGCCGGAACATGGGAGTTGTGTCTGAAACTTACCCGAACGGTCGTTCATCCTCGACCCTCGGTGTGGACCGGCGAGCCGCACCACCCGCGCCTTCGCCCAGATCCGGCGGCCCGCCAGGGCCACCGGAGGCGGCTCGGACGAGCGGTCGGACGGGTCGGGCGAACGCCCAGGAGGTGCTCGGCGGCGCCCGGCAGGCCGTGTGGTCGGCGCTCAGGCGGCCGCGTGGGCGGCGAGCCGGTCCCCGATGTCGGCGGTGCGCCGCGGCGAGCCGGTGCCCCGGGAGGCCAGCTCGGCGGCGACCGCCTCGGTTACTCGGCGGGCCGCGTCGGGGTGGCCGAGGTGGTCGAGGAGGAGCGCGGTGGAGAGCACCGCGGCGGCCGGGTCGGCGATCCCCTGGCCGGCAATGTCCGGCGCCGAGCCGTGCACCGGCTCGAACATTGACGGGTATGCCCGCTCGGGGTTGATGCTGCCGCTGGCGGCCAGCCCGATCCCGCCGGTGACCGCGGCGGCGATGTCGGTGAGGATGTCCCCGAAGAGGTTGTCGGTGACCACCACGTCGTAGCGCTGCGGCTGGGTGACCAGGAACATCGCGGCGGCGTCGACGTGCTGGTATTCGGTCTCGACATCCGGGTGCTCGGCGGCGACGGCGGCGAACGCCCGGGCCCAGAGCGAACCGGCGTGGGTCAGCACGTTGGTCTTGTGCACCAGGGTGACCTTGCGGCGCTCGCGGCGGCCGGCGCGGGCGAAGGCGTCCCGGATCACCCGCTCGACGCCGTGCCGGGTGTTCAGGCTCTCCTCGGTCGCGATCTCGGCCGGGCTGTCCCGGTGCAGCGTGCCGCCGGCTCCGGCGTACAGCCCCTCGGTGCCCTCCCGGACGACGACCAGGTCGATCTCGTTCGGCTTGACGCTGGCCAGCGGGCCGGTGGTGCCCGGCCAGAGCCGCGACGGCCGGAGGTTGACGTACTGGTCGAACTCGAAGCGGAGCTTGAGCAGCAGGCCGCGCTCCAGCACCCCCGGCGGGACGCTCGGGTCGCCGACCGCGCCGAGCAGGATCGCGTCGTGCCCGGCCAGCTCGGCGAGCACCGAGTCGGGCAGCACCTCGCCGGTCCGGTGGTAGCGGGCGGCACCAAGGTCGTATTCGGTGGCCTCGACCCCGGGCAGTACGGCGTCGAGGACCTTGCGGGCCTGTCCGAGCACCTCCGGCCCGATGCCGTCGCCAGCCACCACCGCGATCCGCGCCACCGCCACGTCCAGCTCCCTTGCCTCCGTCGTGTCTAGGGAACGTTAAGGGACCGTCCCGGCTCCCGGTACGCCGCTCCCAACATCTGGAAAGTCGACCGCACAGGAGCTTCTCAGCCAGTACTCATGCTCCGGCCATCTTCGCTTCCTATGGTGAGCGCGGAGAACGGTTCGCGGGCCGGGGGGAACGGGCCGCGGGCCAGGTGCAGGAGCGGATCCAGGGGGTCGACGTGCGGATCCAGGGGGCGAACATGCGGATACCGGGCAGCCGGGGCCGGGGACAGCGTAGCCGGGGCCTGCCGCCGGCGCCCGCCGTGGGCCGGGGACGGCCGGACCTGCGGCTGGGCGCCGGCCGGCGCAACGTCCGGCCCGGTGCGACCCTGGCCGACCGGGTGGTCGCCCGGCACACCGTGCAGACCTCGATCGCCGAGTACACCCTGGTGCTCAACGGCGTGGGTGCGCTCGGCTGGCGCGGGGTCGGCGACGCACTGCGGGACGCGGTCGCCGAACTGCGGGCGATCGACCTCACCTACAGCCCGGCCCGGCCGACCAGCCTGGTGTCGCGGCTGCGCCGGGGCGAGATCGCCGCCGACGCGTACCCGCCGCTGGCCGACATCGTGGCCCGGTGCGCCGCGATGCGGGCCGCCACCGACGGCTGGTTCGACGCCTGGGCGGTCCCCGGCGGCTTCGACCCCGGCGGCCTGCTGGTCGGCTGGGCGGTGGAGCGGGCCGCCGCCCGACTGCGCGCCGCCGGCATCGAGGACTACGCCGTGGTCAGCGGCGCCGACCTGGTGGTACGCGGCCACGCGCCGCACGGCGGCCCCTGGCGGATCGCGGTGCACCACCCGACCCAGGCCGACCGGCAGCCGACGATGCTGGAACTGACCTCCGGGGCCGTCGGCACCTCCGGTGTCGCCGGGCGGCGCGACCACGTGGTCGACCCGCACACCGGGCAGCCGGCCGACAAGCTGGTCGCGGCCACGGTCACCGGCCCGGACCTGACGATCGCCGACGGCTACGCCACCGCGCTGTTCGCCGCCGGCCACGCCGGCCTGGACTGGTTTCCCACCCGGGACGGCTACCGGGTCCTCTTCGCCACCTCCCGCTGAGCACCCTCCCGACAGGACACCCGCCGGGATCCGCTGGAGCGCGGTGCAACCGGCTGTCCGGCCGGGAAACGCGATCGGCCCCCGCGATCTCGGCAACGATCGCGGGGGCCGATCAGCGACGAGTGCGCGTGGCTCGCGCACACGGGGGTGCTGGCTACCCGGCCGGCGCGCGCCTCATCACCCGAAGACGAGTCCACGCCTAGGAACTCGCCGGGTATCCGCGTCAATACGCTATCGACCCGGCGCGAGTCCCCGCAAGAGCGTCCGTCCCGCGTGTCGCCGGGGTATCCGAGAAAAGGTCACCGGGTCAGTGGCACCCTGTACCCCCGTGAGTTCTGATCTGTCAACCCTGATGGGACACGGGAGCCCGGTGTGAGTTTCGATCTGATCGTCTGGGCGCTCGGGCCCGGCGCCGCCGCCGAGGACGTACGCGCGGCCCATGCCCGCTGCCGACAGGGTGCCCACCGCGAGGGAAACCCGGACCCGCGAGTCGTCGCGTTCTACCGGGCCATCACCGCCGGCTATCCCGACCGGCCGGGTCCGGACACGCCGTGGGCGGTGAGCCCGCTGCACGCCGCCGCCGACCACATCGAGATGAACCTCGACGAGTCCTGTCCGGACCAGGTGCTGCTCGACATCGAACGGCTGGCCGCGCAACACGGCCTGATGCTGCTCGACCCGCAGGACGGCTCGGTCTATCCGCCGCCGGCCCCGGTGCGCGGCTGACCCGGGCGGGGCGGCGGGCAGCGCCCCGCCCCGTCCGGGCAACCGGGTCAGATCCCGGTCACGCCTCCTCGTCGCGCAGGTCGGCGGCGCTCGCCGCGACCGCACCGATCGAGTCGGCCGCCGAGCTGAGCAGTTCCGCCGCGGTCGCCGAGTCCACGGTCAGGGTCATCAGCGCCTCGCCGCCGGCTTCCCGCCGGGCCACCTGCATCGCCGCGATGTTGACCCCGGCCTCGCCGAGGATCGACCCGATGGTGCCGACCACGCCGGGCTTGTCGACGTAGCGGAAGAAGAGCAGGATGCCGTCCGCGCCGAGCTCCAGGTCGAAACCGTCCACTTCGGTCAGCTTGAGCACGTCGCGGGTGCCGGCGTGCACGGCCGTGCCGGAGACCGAGACGGTACGCCCGTCCGGCAGCGCACCGCGCACGGTGACCAGGTTCGGGTGGTCGATGGTCTCGGCGTGCGTGGTCAGGGCGACCGTGACGCCCCGGTCGGCGGCGAGCAGCGGCGCGTTGACGTAGCTCACCTGCTCCTCGACGACCGAGGTGAACAGGCCCTTGGTGGCGGCCAGCTTCAGCACCGAGACGTCGTTGGCGGCGATCTCGCCGCGTACCTCGACGGTGACGCTGGCGGCGACCCCGCCGGCCACCGCGGTGAAGACCTTGCCGAGCTTCTCGGCGAGCGGCAGCAGCGGCCGGACGTCCTCGGCGACCACGCCGCCGGCCTGCACGTTCACCGCGTCCGGCACGAACTCGCCCTGCAGGGCCAGCTTGACGCTGCGGGCCACCGCCAGCCCCGCCTTGTCCTGCGCCTCGGCGGTGGAGGCGCCCAGGTGCGGGGTGGCCACCACGTTGTCGAAGGCGAACAGCGGCGAGGCGGTGCAGGGCTCCTTCGAGTACACGTCGATGCCGGCCCCGCCGACCCGGCCCTCGGCGATCGCGTCGGCCAGCGCCTGCTCGTCGATCAGACCGCCCCGGGCCGCGTTGACGATCCGGACGCCCGGCTTGACCAGGGCGAGTTCCTTCTCGCCGATCAGGCCGACCGTCTCCGGGGTCTTCGGCAGGTGGATCGAGATGAAGTCGCTCTCCCGGAGCAGCTCCTCCAGCCCCACCAGGCGTACGCCGAGCTGCGCCGCCCGGGCCGGCTGCACGTACGGGTCGTACGCGATCAGCCGGGTGCCGAAGGCGGCGATCCGCTGCGCGAAGAGCACCCCGATCCGGCCGAGCCCGACCACCCCGACGGTCTTGCCCTGCACCTCGACGCCGGTGTACTTGGACCGCTTCCACTCCCCCGCCTTCAGCGCCGAGCTGGCGCTGGCGGTGTTCCGGGCGACGGCCAGCAGCAGCGCGACCGCCTGCTCGGCGGCGGAGACGATGTTCGAGGTCGGCGCGTTGACCACCATCACACCCCGGGCCGTCGCGGCGGGCACCTCGACGTTGTCCAGCCCGACACCCGCCCGGGCCACCACCTTCAGCCGGGGTGCGGCGGCGATCGCCTCGGCGTCGATCTGGGTGGCGCTGCGTACGATGACCGCGTCGGCCTCGGCGAGCGCGCCGAGCAGGGCAGGACGGTCGGTGCCGTCGACGTGGCGTACGTCGAAGTCGTGCGCGAGCACGTCGATTGCGGCGGGAGCGAGCTCTTCTGCGATCAGTACGACGGGAGTCATTGGTCCTCGTATATGTCGGCCGGGCGAGGTCTGTGGCCACGTGGGCGCCGCACTGCGTCCCGCGCTTGCGCCAAAACCGGTGCTTCCCTCCGGTGCGGACGCACCTGTTCTGCCGATGGTAGGCGTCCTGCTGCGCACGGTGCGCCGCCGAACCGCGTGAGTGCCCTCACAGGCCCCACCGACCTGCGTCGGCACGCGCGTCGGCCGGATGCCAGACCGGCCGGATGCCGGATCGGCGGCGGCTCAGGCGGAGGTGAAGACCCCGGGCTCGGGCAGCGCGGGCCGGGGCCGCACCTGGCTGGCCAGCGACCGGGTGCCGAGCTGCCGGAAGGTCCCCGCCTCGGTCTCCAGTACGTCGCGCAGCAGGTCCAGGTCGAGCGAACCGACCGGCGGGTAGATCCGCTCCCGGGGCGGCTCCTCGCCCGGCGCGAGCGCCCCCTGGGCGATCATGAAGTCGAGGATCGCCTGCCGGACGGCGGGCAGCGCGACGGGTGAGTGGTAGAGCACGTTCAGCGCCTGCATCCGCATGCCCTGCACGTGGTCCTCGCCCTTGTTGTCGTGGAAGTGCGGGTTACGGGTCTCGATCTGGAGCACCGGCACGGAACTCGCCATCACGTCCGGATGCGCGGTGTCGAGTAGCCCGCCGAACTGCTCGAAGAGCTCGACGAACTCGAACGGCTCCACGGCGAAACCGCCGGCCAGCCGCATCCGCAGCCCGAGGTCGAGACTGAGCGCGTGTTCGCCGGCATTGCCGGTGGCGATCACCTCGGTGCCGAACCCGGAATACTCGGCGACCAGCCGGTTCAGGAAGTCGTTGGTGATCTCGGAACTGCGGCCGCGGCGGCTGAAGAAGAGCCGGCCGTCGCGCAGTTTCGGCTTCGAGTGCCAGGAGATCCGCACCATCGCGTACGGGTTGGCGGCCAGGTGCAGGCCGGCGGCGTAGACCTTGACGTACTCGTGCACGGCACCCGGCACGTAGTTGTCGGCGTCGATATAGCCGAGGTATTTCCGTCCGGTCAGCGCGGCGACGGCCATGCCGATCAGCATCGCCTCGCCCTTGCCGCCCCGGACCAGCCCGTCGGAGTCGATCAGCTCGGGCATCCCGGCGGCCTTGACCGCGGCGGCCAGCCCGGGATCCCGCTGGTGCACCATGATCGCCGGCCGTTCGGCCGCCCGACAGTGCTGCTCCAGGGTCTGCGCTTCCATCTCGTAGCGGTCCACCGGCTGTCGGGCGCTGTTCGAGACCAGCACGATCAGACAGTCGTGCGGAATCCCCGAGAGCACGCCTTCGATTACTCTGCGTGTTTCATTCATGCAGGGAATGACGATGACCATCTGCCGCTCGATCGCGCGCAACGCCGCATGCGGAACGATCCCCTCGCCGGTGGTCCCCGTGGCGTCTCCCGAGTCCAGCTGTATGACACGCTGGAGTTCGTGGATACGGACGGCGCCGAAACGCTCGGTGCGGTGCGATTGCTCCAGACGCATGCGGCGACAGTACCCGAGCCGACGCATTAACCGCCCGTAACCGCCGACCATTTCCTGCCGCCGCCGGCCGGGGTACCGACCGGACGTCGAATGGCAATGATCCGGTAACTCGCCGGTGGAAGATCCGGTAACGAGGAGGATCTCCAGCGGAGGAGACGACGACGCCCCGGGCCGGAGCGCGAGGCACCGGCCCGGGGCGGGAAACAGCGTCAGGCGGTCTCGGTGATCGACCGGTCGATCAAGCGGTCTCGGTGATCGACCGGTCGATCAAGCGGTCTCGGTGATCGGCCGGTCGATCAAGCGGTCTCGGTGATCGGCCGGTCGACCCAGCTCATCATGCCGCGCAGCTTCTTGCCGGTCTCCTCGATCGGGTGCGCCGCGCCCTCGGCCCGCCACTTGGTGAAGTTCGGCCGCCCCGCGTCGTCCTCGGCGATCCACTCCCGGGCGAACTCGCCGGACTGCACCTCGGCGAGGATCTTCCGCATCTCGTCCTTGACCCGGGCGTCGACCACCCGCGGGCCCCGCGAGTAGTCGCCGTACTCGGCGGTGTCGGAGACGCTGTAGCGCATCCGGGCGACGCCGCCCTCGTACATCAGGTCGACGATCAGCTTCAGCTCGTGCAGGCACTCGAAGTACGCCACCTCGGGGGCGTACCCGGCCTCGGTGAGCACCTCGAAACCGGTCTGCACCAGCGCGGAGGCGCCGCCGCAGAGCACCGCCTGCTCGCCGAAGAGGTCGGTCTCGGTCTCCTCCTTGAAGGTGGTGCGGATCGCACCGGCCCGGGTGCCACCGATCGCCTTGCAGTACGCCAGGGCGAGCGGGAAGGCGGTGCCGGTGGCGTCCTGCTCCACCGCGACCAGGCAGGGCACGCCCTTGCCGTCGACGTACTGCCGGCGGACCAGGTGACCCGGGCCCTTCGGGGCGACCATCGCCACGTCGACGTCGGCCGGCGGCGTGATGAAGCCGTACCGGATGTTCAGGCCGTGGCCGAACAGCAGCGCCTTGCCGGCGGTCAGGTGCGGCGCGATGGCGTCGGCGTAGAGCGACCGCTGCGCGGTGTCCGGCGCCAGCACCATGATCACGTCGGCCTCGGCCGACGCCTCGGCCGGGGTCAGTACCCGAAGGCCCTGCTCCTGGGCCTTGGCCCGGCTCTTCGAGCCCTCCGGCAGACCGATCACCACGTCGACGCCGGAGTCGCGCAGCGACAGCGCGTGGGCGTGGCCCTGGCTGCCGTAGCCGAGCACCGCGACCTTCTTGCTCTGGATGAGCCCCAGGTCGGCGTCGTCGTCGTAGAACACCTCAGCGGTCATGACTTTCCTCTCCTGCGGCGCGACCCGGCCGGGCCCGCCGTTGCCAATCGTTGTGCGGGAACGCCGTGCTCAGGCGGCCCGCAGCGCGGAACCGGTGGTGATCGAACGGGAGCCCCGCCCGATGGCCACCAGGCCCGACTGCACCATTTCCTTGATTCCGAACGGTTCGAGATCGCGCAGCAGCGCGTCCAGCTTGTCAGCGGTGCCGGTCGCCTCGATCGTGAGGGTGTCCGGCGCGACGTCCACCACCCTGGCCCGGAACAGGTTCACCGTCTCCAGCACCTGGGCCCGCTGCGAGCGGTCGGCCCGGACCTTGACCAGGACCAGCTCCCGGGCCACCGAGACGCCCGGATCCAGCTCCACGATCTTGAGTACGTTCACCAGCTTGTTGAGCTGCTTGGTGACCTGCTCCAGCGGCGAGGTCTCGGCGTTGACCACGATCGTGATCCGGGAGACGTCCGGGTTCTCCGTCTCGCCGACGGCCAGCGAGTCGATGTTGAAGCCCCGCCGGGAGAAGAGCCCGCTCACCCGGGCCAGGACACCGGGCTTGTTCTCCACGAGAACGGACAGCGTGTGCTTGCTCATGCCGGCACTCCACTTCGCTCCGTGCCGCCATGAGGCACAACCGCACTGAGTTGACTGATTCGCTCACTACGCTCGCTCATCTTCCCCGCCTCACAGGTCGTCGTCGTCGAAGGCGGGGCGGACCCCACGGGCGAACATGATCTCGTCGTTGCTGGTCCCGGCGGGCACCATCGGCCAGACCATCGCGTCCTTGCCGACCACGAAGTCGACGACCACCGGCACGTCGTTGATCTCCATCGCGGCCTTGATGGTCTTGTCCACGTCGGCCTTGCTCTCGCAGCGCAGCCCGACGCAGCCCAGCGCCTCGGCCAGCTTCACGAAATCCGGGATGCGGTGCTTGTGGGTGCCCAGCTCGGTGTTGGAGTAGCGCTCGCCGTAGAAGAGCGTCTGCCACTGCCGGACCATGCCCAGGTTGCCGTTGTTGATCACGGCGATCTTGACCGGGATCCCCTCCAGGGCGCAGGTCGCCAGCTCCTGGTTGGTCATCTGGAAGCAGCCGTCGCCGTCGATCCCCCAGACCACCGTGTCCGGCTTGCCGACCTTGGCGCCCATCGCCGCCGGCACCGCGTACCCCATGGTGCCGAGGCCACCGGAGTTCAGCCAGGTGTACGGCTTCTCGTACGAGACGAACTGCGCCGCCCACATCTGGTGCTGCCCCACCCCGGCCACGTAGACCGCCTCCGGGCCGGCGATCGCGCCCAGCCGCTCGATCACGTACTGCGGGGCCAGGGTGCCGTCGGTCGGCTCGTCGTAGCCGAGCGGGTAACGGTCGCGCAGGTCGTCGAGCTGCGCCCACCACTCGGTCCGGTCGACCGGTGTGGTCTGCCCGGCGGCCGCCGCCCGGACCGCCTCGATCAACTCGTCGATGACGTACTTCGCGTCGCCGACGATCGGCACGTCGGCGGCACGGTTCTTGCCGATCTCCGCCGGGTCGATGTCGGCGTGCACGATCGCCGCCCCGGGGGCGAACGAGTCCAGCTTGCCGGTGACCCGGTCGTCGAACCTGGCCCCCAGCGCCACGATCAGGTCGGACTTCTGCAACGCGTAGACGGCGGCGACCGTACCGTGCATGCCCGGCATGCCCAGCTGCTGCTGGTGCGAGTCCGGGAAGGCGCCCCGGGCCATCAGCGTGGTCACCACCGGAATGCCGGTCAGCTCGGCCAGCCGGAGCAGCCCCTCGGTGGCACCGGCCTTGAGCACCCCGCCGCCGACGTAGAGCACCGGGCGGCGGGCCGTGGTCATCAGCCGGGCCGCCTCGCGGATCTGCTTGCCGTGCGGGTGCAGGGTGGGCCGGTAGCCCGGCAGGTCCAGGGTGGGTGGCCAGGAGAAGGTGGTCTGCGCCTGGAGGACGTCCTTGGGGATGTCGACGAGCACCGGGCCGGGCCGGCCGGTGGCGGCCAGGTGGAACGCCTCGGCCAGGATCCGCGGGATCTCCTCGGCGGTCTGGATCAGGTAGTTGTGCTTGGTGATCGGCAGGGTGATGCCCTGGATGTCCGCCTCCTGGAAGGCGTCGGTGCCGATCGCCGGCTTGGCCACCTGACCGGTGATCGCCACCATCGGCACCGAGTCCATGTAGGCGTCCGCGATCGGGGTGACGAGGTTGGTCGCGCCGGGCCCCGAGGTGGCGACGCAGACCCCGACCCGGCCGGTGGCCTGGGCGTACCCGGTGGCGGCGTGCCCGGCGCCCTGCTCGTGCCGGACCAGGATGTGCCGGACGGTCGAGTCGTAGAGCGGGTCGTACGCCGGCAGGATCGCCCCGCCCGGGATGCCGAACGCGACCTCGACGCCGAGCGCCTCCAGCGACTTCACCAGCGAACCGGCCCCGGAGACCTGTACCGGCGCCACCACCTGGCCACCGGCCGGCCGGGCCGGCTCGGCGAGCGGACCGGGCTGCTCGCCGGCTGGCTGGGCTCCCGGGCGGAGTCGGCGGGGGAACTGGTCCGCGGGGCTGTTGGCCCCCTCGGCGGCGGGGCGGTGCCGGCGCGCGCTGTTGGCCAGCGTCTCGGGCGTGGGTCTCGTCATGGCTATTCAGGCCTTCGCTCGGAGCAGTTGATCTGTCGAGGTGTGCGGGACGGTGCGGACGGGCCGCCCCGGCCGGACGTCGTGCCGGGCGGGGACCGATCCGCACGAACCGGCAGGGACCGGTACGCCGACGACGGTGACCGCCCTGCCAACACGGATACGTGGCCAATAAAAACGGCCCTCGTGCTGATGCACGGGGCCTGCGCACTCTCGGGGGTCGAGAGTGCGCTCAGATAAGTACTCGGAAGGACCTGGTCGCAGACATGCGGCTAAGCCTGACGCATCTCACGCGATGAGTCAACTGATCCCGCATTTTGGGCACTGTCGGTTTTCTGGTCCGTCGACGCCTCGGCCGGCCGGCGCTGCCGGGGCGCACTCCGGCCGCCGCCACTGCCGCCGCTGTTGCCACTGCCGCCGCTGTTGCCGCCGCCGGGGCTGCCGAGGCTGCCTTGGCTTCCGGGACTTCCGGGACTTCCGGGGCTGCCGGCGGCGGCCGGGTTGCCGGTGGTTCGGGAGGCGGACCTGCCCCGGCTGCCGGCCGGCGGGCGGGACTCCGCACCGCTTCCCTCCGGCGGGCTGGCCGCCTCCAGCATCGCCTCCAGGTGCTCGGCCGGCACCCCCCAGCCGAAGAGCTGGCCCTGCCCGAACCGGCAGCCCGCCTCCACCACGGCGGCGAGTTCGGTCGGGTTCGTCACCCCCTCGGCGATCACCTCCAGCCCCAGCTGGTGGCCGAGCCGCATCACCACGTCCACCATCGGGGCGAAGGCGCGGCCCTGCGGCGGCCGGACCGGCTCGGGGCCGGCGACCAGACTGTGATCGATCTTGAGGATGTCGATCGGCAGCCGGCGGAGCTGGCCCAGCGAGGAGTAGCCGGCGCCGAAGTCGTCCAGCGCGATGCGTACCCCGGTCAGCCGGAGCGCCCGCAGCCGGCGGATCAGCTCGTCCAGGTCGGTCGCCACGGCGTGCTCGGTCACCTCCAGCACCAGCCGCTGCGGCGGCACCCGGTGCGCGCGCAGCGCCTCGGTGACCTGGCCGACGTACTCCGGGGCGTGCAGCTCCCGGGGCGAGACGTTCACCGAGACCCAGACGTCGTGCCCGGCGGCCAGCCAGAGGGAGAGCTGGTGGCAGGCCCGGTGCAGCACCCAGACGCCGAGCTTGGCGATCATCCCGCACTCCTCGGCGAGCGGGATGAACTCGTCCGGGCCGACGTTGCCCAGCTCGGGGTGGTGCCACCGGAGCAGCGCCTCCGCGCCGACCGGCCGGACCGACGGGACCGCCACCACCGGCTGGAAGGCGAGGTGCAGCTCGTCCCGCTCGATCGCCCCGCGCAGCTCGTGCTCCAGGGTGGTGCGCCGGCGCAGCAGGTTGTCGTAGGCGGCGTCGTACCGCTCGATCCGGTTCTTGCCGCGCTGCTTGGCGTAGCGCAGGGCCAGGTCGGCGTTGCGCAGCAGCGTCTCCACGTCGCCCGCGTCGGCGCTGTCCGCCACGCCGATGCTCACCGAGAGGAAGACCGACCCCGCCTCGTGCCGGTACGCCGAACCGACCACCCCGAGCAGCCGCTGGGCGATCCGCTGCGCCTCGGCGGGCCGGGCCCGCATCAGTACGGCGAACTCGTCGCCGCCGAGCCGCGCGGCCAGGTCGCCGGGGCGCAGGTTGGTCTTCAGCCGCCGGCCGACCTCGATCAGCACCGCGTCGCCGACGTCGTGCCCGCGCATGTCGTTGACGTTCTTGAAGCCGTCCAGGTCGAGCCCGAGCAGCACCCAGGGGGTCTCCGGGTCGGCCTGCTGCTGCACCGCCCGGAGCAGCCCGCGGCGGTTGGCCAGCCCGGTCAGCGGGTCGGTGTGCGCCAGCTCCCGGAAGTGCGCCTCCCGCTCGGCCAGCCGAGCCGCATAGGCCCGTACGTCGCCGAGCGCGAGGTACTGCCGGGCGACCAGGCCGAAGCCCTCGACGATGCCGGCCACCACCGCGAAGATCCGGAAGTCGCCGCCGACGAGCAGGTGGTAGACGGCGGAGACGGCCATCGCCACCATCGGCAGCACGGCGTAGGTGCCGCGCCGGATGACGTCGCCGTCCGGCCCGTTGGCCGGGCCGGGCGCCCGGCCGCCCAGCGCGACCGTCAGCAGGCCGACCGGCAGCAGCAGCGCGCCGACCAGCGCGACCAGCGGGCCGGCCTGGCAGATGCCGGCGGAGATGACCAGCCCGGACCCGGTCACCAGGTTGACCCCGACACCGGCCAGCAGCAGTCCGCGCCGGGGCGCCCGGGCCCGGGCCCGGGCCCCGACGATGAAGGTCACCCCGACCGCCACCGCCGCCGTGACGGTGGTCACCAGGATGGCCAGGCAGCCGTTCGGGGTGAGGTCGCCGAGCACCCGGGTCGGCTCGGCGAGCAGCACCCAGCCGACGAACCAGAGCGCCGCCCCGATCACCAGCCCGTCCAGGACCAGCCGGAGCGCGGCGGCACCGGTCTCGGCGACGCCCGGCAGCCGGAGCAGGCCGGCGCAGAGCAGCGCGCCGCTGACCGCCATCCCGACCGCGATCGCGGTGGCCAGGCCGATCCGCTGGGCCTGCTCGTGCTGCCAGTGCTCGACCATGGTGGCCAGGGCGAACAGCCCGAGTCCGGCGCTGGCCGCCGCGAGCGCGCCGCCGACGGCCAGCAGCCAGTGCCCGACCCGGCGGGCACCGCTGTGCCGGTGCGCCGACAGCGCCAGCATGACCGGCCCGCAGCAGGAGGCGAGGCCGGTCGCGACGGCGAGAACCGGCGTACCGGAGGCGAGTTGCACGGAATCACTCTGCCGGATCGACCGCACTCCATGGGGTAGCCCGCGCCGGTTCCTCGATCAGAGGCACAACCCGCCCATTCGGGCATCCGGGTGTAAGGAAGGGCCCCCGCATATCGTTTTCTGTTGTAGCGGGGGCCCTTCCTTACACCCCTCGCGTCTCGGTGGCTGGGCGGGGTGGGAGTCGGGCGCGCGGGGGGCGGGGTGCGGGTGCCACACTTGTCGAATGCCTGACCTGCGGTCGAAGACCTCCACGCACGGCCGGACGATGGCCGGCGCCCGCGCCCTGTGGCGGGCCACCGGGATGACGGACGACGACTTCGGCAAGCCGATCGTCGCCATCGCGAACAGTTTCACCCAGTTCGTACCCGGGCACGTCCACCTCAAGGACCTCGGCGGCCTGGTCGCGGACGCGGTGGCCGACGCCGGCGGGGTCGGCCGGGAGTTCAACACCATCGCCGTCGACGACGGCATCGCGATGGGGCACGGCGGGATGCTCTACTCGCTGCCCAGCCGGGAGCTGATCGCCGACGCCGTCGAATACATGGTCAACGCGCACTGCGCCGACGCCCTGGTCTGCATCTCCAACTGCGACAAGATCACTCCGGGGATGCTGCTCGCCGCGCTCCGGCTGGACATCCCGACCGTCTTCGTCTCCGGCGGCCCGATGGAGGCCGGCAAGACGGTGGCGATCGAGGGGATCGTGCACGACAAGATCGACCTGATCGACGCGATGATCGCCTCATCGAACGACGCGGTCACCGACGACCAGCTCGGCGCGATCGAACGCTCCGCCTGCCCCACCTGCGGCTCCTGCTCCGGCATGTTCACCGCCAACTCGATGAACTGCCTCACCGAGGCGATCGGGCTGGCGCTGCCGGGCAACGGCTCGGTGCTGGCCACCCACGCCGCCCGCAAGGCGCTCTTCGAGCGGGCCGGCCGGCTCGTCGTGGAGATCGCCAACCGCTGGTACTCCGGGAACGACGCCTCGGTGCTGCCCCGCGCGATCGCCTCCCGGGCCGCGTTCGAGAACGCGGTCGCCCTCGACGTGGCGATGGGCGGCTCCACGAACACCGTGCTGCACCTGCTCGCCGCGGCCCGCGAGGCGGAACTCGACTTCGGTGTCGCCGACATCGACGAGATCTCCCGCCGGGTGCCCTGCCTGGCCAAGGTCGCCCCGAACTCCCCGAAATACCACATGGAGGACGTGCACCGGGCCGGCGGCATCCCGGCGATCCTCGGCGAACTGGACCGGGCCGGCCTGCTGCGCCGGGACGTGCACGCGGTGCACTCGACCGACCTGGACGGCTGGCTGGCCGACTGGGACATCCGGGGCGGCAAGGCCAGCCCGGAGGCGATCGAGCTGTTCCACGCCGCCCCGGGCGGGGTACGCACCACCGAGCCGTTCTCCACCGACAACCGCTGGTCCAAACTGGACACCGACGCGGCCGAGGGGTGCATCCGGGACCGGGAGCACGCGTACACCGCAGATGGCGGGCTGGCGATCCTGCACGGCAACCTCGCCCCGGACGGCGCGGTGGTGAAGACCGCCGGGGTGCCGGCCGAGTGCCTCACCTTCCGGGGCCCGGCCAAGGTCTTCGAGTCGCAGGAGGCCGCCGTCGACGCCATCCTCGGCAAGCAGGTCGTCGCCGGTGACGTGGTGGTGATCCGCTACGAGGGCCCGAAGGGCGGGCCCGGGATGCAGGAGATGCTCTATCCCACCTCGTTCCTCAAGGGACGCGGCCTGGGCCGGGAGTGTGCCCTGATCACCGACGGCCGGTTCTCCGGCGGCACCTCCGGGCTCTCCATCGGGCACGTCTCCCCCGAGGCGGCCGGCGGCGGGCTGATCGCGCTCGTCGAGCCCGGCGACGAGATCGTCATCGACATCCCGAACCGGAACATCGAGCTGGCGGTGTCGGCCGAGGTGCTCCAAGCCCGCCGGATCGCGCAGGAGAAGCGGGAACGGCCCTACACGCCGATCGACCGGGAGCGGCCGGTCTCCGCGGCGCTGCGCGCGTACGCCTTGATGGCGACCTCGGCCAGCGACGGCGCCTACCGGCGCGTTCCGGAGTGAGCGACGCGGTGCGCGCGGGTCGCCCCGGTCGTCGGGTGACCCGCGCGCACCGTTCCGTCAGGCGCGCCGGGCCCGCAGGGTGTTCACCATCGCCACCGCGGTCGGCACGTCCCGGCAGGTGACCAGCCGGTGGCTGCCGTCGGTCAGCCGCAGTGCCAGCGCCGGGCCCGGCAGCAGCGGCAACTCCGGGGCGGAAG
Source organism: Micromonospora sp. WMMD1102 (assembly GCF_029626265.1). Classification (NCBI taxonomy): domain Bacteria; kingdom Bacillati; phylum Actinomycetota; class Actinomycetes; order Micromonosporales; family Micromonosporaceae; genus Micromonospora; species Micromonospora sp. WMMD1102. The sequence continues at coordinate 1,302,133 of NZ_JARUBN010000001.1, read as the reverse complement.
CGCCCTGCAACATCCCCCGGAGCAGCCAGTCCTCCGTCGCCAGGTGCCCGGGCTCGGCGGCGGCGATCGCGGCGATCGGCACCCGCCGTCGCAGCGGGCCGATCGCCACCCGGACCGCCTCACCGTCGATGACCAGCCGGTAGCGGGTGAAGGGCAGCACGGCCAGGGCGGACACCGCCGGGGCCAGCCCGGACCAGCCGACGACCCCGACCAGCGGCACCAGCACGGCGACCATCAGCGCACCGGTCAGCGCGAGCGCACCGGCCAGCCAGAACATCGGGCGCAGCTCCCGCTGCTCCCACCAGAGCAGCCGCTCCTCATCGGCTGCGGCCGACATCGCGGCGGCCGGCATCGCGGCGGCCGGCATCGCGGCGGCCGGCATCGCGGCGGCCGGCATCGCGGCGGCCGGCATCGCGACGTTCGAATCGCTGGGCGCGACCGCCGGGTGCGCCGGCTCCCGGCCGGCCACGGTGCGGACCCGGGTCGCGGATCCGCTGCCGGTCGCGGTCGGGGGCGCACCGGCCAGCAGGTACGCCAGCAGCCCGGCGGCCGCCGCCGCCACCATCGGCAGCGCCAGCAGCGCGGCGAAGTAGCCCCAGCCGAGGCGTACGTCGGCGGCGGTCGGCGCGTCCAGTGCGGCGCCGAGCATCATCAGCAGTACCGTGCCGGCCGCCGCGGCGGTGCCGTTCACCGCGACCTGGGCGCCGAGCCGCAGCCAGTAGCCGCCGATGCCGGAGATCCGGCGACTCAGCGCCAGCGCCAGCAGCCCGGCCATCCAGACGGTGAGCGCGGCGCCGAGCAGCAGCCCGGCCAGGGCGCCGACCCCGATCGTCGACTCCATCGGCCGGTCACCGACACCGCCGGAGTTGGGCAGGCTTGCCGGAAGCCGGTCCCACCAGGCCAGGGTCACCGCCACCGGGCCGCCGACCAGGGCAGCGGGCAGCAGTGCGCTGCCGACCGCCCACCGGACACCGCTCCTCATGCGCTCACCTCTCTCGAATACTGCTGTCGCACCAGGCCGAGGGCCTCGTCCAGCCCCACTCCGGCCCGGCGGGCAACGGTCACCAGCTCCCGTACCGACTCGATCACCCGGGCCCGCTCGTGCGGGACCGTACCGGTCACCACCGCGCCCCGGCCCCGACGCAGCTCGATCAGCCCCTCCTCGCGGAGCGCCGCGTACGCCCGGAGCACGGTGTGCATGTTCACGTCGAGCGTGCCGGCGAGCTCCCGTGCCGCCGGTAGCCGGTCTCCCCGGCTCAGTGCGCCGTCCGCCAGCGCCCGGCGCACACTGCCGGCAATCTGCTCGGCCAGCGGTACGCCGCTGGCTGGCACCACCCGAAACAACATGTTCGTATTCTACTAGAACAAGTGGCACTCAGCGCAAGGGGGCGGTCGGGTGGGACGGGACGTCCTACCCGGACGGGAGCGTCCTAGCTGGACGGCGCGGTCCTCCTGGACAGGAACGTCCGGATCAGCTCGGCCAGCTCGCGCGGGCGCTCGACCACCATGGCGTGGCTGGCGCCGTCGAGTGGGACCACGTCCAACCACGGGTTGTCCCGTACCGTCGCCAACCGCTCCAGGTTCCGGCGCCGGTGTGCGGCGTAGAGGTCGTGGAACGGGCGCTGTTCCGGCAGGTCCTCGGTGGCCAGCACCAGCAGCAGCGGGCAGCGGACGTCCCGGTAGACCGGGATCAGGTCCACCGACGCGATGGTCGCGCGCAGCTCCCCGACCAGCGCCGGCAGCAGACGCGACCGGCTCGTCCCGGCCTCGGCCGGCACCATGTTACGCCGGAAGCCCTCCTCCCAGAGCTCCTCGTCGGCGCCGTACCGCCGGGCCTCGGCGCGCTGTCCGGCGACCGCCGCCGCCACCTGTTCCGGGGTCAGCGGCTGGGCCATCCCGGCGGACATCCGGTCGAAGACCTGGGCCAGCCGGTCGAGTTCGGCGGCGGCCCGCTCCGGCTCCAGCCCGGCGAGGTCGTCGGGGCGGCTCGGCGGCGTGTTGCCGTCCAGGCTGACCGCCCCGGGGCAGTCCGGGTGCCGGGCCGCCCAGAGGCTGGCCAGCATCCCGCCGAGAGAGACGCCGACCACCGCCGGTCGGTCCAGCCCCAGGCCGTCGGCGACGGCGGCGAGGTCGTCGAGCACCTCGTCCCACTTCCACGGGCCGTCGCCGGAACGCCCGTGTCCGCGCAGGTCCACCGTCACCACCCGGTATGTCGAGCGCAGTTCCCCGGCCAGTCCGGCCAGCTGCACGAGGTTGCCGCCCGCGCCGTGCAGCAGCAACATCGGGTGGCCGGAGCCGCCGTGGTCCCGGGCGACGATCGGCACCGGGCCGGACTCGATCGTCGTCTCGCGGCTTCCGATGGTCGTCTCGCGGCTCTCGATGGTGCTCTCGCGGCTTCCGATCGTTCTCTCGCGGTCTCGGGTGGTCGCCTCGCGGTCGTGGGTGGTCGCCTCGCGGTCGTGGGGCAGGTCAGTCACGGCGGGGTCGCCCTTCGCTCAGTAGTCGGTCTCGGACCGAGGAGGGCAGCACACCACCTTCCGGATGACGGACCAGCTTGCCCCGGTTGACCAGGTCGTGGACCCCCTGCCGGGTGATCCCGAGCATCGCGCCGGCCACCGCGTACGTCACCGCGTCGGCGGTCGGATGACCGACCCGCCGCGCGACGATCTGACCCAGCGGGCTGCGCCACCAGTCGAGCGGCGGCTCGAACGGATTGTCACCGGGATAGAGCGTCGAGACGATCCGCATCGCGGTGCCGACCGCCTCCCGGTCGGCACCGTCGAGCAGCCGGTGCGCCCAGTCCTCGGCCCGGACCCGCACCACCGTGCGCAGCGCGTCGACCACGTCGTCCCCGTCGAGCAGGATCTCCAGGGGATCGAGTAACCGGATGTCCATCGTCCGGAGCAGTTGCCCGACCAGTTCGTCACGCGTCGGTGGCACGCCACCCTCCTCACTTGACATCAATCGTCAAGCACTTGACGGTCGCTGTCAAGCATCGACCGGACGGGCCGGTGGACCGGTCAGTAGCCGGGAAAGACCTGACGCAGGTCGGCCAGGCCGAGCCGGCCGGTCACGGTCATCGTGTCGGGGGTGTGCTCCGGCGCCAGCCGGCCGGCGGCCAGCCGCAGGAACGCCTCGGCCGGACCCGAGATCTCCCCGGCCGGCTCCTCCGGCAGCTCCACCAGCTCGACCCGGTCGGTCAGCCGCAACCCCAGGGACCGGTCCGGGTCGGTCAGCCGCAGCGCCAGCTCCACCGGCCGCTCGCCGACCGCCTCCGGCCGGCCGATCCAGCCGAGCAGGCCGTCGAGCCGGTCGAGCAGCAACGGAACCGCCGCTGGCGCCACCGTCGCGTACCGGTTGAAGGCGACCTCCACGTCCCACTCGTGCAGGGCGAACTCGCTGAGCCGCATCGCGGCCGCGGTCGCCAGGTCGACCGGCTCGGGCAGGAAACCGAGATCGATGCGCAGGCTGCTCCGGGTCGCCGCGTCCAGCGACTCGTACCGCTCGACGAGCCGCCGGTTGGCCTCCAGGAACCCTTCGGCGTGCTCGATCGGGCTCATCGCGTCCCAGCGGGCCCAGACCTGCTTGTTGAAGTCGGCGTCCAGCCCGGGGCCGTCGCCCAGCGCCACGTTGAGGGTCGCCTCGTTGATCTCGGCGCCGCTGCCGAGATGACTGAGCACCTGCGACACCTGCCACTCGCTGGCCCCGGAGGGCCGGGTCAGGTCGGTCGGACCGAGGTCGCGGACCAGCGCCGCGAGTTCGTCGTGGCCCGAGCGGAGGGCGGCGATCGGCGTGTCGGCAGAAGTGGCCATGTCTTCCTGTCTCCCAGGTCGTACGTCGCCGGCACCCGATCGGCCGGCGCGACACCCGCCCATCATGCCCGCTCGCCCCGCCCGCCCGCCGTCCCCACGACGAGCTGCCCCCGGCAGGCGGGCGTCACGACGAGCGGGCGTCACGGCAGGCGGGCGTCACGACGAGCGGGCGTCACGGCAGGCGGGCGTCACGACGAGCGGGCGTCACGGCAGGCGGACGTCAGCGACAGACGCCCGTCACGAGCGTCCGGTCAGGCGGTGCACTCCTTGTCGATCTTCGTGCCGACCTTCACGAAGTCGCTCTGGAGGTACTTCACCGGGTCCTTGGCCTTCGCGCCGGACTCGATGTCGGCGACGATCTCCTCGACCAGGGCCTTGACCTCCGGGTCGGTCGCCTTGGCTGCCTCGGCCTCCAACTGGTCGGCCAGGCCGGCGAGCGTGGTCTTGAGCTGCTTCGCCTGCTGCGCCACGCTCAACTGCTTCTCGATCGCCTTCACCGAATCGTCGGCGATCTTGACGCTGCCGTCCACGAAGATGTCGGTGACCGCCGCGCAGACCTCCCTGGTGTTCGGCGCGGCGGCAGTCGGGCTCGGCGCGGCCGTGCTCGGGGCGGCGGTCGGCGTACCGGCCGCCTCGGTGCTCGGCTTCGCCGGCTGGCAGGCGGTGCCGAGTACGGCGACGGCGGCCAGGGAGAGAGTCACGAGCCCGGTACGGACAAATCCAACAGTCATCGGTGAAAACCCCCGTTGTCAGTGATCATCGGCGGGGAGCGTAGCAGTGTCGATCAATCCGGTCGGCGAATTACCCGTCACCAGCTTCCAGGCCCGCGTCCAGCCATGCCTCCAGCAGCAGCCGGTCGATCGAGTCCGGGTTGCCGAGCCGGCCACGCGCCGCCCGCCGCTGGCGCAGGTCCGCCCGGCTGAACCACCGGGTCTCCAGCAACTCCTCGCCGTCGACGGTGGTGGTCGCGTCGTGGGCGGTGGCGAGGAAGCCCACCATCAGGCCGGCCGGGAACGGCCACGGCTGGGAGGCGAAGTACCGCACCGCGTCGACGGCGATCCCGGCCTCCTCGGCCACCTCCCGCCGGACCGCGTCCTCCAGGCTCTCCCCGACCTCCAGAAAGCCGGCCAGCAGCGAGAACGAGTCCTCGTCCGCACCAGCATGCCGGGCCAGCAGGCAGCGGGCCGGCGGTCCGGGCAGCTCCACCAGCATGATCACCGCTGGGCTGATCCGGGGGAAGTGGAGCACACCGCAGCCGCCGCACCGCCGGGCCGCACCGCCGTCGACGGGTCGGGCCGGGCTGCCGCACGCCCCGCAGAACCGCTGGTTGCGGTGCCAGTGGCAGAGAGCCCGGGCGTACCCGAGCAGCGCGGCCTCGGCCGGGTCCAGCCGCTGTACCAGCCGGCGTACGTCCACGGTCCGGTCCGCGCCGACCGTGCCGAGCGCCTCCTCCTCGGCAAGCTCGCTGAGGTCCACCGCGAAGACCGGCCGGTCGCCGTCGAGCCCGAGGAAGACCGGCTCGTCGAGCCCGGCCGGCAGCCGGCGCCGACCGCCGCCGGTCAGCCGGGGCACCACGTCACGCACCACCAGGCAGCGGTCCCGCCACAGCGGCAGCACCTCGGCCCGGTCGCTGTCGAACAACCGGCGCAGACTCTCGGGGTCCCGGCGCAGCCCGGCCGCGCGGTCGAGCGCCCCGCCCGCGTACGCCGCGACGACGCCCCCGCCGAACCGTCCGGCACCGGCCCCGGTCCCACCGGCGAAGCGTCCGACACCGGCCCCGCCGCCGAAGCGTCCGACACCCTCGGCGGCCTCGCCGGCTCCGCCCGCGGAGCGTCCGACACCGGCAGCCTCGGCGGTCTCGTCGGTGGGCGGAACGGGCCGACCTCGCGGCACAGCAGACATGATCAGCATCGTAGGCCCGTCGGTCCGGCGCCGGCGGCCTCCGGCGGCGCAAATGGCTGGACAGCGGCAGCATCATGAACTCGTGACGGTGCGGCTCGCGGGCGGGGTGGTCGCCGGGACGGGCCAGCGGGTCTGGGTTCTCGACCCGGCGGGCCGGGCCGTCGGTCTCGGCGCGGAGCCGGATCCCGGCAGCCCGGTCGCGCTCGGCCCGCGTTCCGCCGGCACGGACGCCGTCGAGCAGGCGGTCCGGGAACTGGCCCGGCTGGTCGCCGCCGGTGGCCCGCTGGTCGCCGGGGCCGGCGTCGGCCTCGGGTACGGCTTCCGGTCGGCCCGCACCGAGGGAGCCGCCGGAGACCGCCGGGACGCCGTACTCGCCGCCCTGATGGTGCCGGGGGTGGCCGGCCGGCTCGGCGACCGGCGGGCCGTACTCGTCGCGCTCTTCGGTCCGGACGCGACGAAGCCGCTCGGCGCCGCCGCACAGGCGGTGATCGACGAGGGCCGCTGGCCGGCGCTGCGCCTCGCCGTCGCCGCCAGCGACGTACTCGGGCCGGAACAGCTGGTCCGGCTGCTCGAACTGCGGGCGCCGGAGGCGGTCGACCCGTTCCCGAACGGGTTGCCCTCGGTGCTGGGCGGGCAGTTGTCCCGGCTGCTCCGGGACGTCCCACGGCCGCGCCGGGTGGCGCTGCTGACCGACCTCTGGCAGCAGGTCTGCGCGCACGGCACGACCCGGCTGCGCCGCGAGCGGCTGCGCGCCTCGCAGGCGCGGCAGGAGCGCACCGCGGACCTGGCCGCCCGCTACCGGCAATACGAGGACGACGAGCTGGCCGGACAGTTGCGCTGGGAGCTGGGCCCGGAGCCGACGGTGCTGCGGGCCGCCCGCTGGCAGCCGTCGGCCGGTTACTGGCTGACGGCGGCGGACCGGGTGCTCCGGGACGCGCTGGCGGCGACCGTGCTGGCCCGGGTCGCGGTGAGCGTGGTCGACAGTGGCCTCGACGCCGCCCTGGCGGCACACCGGCACGAAATCGAGGCGGCTCTCGCCGAATGGTCCCGGCAGGAGGCGTCGTTGTCGGCTCGGCGGATCCCCGGCCTCGCGGGCCTGCCGGCCCGCCCGGGCTCGTACCTGCGGGACATCCTCGCCCGGAGCCGGCCCGGTGCGCCGCTGGACGCCGCCGGGGCGAGCCACGTCCGGCAGCGGTTGGCGCGGGCCGGTGACTACTGCCGGGTCACGCTGGCGGCAGCCGACCGACTCGTCAGCACGCTCGGCTGGCAGGACTCGGTGTCGCTGCGCGGACAACTCGCGGCCTGGGCTCGCGGATCGCTGGCCGACTGGCGCAACCGGGTCGGCTATCTGTCGCCGGACCGGGTCGACAGCTGGGACCAGCAGCCGTTCCTCGGCGTCGCCAACCACGACGCGACGACGAGCGCGGAACCGCCCTTCCCGCCGCTGGCCGAACGGCTGCGGGCCGCGGCGGGCACTCCGGCGGCCGAGGTCGAGGCCATCGGCGACCTGCTCTGGTGCGCCGAACTCGCCGACGCGCTGGCCCGGCTCAACGGCCACCGGCAGGCGGTACTCTCCGCATACCGGCACGCCGCCCCGGACGTCGACGCCGATCCGGCACCGCCGGACGAGCCACTGGTGCCCCGGCCGGAGTCGATCCCGCTCGCCGTGGCCGCCGCCGCGCAGTTGGTGGACTTCGGCGCGAAGGTCCCGCCCCGGTGTCGGAGCTGGCCGGACCTCGTCGCGGGGCTGGTCGACGGCGCCACCATCGCCACCGCGCTGACCGGTACCTTCGCCGTGCCGGCGCCGGTCGAGCGGTACGACGGTACGGTGCTGCCCGGCACCGACGCCCGGATCGAGGTGGCCCGGACTGCCCGGCAGCTGGCGGACTGGTCGCATTACATGGGCAACTGCATCGCCGGCCCGCACTACGCCGAGGACGCCACCCGGGGGCGCAGTGTGCTGATCGCCCTGCGCGCACCGGACGGTCGGATGCTGGTCAACGCGGAGCTGCGGCCGACGGCCCGTGGCTGGCGGCTGGCGGAGATCAAGGCCCGGTTCAACGAGGACCCGGAGCCCGAACTGCTCCGCCGGACCGGGCGGTGGCTGGCCACCCTCGCCCCACCCGAAGGCGCCGTCGCCCGGCCGCGCCGGTCGGTCCGGCACGACGAGAGCGCCCCGGACCGGCCGGCCCGGACCACCCGGCGCCGCCCCGCCGTGCGGGTGCTGCGCGACCTCGGGCGCCCGCTCGACGAACTGGCGGCGGCGACGCTCGCCGAGCCGGCGGCGGTACGGGCGGCCGAAGTGCTGGCGGTCCTGGCGACCCGACTGGCCGGTGCGCCGCCCGGTCCGGCGGCGGATCCGCACGACGCGCTCACCGCGCTGCGCCGGGCCACCCCGGCCGGCGTCGCCCGAGCCTGCCGGCTCACTCTGGCCGACCCCGGCGGGCCCGGCCTGGTCGCGCTCTGGGAGGCGAGCGGGGAGCGGCCACTGGCCCGCGCGGTGCGGACGCTGACCGCACCGCCCACCGGCGGACCGCCGCCCAGCACAGTGGACTGTGCCCGAGCCGCACCGGCCGGCGTGCCGGCACCGCAGCTGGCCACCGCCCCGCTCATCGAGCAGGCGGCGGCCGGCGGTGACGAGTCGGCGGACGGGACCGCCGGCCCGCCCCGGCGACCCGGCGGGCCGCCCGGGGAGCTGGGGAACGGTCCGCCGGACCGGCTCGCCCCGCTGCTGGTCGACGCTCCCCTACCCGGGGCGCTCCGGCCGCTGGCCCGGCTCGGGCAGGTCAGCGTCGCCCGGACCACGGACCTGGTCGCGCTGCGGGTGCGCGCCGCGCTGGGTACGCTGCTCCGTCAGGACGCCGCCGAGCTGGCCGAAGCGGTACGGGCCCGACCGCACCTCGGACTGATCCGGGCCGCCGCGCTGGCGGTGACCTCCTGGGGCGGCCTCCGGACCGGGCCTCCCGACGACCGGCCGTGCACCGCCGACGTCGCCGTCGTGGTGCCACGCCGCCGGGTTCGGGTGCCCGGCTTTCCGCAGTCGTCGCTCAAGGACGGGAGCTGGCAGTCCGGCTGGCCCGACGCGATCGAGCTGGGTGGCGTACCCGACGGGTTCTGGGACCGGATCGCCGCGCACGGGCTGCTGCTGCCGTCGTCGTGGCTGCCCGACGGCGGCTGGGGTTCGCTCTGGTCCCGGGCACACGGCCGGCACCGCCAGCCGGCGGGCTGATTCAGCCGGCGTCCCGTCCGAAGTGGATCGTCCTTGCTACGGGCGGACGAAGCCGACGCCGGTGCTCTCCAACTCCTGCTCCGGCGGCGAGGTGAACCGCTGCCGCCGCTCGTCCAGGACCAGCAGCAGGCCGGTCGGGATGTCGAAGAAGAGACCCTGCACCGACACCCGCCCCGGCTCCACACCCCGGGCGGCGAGGAACTCCCGGAGCACCGCCACCTGGCGGGCGACGTTCACCATCGCCAGCTGGTCGACCTCGGCCCGACCGTCCTCGGCGGCGGCCACCCCGACGGCGTCCCCGGCCCGCCACGCCGAGAGGCTCGGCCGCCCCCAGCGCAGCCACCGCCCGAGATGGCTCTCCTCCTCGGCGCGACCGCCGAGCAGCCCCTGCATGGCCCCGCAGCCCGAGTGCCCGCAGACCAGCAGCGCCGGCACCCGGAGCACCTCGACGGCGTACGACACGGCCGCCGCCACCGAGGACTCCGCCGAGTGGTCGGCGGGCATCAGGTTGCCGATGTTGCGGACCGTGAAGAGGTCCCCCGGTCCGCTGCTGGTGATCACGTTGGGCAGGATCCGGGCGTCGGCACAGGTGAGGAAGAGACTGTGCGGGGCGTGCCGGCCGTCCAGCTCGGTCAGGAAGGGCCGCAGCCGGGCCGCCGAGCGACGGTGGTATTCGCGTACTCCGACGTGCAACGGCCGGAGTGCGGCGTGCGGCGCACCGGCCTGGTCGGTGTGGTTCGGCTCGCCGGACCCGTCCGGATGCCGGGCCTGCCAACTGGACCACGGCGAGAACCAGCGCGGCGGCACCAGGGCGTGGATCCGCCGGGACGGCCGGGGCTGGTCGCCGCGCAGGGCCGCCGGGCCGACCTCGTCGAGCCGCACCCGCCCGCCGGTGGTCTCGTGCTGGCGTACCCACCCGTCGAGGTGGTCGAAGGCCGCGTGGTCCAGGAAGTCGGTGACCAGTTCCAGGTCGACGGTGCTGCCCGGCGGCACCCGTCCGAGGACCATGGCCAGCCTCGGGACGGCCAGGAAGCTGAGCGTCCCCTCGACGTGTACGGACCAGTGCTCCCGACCGGCCGGACCGGCCCGTACCCGCTCGGCGTGCACCCTGGCCCAGACCACCCGGCGGAGGATCAGCACCACCGCCAGGACGAGCCCGACGAGTACTCCCTCCAGCAGGTTGGTGACCACCACGCCGAGGGCGGTCGCGACGTAGACGGCGAGTTCGCGGTGCCGGCGTACCCGCTTGATGTCGGAGATCTTCACCAGTTGCAGGCCCACCACGACGAGCAGACCGGCGAGCGCCGCCATCGGGATCCGCTCGACGAGCACCACAAGCAGTACGGCGAAGAGCAGCACCCAGACCCCGTGCAGTACCGCCGAGCCCCGGGTCCGGGCGCCCGCACCGACGTTGGTGGAGCTGCGCACGATGACGCCGGTGACCGGCAGCCCGCCGAGCAGCCCGGAGACGCTGTTCGCCAGCCCCTGCCCGATCATCTCCCGGTCCAGGTTCGTCGGGGTGGTCGGGCGCTCGCCCCGGGCGGCCCGGTCGGCGGCCAGCCGGTCGACGGCGGTGGCCGAGAGCAGGCTCTCCACGCTGGCGATCACGGCGACGGTCAGCACCGCCGCGGCCACCGCCGGCCAGTCCCGGTCGGGCAGCTCCGGCAGGTGTACGGCGTTCAGCAGCGAGCCGGGCATCTGCACCCGGGCCAGATCGACGTCGTTCCAGACCACGGCGGCGAGGGTGGCCAGGGTGACGGCGACGAGCGGGCCGGGAATCCGGCGGACCGGGCCCGGCAGCCGGGGCCAGAGCACCAGCAACCCGATCACGGTCAGCCCGATCAGGGTCGCGTGGTCGTGCCGGGTCGCCAGCTGGGCGGGCAGGTCGAGCAGGTTGCGGATCGGCGTGCTGCCGGGCTCGCCACCGAGTAGTACGTGCAGTTGGCCGAGCACGATCGTGACGCCGATGCCGGCCAGCATCCCGTGCACGATCGCGGGTGAGAGGGCGAGCGCGGTCCGGGCGATCCGGCACAGCCCGAAGGCGACCTGCAACAACCCGGCCGCCACGGTGATCGCGCAGGTGGCCGCCCAGCCGAACCGGCCGACCAGTTCCGCGACCACCACGGTCAGGCCGGCGGCCGGACCGGTGACCTGGAGTGCCGATCCGCCGAACAGCCCGGCGAGGATTCCACCGACCACTGCCGCGATCAGGCCGGCGGCGACCGGGGCGTCGGAGGCGGCGGCGATGCCGAGCGACAGCGGCACGGCGACCAGGAAGACGACGAGCGAGGCCGGCAGGTCGTACCGCAGGTCGCCACGGACCCACGAGCGGAGCCGGTGCGCCGCGTCGGCCGGGCGCCGGTACGCCGCGTCGGCCGGACGGATCGAGGTGGGCGACATGCTGCCTCCTCCGGCTCCGCCGGCTCGATGGCGGCGAAGGCGTGGTTGCCGGGCCGGCGCAGGTCCGATTCCGGGCTCCGCTGATCGGGCTGTGGAGGGGGAACGTCGCTGTTCGTCGAAATTGTAGCGTTGGGTGGTGCTCAGCTCCTATATCGACGATTTATCACTTTCGTCGGTGAACGCGGCGATCGCCTGCCTGACACCGATCCGTCGGCGCCCCCGGCGATGATCACCCGCTGGTACTCCAGACCCGTGGACCGGTGCATGGTGCCGACGTGCAGATCGTCGGGACGGATCGCCCGTCCGGGCCGATCTCCACTGCCGGACTGCCGTCCGCCTCCAGCCGGATCGCGACCTCGGCCGCGAACTCCCGGGTGGGTACGGCGATCGCCGCCGACCCGTCGGTTGAGCCTCCCACGTGGCCAACTGCCCCACAATCAGCTCACGTTCCTGATGCCCGGACGCCGCACCCGGGAAATCGGCCGGCCGCCCGGAGCAGTGACCGTACCCAACCAGATCCGCCGCGCCGCCGTCCGCTTCAACCCGGACCCAGTGCAGCCAGCCGACGTGGACAATTTTCGACAATTCCGGGACCTGATCCGCAGCTAACCAGGTGACGCGGACGGCTTCCGGCGCGGGCGGTCAGCCGACCGGTGCGCGCTCGGCGGCGATTCGAGCCAGTATCTCGATGGCTTCCCGCGCGGAGTAGTTCGACAGCCAGGTGCTCACCGCGAACGTCGCCCGGTCAGCCCTCTGCTGGTCGGGCAGGCGCAGCGTGGCAGGCAGGTGCTTCACCCGGACCACAAGCGTCCAGGGTCCGCCCGAGATGCCCGTACGACTGGTCTGGATCGCGAAAATCGACTCGACGTGGTCCCACGGCACCCGGACCGCGAAGGCGTCCGTACCGGCACGACTCCGCGCCCGCACCCAGACCCCGCCAGGGTCGGCGGCGAGCCAGATGCCGGTCACCCTGGAGATGACGCGCAGGATTGCGAACAGCACCACGATCAGGAAGGGCAGGACCAGGACCAGCAGCGTCCACGGCACCCCGGACGGACTGACGGCCGGGATGCACAGCGGCGACAGAATGCCCAGCCAGACGACGGGTTGCAGAGCCAGCACCCACACGAGCGCCCTGCGACGCAGGGCGAACGGCTGGTCCTCGTCCGGGATGCTCGGTGCGCTCCGGAAGACCTGGTCGTCAGCCACCGAACAACTCGCGGGAGAGCCGGCCGAGCACGGCCGGGCCGTCCCGGCCGTCCAGGGCGCCGGGGTCGCTTCGTTGTCGCTGCATGAAGACGGGGCCCCGCCGGTCAGCCGGTCCCGGGCGCCGGCTGGACGAGCACCCGGACGTCGAGTGCGTCGGCCGGGTAGCCGGCCAGCCGTCGCGCCACCGCCGCCGGGAGGTGCAGCAGGGTCATCGCCAAACGTAGTTGGTGAATCTTTCCCACCGAATTGCCGAAGGCCAGCAGGATCTCGTCCGGCACCTGCGATCGGATACCGTCGAGATATCGCAGGTCCCACCGGCTGGGGACCACCTCGATCGAATTCGGATAGTGTGGCTGCAACGCGTCCCGGACCGGTTCGGGATCCGTGGCCAGTGCGATCCGCCGTCCCGTAGCCTCCTCGGTCCACGCGTCGACCAGGAGCCCTCGCTCGATCAACAGTGTCTCGGCCGGGAGCCGCCGGTCCAGCTGAAACTCACGCTCGGCCGGCGCCTTCTGCTCAACAGACCGGCTCTGCCGAGCCGAATTGTCACCACGACCAGTCATCTCTGCCGCTGCCGGGGAGGCCGATCCGGCACCCCCAAGGGCAAGGGTGCTGACATGCAGGCGCTGGTCCCGCAGGACGCCCGTCACGGTGACCCATCGATTTCCGACTTCTGCGATGTCGGGGCGGGCGCCGTCGAATATGAGCGGGACTCCCACCGAACCGTCCGCGTCTTCGTCAGTTGGCGCCAGAAACGGCTGGCCACTGGCGTGGACGAAACGGCCTGCCGCCCACCCCGGTTTCCCCTCTTCCAGGACGAGGGACAACCAGGGCGAGTATTCGTCAGACTCGGTGGGCACGGCTCAGCATAGCGCTGCGGCCGGAGCGGCGACCGTCACCGGATCGTGCGGGCGAGCGAGCGAGTCCACCGACCTGACCTGGAGAATCCAACGCCAGAGCGTGCAGGGCGGCAGACCGACATTCCGCCTCTGGCATCGCAGATTGCTCAAGCTGATGTTGTATGTCCTGGCGATATATTGGCGGCGCGCCTCACAGTTCGCCGCCGAGGTGATGTGGTTGCCGTCCCAGTCGGTCCACACCGCGAGCGGTGCCACTTCCGCTGCGGGGCCGAGGTTAGCCGATAGGCCGGCTCCAGTGGCCGCCAATGCGGTTGCCGGCACAGATGATCGATCAGAGACCGAGGGCGCCGATGGCGGCGGGGAGGGTGGGCGCGGTGGCGAGCTGGCGTACGTCGTCGCGTTCGCGGAGCCAGATGTGGCAGGTTGTGCCGTCGTAGTGGACGGCTACCGACTGCCCGGGGTGATGGCGGGCGAGCCGGCGGAGTAGTGGAATCGGGTCGTCGACCGCGATCGGGGTCGGGGTCTGCGGCACCGGGATCTGCTGGTCGGGGTTGTCGGGGACGTTGCCGGCGATGGCGAGTTCGAGATATTCGAGGCAGTGCGCGGTCGCGGCTTCCGGGGTGGAATAGGTGGGCGGGTCGGCCGGTGTGGGCAGCCGGCCGAGGGGGTCGATTGTGACGTCCCAGCTCTCGCCCTGGATGAGGCGCAGGTCGCCGGCATTGCGGATGTGGTCGACGAGGGTGATCGTGACCGTCAGGCGCAGCCCGAGGACGAGCCGGACCAGGTCGGCCAGCGGCGGCACGTCGGGCCGGCGGGCCAGCACGAGGAGCCGGCCGCCGGGTCGGCCCCGGGCGGCCCAGCGCAGATATTCGGTGAGCGGGTCGGCGTCGGGCCGGTGCAGGGTGACGGTGCCGTCCCGGAGACTGTGGTCGAGGCTGCCGCCGCCGTCGAGTTCGACCAGGTCCTCCGGGCGTACGCCGAAGTGGTCGGCCCAGCCGGCGAGCCGGAAGTGGTCGGGAAGCTGGTGCAGCGGCTTGCCGCCGGGGTGGGTTGCCACCTGCGGTGCCGGCACCTGATTGCCGGTCCGCCAGGTCTCCTCCCCCACCGGCCGGACCCGGCCGTCGCCGCCGGATCCGGCGCGATCGGACTGGTGGTCGGCGGGGTCGTCCCGCCAGGCGAATTCACCGGTACGCCAGCCGGCCGCGTCGCTGCGCCAACTGAGGTGTACGACCCGGCCGGCGAGGTCGGTGATCGTGATCGCCGCCTCGGAGTGGAGCCGGCGGGTGCCCCGGCAGGTGTAGCAGCGCAGCAGTGACGGGCTGCGCCCGGAGCCGGCACACTTCGGGCAGTCAGGATCGGCCCGGTCGGTGCCGAGTCGACAGTCGCAGCGGCGGAGTCGACTGTGCGGGTCGCAGTCGGAGCAGTCGACGTACGGGATGGGCGAGTCCTGCCACGACGGTGCCGGCGGCTGCCAGCCCCGGCGCAGCTTCGTCGCACGCCGGCTGTAGATCTGCCCGGTCGACCACTCGGTGAGGGTTTCCGAGGTCCCGGCGGTACGCAGGCTGGTGTGCCACCAGCGGCCGTCCCGCCAGATCGCCTGCGCCCCGGCGGTCGGGTCGCCGGTGGCCAGGTCGAGACAGTCGGCGAGGATCCGCCGTTCGAGCTGGTCCAGGTCGATCGTGGGTGGGTCGGGTGGCGGCTGTCCGAGGGTCACATGGTGGGCGGGGGCGGTCTGGCCGCGCTCCTCCAGCCCGTCGCAGGCGTCGAGGACTGTCGTGGTGCCGATCGCGGTGGTCAGGTCGTCGGCATAGCCCCGGGCCTCGGACGGCACCGGCCCGCCCGGCACCTCGAAGCGGATCGCCCAGGTCAGCCCGGCCGTGGCGATCAGGCGGCGGGCCTCGACCACCAGATCCAGGCAGAGCAGGTCGGCCAGCCGGCAGAGCCGGCCCAGCTCGGCCGGCGCCTCCCGCGGCGGCGCGACCGTTGACCGGCCGAGATAGAGCCGCCACGCGTCGGTGCTCTCCCCGGCGATCGCCTCGGCCTCCAGCACCTCCCGGACCGTCGCCGAGTGCTCCGGACGCCAGGCGCGGGGCAGGAAGACGAGCGGGCCGTCCGGGTCACCGGGCTGGCGGACGTCCGTCCACGAGCCGGCGCCGACACCGACGGCGGCGGCCAGGTCGCGGAGCAGCGGGGCGAGCGGCAGATGCCAGCTCCCACCGCCGTCGCCGGGCCAGGGCGCGGGTTCCACCACCCCGGGTACGACGTTCGCCGAGGCCACCGCCCCGGTGTCCAGGTTTGCCATCGTGAGGACGAGTTGGGCTCGGCGCCGCCCGGTCTGCCCGCAGTCATGGCAGGGCCGGCCGACCGTGCCGACGCCCTGACACTCCAGGCAGTCCTGGTACGCCTCCCCCGCCGACCGTCGGGCCGACTCGCTGTCGCTTTCGGCGACCAGGAGGCGGTTGCCGCCGTAGGTGCAGCGGCACGGGTCGAGGGTGAAGGAGAGGCCGTCACACGACCGGCACTGCACCACCGAGGGTCCGGCCATCAGCGCCGGGCCAACCCGTGCGCCGTCGACACCTGCCGGGACTGCCACCGCCGCAACGCGTCCTTGATCCGGGCGTTCTGCTCCCGGGCGCTGGCCAATTCGGCGTACGCCCTGGCCAGGTCACCGGCGACCTGGTCAAGGAACTCCGACACCTCGGCCGGATCGACTCCCCGCCGACCGAAGCCGACCGGGGTGAACCGGCGCAGCCGCACCTGCGATGGCCACAACGGCCGGTACGCCACCGACCGGTACGCCGAGCTGAGCCGCCGTAGCGGCTGCCCCTCCCGGGCCTTCTGCCGGAACAACCATCGAAGCAGAGCACGCATGACCTCTCACCAGCCTCTCGGAAACAGGACGTGGGTGGGTGGCCCCAGCCCGACCTTCGGGTTGCCCTACCCCAGACCGCGGCCACCCCGCCCCACCGCCGCAGGCGCGGCTACACATACGGCAGCAGGGCGTGACTCAGAAGCCGGGACGGACAACTCGTTTGAGCTGGCCGCCCCGCCCAGGTGAAGCGACTCCAGAATCGACAAGCAATCTCAGGGACAGTTGCGTTACCAAGTGGTCACTGACCTGTAGTGACTAGCATTGAGGATGATCGCGTTTATATCAAGAGGATGAGTTGGCGGGTTTCCCGTACTATCTTCCTCAGCGTTCTCGAAGGAGGAGTCATGGTGAGCGCCAAGTCGTCGGGGGCGTCGAAGTCCCGTCGGGCGAAGCCAAGCCCGCTGGAGTCGCCGACCGTGCAGGCGTGGGAGCTCGGACTCCGGTTGCGCGAGCGCCGCGAGGAACTGGGCATGACGGCCGTGGCTGCGGGTCGGGCCACGGGCATCGCCCAGGCGTACGTGTCGGGTGTGGAGGCAGGCAAGGTCAAGCTGCCCGCCGACCGCCTGGCCCAGCTCGTGCAGGTCTACGAGATCGAGCCCGACGACGCGGCAGAGCTTGAGCAGCTACGGGAATCGTCGACCAAGCGTGCCTGGTGGCACCAGTATTCTCAGCTCTTCCCCGCCGAGTTCCTCCGGTTCCTCGGCTACGAAGCCGGCGCTGACCATGTCCGCAGCTACCAGAGCGACGTAATCGACGGCCTGTTGCAGACCGAGGCGTACGCCCGCGCGATCATGCGTGGCGGCAACACCTACGTTCGGCTCACCGAGGTCAACCGGCGGATTGCGGTCCGGATGGCTCGGCAGACGCGACTGACCGGGGATAACCCGCTCACCCTCATCGCCGTGCTCGGCGAGGGTGTGCTTCGGCAGCAAGTCGGCGGACCGGCTGTGATGCGGGACCAGCTCCAACATCTCGCCACGCTGGTCACCAAGCGGCCGGAGCAGATCCAGATCAGGATCGTGCCGTTCACCGCAGGCGCCTATCCCGCGCTCGGTGGACCGTTCCAGATCCTCTCCTTCCCCTCGCCTCGGCTGCCCGAGCTGGTCTGGCAGGAGATCCTGACCTCCAGTGACATCATCGACCAGTCGGGCCGGGTGGCCGACTACGTGGTCACCTTCGAGGAGACGCTGGAGCGCGCGTTAAGCTCGGACGAGTCGCTGGCGTTGATCCGGCGGATCGCCAAGGAGATGACGTGACCCCCATCGAGCACACTCCTGAACAGGACTGGTTCAAGTCGTCCCGCAGTGCGAACAACGCCGCCTGCGTCGAGGTGCGGTACGCGGGCGGGGCTGTGGCCGTACGCGACTCGAAGGACCTCGGCGGACCGATCCTCGCCTTCACCGGCCCAGCCTGGTCCGGCTTCGTCGCCACCCTCCTGCCCGGCCAGCGCTGACCAACAGCGGCCCGGAATCCTGGCCAGGGGACTGCGTCCGTCGTCTTTCAGGCAATGAGACCTCCGTTTCCGGGGCTGCTCTCGCCGGTCCCTTCGGTTAGTGTTCGATCGACCACGCGGCGGTAACCCGACACCTCCCGCGTGTCTGCGCGCACCGCCGTCGTCTGGCGACCGGGGAGGACACCGAATGCCCAGGGCCGAGGGAGCCGAAAGCATACACGCACAGCCCATCGCCCTTGTCCGGGGCAGCGCGAGCGCCGCCCGTGCGTGTGCAAGCGTGCTGGCCTGATCAGGGGCGATGCTGTGAACATCGACGAGGTCAAGCGGACGATCCGCCAGGGATCTCTGGCTGCAGAGGAAGCCAAGAAAATCCTGGTCACGGTGGGCACAGAGGCCGCTGAGGCAGAACAGCTCGCCCGTCTCACCGTGCACGACAGCCAGGATGACGACGCCCAGGCCGGCTTGAAGATTCTGGAGGACTTCGGCCGAGAGGTCGACCTGACTGTACGCCGCATCGACGCGGCAGTTGAGCACGCCGATGCCTACCTCGCGACGCTCGGATGACCAGCTCCATCGCCGACATCGTGGCCGAACTGCAAGCGGTGCGGGAACGACTCGCCGCCACGGCGGTCACCGCGATGCGCGCCGAAGCCGACGCCAAACAGGCTCGCCAGCGGTACTCCGAGCATCGGGCTGTGACCATCCCCAGATGCATGAAGCGATCACCGACATCCGGACGGCCAGCGAGAAGGCTGCCAGGACAGCCCGCCTGTTGACGGAGGCCAGAGCACGCTTCGCCGCATATTCGAACCGAATTGCCCCTGGCTCAGCGTCGGACGACGAGGTGCAGGACACCGAGATGCCCTCGGATGAACGTCTCCTGGACGAAGCTGGACGACGGGGACGCAAAGCAGACATCATCTGGCGCAAGCAGATGCAGAAGGCCGAGGACCACGAGTCCACTTTGAAGCAGGTCGAGGATGGCGGGAAGGCGGTCCTGAAGTACTTTCGGCAGCAGCACGGCCCCTCGGGGACGACATCTGCCGGCACGGCTCCCCCGAAACCGCCTCAGTCGCAGGAACGCCCACAGATCGACAACCCCGTGACAGCAGCCATCATGGCCACTGGCGCGGTTGCCGTCGCGGCCAAGTCGGTTTGGAACAGCGTCAGGAAGCAGCGAGAGAAAACGAGAGATGACGACCAAACCTGAGCTTGCAGCCTACATCCGGACCCTGGTCAGGGGTGACAACGAGGCCAACGAGAGGATCGAAGCGCAACTGGACGCTGAGGGTTGGGACGGGTTTCCTCGGTTCCTGGCTGCGCTCTTCTTCCTTGCCGTCGATCGACGCTTCGGGGAGAACGCAACGTCAGCAGAGGTGATCAGGTTCGTCGCAGACCTCCGGGCCGGTCTGGCAGACGATGCCCCCACTATCGATGCTCAGGACGCGGAGGCGCTCATCAGAGCCAACATCGACCCGGACGCCGACTACAACATCGAGCCGAGTTCGATCGGAAAGATCCAGGCTGCGGTCACCTACAAGGTGCTGACCGACGGAAAGATCACAGACGACGAACTTGACGCGCTGCTCGCCGAGGCAAATGCGATCGCGAGTCGTTCCTAGGTCCGCCCCCAGGAGTTTGAACTGGCTCACACCGAACGGTGACGGTAGTGCTCCAGCAGTTTCATCCCTAGGCTTAGACGGAACAGTTCGGTCAGCTCTCGAGCTTCTTCGAAACTATGGATCTCAGGTGCCGGGAGCGAATTCGGCGTGACCCCAAGTCGGACGAGTTGCGGATACCCGACATATACCCTTCGATAGCTTCATCAACCTGCTCGACCGCCATTTCGAGCGTGCCCGAAAGCGATGCAGAGAGGCTGACACTCTCTTCGTCCTCGCCCTTGCGCTTCCTGGCTGAAACTGCGCGCTGAAACAGATCCAGAAGTTCCCGAATCTGCTCGGCCCGGACCGAGTCAGCACTACAGAGCTTCTCGCGTAGCTCCCAAGAAACATGCAGCAGCGTAAACATATCGACGATGTTCGACCATCTGGTTCGGCCGCCCCACTTGAGCGTATTTCTAAGGAACGTCAGTAACGCAAGGAACTCTACTGAACGATCCTGGTAATCTTCGAAATCTTCGGAAATTTTATCATAGCGTTCGTCGAGTTCGGTCTTTTTGTTGGACAGCCCGAAGATGCAGGTGCCAAAGACCTCAGCATAGAACTCTAGGTCACCGCCTCGTTTACGTCGTTCACCACTGAAAACTCCGGAAACCACACTTATTGGGTGGGCTACACAATCCTTGAGGAATTCGTTGAAGGGGCCAGGCAACAGGGCATTCCGGAGCTCTTGATCTGTCAGCACCATATTTACCCTGTTGACTCGGGCGAAGACTGCGCGCACAAACTGATCGGCAAGGTTCGATAGGCGCCGAATCGGAAAGCGATATTGAAAGAACTCTTGACGCACATCGTCGGGAAGTTCCTTGAAAAGCTTTCCCTCGAACTTCTGGATCAGCTTTTCGTCCTCTAGCCCATCCAGCGGAAATTTGTTGTTTATAAACTCAAGCAAGGCGGTGAGGCGCTGCTGGCCGTCAACGACGGAAGCTGTTTGTTCCCCTTCGGGCGACGTTTCGTAAGCGAGGTAGATCTCCGGGATCGGATATCCGAGGAGGATGGTCTCCATCAAAGAAACCTTGGCACGTTCCGGCCAGACGGCCTTACGCTGGTATTCAGGCCGGAGGATCAGCTCGCCGGACTTGTCCAGCGACCGGAACTCCGCTACCGTTTTTGACTCAATCTCGAACTTCAGCCCGTGATCAGCCACGATGCACGCCCTCCTCAATCGCGCGATCTCGCGCGATTCCTACACTTTTCACCTGATAGATTCTGAGCGACTTGTGATTGCGGTATAGTCGATAATTGACTTCACAGTTTATAAAGGTCTCCCCGAGGTCTTGGACGAAGCTGTCTCTCGACCGCGACCACCGCTCACCGAAGGACAGCCGAGGCAGTACTACGTCAAGGGCGATGCATTCTTCGAACACCAGCTTCCGGAGATAGGTTTTATTCTTGGCGAAGATTTCGTCATCAATTATTTCTCGAAGCTCGCTCCACGCTCGATCGAATAGTTCCGGTGAGATCACCGCGATATCCAAGTCCGAGCTTGCATGGAACTTCCTGAAATTCTTCCTCGGGTTTAGCGAATAGCCCAGACGGGCGCTTCCGACTAGCTGGACCGCCATCGGGTCGACGCCGAGTTCGCTTGCAACGAGATGCCGCCATTTGATGTAGTTGAGTTCAAGAGGCCACGCCGCAGGCGTCCCGTCAAACAGCCGGGCGGTCACAAAGTAGTCAACTTCCTGCCCTAGAGAACAAAACTCCTCCCAGAATTCGGGTAGGCCTGAATTCTCGTTCATGCTCCCTCCAGCGAATCTCGAGCTGAGTACAGGATCTGGGGCCGCAACCCAGCCAACGCCAGCTCCGCCGGCCGCTGCTGATAGGTCAACGGGTCGAGCAGGAACCGGTCGGCCAGCGCCAGACCGCGCTCCGACTGCGCCAACGGGGTACGCCGGAGCACCGCCTCCAGGAACAGTCGGCTGCGCCGGAACCGTGCCGAGGTGTCCTGGACCAGCCTGGTCTCCTCCGGCACCATCGCCTGGACCGTCTCCAGCTCGGTGGAGAACGTCGCCTCGACGTCCTGGACGAACTCGGAAACCCCGACGGCCTTCACCATCATCACGCCGTCCCGGACCGGTCTGGCGGTCCGGACCAGCCATTCCTCGTCCCGGACCAGGATGCGCGAGCCGGGCGCGTACTGGGAATCGGCTGCCGGAAAGGCGGGCGGAGGCGTCATGGGGTGGGGGCGTCCTTCGCGGGAGGGGTCTTCGGTTGTCGAGGGATTGCAGCGACTCCGGTCGAGCCAGGCAGGTCACAGGGTGCCGCGTCGGGCGTACTGCCGGCGCAGTTGGTCGGTCAGCCAGCCCACCTCTGCCCGTTGCCGGTCCGGCGGGTCTGGGTCCACCAGCGTCGTCGGTAGTCGCCCGGGCGGGTTCGGGTCGACCCGGGTCTCCGGCCCGCCCCCGCCATCCGCACGGCTGCCGGCGTCGCCGTCGACCACTACGCGATCGTCGACATCACCGTCATCGCTGCCGCCGCCCGCGGTGCTGTCCTCCGGGTCCTGGATCGGGTCGGTGAACTCCGGTGGCACCATGATCTCGTTGCTGCCGTCGAAGGTCAGCTCCCCCACCCGGCGCCGCATCTCGATCACGGGTATCCCACCGGAGGTGGCGATCGCCAGCAACCGGGTGCGTACCACTGACAGGCTGGGCCGGGCGGACGGATCGTGCGCCAGCATCGCGCCGAGCAACGGCACCACCTCGACCGGGACCCCGGAGAAATCCGGCAGCACGTCCGGGTCGGTGATCTGGAGAATCAACCCGTGCATCCCACCGGCGGCGGAATAGAGGTTGCGCCCGGTGAGCGCGAAGACCAGGGTCGCGGCGAGTCCGTAGATGTCCGGACCGACTGCCTGGTCCCGTTCGCCCCTGATCCGCTCCGGCGACATGTAGTGCGGAGTACCGACGATCGCGCCCGGGTCGGTCAGATAATCGCCCCGTTCGGTGAGCACCGCCAAGCCGAAGTCGATCAGCACCGGCCCGTCCCGACCGAGAATGATGTTGTGCGGCTTCAGATCCCGGTGCAGCAGACCGGCCTGGTGCACCCGGTCCAGCCCGTCGGCGAGCATCGCTCCGATCATCGCCACCAGCGGCAGCGGCAGCGGCTCGCGCTGCTCGACGTACTGCGACAAGGTCGAACCGGGCACGTACTCGACCGCCAGCCAGGCCGGGTCGCCGAGCGGGTCAGCGGCCTCGAGGCGGGCGACCCGCGATCCCCAGACGACCCGCAGGCTCTCCACCTCGGCCGCGAACCGCTTCCGGATCGTCGAATCGGCGAGCAGATGCTGTTTGATCACCTTCACCGCGACACGGTCCGCGGTCGGCGAGACACCAAAGTAGACATCACCCATTCCACCCGCCCCGAGGAGGCGGATGAGCCGGTAGTCGCCGAGCTGCTGGATCGAAGGTGCCACACTCACTCGCCGGATCGCCTCCCCTAACGACGGGCTCACCGAACATTACCGGCGATCACTTCCCCGATGGCCCGTCTCGGCTCCCCCGTTGCGGCGTAATGTTCCGACCTGGACGGTGTGGCGGAGGCGGCAGATCATCCGATGGGGGTGGCCCGATCGCCTCGACGAGCGCGCCGGAGCCGGTGGTGGCCTACTGCGGGTTCGGCGTGCCGTTCTGCCAGATGCAGGGTGAGCCCACGGTGAGATAGAAGTCGTAGGAGCTGCCCCGGTCGAAGCCTTCGATGGTGGCGCGATAGCCGTCCGAATTCTCCACTGTGTACCGGGGGTCTGGCTGGTCCCGCAGGTCGTGTCTGACCCGGAAGCCCTGCTGCTGCCAGTACGCGACCAGTGGCGGTATCACCAGGTCACTCTTCCAGCGGCCGTGGTTGTCCGACGAGACGATCGAGTAGCGGTGCTCGACGAAGATCCGTCCGGCGGGGCCGTTGTCGGTGGGATCGTCGCAGGCGGCCTCGTTGCTGCGGTACTCGTCGTCGAGGGTGGTGCCGGCGGGCAGTTGCGCCTTCGCGTCCTGGATGAGCTTCTCCACCCGTTCGACGGCGGTGGCCTGGGTCTCGGTGGGCTGCACGTCGTTTCCCTCTCCCATGCACGCGGCGAGAACCATGCTCGTCGCCGTGAGCAGCACGGTCGCTGTCGCTCGCCTCATGATCACGTCAGCTTCTCGGGCTGGCCGGTGGCAACGTACGCGATGTTTCTGCGCGAAATGTTCCCATGGTCCCAGTATTTCGAGTGGGTCGCGCCCTCGTCCTCGGGGTCGCCGGGGTCGCTGGCGAAGACGTTGGCGCCGAAGTCGTCCCGGGTCGGATCGTTTCCGTGGATGATGTCCCAGTCGGGGATGCGGGCGATCATGTCGTGCTCGGCCCGGGTGGCGTACACCTGGCTGGGATGCACGCCGGTCAGCTCGTCGGCGTTGTTGACGTCGACTCCGGGCGAGCCCACGAAGACCAGCGCGTCCGCGCTGATGCTGCTGCTCATCGCACCGTGTCCGATCACCGTGGAGCCGTAGCTGTGTCCGAGCACGGTGTTGCGGGACGGGCTGTCGCCCTCGTGGGTGGCGCGCAGCCCGGTCTGGAAGCTGCCGAGGTCTCTGCCACCGTCCTCGGCGAACCCGCTCTGCCCGGCCTGCGGGATGCTGTCCGGCGCGTCGTAGCCGAGCCAGAAGACCGCCGCGGTCGTCGCCGAGCGGTCGGCGGCGTTCGCGTCGCTGGCCATCCGGTTGGCCCGCTCGATGTCGCCGCCGACCTTGGACAGGTCGCTGCCGGTGCCGGGCACGTAGGTCAGGACGTTGTCGGCGAGGTCGGGATTGCCTACCGACACGATCGCCCTGCCGTCACCCTCGGTGGAGACCCCCAGGAGGTACGCCCGGGGCAGGTTGGTGTCCTCGAGCCGGTTGTCGATCGCGGTCAGGCCCTTGAGTTTGCCCTCCAGGTCGGACCGCTGACCGTCCAGACGCATCAGCTCGGTCTCGGCGGCGGTCATCGGGTCGCTGGCGTCGGGATACAGCTCCCAGATGCGCCCCTGCTCGATCATGCCGCGGATCTGGTCCTGCCGGGCCTTCGTCTGGTCGAGGCTGGCCTGGCTGGTCTCCTGCGCATGGTCGAGCGCGAGCCGGTTGGCGATGTCGCGACTGGCGGCCGGAACCCCGTCGAGCCAGCCGATCTGCTCGAAGTTGTTCATAATCAGATAACGCTGTTGTTCCGGTGTGAGTGAGTCCCACCAACGCTTGACGTCGACCGGGTCGGTGCCGCGGGCCGGGATGGTCTTCGGGTCGACGAACGCCGCCGGCGTGCCCGCGGCTGTCGCGGTGTTCTGCGCGAGGACGCCGGCCAGCCGGCCGTCCAGCTCCGCCGCGCGTTGCAGGATGCCGTCGCGGACGTGCACGACCGAGTTCATGCTCTGCGCGGTGGACGCGTTGGCGGAGCCCTCGTTCATGCTGATCGTGCCGTCGGCGGCGATCGTGATGTTCAGCCGTTCCGCGTCGTCGATCAGGGCCCGGGCCTGACCCTTCAGCTCCGAGATGCCGTCGGCCCACTCGGCCAGCGCCTGCGCGATGCTCGACATCGGCACGTACGCGTTGTCCAGCTCGCCGCGCATCCCGTCCAGGTGCTTCGCCGCGGACTCCGACGCCGGCCCGGACGGCCACACCTCCGGCAGCGTCCTGGCGTTGGCGGCCATCCCGTCGGCCTGGTCCTCGAGGGTGGCGGCGAGCTTGTCCCAGACCGGCGCCGCCTGCCGGACCGGCCCGACGTCGACGGCGAGCAGCGCCTGCCAGGTGACGCTCACCGAGGACCGAGCCGACCCGCGGCCCGCTCGTCCGAGGCCGCGTAAAGGCTGGCCGCCTCGACCAGCGACCGCCCCGTCTCGTTGACCCGCTTGGCCAGGCCCCGCAGGTAGTCCGACCATCCGGTGGCGGTCCGGTCCGCCTGGGCCAGCAACGCCCACGGCGAGCCTTTCGCCCCGGCCGGGACCAACTGCGATCCCGAATCGGCCACCGCGCGCGTCAACGTGTCACCCTGCTGCCCGACCCGGGTCCCCAGATTCCGCAGCTCAGGCGGGTTGACCTCAAGTTGGCTCATGTCACTCCATGCGCCGATCCCCGAAAGCACGAATGCTATCAATCTAACGCCACGCCGGGTGTCTCTTCCGTAACGTGTCGTGATCAAGGTCGCCGCGTACAAGGTGCCCACCGACGAGGTGACGACAGACGAGGACCTCGACGCGCTACTCGCCGAGGCAACTGAGATCGTCAGTCGCTCCTGGCTGTCTTTGCAGGTTGATCGGGTGACCCGGTGCTTCCAGGCAGTTCCGAGCCGGTGATCTGACGCCGGGTCGGGTGCGGGGGGATTGTCGCCGGGGAGACTGTCGAGCTGCCCCGCCTGTGCACCCAGCTCGACAGTCTCCGCACCGACCATCCCCACCCCGCCGCCGGGCCGCTAATCTGTTCAGCCGGGCCGTCCACCCAGCGACGCCGATGCCACGCCACACGGCTTCGCCGCTGTGACCGTAGTGGGATCATCGGCTGGTGCTCTCCCAGGTGGCCGATGCGCTGTCCCGGTGGCGCGACCGGGGGCCGAGCCGGCTTACCCGCATCTGCTGGTCTCTCGCTCTGTGGGTCGGCTACGCGGTATGGGCCTGGGCCGTGCACGACTGGGCCGTCAGCCACGGGTACGACGGTCTCGTCGAAGGATGGCGACCCTGGTATTTCGCGATCGCCGGGCTCACCTACTGGCCACCGGCGTGCCTGCTCTGGTGGGCCTGTTCCGGAGAGGCGGATTGGCGCCCTGGCAGCGGAGCGGAAGCGTCTGACGTCCGGGTCGCCGGTCACAGTGGGCCCAGCACCACGTCGGGATCGGCGTCCAGCGCCAGGCTCTCCAGCACCGTCAGAAGCTGGCGTTCCTCGTACCTGAAGTGCGACTCCATGATCGCCGCCACGCCCTCCAGGTGCCGCTCCAATTCTGCCTGCGGGGCGGCCCGGTCGACTGCGGCCCGGAGGCCGGCCAGCAGGTGCCCGATCATCGAATGGTCCTGCCGCAGTTGGCGAAGCGTCTCCCGCAACTCGGGATGCCGCTCCGCGATCGCCGGAAACAGGTCCCGGTCCTCGCCCTCGTGATGCGCGTCCAGGGCGGCGCAGAACCCGTGGCAGAACAGCAACAGCTCTCTGGTCGCCGGTTCGGCCGGCTCGCCGTCGGCCAGGGCCTGCTGGGTGACGCGCAGCGCTTCGCGAAGTCGTCCGTGAACGCGGCGCAACTCATGACTCCAGGCCACCAGCCTGGTCTGCTCGCCCTCACCCACAGGTGGAGGGCGAAGGGACGACAGTCATCGTCGTGTTCCCTTCGGTCCGGCGCCTCCATGCCTGACACGGTCTGCCACCGGCACGCGACGCTGGAAGCGAAGCAACCACGCCCACCCCGAACGGATCCGCCGAGGCAGGTCGCGTCCCGCGACGCCTTACCGGGCCATCCGGGCACCGGTCGGCGTCGCGGACCGGCACCCCGACCGGCTCAGGAACCCGGCACCATGTCGTTTACACAACGGAGTACCGGACGGGTGGTGAGCGCCGTTGGGTCCAGCGGCACCCCGGACCGCACGGTGAACGTCGTCGACTCCCCCGGCAGCAGCGTGACAAGTGCCTCGTCCACCTCGGCCGCCGGATCGAGCCGGTCCGGGGCGAGCACCAGGTCGCGCAGGATCGTCCGGGCGGTCACCCGGACCCGTACCCCGTCCGGGGTGGGTTCGACGGTGGCGTCGTAACCGGCCGGCGGGTACGCCAACTCGTGGTCCTCGGCGAAGAACCAGAAGCTCCGTCCGCCGCCCCCGCCGCCCCCGCCGCCCCCTCCGGGATCGGCGACCAGCAGCTCGGCGCGCGGATCGTCGGAGCTGGCGACGTCCGCCGGCAGCGTCCAGCGCATCTGCGAGTACGGCGGCACCGACAACTCGACCGACGCCTTGCCCCTCGGCTCGCCGGCCAGGGTCAGCCGGGTCACGTCCACCCGACCGGTCCAGGGTGCACCGCCGTCGTTGACGGCCACCAGGGCCAGCCCGCCCTGCCTCGGCTGGATCGTCAGCAGCCGGTCGGCGTAGGCGCGGCGCAGCGCGTACCAGAGGGGTTTGCGGCGGCCGTCGCCGTCGACGGCGGCCCACGAGGTGACCGGCCAGCAGTCGTTGAGCTGCCAGACGACGCTGCCCATGCAGATCGGCCGGTACGACCGCAGGTGCTCCACCCCGACGCTCATCGCCCGCGCCTGGTTGAGCTGGGTCAGGTAGTGCCAGTCGTCGAAGTCGCGCGGTGCCGGCAGGTGTGCCGCCAGCCCCCGGGCCAGTTTGAGCTGGCCGTCGCCGGCCTTCTGCCGGTGCGCCATCGCGGCCGAGTCCACGGCCAGCCCGGCCGGATCGGAGATCGCCCGGCGCAGCGTGGCGTAGCTGGCCGGGCCCTGCCAGCCGAACTCGGCGACGAACCGGGGCAGGTAGTCCCGGTAGTGCGTGTAGTCGATCTGGTTCCACACCGTCCAGATGTGCATGCTGCCGTGTGCCGGGTCGTTCGGGTGGATCTCCGGCCGCCCCGACCACGGGCTGCCCGGCCAGTACGGGCGGGTCGGGTCCAGCTCGGCCAGCAGGCCGGGCAGCAGCTCGAAGTAGTAGCCGGCCCCCCAGCTCCGGTCGGCCAGCTCCTGCTGCCAACCCCAGTCGTGCCAGCCCCAGATGTTCTCGTTGTTGCCGAACCAGAGCACCAGGCTCGGATGGCTGGCCAGCCGGACGATCTGCTCGGCCGCCTCGGCGCGTACCTCGGTGCGGAACGGCTCCTCCTCCGGATAGGCGGCACAGGAGAAGAGGAAGTCCTGCCCGACCAGCAGGCCCAGCTCGTCGGCGAGGTCGTAGAAGTCCTCGGACTCGTACCGGCCGCCGCCCCAGACACGCAGGAAGTTGACGCCCGCGTCGCTGGCCTGGCGGAGGCGTTCGGCGTAGCGCTGCCGGGTCACCCGGTGCGGGAAGCAGTCGTCCGGGATCCAGTTGACACCCCGGGCGAAGATCGGCAGGTCGTTGACGACGACGGTGAACGCCGAGCCGTGCTCGTCGGTGCCGGTCTCCAGGCGTACCGAGCGGAAGCCGATCTGCCGCTGCCAGGTGTCCAGCTCGCCGTCGGCGGCGTGCAGGGTGACGGTGAGCGGATAGCGCGGTTGGTCGCCGTACCCCCGGGGCCACCACAGTTCGGGGTCGGCGACGGTGACGGTCAGCTCGGCGGTGCGCTGCCCGGGTGCCAGCACGACCTCGGCGACCTCGCCGGCCACGGCCGCCCGGACGGTGAGCGGTCCGGCGGCGGCGGTCCGGTCGTCGGCGAGGTCGACGTCGACGCGTACCCTGACCCGGCCCTCGGTGCCGGCGACGGTGACCTGCGGGCGGACCTCGGCCAGCCGCGCGGTCCGCCAGGTGCGCAGCCCGATCTCCTGCCAGATCCCGGCGGTGACCAGCTCCGGTCCCCAGTCCCA
Organism: Micromonospora sp. WMMD1102; assembly: GCF_029626265.1. Taxonomy (NCBI): domain Bacteria; kingdom Bacillati; phylum Actinomycetota; class Actinomycetes; order Micromonosporales; family Micromonosporaceae; genus Micromonospora; species Micromonospora sp. WMMD1102. Next base: position 1,273,264 of record NZ_JARUBN010000001.1, on the reverse strand, counting down.
GCCGAAGTTGCAGGCCATCTTGCGGATGAAGTTGAACGGCGTCGGGTACGCCTTCGGGCGCGCGCCGAGCCGCCGCTGCTCCGCCTCGGCATACCGGTACGCCGAGTCGAACCGCACCCGCAGCACGTTCGCACCGACCCGCAGCACCGGCCGGACGTCGAAGGAGTAGCCGCGGTGCATGTTGGCGGTGCGCCCCAGCTCGACGCCGTTGAGGGTGACCGTCGCCACCGTGTCGAGGCCGGCACAGACCAGCTCGACCCGCTCACCGCCGTCTTTTCCCTCCCGCTTCCCCTCTCCCGCCCCCTCACCGTCGCCGGGCCAGTGGAACGTGGTTTCGTAGCACCAGTCGGTGTGGCCGATCCAGCCCAGTTCGAGTTCGTGCTGGTCGAGATAGGGGTCCGGGATCAGTCCGGCGGCGAGCAGGTCGGTGTGCACGCAGCCGGGCACGGTGGCCGGAATCCGGGCCGACGCGACCGCCGCCGGGATCTCCGGGTCGCCGACCGCGGTCAGCGACCAACCGTCGTGCAGGCTCTGCCAGGACGTCACGGGCACCTCAAATTCCTCGGGTCACGACCGGATTTCTCGGCTCGCGACCGACCACGACCGGATTTCGTCAGGTCGCGACCGACCACGACCTCGGCGTGAACTCCCTGGTGGAGAGCGTCGCCGCCGCACCGGGAAGCCCATCGGAGACATCGAGAGATATCAACTGAACCGGATAAGTAAAGTCACCGTACGGGCGCCTCTCGGCGCTGTCAACGACCGCCAAATCGGCTCGAATGCCCGACGGTCGATCTCCGGGCGGCAACCCCGGATCGCTATGCTTAACCGGAAAAGTTCCTCCCGTGACCTGCACGAGCCTCCCCGGCCCGCGCGACGGCACGACACAGCGCGCAGGTAACCCGACCGGCCCACCCGAGCTCGGGTCGTCGCAGACGAAGGAGCGCCGGTGAAACGGCCGACAATCGCGGACGTGGCCCGCCGGGCAGGCGTTTCCAAGGGAGCGGTCTCCTACGCCCTGAACGGACAGCCCGGCGTCTCGGACGCCACCCGGCAACGCATTCTCGCCATCGCCCGGGAGATCGGCTTCAACCCGAACAGCGCCGCACGGGCGCTCTCCGGAGCCACCGCCAACGCGGTCGGGCTGGCGCTCTGCCGGCCGGCCCGGATCCTCGGCGTCGAACCGTTCTTCATGGAGCTGATCAGCGGGGTGGAGGCGGAACTCTCCGCCCGGTCGTACGCGCTGACCCTCCAGGTGGTGGCCAGCCCGGAGGCCGAGATCGCGGTCTACCGACGCTGGTGGGGCGAGCGGCGGGTGGACGGCGTCTTCGTCTGCGACCTGCGGGTCGACGACCGCCGGGTGCCGGTGCTCGAGGAGCTGCGCCTGCCGGCGGTGGTGATCGGCGGACCGGGCGGCGGCGGGCTCGACCACGTCTGGTCCGACGAGTCGGCGGCCCTGACCGAGGTGCTCGAATACCTCGTCGCACTCGGCCACCGGCAGATCGCCCGGATCGGCGGCCTGCCCGGCCTGCGGCACACCGAGATCCGCACCGAGACGTTCGGCGCCGTCTCCCGCCGGCTCGGTCTGAAGCGTACGGTCACCGTCTCGTCCGACTACAGCGGCGAAGAGGGCGCCCGGGCCACCCGACGCCTGCTCAGCTCCGCCGACCGGCCGACCGCGATCGTGTACGACAACGACGTGATGGCCATCGCCGGTCTCGCCGTGGCCCAGGAGATGGGGCTGGCCGTCCCCGTCGACGTCTCCATCGTGGCCTGGGACGACTCGCCGCTCTGCCAACTCGTCCACCCGTCGCTGACCGCGCTGCACCGGGACATCCCGGCGTACGGGGCGCACGCCGCGAGTCGACTGTTGGCCGCGATCGCCGGGCAGCCGCTCGGCGACTTCCAGGACGAGACCGCGCACCTGATCCCGCGCGGCAGCACCGCGCCACCGCGGATGTAAGGAAGGGGCCCTTCCTATCGGATTCTGTATAGGAAGGGCCCCTTCCTTGCAGGTGTGGCGCCGGGCTAGCGATAGCATCGGCCGCGCAGGCATGGACCAGCCAGGAGGACAACCACCGTGCACGTACCAGCGATTCCCAGCCTGACCGCCGCCGACCCGGAGTTGGCGACGCTGATCGAGTCCGAGGCGACCCGGCAGCACGACAAACTGCGGATGATCGCCTCCGAGAACTACGTCTCGACCGCGGTACTCGAAGCCAGCGGCACGGTGCTGACGAACAAATACTCGGAGGGTTACCCCGGCCGCCGCTACTACGAGGGCCAGCAGTTCGTCGACCCGATCGAGACGCTCGCGGTGACCCGGGCCCGGGAACTCTTCGGGGTCGCGCACGCCAACGTGCAGCCGTACTCCGGCTCCCCGGCCAACCTCGCCGTCTACCTGGCGTTCCTCTCCCCCGGCGACACCGTGCTGGGGATGGCGCTGCCGATGGGCGGCCACCTGACGCACGGTTGGTCGGTCTCGGCCACCGGCAAGTGGTTCAACCCGGTCCGCTACGGCGTCTCGGCGCAGACCGGCAGGATCGACCTGGACGAGGTCCGCGACCTGGCCCGGCGGGAGCGCCCCAAGCTGATCTTCTGCGGCGGTACCGCCGTGCCGCGCACCATCGACTTCGCCGGCTTCGCCGAGATCGCCCGCGAGGTCGGCGCGGTGCTGGTCGCCGACATCGCGCACATCGCCGGCCTGGTCGCCGGTGGTGCCCACCCGTCGCCGGTCGGGCACGCCGACGTGATCACCACCACCACGCACAAGACCCTGCGCGGCCCGCGCGGCGCCATGATCATGACAACCGCCGAGCACGCCGCCGCGGTCGACAAGGCCGTCTTCCCCGGCCTCCAGGGAGGCCCGCACAACCACACCACCGCCGGGATCGCGGTCGCGCTGCGGGAGGCCGGCACCGAGGATTTCCGCCGGTACGCCCACCAGGTCGTCGCGAACGCCAGGGCGCTGGCGGCGGCACTCGTCGAGCGGGACTTCACGCTCTCCTCCGGCGGCACCGACAACCACCTGATCCTGGCCGACCTGACCGGCAAGGGCATCGCCGGCAAGCCGGCAGCACAGGCGCTGGACCGGGCCGGCATCGAGCTGAACTACAACACCGTGCCGTACGACCCGCGCAAGCCGTTCGACCCCTCCGGCATCCGGCTCGGCACCCCCGCGCTGACCACCCGGGGGCTGACCGAGGAGCAGATGCCGCAGGTGGCGGCCTGGATGGACGAGGCGGTGAGCGCGGCGGTCAAGGACGACGAGGCGACGCTGGACCGGATCGCCGGTGAGGTCCGGGACCTGCTGGCGGCGTACCCGATGCCGGGCTACACGGCCGGCTGACGCCCGACGGGGCCCGACGCGCTACCCGACGGGGCCCGACGCGCTAGGCCGGGCCGGTCGCGGACGGGGGGGTCAACGGGACACGGGCTGGGGTCAGCGGGACGGGCTGGGAAACTCTTCCAGGTACGCCTCGACCCGCTCCGCCGGGGCGGGTCGGGACAACGCGTACCCCTGGCCGAGTTTGCAGCCCGCCCGGCGGGCCTGCTCCACCTGCTCCGCCGTCTCCAGCCCCTCGGCGATGATCTCCAGACCGAACCGCTTGCCGAGACTGACGAGTACGTCGATGAAGGGCTTGTGCTCGCCCTCCCGGGTGCCGCCCTCGGTGACCAGGGTCCGGTCCACCTTGAGGAAGTCGACCGGCAGCCGGCGGAGCTGGGCCAGCGACGCCTGACCGCTGCCGAAGTCGTCAAGCGCGGTCCGTACGCCGAGCGCCCGCAGCCCGGCGAGCTGGGTCACCACCGCCGGCACGTCGACGGCGCCCCGAGGCTCGACGATCTCCACCACCAGCCGGTCCGGCTCGACCCGGTGCTCGGCCAGCGAGGTGCCCACCCAGCTGACGAAGTCGGGCGCGATCAGCTCCCGGGACGAGATGTTGATCGACATCCAGAGCGGGCGGGGCCGCTGCGACCAGGCGGCGAGCTGTCGGCATGCGCTGTCCAACACCCAGCGGGCCAGCTCCTCCAGCAGCATCAGGTCCTCGGCCACCGGCAGGAGTTCGGCCGGCAGCACGGTGCCGAGTGCCGGGTTCCGCCAGCGCAGCAGCGCCTCGGTGCCGACCGGCTGCTGGTCGTCGAGGTCGAGCACCGGCTGGAAGACCAGGTCCAGCTCGCCCCGGCGTACCGCACCGGGCAGTTCGCGTTCCAGGTCGAGCCGGCGGGTGAACTGCTCCTCCAACTCGTCGTCGTACCACTCGACGCGGTTGCGGCCGAGCTGCCGGGCGCGCAGCCGGGCCAGGTCGGCCCGGCGGAGTACGTCGTCGACACCGTCGCCACCCGAGAGGTCGGCCAGCCCGATGCTGGTGCCGAGATGCAGCACCGCACCGGGCATCGGGTACGGCGCGGTCAGTGCGGTCAGCAGCCGGGTCCCCGTCGCGTACGCCAGTACCGGCCGGTCCACGGTCACCACCGCGAACTCGTCCCCGCCCAGCCGGGCCACCACGTCGGCACTGCCCACCCCGGACCTCAGCCGCCGCCCCGCCTCGGCGAGTACGGCGTCGCCCATCTGCCGCCCGTGCGCGTCGTTGATCCCGGACATCCCGTGCAGGTCGATGACCAGCAGCGCGCCGGTGTGCCCCGGCACCGCCCGCTGGGTGACGATGGTCCGCATCAGTTCCCGGCGGTTGGCCAGCCCGGTGAGTTCGTCGGTGAAGGCCAGCTCGTTGAGCTTGCGTTCCAGCCGCTGCCGTTCGCTGACGTCCCGGACGTGCACCACGAGCGCGGCGACCTCGGGCACCGCCCGCTGGTCGCTGACCGTGGACTCGGTGTCCCGCCAGCTGCCGTGCCCGTCACGCAGCCGGGCGGTGACAAGTTGCGGACGCCCGCTCGGCACCTCGCGGCCGGCGAGCACGTCGGTGAGCACCCGGGTGACGTCGGCGGCGTCGTCCGGGTGCATCAGGTTCGGGAACGCCCGGCCCAGCACGTCGGCGTCGGAGAGCCCGAAGAGCCGGGCGGCGGTCGGCGACTGCCAGCGGATCAGCAGGTCCGCACCGACGATCATGGTCAGGTCGTTGGCGCCGGAGACCAGCGAACGGAAGTGCGCCTCCTGGGTCGCCAGCCGCTTGGCGTACCGGCGGATGTCCAGCATCACCAGCACCTCCCGGACCACGAGCGTCGGGATCACCGCCAGGCCGAGCAGGATGGAGGTGGCGTCGAAGGCGCCGACGGTGACCAGGTGCCAGAGCGCCGAGAGCGTCGCCAGGATCGCCGGGATGGTCAGCAGCGGATAGGCGCTGAGAGTGGTCTGCGGCTCGCCCGGGACGGCAGGCGGCTGACCCGGCGGCCTGGCTCGGCGGGCACCGGCGGCGATCAGGGCCGGGCCGGCGACCAGCGAGACGGCGAGCAGCGGCAGCGCCCCGGCCGACGCGCCGGAGCCGAGCAGCACGGTGATCAGCGAGTGCCCGAAGAGCGCCAGTCCGGCGCCGGTGCCGCAGAGCGCGGCGGACCGCCGGTACTGGTACGCCCGCAGCGTGGTGATGGTGACCACCGGCAGGCCGACGACGGCGAGCAACGCCGCGATCAGGGCGAGCGGCGGCAGCGGGGCCGGCGGGATCACCCAGGCGGAGAAGGCGAGACTGATGCCGAGGCTCAGCCCGTCGAACGCCCGGCGCAGCCGTACCCGCACCGCGCTGGCGGCACCGGGCAGCATCATCATGCCGAACAGATAGAGGGCGAACGCCAGCACCAGACCACCGAGCGCCACCATCGACCTGGCGCCGGCCGGCGCCAGGAGGAGGGCGAGCGAGGAGAGCGCGCTGGTGACCAGGCCGAAGCCGAGGAAGCCGGCGCCCCGGCACGGGCCGAAGCCGGTGCCGCCGGTGTGCAGGCGGACCGCCAGCCGGACCAGCCGGGCGGCAGCCAGCGCGGCGGCCGTGCCGACGGCGACCGCCATGGCGGGATAGGGCGACAGCGCGCCGAGGTGAGCCGCGAGGAGGACGCCCACGGCGAGCAGCGGGACGCCGATCTCGATGCTCCGGACTACCAGCCGGCGGGCTCGGCCATCCGGGATGTGCGCCACGAACATGGCGGGGATGCCTTTGCAGAGGGGGCACGGACGTGGTGCGGGTCAGGCTGGGCCCGCTCCGGCGCAACCGCCGAAACGAGTCCTATCAACCCCCAACGATCGGCCGGGGGCATGGTTACGTGACGGACTCTGTCCACCTCCCCGCCACGGCCCGTGGTCCCGACGACGGATGACCGGGACACACGCCCGCGCCGGGCAGGTCGAGAGGGTCCACCGGTAGGGATCTCCCACCTCGGTTGCTCGCCGAATCTTCCCCCAACCGGTCAAGGCCGCTCCACCCCGGCCCGGTTGGCGGTTCCGACCGGCCGGACGACCCCACTCCGCCCGGCCGGTCCGAGGCCCCCGGCCGGGCGGACCGGCCGAGGTGCGAAAATCGCCGGGTGGGTAAGACCGGCACACTGCGCTTCCGGCACAGCCAGGCGATCTGGGTGGCCGCCGTCCTCGGGCTCCTCGGCGCCCTTCCGCTGGCCACCGCCCGCTGGTATCTCCTCCCGCTGCTCCTGGTGCCGTTGGCGATCGGCGTCTGGGCGTGGCGGGCCGGCACCGACGCCAGCCCGGCCGGGATACGGATCCGGGCCCTGCTCGGACAGCGGTGGATCCCCTGGTCGGAGGTTGCGGAACTGGCGCCCGACCCGCGCGGTCAGGCGGTGGTCCGACTCCGCGACGGCCGTACGGCGACCCTGCCGGCGGTCCGGGCCGCGGACCTGCCCGGTCTGGTCGCCGCCAGCGGCCAGCCGCTCGACGAGCCCCGCCGCACCCCGGACCCGACCGTCGACTGACGAACGGGCGTCGGCCGGCTGGCGGCCCGGAGCCGTCGGCTGCCGACCCGGCCGGCCCGGCTGCCGGTCAGTAGCCGTCGACCACCACGTTGACCAGCGGCTCGCCGGCCACGAAACGGCGCAACTGCTGGCCGGCCAGCCGGTAGCCCCGGGGCAGCAGGCCGCGTACCGAGCCGCCGACGTGCGGGGTGAGCAGCACGTTGGGCAGGTCCCAGAGCGGGTGCCCGGCCGGCAGCGGCTCCGGCTCGGTGACGTCCAGCGCCGCCGAGAGCCGGCCGGTCACCAGCTCGGCGACAAGCGCCTCGGTTTCCACCACCGGCCCCCGGGCGGCGTTGACCAGCAGCGCGCCGTCCCGCATCGCGGCGAGGAACCCGGCGTCGACCAGTCCCCGGGTAGCGTCGGTGAGCGGCACCAGCAGCACCACCACGTCCGCCTCGGGCAGCAGCGCCGGCAGGTCGTCGACCGCGTACACCCCCTCGGCGGGACGGGCGGTCCGGGCGACCATGGTCAGCTCGACCTCGAACGGCGCCAGCCGGGCCCGGGTGGCCGCTCCGATCGATCCGGCGCCGACGACGAGTACCCGCTTGCCGGCCAGTTCGTCGGTGGGGTTGACCCGGTCGTACGACCACTCGTGGCGGGCCTGGGCGAGCGCGAAGACCGGGAACGACCGCAGGTACGCCAGGGTCGCCGCGACCACCCACTCCGCGGTGGAGGAGTCGTGCACCCCGCGCCCGTCGCAGAGGGTGACGTGCTCGGGCAGCCGGCCGACCCAGACGTCCGCCCCGGCCGAGAGGAGCTGCACCACCCGCAGGTCGGGCAGCTTGGCGGCCATCGGCACGGCGGCGGTCTGGGCGAGGAACGGCGGCACCCAGAACCGGACGCCGGCCGGGTCGGACGGAAACTGCTCCGGCGTCGGGGCGACCTCGACGGTGACCCCGGCCGGGATCTCGCCGAGCAGCTCCAGTCCGACGGGATGGGGTATCCACACCTTCACGGACGCCGACGATAGTCCCCGGCGACGCAACCCGACCGGCCGGCCGGCTGGTGGACGGCTGGCGGGCGCGGGCGGCGGGCGGCGGGCGGCGGGCGGCGGGCGGGCGGGCGGAACCGGCCCCGGGTGTCGGGACTCGTCCCGCTGACGGATCGGCCGGTACGACGAGGCGGTGTCGAGTCCGGCGGTGTCGACCCGCCGGCACGGTCAGCTCGTCCGGCGCGACGGCCAGCGAGGACTGTGGGAGAAGCGGCGAAATGATCGAGCGAACCGACGGTACGGGACGAGATCGGACTACCCTGGTCCGGGTGAGCGCTCGTCCGTACCCCAGACCCGGCCGTCGGCGCGCGGCGGTCGCGCTCTGCGCGGCGGCCGTCCTCCTCACCGGCGGTTGTGCCCTCGGCGAGCCGGAACCGGACCCGGCCGGCGAGCCGCCACGGTTCCCGACCCCGTCCACCACGCCCAGCCAGAGGGGCGCGGAGCAGCAGGTAGCGGCAACCGTGCTGGCCAGCGGGCTGCGGGTGCCCTGGGGCATCGCGTTCCTGCCCGACGGCGGCGCGCTGGTGACCGAGCGGGACAGCGCCAAGATCCTCAAGGTCGGGCCGGAGTCCGACACGAAGGGGCTCAAGGTCAGCACGGTGCAGACCCTCGCCGAGGTCGACGCGGCCGGCGAGGGCGGCCTGCTGGGCATCGCCGTCTCCCCGGACTACCAGCGGGACGAGACGGTCTTCGTCTACTACTCGACGTCCGGGGACAACCGGATCGCCAAGCTGACCCTGGGCTCCAGGCCGACGCCGATCGTCACCGGCATCCCGCTCTCCGGCATCCACAACGGCGGCCGGCTCGGCTTCGGCCCGGACGGCTTCCTCTACGCCACCACCGGGGACGCCTCGGAGCGCGGCCTCTCCCAGGACCTCAAGAGCCTCGGTGGCAAGATCCTCCGGATGACGCCGGCCGGCAAGCCGGCCCCGGGCAACCCGTACCCGAACTCCCTGGTCTGGTCCTACGGACACCGCAACGTGCAGGGCATCGCCTGGGACGCCGACAAGCGGCTCTACGCCACCGAGTTCGGCCAGACCCGGTGGGACGAGATCAACCTGATCACACCGGGCAAGAACTACGGCTGGCCCGAGGTCGAGGGACGCGGCACGGACACCGACGCGGAGAAGTACGTCGACCCGCTGGTCACCTGGACCACCGCCGAGGCGTCCTGCTCCGGCGCGGCCATGATCGACCGGGTGTTCGTGGCGGCCTGCCTGCGGGGGATGCGGCTCTGGCTTGTCGAACTCACCGCCAACGGCACCGTACTCGGGCAGCCCCGTCCCCTGCTGGTCGGCGAGTACGGCCGGCTCAGGACCGCGGTCGCCGCGCCGGACGGCTCGTTGTGGATCTCCACCTCCAACCACGACGGCAAGCGCGATCCGGCGCCCGAGGACGACCGGATCTTCCGGCTGGTCTTCTCCGGCGGCGCGGCCGGCAAGAGCTGAGCCTCCCGGCGAAGCCGGCGGGTGTCGGACGTCCCGGCGGACGTCCGGTGCCCACCCGCTTGACCTCGGACGGGGGGCACCGGGATCGCCGCGGGCGGGAGAGCGGACTCATACCCACGGTGGAAATGGGCGGGACCTGCGGCGGGTTTTGAAGATGACACTTCGGGCAGGTGATGATTGAGCATGGACAGGCGGAGGAACGACACCGGAGCCGCCGGGGGCACACCGCCCCCGGCGGCTCGGCGTGTGCCGTTCCCGGCGGCGCTGTGGCGCTTCGGGCGGATCGCCGTACGGGGCGGCCGGGCTGTCCTGACATCGCGACCGAGCCGCCGGGCCGGGCTGGCCGTGTCGGTGATCGGCGTCACGGTGCTCGGGATCGTGCTCGGCGTCCTGCTCGGCGGGCGGATGCAGACCGACATCGGCCCGTTCCGGGCCGAGATGGCGATCACACCCTCCGTGGACGGCGGCACCACGGTCACCATCCCGCCGCTCGGCGCGCTCCAGCTCAGCAGCCACGCCGGCCCGGCACACCTCTCGGTTCGGCTCGGCTCGCTCGACCAGCGCCGCACCGAGGCACTGATCGACGATCCGGCCAGCATCAGCCGGGCCAGCCAGTCCGCCGTCGGCGACGTCGCCAACGGGGTGATCCGGGTCGGGGTACGCACGGTCGCGGTCTCCGTACTGGCCAGCATGATCCTGGCTGCGCTGGTCTTCCGGCGTACCCGCCGGGTGGCCTGGGCCGGCGGCCTGGCGCTGGTGATCACCGGCGGCAGCCTCGGCATCGCCGCGCTGACCTTCCGGCCGGACTCGATCGAGGAGCCCCGCTACGAGGGGCTGCTGGTGAACGCCCCGGCGATCGTCGGTGACGCCCGGCGGATCGCCGACGACTACGGCCGGTACGCCGACCAGCTCCAGCGGATGGTCGGCAACGTCAGCCAGCTCTACACCACCGTCTCCACCCTGCCGATCTTCGAGCAGGAGCAGGGCACCGTACGGGTGCTGCACGTCTCCGACCTGCACCTGAACCCGACCGCCTGGCAGGTGGTCCGCACCGTGGTCGAGCAGTTCAACATCAACGTGGTGATCGACACCGGGGACATGACCGACTGGGGCAGCGAGCCGGAGGCGTCCTTCGTCGGCTCCATCGGCCTGCTCAAGGTGCCGTACGTCTTCATCCGCGGCAACCACGACTCGCCGGCCACCGCCACCGCCGTCAGCCGGCAGCCGAACGCGATCGTGCTGGACAACGCGATCGTCAACGTCGCCGGACTGACCATCGCCGGGATCAGCGACCCCCGGTTCACCCCGGACAAGGAGACCTCGCCGGCCGGTTCCGGCAGCCTGCCGCAGACCGTCGACCAGGTGGCCGGGGCCGGCAAGCAGCTCGCCGCGACGGTCCGGGCCTACAACAGGCCGGTCGACATCGCCCTGGTACACGATCCGGCGTCTGCGGACGGGCTCTCCGGCGTCGTACCGCTGGTGCTCAGCGGGCACACCCACCACCGCGAGGTGCGCGAGCTGCCGGAGGTGCCGGGCGCGATGCGGACCCAGCTCCAGGTGCAGGGCTCCACCGGCGGGGCGGGGCTGCGCGGGCTGGAGGGCGACAAGCCGACCCCGCTGGCGATGTCGGTGCTCTACTTCGACCAGCAGCGGGCACTCCAGGCGTACGACGACATCATGCTCGGCGGCACCGGCGAGGCCCAGGTCAACCTGGAGCGGCACGTCGTCAAGGAGCCGGAGCCGCCGGTCCCGGCCACCCCGAGCCCGGGTACGCCGACCCCGGCGTCTCCCGGCGCGCCGACTCCGGCCAGCCCGACACCCACCGGCTGACCCGCTCCGTCGCCCGGGGCGGGGGTGTAAGGAAGGGCCCCCGCTTATCGTTTTCTGTTGTAGCGGGGGCCCTTCCTCACACCTCAGCCCTCGACGCCGAGCCGGGACAGGATCAGCGAGCGGACGGTCTTGGCGTCCGCGCCCCGGGTGCTCTTCATGACCGCCCCGACCAGGGCGCCGGCCGCGGCCACCTTGCCGTCCCGGACCTTGGCCGCGATGTCCGGGTTGGCGGCGATCGCCTCGTCCACGGCGGCGGTCAGCGCACCGGTGTCGGAGACCACCTCCAGGCCCCGGGCAGCCATGATCTCGCTCGGCGAGCCCTCGCCGGCCACCACAGCCTCGAGCACGGTACGGGCCAGCTTGTCGTTGAGCTTGCCCGCGTCGACAAGCTTCTGCAGCTCGGCCACCTGGGCCGGGGTGGCACCCACGGCGGCCAGCTCGACACCGGCCTCGTTGGCCCGCCGGGACAGCTCGCCCAGCCACCACTTCCGGGCGCCGGCCGGGGTGGTGCCGGCGGCCACCGTCTCCTCGATCAGCTCGACCGCACCGGCGTTCAGCACCGACTGCATGTCGTGGTCGTTCAGCCCCCACTCCTGCTGCAACCGGCGCCGGTGCAACCGGGGCAGCTCCGGCAGCGCCGCCTTCAGCTCGGCGACCCAGGCCGCGTCCGGGGCCAGCGGCACCAGGTCGGGCTCCGGGAAGTAACGGTAGTCGGTGGCGGTCTCCTTGGACCGGCCCGGCGTGGTGTCCCCGGTGTCCTCGTGGAAGTGCCGGGTCTCCTGGACGATCCGGCCACCCGAGTCGAGTACGGCGGCCTGGCGCAGCATCTCGGAACGGACCGCCCGCTCCACCGAGCGCAGCGAGTTGACGTTCTTGGTCTCCGTCCGGGTGCCCCATTCGGCGGAGCCGGCCGGCGACAGCGACGTGTTCACGTCGCAGCGCAGCGAGCCCTCCTCCATCCGCACGTCGGAGACGCCCAGCGAGCGGATCACGTCGCGCAGCTCGGTGACGTACGCCCGGGCCACGATCGGGGCCGCGGCGCCGGTACCCGGGATCGGCTTGGTGACGATCTCGACAAGCGGGATGCCGGCCCGGTTGTAGTCGACAAGCGACTCGGTCGCACCGTGGATCCGCCCGGTGGCGCCACCGACGTGCAGCGTCTTGCCGGTGTCCTCCTCCAGGTGCACCCGCTCGATGCCGATCCGGAACAGCTCGGGCTGGCCATCCTCGCCGACAATTTCCACATCCAGCCAGCCGTCCACGCAGAGCGGCTCGTCGTACTGGCTGATCTGGTAGTTCTTCGGCATGTCCGGATAGAAGTAGTTCTTCCGGGCGAACCGGCTCCACGGCGCGATCGAGCAGTTCAGCGCGAGGCCGATCCGGATGGTCGCCTCGATCGCGGCCTTGTTGGCCACCGGCAGCGACCCCGGCAGGCCGAGGCAGACCGGGCAGACCCGGGTGTTCGGCTCGCCGCCGAAGTCGGTCGGGCAACCGCAGAACATCTTGGTGTTCGTGCCCAGCTCGACGTGGGTCTCCAGGCCGATCACCGGGGCGTAGCGCTCGACGACGTCGTCGTACGAGGGCAGGACGGTCGTGCTCATCAAGACTCCAGCTCTCGGGCGGCAGCCGGCCCCCCGGCGGCATCCGGACAGAACCCTGCAAGCCTAGTCGTTGCACCGACCCGGGCTCTTCCGGGTTTCGCCGCCGGGGCGGACCAGGCCGGTCTCGTACGCCACGATCACCAACTGGACCCGGTCCCGGACGCCGAGCTTGGTGATCGCCCGGCTGATGTGGGTCTTGACGGTCAGCGGGCTGATGAAGAGGCGCCCGGCGATCTGCTCGTTGGACAGCCCGGTGGCGACCAGCCGGAGCACCTCGCGCTCCCGTTCGGTGAGCACCGCCAGCCGGGCCGCGGTGTCGGTCGCCGCCACCGGCCGGTGCGCGAACTGCTCAATGACCCGGCGGGTGACGCTCGGCGCGAGCAGTGCCTCCCCGGCGGCGACGATCCCGACCGCCTGGCGGAGCTGGGCCGGCTCGATCTCCTTGGTGAGGAAGCCGCTGGCTCCGGCCCGCAGCGCGGCGAAGACGTACTCGTCGGTCTCGAAGGTGGTCAGGATGACGACCCGGCAGCCGGCCGTCGCCGGGTCCGTGACGATCCGCTCGGTGGCGGCGAGGCCGTCCAGTCCCGGCATCCGGATGTCCATCAGCACCACGTCCGGCCGCAGGCTCCGGGCCAGCCGCACCGCCTCGTCCCCGCTGGCCGCCTCGCCCACCACCTCGATCTCCCGGCCCCGGCGCAGCAGACTGCGGAATCCGGCCCGCACCAGAGCCTGGTCGTCGGCGAGCAGCACGCTGATGGTCACGGCCGGAAGCCTGGCACAGGAATGGTCGCGCGGACCGCGTAGCCACCGCCGTCGGCCGCACCGGCGCCGAAGGTGCCGCCGAGCGCGGCGACCCGTTCCCGCATCCCGGTGAGACCGTGCCCGGGCACCGCCGCCGGGGCGGGACCGGTGCCGTCGTCGCGTACCTCGACCCGGACAGCGTCCGGATCGACCGCCAACCGTACCGTCGCCCGCCGCGCCTCCGCGTGCTTCACCGTGTTGGTCAGGGCTTCCTGGATCAGCCGGTAGCAGGCCATCGCCACCGGCGCGGCGACCCGGCCGGGCTCGCCGGTGATGTCGAGGTCGACCGCCAGACCGCTGGCCCGGGTCCGGTCGGCGAGTTCGGCCAGGCCGTCCAGGTCGGCCTGCGGAGCAGGGACGGTCTCCGGGGTCGGGACGGTCCGCGGGGTCGGGAGCGCGTCGCCCGGGTCCGGCCGGTCCGCCGGCGCGCGCAGCACGTCGACGAGCGACCGCAGGTCGGCCACCGCCTTTCCCCGGACCTCCTGGGCGGTACGCAGCGCGGCCCGCGCGTCGTCGGTCGAGTCGTCCAGTGCCTCGTCCACCACCCGCAACTGCACGCCCACCACGGTAAGCGTGTGCGCCACCACGTCGTGCAGTTCGCGGGCGATCTGCAACCGCTCCTCCGCGCTCCGGCGCTCCGCCTCCAGCCGCCGCTCCTGCTCGACCCGGGCCAGCCCGGCGGCGAGTTCCGTCCGCCAGCGCAGCCAGTTGCGGAACGCGACCGCGACCGCGATGGTCAGGGCCAGCCCGAGCGCCTCGCCGCCGACCTCCCCGATTGCCCGCTGCACGTCCTGGCCCTCGACCGTCCAGTGCCAGTTCACCGCGAAGGTCAACTGGAACAGTCCGGCGCCGACCGCCCAGCGCAGGCCGTGCCGCCGGGGCGTGTCGTCGGCGGCCAGCAGGAAGAAGATCACCGACGCCGGCCAGGTCCAGCCGGCCTCGGTGAGCCCGGCGCCCCGGAACGCGGTGATCACCGCCAGGCTGGCCAGCAGTACCGCCACCGGCCAGCGGCGGCGTAGCAGCAGGAGGAGGCCGAGCCAGGTGGCCAGCGGCAGGGTTCCCGGATAGGTGATCGGGGCGCCCGCGACGGCGGTGCCGATCGGCACGCCGAACACGGTCAGGGCGACCGGGGCGAGGGTGTACCAGATCCCCGGCCGGGCCAGGTCCGGTGCGTGCGGGATCGCCGCTGTCATCTCGGCCTCCTCCTCGGTCACGTCCGCGTCGCGGGACTGTCGGGTCCGCGTCGCGGGACTGTCGGGTCCGCGTCGCGGGACTGTCGGGTCCGCGTCGCGGGACTGTCGGGTCCGCGTCGCGGGACTGTCGGGTCGACGGGACCGACGCTAGGCGGCCGGGGCGGCGGCCGGCGTCCGCCCAGGACCGACACCTGCGGCTGCCCGTCCGGAGTACCGCCTACGTCGGACGAAGTACCGGGCCGGCCTCCGGGAGATCCCGGCGGAAAGGCATATGCCACGTGAGCGTGACACCACAGAGCCATCATGATGACCTGGTGGTAGCACCGCTGCACCGGAAGTCCCCGCTCGAACCGGTGGCAGCCGGCCGGCGGCAGCACCGGAGATCCCGGGCACGACCGGGGCGGCTCAGGCCGGAGCGGCTCAGGCCGGGCCGGCAGCAGCGAGCAGGACGGCTACGAGCAGCACGCAGAGCAGCCCGACCGGCAGGCCCCAGCGAACGAGCAGGACACGGCGGTCCGGACGGCCAGCCGCGGCGCCTGAGGTCGGCGTGGCAGGCCGGAACGGAAGCAGCCGACCGGACACGAGCGGCCACCAGGCGGCCAGCAGCAGCATCACGCCGATCCCGAGCAGCAGCCAGCCAGGCAGCCGAAGCAGCGTCTGTGGCCAGAGCAGCATCGGAACCGCCGTGACGGCGACCGCGACCACCCCGACCACCCCGAACCGCCAGTCCGGAGCCGGCCGGTACGCCCGCCCGGGCCGGAACAGCAGCGCGACGGCGAGGACGATCCCGGCCATCCCGGCGAGTACCGAGACGAGCTGGCCGGCGGTGACGTCCGCGGTGCCGTACCCGCTGACCGCCTCGACCCCGGCGAGCAGCGCCATCACCCCCACCAGGGTGCTGGCGGCGACGAAACCGCCCAGCCAGGGTGACCGTGGTCCGGCCCGGTCCGGTTCCGCCGGCCGCGGCCCCTCGGCGAGTGCCGTGGCGTACCCAATCGGCTCGCCGAACGCCTCGACCGGGTCCGTCGCCGGATCCGCGCAGTACACCTCGACCTCGGTCAGCGCCGCGCGGATCTCGGCGCGGGGCAGCCCACGCCGCCGGGCCTCGGCGGTGAACGCCGTGCGCCAGTCGTCGAGCGGCGAACGTGACATGGTCGGTTCAGCCGCCGAGGGCGTCGCGCAGCTCGCCGGCCCGCTGCCGGCCCATGCAGAGCGGGCCGGTCAACTCCAGCCAGGAGCCGTCCCGGAAGCCGACCCGGAGCCGGGCACCGTGCAGCCGGTGCCAGCGCCGACGGGCGCCGGTCACCTCGGCCCGGGACACCGACCAGAGCGGCTTCAGCTTCGCCGCCACCACCGGCCTGGCCGGCTCGCCGAACGGCCGCACGTCGGTGCTGCGGCCGACCCGGAACACCACGATGCGCCGGTCGGTGACCACCACCAGCAGCTTGTCGTCGGTGGGTACCGCCCGGACGTAGTCGGCGGCGACCGAGTCGAGCCGGCCGCGCGCGGCCCGGCCGAAGAGCAGCCGGATCAGCCAGTCGGTCGGACCCCCGCCGCCGATGTTGTCGATCGCCTCGATGCCGCTGAGCGCCGCGTTCGCCAGCCCCATCCCGGCCGCCTTCGCCCCGTCGCCGGGTGCGGGCTCCGGCGGTCGGGGCGGCGGGTCGGGCACCAGGCCGTGCGGCCGTTTCGCCTCGGTCAGCGCCAGGATCGTCTCGTCGGGTTCGAGCTTGCTGCCGGCCGCGTCGGCGTATCGGTGGCGGTAGTCGGTCGGCACGGCTCAGCCCAGCGGATAGTCGTCGGCGGCGCTGCCCAGCACCTCCCGCATGGAGTCCTGCAACCGCCGGGTCGCCTCCCGTTGCGCCCGCCGGATGGTGCCGGTGATCTCCGCGCCGAGCTGATCCGGGCTGTACCGCATCCCCCGGGAGGTGATGTCGACCCGGTCGACCCGGCCGCCGTGGTCGACCGTCACCCGCACGGCACCGGTCTCGCTCTCCAGCTCCACCGGCTGCGCCTGGAGTTCCTCGATCCGCCGGTTCATCTGGAACTGGAGGTCGTCCAGGCCGCTCGCGAGCTGCTCCAGCCGATCCAGCGCGGGATATTCCGCCACGTCGTCCTCTCCTGCCCTCGTCACTCCGCCGTGGCGGGTGGCCGGTCCGTCCAGCGGCCGGTCAGCCCACCGAGTCGATCAGATCCTGCACGCTCTTGGTGTACGGCCCGATGTCCTGCCGGTACGTGCCGTCGGTCGCGTAGTTGCGGTCCTTCTGGCCGTCCGAGATGTCGTGCATGCCGACGGCGGTGTCCAGCACCGCACCGCCCTTGCCACTCAGGTTCACCGGCGAGATCTGGTTGAAGACGAACCGGGGCACGCCGACCTTGAGGCTGTGCTCCGCCAGGATCGCCCGGCCCTGCGCGGTGCGGCCCTGCTGCTTCCAGATGGCGTACTCCTTCTTCAGCTTGCGCAGCTCCATCACCCGCTGACGGTAGCGGGTGAGCAGCGCCTTGACGTCGTCCAGCTTGCGGGCCAGCTTGACCAGGATCCGGACCAGCTTGCTGACGATCCGGGCACCCCGGCCCAGGGTCAGCGCCAGCCGGGCCAGCCAGCGTACGATGAACGCGGCGATCGACGCGCCGAAGCTGAGGAACGCCGCGGCGGCGGCGATGATCGCCTCGATCAGGAAGGCGGTCAGGAACTCGAAGATCAGCTCACAGAGCAGGTTGAACGCGTCGACGGCCGCGTTGGCCGCCTCGACGAGCACCTCCTTGGCCGCGTCCAGGCCCTCGGCGAGCTGCCGGACGGTCTGCTCGACGTTCGTCAGCCCGGTCTGGAACGCCTCCTGGGCGCTGCCGCCCCAGGCCGGCGGTTGGAGCTGGGCCCGGTCGGCCTGCTGCTGGGCCGCGATGCCGAGCACGTCGTTCGACGCGGCGAGGCAGCGTTCGGCGCCCCGCATCAGGTCGTCGGGATCGCCGGCCACCTGTTCGAGCAGCTGCTCGAACGGCGTCAGCATCGTCCGGGTGAACCCCTGGAGCGGCTCCGGTACGGAGCCGACGAACTGCTCGAAATACGTCTTGCTGCGTTCGAGCGCGACGGTCGACATTGCGCCCCCTTCGTGGTCTGCGGTGTGCTGCCTCGCGTCGGCGGACGCGGTCGTACCCGGCTTCAGCCGCCGAACCGGGCCTGCGCGGCGGCGTCGCTGTTCAGGTACGCGTCCCGCTCGGCGATGATCGCGTCACCGATCACCTCCATCACCTCGACCCCGTCCGCGAGCGCCTGGAGGCACTCGTCCAGGCACGTCTCGTACTGCTCGTAGAGGGTGAACGAGGCGGGCATGATGCCGAAGGAGGAGCGGCCGACGGCACCGTCCCGGAGCCGGCCACGGATCTCGTCGAAGTCGTCCGCGCGGGCGTAGCTGGTCTTGGAGAAGCTCTCCAGCGCTGTCGGGTCTACCGTGAACCCGTCACCTGAACCGCCAGTCATGACAAGGCACCCTAGTAGATCACTCCAGTCCGCTCCGGCCCGTCTCCCGCCGGCCCGGCAACAATTCGGTCGAGCTTCACGCCGGCCGACACGGGCCGGCACCGAACCGACACCCGACGTGGCCGATCGACCGGTCCGGGCGGGTTTCCGGCTCCGTCCAGCATGGACGATCGCGGGTCGCGGAGCACGGGTCGCCCGGATAGGCTCGCCGGATGTAGACCGGGCGACCGAGGAGCGATGATGGGCCGGATAGCGGTTGTCGGTGACGTCGGCGGGCATCCCGACCAGCTACGCGGAGCACTGCGCACGCTCGGCGTGCCAGCCGACCGGCCCGACCTGCCCGACGACCTCACGGTGGTGCAGGTCGGTGACCTCGTCGACCGTGGCCCGGACAGCGGCGCGGTGCTGGAGCTTGTCGACTGGTATCTGGACCACCAGCCGGAGCGGTGGATCCAACTCGCCGGCAACCACGAGGCACAGTACCTGCCCGGGGGCACCCCGTTCTGGCCAGACCCGATCGCCGACGGCGACGTGGAGCTGCTCCGCTCCTGGTGGGCGGCGGGCCGGTTGCGGGTGGCCGTGGCGATCCGGGCGGCCGACGGGGAGGATCTGCTGGTCAGTCACGCCGGGTTGACCGTCGGCGCCTGGCGGCGGCTCGGCGAGCCGTCGACCGCCGCGTTCGCGGCCCGGCTGCTGGACGACCGCCCGCCACTGATCTTCCGGGGCGGGGAGTTCGGCGTGGACCGGGCGGCCGGGCCGTTCTGGGCCGAGGCGGGCTGGGAGCTGCACGAGCCGTGGTTGGAGCACTACGCCGGAGGCGGCTTCGTGCCGTTCGGCCAGGTACACGGACACTCCCAGGTCGTACGCTTCGCCGACCACACCTGGCGGTGCCCCGGCCGGGTACGCCAGCGGGCCACCGCCGACTGGACCGCCCGGCACGTCCGGGTGCGGGTCGGCGGTCGGGTCTTCACCGGGATCGACCCGAAACACGGGCGTACCGGCGCGGCCCACTGGCAGCCGCTGGTGCTGGAGGGTGCCCGGCTGCTCACCGGCCACGAACTCCCCGAGCCGTGCTGAACGCCGGGTGCCGCACCGGCCGACGCCGGAAGATCCGCTGAGCGATCGACAGCCTTGACCGGCCGGTCTACGGATCTCCGATCCGACGCAGCCGAACAGCAGCCCCGGGCCACCGCCGGCGCGCCGGCTCCCGCTGCCGCCACCCGGACCGGGTACGTCCGCCAGCGTCGATACCCGCCCGGAAACCGCCCGGCTGCGGGCAGGATGAAAGGAAAGGGGCAGATCGGGGGAGTACATGATCGGCGGAGTACACCACCGGACGGCGACGGTCGACGGGATGGAGGTCTTCTACCGCGAGGCCGGCCCGCCGGATGCGTCGCCGCTGGTTCTGCTGCACGGCTTCCCGACCAGCTCGCACATGTTCCGGGAGCTGATCCCGGCGCTGGCCGGCGATTACCACGTGGTGGCGCCGGACCACATCGGCTTCGGTTATTCCGCGGTACCGCCCCTGGATGAGTTCCCGTACACGTTCGACGCGCTCGCCGATATCACCGTCGGGCTGCTGGACCAGCTCGGCATCCGCCGGTACGCCATCTACATGCAGGACTACGGGGCGCCGATCGCGCTGCGCCTGCTGGTGCGCCGGCCGGAGAGCATCTCGGCGATCATCAGCCAGAGCGGGAACGCCTACCAGGAGGGGTTCGTCGAGGAGTTCTGGGCGCCGCTCTTCGCGTACGCGAGCGATCCCGGACCGGAGCAGGAGGCCGCCGCCCGGCGGGCCTTCACCGAAGCGGAGGTCCGGGCGCAGTACGAGACCGGGGTGCCGGACGTCAGCCTGGTCAGCCCGGACGCCTGGCACCACGCGATGGAGGTCCTCGGCCGACCCGGCAACCACGAGAACCAGCTCCAGCTCTTCCGGGACTACCAGACGAATCTCGACCTCTATCCCCGCGCGCAGGAGTGCTTCCGGCAGACCCGGGTGCCGTTGCTCGCGGTCTGGGGCGCCAACGACCCGATCTTCGGCCCGGACGGCGCCCGGGCCTTCCGGCGGGATCTGCCGGACGCCGAGATCCACCTGCTCGACACCGGCCACTTCGCCCTGGAGACCCACGTCGACGAGATCGCCGCGCACATCCGGGAGTTCCTCGGCCGCACCCAGCGCCAGCCGGCGATGGCGCGATAGCGGCGGCGCTGTCCGGGGCGGGCCTTCCACCGGCCCGCCCTGGACAGCGCCTTGTTGCTGTCGATCCGCTCGACGGTCAGAGGTTCCTGGTCTGGTTGTAGAGGTTCAGCGCGGTGTTGTCGAAGAACGGCGACATCATGACCGTCGGGCCGACGATCCGGTCGATCCGGCTGTTGACGCCGTACAGGAAGCCGAAGTTGCCGTCCCAGTTGAGCAGCCAGCCGCCGCCGCTGGAGCCCCGGGTCATGTCGCAGGGGATCCGGACGGTCTGGGTGGCTCCCGGCGACTCCGGCTGGGAGTTGCCGGAGCAGCGCAGCAGGTTGCCGCCGTCGAAGGGCGCCTCGGCCGGGTAGCCGAAGGCGTTGATCGCCACGTTCATGCCCCGGTTGACGTCCAGGCCCTGCCCGCCGAGCCGGGTGACGATGTGCTGGCCGTTGAGCGTGTTCATGATCGCCACGGCCATGTCCTCGCCGAAGTTGGAGCTGGCGGTCCAGCCCGGTGCGGGGATCAGCCGGGCCGCGGTCCAGGTGCCGAACGGCCGGGGGTTGGCCAGGTCGTCGTCGAAGGCGGGCACGAAGGACCAGTTGGTGGCCAGCGCGCCGCCCGGCCCGCCGGGGTGGGTGCAGTGCCCGGCGGTCCAGACCGTGTCCTGACCCTCGGAGTTGATCACCGTTCCGGAGCAGACGAAGTTCCCGCCGCCCATGGTGAAGAAGACCTTGCCGCTGGTCCGCGCGGTCGGGTGGTTGGCGGCGAAGTTCGGGTTCAGGGCCGCCGGCACCGGGCCGCTGCCCGGGGTGCCGAGTTCACCGGCGGCAGGCGGGATGGTCAGCCGGGCGCCCCGGTCGGGTGCCGTCCGGCGGGCCGTCTGTCCACTCTCGACGTACTGCCTGACCGCCTGCCGGTAGGCCGGCGACTCCTCGACGGGCCGGGCCGCCCGCATCCGCTCCGGCGTCCAGTACGCCACGATCGCCTGGTGCTCGGTGACGTCCGCCCCGTACGCCGCCCGGCCCGCCGCCCACGCCTCGGCAGTGGCGCCCGGGTCCAGGCCCGGTGCGGGTGCCGCACCGGCCGGCTGGCCCAGCACCAGCGCGGGCACTGCCGCCATCGCCAGGGCGAGCGCCACCGATGCCGCCCGGCTGGCCCGCTTCGCTAGGACTCTCATGCCTGCTTCCTCCTCGCTAGACGCCTGCGCCGGACCCCCGCCGGCGTGGCTGTTGGAGGAGAGAGTCGTCGATGTCCGGCGGCGGCGCCGGGTATCCTGGACCCGGTTGGACAGCGCTGGACACAGCTGCCGCTCCCGAGGCAGACGACCAGTTCAATTGGGTACGGTCGTTGCTCGGCTGGTCGGTGGACGTACCTGCCGCAGCCCGGCCGTCCGGACGAAGATCTCGCGGCGCTCGACCGCCTCCCCGTGCCGATCCAGCACGTAGCCGGTGAGCCAGATCCAGCCGTGATAGGTCGGCTTGTCACAAACGGACACCACTCGGAGCAGCAGCGCACGGTCACCCGAGAACTGCACGCTCGCCGCCGCACTGATCCGCAACAGATCGCCGCACTTGGGTCGGCTGTTCAAGGCAGCGGAATCAGAAACCCGGGCCCGTCGGGGTCGATGCGCACCCAGCACAGCTCCGAGTCGCCGCAGCGAGGGCAGCGGCCGGCCCGGTCGGGCGAGTGCGCGTCGGCCAGCGCGGCGGAGCGAAGCAGGATGTCGACCGAGGTGTACGGCACCGCTTCCTCGGGTCGGTGCCAGGCGACGAACCGGTTGTGCAGCCAGCCGGCGGGTACGTGTCGCAGGTCCTCGGCCGCGACCGCCAGTACGTTTCCGAGGTAAGCCCCGAGCGATCCACCCAGCGGGCCGAACTCGGCGCGCAGTTCGCGTCGACGGGTCGGGCAGGGCCAGTCCGTGGCGCACTCGGCGCAGATCCAGTCCGGTCCCACCGGATCGTGTACGGCCACAGCTGCTCCTCACCGGTCCGCCGGGTCCGCGCGACCGGTCGGTCGAGCCCGTCTCTCGGAGGAGAACCTGGCTATTGCGTTTTAGGATCCTAAATTCGTGGTACAGATAGTTTCCCGGGTTGGGACAATGGCGCGGCGACCCGTCCAACGGAAGTTGCGGGACTCATACTCAGGCGATGGTCAATCCGACGATCCAGCGACGACGGCTCGGCAACGCGTTGCGGCGGGCTCGTGAGGCCGCCGGCAAGACCCAGGACGAGGCAGCGCTGACGATCGACGCCGCCTCCAGCAAGATAAGTCGGCTCGAACTGGGACAGTCCGGCCTCCGCCTCACCGACCTGAACCTGCTGATCCAGATCACGTCTGGCAGCGCGCAGGGTCCCTTCCGATCCCGTAGCGGCTGCACGTCCGCCACCTCAACCGGATCGGCGAACTCCGCCCAGCAGAGTTCCGTCAACGCCCGCCCGAGCAGTCGCGGAAGGAACTGGTCGTCGGTCACGCCCTCGGAGACCAACGCGGAGGTGAGATAGCGCATCAGCCGTTCAGCTCCGCCTGCACCTCGAACTCGGCGATCTCCGACGGACTGACCACCTTACCGACGTCGAGCACGTCGTCGCTATCGAGATGCTGCACTCCACTGATCGCCCGGTGCCGGGTGACCCGGCTACGGGGTTCGCCACGCTGGAGCCGGGTGACGACGTCCATGAAGATCGCATCACCGCGCAGCCCGAACTCGACCGGTTCCAGGGCGCGCAGGATCGCCGGTGAATGGCTACTGAGCAGCAACTGCGTCAGAGCCGCTTCACTGGCCTCCAGCTTGGCGTCCAGTGCCCGGGCGACGAGGCTTCGCAGGTACTTGACAAATTGCGCCAGCCGCTGTGGAAAGATGCCGTTCTCCGGCTCCTCGAAGCAGATCAGACCCGCGCCGCGCGGATCGTAGAGCGCGGCGAGCAGCGCCATCGCGCGCAACGTACCGTCGGACGCCACCCGGGCCGAAAACGGCGCCTCCTCCCGCGTCAGAACCTCGACCTGCCGCTGCCGGCGGGCCTCGTCCTCGCGCAGATGCACTCCGATGACGCCCGGGATGACTGCCGCGAGATCGGCCGACAGGTCGTTCAGCGCACCCTCTGGCCGGTCGTCGGTGCCGGTCTCGTCCGCCAATCGGCGAAGGGTGTTGGCCAGATGTGCCCCGTTCGCCGACAGCACGTCCGGATCGTCGTACGAGTCGGGATTCCGAAGCGCGCTCGGGTCGAGATGCAGCAGGCGCCAGGACTGTAACTCCCGCTTGAGCGCGTACAGCAGCGGGAAGTCGGTGGCCGTCGTGAGACTCGAAAGCACGGTGGCGGTCGCCGCCGTTGCGGGCAGCTTGCGCTTCCGGCCCTGATTGCCCTGCTGTCGAATGCTGAACAACGGCCGGCCCTGCTCGTCGAGTTCGGTCTCCAGCAGATCTTCCGCGCCGCCGCTATAGACCGCCAGTCGTCTGCGCTGGGCCGGCTGAGCCTTGAGCCACCCGTCGCCGGACTGCCGGATGCGCCGGGCGGCCTCCCTGACGACGTAGGGCCGCCTCGTCCCGCTCTGGGTGGTCGACCTGAGGTCGATCGTCAACTCGTACCGCAGCCGGGAGTGGTTGACCTCCGCCGTGTCACCGAAGGCGTCAGTGACGGACCGGTCGAGCAACACCTCCACCGCGAAGGACATTCGGCCGACCTGGCTGCCGTCGATGTGCCGGTGAAAGAGGTCGACAAGGTCACCACGCATGGCCTGCGCGGCATCCAGCACCGGCTCCCCGGCCAGTCGGCTGAGGAATTGGATCGCGTCGAAAGGGTTCGACTTTCCGGCGGCGTTGCGGCCGATGATCACGAGAAACGGCGGCACGTCCAACGCGAAGCCGCGGAAGGACTTGAACCCGTCGATCTCGATTTTCGTCAGCATGCTCCCAACTTAGAGGGCCGGCGGGGTGAGGGTGCCGATCACCGACTCCAGCGCGGCGCTGACCCGGTACATCCGGTCGTCCGCCATCGTCGGCGCCATGATCTGCAAGCCCACCGGCAACCCGTCGGAGAGCCCGCACGGCACCGAGATGCCCGGCCCGCCGTAGAGGTTTGTCGGGATGGTGAAGAGGTCCGCCAGGTACATCTGGTAGGGGTCGGACGTCCGCGAGCCGAACGGGAACGCGACGAACGGCGTGGTCGGCGAGATCAGCACGTCGGCCTGCTCGAACGCGGCGGTGAAGTCGCGGGTGATCAGGGTACGCACCTTCTGCGCCTGCCCGTAGTAGGCGTCGTAGTAGCCGGAGGAGAGCGCGTACGTCCCGAGCATGATCCGGCGCTTGACCTCGGGGCCGAAGCCGGCGTCCCGGGTCAGCGACATGACCTCCTCCAGCCCCCGGTTGCCGTCGTCGCCGACCCGCAGCCCGAAGCGCACCCCGTCGAACCGGGCCAGGTTCGACGAGCACTCGCTCGGCGCGATCAGGTAGTAGGCCGGCAGCGCGTACTGGAAGTGCGGGCAGGAGACCTCGACGACCTCGGCACCGAGCTTGGTCAGCGCGTCGACGGCGTCCCGGAACGCGGCGACCACGCCCGGCTCGGCGCCCTCGCCGGAGAACTCGGTGACCAGGCCCAGCCTCACCCCGGTCAGGTCGCCGGAGGCACCGGCCCGGGCGGCGGCGACCACGTCCGGCACCGGCGCCGGGACCGAGGTGGAGTCCCGTGGGTCGTGCCCGCCGATCACCTCGTGCAGCAGCGCCGCGTCCAGGACGTTACGCGCGCACGGGCCGGGGGTGTCCAGTGAGGAGGAGAACGCGACCAGGCCGTACCGGGAGGTGCCGCCGTAGGTCGGCTTCGCCCCGACGGTGCCGGTCACCGCGCCCGGCTGCCGGATCGAGCCACCGGTGTCCGAACCGATCGCCAGCGGCGCCTCGTACGCGGCCAGTGCCGCCGCGCTGCCGCCGCCGGAGCCGCCCGGAATCCGCCCCAGGTCCCACGGGTTGCCCGTCGGCCCGTACGCCGAGTATTCCGTGGAGGAGCCCATCGCGAACTCGTCCATGTTGGTCTTGCCCAGCATCACCGTGCCGGCCGCCCGCAGCCGCCGCACGATCGTCGAGTCGTACGGCGGGCGCCAGCCTTCGAGGATCTTCGACCCGACGGTGGTCGGTACGCCCTTGGTGGTGAGCACGTCCTTGACCGCCACCGGTACCCCGGCCAGCGGGCCCAGCTGCTCGCCGGCGGCCCGCTTCGCGTCGACCGCGCGGGCGGCCTCCAGCGCACCGTCGGCGTCGACGTGCAGGAAGGCGTGCACCCGATCGTCGACCGCGGCGATCCGGTCCAGGTGGGCCCGGGTCACCTCGACCGCGGACGACTCGCCGGAGGCGATGAGGGCCGCGATCTCGGTCGCGGTCATCCTGGTCAGCTCGGCCATGGTGGTCACGCGTTCCCTTCCGCCGGGCCCTCACCACGGGGGCTGGGCGGCTCGTCGGGGTCCATGATGCGCGGCACCCGGAACCGGTCGTCCTCGCTGTCCGGCGCTCCGGCCAGCGTCTCCGCCCGGGTCAGGCCGGGCACCACCACGTCCTCGCGGAGCACGTTCGTCAGCGGCACCGAGTGCGAGGTGGGCGGGATGTCCGCGGCGGCCACCTCGCCGACCCGCGCGACGGCCTGGAGGATCACGTCGAGCTGGCCGGCGAAGGTGTCCAGCTCCTCCTCGGTGACGGCGAGCCGCGACAGCCGCGCCAGGTGCGCGACCTCCTCGCGGGAGATGGCGGACATCGGTGCCCCCTTCATGCTGTTACCTGTGCGCGGCTTCCGCCGTCGACTTCCCGGCGCAGCGTGGCACGCGCGCGGTGACCTGAGCGAGTCTATTTGTCATCCCGAGCCGCGCCGCCCCCGACTCCCCCGGTGCGCGACCCGGCCGCCTCGGCACCGGCCGGCCCGGCTCACTCCACGCTCGGATGCAGCCGGGCCGCCGCCGCGTCGACCCTGGCCGGCCCCGCGTCGGCGGTGGCCGCCTTTCCGGCGGCCGGCTCGGGCGGGCCGGTGGACGCGACCGCCGGCCCGGTGTCGCCGAGCCGGGTGCTGGGGCTGACCGGGCGGTACCGGGCGAGCCAGGTGACCAGGTCCTCCGCCGGCATCGGGCGGGCGAAGAACCACCCCTGCGCGACGTCGCAGCCGGCCTCGTGCAGCAGCCGCCAGGTCCGCTCGTCCTCCACCCCCTCGGCGACGACCCGCAGGCCCAGGGCACCGGCCAGCTCGATCACCGACCGGACGATCGCCGCGTCGTCGGCGTCGGCCGTCATCCCGAGTACGAAGGAGCGGTCGACCTTCACCTCGGCCAGCGGCAGCCGCCGCAGGTGCTGCATCGAGGAGTACCCGGTGCCGAAGTCGTCCATCGAGATGGCCACCCCGATCCGGTCCAGCCGGGTGATGGTGGCCAGTACCCGGCGCGGGTCGGCCATCAGCGCACCCTCGGTCATCTCCAGCTGGATCCGGGACGCCGGTACGCCGTACTGGGCGAGCCGTTCCGCGATCTGGTCGGTGATCTCCCCGGTGTGCAGGTCGCGGACGCTGACGTTCACCGCCGCCCGCAGGTCCAGCCCGGCGGCGGACCACTTGGCGAGCTGCTCCACCACGTCGTCGACGACCCGGCGGGTGAGCAGCCGCATCACCGCACTCTGCTCGGCGACCCGGATCAACTCCTCCGGGTCGACCATGCCGCGCCGGGGGTGCCGCCAGCGCAGCAGCGCCTCCACCCCGACCACCTCGCCGGTGGCGATCGCGATCTGCGGCTGGTAGTAGAGGGTGATCTCGCCGGCGTCGTCGGCCCCGGTCTCCAGCACCCGGCGCAGGTCGGCGAGGAGGCTGAGCCGCTCCGCCGAGTTGTGGTCGGACTCGGCGGCATAGACCGCCACCGGGTCGCCCCGGTGCTTCGCGTCGTACATCGCCACGTCGGCGTGCCGCATCAGGGTGGCGAAGTCGTCGCCGTGCTCCGGATAGAGCGCGATCCCGATCGAGCCGCCGACGTCCAGCGGCAGCCCGTCCAGCGGTACCGGGTCGGTCAGCTCCCCGACCACCGCGTCGGCGACCCGGCGGGCGTCGGCCACCCCGTCGAGCCGGGTGGCCAGGATGGCGAACTCGTCCCCGCCGAGCCGGGCGATCACGTCCGGTGGGCGTACCACGGTGCCCAGCCGGCCGGCGACCTCGACCAGCAGCCGGTCGCCGACGGCGTGCCCGAGGGCGTCGTTGACGTGCTTGAAGCGGTCCAGGTCGAGCAGCAGCAGGGCGAGGTGGCGGCCGGGCGCCTGCTTGCCGGCCAGCTCGGCGTGCGCCGCGACCTGCTCGGTGACCTCGGCGCGCAGCGCCTCCCGGTTGGGCAGCCCGGTCAGCGGGTCCAGCCGGGCGAGCTGTTCCCGCTCGGCGGAGAGCCGGGCCATCCGGGAGACCGCGTAGAGCGGCAGCACCATCATCGGCACCAGCGCCGGGCTGGTCCGGGCGGCGGCGACCAGCACCGGGGCGAGCAGCAGCAGTGACCCGGTGGCGAGCAGCTCGAATCCGAGGCCCTGCCGGATCCGGGTCCACCACCGGCCGCCGAAGCGCAACCGGACGGCGGTGGCGACCAGGCCGTGGTTGACGGTGAGCCAGGCGCCCGCCGCGCCGACCGCGACGAGTACGTCCAGCGGCCGGAGCCGACCGGTGGCCCCGAACCCGTCGCCGGGAACGAGCCGGACGACCGCGTCGGCGGCGACGAGCGCGCAGGCGTACTGGGCGATGTTGAAGATCGTGCGCCAGGACGCGTACCGCATCCGCCAGCCGGAGACGAGTACGGCGGCGGCCTGCACCGCGACGGCCGGGCCGGGCCCCCATTCCAGCGTGATGGCGAAGGTGAAGCAGATCGACGGGAAGACGGACATGCTGCGCCGCTCGGCGTGCGGGCTGAACGGGCGGGCGTCGAAGCTGACCGCGAGGGCCGCCATCAGCCAGAACGCCAGCGGCAGCCGGGGCAGCTCGGCGGGGAGGGCGAGCAGCGGCACCGCACACACCCCGACGGCCAGCCCGACGACGGCCCAGACGAAGCCGAAGAACGGCGTCGTCCGATCTGGAGGAACGGAGTTCCGCAGCGCGGCGGCCTCCATGTGACCTCCCGAGCCTCTCGGTCTGGGCGTGGCGGCTGCCACGCGACGTGCCTCCCATGAAACGCCCTGACCCGCGCCGGACGGGAGGCGACAGACGCGAATCGGGTCTAGTCGTGACTAACTTGAAATACGGCGCATCTTGCCCAACGACTTCTGTTACGCAGAGCTGATTGATCCATCACTAATCGTCACTTAGTACGAGCCTACCCGCCGCCTCCGGACCCTCGGCCAGCAGCGCGGCGAAGCCGGTCTCGTCGAGCATAGGCACCTTCAGGGCCGCCGCCTTCTCCGCCTTGGACCCCGGGTTGTCGCCGACCACCACGAAGTCGGTCTTCTTCGAGACCGAGCCGCTCACCTTGCCGCCCCGGACCCGGATCTCCTCGGCCGCCCGGTCCCGGGTGTACCCGGACAGCGTGCCGGTCACCACCACCGTCAACCCGTCCAGCGGGCGCGGACCCTCCTCGACCCGCTCCTCCGCCATCCGTACGCCCGCCGCGGCCCACTTGCGCAGCACCTCGCGGTGCCAGTCCACCTCGAACCACTCCCGCAGGCTGACCGCGATCGTCGGACCGACACCGTCCACCGCCGACAGTTCCGGCTCACCGGCCGCCTCGATCGCCGCGACCGCGCCGAACTCCCGGGCCAGCGCCTCGGCGGCGGTCGGGCCGACGTGCCGGATCGAGAGCGCCACAAGCACCCGGGACAGTGGCCGGTCCTTCACCGCCGCCAGGCTCTCCAGCAACTTCTCGGCGTTGCGGCCGAGCGTGCCGTCCTTGCGGACGAAGAACGGCACCCGGGACAGCCGTTCGGAGTCCAGATCGAACAGATCGCCCTCGTCGGTGAGCACGCCCGCGTCGAGCAGCGCACCGACCGCCTTGAAGCCGAGCACCTCGATGTCCAGCGCCTCCCGGCTGGCCAGATAGAAAATCCGCTCACGGAGCTGCGCCGGGCAGGTCCGGGCGTTCGGGCAGCGGATGTCGACGTCACCGGCCCGGGACGGCGCCAGTGCGGTGCCGCAGGCCGGGCAGCGGGTCGGCATCACGAACCTCCGGGCGTCCGCCGGCCGCAGCTCGACGATCGGCCCGAGCACCTCCGGAATGACGTCGCCGGCCTTGCGGACCACCACCGTGTCGCCGATCAGCACACCCTTGCGCTCCACCTCGTGCGCGTTGTGCAGGGTCGCCCGGGCCACCGTCGAGCCGGCCACCTTCACCGGCCGCAGCTCGGCGAACGGCGTCACCCGGCCGGTACGCCCGACGTTCACCTCGATCTCCAGCAGCTCGGTGGTGACCTCCTCCGGCGGGTACTTGAAGGCGATCGCCCAGCGGGGTGCCCGACTGGTCGAGCCGAGCCGGCCCTGGATGGCGACCGGGTCGACCTTCACCACCACCCCGTCGATCTCGTGCTCGACGTCGTGCCGGTGCTCGGCGTAGTGGTCGACGTACTCCCGGATCCCGGCCAGGTCCGGCACCACCCGCCAACGGTCACTCGTCGGCAGCCCCCAGCCGCGCAGCGCGGCGTACGCCTCGGACTGGGTGACCGGCGCGAACCCCTCCCGCGCGCCGAGCCCGTGCACGACCAGCCGCAGCGGCCGGCTCGCGGTGATCCGTGGATCCTTCTGCCGCAGGCTGCCGGCCGCCGCGTTGCGCGGGTTGGCGAACGGCGGCTTCCCCTGCTCGACCAGGCCGGCGTTCAGATCGGCGAAGGCGGCCACCGGAAAGTAGATCTCGCCCCGCACCTCCAGCAGCTCGGGTACCGGTTCGGTGCCGTCGGTCAGCCGCTCCGGCACCTCCGCCAGGGTCCGCACGTTCGCGGTGACGTCCTCGCCGATCCGGGTGTCGCCCCTCGTCGCGGCCCGGACCAGCCGGCCCTGCCGGTAGGTGAGGTTGATCGCCAGCCCGTCCACCTTCAGCTCGCAGAGGTACTCCACCGGACCGCCGGCGTCCCGCTCGATCCGCTCCACCCAGCCGGTCAGCTGTTCCTGGGTGAAGGCGTTGTCCAGCGACATCATCCGCTCGATGTGCGGGACCGGGGTGAAGAGCGTGGAGAACGTGCCGCCGACGCGCTGGGTCGGCGACTCCGGGGTACGCAGCGCCGGATAGCGCTCCTCCAGCGCCTCCAGCTCGCGCAGCAGCGTGTCGAACTCGGCGTCCGAGACGATCGGCGCGTCGAGCACGTAGTACCGGTACTGGTGGTCGGTGATCTCGGTGCTCAGCTCGGCGTGCCGGTCCCGGGCCTCGGCGGTGGGCTCCTCGCCGGCCGCCGCCTCCTGCTCGGCACCGACCTGCTGCGGGATCGCTTCCTCGGACACTCGCTGACCTCCTCGAACCTCTCCGCCAACCTAACCGGCCCCGCCCCGACGCACCGGCCGCCCGGAACACCGGGCTGTCCGGAACACCGGGCTGTCCGGCATGCCGGCTGTCCGGAACGCCGGCTGTCCGGAACGCCGGCCGCCCGGCGTACCGGCGGTCAGTCCCAGGCGGTGCCGAGGGCGGCGAGCTGGTCGGCGTACTCGATCCGGTCGGACCAGTCGGCGGGCCAGGCCGTCGTGCCGTACGCCGCGCCAACGAACGCGCCGGCCAGGCAGGCGATCGAGTCCGAGTCGCCGGAGCTGGTGGCGCCCCGGGCCAGCGCCGAGACCGGGTCGTCGGCGTGCCGGATCGCGCAGAACAGGGCGGTGGCCAGTGCCTCCTCGGCGATCCAGCCCGCACCGGTGGCCGCGCACGGATCGGTCCCGTGGTCGGGGACCGCCAGCGCCGCGTCCAGCGCGTCGAGTGCGCCGAGGCACTCGTCCCAGCCCCGGGCGACGAAGGTGACCGGGTCGGTGACGCCCGGCCGCTGCCACAGGTCGCCGAGCCAGTCCGCCCGGTAGACGGTGCGCTGCCGCAGCGCCCGGTCCCGGAGCAGGCCGGGCAGCTCGGCGAGCGCGGCGCCGTCCCGGAGCACCCGGACGGCGTACGCGGTCAGCTCGCTCGCGGCCAGCCCGGTCGGATGCCCGTGGGTCAGCCCGGCCTGCAACTGGGCGATCCCGGCGAGCGTGTCCAGGTCGTAGCCGGGAACCAGGCCGACCGGGGTGACCCGCATGTTGGCGCCGCATCCCTTCGAGCCGGCGATCGTCGCCGCCTGCCAGCGCAGCCCCTCGGCCAGCCCGCCGCAGGCGCGCAGGCAGGTCATCCCGGGCGCGCGATTGTTCTCCGGACTCCGCGCCCAGGCCACGAAACGCGCCCGGAGCAGCGGCTCCAGCACCTCGGGGGTGGCCACCGGCCCGGCCTCGCGCAGCGCATGGCCGACGGCCAGCGCCATCTGGGTGTCGTCGGTGACCCGGGCCGGCTCCCCGACCAGCTCGCGGGGGCCGGTCGGGCCGTACCGCCGGTGGATCTCGGCGACCGGCAGGAACTCGGTCGGTGCCCCGAGCGCGTCACCGTAGGCCAGCCCGAAGAGCGAGCCCGAGGCCCGGTCGGCGACCGCCGCGGCACCCTGATCATGCATGGCGGCCATCCTCCCCGAGCCGCCCCCGCATCGCCACCCGCTCCCCGAAGCCGCTAGGTCAGGCCAGCGCCGAACCAGCGCCGGGTCAGCCTCCGACCAGCGCCGGGCCAGCGCCGGGCCAGCCTCCGACCAGCGCCGGATCGGCGCCGGGCCAGCCTCGGGTGGCGCCGGGTCGGCGCCGGTCAGTCGTCCCAGCAGAGGCAGAACGGGTGGCCGACCGGATCGGCGTAGACCCGGAAGCCCTCGCCCGAGCCGGGCAGCCGGGTGGCGCCCAGGGCCAGCGCCTTGGCCTCGGCCTCCTCGACGTCGTCGACGGTGACGTCCAGATGGAACTGCTGCGGCCGGTTCGGGTCGGGCCAGCGAGGCTCCCGCAGGTTGACCGCCTTCTGGAAGGCGAGCCGGGGCTGTTGGCCGGGCTCGCCGCCGAGCACCACCCAGCTGTCCTCGTCGTCGAGCTTCCGGTCGTCGACGGGCAACCCGAGCAGCTCGGCATAGAAGGTGGCCAGGGCCCGAGGGTCCGGGCAGTCGATGACGACGGAACGCAGTTGACCGATCATGCGCCCATCCTGCCCTGGGACTGTGACAGGAAAACCTACTCCTCGGCGAGTCGGCGGCCGGCGTCCCGGCAGGCGGTGAGGACGGTCCGGGCGTACTCGTCGGTGGCGCCGGCCAGCCCGCAGGCCGGGGTCACCACCACCTGCTCGGCCAGCCGGGCGCGCGGGAAGCCGAGCCGGTCCCAGAGCTGGCGTACCCGGTCGGCGAGCTGGGCCGACGACGGCCGGCGCCCGCCGGGCGGCGGCAGCGTCGGTGCGACCCCGCCGAAGAGGCCGAGCCCGGCGTCGATCGCCTCGCCGAGCGGGTCGAGGCGGTCCACCAGGGCCAGGTCGAGCGCGACCGCCAGCGCGCCGGTGGAACGGACCAGTTCCAGGGGTACCTCCGGGGCACAGCAGTGCAGCACGACCGGCACGTCGACCGCCGACACCACACTGCCGAGCAGCCCCGTCGCCGTCGCCGACTCGACCGGCCGGTACGTCCCCAGCCCGCTCTCGGTCGGAATCCGCCCGGCCAGTACGGCGGGCAGCGCCGGCTCGTCCAGTTGCAGCAGTACCGTGGCCCGGGGCAGCCGGCGGCGGACCTGTGCCACGTACCCGCGCAGCCCCTCGGCGAGCGACCCGGTCAGATCCCGGACCGCACCGGGGTCGCGGAGCAGCCAACCGCCGACCGGCAGCTCGACGTTGGCGGCCAGGGTGAGCGGACCGGCCGCGGCGACCTTGAAGGTGCCGGTGAACTCGCCGGCCTGCTCGGTCATCTGATCCAGGTCACGTTCCAGCAGGTCACGGGCGCGGCGCAGGTCCCGCCCCGGACGGCCGGCGATCCGCCACCGGGCGGCGTAGACCTCGACCGGCAGGTCGACCAGCAGTCCGGCGCCGCGGCCCACCAGATCGGCGCCCGGACCCCGGGCGGGCAGTTCGGGCAGGTACGGCACGGGCAGCTCGCCCAGCGCGATCCGCTGCGCTTCGGCGATGTCGGTGCCGGGCATCGACCCGATGCCGGACGCCGCCCCGCGCGGCCAGGGCCATCGAGCCCCGCCGTCCCGCTCCGCCGGCACCGGCCGCTCTTCGTCGGCCCGCGCCGGCTGCTGTTGATCGGTCACCCCGGCAGGTTATCCCGGCCCGGGTCGCCGTCCCGCCGCCCACCGGGGATGAAGGCGTAGCCGAGGATGACGGCGAGCAGGATCGCGGCGCTCACCATTCCCACCGCCAGTGGCGGCAGCCGGACCAGGCCGGGCGTGGCGGCGAGCAGCAGCACCAGCGCGGTGCTGGCGCGCCATACCGGATGCCCGTAGACCAGCCGGCCCAGCAGGGCCCGCCCGGAAAGGAACAGCACGGTACCGCCGACGATCGCCAGCGACCAGGAAGGGCGTGCCGGGTCGAGCGGATGGGTGAGCATCACCTCGGCACCCACGCCGGTGAGTACCGCCCCGGCGACCAGCAGTGCGTGACCGTACGCCGCGAAGACCCCGCCCCGGGGCTGGTTGCGCTCGATCGCCCCGCCGAGCGAGCCGCTGAGCGGTACGAAGTAGATCCAGAGCATCAGGCCGGCCTCGACGAAGATCACGGCGACCGCCCCGGTCTGGGCCAGCCCCATCCCCACCCGCGCGTACGTCAGGCCGGTGACCAGGATGATCTCGCCGAGCGCGATGATGAAGATCTGCCGGTAGCGCTCGGAGAGGTGCTCGCCGACCACCCGCAACTGGGCCGGTGGCAGCCGCCCGAGCCAGGGCACCGGCCAGCCCAGCGAGGGGATGAAGTAGTCCAGTCCGATCGCCACCAGCCAGAGCACCTGGCGAGCCGTGCCGGTGACGAGGCCGCCGGCGATCCAGGGGACCGCCGAGACGATGAACCAGAGCGCCACCAGCAGGCTCCGCCGCTGGATCGGATGACCGCGCAACGCCGGCAGCAGCAGCGCGGCCCGACCGAGGTGCACCAGGACGTACGCCCCGGCGAACATCAGCCCGTGCTCGCCGTACGCCCCCGGGATGGCGGCGGTGGTCAGCAGACCCACGAACATCACGCCGAGCACCAGCCCCCGGATCAGCGGCTGGTTGGGGTCGTACCAGTCGGTCGACCAGGCGGTGGCGACCCAGATCCACCACATCGCGGCGAGCAGGACCGCCGTCTGGCCGGCGTTGCGCCAGTCGAGGTCGCCGGCCAGCCGGGTCGAGAGCAGCGCGAACGAGACGATGAAGGCGAGGTCGAAGAAGAGTTCGAGGAACGACGCCTGACGGGAGTGCGCACTCTGCCGGAGCAGCCGTTCCGGTCCCGACCGCTCCGCCCGCTGCTCCCCCGTCAATTCCTCCGCCTTGCCCGGTTCGCCCTGGTATTCGTACCACGGCGCAGCCCTTCGCCTCCGACGGAACACGGTTTCTCGGCGGCGCTGCTGACGGGCGGCTGAGCTGGCGACGCCGATCGGCCAGCCTCAGCCGGCGACAGTGTCGACGCACCAGCCTCGGCCGGCGGCGGTGACCCGCGCGGCTCAGCTGGCGGCGCTGATGGTGGCGGAGCCGAGCACGACGTCGCCGTCCGGGTCGGGGCGGTAGGCAACGATCGCCTGCCCCGCCGCGACACCCCGGACCGGCTCGCGCAGCTCGGCGCGCAGCCCCGGGTGCCCGTCCAGCCGGACCGTGGCCGGCACCACCTGGCCGTGCGCCCGCAGCTGCACCTCGCAGTCGAACGCGCCGACCGGCGGCGGGCCGGCCGTCCACACCGGACGTTCACCGGTGACCGTGCGGACCTCCAGCGCCTCGGCCGGGCCCACCGTCACGGTGTTGGTCTTCGGCGTGATCGAGAGCACGTACCGGGGCCGGCCGTCCGGGGCCGGCACCCCGAGCGCCAGCCCCTTGCGCTGCCCGACCGTGTAGGCGTACGCGCCGCTGTGCGCGCCGACCACGGCACCGGTGCGGGCGTCGACGATGTCACCGGGGGCCTCACCCAACCGGTCGGCGAGGAAGCCCCGGGTGTCACCGTCGGCGACGAAACAGATGTCGTGCGAGTCGGGCTTGTCGGCCACCGCCAGCCCCCGCCGGGCCGCCTCGGCGCGCACCTGCGCCTTGGTCGAGTCGCCGAGCGGGAAGATCGACCGGTCCAGCTGCTCCCGGGTCAGCACCCCGAGCACGTACGACTGGTCCTTGGCCAGGTCGACACTGCGCCGGAGCAGCCCGTCCGGGCCGAGCCGGGCGTGGTGGCCGGTGACCACCGCGTCGAAGCCGAGCGCCACCGCCCGGTCCAGTACGGCAGCGAACTTGATCTTCTCGTTGCACCGCAGGCAGGGATTCGGAGTGCGCCCCGCCGCGTACTCGGCGACAAAGGTCTCCACCACGTCTTCGTGGAACCGGTCCGCCAGGTCCCACACGTAGAACGGGATACCGAGTACGTCCGCCGCCCGCCGGGCGTCCCGGGAGTCCTCCAGGGTGCAGCAGCCCCGGGCACCGGTCCGGTACGTCTGCGGATTGCGCGCCAGCGCCAGATGCACCCCGGTGACGTCGTGGCCCGCCTCCACCGCCCGCGCGGCGGCGACCGCAGAGTCGACCCCGCCGGACATCGCTGCCAGTACCCTCACCCTGACGAGGGTAGCCGGTCAGGAGGGGCCCCTTCTTATCGCCTTTTGCATATGCGGGGGCCCTTCCTTACGACTAACCTCCGGTCAGCTCCGGGCGGACTTGACCGCGCCGGCCCGGCGGGCCCGCTCGACCACTGCGGGCAGCGCGGCGACCAGCGCGTCGACCTCCGCGGCGGTCGAGGTGTGCCCGAGCGAGAACCGCAGCGAGGACCGGGCCCGGTCGTCGTCGGCGCCCATCGCCAGCAGCACGTGCGAGGGCTGGGCCACCCCGGCCGAGCAGGCCGATCCGGTCGAGCAGGCGATGCCCTGCGCGTCCAGCAGCATCAGCAGGGCGTCGCCCTCGCAGCCGGGGAACGAGAAGTGCGCGTTGCCGGGCAGCCGGTCGGTCGGATCGCCGTTGTAGAGCGCCTCCGGCACCGCCTGCCGGATCCGGGCCACCAGGTCGTCCCGGAGCGCGGCGACCCGGGTCGCGTACTCCTGCTGGGTCTTCACCGCGGTCTCGACCGCGACGGCGAAGGCGACGATCCCGGCGGCGTCCAGGGTGCCGGAACGGACGTCCCGCTCCTGCCCGCCGCCGTGCAGCACCGGGGTGCAGCCGACGTCCCGGCCGAGCAGCAGCGCGCCCACCCCGACCGGCCCGCCGAGTTTGTGCCCGGTCAGGGTCAGCGCGGCCACCCCGCTGGCGGCGAAGTCGACAGGCACCTGACCGACCGCCTGCACGGCGTCGGAGTGGAACGGAATCCC
The DNA here is from genome assembly GCF_029626265.1 of Micromonospora sp. WMMD1102. Classification (NCBI taxonomy): domain Bacteria; kingdom Bacillati; phylum Actinomycetota; class Actinomycetes; order Micromonosporales; family Micromonosporaceae; genus Micromonospora; species Micromonospora sp. WMMD1102. The sequence goes on along the minus strand of NZ_JARUBN010000001.1, from coordinate 1,236,384 downwards.
GTACGACGCGGCCACCTCGGCGAGCGCGGCGACCGGTTGCACCGTACCGACCTCGTTGTTCGCCCACATCGCGGTCACCAGGGCGACCTCGTCGCCGTACTCGTCGAGAACGGCGGCCAGCCGGTCCGGGTCGAGCCGACCCGACCGGTCGACCGGCAGCCAGTCGGCGGTCGCCCCCTCGCGGGTGGCCAGCCACTCGATCGAGTCCAGCACCGCGTGGTGCTCGACGGCGCTGGCGACCACCCGGTTCCGCCCCGGCGCGGCGGCCCGCCGTGCCCAGAAGATGCCCTTGACCGCGAGGTTGTCGCTCTCGGTGCCGCCCCCGGTGAAGACCACCTCGGAGGGCCGGGCACCCAGGGCGGCGGCGATCCGCTCCCGGGACTCCTCCACCCGGCGCCGGGCGTGCCGTCCGGCGGCGTGCAGGGAGGACGGGTTGCCGACCTCGCGAGCGGTCGCGAGGTACGCCTCCAACGCCGCGTCGAGCATCGGAGTGGTCGCCGCGTGATCCAGGTAGTTCATCAACGTCCAGCCTAGTGCCAGGGTTCGCCGTCACCGGCCCGGCCGTCGGCCGGCGGAGCCGGCCCGGCCGTCGGCCGGCGGAGCCGGCCCGGCTCCGGCGCCGCTACCGCCGATTCCGGCGCTGGCCAGCGACGGAACCCGGCCGGGCGCCCGGAAGGCGACCCGGCCGGGTATCGCAGGTCACACCTGCCGTTGCCGGTCGGCTAACGGCGCTTGCGGATCTCCTCGGCAGCCTGCGGCACGATTTTGAACAGGTCACCGACCACGCCGAAGTCGGCCAGCTCGAAGATCGGCGCCTCGCCGTCCTTGTTCACCGCGACGATCGTCTTCGAGGTCTGCATCCCGGCCCGGTGCTGGATCGCGCCGGAGATGCCGAGCGCCACGTAGAGCTGCGGCGAGACGGTCTTGCCGGTCTGCCCCACCTGGAACTGGTGCGGGTAGTAGCCCGAGTCGACGGCCGCCCGGGAGGCGCCGACCGCACCGCCGAGCAGGTCGGCCAGCTCCTCGACCAGCTTGAAGTTGTCGGCGTTGCCGACGCCGCGACCGCCGGAGACCACCACCGAGGCTTCGGTCAGCTCCGGCCGGCTGCCCTTCTGCTCGGCCACCCGGTCGACCACCCGGGCCAGCCGGTCGGCGTCGCCGAGCGCCACGTCGAGCTGCTCGACGGCGGGCGTGGCAGGGGCGGGGCTCGGGGTGACCGAGTTCGGGCGCAGGGTCACCAGCGGCAGGCCCCGGGTCACCTTCGAGGTGACGATCGTCGAGCCGGCGAAGGCGACCTGGCTGGCGGTGCCGTCGGCGGCCAGTCCGACCACGTCGGTGAGCAGGCCGTTGTCCAGCTTGACCGCCAGCCGACCGGCGATCTCCTTGCCCTCCTGGCTGGATGCGAGCAGTACGGCGGCCGGTTGCACCCGGCGGACCAGCTCGGCGAGTACTGTCGCCTTCGGCGCCACCAGATGGCCGTCGATCTCCTCGTGCTCGGCCGCGTAGATCTTGGCCGCGCCGTACTCGCCCAGCCTGTCGCCGAGCGCGGCGGCGGCGCCGGGACCGCCGAGCACCACCGCGGCCGGGGTGCCCAGCTCGCGGGCGAGCGTGAGCAGCTCCAGGGTCACCTTCTTGACGCCGAACTCGCGGGTCGCCTCGACGACGACGAGAACCTCGGTCATGACTTTCTCCTCCTGATTCCCTGTCGCGTCGCTCAGACGAACTTCTCGGTGGCGAGGAACTCGACAAGCCGCGCGCCGCCGGTGCCGTCGTCGGTGATCCGCTCGCCGCCGGAGCGCTCCGGGCGGCGGCTGTGCTCGACCACCGTGCTGGTGGCTCCGGCGAGGCCGACCTCGTCGGCGGCGACGCCCAGGTCGGCCAGGGCGAGCGTCCGCACCGGCTTCTTCTTGGCCGCCATGATGCCCTTGAAGGAGGGGTAGCGGGGCTCGTTGATGGTGTCCCAGACCGAGACCACGGCCGGGGTGGCGGCGGTGACCACCTCGTAACCCTCCTCGGTCTGCCGCTCCACCGTGAGGCTGCCGCCGTCCACGGTCAGCTTGCGGGCGCCGGTCAGCGCGGCGATGCCGAGCCGCTCGGCGAGCATGTGCGGCATCACCTGCACCCGGCCGTCGGTCGACTCGGCGCCGCAGAGCACCAGGTCGGCGTCGAGCTGGCCGAGCGCGGCGGCGAGCACCTTGGAGGTGGCCACGGCGCAGGAGCCGTGCAGGGCGTCGTCGAGCACGTGCACGGCCTTGTCCGGGCCCATCGACAGCGCCTTGCGGATCGACTCGGCGGCCTTCTCCGGACCCATGGTCAGCACGGTCACCTCGCCGCCGTGCGCCTCCTTGATCCGCAACGCCTCCTCGATGGCGTACTCGTCCATCTCGTTTATGACGTTGTTTGCCGACCCCCGGTCGACGGTGTTGTCGTCACTGCGCAGGCTACGGTCCGCGCCCGAGTCGGGCACCTGCTTGACGAGTACGACGATGTTCATCGCGCTTCGACGACCCTCCTGTGAATGGCGATCCCCGCTGATCGTGGCGATCGGCACCGGTTGCTCGGGAGCAGCCTCCCGCGTTCCTTAACGATCGGTCAACCGAAGTCCGGAGCGCTGGTACGCGCCGGGGTGTGGCATTACTTACGGTCAAGGTTACCCGCAAGTAGCTTAGTGTTTCCGGCACCGGCGGAGTGACCCGGCTCACCGACCCGCGCGCCAGCCCACCCCGACGCCCGGCAGCCCACCCGACGCCCGCCAGCCAACCGGCGGTCGGCCTCAGTCGGCCGCGCCCAGCGCCTCCCGTACCGTCGCCATCATCGCCGCCTCGCTCGGGCTGATCCCCGCGTGCGCCCGGGCCACCTCCTCGGTGGCCCGCAGCACCGCCGACCGGTAGCTGGCCACCTCGCCGGGCGCCTTGCGACGGAGGATCTCCACCGACCGGCGCAGCGCGGGCAGCACCGTCGCCGGCACCTCGGTCGGCGACCCGCCCGGCAGGCGCGGCAGCGCACCGGTGGTGAGCAACTCCCGGACCAGGCCGGTGGTGCCGGCGAACGCGTTCGACGCGGCCAGACTCTCCTTGATCATCGAGAGGGCGCCCGGCTCGGCGTTCGACACCAGGAAGACCGCGCCGAAGGCGGCACCCTTCAGGGTCGCCCGCTCCTCCTCGGTCAGCGGTTGCGTCACGGAGTCGGAGTGTAGACGTACGGCGTGGTCGTGGTGACCGGGACGAAGCCGAGCCGCTGGAGGATCGGCCGGCTGTCGTCCGAGGCGTCCACCTGCAACAGGGTGAAGCCCCGGGCCTCGGCCAGCCGGGCCCGGTGGGCCACCAGCGCCCGGTAGATGCCCCGGCGGCGCCAGTGCGGCAGGGTCGCCCCGCCCCACAGGGTGCCGAACCGGGTGCCGGGCACGAACCGGATCCAGGCGGCGCTGACCAGCTCGTCGTCGGTCTCGGCCAGCACGATCGTCAGCGGCGGCTGGTCCAGCCCCGCGCCGGCCGCCAGCTCCCGCTCCAGCCCGTCGGCCAGCCAGCGCCCGTCGTCGGCACCGCCCCAGACCCGGGCCTTCAGCTCCGCGATCCGGTCCAGGTCCGGGCGGCCGGTCACCTCGCGCAGGCGTACCCCGTCGGGCGGCACCGGCAGGGTGGCCGCCAGCGACGCGACCGGGCCGATCACCACGGTCTCCCGCTCCTCCGGCACGAAACCGGCGGCCAGCAGCCGGTCCGGCAGGTCCGCCGGCTCGTCGTGGCCGTGCAGCTTCCACTCGACCTGCTGGCCCAGCCCGGCGAAGAAGTTCCGCTGCCGGACGATCAGCTGGTCCAGCGCCGCACCGGTCAGCCCGCCCAGATCCCGGTACGTGACGAAGCCGCCCCGGTCCAGGCCCTGGATCCGCAGCAGCGGGCCGTCCCGGTCCACCGTCACCCCGGTCGGCACCGGCTCCGGCGGGCGGGCCCGCAACTGGTTGTCGTACGCGGACCGCAGCACATCGGCGTCGAGATCACTCACCCGCCCAGGCTACGGGCCAGGTCCACCCGATAACCTGGCGAACGTGTACCAGGCCGTCCGGCGGTGGTTCGACCCGCGCGAGCTGCGGGAGGTCGGCGAGACGCCGGACTACCGCTTCTCGCTGGCCAACGAGCGGACCTTCCTGGCCTGGCTGCGTACCGGGCTGGCGCTGGTCGCCGGTGGGCTCGCCGTGGCGCAGTTCCTGCCGCCGATGCCGGTCCCGCACCTGCGCGAGGCGCTCGCCGTGGCCCTGCTGCTGCTCGGCGGGACGGTGGCGATCCGCGCGGTGGACCACTGGGCGCGCACCGAGCGGGCGATCCGGCTCGGCGAGGAACTGCCCGCCTCACGGTTCCCCGCCGTACTCGCCCTGCTTGTCGGGCTCGGCGTCGTACTCCTGGTGGTGGCGGTGCTGGTGCAGGCCGCCCGGAGCCCGTGAGCCCACGACGGGCCGGGCCGGGACACCCGGTGCCGGGACGGGACGCCGGGCTCGCCGTCGAGCGGACCCGGCTGGCCTGGCGGCGCACCGTACTGGCGGCCGGCGTGGTCGCGGTACTCACCGTTCGGCTGGCCCTCTCCGGCGGTACCGTCGGGGCACTGGTAGCCGCGCTGGCCGGGCTGGGCTGGCTCGGCGTACTGCTGGCGACCCTCCCCCGGCTCGCCGGCCGGCGGAACCGGTCCGGCCGGGCACTCGCGGTGACCGCCCTGGTCACCGCCGGTTTCGCCGGACTCGGCCTGCTCCTGCTGCTGGCACCGGTGCGCTGAGCGGGATCGGGTACGTCATCATGGCGGGATGGTCCGCCTCTACGCGCTCCTCGCCATCGGACAGCTCATCCTGGCCGCCGTCGCGCTGATCAGCTGCCTCTCGGCCGAGGAAGACGAGATCCGCGCCCTCCCCCGGTTCGCCTGGGTCCTGATCATCCTGTTCTTCCCGCTGGTCGGCTCGATCGCCTGGTTCGTGGCCGGACGGCCGGTCCGCCCCGACCGGCCGGGCGCCGCCGGTCGGCCGAGCGCCGCCGGTCGGCCGAGCGCCGCCGGTCGGCCGAGCGCCGGTCGGGACCGGCCACAGCCGCTGGCCCCCGACGACGACCCGGAGTTCCTCCGCTCCCTGAACGACGAGCAGTCGAAGCGGGACCGCGAGCTGCTGGACCGCTGGGAGCAGGACCTCCGCCGCCGGGAGGACGACCTGCGCCGCGGCAACGGCGAGCCGCCCCGCGAAGAGGACAAGCCGGAGGCCTGACGTCCCGAGAGGCGGTCGCCTCACCGTTCCGGCGGACCCGCCGGGGAGACGGCCGTGCCGGACCGCGCTGGGACCCTGCCGGACCGCCGGGAGCGTGCCGGGCACAATCGACGGCGTGCGGATCGCCATGCTCGGGCCGCTGGAGGTCACCAGCGGCACCGGGGCACCGGTACCGGTCAGTGGTGCCCGGTTGCGCCGGCTGCTGATCCTGCTCGCCCTCGACGCCGACCGGGTCGTCGACACCGGTCGACTGACCGACGGGCTGTGGGAGGGCGAGCCACCGGCAGGTACCGCGAACGCGTTGCAGGCCCTGGTCTCCCGGCTCCGGCGAGCCGTACCGGACCTGCCGGTCGAGTCGCACCCGACCGGCTACCGACTGGCACTCGCACCGACGTCGGTGGACGTACGCGAATTCGAACGACTGGTCTGCGCCGGACGCGCCCTGCTCCACTCCGACCCGTCCGGCGCGGCAGCGGTACTCGCCGACGCCCTCGGCCTGTGGCGCGGACCCGCACTGGCCGACGTGGCGCGGGCCGGCTTCGCCCGGGGACCGGCGGCCCGGCTCGACGAGTTGCGGCTGACCGCCGCCGAGGAACGGACCGACGCCCGGCTCGCCGCCGGGGAGGCCGCCGCACTGGTACCCGAACTGCGAGCCCTGGTCGAGGCCCACCCGCTCCGGGAACGCTTCACCGGGCAACTCATCCGGGCGCTCCGAGCCACCGGCCGGTCCGCCGAGGCGCTGGCCGCGTACGCCCGACTGCGGCGCACCCTGGCGGAGACCCTCGGCACCGAGCCCGCCCCGGAACTCGCCGCACTGCACCTCGATCTGCTCCGGGGAGCGGAGCTGGTCGCCGGGGCGGCGAACCCGTCGACCGGTGGCCGGACGCCGAAGGTCGGCCCGCCTTCGATCGACGGCCGGACGCCGACGGTCCGCCCGACCGGCAACCTGCCGACCCCGTTGACCAGTTTCGTCGGTCGGCGCCTGGACATCACCCGGGTCACCGAGCTGCTCTCCGGATGCCGGCTTGTCACCCTCACCGGCCCCGGCGGCGCCGGCAAGACCCGGCTGGCCGTCGAGTCGGCCCGTACCCTGTCCAGCCGGGACCGCTACCCCGGATGGCTTGTCGAACTCGCCCCGGTGACCGACGGCGCCGAGGTGGCCCAGACCATCCTCCAGGTGCTCGGGCTGCGCGAACAGGGCATGCTGGCCGCCCGCAACCGGAACCCCGACGCCGGGACGGCGGACCCGGTCAGCCGGCTGGCCGGGGCGATCGGCTCGCGGCGGATGCTGCTCCTGCTGGACAACTGCGAACACGTCGTCGAGGCGGCCGCCCGCGTCGCCGACCGGCTGCTCGGCGCCTGCCCGGAACTGCGGGTGCTGGCCACCAGCCGGGAGCCGCTCGGCATCACCGGCGAGACGCTCTGCCCGGTCGAACCGCTGCCGCTGCCGCCCCCGGGCGCCGAACCGGCGGAGGCGATCCGCTACCCGGCGGTCCGGCTGCTCGCCGACCGGGCCGGCGCGGTACGCCCGGACTTCTCCGTGGACGACGACACCGTCGCCGCGGTGACCCGGATCTGCCGGTCGCTGGACGGCATGCCGCTCGCCATCGAGCTGGCCGCCGCCCGGCTGCGCAACATGACCGCCGGCCAGGTCGCTGCCCGGCTGGACGACCGGTTCCGGCTGCTCACGAACGGCAGTCGTACCGCGCTGCCCCGGCACCAGACCCTGCGCGCCGTGTTCGACTGGAGTTGGGAGCTGCTCGACGACGCCGAGCGGACACTCTGGCGGCGGTTGGCGGTGTTCAGTGGCGGCGCGACCTTGGACGCGATCGAGCGGATCTGCGCTCCGGACGGCGCGGTGCGGCACCGCGAGCGGCGTGCTGGCGCGCTCGACCGCGCCGAGGTGTTCGACCGGCTCTCCGCGCTTGTCGACAAGTCGCTGGTAGTGGTCAGCGGCGACGGCGAGCCGCGCTACCGGATGCTGGAGACCATTCGGGAGTACGGGCTGCACCGGCTGGCCGAGGCCGGTGAGGTGGACCGGATGCGGCGGGTGCACGCCGAGGACTTCCTCGCGGTCGCCCGGCTCGCCGACGCCGAACTGCGCGGTGCCGACCAGCTCCGCTGGCTCGGCTGGCTGGTCGCCGAGCACGACAACCTGCACGCCGCGCTGCGCTGGGCGATCGGCACCCGATCCACCGGTACCGCCGTCGGACTCGTCGCCGCCCTCGGCTGGTACTGGTGGATGCGCGGCCTGCGGGTCGAAGGTGTCGAACTGGCCCTGCTGGCGATGTCCCTGCCCGGGATCGACCGGCTGCCGCCGCCGGAGGTGGCCACCGCCGAGATGCTGACCGGGATGAACCTGCGCGCCGTCGACGGCAGCGTCGCCGAGAGCGGCGAATGGCTGGCCAGGGCGGCCCGGACCGCCCAGGGGCACGAAGCTGCCCGACCGCTGCTGCGGCTGGTCGAACCGATGTCGGTGATGTTCGAGTCGCACCGCTCCAAGCCCGCGTTCGAGGTGCTGGCTACCCGGTTCGATGACCCCGACCCGTGGGTGCGGGCGACCGCCCGGATGTTCCACGCCTACTCGGAAATCAACAGCGGCGGATCGATCGGTGCCGCCGAGGCCGGCATGACGGCCGCGTTGGAGGGGTTCCGGTCGGTCGGCGACCGGTGGGGGGCCGCGTACGCGCTCTGGGCACTCGCCGAGCTGGCCGGTCAGGACGGCGAGCACGGCCGGGCCGCCGGCTTCCAGTCGGCGGCGCTGGAGCTGATCCGCCTGGTGGGCGCCGCCGAGGACCTGCCGGTGATGCAGGTCCGGCTGGCCCGCGAGCTGTGGCTGCTCGACCGGCAGGACCAGGCCCTCGAGCTGCTGGCCGACGCCGAGCAGCAGGCCGAGCGGATCGGCGCGGACGAGTGCCGGGCGGCGGTCGCCCACGAGTACGCCGAGATCCTGCGCAGCCGGGGCGACCTGGTCGGCGCCCGACAGCGGCTCGACCAGGTCGCCGGACTGGTCACCACGCGGACGATGTCGCCGCAGTGGCGGGCGATGCTCGCCTCCTCGTCCGGGGCGGTGACCGCCGCGCTCGGCGACCTCCCCGGCGCCCGGCACCACCACGAGCGGGCGCTCGGCTTCGCGCTGGAGTTCCAGGATGCCCCGGTGCTCGCCGGCGTGCTGGCGGGCTTCGCCGACCTGGCACTGCGGCTCGGCAGCCCGGTCGAGGCGGCCCGGCTGCTCGGCGCGGCGGACCGGGTACGGGGCGGACCGGACCATTCGCTGCTGAGCGCGGGACAGCTCGAGGCGGCCGTCCGGGACGCGCTCGGCGCGGCGGGCTTCGCGGCCGCGTTCGGGCAGGGCCGGCAGGCGGTCACCGTGCCTACCGCCCTGCCCGACCTGGTCCGGCAGGCCGTCACCGTGCCTACCGCCCTGCCCGACCTGCCCGACCTGGTCCGGCAGGCCGTTCCCGGCCACGGCTCAGGTCCGCCGGATGACCGCCCGGACGGCGAGCGGGGCGAAGACCGCCGCGATACCGACCGCCCAGATCAGCGAGGTGACGATCGGCCCCGACTCCGGACCGGAGACCAGCAGCCCACGTAGCGCGTCGGCCAGCGTGGAGACCGGGTTCACCTTCACCCAGGCCTGTAGCCAACCGGGCATGCTCTCGGTCGGCACGAAGACGTTGCTGGTGAAGGTCAGCGGGAAGAGCAACGTGAAACCGAAGATCTGCACCTTGTCCGGCTCACTGGCCAACACCCCGACCAGCACCGAGATCCAGGCGGCGGCCAGTGAGAAGGCCAGCAGCAGCGCGAACGCGCCGAGTACCCCGAGCGGGCCGGTGCCGATGCGGAAGCCGAGCACCATCCCGACGCCGAGCAGCAGCGCTATCGACCAGGCCTGCTTGACCGTGTCGGCGACGATCCGGCCGGCCAGCGGCGCCCAACGGGCGATCGGCAGCGAACGCAGCCGGTCGAAGACACCCTTGGTCAGGTCGGTGTTCAGCCCGAACCCGGTGGTCATGGTCGCGAAGAGCGCGTTCTGCACCATGATGCCGGGCAGCATGAAGCGCAGGTAGTCGACCGGGCTGTCGGCGATCGCGCCGCCGAAGACGTAGGTGAAGAGCAGTACGAACATCAGCGGCTGGATGCTCAGGTCGAGCAGTTCCATCGGGTTGTGCTTGATCTGCACCAGGCTGCGCCAGGCGAGGGTCATGGTGTGCCGGATTCCCGCCAGCGGGCCGACCCGCCCGGTCGGCACCGGCAGCGGGGCGTCGAACGTCGTCACGCCGGTACCTCCGCCCGCTCGGTCCCGTCCTCGGTGTCCTCGGCCCGGTGCCCGGTCAGCGACAGGAACACCTCGTCCAGGCTCGCACCGCGCAGCGCGAGTTCGGCGACGGTGACCCCGGCCTCGTCGAGCCGGCGCACCACCACGGGCAGCACGTCCCCGTCGCTGACCGGCACGGTCACGGTCTGCTGGTTGCGCTCCGGCTCGGCACCCGCCACCTCCCGCAGCACGCCGACCACCACCGCCAGGTCGGCGGGCTCGGCCGGGCGGACCACCAGCGCCTGCCCGCCGACCTTCGCCTTCAACTCCTCCGACGAGCCCTGGGCGATCACCCGGCCGTGGTCGATCACCGCGATCTCGTCGGCGAGTTGGTCCGCCTCCTCCAGGTACTGCGTGGTGAGCAGCACGGTCACCCCCGAACCGACCAGGTCCCGGACGATGCCCCAGAGTTCGGTACGGCTGCGCGGGTCCAGCCCGGTGGTGGGTTCGTCGAGGAAGAGCACCCGGGGTCGGCCGACCAGGCTCGCGGCCAGGTCCAACCGCCGCCGCATCCCGCCGGAGTACGTCTTCGCCGCCCGGTCCGCCGCGTCGGAGAGGTGGAACTCGGCCAGCAGCCGCCGGGCGCGGTGCCGGGCGTCGGCCCGGGAAAGCCCGAGCAGCCGGCCGATCAGCAGCAGGTTCTCGGCACCGGTGAGCGTCTCGTCGACCGACGCGTACTGACCGGTCAGTCCGATCATCTGGCGCACCTGGTGCGCCTGACCGAGTACGTCGTACCCGCCGACGGTGGCGGCACCGGCGTCGGGTCGGAGCAGGGTGGCGAGGATTCGTACCGCGGTGGTCTTGCCGGCCCCGTTCGGGCCGAGCAGCCCGAAGACGGTGCCGGACCGCACCGCCAGATCCACTCCGGCCAGCGCGGTGGTCTCGCCGAAGCGTCTGACCAGCCCGTCGGCCCGGATGGCGTAATCCATGGATGTTCTCCCGTCGGTTCTCGTCGTGCACCCACCCTGCCCAACGGCGCTGAGCCGGGGCTGACACCGGCCGCCGCGCGCTGACATCCCGCTGACATGGCCGATGACGCGACCGTTCCACTCGACCGACGGGCCGGCGCGGAGGGCAACCGGCCGGCGCGGGGCGGTGTGGAGTCCGCTGTTCCCGGGACCTGTGCGCGGCGGCGGTCGTAGCATGGCCGAAACCGGTGCCACCACCCTCGCACCGCTGGTCGGCGCGGTCGCGCGCCCGGGGCGAAGGACGACAGGAATGGCACACGGGGTGGTGGCCGGACCGGCATGCCCGGCGGACGCGTCGGCGGAACCCGCCGGCCGCCGGCCCCGGGGGCGGGGTTGGCCACGGGGGCGATCGGTGAGCCTCGGTGTGCTGACCTTCGGGCTGGCCCAGGCGGTCCTGCTGTTCTGGTGGGCCGCCCGCTATCCCGGGTTGTTCAGCCCGGACTCGCTCGACCACGTCTGGCAGGCCACCACCGGCAACTGGAACACCCACCATCCGATCAGCTACACCGCCCTGGTCTGGCTGTCGGTGGAGCTCACCGGCGGGATCGGTGCGCTGACCCTGGCCCAGACCACCGCCCTGGCGGCCGGATTGGCGTACGCGGTCACCGGCCTGCTCCGGCTCGGCGGCCCGGCCTGGGGCTGGACCACCGCGGCGGTGGTGGTCGTCGCGCTGCCCCCGGTCGGCACGTTCGCGGTCTGCGTCTGGAAGGACGTGCCGTTCGTCGTCTGCCACGTCCTGCTGCTCGGCACGGTGGCCCGGCTGCTGGCCCACCGCCGCCCGCACGCCGCCGGCGGCCGGTGGGAGGCCAGGAACGGTCCCGTCGAGGTACGGCCGGACCGGCGACGCCGGCTCCCCCGGGACCTGCTCGCCGCCCTGGTCGCCGAGCTGACCCTGGTCTGCCTGTTCCGGCAGAACGGCTTCGTGGTGGTCGCGATCGTCACCGTGCTGCTGGCCCTGCTGCTGCGGCGCGGGGCGGTGATCCGGCTGCTGCTCGCCGGGGTACTGGCCGGCACGGTCGCCCTGCTGACCAACTGGGCCCTGCTACCGGCCCTCGGGGTACGCGACAGCGAGTCCATCGTGGCCTACGAGGCGATGATCGCCGACCTGGCGGTCGGGTACGCCAAGCACCCGGCCGAGTTCTCCGCCGCCGACCTGGCCCTGCTGACGAGGCTGGCGCCACCGGCCCACTGGCGGCAGTCGGCGGACTGCTACACCGTCGACTCCACCGTCTACCACCCGGACTTCGACCGTGCGGCGGCCGCCGCGCACACCGACGAACTGCTGTCCGCCTGGTGGCGGCTGGTCCGCAGGTCTCCGCAGACCGTGCTGGACGCCCGGCTGTGCCGGGGCTCGATCGCCTGGCGGCCCACTCCGGCCGGCGGGTTGCGGGCCAACCCGACCGCCTGGGCGCTGCCGATCTACCTCGAACGTGATCCGAGATTCCAGCGGCCGGAGGTGCTCGCCGTCGCGTACAGCCGGCCACTCGGCGAACGGACCGCTGAGGTGGCGGACCTGCTCGCCAGCCGGGTCGGCCAGCCCGAGTGGTTGCTGTGGCGGGGCGCCACCTGGGCCTATCTGGCGTACCTGACGGTCGGGCTGCTGGCCTGGCGTCGGCGCAACCCGGCCCTGCTGGGGCTGGCCGCGCTCAGCCTCGGCAACCAGCTCTCGGTACTTGCCGTCAACAACGCGCAGGCCGCCCGTTACATGGCGGCCCCGTACGTCCTCGGCGTACTGCTGCTGCCGCTGCTCGGTGCCCGCGACCCGGACCGCCCCGGCGTGGCAACGGGCCGAAACGCGGGCCGGGCATCCGACGACCGGGCGGAGCGGGGCGGGCATCCGCCGTTGCAGGTCACCGAGCTGACCGTGGTGGCCGGACCCGCGGTCGCCGGGCCGTCCGCGCAACCGGACCCGGCCCGCCGGCCCGACCTGGCGGGCCGAGTAGACGGGGCCGAGCCGCCCGCGCCACCGTTCGGGCCGGCCGACTGGTGGGTCGACCCCAGCCAGCGACCTGTCGACCGTCGGCGGACCGCCGGTTAGCCGGTACCCACGGATCAGCCGGTATCCACGGACCGTTCCCGCAGGGTCAGGCGAGGTTGGACGAGCGCGGGTAGGCGTCGGCGGGGTCGGTCAGCACGTTGACCAGGTACGGCACGCCGGAGTCGAAGGCCCGTTCCAGGGCCGGCCCGAGGTCGGCGGCCTTCGCCACCGTCTCACCGGCACCGCCGAGCGCGGTCACCACCTGGTCGTAGCGCAGCTCGGGCTGGAGGTCGGCGGCGACGTCGTAGCCGTACATGCCGCGCATCGGGTGCTTCTCCAGGCCCCAGATGCCGTTGTTGCCGACCACGATCACCACGGGCAGCTTCTGCCGGACCAGCGACTCGACGTCCATCAGCGAGAAGCCGGCCGCACCGTCGCCCATCAGCACGCAGATCTGCCGGTCCGGGTAGCTGACCCGGGCCCCCATCGCGTAGCCCATGCCGGTGCCGAGGCAGCCGTACGGGCCGGGGTCGAGCCAGGTGCCGGGCTGGGCGGGTTCCAGGTAGCGCCCGGCGTACGAGACGAAGTCGCCGCCGTCGCCGATGGTGACCGCGTCCGGGGCGAGGACCCGGCGCAACTCGCCGTAGACCCGGGCCGGCTTGATCGGGTCGCTCTCCGCCGCCATCGCCGCCGCGTCCTTGGCCCGGGCGGCCTCCTCGGCGGTACGCAGCCCGTCGATCCACGACTCGTGGTCGGCCCGTTCGCCGGAGTGGTCGGCGAAGGCGGTAAGGATCAGCCGCAGGTCGCCGGCCGGGCTGACGGCCGGCTCGACGTGCCCGGCCCGCTGGCTCGGCGCGTCCACCACGTGCACCACGGTGGCGTCGCCGAAGTCGCCGAACCCGAGCCGGAAGTCCAGCGGGGTGCCGACCACCACGACCAGGTCGGCGCCGCCGAGCGCCGCCCGGCGGGCCTTGGCGAAGCCGAGCGGATGGCCGGGCGGCAGGGCGCCCCGGCCCATCCCGTTGGTGAAGACGGGTACCCGGAGCGCCTCGGCGGCGGCCCGCAGCGCCTCGACGGCGTTTCCGGCGTACACGTCGGAACCGGCGATGATCACCGGGCGTTCGGCTCCGGCGATCAGCCCGACCGCCTTCGCCACGTCGTCCGGGTCCGGTTCGAGCGGCGTGATCTCCGGCCCGGCCGGCGGCTCGACGTCACCCGTGGAGAAGATCACCTCCAGCGGCAGGTCCAGGAAGGCCGGGCCCCGGTGCGGGGTCAGCGCGGCGGTCAGCGCCCCGGCGACCGCACCCGGCACGTCGTCGGTCGACCAGACCGTGCCGGCGTGCTTGGTGACCGGTGCGACCAGCGGCACGTGGTCGATCTCCTGGAGGCTGCCCGCCCCCCACCGGAAGGCCGGGGCGCGACCGCCGAGCACCAGCACCGGAGAGGCGTTGAAATACGCACTGGTCAGCCCGGAGATCCCGTTGGTGACCCCGGGCCCGGCGGTGAGGACGGCCAGCCCCGGCCGGCGCTGCAACTTGGCGACCGCCTCGGCGGCGAAGACCGCCGACTGCTCGTGCCGGACGTCGTAGATCGGAAAGTCGGTACGGTGCGCCGCGTCGTACAGCGGGAAGACGTGCCCGCCGGAGAGGGTGAACATCTCCCGCACCCCGTACGCCCGCAGGGCCGCCAGGGCCAGGTCGCCGCCGTGTCCTTCGATCCGTTCCGTCATCGCCGCTCCTGAGGTGTGCCGGTCTGCCGGGTCTGCCAGCCTGCCGGATCTGCCCGGTCTGCCGAACCTGCCAGCCTGCCGGGTCTGCCGAATCTGCCGCTCGTCCGCCGTGGTCCCTGCGAGGTTACCGGCCAGTCGGATAGAGCGTGAGTGACACTCACCTGTCCCGGACGGTGTCGCGCCGAGCCTTCCCGGGACGACGTCACCGGCCGGTGAAGTCGGGACGGCGCTTCTCGACGAAGGCGGCCATCCCCTCCCGCCGGTCGTCGGTGGCGAAGAGCGCGGCGAAGAGCTGGCTCTCCCAGGCCAGTCCGGAGGCGAGGTCCATCTCCGACCCGCCGTCGACGGCCAGCTTCGCCGCCCGCAACGCCTGGGCCGGCCCGGTCAGGTACGGCCGGACCAGGGCCACCGCCTCGGCGTACACCTGGCCGGCCGGGACCACCCGGTCGGCGAGGCCGATCCGGAGCGCCTCGGCGGCGTCGACCATCCGCCCGGACATGATCAGATCCTTGGCCCGGGCCGGTCCGACCAGTCGGGCGAGCCGCTGGGTGCCACCGGCACCGGGGATGATGCCGAGCTTGATCTCCGGCTGGCCGAGTTTCGCGTCCTCGGCGACCACCCGCCAGTCACAGGCCAGCGCGAGTTCACAGCCGCCGCCGAGGGCGTATCCGGTGATCGCCGCGACCACCGGCTTCGGGATCCGGGCGAGCGCGCCGAGCGCGCTGGAGAGGTCGGCGGCCCGCTGCGCCATGTCGACGTACGACATGTCGGCCATCTCCTTGATGTCCGCGCCGGCCGCGAAGACCTTCTCCCCGCCGTACAGGATGACCGCGCGGACGCCGGGATCGGCGGAGACCGCGGCGGCGGCGGCGCGCAACTCCTCCTGTAGCTGGGTGTTCAGGGCGTTCATCGGCGGTCGCTCCAGCCAAATCGTGCCGATGCCCTCGTTGGTCTCCACCCGGACGAAGTCGCCCACAGCCCACCTCCACGTCGAAGTCGCGAGGCTCACCCTAACGGGCGTTCGTGCAGGCCCGGCAGGTCGGTGTGGATTCCCGACGACCCCGGCGGGGTACGTTTACGGATACCCTGAGCAGGTCCGACCGGCCGAGGTGGAACGGCGATGACCACGTACTACGACGACCGCACGATCCGGATCACCTCGGAGGCGATCCGGGTGGACGGCCGGGCCTACCCGCTGGTCGAGGTGGCCCGGGTCTGGCACGTCCGGGGCGCCCGGTCGTGGGGCACCCTCGCCGGCCGGGGCGCGCTGCTGGCCGGGCTCGCCGGCCCGCTGCTCGCCGCCGCGGTCGGCATCCTGATCGCGGTACGCCTGCACACCTCGGTCACCGCCACCATCGCGATCGTCGGCGCCTCCGTCCTGGTCGGGCTCGCCGCCGCCCCGGTCGCCGATTTCCTGCTGGAGCACGTCGACCGCACCTACACCCGCGGCGCGCACCGGCTGGAGATCTGGGCGCAGTGGCGCGGCAGGCCGGTCCGGCTGCTCAGCACCGGCGACGCGCTGCGGTTCGGTCAGGTCTACCGGGCGCTGGAACGCGCCGTCGAGCAGACCAGCGCCGCCGGAGCCACCGCCGGCCGCAACCGCTGAACGGCCGCCGGCACCCGAACCCGACCGGGCCGTCCGCGCACATCACCTGGAGTGTCGTACCCGTCTCGTAACGTGCCCGCCATGCCGAGTGCCGAGCACGAGTCCCCGGTCGCCCTGGCCAAGCTCGACCCGAGCCTGGTGACCTGGCTGCTCACGCACGTGTTCAACTGAGGTGCTGTTCGGGCTCGCCGAGCAGCCCGACCGGGCCGGCCGGTCGGTGGTAGCCCGGTCTGCGGTGGAGGCGATCGCGCTGGCCGAGCGTGGCGACGGTGCGCCGCTGGCGGTGGCCGCGTGCGGGCCGGCCCTGACCGGGCCGCAGGTCGCGGCGCTCACCGCGCAGGCGGATCCGGCGGCCGGCGTCGCCGTGGTCGTCGACGAGGACGGCAGCGCCGACGGGCGGCGGTCTGCGGCGCGGGCCTTCCATGTGCTCGATCCGGCGGTGACCCGGCACCCGGACCGTCCCGGGCCGGTGTTGGCCATCACCCCGGACGGTGCGGACACCTGGCCGCTGGTCGAGGTCGTGGTCACCGGCCGGGTGGACTGGGCCGCCGGCACCTTCACCACGGCGGCGGGCCGGGAGGTCGCCGCCCAGTCGGTCCGCGCCATGCTGCACGGGCAGCCGGACGAGATCGCCGAGCCGTTGGCAGCCGTCGTTCGTGCCCCGGGGGCAGGAGGACCTGGCGCCCCGGGGTGAGGTGGCCCGGCTCAATGCGAACCTGGCGGCGCTGCGTACCCTGCGCACGCTCCAGGCCGAGGACCGGCCGGCGACCGTCGAGGAGCAGGCGGTGCTGGCCCGCTGGTCGGGTTGGGGAGCGGTGCCCGGGGTGTTCGAGGGCCGCGCCGACCACCGCGACCACGCCCGGTTCGAGGCGGCCCGGGAGCAGCTCCGGCAGTTGCTCGACGAGCGGGAGTACGCGGCGGCCGAGCGCAACACGTTGAACGCGCACTACACCGCCGCGGCGTACGTCCGGGCCATCTGGGACGCGGTCCGCGGCCTCGGGTTCGCCGGCGGTGACGTGCTGGAACCCGGCTGCGGGTCGGGCACGTTCATCGGTCTGGCGCCCGACGGCGCCCGGCTGACCGGGGTGGAGGTGGAGCCGGTCACGGCCGGGATCGCCGCCGCGCTCTACCCGCACGCCACCATCCGCACCGAGTCGTTTCGCGGACACCCGCGCGCCGGCCGCCACGTTCGACCTGACGATCAGCAACGTGCCGTTCGGCAGCTTCGCGCTGGCCGACCGGCGGCACAACCCGGGCAAGCACTCGATCCACAACCACTTCCTGATCAAGAGTTTGCACCTGACCAGGCCCGGTGGGCTGGTCGTGGCGCTGACCTCCCGCTACACGATGGACGCCGCGAACCCGGCCGCCCGGCGGGAGATGGCCGCGCTGGCGGACCTGGTGTCGGCGGTGCGGCTGCCAAGCGGCGCGCACGAGGACGCGGCCGGCACCAAGGTCGTCACCGACCTGCTGATCCTGCGCCGCCGTGAGCCGGGCCAGCCGCAGGCGGGGATGGCCTGGGAGCAGACCCAGGAGGTCGACGTCCCCGGCGTCGACACCGTTCACGTCAACGAGCCCAAGCCGCCGCCCGCCAGCACGACGACGTCGCCGCGTTCGCCGGCACCTTCGACAAGGCGCTCACCGCCATGCTCGGCGACCCGGACCAGCCGAGCCTGTCCGTGGCGATCTTCCTCAAGTGCGACGACGCCGACTGGCGCGCGAGCATGTTCAACGCCGCCCGCCACGCCGTCCACGACACCATCCGAGCCACCCCGCCGCCGGCGGCCGGCGCCGGGCCGGCCCCCGCCAGCGCTGACCGGTCCGACCCGGACCCGGCCGCGACACCGACGGTCGTGCTCACCGACGACGAGATCAAGGCCCGGGTACCGACGCTCGCGGCAGCGCTCACCCGCGACGAGCGGGCCTGGCTCAACCAGGCCACCACCCGCCTGTGCGAAGACTCCGACCTCGGCGCCGCCGCGCAGGCCGGCAATCCTGCCAGCTTCGCGGAGGTCTTCGGCCCGGCCATCACAGCGCAACTCGTCAACGCCCCGGCCCGGCTGGCCGCCCTGGCCGTCGACGGTAACGACCTGGTCGACGAACTCCGCGCCGTCATCCAGCACTACGTCTACACCAAGGCGCGCGAGCCCGCACCGGCTAGTGACGCAGCGACCGCCGCCGCAGTGGCGGCCACCGCGTTCCCCTCCACCACCACCGCCGCGCCACCGCCAGCGTCGGCGGCGTCCGCCACGGCGGCAACTCGCGGGCCCGCGCCGGCCGCCGAGCCCGAACCCGCCAGGTAGGGAGTGGGCCAGGTCAGGGAAGGTGCTGCCGCGCCGCTTCCGGTACCTGGGAGTTACCGGCTCGGCACATGAACCCCGACCGCTCCGGCCCCGGACTCTCCTCAAGCTGATCTCGGTGGACTATCTCCCAGGGACAGAACCCGGCCGTGGACACGCCCCGGCGGACAGCCCCTGCGGGAGTTCTTCCCCGCCGCGCTGGAGGCGTTCCACCGCAAGCACATCGGACTGACCAGCATCGAGGCCCGCACAGTCCTCGCTGCCGCACCCACCCCAGGCCAGGCCGCCGCGCTAACCAAGCCCGAGCTGTGCGCCCTGCTCAAGGATGCAGGTCGCCAACGCGGGATCGAGGCATGGGCCGAACGGCTCCTGGGCATCTTCGGCGCCGAACAGTTGCGCCAACCGGCCACGGTCGAAACCGCGTTCGGCCACCAGGCCCGCGCCCTGCTCCTTCAGCTCGATGCTGCCTGCAAGGCCGCCGAGCAGCTCAACGAGGCCACCGATCAGGCATTCGTCGACCACCCCGACGCCGCCATCCTGACCAGCTTCCCCGGCCTCGGCGGGCTGACCGCCGCCCGTGTCCTCGCCGAGATCGGCGATGACCGAACCCGGTTCGCCGACGCCCGAGCCCTGCGCGCCTACGCCGGCTCCGCACCGGTCACCCGCACCTCCGGCAAGAGCCACATCGTCATGCACCGCCGAGTCAAAACCCAACGCCTCGCCGCGACCGGCTACCTCTGGACCTTCGCCGCGCTCACCAAGTCCGACGCCGTACGCGCCCACTACGACCGCCGCCGCCACTCCGGCGACCGCCACGCCGCCGCCCTGCGTAACCTGTTCAACCGCTTCCTATCCCAACTGCACCACTGCCTGGCCAACGGACAGCCCTACACCGAGCACAAGGCATTCCCACCACAAGGCGCGCCCGCAGCGGCCTGAGCCGCGAGATTGGTCGTTGCCTCAGCCGCTGAACAGGTTCCGCCCCGGCTCCGGATCGCGGTCTACAACGCGGCGCTCAAGGCCATCGGCGCCCACGACGTCACGGTCATCCTGCGCGGCGTCGACCGGCACGGCCTCGCCGAGCGGTACCCGACTCCCAAGCCCGCGCACGAGGTCGTGCTGTCGCACGTCCTGGAGCGCGTCGACGCCTACGCCGCCCGCGAGGAGGAGTTGGCCCTGGTGATCGCGGACGAGGTCGACCACCCGGCGCGGCACCGGGCCGACCTGACCCGCTACCGGGTCGACGGCACTGGCGGCTATCGCTCCCGCCGGCTCACCCGGATCGTCGACACGCTGCACTTCGCGCCGAGCCACGCGTCCCGGCTGGTCCAGGCCGCCGACCTGCTGATGTTCCTGTTCCGCCGAATGCAGAGCCCGGTCGACCCGCGCGAAGCGGCGACGAACGAACGGCTGTGGTCCTGGGTGCAGCCGCAGGTCTACCACTCCTGGTGCTGGTCCCCGACCGCTCGACAGATGCACGAAGGGCCCGCGTAAGCGCGGGCCCCAAGGCGGGTGCGGGAACCCCGAAACCGGGCGTCCTGCGCTTCCCAGGGTAGCAGGAGCCCTGCCTGACGGGCACAAAACGCCACGTAGATGACCAGCCGCCTGGAAGGGTCAAGCCTGACTTAACCCCCGGGACTCCGGCCGGGGCTCTCCCTGGCCGGCCGTCCTCGCGACGGCGTCTCGGCGGCGACCGCCTGGATGTGCGGCGCCAACGCCGCGAGCCGGCCAGCCGGGTCCGCCCTGAGTTCCCGCAGCATCGCCTGCACCAGCACGTTGAAGCTCACCCCGGCCTCGTCGGCGGCGTCCTCGCCCGCCTCGGCGTAGACCGGGTTCGGGCGGAAGTTCTTGGTCGGCCATCGGGTCATGCCAACAATCATGGCATATTGGCTTGCCATTTCCTACGGCGAGTGGGACCGTAAATGGCAAGCCAATAATTGCACCGCTCGATCCCCTTCGAGAGGAGTCCCCGTGGCCACTACCACCGCCAAGGACCCCGCCGCCTGGCGTGCCGAGTCGCGGGGCATTCAGCTTCCGGCTGGCTTGTCCGCCTCGAAGCAGGTGAACGGGTGGTTCGTCACGCACACCGCCTGCCGCCTGCCGCTGCACCCGGCCGGTTTCCCGCGCAAGGCCGACCTCGGCCCGGCGCTGCGCGAACTGACCCGGCTCGGCGTGGACTGGGAGCAGCCGGCTGGCCAGGTCCGTACCGCCATCGACCAGGTGCCCGGCGGCAGGGACCGGGTCCGACACATCATGACCTCGCCCGAGCAGCGTGAGCGGCACCGTCGGGTGGCCGCCAACGCCGTTCGGTACCTCCGGGCGCTGGAAGCCGCCGGCGAACAGGTCGTCGAGCACACCTCCCACGGCATCGCCGGCACGACCTACCACATGACCTGCGGGTGCCACCGGGCGTACCGCGTGGAGATCGGCCTCGGGCTGAACCTCGGGGAGCCGGAGGAGAGTCTGCCGTTGCCCTGCGACCGGCACCGGGACCTGGTCATCCCCGCCGCGCCGACGGACATCACCACGATCCACCGGGAGTTGCGCCGGCAGGCGGCCGACGGCGGCGTCGAGCCGGCGCGCACCACGCCGGCCCCGACCGGAGTGGAGGGACAGTCATGACGCTCACCGGCGCTTGAGACCGGTTAGGCGCGCGTATTCGATCGCGGCGAGTTCCTCTGACGCGAGCACTGGCAGCTACGTACGGTGATGGGTCGGAGTGGTCATCCGAGCCATCGTGGCTCGGTCGGCCGCTGTCGGCGTCGTACGGTGGTCTGGACGGACCGGACGAGTCGGCCTTCCTGTGCGTGTCGATGAGCCCTGCGCGGAAAACGCGTACCGCCAGCACTGCTGCTGGCAGTTGGCTGAGCATGCCGGCCACAGTGCGCCGGACCGGTTTCAGCGGCTGCCGAACCTGACAGCGTGGGACGAGCGAGGGTGCGAGGGCCGACCATCTGGCTCGACGAGGGCTTCGCCAGGTTCTCCGAGTGGTCTACGACGAAGAGCGCCATACAGTAGGGCTCCCCGCGTCGCCGAAAGCGTTCGGCACCTCGTGCGCCACCATGCCCGCGCTCGACGTGATGTTGTACGTCTACGACAGCGACGTCGCAGCGCTTTTGGCACTGCGGCATGGTCGGCGACAGGACGTTCTTCCGCATCCTGCCGGGGTGGTGCGCCCGCAACTGCGAGAGCATTGTGACGACCGTCACCTTCGTCCGCTTGGCCGAGAAACGCAGCGTCCGGCAGCTATCGCACCTTCTTCGACGCCTGGTTCCATCAGCCGAGGAGATGGTGAGCGGGCGCACCGCGCGTAAGTTTTCCGGAGTGGCCGGACAGTACGTGGTGTGAGCGAAGACGAACAGCGGTTCGTGGCGATGTGGACCGAGTACGGCCCCCGCGTCATGGCGTACGCGTTGCGACATCTCGACTCCGACGCCGCCCAGGACGTGGTGTCGGAGACGTTCCTGGTGGCCTGGCGCCGGCTGGCGAGCGTTCCGGACGAACCCTTGCCGTGGTTGCTCGTGGTCGCCCGCAACACGATCGGCAACCTGCGCCGGTCCGGGCACCGGCAGGCACGGCTGGCCAAGGAGTTGGAGCGGTTCCGTCAGGTCGCGGAGCCGGCCGCCGCGGCCGACGTGCTCGCCACCGAACGCGCGGCCGTACTGGCCCGGCTGGCGGCACTGACACCCCGGGAGCGGGAGGCGCTGCTGCTGGTCGCCTGGGACGGGCTGACGCCCGGGCAGGCGGCGAAGGTGGCCGGCTGCTCGCTGCCCGCCTTCCACGTACGCCTCTTCCGCGCTCGACGGCGGTTACAGGCCGACTGCGAGGCGGACACGCCGCCGTACACCGACACCACCCCAAGACCACTGCCATTCTCTGGAGGAGGCACCGCATGACCAGGCAGAGCAAACTCACCACCCTCGAAAAGCTGCGGCCGGCGACCACGGTCGACGACCACTGGCCCGCCACCACCCGGGACGCGACGCTGGAGCGCCTGCTGCGGACCGCCACCGACTCGGCACCGCCAGCCCGAGTGCGAACCCGCCGTCGACGGTTGCTGCTCACCGCCGCGCTCACCACCGGGCTGCTCGCGTCGGGCGCAGGCATCGCAACGGCGAGCGGGCTGCTGCCGGACTCGTTCACCGGGCCGCTCTCGTTCTGGGCCAAGGAGACCGGTGGCTCGGTGGACGTCCAGACGGCGCGGCGGGTGGCTCAGGCACCGGGGCCAGACGGCATGGTCCTGTCGGTCTGGTCCGCCCGGAACGAGAACGGCACCATCTGCATCGCGCCGATGTTCGAGCCGCCCGGTCCCCTCGACCGGCCCGCCCCGGCGGACTTCCGGCTGGCCGGCGGGAGCTGTGAACGGGCGTCGGACCGCAACCGCGGCAGCGGCAGCGGGCCCTTCCACAGCACCGGCGGGTCGGCGGATGACCGCGGGATACACACCATGTGGGCCGCCGCCGGCGGCGCGGCCCGGGCCGAGCTGCGGCTGCCCGATGGGACCACCCGGCCGGCACTGCCCGCCGAGGGCCAGTTCTTCTTCTGGTACCTGGCTGACGAGCGCGTCGACCCACCGACGCTCGTCGGCTACGACGCGGCCGGAAGGGTAATGGCCGAGCGGCCCCTACCGGACCTGGACCGGATCGACCGCTGACAGTGGCGGTGCCGGTCAACGAGGCGAACACGGCGGGCGCGGTGTAGCCGCCGACCGCAACCGGGCGTCGGCGGCACCCTGGTCATCGGCCAGGGTGCCGCCGTCAGTCCCCGTCGAGGTCCGCACCTTCACCAGCGACGGGACCCTCGGGGATCTTGCGCAGCAGCCTAAGAAGTAGGTCGGCCAGGAGGACGGTCTCGGCGGCTTCGGTGGGGTCGGAGTAGTCCACGCGGCGATGACTCGATGGGTTCTTGAACAGCCCGATAGCACCTTTGAACAGCTCCATCTGAGCCACCGACTCGCCTGGGTCAAGGTCATCGCGCCAGAGCGGTCCGGCTTGGTCGCTGGGTTCTTTCGGCGGGCGGAATGCCGCCTGCATCAGCGTGAAGGTCCCCGACTACCACCACGCCCGCACGCACGCCACCGACGTACGGGTGCTGGTCCCGCGCGCCTACCACGCGGACGGCATGCTGCTCTACTGCGATTCGGCCGACCGGCCACTGCTCGCCGTGGTGCTGGAGATCCAGCGTCGCTGGGACTCCGCCAAGCGCCGCACCTGGAAGCTCTACGTGGCCCAACTCGAAAGCGAGCTGGACGTCGACGCCGCGCTGCTGGTCTTCTGCCCCGATTCCCGGACCGCCCGCCGCTACCGCGGACTGTTCGAGTTCGGCGGGCTGAGCCTGTCACTGCGGCCGTTCATCTTCACCCCGAACGACGTGCCGCTGGTCGTGGACGTCGAAGTGGCCCGCAGCAACCCGGCCCTGGCCGTGCTCTCGGCCATCTGCCACGGCCAGGACGCCCAGGTGGAAGCCACCTTCCCGGCGTTGATGGAGGCACTTCGCACGGTCGGCCCGAAGGCCGCGATCTTGTATTATGACGTCGTACTGGCCGGACTGCCGACGGCGGCCCGGACTCGCTGGGAGGCCTTCATGACCACCACCGCGGACTACGAATACCGCAGCGAACTGCTGCGTGAACTTGCCGCCCGTCACGAAGAGCAGGGCGAGGCGCGGGGCGAGGCGCGGGGCGAGGCGCGGGGCGAGGCGCGGGGCGAGGCGCGGGGCGAGGCGCGGGCAATCCTGACCGTGCTCGACGGGCGCGGTGTCGCCGTGCCGGCCGAGGCCCGTGAGCGGATCCTCGGCTGCACCGAGCTGGCCCAGCTCGACACCTGGCTCCGTCGCGCCGTCACCGCCACGACCATCGGCGACGTCCTCGGCGGATAGTTCGCCGTCGCCCCTGCTCCGGCCGGGGCGGTGGTTCGCCGTGTCGGGGTGACCCGAATCCGACCATGCGTAACTGTGGCGGGCAGACCACAGGCCGCGCTTTGCTGGAACGGTGACGCTCTATTACCGGGACGACACGGTACGGGTAACCTCCGAGACGATCCACGCGAACGGGCGCACGGTGCCGGTCGCCGAGGTGTCGTACGTCTGGCACGCCCGGGGGCCTGGTACGGCCCGGACCCGGGGCCGGCTCGCTGGACGGGGCGTACTCATCCTCCTGCTGTCGATCCCGCCGCTGGTGGCGATGGTCTGCGTGCTGTCGCTGGCGTACTCGGCCCAGGACCGGGGGCAGTGGCAGCTCGCCGCGATCGTGTTGGCGGCCTGTGTGGTCGGGGTGCTGGCGCTGCTCCCGTTCCTGGAACTGCCGCTCTACTGGCTCGACCGGTCGTACGAGCGGGGCGTCAAGGTGCAAGAGCTGTGGGTGCAATACCGGGGCGGCGAGGTGATGCTGCTGCGCAGCTCGGACGCGCTGCGGTTCGGGCAGATCTACCGGGCGGTCCAGCGGGCCGTCGAGCAGCACGCCCCCGAGGGGTGAGCCGGAGGGCTGAGCCGGAGGGGTGAGCCTCGATGCCGGATCAGGCATCAATCGATCTAAGTTCTTGACCCTCTTCCGCCGATCCTCCTAGTGTTGCCGACAGGTTTCGTGCGCGGATCGGCCGTTGCGAAGCGGTGGTCGGTCACTTCCGCAGCGGCGGCGAGGAGACACGATGGCGACTACACAGCCCGGCCGACCCGTTCCCCCGATGTCCTCCCTCCGCACGCCGGGTCCGCTCAGCCGACGCCGCCTGCTCGGTGCCGCCGGGTCCGCGGCGGGCGCGCTGGCCCTGCCGGCCGGGCTGGCGGCCTGCGAGAAGCCTTCCGAGGGCGGCGGCGGCGGGACGGTGACCTTCGGCTCGAACTACTCCGACGAGGTGCCGAAGAAGGCGATCGCCGAGGTGCTGGCCGGAGCCGGACTCGACGTGAAGATCAACACCGTCGACCACAACACCTTCCAGGAGAACATCACCCGCTATCTCCAGGCGACGCCGGACGACGTCTTCACCTGGTTCTCCGGGTTCCGGATGCAGTACTTCGCCGCGCAGGGGCTGGCCACCGACATCTCCGACCTCTGGCAGTCGATCGGCGGCGACTTCTCGGCCGCGATGAAGCAGGCTTCCACCGGCAGCGACGGCAAGCAGTACTTCGTGCCGTTCTACTACTACCCGTGGGCGGTCTTCTATCGGAAGAGCGTGTTCCAGGAGAAGGGCTACCAGGTCCCGAAGACCTGGGACGACTTCAAGGCGCTGGCCGTTCGGATGCACTCGGACGGAATGATCCCGATCGCCATGGCCGACAAGGACGGCTGGCCCGCGATGGGCACCTTCGACTACATCAACATGCGGGCCAACGGGTACGACTTCCACGTCAGTCTGATGGCCGGCAAGGAGTCCTGGGAGGACGGTCGGGTCAAGCAGGTCTTCTCGCTGTGGCGGGAGCTGTTGCCGCACTGCCAGCCGGGGGCGAACGGGCGGACCTGGCAGGAGGCGGCGCAGTCGCTGGGCCAGAAGCAGACCGGGATGTACCTGCTCGGCATGTTCGTCGGCCAGCAGTTCCAGGGCGAGGTCGCGGCGGACCTGGACTTCTTCCCGTTCCCGCAGATCGTCGAGGCGCACGGACAGGACGCGGTCGAGGCGCCGATCGACGGCTTCATGATCTCCAGCAAGGCGAAGAACGTCGACGGGGCGAAGGAACTGCTCCGCTACCTTGCGAGTGCCAAGGCGCAGGACGCGTACCTGAAGAGCGACCCGAACAACGTCGGCACGCACAACGGCGCCGATGCCGGCGGCTACAGCGCCCTTCAGCGCAAGGCGGTCGAGCTGGTCGGCGGGGCGAAGCAGATCTCCCAGTTCCTCGACCGGGACACCCGGCCGGACTTCGCCAGCACCGTGATGATCCCGTCGTTGCAGAGCTTCCTGAACTCACCTGACGACGTCGACGGGCTGTGTCGACGGATCGAGGCGCAGAAGAAGACCATCTTCGCCTCCTGAAGCGGCTGGCTCCGCCGGTGACCCCGACTCCGATCCCGACGCCGATTCCGACGGCCTCGCCGGTCGAGGCGGGGCGGGCTGGAGACGTACCCGGATCAGCCGGCCGGCGACGACGGCGCCGGATCGGCCGGTTCACCCCGCGCGACATCGCGGTGATCGGGCTGCTGCTCGGCCTGCCGCTGCTGCTGGACCTGGTGCTGATCTGGGGTCCGACGCTGGCCTCGATCGGGCTGTCCTTCACCTCCTGGGACGGGCTCGGCGAGATCCGGCCGGTCGGGCTGGACAACTACGTCAACATCGTCAGCAACTACCCGCCGTTCTGGCCGGCGGTCCGGCACAACCTGCTCTGGCTCGCCTTCCTCGGCCTGGTCGCCACCCCGTTCGGGCTCTTCCTGGCAGTGCTGCTGGACCGGGAGATGCGGTTCACCCGCTTCTACCAGACCGCGTTCTACCTGCCGGTGGTGCTCTCGCTGGCAGTGGTCGGCTTCATCGCCCAGCTCCTCTTCTCCCGCGACTACGGTGCGGCGAACGCGATCCTCGGCCGGACCGACAACCCGGTCGACTGGCTCGGCGACCCGTCGATAAACCTCTGGTCGGTGCTGCTGCTGGTCGGCTGGCGGCACGTCGGGTACGTCATGCTGCTCTACCTGGCCGGGCTGAAGGCCGTCGACCCGACCCTGAAGGAGGCCGCCGCGATCGACGGGGCGAACGAGCCGCAGACCTTCTTCCGGGTGGTCCTGCCGACGCTCCGCCCCGTCAACGTGATCGTGCTGGTGATCACCGTCATCGAGGCGCTGCGGGCGTTCGACATCGTCTACGCGATCAACCGGGGGCGAAATGGCCTTGAGCTGCTCTCGGTGCTGGTCACCGACAACATCGTCGGTGAGGCCAGCCGGATCGGGTACGGGTCGGCGATCGCGGTGATCCTGCTGCTGATCTCGACCGGCTTCATCGCGGTCTACCTGGTGCAGGTCTTCCGGCGGGGGGACGAGGCGTGAACGTCGACCGGGGCGCAACCGGTGCTACCGCTGGTAGGACTGCTGCGGCTGCCGGCAGGCGCGGTCGGCGGCCGGTGGGGCCGTGGCGGGTGGCGATCCGGATCTTCCTCTGGGTGGTGGCGCTCGGCTGGCTCGTCCCGCTGCTGCTGCCGCTCTACGCGTCACTGCGGCCGTACGCCGAGACCGCCGCAGAGGGATACTTCTCGCTGCCGAAGACGCTGAACTTCGACTACTACGTGCAGGCGTGGCAGGGCGGCAACCTGCCCCGGCACTTCCTGAACACGCTGCTGGTGGCCGTACCGGCGGTGCTGTTGACGCTCTTCTTCGCCTCGTTCGTGGCGTTCCTGATCTCGCGGCGCCGGCTGCCGGGGGGCCGGCTGCTGCTGATCCTGTTCACCGCCGGCAACCTGCTGCCGCAGCAGGTGGTGCTGACCCCGCTCTACCTGATGTACACCAAGCTGCCGCTGCCGTGGTGGATGAGCTGGCCGTCGGAACTGGTCTACGACTCGTACTGGGGGATCATCGCGATCCACGTCGCCTTCCAGACCGGGTTCTGCGTCTTCGTGCTGAGCAACTACATGGACACCGTTCCGCGCGAGCTGATCGAGGCGGCGACGGTCGACGGGGCCGGGGTGTGGCGGCAGTACTGGCAGGTGGTGCTGCCGCTGGTCCGGCCGGCCCTCGGCGCGCTCGGCACCCTCGAATTCGCCTGGATCTACAACGACTTCCTCTGGGCGGTGGTGCTGATGTCGACCGGCGACAAGCTGCCGGTGACGAGCGCGCTCAACAATCTGCGGTCGGTCTACTTCACCGACTACAACCTGCTGGCGGCCGGGTCGATCCTGGTGGCGCTGCCGACGCTGATCGTCTTCTTCGTACTGCAACGGCAGTTCGTCGCCGGGTTGACTCTCGGCGCCAACAAGGGTTGACCCGAATCCGACCCTCTCCCGGGGTTGCCGGGCGTCGGCCGCCGCGCTTCGCGGAACGGTAACGCTCTCTTACCGGACGACACGGTACGGGTTACCTCCGAGAGCATCCACGTGAACGGGCGCACCGTGCCGGTCGCCGAGGTGTCGTACCTCTGGCACGCCTGCGGAGCCGGCACCGCCGTGACCCGGGAACGGCTCGCCGGCCGACGGTACTCAGCTCTTCCTGTTGTTGATACCGCCGCTGGTGGTGATGGTCTGTGTGCTGTCGCTGGCGTACTCGGCCCGGGACCGGGGTCAGTGGCGGCTCGCCCTGATCGTGCTGTTCCTATTCAACGGATTTGACGGGCATCCGGTTGAGGTAAGATTTGTCAGCACCCACATCCTTGCCAAATTCCTTGATTTTTCGTATTAGCTCGCCCGGAAGAGCTAGATCGTTCTCCTCGAGTTGCTCGCACAATGTCTCAGTGCCCAGCTTCGCTTCCCCAGCCCATACCATCTCCCGGAAGTCTGCTGGATCGACGGGAGCGACGTTGGAGCTCGGCGCATTTCTTAGTTGATGTGTAACCTCACGGGCGATGTCATCGGCCCTACGTCGCAGTTCAATGTACTCCATGCTGTCGTCACCTCGGCGGGAAGGCGGTAGGCACGTTGCCACTCGCAGGCTGATAGATTACTCGGATCTTCTTACCGAAGCGAACAGCTTCCGTACGCCACTTGGCAGGGTTTCCCGCATTCGTATAGAGGGCACCCTGTGTACCTGTCTGATTTGTCCGGGCAGTGGCGGGGTCGCTAACGATGTCCGAGACGGCGTGAAGGATCTTTCTGTCAGACCAATGCCAGGGGAAGGTGCTTTTGCCTAGGTTACCTGGCCAAGCATGGCCACCCGACGTTGGTGAATCTCCCTTGAGAATATGCTTAGCGTTTGACGGTGAAAGGAGATTTGTGTACCCGCCGGGCGGCCTGGTAAAGGAACTGGCGAGTTGCTTGATGGGCGCCATGGCTTCGGCCATCAGTGGCCTGGCGGCGGCGCGGCCTGCGCCGATGGCTCCCTGTACTCCGGCTCCACCAGCGAGTGTTGACAACCCAGCACCGACGGCCGGTGCCACGATTGCCATGCCGGCACCAACCGCAGCACCGATGGCTCCACTCAGGAGCGCTTCGCCTGCGATCTGCCAGCCGCTTTCGTCTTCGGCGTCGAGGGCGTTCGTGACGAGGGAACCGACTGCGCCGCCGACGAAGCCGCCGATGGCTGCGCAGCCGACGGTGCCGACGCCCCATGTGCCTGCGGTGCAGGCGGCACCGACGATCACGCCCGCGGCGATACCTGCGGCGACGCCGATCTTGCCGGCGTTGCGGCACCAGAAGCTCGCCTGACACTTGTTTTTCTTACGGATGCCGTCGAGCGCCTTGTCGTACTGCTTCTTCTGCTCACCGGTCAACTCCGGGCCAGGGCCGATGCTAGTGCTGCCATCGGGATTCGTGCAGCTGGTCCAGCCCGTGCCACCACCACAGTCGAACTTCAACCCCGTGGGGTCGCTGAAGGTGACCGGGTTGTTGTTGGAGTGGGTGTAGCCGTGCATCTGCTGCGGGTCGGTGAGGTCCATGATCGGGTCGACCGAGACGAACCGGCCGATGGCCGGGTCGTACTCCCGGGCACCGATGTTGACCAGGCCCGTGGTCGAGTCCTGGTTACCGCCGACGAACCCCTTCTCCGAGGGCCACTGCCCAGGGATGGGCTGAGCGCCACGTTCCTCACCGAACGGCGTCGACCGCCTGTGCACCACGCCGCCGGCAGCGTCGACCGATGCCTGCCCGGTGCCGTTGTGGTCCGGAGCGACGTACGACAGCCCGTTGATCCGGCGGACGATCGTGGCGCCACCCGGGACCTGGTAGTAGCGGGTCCCGTCGACGACCCGGGTGGTGTGGTCCAGCCGCAGTTCCATGCCGGGCAGGTAGAGCGTGGTCGCGCCGGGCTCCTTGCGGAGCATCCGGGAGCCGTCGACGTCGTAGACGAAGCTGGTCGTCTTGCCCGCCTCGGTCACCGAGGCCAGATTGCCCTCGGCGTCCCAGACCAGCGTCTGGTCCCTGCCCGGCGCGTTACGCCTGGTCGTGTTGCCGGAGTCGTCGTAGTCGTGCAGCCGGCTTCCGGTCGCATCCGTCTCCGTCATCCGGGTCAACGTGTGCGGCTGCGGCTGCCCCGGCTGCGGGTACTCGTAGTTCCTCGTCCGCTGCGCCGAGCCGGCCACCGCATGCTGTGTCTCGGTCTTCCGGTTGCCGACAAGGTCGTACGTGTAGGAGTGGTGGTAGGGGGCGATCCCGCCGACACCGGTGGTGGTCGGGCCGCCGGCACACGGGTCGGTGGCGGTGCTGGCCGAGGTCCAGGCCCGCTCCATCCGGCGCAGGTAGTCGTAGCTGAAGCACTGGACATCCCGAGAACCGCTCGGCGTGTCCGCGATCCGCTTGATGTTGCCGGCAGGGTCGTAGTCATAGCGGGCATCGATGTCGACGATCGGTGCCGCGCTCCGGTCGAGCCGCTGCCGGCTCAGCCGCTTGGTGCCCTGCTCGAACTCATACGTCGACCAGACCCTCTTCGTTCCGAACGACACCTCGGACTGCAGGACGTCGCCGGTCCCCGAGTAGTCCACGTGGGTCAGGTACGGGTCGTCGCTGGTGAAGGACGTCAACCGTTGCAGGTCGTCGTAGGTGTAGGCGATGCTTTCGAACGGCAACCCACCGCCGTCGGACATACCGGTCGACTGGACCGTCCCGTCCCGGTTGTACATCGAGCCCCTTCCAACCTGACCTTGCAGCTCAGGGTGGGTGCGGCGCACCCGGAGATCGATGAGGGCGAGGCTCCAGGTAAGACAGCAGTCGACCAAGACCCGATGCCCCGACCGGGAGCCTCGCCTGTGCTGTCTTACCCCTCCACGATCCCGCTGTCCAGCCGGACGCTGAACCACCTCGCCGACCTCATCCGAGCGCACCGTAAGCAGCATCGATCCCGCTGGCGGCGTCTCGCGCCGGGCCGGCAGGCGCTGCTCGCTCTGGCCCACCTGCGCAACGGTGACACCTACACCCGGCTCGCCGCCGGGTTCGCCGTCGGTGTCACCACCGCCTGGCGGTACGTGCAAGAAGCGATCGCCCTGCTCACCGCGGTCGCTGGGGACCTGGCCGCGGCGATGCGGCGCATCCGACGCCTGGCGTACGCGATCCTGGACGGCACGCTGATTCCGATCGACCGGATCGCCGAACAGAAGCCGTACTTCGCCGGCAAACACAAGCGGCACGGCGTGAACGTGCAGGTCATCGCCGATCCAGCCGGTCGGCTCGTGTGGGCCTCACCGGCACTGCCGGGCTCGACACACGACCTCACCGCCGCCCGCATCCACGGCATCATCGACGCGCTGACCAGCGCGGACGTGATGACCTTCGCCGACAAGGGCTACCAGGGCGCCCGAGGCAGCGTGCGCACGCCGTTCAAGCGGCACCGCTTCCGACCGAAGCTGTCACACCGGCAGAAGGCGGTCAACCGGGCGCACACGAGAATCCGTGCTTGCGGCGAACGAGCCATCGCCACGCTCAAGACCTGGAAGATCCTGGCCAAGCTGCGCTGCTGCCCACGCCGCGCCACCACGACCGTGCAGGCCATCCTCGTCCTGCACCACGTCGAAGCCAACCACTACGCAGGATGAAAAGGGCTCATCACTCCGAAGTCGTAGACGCGGGCCAGTTCGTCGCCCGCCGCCGCCGGCACCTCGTAGTACGTGGCCCGTGCCCGGTAGAACTCGTCGTAGGCGGTGTAGTACGTGGTGAAGGTCGCGTCCTCGACGAACCGGCTGGTGGCGGAGAGAGCACCCAGTAGTTCCTGGTCGTAGTCCCACTGGCTCAGCAGCTTTCCGGTGCCGACCGCTCCCTCGTAGGTGGCGGTCTTGCGACCGGCGGCGTCGTACGCGTGGCTGATCGTCGCGTTCACGCCGTGTCGGCGGCCAGTCCGGCCACCGTCGCCGCCTCTACCTGGTTGACCACCAGCACGTCGACCGCGTCGAGCAGCTCCGCCGGCAGCCGCCGGGCCGGTGCGGCGTTCAACACCACTGTGGTACCGGCACTCCGGCCCCACCGGGCCGCCTGGGTGACGACCGGCAGCGGCACCTCCAGCTGGCACAGCAGCACGTCCGCCGCCACCACGGCGGCCCGGTCGTCCGCGTCCAGGCTGGTCAGCTCGGCGTTCGCGCCCGGTGCCACCACAATCAGGTTCTCCGCGTCGGCGTCCACCGCGATCAGGGCCACCCCGGACGGCCCCGGCACGGTACGCAGCCGCCGCAGGTCCACCCCGGCGTCGGCCAGGTTGGCGCGGAGTTGGTCGGCGAAGCCGTCCCGCCCGACCGCGCCGAGGAAGTCGCACCGCGCCCCGGCCCGGGTCGCCGCCACCGCCTGGTTGGCGCCCTTGCCGCCCGGAATGGTCCGCAGCGCGCCGCCGAGCACCGTCTCGCCCGGCCGCGGCAACGTCGGAGTCGACACCACCAGATCCAGGTTGGCGCTGCCGACCACCGCCACCCGGACCTGGCCCGATCCGCTCCTCATGCTGACCCACCTTCCCCTCCCGGCTACCGGCTCGCCGGGCCGAGGCGGAACGTTGCTCCGCTGTCCGCGACTCGTCAAGACCCCGTTACGAAAACGTTTCGTCCCTGCTCAACGCTCTGCCGGGTGGCGCGGAAAATCCGTGCGGCGGTGTGTCGATTCTGCCGGGTGCCGAACGTGTAGAGGTGGAGAGGCCGCCGGCAGGGTGCCGGCGGCGCCGACCGGGAGGTTCGCGGACATGCAGCAGTACCTGCTCAGCATCTACCAGGGCGACGGCGACCCGCCGGGCCCCGAGATCCTCGACCCGATCATGGCGAACCTGGCGGCCCTGAACAAGGAGATGAAGGCCGCCGGTGCCTGGGTCTTCTCCGCCGGTCTGCACCCGGCGAGCACCGCGACGGTGCTCCGGCCGCGTGACGGCGAGGTGCTGGTCACCGACGGGCCGTACACCGAGGGCAAGGAGCACCTCGGAGGCTTCACCGTCATCCAGGCCTCCGACCTCGACGCCGCGCTGGAGTGGGGCGCGAAGCTCGCCCGCGCGATCGGGCTGCTGCCGATCGAGGTACGGCCACTGGCCGACGAGGCCGACAGTTGCGATCCACCCGGTGCCTGAACCACCCGCCGGGGCGACCGTCGCCGAGGTCGAGCAGGCGTTCCGCGCCGAATACGGCCGATCGGTCGCCGTCCTGATCCGCGTCTTCGGCGACATCGACCTCGCCGAGGACGCGGTACAGGACGCCTTCGCCACCGCCATCCTCCGCTGGCCGGTCGACGGGGTGCCGCCGAGCCCGGCCGGCTGGATCATCACCACCGCCCGGAACCGGGCCGTCGACCGGCTGCGCCGGGAGTCCACCCGGGCGGAACGGCACGCCCAGGCCGCGCTGCTGCACACCCCGGACGAGCCGGCACCGTACGCCGGCAGCACACCCGACGAGGAGGATCCCGTGCCGGACGAGCGGCTGCGGCTGATCTTCACCTGCTGCCATCCGGCGCTCTCCCCCGCAGCCCGGGTCGCGCTGACCCTGCGCCTGCTGGGCGGGCTGAGCACCGCGCAGATCGCGCACGCCTTCCTGGTGCCCGAACCGACGATGGCACAGCGACTGGTACGCGCGAAGGGCAAGATCCGGGCCGCCCGCATCCCGTACCGGGTGCCGGTCGAGGCTGACCTGCCGGACCGGCTCCCCGGGGTACTCGCCGTGCTGTACCTGGTCTTCAACGAGGGGTACACCGCCAGTTCGGGCGACCGGCTCGACCGGCCGGACCTCGCCGTCGAGGCGATCCGGCTCGCCCGGCTGCTCGCCGACCTGATGCCGGACGAGCCGGAGGTGCTGGGGCTGCTCGCCCTGATGCTGCTCGTCGAGTCGCGCCGGCCGAGCCGCACCGGTCCGGACGGCGGCCTGGTACGCCTGGCAGAGCAGGACCGTAGCCGCTGGGACCGGCGGCTTGTCACGGAAGGGCAGGTCCTCGTCCGGCGTTGCCTACGGCGGGACCGGCCGGGGCCGTACCAGATCCAGGCGGCGATAAACGCGGTGCACAGCGATGCGCCGACCGCCGCCGAGACGGACTGGGGCCAGATTCTGCGGCTCTACGATCACCTGATGGCACTGGCTCCGAGCCCGGTCGTGGCGCTGAACCGCGCGGTAGCGCTCGCCGAGGTCGCCGGGCCGGCCCCGGCACTGGACCTGGTCGACGCCCTCGACCTCGACACCTACCACGTCTTCCACGCCGTCCGGGCCGACCTGTTGCGCCGGCTGGGCCGTACCGCCGAGGCAGCCGCCGCCTACGACGCGGCCGCCGCGCTGACCGGCAACACGGTCGAGCAGGACTTCCTGCGCCGCAACCGCCGGGCCCTGACCGGACCCAGCTGACCCGGCCGCGCCGCCAGTACCCCCGGCATCCTGGATCCGGTGTCGGAAAGCCGTCGGGAAATCGAGGTTCGTCATCTCCCGTCCGTTGCGGGCGAACCATAGAGTCGACAACCATGACGGTTATGGGCTCCGCCCCGCGTCTCCGTCCGGCCGTTCTCACCGACTCTGTCGAGGAACAGGCATGACCGCGTCCGCCCCACTCGGCGGGTCCCCGGAGCCGGAGCCTGTCGGGCACAGCGCCGGCCCGCCGGAACCGACGGCGCGACGGAACCCCGACGGGGATTCGACCCCCGACCCCGCCCCGCAGCGGAGTCCCGCAGGCAGCGGTAACGACACCGGCGACGGTTATCGGGGCATTGTCCTCGAGCAACTCGGGGTGGAGCCCACGGCTTCCCCCCGCCGGAAGCGGCGGTGGGTGCTGGTGTGGGTCGCGTCCAGCGTCTTCTCCGCGATACTCGCGGCAGGGTTCACATATCTCCAGATCGGGCGGACTGTCGACAAGGAGAACGATTCCCAGAAGGCGTACGACGCGGAACAACCGCCCTTCGCGGTGTCCGTGCAGCCGGAGCGAAGCGAGCCGGCCAACTGGGTCATGGTCCTCGACCGGGAACTGACCGCCGGGGAAACGAGGGAGATGACGTCCAGGAACGGTTCGCACGCCTTCGCGTACCTCCAGGGTCTGGGCGGCCGTCCGCTGGCGTACGAGTCCGTCCTGGAACACGCGAAGGCAGGGTCCGCAGGACGACAGCCGTCCGACGACATGGAGCTCGCCGACATATTCAAGATCAGTTTTCTGAGCACCCGCGCATATCCCGTGCTCGTCGACGACTGGAGAGTCGTCGACGTCAGGTGCGAGAAAAGCACCGCGAGAGCCGCTGTCTTCTACCCGCCGGAAGGCGGCGTGCCCTACGAGGGCGTCCAGCTACACATTCCGCCGCGCGCCGGAGAGCCGGTCCTGACCGACCAGACCGAGGGGCAGGGCAAGCCCTATTTCAGCACCCGGATGATCGAGGTCGGTGGAGGTCAGCCCTCGGGCGGCCTCAGGGTGGAGGCGATCGCACCGCCGGGCCAGTCGTGCGAGTGGGGGATCGAGGTCCACTACGTGGACGCCCACAACAAGGAGGAGTACGTCCCGCTGAAGGACAGCGAGGGTGAGCCCATCCGAATCCGTACCGAGTCGGCCCCCGCGAACCCTCGACAGAAGTGGTTGTTCGGCTCGGTTCCCTGGACGCCGTGCCACCAGCAGCCTCAGGATCCGGTATGCGGCGGGCCGTAACCAGGAGGACCGCGACCGTCCTGCTGGCCGTCCTGTGCCTGGGCGCCTGCACCTCCGGGCCGGGCGGGAAGAAGCCAGATCCGGAGCCGCCGGTGGCCTACCAGGGCAACGACGCCTACCCGATGCCCGACACCCCGTTCACCCGCAAGGGCAGCGTCATCACCGCGAGCTGCCTGCTGGGGGGACGGTACGCGGCGGTTGCCGTGGAGGCATGGGATCCCGACAACTGGAAGAGATTCGACGAGCGGCTCTTCGCCATCCCGACCGACGCCGCCTTCAGCAACGTTCCCGGCGTCGAGGCGGTCAGCAGCCCCCTCGTGGATCTCTGCCGACAACAGGGCTCCGAAACCTCGTCTCCCTACCGCGCGGACAGCCTGGAGCATCTGGTGCCCCGGATCCGCTCCCTCTTCGACCTCGGATACACCCGGATGGCGGTGGTGCTCCGGGACCCCGGCGGCAAGGGCACGTACGCCGGCTTCGTGCAGCACGACGACGGCCAGGACGAGATCGTGCGCCTGGACGACGCCACGAGCGACGACGAGCAGAACGCCGTTATGTCGCCCGACGGGGGCAGCGTGTGGTTCACCTACACGACCCGGTCCGGGGAGCGGCGGATCGGTTCCCGGGCCGTCGAGGGAGACCACCGCCTCTCGGACGAGGGGCCCGCCGCCGGGCACGGTCTCGCGTTGACCGTCTCGGGGAAGCCCCCGCGCGCCGTCCAGGCGGACATGGTCCGCTTCTCGCCGAACAGCCGCCGCCTCACGGCGAGCGTGCCGAAGGTCTTCGGAAACGTCTTCGACGTACCGGACTCCTCGGGCTCGCTCACCGCGACGTCAGCCCGCAACGCCACCCTGGCCAGCGACTGTCTCGGCGTCGTCGGCTGGATCGACGACAGTCTGCTGCTGTGCCGCGCCTCGTCCGGGTCCTTCCAGGCCGTCGACGCCCAATCCGGTCGTACCGTCGGTGCTCCGATCGACGTGGTCGGCCCGGATCGCTGGACCGTGGCCCAGGGGATGCTGGTCTCCACGGACGGCACGAGGTTCGTCGTCGCTGTGCACCCCCCGAACGACCGGTACGGGGAGCCGGGGCAGCAGCCCGACTTCCGGGTGGTGTCGACCGCGCCGGGCGGAAGGACGATCCCGATCCCCGGTGCTGGCCTGACGTCCGACATGGTGTTCCTGGAGTGGCGGTGAGCCCCCGGATGCCACCCGGGGGCCGTCGGCGTCAGCTCGCCGGGGTGGGCGCCACGCCCGGCCGGCGGAGGTCGTCGACCTCCACCACCTCGCGGCCGAGCGGCCAGAACGCCGCCGGGACCAGCTTGAAGTTGGCGATGCCGAACGGGATACCGATGATCGTGACGCAGAGCGCGATCCCGGCGACGATGTGCGCGAGTGCCAGCCACCAGCCGGCCAGCACCACCCAGAGCACGTTCGCCAGCCCCGAGCCGAGCCCGGCGCCGGGCTTCGCCACCAGGGTCCGGCCGAACGGCCAGAGCGAGTAGTAGGCCAGTCGCAGCGCGGCGACGCCGAACGGGATGGTCACGACCAGCACGAAGCAGATCAGGGCGGCGATCCCGTACCCGATGGCGAGGGCGATGCCGCTACCGAAGATCAGCCAGAGCAGGTTGAGCACGAATCGCACCATGCCTCCATCGTGCGCCCTCCGATCAACCCCCGGGGCGGTGCGCAGCCGACATCAGCCCCGGGGTGCGCGGCCGGGCTCAATCTCCGGGGGCGTAGAGGGAGTCGATCTCGGACCGGAGCGGCAGCGAGACCGAGGCGCCGAGCCGGCGGGCACAGGCGGCACCGGCGGCGCTCGCCCAACGCACCGCGTCGAGCGGCTCCCGGCCCTCACCCCAGGCCACCGCCAGCGCACCGGTGAAGGCGTCACCGGCACCCGTCGAGTCGACCAGGTCCACCTTGACCGCGGGTACGTGCACGGCGGTGCCCTCGCGGTCGCCGTACCAGGCGCCGTGCCGGCCCAAGGTCAGCACCACCCGGGGCACCACGGCCAGCAGCGCCGCCGGGTCCTCCTGACCGTGTCCGGTGATCGCCCGCGCCTCGGCCTCGTTGACCACCAGCAGGTCGACGCAGTCCAGCAGCTCGACCGGTACCGGCTGGGCGGGCGCCGCGTTCAGCAGCACCCGGGCGCCGGCGGAGCGGGCCGCCCGAGCCGCCGCGGTCACCGTGCCGACCGGGATCTCCAGCTGGGCGACCAGCACGTCAGCCTCGCGTACGGCGGTCAGCTCGCTCTCGGTCAGGCCGGTGAACGCCGAGTTCGCGGCCGGGGTGACCACGATGGTGTTCTCGCCCTCGGCGTCGACGGTGATCACCGCCACCCCGGAGGAGCCGTAGACCACCCGGAGCCGTTCGGTGTCCACCCCGGCGGCCGAAATCCGGGCCTTGAGCGTCACGCCGAACGAGTCCGAGCCGATCGCGCCGAGCAGGGCACCGTCGGCACCGGCCCGGGTGGCCGCGATCGCCTGGTTGGCGCCCTTGCCGCCGGCCACCATGACGAAATCGGTGCCGAAGACCGTCTCGCCCGGCTTCGGCAGGGCACCGGTGGTGACCACCAGGTCCATGTTCGCGCTGCCCATGACTACGACCCGAGGCCGGCTCACCGGCGGCACCTCCCGATTCGGCGACGGGTCGAGTCTAGAACCGGCCGTTGTCGGTGTCGTCTGGCAGGCTGCCAGACATGGGTCAGATGCCGATCGGCGTGATGTACCGCTGCGACAACGCCCCGGAGCAGCTTCCGGCGTACGCCCGGCTGGTGGAGCGGCTCGGTTACGACGAGTTGTGGGTGGTCGAGGACTGCTTCTTCGGCGGCGGCGTCTCCAGCGCCGCCGTCGCCGCGGCGGTGACCGACCGGCTCAGGATCGGCATCGGCATCCTGCCGGCGGCGTTCCGCAATCCTGCCGTGGCCGCGATGGAGCTGGCCAACCTGGCCCGGCTCTTCCCGGGGCGGATCCTGCCCGGCTTCGGTCACGGCGTGCCGGACTGGGTCCGACAGGTCGGCGCCGCCCACCCGTCGCCGCTGGCGGTGCTGGCGGAGACCGTGGCGGCGGTACGCGCCCTGCTGGCCGGGGAACGGGTCACCGTCGCCGGCCGGCACGCCCGGCTCCGCGAGGTGGCGTTGGAGTTCCCGCCGGAGCAGCCGCCCCCGATCTCCACCGGGGTGCGTGCCGAGAAGTCGCTGCGGCTGTCGGGCCGGGTGGCCGACGGCACCATCCTGGCCGAGGGCGCCAATCCGGCGTACGTGCGGTGGGCCCGGGGGCTGATCGACGAGGGGCGGCGGGAAGCCGGCCGTACCGACGACCACCGGCTGACCGTCTACGCCCACCTCGACTTCGACGAGGGTCGGGGCAGCGCCCGCCGGGAGTTCGCCGCCCAGCTCGCCGGCGGCTGGGCGTTGCCGCCGGCCGACGCCGACCTGGCCGACGAGATCACCTCGATGCTGGCCGGTTCGTCCGGCGCCAAGGCGCTGGCGGCGGCGCTGCCCGAGCACTATCTCGACCGGTTCACCACGGCCGGCGACGTCGAGCAGTGCGCGACGGCGGTGGCCCGGCTCCGGGAGGCGAGCGCCGACGCCGTGGTCTTCGTCCCGCCCCGGGACGCCCAGTCGGCGGTCGCCCAGATCACCCTGGCCGCCGACACCCTGCTCCCGATGATCCGCAGCGCGACAGCGACAGCACCGGCCACCACCCGCTGACCCTCGCTCCGACGCGGGTGGCTCGGGCGGTGCCGGTCAGGCGGCGCGGGCGGTGCAGCGGTCGCCGGTCAGGTGGCTCGGGCGGTGCCGGTCAGGCGGCGCGGGCCGTGTAGCGGTCGCCGGAGCGCTCCACCACCAGCGGCACCCCGAAGGTCTTGGAAAGGTATTCGCCGGTGACGGTCTCGGCGAGCGGGCCCTGCGCCACGATGCCGCCCTCGCGCAGCAGCATGGCGTGGGTGAAGCCCGGCGGGATCTCCTCCACGTGGTGCGTGACGAGCACCATCGCGGGAGCGTCCGGGTCGTGGGCCAGCCCGGCCAGCCGGGCCACCAGGTCCTCCCGGCCGCCGAGGTCCAGCCCGGCCGCCGGCTCGTCGAGCAGCAGCAGCTCCGGGTCGGTCATCAACGCGCGGGCGATCTGGGTCCGCTTCCGCTCGCCCTCGGAGAGGGTCCCGTAGGAGCGATCGGCCAGCGGCAGCACACCGAGCTGGTCGAGCAGGGCGTTGGCCCGCGTCTCGTCCATCGTGTCGTACCGCTCACGCCAGCGACCCACCACCGACCAGGCGGCGGTCAGCACCACGTCGCGGACCCGCTCCTCGCCGGGGATCCGCTCGGCAAGCGCCGCCGTGGTCAACCCGATCCGGGTACGCAGCTCGGCGAGGTCGGTACGCCCGACCCGCTCGCCGAGCGCGTGCACCAGGCCACTGGTCGGGTGCAACCGTCCGGCCGCCAGGTTGAGCAGTGTCGTCTTGCCCGCGCCGTTCGGCCCGAGGACCACCCAGCGTTCGTCCGGCCACACCCGCCACGTCACGTCACGCAGCAGTGCGGTGCCGGAACGGAGTACGGCGACCCCGTGGAAGTCGATCACCACGTCCGGGGGTACCGGTGCCGGGGAGCCGGCGTCGGCGGGGACGGAAACCGGATCATCACGCACCCGACCATCCAACCACGCAGCGGCGCTCCCCCTGCGGGCAGCGTCCGGGCCTTAGGCTGGGACGCCGTGTCGGATGTCACTCGGCGGGGAGGTACGACGTGCCTGCGGTGATCGAGATCGACCGCCTGCGCAAGACGTTCAGCAGTGTGCGCCGGGGCCGCCGGACCGCGCTGGACGGGTTCGACATGCTCGTCGAGCCTGGTCAGGTGCACGGCTTCCTCGGCCCGAACGGGTCCGGCAAGACCACCACTCTGCGCACGCTGCTCGGGCTGGTCCGCGCGGACAGCGGCCGGATGGCCCTGTTCGGCGAGCCTGCGCCGCAGCGGCTGCCCGCCGTGGTCGACCGGTTCGGGGCCATCGTGGAGAGCCCGCAGTTCTTCGGCAACTTCACCGGCCGGCGCGCGCTGCGGCTGCTCGCCATCGCCGGTGGCGTGGCACCGGCCCGGGTGGACGAGGTGCTGACCCGGGTCGGGCTCCGGGACCGGGCCGACGAGCGGGTCAAGTCCTACTCGCTGGGCATGAAGCAGCGGCTGGCGGTCGCCACCGCGCTGCTGAAACGGCCCGAGCTGCTGATCCTGGACGAGCCGGCCAACGGGCTGGACCCGGCGGGCATCCGCGAGATGCGGGACCTGATGCGCGAGCTCGCCGCCGCCGGGGTCACCGTGCTGGTCTCCAGCCACATCCTCGGCGAGGTCCAGCAGGTCTGCGACCACGTGACGATCATCTCCCGGGGCCGGCGGGTCGCCGCCGGCCCGGTCGGCGAGGTGCTGGCCGGCTTCGACCAGCGCGAGTTCCGGGTCCGGGTCGCCGCCGACGACCGGCCCAGGGCGGCCGAACTCGTCCGGGCGGCCGGGTTGCCGGTGGCGGTGCACGCCGACCACCTGGTGGTCTCCGAGGTGGACGATCCGGCCCGGATCAGCCGGCTCCTCGGCGAGCAGGCGGTCTGGCTGCGCGAGCTGACCCCGCTCACCCCCGATCTGGAGAGCGTCTTCCTGGAATTGACGGGCACCCGCCCCCGGCCCGGGGTGCCCCGCCAGGTGGACGAGTCGGTGCGGCCGGACAACCCGCCGGACGACCCGTTGGAGATCAGCGTCAGCGACGACGGCGGGAGGGCGGAGTCGTGAGGCTGGTACGCGCCGAGTTCGGCCGGCTCGCCGCGCGCCGCTTCGTGCAACTCATGGTAGTGCTGCTGGCCGCCGCGTTCGGGGTCACCGTCGCCACCACGCTGGCCGGGTCGCACCAGCCCAACGCGGTGGAGATCCGGGTGGCCGAGGAGCGGGCGGAGCGGCAGCGGGCGGAGGCGGTGCGCTGGTACGCCGACTGCCTGTCGGCGCGCCGCAGCGGCGACCCCGAGCTGGAGTTGAAGTACCAGGCCGGCTGCGCCGAGCTGGCTCCGGACCGGGTGGACGCGTCCGACTTCCTCACCGGTGTCTTCGTCTTCGATCGGCAGATCCTCGACCTGACGTACTTCCTGGTCGGCTTCCTCTGCCTCTTCGGCTTCCTGGTCGGCGCCTCCTACATCGGCGCGGAACTCACCTCCGGCGGGATGACGAACCTGCTGCTCTGGCGCCCGCGCCGGATGGTCGTACTCGGCACCAAGCTCGGCACGCTGCTGGCCGGCGTACTGGGGCTGTCGGTGGTTTCCGTCGCGCTCTACCTCGGCACGTTCCGGCTCATCGCGGAGGTGCGCGGCCTGCCCGGCAGCCCGGACAGCGCGTTCTGGACCGATCTGACGGTCACCGTCGTCCGGGGACTGCTGCTGGTGCTGATGGTGACCGCGCTGGGCTTCGCCACGGCCACGCTGGGTCGGCACACCTCGGCGGCGCTCGGCGTGGCGGCCGGGTACGCGGTGCTGTGGGAGGCGGGCGGCCGGATCGTGATGGGGATCGTCGACGTCGCCCGGCCGGACACGCTGATGCTGAGCAGTTACGTGATCGCCTGGGTCGGTGGCGAGATCCGGCTCTGGGGGCTGGCCGGTGACTGCACCGGATCGGTCGGGTCGGGCTCCTGCGACCCGTCGTACTCGATCCTCTGGCCGGCCGGGCTCGTGGTGCTGCTCGGCCTGACGGTGCTGGCCGTCGGCGCCGCGTTCACCGCCTTCCACCGCCGCGACCTCGCCTAGGTGTGTGTGTAAGGAAGGGCCCCCGCTACAACAGAAAACGATAAGCGGGGGCCCTTCCTTACACCTCAGACCCGGCTGACCCGGATGGCGTCGGCGATGACCAGGCCGGTGCCGCCGGTCCACCGGCTCACCGCCACCCTGTTCGCGTCACCGGCGGCGAGGGTGAAGGTACCGAGGTTGCGCCAGGCGCCGCCGCCGGAGCGCTGGTCGACGTAGACGGTCTGGTTGCCGGTGGTGGTGGCGATGATGTACGGCGCCGAGCTGTTGTAGCCGGGGTCGTCCGGATACCACGCCTCCACCCGGTAGCTGCCGGTCTCCGGGACGGCCACCCTGTACCAGGCCGGGTCGCTCGACTCGACCGGGTCGGCGAACCGGTAGTCCGCGCCCTGCTTCTGGGACGAGTATGTCGAGGTGCCCCAGCCGGTGCCGGCGGTGAACCGGCCGGCGGTGGAGTTGTCCACGGTCTGCGACCAGCCGGTCGGCGGTGGGGTCGAGCCGGTGACGAGCTGCATGTAGTAGGTCCAGTTCCAGTGCGGCCCCGGGTCGGTGTGGGTGGCGCCGGGCACCTGGTTGTGCCCGATGATCCGGGACCGGTCCTTCGGGATGCCGTACCTGTCGCAGAGGTGCAGGGTCAGCGCCGCCGAGGAGCGGTACATGGCGTCGGTGAACCAGGAGGGCTGGCTGACGTAGCCCTCGTGTTCGATGCCGATCGACTGGGTGTTGTAGGTCCAGTTGCCGGCGTGCCAGGCGACGTCCTTCTCCCGCACCGACTGGGTGAGCGCGCCGTCCGAGGAGCGGATCGTGTAGTGGGCGCTGACCTGCGAGGCAGGGTTCTGGAACCAGCTGATCGAGCCGGCGTACGACCCCTGGGTGACGTGGATGACGACGTAGTTGATCGGGTACGTCGACTCGCGGTTGGCGACCGTGTAGTTGGCCGAGTGTGCCGGCGCCCAGGCTGCCGGCCCCTAGTCGGTGCTCATCACGCCCATCCCGGCGGGGCTGCCGAGCGGGGCGACGTCGCGCAGGGCTCCCCGGTCCGGGGCGACGGCGCGGGCGGGTACCCGTACCGGCCCGTCGGCGGTGGCGGCGTCGATGCCGGAGCCGAGCAGGTCGTAGACGGTGTCGGCGTAGAGCCGGGCGACGGCCGGGGTGCTGGCGCCGCCGTACCGGACGACGGTGCCGTACCAGTGGCCGATGTCGCGGCGCTGGGTCGGGGTGAGTCCGGCGGCGTCGGCGTAGGAGCGCAGCACCGCCGCCGCGCCGGTGACGTTGGCAGCCGGGTCGGTACGCAGCCTGTCCCGGCCGAGGCCGGTCAGGGCCACCGCCTCGTCCAGGGTGTGCAGCCTCGGGTTGCTGGTCAGGTGCATGACGCCGTAGCCGCCGGAGGCGCTGGGCGCTCCGGCGTGCCCGTCCAGGTGCGTCTCGGCGTAGCCGAGCGCAACCAGCAGGTCGCGGGGCACGTCGTAGCTGTTCGCGGCCGTCTGGAAGGCGGCGGCGAGTTTTCCGGTCGCGGCCGCGTCGGGGGCGGCGGGTTTTCCGGTCGCCGTGACCGGGCCGGTGGCGGCCGGCAGGTCGGCGGGAGCGGGTCGGCCGGCCAGCGCGGGCTGACCGGTGAGGCCGATGGCGAGGGACGCGATCAGGGTGGCGCCGAGCAGCTGGCTCGGGCGCGGTTGGGGGTACCGAACGGTCACCGTCACTCCTCCCCGGAGCAGGGACGTCCCGAGGGTCGGGACGCGGTGGCCGTACGGTATAGCCTCACAATCGTCTATGTCGAGACCTTGCATATGACTGGCAGGTAACGAAAAATATCTTCATGCCAGCGCGACAGGTTTCCGGGGTGGGCACCGGACGGTGCGGCGGTTCAGCCGAGCGTGGAGCCGAACACCTCGTCCCGGACGGCGTCCAGCGCCATCCGCAGCGCCCCGCGCAGCACCGGCTCCTCAATCAGCCCGGTCGGCACCACCCGGGGCGTGACCAGGGT
Source organism: Micromonospora sp. WMMD1102 (assembly GCF_029626265.1). NCBI lineage: Bacteria > Bacillati > Actinomycetota > Actinomycetes > Micromonosporales > Micromonosporaceae > Micromonospora > Micromonospora sp. WMMD1102. The sequence continues at coordinate 1,191,891 of NZ_JARUBN010000001.1, read as the reverse complement.
GATCGCGGCAACCTCGTGCTGCACCCGCTCGGCCAGCGCGGTGCCGCCGGCCTGGCCGACCTCGCCGGCCAGCACCACCAGGGGCGGGTCGAGCACGACGCAGCTGCTGGCCACCCCGAGCGCCAGTCGCCGGGCGATCTCGTCGAGCACCGGACCGCCCTCGGTGCCGGCCGCGATGGCGGCCCGGATCGCGTCCGGCGCCGAGCCGGCCCGGAAGCCGTGCTCGCGGGCCACCGCGCGGAGCGCCTCGGAGCCGGCGAGCTGGCCGAACGCCGGTTTCGCCCGCCGGGAGGCGTCCCGGGGGATGTCGGCGCCGGGCACCGGCAGGTAGCCGATCTCACCGGCCGCGCCGGTGCTGCCGTGGTGCAGCCGGCCGCCCAGCACGATGGCCAGGCCGACGCCGACCCCGAGCCAGACCAGCACGAAGTCGTCGACTCCGCGCGCCGCGCCGGACTCCGCCTCGGCGACCGCGGCCAGGTTCACGTCGTTGCCGAAGAGCACCGGGGTGTCCAGGTCCTCGCGGAGCGCGGCGAGCAGCCCCCGGTGCCAACGGGGCAGGTTGAAGGCAAAGGTGATGTCGCCGGTGGCCGGGTCGACCAGGCCGGGCGTGCCGAGCACCACCCGGCGTACGCTGGACAGCTCCGCCCCGGCGTCGCTGGCCGCCCGCACCACCGCGTTGTGCACCACGCCCACCGGATCGTCGGTGTCCCGGGTGGACTGCTCGACCCGACCGATCACCTCGCCGGTGATGTCGGCGCAGGCGGCCACCACCCGGTCCGGCCCGACGTCGACGCCGACCACGTGCGCGGTCCCCGGCCGTACGCCGTAGAGCTGCGCGTTCGGGCCGCGCCCGCCGGCCTGCTCGCCGACCCGGCTGACCAGCCCCCGCTCCTCCAGGCGTTCCACCAGCTGGGAAGCGGTGACCTTGGACAACCCGGTCAGCTCGCCGAGCTGCGCGCGGGTGAGCGGTCCGCGCGAGAGCAGCAGCTCCAGCGCCGCCCGGTCGTTGAGCGCGCGGAGCAGGCGGGGGGTGCCAGGTAGCCGGGTGCTCGCCATGCATCGTCCTCTGGTCGTGGCCCTCTTGCTTAAGAAGCTTTCCTAATAGCTAGGCTAACTTTCGGGGAAGTAGCCGTAGCGTAGTGGGCCGGCGAGCCGCGGGTGTTGAGCCGATCCGGTACCGCTTGGCCACGAGACGGCCCACCCCGGTGCGACACTCGGAGCCGGGGAAGGGCCGAAGGGGGAGGAACGTGCCGACCGATCCAGGAGTCCGCCGGCTGGTGCTGGGTACGCTGCTCGCCGCCTTCCCCGGCACCAGGCCGCCCGACTGGGCACTGGAGCTGCTCGCCGAGGGACTGGCCGGGCACACCCTGTTCGGCCGGAACGTCGAGCATCCCGACCAGCTCGCCGAGGCCACCGCCACACTGCGGGCGGCCCGGCCGGACGTACTGGTCGCGATCGACGAGGAGGGCGGCGACGTCACCCGGCTGGCGCACGCCACCGGCAGCCCGTACCCGGGCAACGCCGCACTCGGCGCGGTGCACGACGTCGGGCTGACCGAGCGGGTCTACCACGCGATCGGCAACGACCTGCTGGCGGTCGGGGTCAACCTCGACCTCGCGCCGACCGTGGACGTCAACACCGCCGACGACAACCCGATCATCGGCACCCGGGCGTTCGGCGCCGACCCGACCCGGGTCGCCCGGCACGCCGCCGCCGCGGTCACCGGGCTCCAGTCCGCCGGGGTGGCCGCCTGCGCCAAGCACTTCCCCGGGCACGGCGCCACCGTCGCCGACTCGCACCTCGAACTGCCCACTGTGGACGTATCCGTGGCGCTGCTCCGGGAGCGCGACCTGCCGCCCTTCGCGGCCGTGGTCGAGGCGGGCGTCAAGGCGATCATGACCGCGCACATCCGGGTACCCGCGCTCACCGGCGACGCCCCGGCCACGTTCAGCCCGGCTGTGCTGGACGGCCTGCTCCGCCGCGAGTACGGCTTCACCGGCACCGTGCTCACCGACGCCCTGGAGATGCGGGGCGCGGCGGTGGCCGCCGGTGGCATCGGGCCGGGTGCGGTCCGGGCGCTCGCCGCCGGAGCCGACCTGCTCTGCATCGGCGCACAGGTCGACGCCGAACTCGTCGAGCTGGTGGTCGCCGAGATCACCGCCGCGCTGCGCGACGGCCGGCTCGACCTCGCCCGGGTCGAGCAGGCCGCCGGGCGGACCGCCGCACTCGCCGCCTGGACCCGGGCCGCCGCCCCGGTCCGGGCCGCCGGAACAGACCTCGGGTACGTCGCCGCGCGCCGCGCCGTCCGGGTCGAGGGCAGTCTCGACGGGCTGGGCGTACCGCTCGTGGTGCAGCTCTTCTCCGCCGCCACGATCGCGGAGGGCCGGGTGCCCTGGGGGCTCGGGCCGCACCTGGACGGCGCCGAGCAGCTGCGGGTCGTCGCCACCGAGGCCGACCCGGAGACGCTGCGGCAACGGGCCGCCGGCCGGCCGATCGTGCTGGTCGGCCGACACCTGCACCGGCTGCCGGGCGGCCCCGAACTGGTCGAGACACTGGCCGGCAGCCATCCGGTGACAGTGGTCGAGATGGGCTGGCCCTCCGACTGGCGCCCGGCGGGCGTACGCGCCTTCGTCACCACGTACGGCGCCAGCCACGCCAACGGCCGGGCCGCCGCCGAGGCCCTCCGGCTCACCGCCAGCGCCTGACGGCGACGGCGACGGCGACGGCGACCAGTCTGTACCGAACGTCACCGGCAGGCGGGGGTGCCGGCCGGCTGCGTACCCGCACATATCTTGATCCCTACCAGGGCGGATCCGCCGAACGGGCACTTCGGACAGGTCCACCGAAGGCTTGTCGCGATCGGCGCGGCTACGTAGCGTTATCGACACCACCGACGGTGTCACCCACTGGACGGGACCTCGGCCTGGGAGAGGCCGCGGACCGTGGACCCCGGGCGCGGGTCCACGGTCCGTGCGGCAGACCGCGACCGTCCCCTTCGGACGGACATGGTTCACGGGGCCTGGTTCATGGAGCCTGGTTCACGGGGCCGGCGGCTGGTCCGCCCGCTCCAGCCCGTAGGCCGACCAGCCACGGTCGGCGAAGCCGGCGGCCTCGGCGACCCGGGCCGACGCGACGTTGCCGGGGTCGTGCAGGTACGTCGGCACGGCCCCCTCGTCCAGCACCCGCCGGGCCGCCTGTGCCACCAGCCGGCGGGCCAGCCCCCGGCCCCGGCCCGCCGGCTCGGTGCCGACGGCGATCTCGTGCCCGTAACCGTCATGCCGCTTGATGCCAGCCCCGGCGAGGTAACCGCCGTCGGAGTCCCGGGCCACCAGCACCTCGCCGCCGAACGGGCGCAGCCAGCGCGGCACCACCGGATCCGCCGCGTCGAGCCACTCCCCGTGGTCCGGCAGCGGCGCCGGGGCGAGCGTGTGCCGGAACACCGCCCGGTAGCCGACCCAGCCGGGCAGACCGACGACGGCGGGCAGTTCGGCCAGCAGCGCCGCCATCGGCCGGGGGCCGAGCGCGCGTACCGCGGCGGCCCGGTCCGGCGGCACCGAGAGGACCACCCCGAGCGGGCTGCCCACCGCGACCACCGGATGCGGCTCGCCGTCCCAGCCCGGCTGGACCCGGCGCTCGGAGCCGACCACGTCCAGCGCCCCGCCCGCCGGCCACTGGCCCAGCCAGGTCACCAGGTGATGGTGCAGCCGCTGGTCTTGCATCCACCCGCCCCCGATCGAACCTCCGGCCCCGACAGGCCGGTCCGGACCACCCAATCTCAACGAAGGCTATCAATGCCAACCGGCCCCGTCCGCGCTCCCGGCGTCCCGGCGCCGGGACCGGCCGCAGTGGACGTACCCGGGCGGGTGGATGGGCCGCCCGGCTCTGATCAGCAGGCCAACCGCCCGGGAGGGACCAAAAAGGTGATCTTCGTTCAAACCGGGGGTTGAGGCATCACACCGGGCGCTGCTAGCGTGCGCCGGGTACTCGAAGATCGTGGCTGCGACCAAGGGCGCCCGCGACGCCAGAACATGGCGAGTAGTCGATCAATCAATCGGCCTCCGACCGGCACGGGACGGTGTAATGGGCTTTCGTGCTTCGCGCCTGCGTACCAAGGTTGTCGCCCTGCTGGTCACCCTGACCCTGCTCTGGGCGTTCGGCGCGTGGGTCACCCTGCGGGACGGGTTGAACCTGGTCTGGGTGCAGACCCTGGAGGCCCAGGTGTACGCCCCGACCGAGCCGCTGGTCCTCAACCTACAGAACGAACGGCGGCTCTCCCTGCGCTACCTGGGCGCACCGGAGCCCTCGAGCCGGGAGCAGCTGGAGACCGAACGCCGGAAGGTACTCGCGGACGTGGCGATCTTCCGGGCCGACGCGCGGCACTGGTTCGCCGAACTCGCGGCCCGGCCGGAGCTGGAGCGGCGGGTCGCCGAGGCGCTCGCCCGGCTCGACGGGCTCGCCGCCGTGCGGGAGGCGGTCGACGACCGCCGGATCGACCGGCTGGCCGCCGCGGCGGCGTTCACCGAGACGATCGAGACGATCTTCCGGATCTACGGTTCGCTGGGCAACCTGGACGCCGGTGACATCGACCGCCGGGTCGAGAGCCTGATCCGGTTCACCAAGTCACGGGAACTGGCCTCCCAGGTCGACGCGCTGCTCTCCGGCGCGTACGCCGCCAACCGGATCAGCCCGGCCGAGCACGCCCGGGTGATCCAGCTGATCGGCACCGAGCGGCTGGTCGCGGACGAGGCGATGGCCGAACTCCCCCGGGCCGACCAGGACCGCTACCGACAGGCGCTCCAGCAGGGCCCGCTCGCCCGGCTGCGTGCCGCGGAAGACCGGATCGTCGCGAACGGACGACCGAACGGCCGCCCGGCGGTCTCGGCCGAGGAGTGGCGCGGCACCGTCGACCCCGGTCTAGAGGAACTGCTCCGGTTGCAGATCGCCGGCGGCGACGAGGTGGTCAAGGCGGCCACCCCCGGCGCCATCGGGACCATCGTGCGGGTCCTGATCATGGCCATCCTCGGCCTGGTCGCCGTCGTCATCTCGGTGAACACCGCCCGGTCGATGGTGCGCCAGCTCGAACAGCTGCGCACGGCGGCCCTGAAGCTCGCCGACGAGCGCCTGCCGGAACTGGTCGGCCGGCTCGGCCGGGGCGAGACGGTCGACGTCCGGGCGGAGGCACCGCCGCTGCGGGCCGGTCCGGACGAGATCGGGCAGGTCGCCCAGGCCTTCAACGTGGCCCAGGAGACCGCCGTACGGACCGCGGTGGAACAGGCCGAGCTGCGCCGCCGCGTCCGGGACATCTTCCTCAGCCTGGCCCGGCGCACCCAGGCGCTGATCCACCGGCAGCTCACCCTGCTGGACACGATGGAGCGCCGGGAGAACGATCCGGAGGAGTTGGAGGACCTGTTCCGGGTGGACCACCTCGCCACCCGGATGCGGCGCAACGCCGAGAACCTGATCGTGCTCTCCGGTTCCACACCGGGCCGGGCGTGGCGGCGGAACGTCCCGATGATCGACGTACTCCGGGGCGCGGTGGCCGAGGTGGAGGACTACGCCCGGGTCACCGTACTGCCGGCCGGTGAGGTGGACCTCGCCGGCCGGGCGGTCGGCGACGTGATCCACCTGATCGCCGAGCTGGTGGAAAACGCACTCTCGTTCTCGCCCCCGCACACCGCGGTGCAGGTCAGTGGTCAACTGGTGGCGAACGGCTACGCCGTGGAGATCGAGGACCGGGGCCTCGGGATGAACGCCGAGGACCGGGCCGCCGCGAACGAGCGGATCGCCACCCAGCACGAGTTCGCCCTCACCGGCGGTGCCGCCCAGCTCGGCCTCTACGTGGTAAGCCGGCTCGCCGAGCGGCACGGCGTACGGGTGCGGCTGAAGGAGTCGCCGTACGGCGGCACCACGGCGGTGGCACTGATCCCGCCGAGTCTGGTCACCGACCGCAGCGCGGACGGTGAACCGTTCACCGGTCCGGGGATGCCCCCGGCGCCTTCCGGCGGCGGTACCCTGCCCGGCCCGACCGGTCGTCCGCCGGGCGCACCGCCGAAGCCGGACCTCGCACCGCCACCCCGGGACTTCCCGCCGCTTCGGGACTTCCCGCCGCCGCAGGACCTCCGGCCGGCACAGGGCTCCACCGTCACCACGCCGAGTCCCGGCTCGTCAGCACCCGGCTCGTCAGCACCCGGCCGTCCGGCACCGCCGCCGGACTACCCACCGGTCCGGCCGGACAACGCAGGGTCGGGGGCGGCCGGCACGCCGGCGGGCTCCCCCTCGGCCGGGGCCGGCTCGGGTCCGGCGCGCGGCACGGCCTCGCTCACCCCGTCCGGGCTGCCGGTCCGGGTCCGGCAGGCGAGCCTTGCCCAGCCGCTGCGCGAGGGCGCCGACCGGCCCGAGCCGGAATCGGCGGAGGAAGCCACGCCGCGTACCCCTGAACAGATCCGCCGGATGATGAGTGCCTATCAATCGGGCACCCGGCGCGGACGGTCCGACGCCGAGCGCCCGCCCGACGACGATGGCAGCACCGGACCGGCTCCGGCCGGGACCTGAGCGCGCACCGCCTGGCGAGACGGCGAGATCACCGGTAGAGAGAGGGACCAACCCGTGCAGAAGACAGCGTCCAACCTCGACCTGACCTGGTTGCTCGACGACCTGGTCAGTCGCGTGAAACAGACCCAGCACGCCATCCTGCTCTCCGTCGACGGGCTGCTGATGGCCTCGTCGCGGGAGCTCGACCGGGACGACGCGGAGCACCTGGCCGCGGTCGCCTCCGGGGTGCAGAGCCTGGCCCGGGGGGCCGGCAAGAGGTTCGGCGGTGGGCCGGTGCAGCAGACCATCATCGAGATGCGCTCGGCGTTCCTGTTCGTCACCGCGGCCGGGCACGGCGCCTGTCTCGCGGTGCTCGCCTCGGAGGACGCGGACGTCGGGCTGATCGCGTACGAGATGGCCATGCTGGTGACCCGGGCCGGCAAGTACCTCGCGTCGAGCACCAGGGCACCCGACGCTCCCGCCCGACGGCAGTGAGCCCGGACCATGACCGAGTACGAGGATCCTCCCGAGGTCCACTGGGTCGACGAACAGGCCGGGCCGGTGGTCCGGCCCTACGCGGTGACCCGGGGTCGCGCCCGGCCGGTGACCGGCAAGTTCGACCTGATCTCACAGGTCAGCACGGTGCGGACGCTCGCCTCCCGGGACTTCGGGCTCGGGCCGGAGCACCTGGCGATCGTCGCGCTCTGCCGGCGGCGGCTCTCGGTCGCCGAGGTCGCGGCACATCTGGACCTGCCGCTCGGCACGATCCGGGTACTGCTCGGCGATCTGCTCGAACGACAGCTCGTCCGGGTCTTCGAACCACGACCGGCACCGGTCCTAACCGATGACAGCATCTTCGAACAGGTGATAAATGGGCTACGCGCACTCTGACGGTGCCGACCTCGCCGGGACGTCCGGCGAACCGCTGCCGACCGCCGTCAAGATCCTGATCGCGGGAGGCTTCGGCGTCGGCAAGACCACCCTGGTCGGGGCGGTCAGCGAGACACGTCCACTCCGGACCGAGGAACTCCTCACCGAGGAGGGGGTCAGCGTCGACGACCTCTCCGGAGTGGAGGCGAAGACCACCACCACGGTGGCGATGGACTTCGGCCGGATCAGCATCAGCGACGACCTGGTGCTGTATCTCTTCGGCACACCCGGGCAGGACAGGTTCTGGTTCGTCTGGGACGAGCTGGCGCTCGGCGCACTCGGCGCGGTGGTGCTCGCCGACACCCGCCGGCTGGCCGACTGTTTCCCGTCGGTCGACTACTTCGAGAAGCACGGCACGCCGTTCATCGTCGCGGTCAACTGCTTCGAGGGTGCCCGGCAGTACCAGCTCGAAGAGGTCACCCAGGCGCTGAGCCTCGACCCGGGCGTACCGGTGCTGCTCTGCGACGCCCGGAAGCGGGAGTCGGGCAAGCAGGTGCTGATCGCCGTGCTCGAACACGCGATGCGCAGTCACCGGACGATGTCGCCGGCCAGCTCCGGCTGAGCCGCCACGCCGGGAACCCCGGAACCGGTCGGTCCGGGCCGCCGCCGGGTGCGGGGCCCGGACCGCCGTCTTCACGGACCGGCGGAGCCGGGTTCGTCGGGTCGCCGCGGACTCCTCGGGACGCCGCAGCGTCGCCGCGGACTCCTCGGGACGCCGCGGACTAGTCAGGTCCCCGCCGGGTGGTGCGGGTCAGAAGACGTACCGCTCGGCGAGGCCGGGGTAGTCGAACTGCTCGTCGGCACCGAACCAGAGCTCGGACTCGTACTTCGCCTCGTCGACGCTGCCGGAGGCGTGCACCAGGTTGGCGATGGCCTTGCCGGTCGTCTCGGCGTACGCCTTCGACATGTGCGCGAAGTCGCCCCGGATGGTGCCGGGTGCCGCCTGCCCCGGGAAGGTCGGGCCGATCATGCGGCGGACGTTCGCGACCGCCTCTACGCCCTCCAGCAGCAGTGCCACCACCGGCCCCTGCTGCATGTAGGTGGCGGTGGCGTCGTAGACGCCCTTGCCGAACCGCTCCTCCAGGTCGAAGTAGTGCCGGCGGGTGAAGTCCGGGTCCAGCTGCTTCATCTTGATGCCGACGATCTTCAGGCCGGCGTCCTCGAAGCGCTGCACCAGGCGTCCGGTCAGCCCGCGCGCCACCGCGTCCGGCTTGAGCAGGACAAGAGTACGTTCTATGGCCGCCACCGTGGCGCCTCCTCGATCATCGGTCGGGCCTCGACGAGCTGGACGCGTGCCGAGCCCGGTCCCTGGCCGCCGGGTGCCCGCTCCAGCGACAGGCCGCTGAGATCACGATAGTAGTCGGCCCGGTTCGGTCGGTTCTGCGCTACCGCCGGCCCGGTGCCCCGGCCCCGCCCGACCGGTCAGTCGGCCGGTCGGGCGGGGCGGGCGGGCGCTGGCGGTGGCCGGTCACCGCCGCGCCGGTGCTCCGGCGCTGGCCAGCGGGGTCTGCCGGTAGCTGAGCCGGCGGAGCAACACCTCGGCCGGACCCCGCCGTCCCGCCCGGCGCATGGACTCGGCGAGCAGCACGGTGCCGAGCCAGACACCGAGGGCCACCGCCGAGGCGGCCGCGTCACCGAGCCGCCCGCCGAGCCCGCCGGCCCACGGCGAGAAGACGGCCACGAACGCCACGGACTGGAGCAGGTAGCAGGTCAGCGAGCGCTGCCCGCAGGCGGCGAGTGCGCTGACCACCGGACCCGGTGCACCGCCGAGGCCCGGTGCGTTGCCGAGGCCTGGTGCGTTGCCGAGCCGGTGCGCGAGCAGGCCGGCCAGTGCGGCGTAGCCGATGCCGGCGCCGATCCCGGTCACGCTGTGCAGGACGTACGCCGGTACGGCGGTGCCGGCGCTCCAGTCCGTCCAGACCTGTGCATCGATCAGCGCCAGCGGGGCACCGCCGAGCACCGCGATGCCGATCCCGCCCGCCGCGACCCGGGTCAGCAGCCGCCGGTGCCGGCCGGGCTCGTCGAGCAGCCGGCGCCGGGCGGCCCAGATGCCGAGCAGCATCGGGGTGACCACGTCCAGTGCCAGCATCGGCGTGAGTCCCGCCCAGGTTCCGACCCGGGGAAGGATCGCGGCGAGCGGGGACTCGACGGCGGTCGGCAGCGGCGCCGGGCCGTTCTCGATCATCGCGAGCGGCGGCAGGACGGAGATCGCGGCGAAGACCAGTGTCCAGAGCCCGGCGACCAGCAGCAGGGTACGGTCCCGGGCGCGGAGCATCCCGACCAGCACCAGCCCGAGCAGCCCGTACGCGGCGAGGATGTCGCCGAAGAAGAGCAGCAGCGCGTGTACGAAGCCGAACGCGATCAGCCAGCGGCTGCGTCGACGCAGCAGGCCGCGTACCTGTGGCCAGTCGGCGCCGGTGGCGGCATGCCGGTCGGCCAGCCGGACCATCCCGTAGCCGAGGAGCGCGGCGAACATCGGCAGTGCGCGGCCGTCGACCAGCAGCACCTGGAGTCCGGCGACCACCCGGTCGACGGTGCCGCCGTCGGTACGGTAGCCGCGGAAGAGGGTCTCGTGGCCGTAGAGGTACATGTGGGCGTGGGCCAGCGCGATGAGCAGCAGCATCGTCCCCCGGGCCAGGTCGGGGGCGAGTGCCCGGACTCCGGCGGCGGGTGGCCGGGCCTGCGCCGCCCCGGCGTCTCGCGGTGCGATGGTGAGGTCGGTCGGGTTGGATGGTCCGGACATGCTTCCCCCGTGATCAAGGCATGGGTGGGCAGGGCAGGTCGGCAGCAACGGCGACGGCCGTCGGGCGAGCAGAATCGCCGACATCGGCCGCCGCGATTAGCTACGCAGGTGTATCTAACCTGCCGCAGATAAGATACGCAAGCGTTTCCTACTGGAGAGGCAGCATGCAGGAGAGGGAACCCGGACCGGGGCCGGAACGGCGTACCCGGCGGCGCGGCGACGACCTGGTCCGGGCGATCCACGCCGCCGTACTCCGCCAGGTCGCCGAGGTCGGCATCGGCGGACTCACCATGGAGGGCATCGCCAAGGAGGCGGCAACGGCCAAGACGTCGCTGTACCGGCGCTGGTCGTCCCCGCGCGAACTGCTGCTCGACGCGCTGCACGAGGCGCACCCGCAGGAGGTGCCGTCACCGGGCGCGAACGACCTGCGCGGCGACCTGATCCGGGCCCTGACCCAACTCGTCGCCTGGATGACCACGCCGGCCGCCGCTGCCGTGGTGGCGCTCCTGATGGAACGGCAGCGCCACCCGGACCTGGTGGCGGCGTTGTACACCCGGGTCTTCGAGCCTCGGGGCGGCACCTTCACCAGTACGGTGCTGCGGCACTACGCCGCACAGGGCGAGATCGATCCGGCGCTGCTCACCCCGGTGGTGATGGACATCGGCGAGGCGCTGGTGCTCAAGTACAGCACCGACAACGACCACCTGCCGTACGAGCAGGTCCTCGCCGACATCGTCGACCAGGCGATCCTGCCGGCCGTCGGCATCGGACCGCCCGGCCGGCGGACAGCGGGGCGCGGTTGACCCGCCCGGCCCCGGCACGCCTCAGCGCCGCCTCAGCGCCGCCCCGGCACGCCTCAGCGCCGCCCCGGTGGGCCGGGAGCGTTGCCCCGGGTACGCCTCAGCGCCGCTCGGGCACCGTCATCTCGCCGAGGATCGACCAGTCGTCCTGCGGGACCGTGGCGTTCACGATCCGCGGCGTCTCGGCGAGGTACTCCGGCAGGCTCCGCTGCGCCTGCCGGAAGTGCTCCGAACCCACGTGCGCGGCACCCGCGTCGCCGTCCCGGAACGCCTCGACCAGCACGTACTCCGTCGGCTCCTCGACGCTACGCGACCACTCGAACCACAGGCAGCCGGGCTCGGCCCGGGTCGCCCGGGTGAAGTCGGCGGCGATCTCGGGCCACCGCTCGGCGTACTCGGGGAGCACTCGGAACTTCGCGGCGATAAAGATCAACTGGAACTCCTCGTACGACGGGACGGCTACCGGCGACAGGGGTCGTGTCCGCCGACCCTAGTGCCCGAATCCGTACCCCGGGCACGGCCGATCGCGGCCTTTTTCCGGTTATGGCCGGCGCCCGGGCGGGCCGTGTCCGACCCACCCCGAACCACCCGCCGACCAGCGTCACGCCCGACAGGGCAGGGACTAGGCTTGCCCGCGTGATCGAGGCGGACAACCCCGGAGCCGACGAGCGGCTGCGCCGAATCGAGGCGGTGACCGACTCCGCGCTGTCCCAGCTGGAAGTCGGCGACCTGCTCGACGAACTGCTGGCCCGGATCTGCGGACTGCTCGGGGTCGACACCGCCGTGATCCTGCTGCTCGACCAGCACGCTCAGCAGCTCGTGGCCACCGCCGCGAAGGGGCTGGAGGAGGAGGTCCGGCAGGGGTTCCGGATCGCTGTCGGCCGGGGGTTCGCCGGCCGGGTCGCCCAGGACCGGCAGCCGGTCGTGCTGGAACGGGTCACCCCGGCCGAGGTGGTCAACCCGCTGCTGCACGAGAAGGGCATCCGGTCGATGCTCGGGGTACCCATGTTCGCCGGCTCCGAGCTGGTCGGTGTCCTGCACGTCGGCACCCTCACCCCACGCCGGTTCGGCGCCGACGACATCCGCCTGCTGCAACTCGTCGCCGACCGGGCGAGCCTGGCCAGCCAGGCCCGGACGGGCAACATCGACCGGACCGCCGCCCTCGCCCTGCAACGCAGCCTGCTGCCGACCCGGCTACCGGAGGCGGTCGGCGTCGACATGGCCGCCCGGTACGTCCCCGGGCACCACACCGGAATCGGTGGCGACTGGTACGACGTCTTCACCCTCCCCTCCGGCTGGCTCGGCATCGTCGTCGGCGACGTCTCCGGGCACGGCCTGCCGGCAGCCGTGGTGATGGGCCGGCTCCGTAGCGCGCTGCGGGCGTACGCCCTGGAGTGTGACGACCCCGCCGACGCGCTCACCCGGCTCGACCGCAAGATCCAGCATTTCGAGGCGGGCAAGCTGGCCACCGTGCTCTATGCGCTGATCAGCCCGGACCGGACGGAGCTGCGGATCTCGCTGGCCGGGCATCTGGCCCCGATGATCGCCCGGCCCGGCGAACCGGTCGACACCGTGCCGCTCCCCATCGACCTGCCGCTCGGCACCGGGCGTCCGAGGGCCCGCCGGAGCACCACCGTCGAGTTCCCGCCCGGTGCCCTGCTGGTCTGCTACACCGACGGTCTCGTGGAGCGCCGGGACGAGCTCATCGACATCGGGCTGGAGCGGCTGCGCGCGGCGATCCGGCCCGGACCGGCGGAGACGGTCTGCGGCAAGATCATGACCAGTCTCGGCGTCGAGCAGCCGGTCGACGACGTGGCCCTGCTGGCCCTGCGCCGCGCCCCCGCCGCCGCCGCCGCCGATTAGTCAGCCACCGTCACCGGCCCGGACGCGGGCAGGCAGGGCTAGAGCGGCGGCAGTCCGAGGGCCTCGTCGACCCGGTTCAGCACCGCGACGTCGTCCGCGCCGACCCCGCGGAGCAGGTCGATCGCGGTCGCCCGGATCTGGCCCACGATCATGATGATCGGCAGCGGGGGCGTCCGGGTGAGCAGCCGCCCGGCGCTGCGTACCGCTGCCAGGGCGGCTGCGTCGGTCTGCTCGGCGTACCGGTCGGCCGCCTCGTCCTGCCCGCTCAGGTCGGCGGCGAGCGCCTCGCCCGCACAGCGCATCGCCTCGGCGAGCGAGTGCAGCGCCTCGGCCAGTTCCGGCGGGCTGGCCACCGGCAGCCGGGTCAGTGCCACGCCGGCGCGGGCCAGCACCCGCAGGTTGCGGACCGCATAGTCGACCTGCCGGGTGGACGCGTGCAGCGCGTGTACCCGGCCGATGTGCCGCTGCCGCCGTACGTGCAGCCGCAGCGCCTCCCCGGCGGCCAGTACCGCCGTCTGGAGCCGGTCCACCGCGGCGTCCAGGCCGCGGGCCCGGCCGAGGGCGGCGAGCGCCGCCGGTTCGTCCCGCCGGTCCAGCGCGTCGCTGATCTCGACGAGCAGCTCGGCCAGCGCGGCGAAGGTCTGCCTCGACTCGGCCAGCAGCGGGGCGAGCGGCTGCCGGGCGCTGGCCAGCTGACTCGCGGCCAGCGCCACCACCCCGCCGATCAGGGCGTCGACGAACCGGAACGGCACCAGCGCGTCGGTCGTCGGCGGCACCACCACCAGATAGAGGGCGGAGACCGTGGCCTGCACCACCGAGACGTTGCTCGCGCCGATCGCCGTGGCGAGCCCGACGGTCAGCAGTACGACGGTGAGGACCGTCCAGGTGGTCCGGCCGAGAGCCTGCACCACGAGGTCGGCGACGAGTACCCCGGCGGCGACCCCGAGCACCACCTCGACGGCCCGGCGCATCCGCTGTCCCCGGGTCTGGCCCAGCACGATCAGTGCCGCCGCCGGGGCGAAGAACGGCTGCGGATGGCCGAGCAGGGCCGCCGCGACCGCCCAGGAGACGGTCGCGGCGAGCGTCGCCTCGACCACCGGTACCCAGCCGTGGCGCAGCCGGTCCGCGACGGGCCGCAGCCATCCCACCGGAGAAACACCTCGTCCCGCACGATCGTTTCCCGCACGATATCCGCTGCCAGGGCGGCTGCGCGCGGCTGCCGGTCGGCGCGGGGGGGCCGGGGGCGGTAGCCTGCTCGCCGTGACCGGTGTCCTGCACTCGCACTGCTCGTACTGCGGCACCGCCTACTCGGCGCTCGCCTGGCCCCGGGTCTGCGGGCACTGCGGCCGGACCACCTGGCGCAACCCGTCCCCGGTGGCGCTGGCCATCCTGCCGGTGCTGACCGGGCAGGGCGTCGGCGTGGTGGTGCAGCGCCGCGACATCGAACCCGGGCGGGGCCTGCTGGCGCTGCCGGGCGGGTTCGTCGACTACGGCGAGGACTGGCGCGACGCGCTGGTCCGGGAACTCCGCGAGGAGACCGGCCTGGTCGCCGAGGCCGGCACGGCGGAGCTGTACGCGGTGCACAGCGCACCGGCGGCCGGCGCGATCCTGATCTTCGGCGTACTGCCGGCGCGGCCGGTCGACTCGCTGCCCGCCTCGGCACCGACCGAGGAGTCCACCGAGTGGCTGGTGCTCACCGAGCCGGCGGAGCTGGCCTTCGCCACCCACACCCAGGTGCTGGCCGAGTTCCTGGCCGCCAACCGACCGCCGACCCGGTAGTTCCCGTCAGGCGTCGCCGAGTGCCGCCCGGACGATCGCGCCGGCCAACTCCCGGGCCAGTTCGGGGCTGACCTCTCCCGGCGGGCTGCTGACCAGGGTGAAGAGCGCGCCGCCGTAGAGCGTGACGAGGGTCGGCACAGCCTCCGGCGGAATTCGCAGCCCGAGATCGGCGTGGTGCCCGGTGGTGAACGCGACCGAGCGTCGCAGCAGCCCGCGCAGCGCCTCCGCGAGGGCCGGCCGGCGCAGACTCTCCAGCCGGAGCTCGAAGATCGCCAGGTACCGGTCCCGGTACGTGGTGGCGGCGGTGAACAGCGAGCCGGCGATCAGGTCCACGGCACGCCCCCGGCTGCTCGCCGAGGTCGGCCGGTACGCCGATCCGGCCGCGTCCATGTCGGCGTAGTGCAGCTCGCCGACCCGGTCCGCCGCCGCGACCAGCAGCGCCTCCCGGCTGCGGAAGTAGTTGACCGCCGTACCCGTGGGCAGGCCGGCCCGTCGCTCGACCGCGCGGTGGGTGACTCCGTGCACTCCGGTCTCGGCGAGCAGCGCGATGGCGGCGTCGGCGAGTTCGGCCCGGCGCCGGGGGTTGGGTGGTGGCACACCCAGATGGTATGCCAACATACGTAGTACAACGATCGTAGTGAACGGAGAGTGTCGTGCAGGAGCCGAGTGTCGTGCGCGTGCCGAGTGTCGTGCGGAAGTCGGGTGTGTCGTCATGCAGGTGTTGATCGTCGGTGCCGGCGTCGGCGGGCTGGCCCTGGCGAACGGTCTACTCGCCGACGGGCACCGGGTCCGGGTGCTCGAACGGTCCGCCGGGCCGCGCACCGACGGCGCGGCGGTGACGATCTTCAGCAACGGCGCGGCTGCCGCCGCCGGCCTCGGCGTACCGCTGGACGGGCTCGGTGGCGACGTCGAGACGCTGGAGTTCTGCACTCCCGACGGGCGCCCCTTCGCCCGCGCCGACCTGCGGGTGCTGCACCGTGAAACCGGCTTCGGGGTGGCCACCGTGCCGCGCGCCGCGATCCTCGAACGGTTCGCCGCGGCACTGCCGCCGGACACCGTCCGGTACGGCTGCCCGGTGGCCGATCTCCAGGTGCGCCCCGACGGCGTGACCGTGGCCGGCGAGACCGGAGACGTACTGGTCGGCGCCGACGGCTACCGGTCGGTGGTACGCCACACCGTGCTGGACGGGTCCCCGGCCGTCCGGAACGGCTGGGTGAGCTGGCAGGGGCTGACCAGGGCACTGCCGCAGCTGGCCGGTGACGTGCACGCCCGGTGCCTGGTCGGTCCCGCCGGACTGTGCGGGCTGATGCCGGCCGGGTCCGGCCTGCTCCAGTGGTGGTTCGACGTACCCGAACCAGCTCCGCGGGACCGTCCCGTGCTGGACTGGCTGCGCGACCGGTTCGCCTCGTACGCCGAACCGGTCGGCGAGTTGCTGGCCGGGCTGTCCGGGTCGGACGTGCAGGCGTACCCGCACGTGCTGCACCGGGTGCCGACCCGTTGGGGAACCGGCCCGGCGACCCTGCTCGGCGACGCGGCGCACGCGTTCCCGCCGTCCCAGGCCCAGGGCGCCAACCAGGCACTGGAGGACGCCTGGCTGCTCCGCCGCGCACTGCGTACCCCGGACGACCCGGTCGGCGCGCTGCGCCGGTACGAGCGGACCCGCAGCCGCCGGGTACGCCGGATCTCCCGGCTCGCGGCGAGCGAGATCACCAACCGGCCGCCGGGGGCGCTGACCCGGCTCGCCGGCCGGGCGCTCAGCCCGACGGTGACCGCACGGTTGCAGCTGGCGAGGATCCGCTCGTGCAGCAGCGTCCTCAACGACGACGACGGCTGACCGCCGCCGCCGAACCACCGACCGGCGCGACCCACGCTCGGCGCGCCAGCCGGCTCAGACACCGGGCAGCTCAGACACCGGCAGCTCAGATGCCGGCAGCTCAGACACCGGGCGGCTCAGATGCCTAGTGCGCTGAGGTCGAGCCGGGCCAGCCGGTCGGGGTCGGCGAGCACGTCGACGGCGACGATCCGGTCGTTCGCGACGGTGAAGGCCATCACGAAGATCGGCCGGCCGTTCGCCGCCACCACCACCCCGGCGGCGCCGTTGACCAGCGCCGGCCGGACGAACGGCGAGAGCCGTCCGGAGGCGAGCGCCTGTCCCGCGACCGCCCGGGGTCCGTTCAGCACGAAGGTCAGGCGCGGCCGTGCCGTACCGCCGTCGGAGCGGAGCACGATCTCGGGGTCGAGGAGGGCGAGCAGTGCCTCGAAGTCGCCGTCCCGGGAGGCGGCGAAGAACGCGTCGACGACCGCACGCTGCCGGGCGAGGTCGGGATCGGGGGCCGGGGCCTGGCCGCGTACCCGACGGCGGGCCCGGCTGGCGAGCTGCCGTGCCGCCGCCGGAGTCCGGTCGAGCATCGGCGCGATCTCCTCGAACGGCACCCCGAACAGGTCGTGCAGCACGAAGGCGAGCCGCTCGGCCGGGTTCAGTGTCTCCAGCACCACAAGCAGCGCCAACCCGACCGAGTCGGCGAGTACCGCCTCGTGTTCCGGATCCGTACCCGTCGCCGGGTCGACGATCGGGTCCGGCACCCGTACGTCCAGCGGCGCCTCCCGGCGCGTCTCGCGGGACCGCAGCGCGTTCAGGCAGACCCGGGCCACCACCGTGGTCAACCAGCCCGGAAGGTTCTCCACCCCGTCGGAGCCGGCCCGGCTGACCCGCAGCCACGCCTCCTGCACCGCGTCGTCGGCCTCGCTGACCGAACCGAGCATCCGGTACGCCACCGCCCGCAACCGGCCGCGCTGCTCCTCGAACCGGTCCGTCAACCACTCGCGCTCGTCCACCCGGGTTACCTGTCCCTCCTCGCAGGGGTCACCGTAATGACCCGCCGGACCCGGCCGGTGTGACGGGCCTGCGGTGGGCCACCGATCCGCCAGGGTGGCCCTGCGGGTGCGGCAGAGGGTGGCCTGCGGGTGCGGCAGGCGGTATCCTGCTCGACGATGACTACCTCCTTGTGCAGATTGGGGGCCCGGTCCACGCAAGGTGAGTGCTGATGCACTCGATCGTGGACGGGAACTCCCGACTCTCCTTCTGGCGGCGGGTGCGCGAATTCGCGGTGCCGCCTTCCGTGATCGAACTGGCGACCGCCCGCCGTACCTCCGGCGACTGGGCCGGAGCCTGTGCCGCCGCGCGGGTCGACGTGGAACTGCGACCGCGCTCCGTGGCCCGCACCCACGGTCGCGAACTGGCCGCCCAACTCCGCACCGACCTCGCCCATCTCGCTCCTGACCTGCTGCGCTGGCATCTGCCCCGGGTCGCACCGGACGGACTGCTCCGACCGGGCCTGACCATCCCGCTGGCCCGGTACGTCGCGCCGGACGGCAGTACCCCGCAGCTGGTGGTCCGGACCCCGCCCAGCTGGGCGGACGGGGGTCAGCGGATCAGCCTCACGCTGTGGGACCCGAACGGGTCCGCGGCGTCCGGGCCACATCCGCATCCCCGTCCCGACCGGCTGTACCGGTTCGACCTGCACCGGCACCTCTGGGACGTACGCCGGGCCGGAGAACTGCGGGTCCGCTCCGGGGCAGCCCAGCCGACCACGACAGACCAGGCCGCCACGGCAGACTGGCCGACCACGGCAGACTGGCCGACCACGGCAGACTGGCCGACCACGGCAGACTGGCCGACCACGGCAGATCCGCCCGGTCTGGTGCCCGACCTGCCGCGTGGATTCGACTGCGCGGTGTCCCGGTGGGCCGCCGAGGCGCGCTTGCTGCTGGACGCGGAGGGGGCCGACGGCAGCACCGTCTCCGTCCGGCTCGGCTCCCGGCACCGGCTGCTGTTGGACCTAGCGCCGCAGCGGGAGGGCGATCCCGCCGGGATGCGGATCCGGGCGGTGCCGGCGCGTCGGCGCGGCCGTGGGCTGTCGCCGCTGCCGGTGCTGCCGGACGCGGCGACCTGGGTACTACCCGACCTGGTCCTGCTGCGGGCCGGGCTGATCCGGGTCGACCAACTGCATCCGCTCGTCGCCGCCGCGCTCGTGCCGGACCCGCCGGAGCGGGCCCGGTGCACCCTGCCGCCCATGCCGGTCGAGGACGTCGCCGATCCCGGGGTGGCCCCGGCCGGCGATCCGGTACCCGTGCCGGCTCAGCCCGTCCCCGGAAGCCCGGCGGCTGCGGGCGGCGAACCGGCGGCTGCGGGCGGCGAACCGGCGCTGCGGCTCGTCCGGTGCCGGGGCGGATGGCACCGGATCGGCCTGCGGGGCGGGACGCTCGTCGCGCTGGACCACGACCCCGCCGAGATCCGTCGCGAGGAGTTACTGGCCGCGCTGACCGGGACGCCGCTGTCGTGTCTGGAAGTGATCGACCGGGCACACCGGCATCCCGAGAACCTCGACGACATCCGGGCCCGCCTGGACCACGGCGACACCGACGGTGCCGTGACCGTCATCGAGCGGCTGCTGGGACCGGAGGCGCTGCTGCGTGGCGGCGCCCTGCGGGACGAGCTGGCGACGGCGGCGCTCCGCCAGGTCTCGCACGGACTGTACCGGGCCGGACTCGGCGAGTGCCTGCCCCATCCGGCCAGCGGCCTCACCGGACGCGCCCGCGAGCTGTCCCGGCCGGTCGCCCGCGCTCCGCGTACCTCCCGGGCTCGTCCCCGGCACGCCAGTCGCCGCTGACACACCCCGCACCTGCTCCCTCCCGACACCCTGCCTCCCGCGCGGCACCCTGCCCCCCTTCCCGCACCCGTATGGGGTGCCCGACTCGACCTCAAGGTGATCCGACATGCGAACCTCCCTGCCGTCCGCCCACTACTCCCCCGCCGGCCTCCCCCAACTCGACGTCGCCGCCGATCTGCTCGCGCTGCTGGGCGACACGTCGACCGAGCCGCGTCCCGACCCGCAACTCGAGGCGCTGACCCTGGCGGTCGCGGCCGACCTGCCGGTGCTGCTCTGGGGAGAGCCGGGGATCGGCAAGACCGCCGTCCTGCACCAGCTCGCCGCCGCGCTCGACCTGCCGCTGACCACGGTGATCGCCAGTGTGCACGAGCCGTCCGACTTCGCCGGCCTGCCGGTGGTCGGCGACGACCCGGCGGTGCAGGGGGTGCCGATGGCCCCACCGGACTGGGCCGTACGCCTGGTCCGGGCCGGCCGGGGACTGCTCTCCCTCGACGAACTCTCCACCGCGCCGCCGGCCGTGCAGGCGGCACTGCTCCGGGTGGTGCTCGAACGGCGGGTCGGTGCCCTGCGGCTGCCGCCCGGGGTGCGGATCGTGGCCGCCGCCAATCCCCGCTCCTCGGCGGCCGACGGCTGGGAGCTGAGCCCGCCGCTGGCCAACCGCTTCGTCCACCTACAGTGGACGTACGATCAGCAGGTCGTGGTCCGGGGTCTCGGCGGGACCTGGCCACGGGCCACCCTGCCCCGACTCGCCCCGGAGCGGCTGCCCGAGGCGGTGGCGTTCGCCCGGCGCGCGGTCTGCGGGTTCCTGACCGCCCGGCCCGGACTGGTCCACCGGCTGCCGGACAACGAGGCCCGTCGGGGCGGTCCGTGGCCCTCACCGCGCAGTTGGGACATGACCCTGCGACTCGTCGCCTTCGCCACCGCGGCCGACAGCTCCCGGGAGGTGCTCTCCATGCTGGTCCGGGGGACCGTCGGGGACGGCCCGGGGCTGGAACTGCTGGCCAGCCTCGACCGGCTGGACCTGCCGGATCCCGAGCTGCTGCTGGCCGCCCCGGGCCGGGCCGACCTGCCCGAGCGCGGCGACCTGCGGCAGGCCGTACTCGACGCGGTGGTGGCGGCCGTCCGAGAGCGTCCCGAACGGTCCCGCTGGGACGCGGCCTGGGAGCTGCTGGTCCGGGCGCTGGAGACCGGCGCACCGGATCTGGTGGTGGTCCCCGCGACCACCCTCGCCGCGCTCCGCGAACCCGACTGGGAGCTGCCGGAATCGATCGAACGACTGGCCGGTGTGGTGGCGCTCCGCCAGCGGGCGGACGAGGTCGCCACCCGGGTCGCCGCCACCGCCGGGGCCGGCCGATGAGCCTGCCGACCGGGGTGCTCGACACCGACAAGCTCTTCACCGCCCGGCTGCACGCGGCCACTGTCCGGCCCTACCTGGCGACGGCACTCTTCGCACTGCATCCCGTCGAGTCGCGGCGGGTGCCGACGATGGCGGTGGACCGGCACTGGCGGTGCTACGTCTCGCCCGGGTTCGTGGACCGCACCCCGGTGGAGGAACTGGCCGGGGTGTGGGTGCACGAGGTCTCCCACCTGCTCCGCGACCACCACGGCCGCAGCGACCTGGTGGCCGCGGAGCGTGGACTGGTCGGGCCGGGCGAACGGCTCCGGATGAACATCGCCGCGGACTGCGAGATCAACGACGACGTCTACGGCGACGGGCTGGCCCGCCCCCAGGATGCCGTCGGGCCGGCACTCCTGGGTCTGGACCCCGGTGAGCTGATGGAGGACTACCTGCGGCAGTTCCGGCTCGGGGCGCACACCCAGGACTTCGTCTGGCTGGACTGCGGCAGCGGCGCCGACGGGCTGGCCCGGGAGTGGGACCTGGGAGCCGACGGCGCGCACGGGCTCACCGCGCAGGAGCGGGACGCCGTCCGGTTCCGGGTCGCGCAGGGCATCACCGGCCGACCCGGAGCGGTGCCGAAAGGTTGGCAGCGGTGGGCGGAGGAGGCGTTCCACCCGCCGCAGCCCTGGCGGGATCTGCTCGGCGCGGCGGTCCGCTCGGCAGCCGCCAGCACCGGCGGTGGTGAGGACTACACCTACGGCCGGCCGGCCCGGCGCTCCGCCAGCCTGCCCGGGGTGATCCTGCCGAGCCTGCGCCGCCGGCCACCCCGGGTCAGCGTGGTGATCGACACCTCCGGCTCGGTCAGCGACGCCGAGCTGGGCAGCGCGCTGCTGGAGGTCGCCGCGATCGGCCGGGCTCTCGGCGGCCGGCGTGAGCTGGTCAGCGTACTGCCGTGTGACGTGGCGGCCCCGACAGTGCACCGGCTCTGCCGGGCCGAGGGGATTCCGCTGCTCGGCGGCGGGGGGACCGACCTGCGCACCGGGTTCGCGGCGGCGCTGCGGGTCCGACCCGCGCCGGACGTCGTGGTGGTGCTCACCGACGGCCAGACACCCTGGCCGACCGCCCGGCCAGCCTGCCGGACGGTGCTGGGGTTGTTCCCCCGGCAGCGCCGGGCCCGGTCCTGGTCCGAGACGGATCCCGAGTACGTCCCGGACGGGCCGCCGGACTGGGCCCGGGTGGTCGAGATCGGCGCCACCGGCGCCGGCCGTGCCCAGCACCGTTGACCCGGCAGCTCCGCCAGGCCCGAGCGCGGGAGGCGCCGGCGGGCGGGGCGCCGGCCGGCGGGATGGCGGCCGGCGTCAACACGACGCCGAGCGCGAGCGCGCCGGCGGTAAACCTTCGTCCAGCCATCTCTGCCCCCGTGCAGAATCGATCTCGACGGCGGAACTATAGCGGCGACGCCGGCACCCCGCCGCCCCGATCGCCGCCGCCGATCCGCCGGTCCGACCAGACCACCGGACCGGTCGGCCGACCGACCCGGGCGACGTGCAGCAGCCGCTCCGCCGGCACGCCCAGTACCGCACCGAGCGCGTCGCGGCTGGTCGGCTCGTCGACCAGCTGGCTCAGCGGATGGGCCGCCAGCCCGGCCGCGTGCAGGGCCAGCCAGATCCGCATCAGGGCCCGCCCGCAGCCGACCCGGGTCGTGGGATCCGTTACGGCGGGTCCGACCAGGACCAGCACGGCGCCGCCGAGCCCGAGCGGGTTGCCGGCGGCCGTGGCGAGCAGCCGGGGCAGCCCGAGCCGGCGCAGCACCGGGTACGCCGTCAGCGCCGCCCGCAGCCCGGTCGCCTCGATCCGGGACAGCCCCAGGCAGCGGTCGGTGAGCCCGTCGGCCCGGTAGTCCGGGTGTGCCGGGTCGAGGCGCAGCCAGTGCCGCAGCTCGCCGACGACGGCCGGATCGGCGTACAGGTGCCGGTCGGCGAGCCGGAGCAGCCGGGGCAACAGGTCGGCATCCGGTACCCGGCGTACCGTCGCGTCGACCTCGCGGGCGATCCCGTCGAGTGTCCCGACCAGCTCGGCCGGCGGCCCCGCCGAGAACCGGCCCCGGTGGGTACGCCGGCCGCGCACCCCGGCCGCGTCGAACACGGTGTGGTAGCGGTCCGCGGCCGGCCGCAGCCAGCCCACCCGCCGTCGCCGCGCCGAATGGTCGGCGACGAACTCCAGCCGCAGCCCGGCGTCGGCGGCCACCACCAGGCAGGTCT
Organism: Micromonospora sp. WMMD1102; assembly: GCF_029626265.1. NCBI lineage: Bacteria > Bacillati > Actinomycetota > Actinomycetes > Micromonosporales > Micromonosporaceae > Micromonospora > Micromonospora sp. WMMD1102. The sequence goes on along the minus strand of NZ_JARUBN010000001.1, from coordinate 1,168,975 downwards.
CCACGAACGCGCCGAGCGACAGCCACAGGTCCCGCCCGGACCGGTCGGCCGCCGGCAGCGCGTCCGCGGGGTCCCAGCCCACCCGGATCGCCTCGGGCCGGTGGTCGAGCCGCCACGGCTGGGTGTTGTGCGCGCTCGGCGCCCGCCAGCAGATCGGCTCCAGCGCGCGGAACGCCGCGATGTCCGCGACTCCTCGGCGGATGGCCGCCACGTCCGCGACTCCTCGGCTGCCGGGCACCTACAGCGCCTTCTCGTAGAAGGTGTACCCGTGCAGCGGCCGGCCGCCCATCGCGCGGAACTGTGCGGCCGAGGCGGGATTGTCCCGCCCGACGTACGTGCTGCGCAGCGTCCGGTATCCCCCGGCGTGCAGGTTGCGGCGCAGTTGCGCCGAGAGCAGCCGCTGGTAGCCGCGCCCCTGGTACTCCGGCAGTACCCCCTTGACGACGAGCACCGCCTCCCGCCGGTAGCGGCGCCGGGTCGCCAGCAGCCGGAGCCGGTTGACCAGGTTCAGGTCGCCCCGGACCCGGACCAGGAACTCGCTGAGGTCCGGGACGCAGAGCACGAAGGCGACCGGCCGGCCCGCCCGGGTCAGATAGAGCAGCAGCGACTCGTCCAGCAGGTACGCCAGCCCGTCGGTCTGCCGGCGCAGCTCCTCGATCGGGATCTCGGTGTAGTAGCCGAGCTGGGCGAAGGAGGCGTTCAGCAGCCCGTGCAGCATGTGCAGTTGCTCGTCCAGCCGGCGCAGGTCGCCCCGGTGCACCCGCAGCTCGGGATCCACGGCGGCGACGCCCGGACCACCGACGGTCGGCTCGGGGGTGACCGGGCAGATCCAGGTGTCCGACTCGAACCGCCGGACGAAGCCGTACGACTCGTAGGCGGTCACGTACCTCGGCGGGTTGTAGGCGCTGTCGACGAAGCCGCGGTCGGCGTACCCGGAGGTGATGACCCCGCCGGTCTCGTTCGGCAGCAGGGCCACCGGCCCGAAGAGCGTCTCCCGGTCGCCGGCCGCCCGGCCGGCGGCGGTGATCGCGTCGAGGAGCGGCTCCGCCGCCGGCTCGGTGAACTCGGTCAGCCCGAAGAGCTGGCACCGCCGGCCGAGCCGGGCGTCGAAGGCGGCGTCTGTGTGCAGGGTGGTCCGGCCCAGCACGGCACCGGTGCCGCCGTCCCGGAGCAGGTACATCGGCACGCCCGCCCGCCACCACTGGCGGATCTGCTGGTGGGTGTGCGGCACGAAGCGCCCGTCGTCCGGGTACACCCGGTCCGGCACCGCCAGGAACTCCCGCAGTGCGCGCCGGTCGGCGACGCGTTCCAGCGTCGCGGCGGCGGTCATCGCCGCACCGCCGGCCCGGCCGTCTCCGTCGACAGTGGAGTGAAGGTCGGGATGTGCGCCATCTCCGGCGTCTCGGCCCGCCACGCCCCGTTGGAGTAGCCGTCCGGCTCGGCGGTGTAGAGCCGGATGTAGCCGGCGCTCGCGTTCCGGGTGCCGTCGGTCACCCACGTCATCAACCTCCGGTGGTGTCGGGAGCGGGCGAAACGCAGCATCGCGTCCCGGTCGGCGAAGAACGCGATGGTGCCGAGGGTGAACGGAAACTCCCAGTAGACGGTGTGCCAGCGGTATCCGGACATCCGCCGGAGGTCCCGGACCATCCGGAGCCAGACCGGCCAGAGCCGCAGGATCGCCAGCGGACTCCGGTAGCGGGTGGCGCCGACAAACATCGCGCCGGCCCGGGCCTGCGCCGGGCTCGTCGTCGCCGAGCAGGGCGGCCCGGAGCGTCTCGTCGGTCCACATGCGACGGCGCAGCCAGACCGTGAACGCCGTCTCCGCGCCGATCCCGATGGTCAGGTCCGAGGCGCCGTACGCCGACCGTACCCGGTCGAACCGCTGCTCCAGATAGCCCCGCAGCGCCTCGGTCATCCCCTCTCCCCCGCAGCTCGCGCGGATGCGGTAGCGCGCCCAGTCGAAGCCGTCGGCGTCCAGCCGGTCCCGCAGGTGCTTCAGGAACGGCGGGTACGCGGTCACCAGGTAGTCGAAGTCCGGGCCGAACTCGTGCAGCGTGTCGACGATCCTGCCGAGGTCGGGGCCGGTGTTCTTCACCACCGCTATCCGGGCCATCGCCGCCCCGGTGGTGGTCCCGGTTGCCCAGGCGCCCATTGAGTAGGCGTTGATGACGAACGGCCGGCGCATCGGGAAGGCCAGGCTGGTGTAGCCGGCGATGTCGTGGTGCACCGTCCGCAGTTCCCGCTCGGAGCGCGGCCAGTTGAACGGCCGCCCCGACGAGCCGGCCGACTCGTCGACCACCACCCCCCGGTCCGGCAACCGGCCCGCCCAGCACCGCCGCGCCGCCCCGTACCCGACGACGTAGCTCTCCTTGTCGGTCTCCGGGTAGTCCGCCAGCTCGCGGCGGCCCCGCCGCCCGCCGGCGGCCGGCCGGGACGCCAGGAAGTCCCGGTACGCCGGCACGTCGAGCGCGGCGAGCGCGCAGACCGACCGGGCGGACGCCAGCGCCGTCCGGTCCAGCACCGGGTGGTACCGGCCGGCCAGCCAGCGCCAGCCGGCCGGATGGCGGCGGGCGAGCCGGAGCACCGTGTCCCGCAGCCGGGCGACGGACGACAGCCGGACCCGGCGCCAGCGCTCGCGGGCCGTCAGCCCGTCCCGCCGCACGGCCGAGGGCCGGGCGGCGGCTGCGGACGGGGCGAGGTCTTGGCGCAGCGTCTCGGTCATTCCCGCAGTCTTCGCGGGGCCGGTCGGCCGCACCTGAGCCTCGACGCGGACCCGGCACTGGGTATCCGTACCCAGTGTCCGTCCGAAGTGGCCCTACCTCTCGGCCCGAGGCTCAGCCTGCCGGTCGGGCGGGCTGGTCCCGCCACGGCAGCGGTTGGGAGACCCGCTGCCACCACCAGCGGTCGGGGCGGCGCGGCACGTCCTGCGCCGGCCCCAGCTCCGCCGCCAGCGCGGCACCCTCGTCGTCCTCGGTCCGCGCGACGAACTGCTGGTCGACCTCGCCGAGGGCGATCGCGAACGGCGTACGGGCCTGCTCCGGCAACGCCTGGCCAAGCTGGGCGAGTTCGTCGCGGAGTTCCAGGTCCTCCCGGTAGTACGCCGCCGGATACCAACCGTCCGGCGGCCACCCGGCGGCCATCCGGGCCACCATGCCCTCCCAGGCGCCGAGCCGGGTGCAGGCCTGCCACACCGCCTGCGACACCGCCGGGACGTCCGAGTCCGACCACGGCTTCAGCTCCGCGCGCAGCCGGTCGGTGACCGGGGTGGGCATCCGGTGTTCCCGGATCACCTCCGGCAACGCGGCCACCGCCAGGTCCGGGAAGACCGCCACCGGATGCTCGACCGCCTCGATCCGGTAGACCGACTCCTCGGCACCGCCGTCGTCGACGATCCGCGCCCGGGTACGGCGACCGTCCGGGGCCACCAGCCAGTACGCGCTCGGCAGCGGCTCCGGCCCCGGATAGACCACCACCGTCCCGAGCTGCTGTGCCAGCACCACCGCGACGACCGACTCGGGCGGCTGCGGGACGATCGTGTCGGTGGGATAGATCTCCAACTGCCAGTGCAGGTGGCCGGTGACCGGTGCGACGGTGCAGATCACCTGCGCCGACCAGTTGCGGTCGACGTCGTCGGAGTCGCCGACGTCGACCTGTTCGACGGGCAACGCGAAGAGCGTCGCCAGCGCCGAGACGAGCCGGTCCCGGTGCAGTTCACCGAAGATCATCAGGTAGTACGTCACGGCTCGTACGTCCCGTCGTAGATTTCCTTCGCCTTCGCGACCGCCTCCGGGTTGTTCAGGAAGCGGGGATTGTTCTGCAGTTGTGGCGACTGTGCCGGGTCGCCACCGACCCTGGTTATCTCCTTGAGCGCCGCGTACTCGTTACGGTCCAGCTTTACCACACCGTCACCGGAGTCGGGGAAGACCGTGCCGTTCGACTCGACACCGTACGAGCGGCCGTTCACCTCGTACCGCTGGGTTTCCGGGTTCCACCGCGCGTTGCCGGCGGCGATCTGCTCCACGTCGCCCCGGGCCGCGTCCTCGTACCCCCGCAGGTAGACCGTGCTGGGATCCTTGACCTCGCCGTTGCGCGACCCGGCGACGGTGTGCCGGGGGTGCGGGACCCGCAGGTCCCGGCCCCGGGCCGGACCCGGCACGTCGTCGCCGGCCCGGAACTGCTGCCTGCCGCGATCGCCCCCGCCGCCCGGCCCGCGTCCGCCGCCGCCGGCACGACCGCCCTGCATGCGTTGCCAGGCCTGGTCCTGGCCCTTGGCGACGCTCGCCGGTACACCGCCGGAATCTCCACGCTGCCGGGGGACGTTCCCGTCGCCTCCGCCACCGTCGTCGCCACCCCGTGGCTTCCCCGTCATGGTCGCCCTTCGGCCGTTCAGGTTGGTCCGGTACCGCAGGTCGGACACCGATCCGCGCCTGCTGCCGCAGGGCGGGACCCACCCGCAGCCGCTACCACCGGTCAGGGCCGACCCGCGTGTTCCGGATGTCGCGGTGCCGACGGCGTAGGCGCAGGGCAGAGCCGTCCTGCGCCCGCAGTCTATGGGTACCCGGGAACCGGCGCCGACCGCCGTCCGAGCCGACCGCCTCCGACGTTGCCCGCGCCCCCGTCGACGCCCTCGCCGGCATCGCCCGGTCGCCGGGGTCCGGTGCGGTCCGGTCGGACCTGGCCACCGGCATCCCCACCGTGGCACGCTCGACCCACGACGGGCGCTCTACCATGGGCCGGAGCATCGATCATCGGAGGTGGCGGGTGGTGTTCGGTCCACAACCCGGCGGTGGCGGCATCCTGGACCCCGACGGGGCCATGGAGCACCTCGCGGCGTGGAAGGGACGCCTCGACCGGCTGGCCGCGGACACCCGGACGATGAGCGACCGGCTCCAGCAGTTGCGGGTCACCGCCACCTCCGCGGACCGGATGGCCGAGGTCACCATCGACCACACTGGAGCCCTGCTCGACCTGCGGCTCGACCAGCGGATCCAACGGGTGGCGCCGGAGGCGGTGGCCAGGGTGATCATGAACACGATCGCCGACGCCCGCCGGAAGGCCGCCGCGCAGGCCCGGGAGATCCTCGCCGACACCGTCGGCACCGACTCTCCGGCGGCCCGGGCGATCGCCGCCCGGGCCGACCAGCAGTTGCGTGACCTCCAGACCGGAGAGAGCACACCCGACCGCGACCCCTACCGGTGGTGAGACGATGGGCGACGGCTACGACGTCGAGGTGAGACAGATCCGCTCGCACGCGGGGAACGTCGAGGACCTGGCGGAACGGTTCGGCGCGGTCAAGGGCGCCAGCGCACACATCAGCCAGGACGAGTCGGCGTACGGGCTGTTGTGCGGATGGATCTCCGGGGTGCTGGAGGGCCGGCACGCCAGGCAGGACGAACTCGTCGCGTACGTCGCGGAGAACCTGTCGCTGGCCGCCGAAAGTCTCCGCTCGGCCGCCGACAACTACGAGAACTCGGACCTGCGGGCCGCCGACTCGTTCGACCGGCTGGGCGCGCGGATGCCGGACGGCGCGCCCCGATGACCGACACCTCACTCGTCGCACCGGTCGGCTCCACCCGGGAGGTCTGGACGGGCGCCGCGCTGGCCGACAGCGTGGAGGGCCTGGTCGACGCGATCCGCAGCGAGGGCTGGGTCGACGACCTGCTGGCCGGCGCGACGCTCGGGGTGGAGGTCGCGGCGACCGTGCTGGATCCGTTCAGCGCCCTGCTGGCGAACGGCCTCGGCTGGGCGATGGAATACTTCGAACCGCTGCGGCAGGTCCTGGACGAGCTCACCGGGATGCCCGACGTGGTCGCCTCGCACGCGGCGACCTGGGACAACATGGCCGCCGAGCTACAGCGGATCTCCGCAGACCTGCAGGCCCGGGTCACCGGGGACCTGGTTGGCTGGCGGGGCGACGCCGCCGAGGCGTACCGGAGCATGATGGCCTGCAACGTCGACGCCATCGGCGGGCTCGGCGGGATCTCGGCGGCGATGGCGGCCGCCACCCAGGCGGCCGGTAACCTCGTCTCGTTCACCCGGGACATCGTGCGGGACCTCATCGCCGACCTGGTGGCCCGGGTGGTCGTCTGGGCCGTCGAGGCGATTTTCGTGGTGACGATCCCGGTGATCGCGGCACAGATCGTGACCGCGGTGGTGAAGTGGAGCGGCCGCATCCTCACCTACATCGGGGCGCTGATCAGCAGCCTGACCAACCTCTCCCGGCTGCTCGACGGCTGACGTCCGGCGTCGTGCCGGCGGCCCCGGCGGCCCCGCCCGCCCGGGGACCTGCGCGCCCTGGGAATGCCGGTCCGGCAGCGACGCCGATCCGGCGGCGGTTCTGATCCGTACTCCCTGCCGGAAACGCCGGCGTCCCCGGCGGATCGACGCCAGGAGGTACGACAGTGGAGCGCGCCGCCAGCACCGACGAGTTGACCGACGGCAGGCCGGATGCCGGACCCCGCGAGCCGGATCCGCAGCAATCGGACCCGCAGCAATCGGACCCGCTCGGGCCGCCGGACGCCGGCCTGCCGGACCGGCGGCTCGCGCCGCCGGTGCCGACCGGCGCGCTGGAACACCGCAGCTACCTCGACGACGCCTACCTCGATGACGGCTGTCTCGACGACGGCTTCCTCGGCGGTCGCCGGCCGGGATCCGTCCCGCCGGGACGGACGCGGCCGTCGGACGGGCGAGCGGGGGCCGGAAAGCCGGGCACCGGGCGGCCGAGTTGGGACCAGGACACCCTGGACGCGATCGTCCCCGTCGCACCGCGCGCCGGGGCGTCGGCCGGCGTCCCGGCCACCGCAGGCGCCGCGCTCCTCGGGCCGGGCCATCCCGAGCCGGGGCCGACCCGGTGGCGGTCCCGGCTCGCGCTGGCCCTGATCGCGGTACCCGTCTTCGTCGCGGTCACGCTGGGCGTCTTCGCCCTGCTGTGGAACAGTTTCGGCGGGGCGGGCGTGCCGCGTACCGCTGCTCCCGGCGACCCGGCCGCACCGCCCAGGGTGGTGGAGCCGGCGAATGCCGGCGAGGCCAGTGCCCCGCTGGACGGCCGCGCCGAGGCGACCTTCGACCTGGTCACCGACACGGCCTCGGTCCGGCTCGGCGCGGCCGACCTCGGTGAGCTGCTCTACCGGATCAGCACCCCGCCCGGGGCGAACGTGCTGCCGCGACCCGAGGTCCGCAGGGACCGGGTACTGCTGCACCTGGTGCCGAGCGGTGCGAGCGGGCCGGGCGCGGTCGACATCGAGTTGAACTCCCGGGTGCGTTGGGACCTGCGGTTCAGCGGTGGTGCGGCGGAGCGCTCGGTGGACCTCGCCGGAGCCCGGCTGACCGGCGTCGAGTTCCTCGGCGGATCCACCCGGATCGACCTGACGCTGCCGGCACCGGAGGGCACCCTCACGGTACGGATGTCCGGCGGAGCCAACCAGTTCCGGGTCCGCGCACCGGCCGGCCCGCCGACCCGGGTACGGCTGGCCAGCGGCGCCGGTGCCTTGACGGTGGACGGCGACCGCCGCTCCGGCATCGCCCGGGGCACCGACCTCACCCCGCCCGGCTGGGACCGGGCCGAACAGCGTTTCGACCTCGACCTCGTCGCCGGAGTGGCCCTGCTGACCGTCGAGCGAGGCTGGTAGTCAACGCCAACGGGTCCGCGCGACCCGTGCACGCGACCCGTGCAACGGTGAGTGCAGCCCAGGCGGGTCAGGGCGGCTCGTGGGAGTCAGCGCGGCTCGTAGGTCTGGCAGTCCGCGGCGTCCTGCCGGGGACCAACCCGGATCGACGGGGCACTGCACTCGAGGTCGGCGTTGTATCGGCAGTCTTCCCGCTTGCAGGCGCCGACCTGGGCGATGACCCGGTCGAGACCGCCCTTGGCGGAGGTGTCGATGAAGGTGGCACAGTTCGCCGTCTGCTGTCCGATGGTGATCGCGAAGGCGTGACAGCCGTCGTGGTTGTAACCGCACTCGGTCACCGTGCACTCGTGCACGCGCGGCATCTCCAACATGTCCGTCATTGTCAGCTCACCCTTTCGTTGACAAATACAGACGATGGGCATCTCGCAAGTCGACGTTACACGCCGCCGTGCCGTTTTGCCATTCAACGAGTCAGACAGAAATCGTTAGGCTAGCCTTTCCTATTCATCGCGCGAACGCAAATCATTTGGCTTGCCTAACCTGTCGGGCGAGTGCCAGCCCCTTTGCATCAAACGGCGTCATGCCAGGCACGACGCCAGGCGCAATCAATTCATCGGCCGGCGAAAGGGTCGGGCCGGCCGCGCGTACGCGGCCGGCCCGGACATCGGAACCGTTCAGACGAGGTCGAACCGGTCCAGGTTCATCACCTTGTACCAGGCGGCCACGAAGTCCCGCACGAACTTCTCCTTGGCGTCGGAGCTCGCGTAGACCTCCGCGTTGGCCCGCAGCTGGGAGTGCGAGCCGAAGACGAGGTCGACGGCGGTGGCCGTCCACTTGACCTCACCCGTGGCGCGGTCCCGGCCCTCGTACACGTTCTCCGCCGACTCGGCCGCCTTCCACTCCGTGTCGACGTCGAGCAGGTTGACGAAGAAGTCGTTCGTCAACGACTCGGGCCGGTCGGTGAAGACGCCGTACGGGGCCTGCCCGGTGTTGGCGTTCAGCGCCCGCAGGCCGCCGATCAGCACCGTCATCTCCGGTGCGCTCAGGTTGAGCATGAACGCCCGGTCGAGCAGCAGGGTCTCCGGGGAGAGCTTCTCTCCGGGGCGCAGGTAGTTGCGGAACCCGTCGGCCCTCGGTTCGAGGACGGCGAAGGTCTCCACGTCGGTCTGCTCCTGCGACGCGTCCGTACGACCAGGCGCGAACGGAACCGTGACGTCGTGCCCGGCATTCCTGGCCGCCTGCTCGACGGCCGCCGAACCGGCCAGCACGATCAGGTCGGCCAGCGACACCTTCTTGCCGCCGGACTGCGCCGCGTTGAAGTCCTGCTGGATCCGTTCCAGCGTCTCCAGCACGGTGGCCAGCTCGGCCGGGTTGTTGACCTCCCAGTCCTTCTGTGGGGCCAGGCGGATCCGGGCCCCGTTGGCGCCGCCGCGCTTGTCGGTGCCCCGGAAGCTGGCCGCCGAGGCCCAGGCCGCCCGGACGAGCTGGGCGACGGAGAGCCCCGACTCCAGGACCTTGCCCTTGAGGGCGGCCACGTCCTGCTCCGAGACCAGCTCGTGGTCCACCGCGGGGATCGGGTCCTGCCAGAGCTGCTGCTCCGGGATCCACGGGCCGAGGTAGCGGGAGACCGGACCCATGTCACGGTGCAGCAGCTTGAACCACGCCTTGGCGAACGCCTCCTCGAGCTGGTCCGGGTTCTGCCAGAACCGCCGCGCGATCGGCTCGTAGATCGGGTCGATCTTCAGCGCCAGGTCAGAGGTGAGCATCATCGGGGCGTGCCGCTTCGACGGGTCGTGCGCGTCCGGCACGGTGTCGTCGGCCGAGCGGTCCTTCGGCCGCCACTGCTTCGCGCCGGCCGGGCTGGCCGTGAGCTCCCAGTCGTACTTGAAGAGGTTGTCCAGGTAGCCGTTGTCCCACTTGGTCGGCGCATTGGTCCAGGCACCCTCCAGCCCACTGGTGAGGGTGTCGGCGCCCTTGCCGGTGCCGTACGAGTTCTTCCAGCCGAGGCCCTGCTGCTCGACGGGAGCACCCTCCGGCTCCGGGCCGAGGTACTGCGGGTCGACCGCGCCGTGCGCCTTGCCGACGGTGTGGCCGCCGACGATCAGCGCGACGGTCTCCTCGTCGTTCATCGCCATCCGGGCGAAGGTGGCCCGGATGTCCCGGGCGGAGGCCAGTGCGTCCGGGTGGCCAGCAGGTCCCTCCGGATTCACGTAGATCAGGCCCATCTGCACGGCGCCGAGCGGCTCGGCGAGGTCCCGGTCGCCGCTGTAGCGCTCGTCGCCGAGCCAGGCGTCCTCCGGGCCCCAGAAGATCTCCTCGGGCTCCCAGATGTCCTGGCGGCCGAACCCGAAGCCGAAGGTCTTGAACCCCATCGACTCGTACGCGCAGTTGCCGGCGAAGACCAGCAGGTCGGCCCAGGAGATCTTGCGGCCGTACTTCTGCTTGATCGGCCAGAGCAGCCGGCGGGCCTTGTCCAGGCTGGCGTTGTCCGGCCAGCTGTTGAGCGGCGCGAACCGCTGCGAACCGCTGCCGCCGCCGCCCCGGCCGTCGGTGATCCGGTAGGTGCCCGCGGCGTGCCAGCTCATCCGGATGAAGAGCGGGCCGTAGTGACCGTAGTCGGCCGGCCACCATTCCTGCGACGTCGTCATCAGCTCGAAGATGTCCCGGCGGAGCGCCTCGACGTCGAGCTTCTTGAACTCCTCGGCGTAGTCGAAGTCCTCGCCCATCGGGTTCGACCGGGTCGAGTGCTGGTGCAGCACCGAGAGGTCGAGCTGGTTCGGCCACCAGTCCCGGTTGGTCCTGGGCCGGGTCGCCTTGACGCTGGGTGCGGGGATCGCGGGATTTTCGCTTTCGCTGACGCTCTCGGTCATGGCTTTCTTGTCAGACACGTCTGTCCTTTCCGGTTTCGGTCTGCTGACCGGTTCGTACGGTCGGTTGCTTCGGGTCCAGGGTCCTGCGGTCGGTTGCTCAGGGATGTCGGTCCAGGATGCTGCGGTCGGGTTACCGAGGGATGTCGGTCCAGGATGCTGCGGTCTGTGTTGTCGGGCCGGGCACGGGTCTCGGACCGGGCACGGTTGCCGAGCCGGTGTGTCGGACCTCACTCGTCGGGCGTTCCGGCGATCCCCCCGTCGGGCGTTTCCGTGTCATCCGGCCGGCGTGCCGGCGGTTGCCGCGACGCACCCGCGGCACCTGCCCCGGTAGACGACCTCGGTTTCGTCGACCAGGTAGCCCGAGTTACCGGTGGGGGTCAGGCAGCCGGTGTCGCCGACCGCACCGTCGACGTCGACGATGGCACCGCAGGACTGGCAGACGAGATGGTGGTGGCTGTCCCCGGTCCGGGTCTCGTAGCGCGCCACCGAGCCCATCGGCTCGAAGCGCCGGAGCAGGCCCGCGGCGGTGAGCGCGTGCAGCACGTCGTACACGGCCTGGCGGGAGACCTCGCCGATGTCCGCGCGTACCAGGCCGATGATCGAGTCCGTGTCGGCGTGCGGGTTGGCGTGCACCGCGGTGAGCACCGCCACCCGGGGACGCGTCACCCGCAGCGCCGCTCCCCGCAGCGTGCTCTCGAACTCCGGCGTCGTTGGCACGCCGTGAAGTCTCGCGCTTTTTTTGGAATGAATCAAGTATCGGGAGCCACTCGACACCCTCGGGTCACCCGAGAGCATCATCACCCAAAAATGTCCTCGCCGTTCCCATTGCCTGGTACGTGGAGTTTCGCCGTCGTATCCGTCGGCACCGGGAAGCCTCCTGGGTCGGCCGGCGACATCCGGATGGAGTCGATCTCGGCCTCGGCGATGCGCCGCGCCTTCGGCTGGAGCCGCTCGTGGGTACGCCGGAAGATCTCCTGGGCCGTCACCGCCGGCCAGTCCGGCGGAAGGTGCCGCAGCGGGATGCGCGGGTCGTCCCGGAGCAGTAGCAGCCATTCGCTGAGCAGCCAGAGGTGCCGGGCGAGGTCGTCCGGGGCGGTCGGCAGCGGTGCGGGGGTGTCCCACCGGCGCAGGAACTGGTGGTAGCGGCCGGCGATGGCGGGCAGGTCGTAGGCGTCGCGTACCACCTGCCGCATGGCCGCCGGCTCGGCCGGCTCGGCCCGGAAGACCACCAGGTGGTCGCTGAGCCGCAGGTCGGTCAGGAGCGCATCGACGTCCACCGTGCCGGGCGCGATCCACATGCCGCTGCGAAGCAGCCCGAACCCGGCCCAGCGCAGGCGCGAGCGCAGCAGGTGACGCTCGTCGCGGCGCGTCTCGGGCAGCGAGAACCCGAGCAGGGTCCACCGCCCGTCGGTGTCCTGGTTGACCGCACCCGCCCGCCACATGCGCTCCTCGCCCTCCCGCAGCACGGCCGCCGCCCGGGGCGTCAGCCCGAGGTACACCCGGCGGCCCCGGCGGTGCCGGACCAGCAGGTGCCGGTTGACCATCCGGGTCAGCGTGGACCTGGTGGCGTGCTCGGAGACGCCCATCCGGTCCATCACCTCGGTACAACTGCCCGAGAAGATCGCCACGTCCCGGCCGAGCACCGCACTGCCGAGGAGGGTGAGCAGGAGCGTCTGCGGGCGTACGGCGGACACCTGCTCGGGCGCGGTTTCCGAACGCGTCCCGGCGCGGTCGCTGACGGTCGTCATCAGGCCAGGATATGTGCCGGCCGCGCACCCCATGTTGGGCGTTGGATTGACGGTCGTCAAGGAGATGCCTAATGTGATGGATAAACGCTCATCGATGGAGGTGTCATGACACGAACAAGGACGGTGCTGGTCGGGCTGGCCAGCGCCCTGGTCCTCGCGACCGGCGTCGTCGCCCTGTCCCCGCCGGCGTCCGCCGCGTCGCTGGTCGAGGTGACCAACTTCGGCAACAACCCCGGCGGCATGCGAATGCACATCTACGTCCCCGACAACCGCCCGGCCAACCCACCGATCGTCGTCGCCATGCACGGCTGCGGCGGCTCCGGACCAGGCTTCTACTCAGGCAGCGAATTCGCCTCACTGTCCAACCAGTACGGCTTCATCGTCATCTACCCCTCCGCCATGCAGGAAGCCGGCTTCGGCAGATGCTTCGACACCTGGTCGGACGCATCCAAACGGCGCGGCGGCGGCAGCGACCCCGTCTCCATCGAATCCATGGTCAACTACGCCCGCACCCAACACGGCGGCGACATCAACCGGGTCTACGCCACCGGCAGCTCCTCCGGCGGCATGATGACCCAGCACATGCTCGCCGTCTACCCCGACCTGTTCAAAGCCGGCGCATCCTTCATGGGCGTACCCTTCGGCTGCTTCGCCAACGCAGCCGCCTACCCACCCGGCGGCCCCTGCACCAACGGCACCATGAACCGCACCCCCCAGGAATGGGGCAACCTCGTCCGCGCCGCCCACCCCAGCTTCACCGGCACCCGCCCGCCGATCCAGCTGTGGCACGGCACCAACGACACCCTCGTCCCCTACTCGCTACTCCAGGAATCCATCGAGCAGTGGACCAACGTGCACGGACTGAGCCAGACCCCGACGTCCACCGACACCCCGCAGGCCAACTGGAACCGCCGCCGCTTCGGCACCCAGGTCGAGGCATACGCCATCCAGGGCGCCGGGCACAGCCTCCCGTCCAGCGGCATGGCCCGGGTCGCGATCCAGTTCTTCGGCCTCGACCGCGCCGCACCGACCACCCCACCGGGAAACCCGACCACGCCCCCGGGAAACCCGACCACGCCGCCTGGCAACCCGACCACGCCTCCCGGCAACCCGACCACCCCGCCGGGTGGGGCCGGCTGCTCCGCCACCGTGTCGCTGAACCAGTGGACCGGCGGCTTCGTCGCCACGGTACGGGTCACCGCAGGATCCGCCGGCACCAACGGCTGGAGCGTGAGCATGACCCTGCCCGGCGGTGCCAGCGTCACCGGCGTGTGGAACGCCAACCGCAGCGGCAACAGCGGAACCGTCCAGTTCAGCAACGTCAGCTACAACGGCCGGCTGGGTTCCGGCCAGAGCACCGAGTTCGGCTTCCAGGGCAGCGGCAGCGGCTCCGGCATGACGCCGAGCTGCACCGCCAGCTGATCCCGGCCGGGCCGATCGTCGATCGGCCCGGTCCGGGCTGACGCCGGGGGCGGGTCCGGACGCCCCCGCCCCCGGTACGGCCCACCACGGCGTCGGGCCGGAGTCGCGGCTGGCTCGCCGCGATTCCGGCCCGACGCCGCGCCAGCGGTCCGGTCGGTAGCGCTGGGCGGTGGTCCGGTCGGGTAGCGCTCGGCGGTGGCCCGATCAGGTAGCGCTGGTCAGTGGTCCGGTCGGGTAGCGCCCCGGGGATCCGGCTCACATCTCGGCCAGGCCGGCGCCCAGCACCCTGGCGCCGGACCGGTCCAGGCACTCGAAGCGGTATCCCGGCCCGTCCGCCCAGACCAGGGTGCGCAGCGTGTCACCCGGGACGATCGGCCTGGTGAACCGGCAGCTCAGCCGGGAGAGGTTGGCGCCGGCCCGCAGCACGGTCTGGCCGGCGATGGCGAGACTGGCCAGCCCGTGCACGATGACCCCGGGCAGCCCGGCCGCCCGGGCGACGTCGTCGTCCAGGTGGATCGGGTTGCGGTCGCCGGACGCGTCGGCGTACCGGCGGGGCAGGTCGGCGGGAAGTGCGCGGTCGACGGTGCGGACCGGCTCGCCGGCCGGCGGCTCGGCCGGCAGCGCGGGGGCGGCCCGGCCCACCGCCAGGTCACTCGGGACACCCCGGTAGAACTCGGTGACGTACTGCTCGTTGAGCAGTTCGCCGCCCGCGTCCCGGGTCTGCACCCCGATGGTGGCCACCGTGCCGCTGCGCTTGCCGTGCAGGCCGAGGAGGGCGGCGCGTACCGTCACCTTGTCGCCGGTCGGCAGCGGACGGTGGAAGAACAGGTCCTGCTGGCCGTGCACCACCCGGGCCCGCAGCTCGGCCGGGGCCGCGGTCGCGGCGACCGCGAAGACCAGTTCCATCGCCGGGACGACCGCGTAGACCGGCGAGGGACCGCCGACGGCCTCGGCGTACGCGGCCACGCCCTCGGGAGTGACCTCGAACCACCGCTCGTCGCTCCACCGGCCCACCACCGACTCGTCGAATCCGGCCATCAGTCGGTCACCTCCACCACGACGGCGCCCGCCGTGTCTCCGGCCGCGCAACCGGTGAACAGTCCGCGCCCACCGCCCCGGTCACGCAGCGCCGCGACCAGTTCCGCGACGGCACGCATCCCGGTCGGGCCCTGCGGGTGCCCGTAGACGAGACTGCACCCGTACGGGTTCATCCGGTCCAGGGGGAATCCGGTCTGCCGGGAGAAGTAGATGTCGTTGACGGCGAACGGGTTGTGCGTGGTGACCACGTCGAGGTCCCGGACGTCGAGGCCGGCGTCGGCGAGCGCGGCGCGGGCCGCCGGCACCGGCGCCTCCGGCATCCGGGCCCGCCGCACCCGGGCGAACGCCACCGCGTGGATCCGGGCCACCCCGGCTCCCCCGGCCAGCTCCCGGGCCCGCTCGACGCTGCTGAGCACGAGCCCGGCGGTCCCGTCACCGGGATGGGTCTGCGACCCGTAGCTGACCACGCCGTCGGGCCGGACCGCGGAGAGCTTGGCCAGCCCTTCGGCGGTGGTGTCGTGCACGCCGGCGTCGTCGGCGACCACGACCTCGCCCCGGCGTCCGGGTACGTGCACCTCCACCAGGTAGTCCCGGGGCCCCGACCGGGCCGCGCGGTACTGCTCGTGGCGGAGCAGCGTCACCTCGTCGATCTCGGCGCGGGTGTAGCCCTGCTCGGCCGCGACGTTCTCGGCGGTGTCCAGCATCGAGCCGCCGGTGTTCGGGTCGTGCTTCATCGGGTCGAGCACCCAGTGTTCGGTCAGCGGCGCGGCCCCGGGGGTTGCCTGTGCCGACCACACCATCAGCGGGCCGTTGCTGGTGCGGTCGGTGGTCAGCGCCAGCACCGTCCGGTGGGCGCCGAGTTCGACCTGTACGGCCGCCGCCTGCACCACCGCCGCCGAGGTGGCGCACGCCTGGGCGATCGTCGGGCCGGTCACGGCGGCCAGCCCGAGCCGGGGCGTGACCGTGGTGACGCCGTAGAACGAGGTGGGTTGCGGGACGGTGGTGCCGAAGGCGACGTGCCCGACCTCGGCGACGTCAAAGCCGCGTGCGGCGAGCGCCCGGCCGGTCACGTCCACGACCAGGTCGACGCTCGACATCCCGGCGAGCGCGCCCTGCCATCGGCAGAACGGCGACGACCAGGCCAGGCCGAGCGGGATCGCCACGTTGGACAGCTGCACGGAATCTCCTTGTCAGTAGCTCATCCCCTCGGCCTGGCCACCGGCGACGGTGATCACCTGACCGTGGATGAAGTTCGACCACGGTGTGCAGAGCAGGAAGATGCCGCCGGCCGCGTCGGCGGGGGTGGCGCCGCGACCGACCGGGATCCGGGCGGCGGCCTGCTCGCGTACCTGGGCCGGGATGCCGAGCGGGATCTGCCGGTCGCCACGGTCGAAGGTGCCCGCCTCGGCGGTCTCCGCGGTCAGCCGGGTCTGCACGAACCCGAAGGCCACCGCGTTGACGTTGATCTTGAGCGGTCCCCACTCCTTGGCCAGCGTCTTGGTGAGCCCGACGAGCCCGGACTTCGCGGCCGAGTAGTTGGCCTGGCCGACGTTGCCCATCGTCCCGGAGATCGACACCACGTTCACCACCTTGCGGAAGATCTCGCGCCCCTGCGCGGCGTCCCGCTTGGCCGCCTCCCGTAGCACCGGGGCGGCGGCGCGGAGCAGCCGGAACGGCGCCACCAGGTGGATGTCGAGCATGGCCGCGAGCTGGTCGTCGCCCATCTTGTGGAAGATGCCGTCCCAGGTGTAGCCGGCGTTGTTCACCACGATGTCGAGCTGGCCGTACTCCCGCACCGCCCGGTCCACGATCTCGGGCGGCGTGTCCGGGTCGGTGAGGTCGGCGGCGACGGCGGTGCCCCGCCCGTCGAGCAGGGCGAGGGTCTCCTCGAGCGCACCGGCGTCGAGGTCGCTCGCCACCACCCGGGCGCCGTGCTCGGCGAGCAGCAGCGCCGTCGCCTGCCCGATCCCCCGCCCGGCGCCGGTGACCACCGCCACCCGACCGTTCAGCACTCCCGTCACGACTTTCCTCCGTTTGGTGTGAGAGCTGCCAACCTGTCCTGCCACAGCGCGCGGGCGCGCTTCTTGTCGAACTTCCCGGTCGCCGTGGTGGGCAGGTCGGCCACGAACTCGACCACGTCCGGCACCCACCAGCTCGCCACCCGGGAGCGCAGGTGCGCCCGCAGGGTCTCGGCGTCGACCTCGGCACAGGTGACGACGAGCGCCGCCGGCCGTTCGCCCCAGACCGGGTGCGGCACCGCGATGACCATGGCCTGCGCCACCGCGTCGTGGTCCATCAGGTGGTTCTCCAGGTCGATCGAGCTGATCCACTCGCCGCCGGACTTGACGAGGTCCTTGTCCCGGTCGAGCAGGTGCAGGTAGCCGTCCGGGTCGATCGTGCCGACGTCGCCGGTGCGCAGCCAGCCGTCCCGGAACCTGGTCTCGTTGGCGTCGTCGTCCGGCCGGTGGTACGCCTCGGTGACCCACGGCCCGCGTGCCTCGATCTCGCCCGGGGAAACCCCGTCGTGCGGCAGCACCTCGCCGTCCGGCGCGACGATCCGCAGCTCCACCCCGGCCGTGGCGAAGCCCTGGGTCGCGTGCAGCGCCAGCCGCTCGGCCTCGGGCCGGTCCGCCAGGTGCCCCCGGACGACGGTCAGGCTGCCGGACGGCGACATCTCGGTCATGCCCCAGCCCTGCTGCATGTCGACGCCGCGCCGGTGGTAACGCTGGATCAGCTCCAACGGGATCGCCGACCCGCCACAGAGGATGCGGCGCAGCGTGCCGAGGTCGTCGGCGCCCGGCCCCAGCTGGTCGACGGCCAGCCAGAACGTCGGCACCCCGGCCGCCACGGTGACCCGCTCCTCGCGGACCAGCCGGAGTACCGCC
The DNA here is from genome assembly GCF_029626265.1 of Micromonospora sp. WMMD1102. Lineage (NCBI taxonomy): Bacteria > Bacillati > Actinomycetota > Actinomycetes > Micromonosporales > Micromonosporaceae > Micromonospora > Micromonospora sp. WMMD1102. Next base: position 1,151,387 of record NZ_JARUBN010000001.1, on the reverse strand, counting down.
TGCGGGCTGGTGTCCATCCCGGCCAGCACGAGCCCGGCACCGGCGAGCGCGGCGGAGTACGGCATGCCCCAGGACGTCGCGTGGAAGAGCGGGGTCAGCGGCAGCAGGACGTCGCTCTCCCGGATCGCGAAGGAGTCGGCGAACAGGCCGCTCATCGCGTGCAGGGTCAGCGACCGATGCGAGTAGACGACCCCCTTGGGCCGGCCGGTGGTGCCGCCGGTGTAGCAGAGGCAGGCGGCGGCCCACTCGTCGACCTCGACCGGCTCCTCGTCGGGGGCCCCGGCGATCAACTCCTCGTAGTCGACGGCGTCGGCGAAGTCGGGATGCGGCTCGGTGCCGTCGGGCATGACGACGTACCGCCGTACCCCGGTCAGCTGGGGGCGGATCTCGGCCAGCCGGGCGGTGAGCGCCGCCTCCACGAAGACGACCCGGTCCTCGGCGTGCGCGGCGATCCAGGCGATCTGGTCGGGAAAGAGCCGGACGTTGAGCGGTTGCAGCACGGCACCGGCGATCGGCACCCCGTAGAAGAGTTCCAGGTGACGCAGGCTGTTGCAGGCGAAGGTGCCGACCCGGTCGCCCGGGGCCACCCCGAGGGTGGGCAGCGCGGCGGCCAGCCGGCGGGCCCGCTCGGCGAGCTGCGGCCAGGTCCGCACGCCGCGGCCGGCGGCGGTCAGCCCGACGAGCCGGGCGTGCGGTCCGGTCGCGGCGGCCCGGCGCAGCACCATCGCCACGGACAGCGGCATCGACCCCATCGTGCTGCGCATGGTCAGCCCTCCTGCGGGCCCGCCGCGGTGAAGAGTTCGCGGATCTCCTCCGGCCACGGCGCGGTACGCCCGGTGGCGGGGTCGTACCAGGCGATGGTCAGAGATCCCCGGGCCACGTCGACGCCGTCCCGGGCGATGCTGAACGCGTAGCGCAGAGAGCTGCGGCCGACGTGCTCGACGGCCAGGGCCGTCTGCGCCACGTCGGTGTGGTGCAGCGGGCCGAGGAAGTCCACTGTCACGTTGACCCGCGGCATCCGGCGCAACGCCTCCATGCCCACCCCGAGCCGCTGGTGCAGCGACGTCTCGGCGTGCTCGACGAAGCGCAGCGCCGTGGAGTAGTGCCACCGACCCATCGGATCGGTCTCGGACCACTCCAGCCGCCGGCTGGTCACGATCGACGCGGGCTCAGCCATGGATCCCTCCCTCGCCCCGCTCCTAGATTTGCTTCTCACGCTCCCGTCGTCAAGACATATGTCATACATGGGTTGAGGCGGGCTGCCCGCGACGGCAGCGGAAAGGGCGGGCCGGACGACCGTCACAGGTGCTCAGTCCGGCAGGTCGTGGCAGCGGCTGGTGTGGCTGCGCACCAGCGCCGCCAGCGCCGGGTCGTACTCGGCGACCACCTGGACCACCCGCTGCTCGGCCAGGCCGGCGAGGCCGTCGTACAGCTCCACGAAGAGTTCCCGGGCCCGCGATCGGGGCCAGCGCGCCGGCAGCAGTTCGGTGGGCAGTTCCGGGTCCAGGCTCGGCATCGTCCGCCAGTCGTCCATCAGGGCGGTACGCGCGACCAGGGCTTCCGCCGTGCCGATCCGCCCACCGCGCCAGCGCTGCCGCACCGGCTCGTACGCCGCCAGCAGCCGCTCGTATCCGGCCCGCAGCGCGTCGAGGTCCCACGCCTTGACCGGGTGCCCGCCGACCGGCCCGCCCTCGGCGAGTTCGGCGGTGAAGACCGTCGCCCGGTCGATGCCGAGCTCGGTCAGGATCCCGGTCACCTCGCGGACCCGCTCGTGTGGGGAGACCCAGAGTCCGTCGTAGAGCGGGGCGAAGCCGTACCAGCCGAGCCGGGTGCGCAGGGCGTGCCGCCGGGACCTGTCGTCCTCCGGCACCGAGAACGCGGCCACCGTCCAGCGGCCGGACCACTGTGCCCGGCCGGTGCCGAAGGAGAGGATGTGCCCGCGCCCCTCGGTCAGCACCTCGGCGGCACGGGCACTGAGCGCGTACGAGGTGCGCCGGCCGGTCCGGGAGAGTTCGAGCAGCCCGCGCCGGGCCAGCCGGCTCAGGGTCGCCCGCGCGCTGACCTCGGTGATGCCGAACTCGCCGAGCAGCGCCACCAGGGCCGCGGACGGCAGCGGCGCCCGCTGTCCGTACCAGTAGTCGCCGAGTAGGGTCAGCAGCAGGTGTTGCGGGCTGCCCCCGGCCTGCACCCGCGGCAGGTCGGCGGCGGGCGCCGAGGGCTGGACCGCCATGCTGGTCACTATACAGATTTCGGACCGCCCGCCAGCGACACAGCCTCGCCACGAGCGGTGACCGCCGCCGACACGATTCGTCGCCCACCACCAAACATTCGGCAGCAATATTGACCGGCGTGCAACAAGTGTCTAGCGTCCTGGTAACAAGCTGTCCCCTCGCTGCGGGAGGCACCCGTGCGACGTACCGCTGTAACCGCCGCCGTGCTCGCCGTGGTCCTCGCCACGGCCGCCTGCGGACAGGACTCCGAACCCGGTGGTGACGACGGGCCCCTGAAGGTGGGCCAGATCGTGTCGCTTACCGGCAACTACGCACCACTCGGCACCGAGAACGAGAAATCCGTGAAACTGGCGGTGGAGCAGGTGAACGCGGCCGGCGGAGTGCTCGGCCGGCAGATCGAGCTGCTCGTCCGCGACGACAAGAGCCAGCCCGACCAGTCGGTGCTGGCCTTCAACGACCTCAAGGGCAGGGACGTCGCGGCGGTGATCGGGTCGCCGTTCTCCAACTCGGCCCTGGCCACCATCCCGCTCGTCGACCGGGAGAAGATCCCGTACGTCTCGCTCACCCCGGCCGACGAGCAGGTCGACCCGGTCCACCCGTACGTCTTCGTGGTGCCGGCCACCTCCGGCACGTACGCCGACCGGATCCTCCAATACCTGAAGGCCCAGAACATCAGCCGGGTCGCCGTGGCCTACGACGGCAAAAGCTCCTACGCCCGGGCCGGATTCAACGGCACCAAGGCCAAGGCGGCCGGGTACGGCATCACGCTCACCGCGACCCCCGAGTTCCAGACCACCACGACCGAGTTCTCCGCGGTCTTCAACCAGGTGCGCTCCTCCGGCGCGCAGGCGCTCGTCGTCTGGGCCACCGGGCCGCCCGGGGTGGCGCTGGCCAAGCAGTTCCCGACCGCCAACCTCGGGGTTCCGGTCGTCTTCACCGGCGCGCAGGCCAGCAAGCTCTGGTTGGAGCCGGTCGGCGCGGCCGCCGAGGGCGCGGTGGTGGCCAGTTCCATCGGCGTGGTCGGCGACAGCCTGCCGGACGGGGCACAGAAGAAGGCCATCGCCGAACTCGCCGAACCGTTCGAGAAGCAGCACGGCTACCCGCCGCCGCAGTTCGCCCAGGACGGCTACAGCGGGGTGAAGCTGCTGGTCGCCGCGATCGAGAAGGCGGGCAGCACCGAGCCGGAGAAGATCCAGGCCGCTCTGGAGGGGCTGACCGCGACCACCCCGAACGGCACCTACACCTACAGCGCCACGGACCACGCCGGGCTGAAGGCCGACTACATCTCGATCAACACGGTCAAGGGCGGTGCGCTGGTCCCGACCGAGTGGTCGGCCGAGCAACTGGCCACGGTGGCGGGCAGGTGACCGAGCCGCTGCTGCGGGTCGCCGGCGTGTCCCGGGCGTTCGGCGGTGTCTACGCCGTGCGCGACGTCGACCTCGACGTCGCGCACGGCGAGCTGCGCGGCATCATCGGGCCGAACGGCGCCGGGAAGTCCACGCTGTTCAGCCTGGTCGGTGGGCAGCTGCCGGCCGGGGCCGGCACGATCACCTTCGCCGGCCAGCGCGTCGACCGGCTGCCGGCGCACCGGCGGGCCCGGCTCGGCATCGCGATCGTCTTCCAGGGCGCCCGCATCTTCCGCGGGATGACCGCCCTGGAGAACGTGATGGTCGGGGCGCACGCCACCACCCGCGGCGGCTTCACCGCCGCGGTGCTCCGGCTGCCCCGGCACCGCCGGGAGGAGCGGGAGATCCGGCAGCGCGCGCGGGAGGCGCTCGACCGGGTCGGGCTGGCCGACTGGGCGGACCGGCCGGCCGAGTCGCTGCCGCTCGGCCAGCAGCGGGCGCTCCAGGTCGCCCGCGCGCTCTGCGGCCGTCCGCGCCTGCTGCTGCTCGACGAGCCGGCGGCGGGGCTGCGGGCCGCCGAGCGGGAGTCGCTGGCCCAGCTGATCGAGGAGCTGAAGGCCGGCGGACTGACGATGATCAAGATCGAGCACGACGTCGCGTTCGTGACCCGGCTCGCCGACCGGGTCACCGTGCTCGACCTCGGCCGGGTGATCGCCGAGGGCACGCCGGCCGAGATCCGGACCCACCCGGCGGTGGTCGCCGCCTACCTGGGCACGGAGGTGACGGCGTGATCACTGTGGACCAGCTCACCGTCCGGTACGGGGTGGCGACCGCCCTCGACCGGGTCAGCCTCGACGTCCAGCCGGGCGAGATGGTCGCGCTTATCGGGCCGAACGGGGCCGGGAAGTCCACTCTCGTCGACACGCTCTCCGGCATCCTCCGCCCGGCCGGCGGCACGGTCCGCGTCCAGGGTCGCCTCGCGCACGTACCCGAGGGCCGGCAGGTCTTCCCCGACCTGAGCGTGGACGACAACCTGCGACTCGGCGGCTGGCGCATCCGCAACCGGGACACCGGCCCGATCTACGAGGTGCTGCCGGCGCTCGCCGCGCTGCGCCGCCGCCGCGCCGGCCGGCTCTCCGGCGGCGAGCAGCAGATGGTGGCGGTGGGCCGGGCCCTGATGGCCCGCCCGGACGTACTCGCGGTGGACGAACTCTCCCTCGGCCTCGCCCCGCTCGTCGTCGCCGACCTCGCCCGGCACCTGTCCGCGCTGAACGCCGAACGGGGACTCGCCGTGCTGCTCATCGAGCAGAACGCCCGGCTGGCCCTGGAACTCTGCTCCCGGGGCTACGTGCTGGAGGCGGGCCGGATCGCCACCGCCGGTACCGCCGCCGAACTGGCCGCCGACCCCCGGGTCTCCGCCGCCTACCTGGGGGCGGGAGCATGAGCGAACTGTTGCAGTACCTGATCACCGGGCTCGGTGGCGGTTGCGCGTTCGCGCTTGTCGGCAGCGGGCTGGTGGTGGTCTACCGGGTGACCCGGGTGGTCAACTTCGCGCAGGGCTCGTTCGCGGTGATCGCCGCGATGACCGCCTCGACGCTGCTGGCCGGCGGGCTGCCGCACGGGCTGGCCGAGGCGCTCGCCGTGGCGGTCGGCGCCGTCGCCGGCCTGCTGGTGGGACTGGTCGCGATCGGCAAGCCGGGCACCCCGCCCGGCGCCTCCCTGATCGTCACGCTCGGGCTCGGCGTCTTCGCGTACGCGGTCGAGGTCCTCCTCTGGGGCGACCAGCCGCGCTCGTTCCCCGGCGTACCCGGTGCGGTCGAGTTCCTCGGCGCCCGCTTCCAGGCGCACTACCTGCTCATCATCGGCGCCACCCTGGCGGTCTTCGCCGGGCTCGGCGGGCTCTTCGCGCGCACCGACGTCGGCCGCGCCCTGTCGGCGTGCGCCTCCAACCCGTACGCGGCCCGGGTGGTCGGGATCGACGTCAAGCGGATGGGCCTGCTCTCCTTCGCCATCGCCGGTGCGCTCGGCGGGCTGGCCGGGGTGCTGGTCACCCCGATCCAGCTGGTCACCTTCGACTACGACGTGACCCTCGTCGTCGGCGGCTTCGCCGCCGCCATCCTCGGCGGCCTGCTGCGGCCGGCACTCACCCTGGTCGGCGGCCTGCTGCTCGGCGTCGCGCAGGCGCTCGTCGCCGGGTACGGCGGCGGCGCGTACCAGTTGGAGGTCGCCCTGGTCCTGATGCTCGCCGTGATGATCTGGCAGGCGGCACGCCAACCGGTAGTACAGCAGGAGGTGGCGTGAACCCGGCGCGGGACATGACCCGATGGCTTCCCGTCGTGGCGGTGGCGGCGGTGACGCTGGCCCTGCCGCCGCTGCTCTCCGGCAGCCACCTGGCCGTCTACATCCTGCTCGGGCTGGCCGCGATCGTCACCATCGGACTGTCCATGTTGATGGGCTATGCCGGGCAGGTGTCGCTGGGGCAGGCGTCGTTCTACGCCATCGGCGGCTACACCGCCGGGCTGCTCGCCGTGCACGGCGTACCGTCGGTGGCGGGCCTGCTCGTCGCACCGCTGGCCGCCGCCGCGTTCGCCCTGGTGGTCGGGGTGCCGCTGCTCCGGCTGCGCGGCCACCACCTCGCCTTCGCCACGCTCGCCATGCAGCTCATCCTGCTCTCCCTGGTCAGCCAGGCCGACTGGGCCGGCGGTGCGATCGGGTTGCAGGGCATCCCCCGGCTCTCCGTCGGCGGCGCCGAGTTCGCCGAGGACATCTCCTACGCCTACCTGGTCTGGGTCGCGGTGGCGGTGACCCTGCTGGTGGCCCGCAACGTGGTGGCGTCCCGCCCCGGGCGGGGACTGCGGGCGCTGGCCACCAGCGAGACGGCGTCCGCCGCCAGCGGCGTACCGGTCGGGCGTTACCGGCTCGCCGTCTTCGCCCTGTCGGCCGCCTTCGCCGGCCTGGCCGGCGGGATCTACGCCTTCTACCTGGGCTACATCGCTCCCGGTTCGTTCCCGGTGCTGCTCTCCATCGAGTACGTCGTGATGGCGGTGGTCGGCGGGCTCGGCACGCTCTGGGGCGCACTCGTCGGCGCGACCGCGATCATCCTGCTGGTGCAGGTGCTCAACAACGTCGGCACCCAGCCGGGGATGCCGAGCTACGCGCCGAGCGTGCTGTCGTACGCCGTCTACGCCCTGCTGCTGGTGCTCGTGGTGCTCTTCCTGCCACACGGGATCGTGCCGGCCGTCCGGGACCGGCTGGCCCGGCTCGGCCCGGCCCGGCCGGGGCATCTACCGACGGGCGCCCTGGCGGGCGCGACGACAGACCCGGCCACGACCACGAGCGCGACCACGGACGCGTCGGACACCCCGACGGGCGACGACGCCGCACGGGCGGGGGTCACCCGGGACGGATGACCCCCGGCGACCCCCACGGCGGGTACAGGGTCAGCGGTGCCGGGTTCAGCCGGCGGTGCAGGTCGGGGTGATGCCGGACCCGCTTCCGCTGCCCTGGAAGCCGAACTCGGTGGCCTGGCCGGGGCCGAGCCGACCGTTGTAGCCGACGTTGCCGAACCAAACCGTGCCGGTGGTCCCGCTGGCGGTGGCGTTCCAGGTGTTCGTCACCGAGGTTCCGGCCGGCAGCGTCAGGCTGACCGTCCAGCCTTCGGTGCCGGCCGGGCCGGCCGTGACGCGCACCGTGGCGACGAACCCACCGGTCCAGGACTGCACCGAGACGCCGGCCGAGCAGGCACCGGAGGCCGGCGGGGTGGTGCCCGGCGGGGTGGTCGGGTCCCCGGGCGGGGTGGTCGGCGTTACAGGCGGGGTGGTCGGGTTGCCCGGCGGTGTCGTGCCGTGGGGCGTCGTCGGCGCGGTGGCGCTGTCCAGGGCGAGGAACCGGACCGCCTGGGCGGCGTCGAACGGGATCGAGTGGCCGTACCCCTGGAAGCTGATCGCCTCGACCGGCGCCGTGCCGCCGGTGCCGCCGTAGCGGGTCCGGGTGGCGCTCGACTGCGGATGGTCGGTGTACGCCGGCGTCTGGGACAGGCCGTGCAGGTTGGTCCACTGCTTGACCTGCTCGCCGAAGTTGACGTAGCTGAGGGTGGTGTCCGTGCTGCCGTGCCAGACCTGGATCCGGGGACGCCGGCCGGAGTAGCCGGGATAGGCGTCGCGGACCAGGTCGCCCCACGCCTGCGGGGTACGGGTGATCCGCCCGCCGGAGCAGTCGCTGTTCCACTCCGAGCCGTTGGTGGTGGCGAAGCAGCCGAACGGTACGCCGGAGGAGCTGACCCCGGCCTCGAAGACGTCCGGATAGAGCCCGAGCATCACGTTCGTCATCATGGCTCCGGAGGAGAGCCCGGCGACCTGGATGCGGTTCGGGTCCACCGGATAGCGCTGCCGGACGTGGTCGACCATCGACTTCAGGCCGACCGGGTCGCTGCCGCCGTCCCGGCGCAGGGCCTGCGCGGACGAGACGTCCCAGCATTTGCTGCTCCGGGTCACCGACGGATAGATCACGATGTAGCCGTACCGGTCGGCGAGCGAGCTGAACCCGGTGCCAGTGTGCAGGGCCGGCCCGCTGCCGGTGCAGTAGTGCAGGGCGAGCAGCAGGGCCGGCCGGGCGGCCACCCGGTCCGGCACGTAGAGGTGCATCTGGAGATTCGTCGGGTTGCTGCCGAAGTTGGTCACCTGGGTCAACGTGGCGGCCTGGGCCGGCGCGGCGAGCAGGGCCGCGGTGCCCAGTGCGGCCACGGCCGACGCCAGCACGGCGGTCAGCAGGGTGCTTTTCGATCTCATCGGCGCTTCCTCACCCGGCTTCGACGGCCGGAACCCGTATTCGACAGCGGAGACTCGGGAGCCGACAGCGGAGACTCGGGAGCCGACAGCGGAGACTCGGGAGCCGACGCCCGCCCCGGCCGGTCGGCGTCGCCGAACCGGGGCAGGCGTCGGCCGGTCCGGCCCGGCCCGGATCGGCGAAGCCCGGGCCGGGCCAGCGGGTGGATCAGCTGGCGGTGCAGGTGGGGGTCATCCCGGATCCGCTTCCACTCCCCTGGAAGCCGAACTCGGTCACCTGACCGGCCGCTAGCTGACCGTTGTAACTGACGTTGCTGAACCGCACCGTGCCGGTGCTGCCACTGGCGGTGGCGCTCCAGGTGCCGGTCACGCTCGCCCCGCCGGGCAGCGTCATCGCCACCGTCCAGCCCCGGGTGCCGCCCGATCCGGCGGTGACCCGCACGTTGGCGACGAACCCGCCGGTCCACTGGTTCAGCGAGACCGTCGCCGTACAGCCCGCCCCGCCGGCCGGCGGGGTGGTCGGGTTGCCGCCCGGAGGCGTCGTGGTGGGGTTGACCGGGGGCGTACTCGTCGGCGGGACGCCGGTGCCGGCGTTCAGCTCGGCGAGCACCGCGTCGTACGCCGCCTTCTTGTTGTTGTTGCAGTCGAAGAGCAGCGGGTTGGCGCCGGTACGCCACGACTCGCAGTCCCGGACGCCCCAGACCGTGATGCCGGTGCAGCGCGAGATCGCCATGCAGGCCCGGGTCACCGTACGGTAGATGTTCGCCTGGTTGGAACCCTGCTGGACGTCCAGCTCGGTGATCTGCACGTCGACCCCGAGATCGGCGAAGCGTTGCAGGTTCGCCTGGTAGTCACCGGCGATCGTGGTGCCCAGGTGCGACTGGAACCCCACGCAGTCGATCGGCACACCCCGGGACTTGAAGTCCCGCACCATGTTGTAGATGCCCGTCGACTTCGCGTTGATCCCGTCGGTGTTGTAGTCGTTGTAACAGAGCTTCGCGTTCGGGTCAGCGGCGTCCGCGGCCCGGAACGCCGCCTCGATCCAGTCGTTCCCGGTGCGTTGCAGGTTCGAATCACGCCGCCCGCCGCTACCACCGTCGGCGAACGCCTCGTTCACCACGTCCCAGGAATGGATCTTGCCCCGCCAGTGCGACGCGACCTGGGTGACGTGGTTGATGGCGGCGCTGCGCAGGTCACTGCCGGAGAGACCCTGCGCCCAGCCGGGCTGCTGCTGGTGCCAGAGCAGCGCGTGCCCGCGCACCAGCATCCCGCGGGACTGCGCGTGCGCGACGAGCTGGTCGCCACGGGTCCAGTTGAACTGGTTGCGCTGCGGCTCGGTGGCGTCCCACTTCATGCCGTTCTCGTTGGTGAGCTGGTTGAACTCGCGGTTCAGCACGGTCATGTAGCCGGAGTTGCTGAACATGTGCGGGTCGGTGGCGGTGCCGAAGTAGCGGCCCTTCTCGGCCGCCGAGGCACCCAGCGTGGTGCCGGCGCTGGCGGAGGTGGCCAGTGCCACCGTCATGCCGGCCACCAGCGCCCCGGCGACGGCGACCGCCGCCGTCAGCTTCAGTCTTCTTGTGCTAGCCATGATTCTGCCTTCTCGGTGTCGGTTCCTACGGTGGTCGTTCATCTGCCCGGACTCCCGCGCGGAACGTCAGGGGGTGGTGATGTCGAACCGGCGTACCGTGACGGAGCCGCCGAGTGCCTGGGTGGCGTGGTTGAAGATGCCGAATCGGTAGCCCATGAAGAACTGCCAGGCGTTGTTGAGGGTGAAGGCCGGCCCGAGGCTGGTGAACGTGCTCCCGTCGGTGCTGTACGAGAAGCGGGCCTGCCGGCCGCTGCCCGGCCGGATGTCGGCGTTGACGCGCAGCCAGATCCGGCCGCCGGAGACGCCTGCGGAGGCGCGTTCGGTGCCGGTGCCGGTGGTGGCCCAGCTGCTGTTCATGGTGAGGCCGTCGGTCATCACCACCCGGGTGGCACCGTTGTCGCGTTTGATGCCGATCCAGGCCGACTGGTCCCGCAGCATGGCCAGGCCGGACCGGTCGCCGTCCCGCATCGTGGAGTAGTCCAGCTCGATGGTGGCCGTCGAGGACGGTCCCTGGATCCGGTGGGTCAGGGTGTTGCGGGCGCTGTACAGGTCGTTGGTGACGGTGGCGGTCTGCAGCTGCAACCCGTTGTTGACCGACCAGCGGCTGTTGTCCGGGACGTGGTTCCACTCGTACTGCGGGCCGAGGGTGGTGCCGGCGAACGTGTCGGAGCCGGTGAGCGGCTTGACCGGGCGCAGCGGCAGCGGGTTGGGGTAGTTGACGCCCCAGCCGCCGTTCACGGTCTGGATGCTCGGCCAGCCGTCACCGCTCCAGGTGATCGGGGCGAGCGCCGGGACCCGGCCACCGGGGTAGGCGTCGACGAAGCTCATGTAGTACCAGGCGCCGTTCTGGGTCTGCACCAGTCCGCCCTGGTGCGGTACGCCGCCGCCGGAGATCGGGCCGGGCATGTTGAGCAGCACCTGGCGCATCTCGTACGGGCCCCACGGGTTGTTGGCCTTGAGCACGTACTGGCCGTTGGCCGGCTTGGTGAGCCAGATGTAGTAGCTGCCGTTGCGCTTGTAGAAGCGGGCGCCTTCCAGGGTGCCGACGCTGGACGGGGTCTGGAACACCTGCTGCGCGCGGACCTGGGACATGCCGTCGGCGGAGAGCTGCGCGACGCTGATGGTGCCGTTGCCGTACGCGACGTACATGGTGTCGTTGTCGTCGACGAGCAGGCCGGCGTCGTAGTAGCAGTTGTTGATCCGGGACCGCTTCGTCCACGGTCCTTCCGCCGAGCTGGCGGTGTAGACGTAGGTCCGGTTGAACTCGGCGCAGCCGATCCAGTAGAAGGTGTTGTTGCTGCGCCGGTGCCCGAGGGTGGACGCCCAGATGCCCTTCACGTACGCCCGGCCGCCGTTCATGCTGTAGGCGTTGTTCTCGAACTCGGCCAGGCTCGGCACGGAGTGTCCGATGAACTCCCAGTTCACCAGGTCGTAGGAGCGCAGCACCGGCGCACCCGGGGAGTAGTGCATGGTCGACGCCGTCATGTAGTAGGCGTCGTTGACCCGGATGACCTCGACGTCGGCGAAGTCCTGCCAGACCACCGGGTTCGTGTAGTTGCCGCTGGCCGGCGGTGTGGTCGGCGGTGGCGTGGTCGGGTCGCCGCCGCCGTCGACCCGGACGAGCTGCCACTGCTGGTTGGCGCCGTTCCAGTCGTCGTACTGCACGACGTTGCCCCCGTCGGCCGTGGAGGCGTTCTGTATCTCCATCACCCTGTTGCTGTTCCGGTTGACCAGCCGCACGTAGCCGCCGTCGGAGTCGGCCAGCCGGAACTGCTGGTTGTTCCCGTTGTGGTCACTCCACTGGATGATCGCCGCACCGTTGGCGGTGGAGGCGCCGTTGACGTCGAGCACCTTGCCGGACAGCCGCGACTTCACCCGGTAGTAGCCGCCACCGGAGTCGACGAACTGCCACTGCTGCTGGTTGCCGCTGTTCCTGGCCCACTGGGTGATCCGGGCACCGTCGTTGGTGGCCGAGTTGTAGACGTCCAACGCCTTGCCACTGTTCCGGTTGACCAGCACGTACCACGCGTTCGGGTCGACCGTCGCCGCGTCGGCGGGTGTCGAGACCACCGCCACCGCACCACCGCCCGCCAGCACCACCGCCGCCGCCGCGGCCACCAATCGTGGCAGCCGTCTCCGCCGTACTGGCGAGGGCGCCGACGACCCACCGGAGAATTCCATGAGTTTTCCCTCCAACTGGCAATACTCGGGGCAACCGCTCGAGTTCCGGACATGCCGGGGACGCCGCGAGCGGAGTGTCCGCGCTGCCTGACCTGGACCGCCGCCCGGGGTACGCATGCCCTGGCGCACGCTCCGGGCACGAGGTACGACGGGCGGCTCGCCCGGTGAGCCGGCTCCGCGTCAGTCCTCGTCCATCGACTGTGAGCGATAACATGCGAGGCGTCAAGTTGTAACGCCTCGGCAAAATCGATAAATGCCCTCGGCTTGCGGCGGGGTAGACCCCGGTGTATGTTACCGCTCACATCGATAGCTCGCCATGACATCGCTGACCTCCGCCCGTCCGCACGGAGAAAGGCGACGACTTCGGTCCGAGCGGTCCAGAAGCCACGGCCGGCTCGCCGGCCCCCGGCACGCTGCGTCGCGCGCAGCCCCGGGCGCGCCTCGAACCCCGCCCCGTCCCGAAGATCCGCCGCCCGCCGCGACAGGTCCGGGCACGAGGGAAGTCTCCACCGCTGTCGCCCGGCCGGCTGCCCGTCAGCCCGGCCCACGGCCCGCCTCGACCGCCCAGGGGCCACCGTCCCATCCGGCCCACCGCTCCCCGCGAGATGGAGAACCACCGTGTCGTTCCCGCCCGTGAGCCGGCGCCGGCTGTTCCAGGCCGCCGGTGCCGCCACCGTCGCCACCGCCGTCGGCCCCGGCATCGCCCAACTGGCCGCATCGGCCGCCGTTCCGCCGGCCCGTCCGGACATCGGCGTCTCCGCCTACCCGTTCGAGCTGGGCCAGGTACGGCTGACCAGCAGTCGGTGGTTGGACAACCAGAACCGGACGATGAACTACCTGCGGTTCGTCGACGTCAACCGGATGCTCTACAACTTCCGGGCCAACCACCGGCTGTCCACCAACGGCGCCGCCACCAACGGCGGCTGGGACGCACCGAACTTCCCGTTCCGCACCCACATGCAGGGGCACTTCCTGACCGCCTGGGCGCAGGGCTGGGCGGTGCTCGGCGACACCACCTGCCGGGACAGGGCGAACCAGATGGTGGCCGAACTCGCCAGGTGCCAGGCGAACAACTCCGCCGCCGGGTTCAACGCCGGCTACCTCTCCGGCTTTCCGGAGTCCGACTTCACCGCCCTGGAGGCGCGCACCCTCAACAACGGCAACGTGCCGTACTACGCCATCCACAAGACGATGGCCGGGCTGCTGGACGTGTGGCGCCAGATCGGCAACAACCAGGCCCGGGACGTGCTGCTCGCGCTGGCCGGCTGGGTCGACTGGCGTACCGGCCGGCTGAGCGCCAGCCAGATGCAGAACATGCTCGGCACCGAGTTCGGCGGCATGAACGCGGTGCTCGCCGACATCTACCAGCAGACCGGCGACGCCCGCTGGCTGACCGTGGCGCAGCGGTTCGACCACGCCGCCGTGTTCAACCCGCTGGCCGCGAACTCCGACCAGCTCAACGGGTTGCACGCCAACACCCAGGTGCCGAAGTGGATCGGGGCCGCCCGGGAGTACAAGGCGACCGGCACCACCCGCTACCGGGACATCGCCAGCAACGCCTGGAACATCACGGTCGGCGCGCACACCTACGCGATCGGCGGCAACAGCCAGGCCGAGCACTTCCGCCCGCCGAACGCCATCGCCGGCTATCTCCGGCAGGACACCTGCGAGCACTGCAACACCTACAACATGCTGAAGCTGACCCGCGAGCTGTGGCTGCTCGACCCGAACCGGGTGGCGTACTTCGACTTCTACGAGCGGGCCCTGCTCAACCACATCGTCGGGGCGCAGAACCCGGCCGACAACCACGGGCACATCACGTACTTCACCCCGCTCAACCCGGGTGGCCGGCGCGGCGTGGGCCCGGCCTGGGGCGGCGGCACCTGGAGCACCGACTACAACTCGTTCTGGTGCTGCCAGGGCACCGGCATCGAGGTCAACACCGCGCTGATGGACTCCGTCTACTTCCACAACGGCAACACCCTGACGGTGAACCTGTTCCTGCCGTCGGTGCTCACCTGGAGCCAGCGCGGCATCACCGTCACCCAGACCACGAACTTCCCGGTCGGCGACACCAGCACGCTCACCCTGGCCGGCAGCATGAGCGGCTCGTGGAGCATCCGGGTGCGCATCCCCGGCTGGACCAGCGGCGCGACGATAAGCGTCAACGGCACCGTGCAGGACGTCGCCACCACCCCCGGCAGCTACGCCACGCTCACCCGTACCTGGGCCGCCGGGGACACCGTCACCGTCCGGCTGCCGATGCGGGTGGTCATGCAGGCCGCCAACGACAACCCGAACGTCGCCGCGGTGACCTACGGCCCGGTCGTGCTCTCCGGTAACTACGGCAACACCGCCCTCTCCGCCCTGCCGTCACTCACCGTCTCGTCGGTCAACCGGACCGGCAGCAACTCGCTGGCCTTCACCGCCACCGCGAACGGCAGCACGGTCAACCTCGGCCCGTTCTACGACGCGCACGGGCACAACTACACCGTCTACTGGAGCACCAGCGGCGGCAGCGACCCGGGCGCCACCAGCTACCGGCTGCTCAACGCCGGCACCAACCTGGTGCTCGGGATCCAGAACATGTCCACCGCCGACGGCGGGCTCGCGGTGCAGTGGGGCGACAGCGGCACCGCCGACCACAACTGGGTCGTGGTCACCGAGGGCAGCGCGGTCAAGCTGCGCAACGTGCACAGCGGCAAGGTGCTCGGCGTGGAGAACATGTCCACCGCCGACAACGCCCGGGTGCTCCAGTGGGCCGACAACGGCACCGCCGACCACCTGTGGACGCTGCTGGACCAGGGCGACGGGACATACAAGATCCGCAACGTGCACACCGGCAAGCTGCTCGGCATCCTGAACGGCTCCACCGCCTGGGGCGCGCAGGCCGTGCAGGACCCGGACAACGGCAGTGCCGACAACCGCTGGCGCCTGGTCCGCAACTGAGGAACCCGTTCCCGGGCCTGGCGCGACCACCACAAGGATTGGAGAGGCAATGCGTACCCGTACCAGATGGCTGGCCGCGCTGACCGTGGCACTGGTCGCGGCCGGAGTGACAGTGGTCGAGGCGGTCTCCTCGCCCCGACCGGCGAGCGCGTTGAACAACGGGGTGGGCCGTACTCCCCCGATGGGCTGGAACAGCTGGAACACCTTCGGCTGCAACATCAACGAGACGCTGATCCGGCAGATGGCCGACGCCATGGTCAACTCCGGAATGCGCGACCTGGGCTACAAGTACGTCGTCGTCGACGACTGCTGGATGAACTCGACCCGGGACGCCCAGGGCAACCTCCAGGCCAATTCGAGCCGCTTCCCCAGCGGCATGAAGGCGCTCGGCGACTACCTGCACTCCCGGGGCCTGCTCTTCGGCATCTACCAGGCCCCGCTGGACCGCACCTGTGCGCAGTACTTCGGCTCCTACCCCGGTGCCACCGGTGCGCTGGGCCACGAGGCGCAGGACGCCCGGCAGTTCGCCGCCTGGGGCGTCGACTACCTCAAGTACGACTGGTGCTCCCCCACCGGCACCATCAACGAGCAGGTGTCCCGGTTCGCCCTGATGCGTGACGCGCTGGCCGCCACCGGCCGGCCCATCCTCTACAGCATCAACTCGAACAGCATCCACGAGAAGACCGGCCCGATGCGCAACTGGGGCGACGTGGCCAACATCTGGCGTACCACCGAGGACATCACGAACGCCTGGGACACCGGCCAGACCAACGGCTATCCGATGGGCATCCAGAACATCGTCAACGTGACCGTGCCGCTGGCCCACTACGCCAGCCCCGGCTCGTTCAACGACCCGGACATGATGGAGGTCGGCCGGGGCGGCATGAACGACACCGAGATGCGCAGCCACTTCGCCCTCTGGGCGATCATGGCGTCGCCGCTGATCGCCGGCAACGACCTCCGCAACATGGACGCGGCCACCCAGACCATCCTGAAGAACCAGAACCTGATCGCCATCAACCAGGACTCGCTGGGCCTCCAGGCGACCCAGGTGTCCAACGACGGCACCCGACGGGTACTCGCCAAGCGGCTGGCCGACGGGGACGTCGCGGTGGCCCTGTTCAACCAGGGTTCCTCGACCACCACGGTCAGCACCACGGCGGCGGCGATCGGCAAGTCCGGCAGCTCCTTCACGCTGCGGGACGCGTGGACCAACGCCACCTCCACCAGCACCGGCTCGATCAGCGCCTCGGTGCCCGCGCACGGCACCGTCGTCTACCGGGTCAGCGGCGGCGGCACCAGCACCCCGCCGCCGACCACCACGTTCCGGCTGCGCAGCGAGTCCAGCGGGCGCTGCCTCGACCTGGACAACGGCAACACCGCCAACGGCACCGGCATGCTCATCTGGGACTGCCACAGCAACCCCAACCAGCAGATCACCCAGTCCGGCCAGTCCCTCCAGGTGCTCGGCAAGTGCCTGCAGATCCCGACGAACGCCACCGCCGGCACCCGGGCGCAGATCTGGGACTGCAACGGCGGCGCCAACCAGCGGTGGACCTTCAACGCCAACGGCACCATCGGCAACGGGCAGTTCCCGTCGCTCTGCCTGGACGTCAACAACAACGGCACGGCCAACGGCACCACCGTGATCGTCTGGACCTGCCACACCAGCGCCAACCAGCGCTGGAGCCGGGCGTGACCGTGCACTGACGAAGCGGCGCCGAACGGTTGGGCCGGTGCGGGACCCCCGCGCCGGCCCAACCGTTTCTCCAGGTAGCCGGCCGCAATACATTAGATGTCTGGGTCTGTCGGCATGGTACGGCCGTTGACGGTACGGACGAATTCTCCGTACACTTCCGTAGTCATCAGATCTTTTGGCCAGCGCACCCCGAGGACCGCATGCCGCAGATCACCGCCGTGACCGTCGAGGACGTCCGCTTCCCCACCTCGCTCACCGCCGACGGCTCCGACGCGATGAACAAGGACGGCGACTACTCGGCGGCGTACGTCGTCCTGCACACCGACGGCGTCGATCCGCTCGGTGAACCGCTCGCCGGACACGGGCTGACCTTCACCATCGGCCGGGGCAACGACATCGTCGTCGCGGCGGCGGTGCACCAGGCCCGCCGCCTGGTCGGCTGGGACGTGCAGACGATGGCGGCGGACATGGGCGGGGTGTACCGCCACCTCACCGCCGACTCGCAGCTGCGCTGGCTCGGCCCGGAGAAGGGCGTGGTGCACCTCTCGCTGGCCGCCGTGCTGAACGCGTCGTGGGACCTCGTCGCCCGCGACGCCGGCAAGCCACTGTGGCGGCTGCTCACCGAGATGTCCCCCGAGCAGCTCGTCGACATCGCCGACCTGCGCTATCTCTCCGACGCGCTGACCCGGGCCGAGGCACTGGACATCCTGCGCCGGAAGGCGGACACCAGAGCCGACCGGGTCGCCGAACTCGCCCGCACCGGCTACCCCGCCTACACCACCTCGGCCGGCTGGCTCGGCTACGACGACGACAAGCTGCGCCGGCTCTGCCAGGAGGCGGTCGACGCCGGGTACGGTCACGTCAAGCTCAAGGTGGGCGCCGACCTCGACGACGACATCCGGCGCTGCGCCATCGTCCGCGAGATCATCGGCCCGGACCGCAGCCTGATGATCGACGCGAACCAGGTCTGGGACGTCGGGCAGGCCGTCGAGTGGGTCCGGGCGCTGGCCCGCTTCGCGCCGCTCTGGATCGAGGAGCCCACCAGCCCGGACGACATCCTGGGACACGCGGCCGTCCGGCGCGCCGTCGCACCCGTCGGGGTCGCCACCGGCGAGCACTGCCACAACCGGGTCATGTTCAAGCAACTGTTCCAGGCCGGGGCCGTCGACTTCTGCCAACTGGACACCGGCCGGCTGGCCAGCATCAACGAGATCGTCGCCGTACTGCTCCTCGCGGCGAAGTTCGACGTGCCGGTCTGCCCGCACGCCGGTGGTGTCGGGCTGTGCGAGATGGTCCAGCACGTCTCCGTACTCGACTACGTCGCCGTCTCCGGGGACCTGCACAACCGCGTCACCGAGTACGTCGACCACCTGCACGAGCACTTCACCGACCCGTGCCTCGTCCGGGACACCGGCTCCGGCAGCGCCTACCTGCTGCCGATCCGGCCGGGCTACTCTACGCAGATGCGTCCTGAGTCCGTGGAACGGTACCGGTTCCCCGACGGCGGCTACTGGGCCGAGGCGGCTTCCGCGCGGGCGACCGCCGCGACCGGGCCGTACCCGGCGTGGGACGCCTCGGCCGCCCCCGCCGGCCGCTGAGGAACCCGCCCGTCATGTCCCGCACCGACGACGTGGTGAACGGCATCAAGCGGATGATCCTGGAGGGGATGTTCCGGCCCGGCGACCGGCTTCCCGTCGAGAAGGACCTCGCCGAGTCGCTGGGCGTCTCGCGCGGCTCGCTGCGCGAGGGGGTGTCGGCGCTGTCGATCCTCGGCATCGTCAACACCCGGCAGGGCGACGGGACGTACGTCACGAACCTCGACACCACCCAGCTGCTGGCGCCGATGGGTTTCGTCGTCGACCTACAGGGCCAGGGCGACGCGCGGCACATCCACACCGTCCGGCGCCTGCTCGAATGCGAGGCGGCCCGGCTGGCCGCCACCAGGATCACCGACGAGGCGCTGGCCCAGGCCAAGGACCTGCTCGACGAAGCGGCCCGCTCCGTCGGCCAGACGCCGCCGGACCACGAGCGGATCATCGAGATCGACATCGCCTTCCACCGCATCATCGCGGCGCACAGCGACAATCCGGTACTCGTCGGCCTGATCGAGGCGTTCGCCGGGCGTACCGTCCGGGGGCGGCTCTGGCGCAGCCTGCACGAGGAGGGTGCGGACCGGCGTACCCACGAGGAGCACGTGGCGATCTGGACCGCGCTCGTCGCCCGCGACCCCGAACGGGCCAGGATCCGGATGGCCAACCACCTGGTCGGCGTCGAGGAGTCGCTGCACGGGCTGCCCGAGGATCCCGACCCGGCCTCGGACCTCCCGGCCGTCTGAGCGGGCCCGGAACTGCCGGCCGGCTGAGCGGGCCCGGAGCGCGCGGCCGGCGCGGGCGGTGGCCGTCAGTGGTCCTCCGGGGCGGTGGTCCGGGCGCCGGTCATCGCCGCGACCAGGTCGTCCGTGCCGACCTCGTCGGCCCGGAACCGGGCCGTCCGGCGACCGAGCCGCAGCACCTCGATCCGGTCGGCGATCTCGAGCACCTGCGGCATGTTGTGGCTGACCAGCACCACGGACATGCCCGCGTCCCGGGCCCGCCGCACCACGTCGAGCACCCGCCCGGTCTGCACCACGCCGAGCGCCGCGGTGGGCTCGTCCAGGATGACGACGTTCGTCGCCCAGATGATCGCCCTGGCCACCGCCACGCACTGCCGCTGCCCGCCGGAGAGCATCGCGATCGGGGTGCTGACCCGGGGGATCCGGACGCCCAGCTCGTCCAGCGCGGCGGCGGCCCCCCGGCGCATGGCGGGCTTGTCGAGCAGCCCGAGCCGGCCCAGCAGCCCGGGGCGGGAGATCTCCCGCCCCAGGTAGAGGTTGGCGGCGACGCTCAGGTCGTCGGCCACGGCGAGATCCTGGTACACCGTCTCCACCCCGGCCCGGCGGGCGTCGATCGGGCTGGCGAAGTGCACGGCCCGGCCGCCGACCCGGATCTCCCCCTCGTCCGGGGCGTGCACACCGGACAGCGCCTTGACCAGGGTGCTCTTGCCCGCCCCGTTGTCGCCGATCAGCGCCACGACCTCCGCCCGGTGCACGGTGAAGTCGGCGCCGCGCAACGCCTCGACGTGCCCGAACCGCTTGACGACGCCGCGCGCCTCCAGCACCGGCTCCCCGGCGGCGCCCCGCCCCGGCTCGGTGCTGCCCTGCCCCGGCTCGGTGGCCGTACCGCCGACCGGCGTCGTGCCCATCACCGCACCGGAGGGTTGTCGCAGTTCGGCTCGAGTACCGCCTTGGACTCGGCGGCGTCGATGTTCTCCTTGGTCAGGAACGTGACGCCGGTGTCCGCCGACGCCAGCGGCGCCTTGTCACGGAGGTGCTTCACCATGCTGTCCACCCCGAGGTAACCCATCTTGAACGGGTTCTGCACCACAAGCGCCGAGATCTGTCCGCTGCGCAGCCCGGCGATCTCGTCGGGGGCGGCGTCCCAGCCGATGATGACGACCTTGCCGGACTTGCCGGCCGCCTGGATGGCCTGCGCGGCGCCGAGCACGCTCGGCTCGTTGGCCGCGAAGACGCCGGCGAGCCGCGGGTTGGCGGTGAGGATGTTCTCGGTGACCCGGCGAGCCTCGTTGACGTCGCTGTGGCTGGGCTGCTGTCCCACCAGCTTCAGGTTGGGGTACTTCGTCAGGCCATCCTTGAAGCCCTCGACCCGTTCGGTGTTGGTCTGCGAGCCCGGCTGGAACTCGATGAGCGCCACGTCGTGGTTGCCGGCGCCGAGTTCGTCGGCGAGCAGCTTGGCCGCCTGCACGGCCGCGGCCCGGTTGTCGGTGGCGTACAGCGGCACGTTGTCCGGCTGCGGGTCGGTGCCGGAGTCGATCATCGCGACCGGGATCCCGGCCGTGACGGCCCGCTCGGTGGCAGGCGCCAGCGCGGCGGAGTCGGTCGCCGCGTAGACGATGCCGTCGACCTTCCTGGTGACGAAGTTCTGTAGGAGGTTGACCTGTCCCTCCACGTCGGTCTCGGCGGTCACCCCGTCCCACTGCACCGTGACGTCCCCGGCCCGCTTCGCGGCGCACTCGGCGCCGGCCCGTACCGTGTTCCAGAACTCGTGGCCGACGGCCTTGGGCACCACGGCGAGTTCCAGCGGCCCGCTCTGCTCCTTCGGCGCGCCGTCGTCGCCGTCGCGGACCTCGACACTTCCGCACGCGGTGAGGACCGACGTCGCCAGCAGGGCGACCAGAAGTGCCCGGCCGTACGGGCGGCGCACGCCCACCCACCGGCTGCTCGTGCTGCGGTATGACATTTGGTGTGTCCTTCCTCGTCCCGGGTGGCCGGAGCGGGGCACGTCAGCCACGTGCCTCCAGACGGCGGCGGCGGTACTGGTCGAAGTAGACGGCGGCCCAGATGATCAGACCGACGATCACCTGCTGGTAGTGGATGCTGATGTCGAGCAGTACGGCGCCGTTGCGCACCAGGGCGATCAGGAAGGCGCCGATCATCGTCCCGACGATCCGGCCCTGCCCGCCGAAGAGGCTGGCTCCGCCGATGACGGCCGCGGCGATGACGTCGAGTTCGAGTGCGATCCCGTAGTTGGGCTGACCGGAGTTGACCCGGGAAGCCGCGATCATGCCGCCCAGCCCGACCAGCACGCCGGCCAGTACGTACACCCCGGTCAGGTGACGGCCGACCGGGATGCCCGAGCGCCGGGCGGCCTCCGGGTTGGAGCCCATCGCGTAGGCGTACTGGCCGAACCGGGTCTGGGAGAGCAGGAACGCCACCCCGACGGCAACGACGGCGGTGAGCAGTACGGCGAACGGGACCCCGAACAGCTCGCCGTTGCCGAGCAGTTGGAAGGACTTGGGCAGCCCGTAGACCCCGACCGCCCCGGTGACGATGAAGACCAGACCACGTCCCGCCGACATCGTGCCGAGGGTCGCGATGAACGGCGGGATCCGGGCCACGGTCACCAGCAGTCCGTTCAGCAGTCCGGCGATCGCCCCGACGGCGACCGCGACCCCGGTGGCGGCCCAGACGGAGAAGCCCAGGTCACGGACGGCCATCGCGCCCACGACGCCGGCCAGGGCAGCGACCGACCCCACCGACAGGTCGATCCCCCGGGTGATGATCACCATGGTCTGTGCCGTGGCGATGATCGCGATCACGGCGGTCTGGGAGCCGATGTTGAACAGGTTGTCGGCGGTCAGGAAGTGTGGACTGGCGAAGCTGAGCGCGACGAAGAGCACCACCAGGGCGACGGCGGCGGTGAACTCCGAGACGGCGTGCGAGATCCGCTGCCGGAACCAGTCGGCCAGCCTTCCCCGCGTCTCGACGGACTGCTCGACGGTAGTCATCGCCGAACCCGACCTCCCCAGCTTCGCCGCAGCACCGTCCGGATAGGTCAGATGTTTGCAGCCGACCTGGCGTTACCCTGCCACGCCGGCCGACCGTTGCCAAGGTCCTTCGAGGAGGTTTCGACATCGTTGCAGCCCCAGGAACTCCCGGACGATCGGCGGGGCGATCCGACTGGCCACCACCCTGACTACAGCTCGTAACATCAGATGTATGGGTCGACAGGAGGCGGACCGCAGCGGTGTGCCGCGGTCCCCTCCCAGTTCGACGGCTGGCTCGGCTACGGGCTGGTGCAGCTGAACGACGGTGCCGAGGGCGTACCACCGGCGATGAAGCCGAACGTCGTCGAGCCGCCCGCCGCGAGAGCACCGTTGTACGACGTGTTCCGGACGGTGACCGTGGATCCGCTGGTGCTGGCCGTACCGTTCCAGACCTGGCCGACCGACTGCCCGGCGCCCAGGGTCCAGCGAACCGTCCAGCCGTCCACCGGCGCCGATCCGGCGGTCACCGTCACCTCGGCCTGGAAGCCGCCCGCCCACGAGTTGGTGGTGCGGTACGCCACCGTGCACGCGCCGCCGGCCGGCGGCGTGCTCGCACTCGCGCTCGGGGTGGGTGCCGGCGGCGTGGTAGCGGTCGGCTGCGGGCTCGGCGGCGCGGTGGGGGTGCCACGGACGTTGAACTGCCACCAGTCGACGTTGAACAGGTTGCCGCTGCCGCCGGTGAAGCGCAGGAAGAGGTCGTGGGTGCCGCTGACGTTGCTGACCGGGCAGCTGACTGTGGTCCAGGTCTGCCAGCCGCCCGTGCCGGGGACGGTGCAGGTGCCGACGACGGTCCCGGTCGCGCTGCCCAGCCGCACCTCGATCCGGCCGCCGCTGGTAGCGGAGGCGACCCGCGCGTTGAAGGTGGCGGCACCGGCGCCGAAGCCGACCCCCTTGACCTTGATGTAGTCGCCGTCGCTGATGAAGGCGACGTTCATGCCGCCCGCGGTGGAGACCTCGGTCTCCACCCCGCTGCTCCAGGCGATCGTCTCGGCCTCCTGCCGCGAGTACGGGTCGAGGGTGCCGATCTGCGGTGCGCCGGCGCTCGTCATGTTCATCGTCGGGATGGTCCCGTCGGCGTTGTAGCTGAACTTCTCGACCGCCACCGAGCGGGTGTATCCGCCGCCGCCGGGCAGTGCCCCGTTGTGGTAGAAGAAGTACGAGCCGCCGTTGAAGTCGATGATGCCGGGATGGTTGGTGAAGCTCCCGCCCTGCCGGGGCATGATCGTCCCGCGGTACGTCCACGGCCCGGTCGCCGACGGTCCGGTGGAGTAGGCGATGAACTCGCTGCAACACTCCGCCGCGAAGATCATGTAGTACTGGCCGTTGCGCTTGTAGACCCACGGCGCCTCCTCGTAGAGGGTGGGCCGGCTCGTGTTGCCGGACCGGGCGCCGAAGCCCGTCGCTGTCAACGGGATCTGCGTCGGCCCGCCCGAGAAGGAGATCATGTCGGCGTTCAGCCGCACGTACCACAGGTTCGGGTTGCCCCAGTACAGGTACGCCTGGCCGTTGTCGTCGATGAAGGCCGCCGGGTCGATCTCACCGTTCTCCACCAGCGGCCGGCCCAACGCGTCCCGGAACGGGCCGGTGGGGCTCTCCGACACCCCGACCCCGATCGCCATCCGCCCGGTCGACCGGTTCTTCACCGGCACGTACCAGTAGAACTTGCCGTTGCGGTAGATGGTGTGCCCGGCCCAGGCGTCCGCGGAGGCCCAGGCGAAGGTCGCCAGGCTCATCGGCGAACCGTGGTCGGTCCAGTTCACCATGTCGGCGGACGAGAACACCCGCCAGTCACGCATGGTGAAGTAGGTCGACCCGTCCTCGTCGTGCCCGGTGTACAGGTAGACCCGCCCCTGGTGGACCAGCGGTGCCGGATCGGCGGTGTAGATCGTCTGCACGATCGGGTTGTCCGCGCGGGCCGGTTGTTGCACGACGGCGACCAGCGCCGTGACGCAGACCAGACTGGCGAGCCAGGCGACGGCCCGGCTGAACCTGTCGACCGTGCGGGATGCGGGTACCTGTTCCACAACGACCCCTCGGGATGAGTGGCCGGGCACGCGGCGGCGTGCCCGGCCGGACGGATGGTTCGCCGCTACGTCCGCGCGCCGGTCGGGGTGGGTCACCCCGGACCCGACGGCGGATGCCCGTCTCGACATGACACAACTCCCTCTGCCGACGCACCGGCGTCGGTGGTACGACGCCGAAGAAGCCGCCCGCCATTCATCGATAGACGTCGTTGTCAAAGTAGGGCGACAGTCTGATGCATGTCAACGTGTAACCCCGGGCTTACCGGTGCATTGCTTCCATATCCCCCTGGGCGGGCCAGTAGGACTGTCTAATTAGTTCGATGAATGGGCCGGTACGTTGCGCTCCCGACACGGACACGACAACGCAGATGCAGTCACGACCGGCGATGTTAGCGCTCACATTATCGCCCGAACTGCACCCTTGACTCCCGGCCGTCGAGCCGGCCGGCCGGGCATCCCGGTTGCCCGCCGCCCCACTCACATGGACTCTGGCCGATGTCACCGACATCCGTCAAGATATGTCGGCGAGGTTTCGCGAAAGTGACCAACGGCCGGCGGCCTCCCGTCGAGCGTCGAGGTCCGGCACCGAATCCGTCACGGACCTGCCACACCCCCGCTGACCTGCCCCCGGACCGCCAGCCATGGCGCCCGGCGGGAGGGCCAGACCGGGCGAGGCCGGCAGACCGGATAGGCGGTACGAAATGTGGCCGCTAACATTCGTGCCGTCGTCCCAGGTCACCGCCGCCCGCCCGACCGCTCGGCCCCGCCGGGACCGTTCGCGATCGCCGTAGACTCCGGGCGTGCTGGAGGAAGGCCGACCGAGACGCCGTCCGGCTCGACGCCGTGGAGATCTGCCCATCGCGACGATCGCCGAGCTGGCAGGCGTGTCGCCGCCCACCGTCTCCAAGGTGCTCAACGGCCGGGCCGGGGTGGGCGAGCAGACCCGGCAACGCGTGGAGGCGCTGCTGCGCGACCACGGCTACCGCCGGCCGTTTCCGGCCAGGACCGCGCACGGCCTGGAGGTGGTGTTCCAGCAGATGCTCGGCTCCATCGCGATCGAGATCATGCGCGGTGTCGCCGGAGTCGCGGCGCTCCGCGACTGCACCGTCGGGTTCACCGACGTGGGCCCACGCGGCTCGGCCGGGGAGCTGTGGGTCGAACCGCTCCTGCTGCGGCAGCCCGCCGGAATCATCACCGTCTTCCCCGGAGTCACCGCCCGGCACCGCGAGATGCTCGCGGCCAGTGGTGTTCCGCTGGTGGCGGTCGACCCGATCGGCGACCTCTTCCCGACGCCGGCCGTCGGGACGAACAACTGGAGCGGCGCGGTCGCCGCCACCCGGCACCTGCTCGACCTCGGGCACCGCCGGATCGGCGTACTCGCCGGCCCGACCAGGGACCTGTCCGCACGGGCCAGGTTGGACGGGATCCGGGCCGCCCTCGACCACGTCGGCATCCCGTTCGACGACGGACTGCTCCGGCACGGCGAGTTCACCTTCGAGGAGGGCCGGGACCTCGGCCGGGAGCTGTTGACCCTGCCGGCGGCCCCCACCGCCGTGCTCTGCGGCGACGACCTACAGGCGATGGGCGTCTACGAGGCGGCGCGCCAGCTCGGCCTGCGCATCCCCGACGACCTCAGCGTGGTCGGCTTCGACGACGTCGAGCAGGCCGGCTGGCTCGCCCCGGGCCTGACCACCGTGCGCCAGCCGTTCGCGGAGATGGGCGCCACCGCCGCCCGGCTCGTCCTGGCCCTCGCCGAGGGCCGGGCCCTGACGCAGCACCGGTACGAGTTGGACACCACGCTCGTGCTGCG
Organism: Micromonospora sp. WMMD1102; assembly: GCF_029626265.1. Lineage (NCBI taxonomy): Bacteria > Bacillati > Actinomycetota > Actinomycetes > Micromonosporales > Micromonosporaceae > Micromonospora > Micromonospora sp. WMMD1102. Next base: position 1,125,393 of record NZ_JARUBN010000001.1, on the reverse strand, counting down.
CGGCAGTACCGCGGCACCCGGTCCGCGATAGCGACCGCTCCGGAAGCGACGGTCACGGCCGGCGGGTGCGGACCGCCGGGCCCGTGCCGACGGCCGCATCCCGGAACCGGCCCCGGGATGCGGACGGGGGTGCCGCACACCGGGGCCGGGGCACTGCCCGGTGAGAGTCCACCGGCGGACCGAACAGCTGCGGGCCGCTCACGGATGCGTCGCTAAATCGAGTTAGCAGGTACTCTCGTCATCCGCGTCGCCGGTGTCAAGTCGCGGCCCTCGATTCGGGCCCGGGCAGACCGGTCGTCCCTTGACAATGGCGACCGGCGCCGAGCATCCTCCCGCTAAATCAATTTAGCGACTCGCTTCGCAGAGACCCGCCGCAGCACGCGGGCTCCGGCGCCGGTGCCGAGGATCGACCGGACGCCGGCCGGGCGGGCCGCGATCCGCGAGGAAGGGAACCGGATGAGGCTACGAAGAGGGGTGGTCGGCACGCTCGCCTCCGTGCTGACACTCGCCGCCGCGGGTACGGCGGCGTACGGCGGCCCGGCCGACCGGGGAGCCCCGGAGACCGGGATACGCAGCGTCACGCCGATCACCACCGTCTACACGTACGGCCAGAAGGTCTCCGCGGTGGCGGTCGAGTACGGCGCGACGGTCAACCCGCGCACGCTCGACAACACCACGTTCCGGGTCTCGGACACGGTGTACAACTTCCGGTTCAACCCGATCGAGGACCTGGCGAAGCTGGCCGACCGGACGGTCACGCACACCTACACCAACAGCACCCCGGCTCCCCGCCCCGACCGCCGGTCGGTGCCCGGCAGGTACGTCGTCGTCGAGTTGGACCCGGCCGACAGTGGTGGTTGGACGGTCGTGGTCTCCAAGTGCCCGACGTTCCTGTGCACCGTGAAGGTGAACCCCGAGCTGCCGACCCGGGTGGTGCAGCGCGGCGACGTGCACGGCCGGCCGGGACACGGGCACGGCAAGGGGCCGGTGCTGGCCAGGGGCGCGCCGCACCGGTCGTTCGGGGTCACCGGGAAGCCGGTGAACCTGCTCGTCGACGAGTTCCGCTACGGCTCGTTCCTGAGCGACGGGATGGTGCTGCCCTACCACTACCACCTGCCGAAGGGCTACCAGCCGGGCCGGAAGTACCCGCTGGTGGTGGTCCTGCCCGGGCACGGCATGGGCTGGGACGGGGACAACCTGGGGGTGCAGCTTGCCGCCGACATCCCGGCGACGGCGTGGCTGGGATCGAGCTGGACGGGCAGCCGTACCGACGCGATCGTGCTGGCGCCGCAGCACCAGCGGGTCGGCCCCGCCGCCGAGGCGGACCTGCTGGTCAAGCTCCTCGACCAGTTCGTCCGCGACTTCGCCGTGGACACCCGGCGGGTGTACGCGAGCACCGTCTCCTACGGTTCGCGGCTGCTCTGGGAGGCGTTCGCGAAGCGGCCGGACCTGTTCACCGCCGGTCTGGTGACGGGCGGATTCCAGGTCAGCCCCGAGCAGGCCGCCGCGATCGCCGCGGCCGAGATCCCGATCTGGATCACCCACGGCGTGCACGACCACCTGCTGAACGTCTCGCTGGCCCGCAACTCCGCCGCCGCGCTCCGCGAGGCGTACGCGGCGCGGGGCAGGACGCCGGAGCAGGTCGCCGCACTGCTGCGGTACACCGAGTACCAGGACGACGCGTTCACCCTGCCGGACTACCACGCGGCGTTCGGCCCGACGTACTCCGACAGCGGCATCCTGCGCTGGCTGCTCGGCCGGACGAAGCCGCCGGCCTGACCGGGTCCGCCCGGCCGGCACAGGGTGGTCCGTGCCGGCCGGCGGCCGCGTCACACGGTCGTGCTGCCGCCGGTGTCCCCGACGGCGGCTCAGCCCTTGACGGACCCCTGGAGCAGCGCCTTGATGAACTGGCGCTGGAAGATCAGGAAGACCACCAGGGTCGGGGTGAGGATGAGCAGCGATCCGGCGCAGAGCAGCACCAGGTCGGTCCCCCACTGCCCCTGGAACGCACCCAGCGCGCCGGCCATCGTGCGTTTGGTGGCGTCGTCGACGAGCACGATGGCGAGCAGGAACTGGTTCCAGGTCCAGAGGAACAGCAGGATGGTCAGCGATGCGATCGCCGGCCGGGCCAGCGGCACCTGGATCCGCCAGAACAGCTGCCAGGTGGTGCTGCCGTCCACCCGGGCCGCCTCGGAGAGCTCGGTCGGCACGTTGGCGAAGTGCGCCCGCATCCAGAAGACCGCGAACGGCATGTAGAGGCCGATCAGCGGCAGCACGATGGCCCAGCGGGTGTTGAGCAGCCCGAGGTCGCGCATCTGGTAGTAGATCGGGGTCACCACGGCCTCGAAGGGCAGGGTCAGGCCGAGCAGGAACAGGCCGAACGCCCACTTCGCGCCCGGCACCCGCAGGTGGCCGAGCCCGAAGCCGGCCATGGTGGCGATGACCACCGAGACCGGCACCACGCCGACCACGATCAGCAGGCTGGACCGGAGCAGCGCGGCCATGTTCGCCGCGGTGAAGGCGTCGACGAAGTTCCCCCACTGCGGATCGGCCGGCCAGGCCAGCCCGGTGGGCACCGTGCCGCGGGGCTGCAACGCCGCCGACAGCATGCTCACGAAGGGCAGCAGGGTGACCAGCACCAGCGCGACGAGGAAGAGCCGGCCGGTCAGCCACTCGCGTCGGCTCAGGTTCATCCCTTTTCCTCCCTGGTCAGCCGCTGGATCGGCAGCACGCAGGCCAGCACCAGCAGCATGAGCACGACGGCCAGTGCCGAGGCGAGCCCCACCTGGCGCTGCGAGAAGGCGAGCCGATAGATCTCCAGGCCCGGCACCGTGGTCTGTAGGCCGGGGCCGCCGCTGGTGGAGATGTAGACGATGTCGAAGCTGGCCAGCGCCGCGATCACGGTCACGGTCAGACACACCCCGATCTCCCGGCGCAGGCCGGGCAGGGTGACGGCGAAGAACTCGCGTACCGGTCCGGCGCCGTCGATCCGGGCCGCCTCGTAGAGCGCGGGATCGATCTTGCTCATGCCGGTGACCAGCAGGATCGTGCAGAGGCCGAGCAGCACCCAGGCGCCGATCACCCCGACCGAGGGCAGCGCCGTGTCGAAGTCGCCGAGCCAGGCCCGGGCCAGCCCGCCCAGGCCGACCGCCCGGAGCGTCTGGTTGACCAGGCCGCCCGAGGAGAGCAGCCAACTCCAGGCGATACCGGCCGCCACCAGCGGGATCACCTGTGGCAGGAACAGGATGGTGCGGACGGCGTTCCCGAACGGACCCGTGGTGATCCGGCGGACGAGGCTGGCGACCAGCAGGCCCAGCCCGACCGGGATGAAACTGAAGAAGACGATCAGGACGAACGCGTTCGAGATGATCTTCAGTAGGTCGCTGTCGGTGAAGACCGTGAGGTAGTTGTCCAGCCCCGCCCAGCGGGCCACGCCGATCCCGTTCCACTGGTAGAGCGAGTACTGGACGGTGAGCGCGAGCGGGCGGAGCACGAAGACGGCGTACATGAGCAGGGCCGGCAGCACGTACAGCCAGCCGCTCCACCGGGCCGTACGGCCCCACCGGCGTCGGTGGGGCAGTACGGGGGACGGACTCTTCGGCGAGCGGCTCGCCGTCGACCCGCCCGGAGCGCTGCCGAGGGCAGACGTCATCGGGACAGTTCCTTCGCGTACTCCGCCTGGACCGCCTGTACGTACCCCTCGGGGGTCTGCTGGCCGGCGACCAGCTTCTGCATCTCCGGGGTGATCGCCGCGGCGAAGATGCCGCCGGTGGCGTTGGCGGTGAAGTCCACCGCCCCGTTCTCCGCCCCGAGCTGCTGGGACGCGGCCAGGGTCTGTGCCAGCACGCTGCCCTGCGGGGCGGCCGGCAGGGACAGCTCGGACGGGCCGCCGGGGTGCGAGCCGCCGACGGTCACCGAGATCTCCCGGGCCTTGGCGTTGGTGTGCGCCCAGTTCAGGAAGAACGCCGCGGCGTCCGGGTTCTTGGCCTTGGCGCCGACCCCGAAGGTGTTGGGCGCGGACATCGCCACGTGGTTGCCGCCGCCGGACTCGGTCGGGAAGAGGAAGAAGCCGACCTTGCCGCTCATCGACTTGTCGAGGTTGCCCGACTCCCAGTCGCCGTTGAACATGAACAGGCCGTTGCCCTTCTGGAACTCACCCATCATCGTGGTGTAGTCCAGGGCGTTCGCGTCCTTCGGGAAGTACCCGGCCTGCGCCCACCGCTGGATCACCTGGGTGGCCTTCAGCGCCGCCGGGGTGTCGAAGGTGGCACCGGGCTTCTGGAAGATCCAGTCGGCGATCTGGGCCGGGTCGCCGTACTGGTTCTGCAGGGCCTGGTGCGGGAAGTTGATCCCGGCGGTGTTCTTGTTGAACTGCATGATCGGCTGCACGCCGGCGGTCTTGGCCTTGGCCAGCAGCTCCTCGAACTGGGCGATGGTCTTCGGCGGCTCGGTCATGCCGACCCGCTCGGCCAGCGTCCTGTTGTAGAAGACCCCGGTGACGCTGTAGCCGAGCCCCATTCCGAACAGCGAGCCGGTGCCGCGCGGTCCGCCTCCCTCGGCGACCCGCAGCTGCACGAGCTGGGAGGCCGGAAACCTGTCCCAGCCGTAGGCGGTGAAGTACGGGTCGAGGTTCTTCAGCAGGCCGTCCTTGACCAGGTCGACCATGGTGGGCAGCCGGATGATGTCCGGGGCGTTGTCCGAGGCGAGCACCCGCGGAGCGTTCTCCACGATCACCGTGAACTGGTCCTCGCGGACGTTGAACTTCACGTTCGGGTGCTGCCTGGTGAACTCGTCGGCGAGCGCCTTGGCCAGCGGGAAGCCGGTCTCCGCGTACATCTCCAGGGTGATCTGCTCGGTGCCCAGGGCGGTGCTGACCGGCGCGGCGGTGCCGCCCTGCGATGCCGGGTCGGCACCGGGTGCACTACAGGCAGCGGTTACGGCGACGGCGGAAAGTAGCGAGGCGCAGACGGTCGCCAGCCTGCGTCGCGGGTATCTCTTCGACAATCCGTACACTCCTACGGCTCCTTGACTCCTCCGCGCACCCTGCCGGTCGGCGGTCGCCGTACCCGGTCCGGACGGACCCGGCACGACGGCCAGCCGGCGTCGCCCGGATCGCGTCGCGGGCCGGTTGCCGACCTGGGCGCGCGGTAACCGACCATGGCCTCTTCCCGGCCGGGCGTGGCTGCGCCCGGTGGAAACAAAACGTCCCGCTAAACTGATTTAGCAGAGCATGCGCGCGGCGCACGGAGCTGTCAAGGAGGGGCTTGGCAACGGCTCGGAAACGGCTGCTTCACACGACCGCGGCCCACCCGGGCCCACCCGGCCGGCTGACGAACCCGGGCCCGAGCCGGCACCGGCCGAGCCCGGACCCCCCGGAACCGGTCCCGATCCGAACCGGGCCGGCACCGGACCGAGACCGGTACTGGACAGCGTCCGGCGACCCAGCATGATTGGCGGGGCGGTGTGCACCGACCGCCGGTGATTCGGAGGATTCATGGGCCGCAACAGAGCAACTCTGGCCGACGTCGCGCGCCGCGCCGGGCTGTCCAAGACCGCCGCGTCGATGGTGCTGAACGGGCGCGAGGGCACCCGGCTCTCCGCCGAGGCGCACCAGCGCGTCTTCGCGGCCGCGGAGGAACTCGGCTACCGACCCAACGTCGCCGCGCGCAGCCTGCGTACCCGCAAGACCGCCACCATCGCGTTCGTCTCCGACATCGTCGCCACCACCCGGTTCGCCGGCGGCCTCATCCGGGGCGCGCTGGACGCGGCCCGCGAGCGTGACCACGTACTGCTCATCACCGAGACGCAGGGCGACGCGACGTTCGAGCGGTACGCCATCGAGGCGATGCTCGACCGTCAGGTCGACGGCGTCGTCTACGCGGCGATGGCGACCCGGCGGCTGACCGTGCCGCCGGCCATCCTGAACGGCCCGGTGGTGCTGCTCAACGCCACCGGCGCGGAGGACCTGCCCTGCGTGCTGCCCGACGACGAGCGGGCCGGCCGGACCGTCGCCACCGCCCTGCTCCAGCGCGGCCACCGCGACCGGGTCGCGCTGATCGGCCGCAACCGGCTCAAGGAACGCGACCCGGAGGTCTCGCTCGCCGCGTTGGCCCGGCTGCGCGGGATCCGGGAGGCCCTGTCGGAGGCCGGCACCACCCTGCTCGCCGAGACGTTCTGCGGCGACTGGCTGCCCGAGCACGGCTACGCGGCGATGCGCCGCCTGCTGGGCGGGCCGGACCGGCCGACCGCGGTCATCTGCATGAACGACCGGCTGGCCTTCGGCGTCTACCAGGCCCTCGGCGAGGCCGGGCTGGCCGTACCCAGCGACATCTCGGTGGTCTCCTTCGACGACGACCCCATCGCCGCCTGGCTGCGCCCCGGCCTGTCCACCGCCGCCCTGCCGCACGAACAGATGGGCCGGCACGCCGTGGAGATCCTGCTCGACGGCGGCAGCAGTGGGCCGACCCTGGTGCCCATGACGCTGCGCCGACGCAGGTCCATCGCCGCACCCTCTAGCTAAACCGATTTATCTGGTAACTTGCCTGCCATGTTACGTCTGCCGGACCACTGGGTGTGGGACAGCTGGTACGCGCGGGACGACGACGGGCTGTGGCACGCGTTCTTCCTGCGCGCCTCCCGCGCCCTGCTCGACCCGCACCGCCGCCACCTGCGCGCCGCCATCGGGCACGCCGTCTCCACCGACCTGCGCTCGTGGGAGCTGGTCGCCGACGCACTGGCGCCGGCCGACTCACCGGGCTGGGACGACCTGGCCACCTGGACCGGAAGCACCGTACGCGGCCCGGACGGCCGGTGGTACATGTTCTACACCGGGGTCGGCCGCGCCGAGAACGGGCTGGTCCAGCGGGTCGGCCTGGCCGTCTCGGAGGACCTGGTCAGCTGGCACCGGCACGGCACCGAGCCACTGGTGGAGGCCGACCCCACCTGGTACGAACTCCTCGACCCGGAGGTGTGGTACGAGCAGGCCTGGCGCGACCCCTGGGTCTTCCCCGACCCGGCCGGCGCCGGCTGGCACATGCTCGTCACCGCGCGGGCCAAGCACGGTGCGGCGAAGGAGCGCGGAGTGGTCGGGCACGCCACCTCCGACGACCTGGTCAACTGGACGGTCCGGCCGCCGCTGTCCGCCCCCGCCGGGTTCGGGCACCTCGAAGTCCCCCAGGTCGCGGTCGTCGACGGCCAGCCCCTGCTGCTGTTCTGCACGAACGTCGCGGCGACCGAGGAGCGGTCCGAGCACCGGATCTGGGCCGCCGCCGGCCACACCGTCGACGGTCCCTGGGACATCGCCTCGGCACGGCCGTTCCCGCACCCACACCTCTACGCGCCCCGCCTCGTCGACACCGCCGACGGTTGGTCCATGATCGGCTTCCTGGACCACGTCGACGGCGAGTTCGTCGGCGAACTCAGCGACCCGATCCCCGTCCGCTACCGCCCCGAGACCGGTCTGGTCGCCGGCGTGGTCGCCGGGGAACCGAGCCCGACCTGGCTGGTTCCGCTGCGGTAGCGACCGCGGGTGCCGCCGAGCCCGACCCGGCTGACTCGGCCGCGCTGGCCGGCCGGGGAAAGGGACGGCGTCCGGACGTGCACGGGGACGGCGCCTCGCGCGTCCACAGGGACGGGGCCCGGGTCCACATGCATACGCGCCCGGGGCATTCACGACACGGGGTCCCGGGGGTCCCGACGCTCGCCGGGACGGGACGGCCGAGCCACCGTGCGGATCACCGGGTGAGTCCGGCGGCGGTGGCGGCGGAGCGCATCTGGTACTCGAAGAAGCCCTGCCGGTCCTCGTCGACGGAGTTGTGGAGCTGGCCGAACAGCTCGCCGCTGACCGCGCCGCAGAGCTGGAAGAAGAGCATGAGGGTGCCGGCCACCACGCGTACCGGGGTGTCCGGACCGAGCGCGTGGGTGACCCGGGCGAGTTCGTCGGCGTACCGGCCGGTGAGCGGCTCGCCGGGCGCCAGCCGCCCCGCGTGGTGGGCCGCCAGCAGGATCCGCCCGATGAGCAGCAGCACCCGGGCGCCCGGCCCGATGGTGTCCTCCGGGGCGCGGTAGCCGGGCACCGGGCTGCCGTAGATGAGTGCCCACCGGTGCGGCTCGGCCAACGCCCAGGCGCGGACCGCCGAGCTGACCGCCAGCCAGCGTTCCAGCGGGTCCGGCGCGTCGGGCAGCGCGCGCTCGGCGGCGTCGCCGACCGCGTTGTACGCGTCGATGATCAGGGCGGTGAGCAGGTCGTCACGGCTGGCGAAGTAGCGGTAGACGGCCGACGGAGCCATGCCCAGGTCGCGGGCGACCGCCCGCAGGGACAGGTTGGCCCCGTCGGTGGCCAGGTGGCGGTGTGCCACCGACTTGATCTCTTCGGTGAGCTCTGCCCGGATCCGGGCACGCACTCCTGGGGCACTCATCAGAGCAGTGTGCCACAACGAGAACAGCGTTCTTGACGCGACCGGCCGACGTGTGCGACTGTTGCTCCGGAACGAGAACACTGTTCACCAAGGAGAACGCCATGTCGAATTCTGTGGTCGTCGGTGCCGGCCCGATCGGCTCCCGGATCGCCCTGCTCCTCGCCGAGCAGGGCGAGCGGGTCCGGCTCGTCACACGCGGCGGCGGCGGGCCCGAGCACCCGATGATCGAACGGATCGCCGCCGACGCCGGCGACGCGCGCCGGCTGACCGAGCTGACCGACGGCGCCGAGGTGCTCTACAACTGCGCGAACCCGAAGTACACCGAGTGGGAACGGCTCTGGTTCCCGATGAACGACGCGATGATCGCGGCGGCCAGGTCCACCGGCGCCGTCTATGCCATCACCGGCAACCTCTACGGCTACGGCCCGCAGCCGGACGGGCGGATGACCGAGCACACCCCGCTGGCCGCCGTGGGCCGCAAGGGAAGGGTACGCGTCAGGATGTGGCGCGACGCCCTGGACAGCGGGGTACGTACCGTCGAGGCGCGCGGCTCCGACTACGTCGGCGCCGGTGCGGTCGGCGTCTTCTCCGCGGTGATCCTGCCGGCGGTCAGCCGGGGGGCCGCCGCCTGGGTGCCGGGCGACCCGGACCTGCCGCACACCTTCACCTACACCGGGGACATGGCCCGCACCCTGGTAACGCTGGCCCGCGATCCGCGCGCGCACGGCCGGGCCTGGCACGTGCCGTCACCCCCTCCGGTCACCATCCGGCACCTGGCCGACCGCTACTGCGAGCTGACCGGCAGCCCGCGCCTCAAGCTGCGCAAGCTGCCCCGGTCCGCCATGCGCGCGGCCGGTCTGGTCGTGCCGATGGCCCGCGAACTGGCCGAGATGGACTACCAGTTCTACGCACCGTTCGTGCTGGACAGCACCCTCACCGAGACCACCTTCGGGCTCACCCCGACCAGCCTGGACCAGACGATCCAGGAGACCGCCGACGCCGCCCGCACCACCGCCGCCCGACGGATGTGAGCACGGCGGGGCCGTGCTCACCGTCACCACGGACGTGTGCGGCGGGCCGGCCCGACTCAGGCCCGCCGCACCGCCGTCGCGCTGCCGACCGGAGGATGATGTCCGACAGTCGGGGTGGGGTGTTCGGCGGGCAGAGTGGATGTTCGACTCCGCCCGACCAGGACTCGTCGAGAGCGACAGCGAAGGAGACGGGAATGGCTGACTTCGTCGGCGCGGTGGACCAGGGCACGACGAGTACCAGGTTCATGGTCTTCGACCACGGCGGCAACGAGGTGGGGCGCCACCAGTTGGAGCACGAGCAGATCCTGCCCCGGGCCGGCTGGGTCGAGCACAACCCGCTGGAGATCTGGGAACGTACCTCGGCGGTGATCCGTACCGTGCTGAACAACCACGGTCTCGAGGCCGCCGACCTGGTCGCACTCGGCATCACCAACCAGCGCGAGACGACGCTGGTGTGGAACCGCCGCACCGGCCGCCCCTATCACAACGCGATCGTCTGGCAGGACACCCGCACCGACCAGATCGCCGCGGCGCTCGACCGGGACGGGCGGGGCGACGTGATCCGGCAGAAGGCCGGCCTGCCGCCCGCCACCTACTTCGCCGCCGGCAAGATCCAGTGGATCCTGGAGAACGTCGACGGGGTACGCGCGGCGGCGGAGCGCGGCGAGGCGGTGTTCGGCACCACCGACACCTGGCTGCTGTGGAACCTGACCGGCGGGGTGGACGGCGGCGTGCACGTCACCGACGTCACGAACGCCAGCCGCACCATGCTGATGAACCTGGAGACGCTGGACTGGGACGACGAGCTGCTGTCGTTCTTCGACATCCCCCGGGCGATGCTGCCGCAGATCCGCCCCTCGTCCGACCCGGGCCGGTACGGGACGACGCTGCGGACCGGTCCGCTCGGCGGCGAGGTCCCGCTCACCGCCGCCCTCGGTGACCAGCAGGCGGCGACGGTCGGACAGGTCTGCTTCGCCGAGGGCGAGGCGAAGAACACCTACGGCACCGGCAACTTCATGCTGCTCAACACCGGTACGTCGCCGGTGCGCTCGAAATCCGGCCTGCTCACGACCGTCTGCTACAAACTCGGCGACGCCCCCGCCGTGTACGCGCTGGAAGGCTCGATCGCGGTGACCGGCTCGGCCGTACAGTGGCTGCGCGACCAGCTCGGCATCATCAGCGGCGCCGCGCAGAGCGAGGCGCTGGCCGCACAGGTCGAGGACAACGGGGGCGTCTACTTCGTACCGGCCTTCTCCGGCCTGTTCGCCCCGTACTGGCGGTCCGACGCACGGGGCGCGATCGTCGGACTCTCCCGGTACAACACCAACGCCCACCTGGCCCGGGCGACGCTGGAGGCGATCTGCTACCAGAGCCGGGACGTCGCGGTGGCGATGGAGCAGGACTCCGGCGTACACCTCGACGTGCTCAAGGTCGACGGCGGGGTCACCGCCAACCGGCTCTGCATGCAGCTCCAGGCCGACATCCTCGGCGTGCCGGTGAGCCGTCCGGTGGTGGCCGAGACCACCGCGCTCGGCGCCGCATACGCGGCCGGGCTGGCGACCGGCTTCTGGCAGCACACCGACGAGCTGCGCCAGAACTGGAACGAGAGCGAGCGCTGGTCGCCGACCTGGTCCGACGAGCAGCGCGCCGAGGGGTACGCCAAGTGGAAGAAGGCGGTGCAGCGGACCCTGGACTGGGTGGACCTCTGACAGTCGTCCCTCCGGCGCGGAGTCGCGCGCCGGAGTGGGGTTGGCCCGGGGCCGGGCAGGTGCGGCCCGGCCCCGGGCGTACCGGTCAGTTGCGTCGGCTCCACTGCTGGTTCGCGCCACCGTTGCACGACCAGAGGATTATCTTCGTTCCGTTGGCCGAGGCAGCGCCGTTGGCATCGAGACACAGCCCGGACTGGGCATTCGTGATGGTGCCGTTGGCGTTGACGTTCCACTGCTGGTTGAGCCCGCCATGGCAGTCCCAGATGATCACCTGGGTGCCGTTCGCGGTGCCCGCACCGGACGCGTCCAGGCACTTGTTGCCGTACACGGTCAGTTGCCTGCTCGCGGTCTGGGCCCACCGTTGGTTCGTGCCGCCGGAGCAGTCCCACAACTGCACCTGGGTGCCGTTGGTGGTGGCGGAGTTGGGCACCTCGACGCACCGGCCCGACTGGCCGCCCACGATCTGGGCGTCCTGCTGCCCGCCGCCGCTCTGCTGCCGGACGATCGACCTGGACTCGGCCGACCGGTTGCCCTGGGCGTCGAGGACGTAGAGCCGGTATTCACCCGCCGCCGTCGGGACCGCGATGGAGGTGGCGGTGCCGCTCGCGCTTGTCATCGTCGGGCCGGCCGCGAAACTGGTCGTGCCGGCGGGGGCCAGCCAGACCGTCCTGGTCGCGTCGCCGCTGCTCCGGATCGGCACCGACGCCGTCCCGCTGGTGACGAAGGTACTGGCCGGCAGGACATAGTCCGGCAGAGCGACGTTACCCGCCGGGACGATGTCCCGGAACGAGTCCTGGAGTCCCGAGTTCACCGCGATGCCGTAGGCCGGCGCCGGCCAGACGTAGTCGGCGGAGACGATGATGTCGTGGATGGTGCTGTTCGGCAGGTTCTTGTTCGAGACCTTGTTTATCGGGCCGTAGGTCTGCGTGACGCTCAGGTCGTGCTTGCGCCCGAAGTCGTCGGAGTTGAGCAGCCAGGTGACGTTCTTGTCCACGCTCAGGACGTTGTCCCGGAAGGTGATGAACGCCGAACCCTCGTCCGGGTGCAGTCCGTACTTGTGACCGGCCGGAACGCCCTGTAGGTAGTTGTCGGTGATCGTGGTCCCCGGCTGGCTGCCGAGCGTGTAGATCGGCGCCGTGTCGCTGAGCCGCTGCACCGTGTCGATGATGTGGTTGTGGCTGATGGTGTTGTTCCTCGCCGTGGTGGTCGGCCGGTTGGGCACGATCGAGCCCGACGACCCGTCGAAGTTCCACCATCCCCAGCCGAGCGTGATGCCCGACCACGGAGTCTTCTCGATCCGGTTGTACTGGATGTTGAGGCTGTCGACGAAGTACGCCGAGATGGGGCTGTGCCCGTTGAACAGCACCGCACTGTCGTAGAGATAGTTGTTCCTGATCTCGATGTTCTTGGGCAGCCCCTCGACCTGCGGGGAGTACTTCTCACGGTTCGTCGAGGTGTGGTCGCCGATGTAGACGTGCTGGGGATGCCCCACGGTGACGGCGGAGCCGGCGATGTCGTTAGTGAAGTTCCCGATCAACTGGCTGTTCTGCACGTCGTTGACCATGTTGATCCCGTCGGCGCCGGTGTGCTGGACCCGGTTGCGCTGCAGGACGATGCCGTCGGCGTTCTGGATGTGGATGCTGCCGGGGGTCACGTCGACGTTGCGGTAGTAGTAGACGTGGAAGTTCCCCTTCGCGTACGCCTGCGCGCCCAGGTTGCCCTGCTGGGCCTGTTTGAAGGCGGCACCTGCGACGTTGAAGAGGTTCCAGTCGGAGTGCGCGACGGTGAGACCGGAGAACGTGAGGTTACGCGCGTGGCTGCTCGTCGAGGTGCCGGCGATCCGCAGCAGGGTGGGCACGTTGTTCGGTGCCACCACCGTCGCGGTCGACATGTTCTCGGTGCTGGCCTTGTAGTAGTACACCGTGCGGCTGGTCTTGTCGAAGTAGAACTCCCCCGGCGCGTCCAGGAACTCGTAGGCGTTCATGACCTTGTGGCTGCCGCCCACCTGGGCGTTGCCGTTGAACGCCCCCTGGGCGATGGCCGCACCCGGCTGCTGGAACAGCGCGACCCGACTCTGCCCGTCGGAGCTGGTGGTCACCTGGCGGACTCCCACGATGGCCGTGGTCCAGGTCGTGCCCGTCTCGATCTCGATGTCGTCCTGGTTGCGGGAGACGGCCGGGAAGTCGGCCAGGTTGTATCTGGCGCCGTCGCACTGGGACCCTGATTCCCAGGCCCACGCGGCCTGCCCGGCGGTGATGTTGTAGGTCCCGTGGCAGCCCGCCGAGTTGATGGTCTTCGAGGCCATGTAGGCGCGCTTGTCGTTGACGTAGAGTGCCCGCAGCTTGTTGGCGCGGTCGAGCGGCGCCTTCCAGATGTTGCCGCTGTGCTGCGTCCACCCGGTCACCCGGACGCCGCCGTCGAGGACCGGCGTCTCGCCTGGGTAGCCGGCGTATGTCACCCGGTAGCCATTGCTGCCCGAGTCGCCCGCACCGAACTCGATGGTGCTGCTCACCGGATAGTTTCCGCCCCGGAGATAGACCTGGATGTCGCCGGTCATGTTCGCGTTCACCGTGCGGACGACGTCCCGGGCGCGTTGCAGGGTCCGGAACGGCGACGTGATCGTCCCCGGATTGCTGTCGTTGCCGTCGGGAGCAACGTAGAAGGTTTCCTGGACGGCGGCTGCGGCCGGCAGCGGATCCGCGACCACCGCCGGCAGGGCGGCGGAGACGAGTACCGCGACTGCCAGCAACGACGTTCTGATGGTAGGACGGGCTGAATGCACGTACGTTCCTTTCACTCGCCGCTGACATGCGTGATCGCCGGACGGCCGTTCCCACGACGCGACCGCCGAGCTTCGGCACGGGTCGTGGGTGGGGTGGGACACCGGCCGACCATCCGCTGGCACCGCAGCCGGGCGTGCGACACGACGACGCGGCAACGCCGAACGACGAGCACCGAGCCTGCACGTCGGAGTCGTCGGACTGGGTTCAGCGGCGCGAAGCCGTGGTGCTCGTCAGGCGGACGGACGGGCCTCCAGCGGTTGGAAGATCGTGTTAGCGATCACATTGATGACCTTAAGGCTGGCAGACTGGACCCGGTTTCTCAAACGAAAGTTTCGGTTATCTACCGGCACCCTGGGAGGTCCGGGCGGCATCCCGCGTGCGGCGCCAGGTTGTCCGGCCGGCATCGCGCGGCGTGCCCGGGGCGCCGTGCCTGACGCGGCACCCGACCGGTAGGACCGCGACGGGTGGGACCGCGACGCAGCCCGCCCGGCGGGAAGCAGGGCGGGCAGCGGCGGGCGTGGTGGTCAGCGGAGGCTGGCGAAGAACTCCTGGATGTCGGCGACGAGCACCTCGGTGGCCTGGTGGGCGGCGTAGTGGCCGCCGACGTCGCCACGCCCCTCGACGTCCGCCTCGTACGCCGTCCAGCGGACGATGTTCGAGTGGTCCCGCTCGGCGAAGCGGCGAATGGACTGGAAGTCGCCGGGGAACATCGCGAGCGCGGTCGGCACGGTGGTCGGGCCGGTCGCCGGCTGCTCGGCGTGTGCCTCCTCCCAGTAGAACCGGATCGCCGAGGCGGCGGTGCCGGTGCACCAGTAGAGCGACACGTTGGCCAGGACGAAGTCGACGTCCAGGCTCTCGTCGAAGAGCTGGGCATTCCAGGCCAGCAGCCCGACCGGTGAGTCGGCCAGCCCGAAGGCGAGGGTCTGCGGCTGCTGGCTGTGCACCTGGTTGAAGGAGAACTTGTTCTCGTAGAACCACTGGAGATGCTTCAGCGCCGCCTGGTCCGCCTCGGAGAGGTCGGCGAACTCCGCCGGATCGCCGGACGGGAACGAGAAGAGCTGGGTGACGTGCACGCCGAGCACGTGCTCCTGGTCGATCCGGCCCAACTCCGGCGCGACCATCGAGCCCGCGTCGTTGCCGACCGCGCCGTAGCTGGCGTACCCGAGCCGGTTCATCAGCTCGGCCCAGGCGCGGGCCGTGCGGTACCGGTTCCAGCCGGCGCTGCGGGTCGGGCCGGAGAAACCGAAGCCCGGCAGTGACGGGACGACCACGTGGAAGGCCGGCGCGTCCGGGTCGGCCGGCTCGGTGAGCGGGGCGATCACGTCCAGGTACTCCAGCACCGAGCCGGGCCAGCCGTGGGTGAGCACCAGCGGGGTGGCGTCCGGCCGGGACGACCGGACGTGCAGGAAGTGGATCTGCTCGCCGTCGATCTCGGTGACGAACTGCGGGTACGCGTTGAGCCGGGCCTCGACGGCCCGCCAGTCGAACCCGCCCCGCCACCGCTCGACGAGCCCGCGCACCCGGTCGGCGCCCATCCCGTAGGTGTCGCCGGTGCCGGGCAGCTCGGCCGGCCAGTTCGTCCGGGCCAGCCGGGCGGCGAGGTCGTCGAGGTCGGTCTGCGGGATCTCGACGCGGAACGGACGGATCGCGGTGCCGGTCATCTCTGAACTCCTTCGGAACGGAATGTTTCGTTCTGCTTCCACTGTAGCAGACCGGAACGATCCGTTCCACTGTTAGTCTGGGATCATGCCGATATCCCCCGCGAGACCCGGAGCGCCGCTGGCCGGGCGCCGTGCCCAGGCGGCCCAGAACGACGAGGTGATCCTCGACGCCGCCCGCGCGGTCTTCCTCGAAGACCCCAGAGCGCCGATCGCGGCTGTCGCCGAACGCGCCGGCGTCGGCATCAGCGCCCTCTACCGGCGGTACGCGGGCAAGGAGGACCTGCTGCGCCAGCTCTGCCACGACGGGCTGCGCCGGTACGTCACCGAGGCCGAAGCCGCCCTCGCCGAGCGGGACGGCTGGACGGCGTTCACCGGCTTCCTGGCCCGGGTGGTCGACGCCGACGTGCACTCGCTCACCGTCCACCTGGCCGGCACCTTCACCCCCAGCGAGGAGATGGGCCGAGACGCCGTACGCGCCGGTGAGCTGGCGAACGCGCTGGTCGAGCGTGCCCGCGCCAGCGGGCGGTTGCGCCCCGACGTGGTCGCGCAGGACCTGGGACCGTTGCTGGAGGCGTGCGCTGCCGTGCGCGTACCCGATCCGGAGCGCACCCGGCAACTGCGGCGCCGCCAGCTCGCGGTGCTGCTGGCCGGCCTGTCGACGGTGCCGGACCCGGACCCGCTGCCCGGACCTGCTCCGGCGGCCGGCGAGTTCGACTGGCGGTGGCGGCGACGACAGTGAGCGGCCGGCGGGAGTGGCGACGGCCTGGCGGAAGCGGCGACGGGCGTCCTAGCGGTCGCTTCCCGCCAACGGATCCGGCACCGGATCCGCGTTGCCGACCGACCCTGGTGATGAGTTGTCGCGCCCGCACCCGTCACACCTACGACGGACTCCGACGAGGCGGAAGGATGACGAGATGAGCGCGGACAGGCGGCTGGCGGAACTGGGCGGGAACGGGTCGGGCGAGAGCGGCCCGGACCGGAACGGGCCGGGCGGGAACAGTCCGGGCGAGGTCGACGAGTCGGCGTTCTCGGGGCTGGCGGAGCGGCACCGGCGGGAGCTGCACGTGCACTGCTACCGGATGCTCGGGTCGTTCGAGGACGCCGAGGACACCGTGCAGGAGACCTTCCTCCGGGCCTGGCGGCGGCGGGAGACCTTCGAAGGGCGGTCGACCTTCCGGGCCTGGCTCTACCGGATCGCCACCAACGCCTGCCTGGACCTGCTCGCCAGGTGCCGCCCGCAGCCCGCGACCGGCGGCGAGGTGCGGTGGTTGCAGCCCTACCCGGACCGGCTGCTCGACGAGCTGCCCGCAGCTGACGCGGACGAACCGGAGACCCTGGCCATCGCGCGCGAGACGATCGAGCTGGCGTACCTGGTCGCGGTCCAGCATCTCGCGCCGCGCCCGCGGGCCGTGCTGATCCTGCGGGACGTGCTCGGCTGGCCGGCGAAGGACGTTGCGGAGCTTCTCGGGGACTCGGTGAACTCCGTGAACAGTGCACTGCAACGGGCCCGCGCCGGCATGCGGGAACACCTGCCCGCGCAACGGCAGGACTGGACCGGCGGCGAGGAGGACGCCGAGACCCGTGAGCTGGTACGCCGCTTCACCGACGCCAGCGTGGCCACGGACATCGACCGGCTCGCCACGATGCTGCGGGACGACGTCCGCTGCTCGATGCCGCCCACGCCGGGCCTGTACGTCGGCCGCGACGCGGTGCTGAACAACTGGGTCGAAGACGGCTACCCGGGCATGACGGGGCTGCGCGCGGTCCCCACCGCGGTGAACCGGCAACCCGCCGTCGCCTTCTACCACTGGCGGGAGCGGGAGGGTGCGTACCTGCCGCTGACGATCGACGTGCTGCGCATCACCGGCGGGGCGATCACCGAGATCCTGATATTCCACGACGACCAGTTCCCGCGGCTCGGGCTGCCGGACCGACTGCCGGCGGACGGTACGGAGTAGTCCGGGTGCGCACGCCCGCGCCGCGCCGCGGCGAGCGGATCGCGGTGGCCGCGGCAACCGGCCGGACCGGTAGGCCCCGCGACTTCGCAGGCTCGCCCTCACCGGCTTCGTTGGCACGCTGTCCGGGTCGGGGGACCGGAGGCCAGGGGATCTCCGGATGCCTGAACTGGCTGGCCAGTCAGGTCACCCCCGTGGTGCCGCCTCCCCGGGGCGGGTCTGCTGGACGGCGTGCTGCAGCGCGGTGACGAAGGCCGTGGTGGCCGGGGAGTCCGGCGGGTCGCCGTAGGTGGCGAGATAGACGCGTCGGCGGAAGTCGGACAGCGGGGTGGCTTCGATTCCGGGTGCCCGGTGCGTACGTAGGGTCAGGCCGGGCTCGGTGGTCACGCCCATGCCGGCGGCGACGAGGGACTGTTGGACGATCACGTCGTCGCTGGTGTAGGCGACGTGCGGGGTGAAGCCAGCCCGCTCACACGCGTCGACGAAATCGCGGCGGCAGTTCTCGCAGCCGGCGATCCAGGCCGAGTCGCGATGGTCCCGCAGCGTCTGGCCCGGTTCGAGACTGAGCAGGTGCATCGGGTCGTCGAACAGGTGCGTCGCGCGGACGCCGTCCGGCGTGCTGTCGTCGTAGCGGAAGACGACGGCGGCGTCGACCTGCCCGTCACGCAGCAGGTGCAGCGCCACCTGCGGGTGGGCGTCGACCAGGTGCAGTTCGATACCGGGGTGGTTGCGGCGCAGGGTGGCGGCGGTGTACGGAATCAGGGCGGCGAGTGCTGACTGGAAGCCGGCGACCCGTACCCGGCCGGTCCGCAGGCCCACCATCGCCGACAGTTCCGCGGCGGCGGTGTCGACCCGTCCGACGATCTCCGCAGCCCGGCGCGCGAGGTGCGCGCCCTCCGGGGTGAGTCGGATGCCCCGCCCGATGCGCTGGACGAGCCGGGCGCCGGTTTCGGCCTCCAGCCGGGCCAGGTGGTGGCTCACCGCTGGCTGAGAGTACTTCAACTGCTTGGCCGCCTTGGTTACCGAGCCGTGCGCGGCGACCGCCGCCAGGATGCGTAGCCGCACGATATCCAGCATTCATCCATCATAGTTATGGGTAGCCGCAGAAGTTGTCATTGGACGAATAGGTCTTGCTCGTAAGACGCTGAACGGGACGGCCCCGCTTGCGAACGAGGAGGACGACGTGGCGGGTACGGCTCTCCAGCACGTCGACACGCCCCCGGGCGGCTCCCCCGCCGACCCCATCGCCGATTCCCTCGCGGCTCCCATCGCGGCCTCCATCGCCGACCCCCTCGACGCTCTCGTCGGCGCGGTCCGCCGGGTGATCGGCATCCGGACCGACTGGGGGCGTACCGCGGCATCTTCGTACACCAGAGAATTCGTATACCAGAGAAGGAGTACCACCATGATCAAGCGGATGGACAACGTCCTCGTCGTTGTCGACGACCTCGCGGCTGTCATCGCGTTCTTCGTCGAACTCGGCATGGAGCTGGAGGGCAGGACGACAGTCGAGGGTGAGTCGGTGGACCAGCTCGTCGGGCTGGACGGCGTGCGGGCGGACATCGCGATGTTGCGGACCCCGGACGGCCACGGCCGGGTCGAACTGACGAGGTTCCACACCCCGACGGCGATCAGCGCGGAGCCGAAGGACGCACCGCTGAACACGTTGGGTATCCGGCGCATGATGTTCGCCGTCGACGACATCGAGGAGGTCGTCGCCCGCCTGCGCAACCACGGCGCCGAGCTCGTCGGCGAGCTGGTCCGGTACGAGAACAGCTACCGGCTCTGCAACGTCCGTGGCCCGGAAGGCATCGTCGTCGCCCTGGCCGAACAGCTCGGCTGATCGTCCCGTCCGGACCAGCCGCTGTCACGGAAACCACTCGCCGACGCTGTGGACAGCCTGTGCGGCTTCCTTGACTCCAGCCTCACCACCAGTCAGCGCGACCAGCTCCGCGACCGTTCCGAGCGTGGTCAGGGCGTCCTGTCGCCGGCCTCTCATCATCATCGAGCGCGCCGCGCCCCATAGTTGCTTCAGCTCCGGCCCGGGAGGATCGCGGAACCTCGCGGTCAGGGTGGCCAGCACCTGTGCGGCGTCTTCCAGGTCGATGTCCACGTCATCAAGGGCTTGCAACGCGGCGGGCAGCAGGTCCTCCGGCAGCCTGGGAGC
Organism: Micromonospora sp. WMMD1102; assembly: GCF_029626265.1. NCBI lineage: Bacteria > Bacillati > Actinomycetota > Actinomycetes > Micromonosporales > Micromonosporaceae > Micromonospora > Micromonospora sp. WMMD1102. The sequence continues at coordinate 1,105,670 of NZ_JARUBN010000001.1, read as the reverse complement.
CAGCGCCAGCAACAGGTCGACGCGATCGAGTTCACTTGGCAGGTCCTTGACGGCTCCGAGTAGGTGCGGCACCAGGTCGACGGGAGCCCGGCTGGCGAGGTAGACGAAGGACTGCCTGTTCCTGGCCAGGGCGTCGTTGTCACCCGGGCTCTCTTCGCGCATCCTGTGTTCGAGCTGTAGCACGCTCTCGGCCGAGACGGGACGGCCGAGAGCGGCGAACGCGACGTTGCGGCACCCTACGTCGTCGATCTCGTCGATCGCGGCGAGTACGCCCGGAACATCCTCGCCAACTGCGGCGATGGCCTTGGCCCTGTCTTCGAGCCGTTCGACCTGCCGCGCGGTCGCCAGCGCTGCGGTCAGGGTCTCGGCCCGGGCCCGCCCCTTCAGCCGGGCGGCAAGATCTACTAGGAAACGGGCGCGCTCGTCGAGGTAGTAGATCCGGTCGGCCTTCGCCCGCAGGTCCGGCAGGGAATCGTCCGGCGTGACGGGAAGCAGAGCCCGAAGGATGTCTGGTTCCTGCCTCACCCATTCGTCGTCGTCGAGCCTGTCGAAATCGGCGACCGCGCGAGCATAGAACCGTCGGCGGAGCTTCCCGGTCACCCGGTGGGCGAGCCGGGCATAGGCCAATGATGTCCACCTGGGGCAGTCGACGTCCGCCAGCAGGTCGTCGATGTCCAGGACCAACTCGGCTGGTACGTGGTCGCCAATTCTCGCGAGCGTCTCGGCCATGATCTCGAGCTCGTCGATCTCGTCGGTCATCGCCAGAATCCGCTCGAACGACCGGGCCGGCAGGATCGGTGCCAGTTCGACGATGCGGTCGCGCCGATCGTACGGGTCGATGATCTCGTCTGTCACGGCCAACGTCCACTCGAGCGCGGCGGTACGTTCGGGTTCGCCCAGGTACGCCAGCAGCCCGGTCAGCGCCGCGCTCCGGTCGACGGCGTCTCGGATCTCCCGGATCATCGAGACCGCCACCGACAGCTGATCCGCGTCCAGGTAGGGCACGAGTTCTCGCACGCTCGTGCGGACAAGCTGGACGGCCCGCCAGTCCCCCTCGTTCCGGTCTTCGCCGGCCTTCCCGGCGACTGTCAGAGCATCCCAGCGCAGCGTTCTGGACAACGCGGGCGCGATCGTGGTCATGGCTCTGAACCGGGCACCGTCCTCGTCCTCGTGGTCGCTCTGCCAATCGCGAATGGTGTGCAACGTCGTGCGCAGTACCTGCTCGCGCTCCTTCGCCAGCCCGGCTTGGGACAACCGCTCGGCCAGGGCCACTGCCATCTCCGGGGACATGCCCTCGACCAGTTCGACCGCGCGGCCGAGCAGCTCCGTGGGTAGCTCGGCAAACGTACGCGCCTCGCGCTTCCGCGTTCCGGGGTCACCGCGTGCGCCCTTCGGAGACTTCAGCCGCTGTTCGAGGATGTCGACCGCCTCGCTGAACAGCGTGGCCCGCTCGGCGGGCCCGACCACGAGTGCGGCGGCGGCGAGTACCGCCTGCGCGCCTCGCCGCCGCGCGTCGCGCACGACGACGTCGACGTCCGTCGAGGACAGCCGGGACGTCAGCGCGATGATCAGCTCATCCTGGCCCCAGAGACCATCGGCGGCCAGGGCGGTGCGCAACGCGGTGGAGGCGAGCTCCGGGGTGAGGACAGGTGCGATCGCGATGAGCGCCGCCAGGCGCACCTCACCTTCCAGGTTGTCGGTGGCGGTCATGGCCGCGGGAAGCAGTTCGTCGGACAGCGAAGGCCGCAGGAGTTCCAGGGCCCGCGCCCGCCAGAACCGGTCTTCTCGTTCCGTCGCCATCGCCGCGAGCAGCTCAGGAAGCACGGAGCTACTCAGCCGGTCGATAATTCCCGACAACGCGACTGCCCGGTGGTCCGGATCGACAATCGTGTCGGCGGCGGCCGTGATCGCGTCGACGTCGTCGGCAACGTGCTCTCCGATCGCCGCCAACGCCTGCGACCTGTCCCGTACGTCGTCGATCTCGGTGACGAGGTCCACAACCGTACGCAGCTGATCGGCTCGAACCCGGCCGGCCAGCCGCTCGGCCGGCTTCCGGCGCAGATGGCCGGGCAACCCTGCGAGTAGCGCCACCGCCCGTTCGCCGTGCCGGGCGGTCAGGTGGGGCGCGAGTTGCGCCAGCATGTTCGACCGGTCCCACGGCTGTGGCTGAGTCGACACCGTAGCCAGGGCGTCGGTCACCGCTCGTTCGGCCACGTCTGTCGGCAGATACCGGAGCAATGACGCCACGGCGCCGACGTCGCCAGAGGCAGCCCGCAGGGCGGTCTCTGGCGACCAGACCCCCTTGGCCACCATCGCCGCGAACAGCTCCGGCGGCATGTTGCCGACCTGGTCGACCACGGACAGGGAGAGCAGCAGGTAGTGGACCTCCCGGCCGATGTCCCGGGTCGTCCTGCCCTCGTCCAGCTCCATGTCGACGACCCGGCGCACCGTCCGCTGCGCGCGGTCCACATCACGCCGGTACCCGTCGACGTCGCCCTGTACGTCCTTCAGTCCGAACCACAGGTTCCGGCCGTGGGCGTCGCTGGCGGTCAGTAGCCGGTGCAACTCCGCGGTGTTGCCGGCCAGGTCGAGGTGCGCGACCAGGTGGCGCAGTTCGTAGGGATCCAGCGTCATCTCAGCCGTCCGGCACGAGGCCGTCGATCTTGTCGAGTGCGACGGCGCCGATCGTGTCATGGAACGGGGCCAGCCCCACCTCGTCCCGCAGAAATTCCTGGAAGCTCGTATGGTAGAGCCGGTACCGGGCGTCGGCGCCGACCCCTTCCTCGTTGAGGAACTCCCGCCAGTTCCGCACGACGCCGACCACCGTGCGCGGCCGGAACTCCGCGACGTCCCACCGGGACTGCTTCCAATATCTGGCTATCCACTCCGTCGACCGGGCCAGGGTCACCGGCTCGCGAGCGGTCGCCAGGAAGCACACCAGAGGCGCCTGGTACCGGTCGAACAGGTCGGGGTCGCGGGCCCGCATGATGCCCCAGTGCCGCTGGTAATAGGCGCGCAGACCGTGCGGCAGGGCGTCCACGTCCTCGATGTCCACCGAGCCTCTCAGGAGATCGCCCAGCACGTACACCACGTACATGAAATTGCCTTCGCTGCGGTCGACAAGGATCTCTGCCAGACCGTCGCGGCGCATACCGTGCTCGCGCAGGCGGTTCGTGACGTACGTGGCGATGTCCGCGAGGTTCTGGGGGTCGTCGTCGCGTAGATAGATGTCCCGTCGGCTGTCGACGTAGAGCTGGTGGTCGTGGCGCTCGCGGCTGCTCACCACGAAGAACACGCCTGGCGGCAGGGTCGGCGGCAGGAACAACCGGTTGGCACCCCCGGCCGCGTGGTCCTCGGCCTCGTCGAGCGCGTCGACGACCACGACCAGCGGCAGGTTGGCGGAGACCGCGCTGGCCTCTGCGAGGAGCTGCGCCAGGAAACCACCGTCGCGGGTGGCTGTGTCGGGCAGGTGGTCGTGGTCCAGGCCGTAGCGGACGATCAGCTGCGCACACACGTTGGCCAGAAACGCCTCAGGGGACCGGATGTTCATCGGCGCGATGTTGAGATGGTGCACGTACCGGCGGGAGCTGATCAGGTGAGCGAGCACCGACGTCTTGCCGATGCCCGGCTCACCCCGCAACACGACGTAGCCGGAGCGGAAGGACTCGTCGCGCAGCACGCCGTCGATCGCGTCCAGTAAGAACTCCCGGCCGACGAAGGCCCTGGTGCGATCGTCCACGACGCCGCTGAACTGGTGGACCCGAATGTGGCTGGCCAGCGGGGACGGCGCGGTGGTGAAGCTCTGGAACACGGTCGCGTAATCCCCGATGATCGCGCCCTGCCCACCCGACACCTGGGCCTCGTACTTTGCCGGCCCGGATGTCATGGGGCGTTGTGGTAGTTCTGGGTCACCGTGTTGTGCTCGCCGATGACCGCGCCTTGGCCACCAGACACGTGGACGCGGTACTTGCCTGTCCGCGTCCCCTCCGGGTCGGCGATCCGCAGCACCGCCTCCGCCGCCCCGACAATCTCCTCGTCGTCGCCCGCCTCGATTTGGATCAGCCTCGCGCGCAACGCCTCGGCGAAGAGGTCCGGGTCCTTCTCGTGCTGGTCCACCAGGACCGGGTCCAGCGGGTCGCGGTCGAGCTTTCGCTTCAGCAGCGACTTGAGCCCGAGGTAGCCGCTTCTGATCGCGTCCCCCGCCGTGTCCTTGAGTGCGGCGGACGCCCCGGCGACAAGCGCGGTCACGATCAGCGAGACCGGATCCATGCACCCTCCCGTGTGGATGAGCGGCCACGAGTCTCCGACGCACGGCCAGCCTACCGCGTTGCCTCCCGGTCGAGACCTCCCACGAGGATGCGTGCGCGGCCGACGCGCTGCCGGGCGGCTGTGTGACGAAGACGCTTCCTGAACTATGCGGCCTGACGATCCCGGCGAACCTGCCGCTGTGGCAGACCCCGGACGTGCCCGGAAGGCATCAGCCTTCCATCGTCCCGGCGCCAGCGCCGCCGCCGCCACATTGGACCGAGCCGGATGAGGTGGCTGAAGCGGCGGAACCACACTCCGCGTCAGGATCGCCTGGATCAGGCCATCCGCAGCACCACCTCGCCCACCGGCGCCTCGGGCGAGACGCGCAACGTGACCGCCGTCCACAGCAGTTGCTCGGCCGCAATGGCGAACTCCCCCCGGTAGCCCGGCAGCGGTAGGCCCGTGACCGGATCGACGGGCACCCCGGTCAGTGGATGCAGCCCCGGCAGTAGCGAGATGAGCTTCCTCGGTCGGGTGGGGATCCGTCGCCCGTACGGCCGCCCGACGACGACGGCCGTGTCGTAGGCCCGTCGACGCGCCTCCGCCTCGTGCCGCTCCCGCGCTGTCCACAGCGGACGTAGGAAGCCGAGTTCGATGACCGCGCCCCGGTCGTCGCATCGGGGCAGGCCCTGGAGGTAGAGATTGCGGCCGTCGCCCAGCACCTGAGCGGCCAGGCCGTCGCCGGCCGGGAGCGCCGTCCCGCGGAGGCGGCTGCCCGTCCAGGTCGCGTGCACGGCGTCGACCGAGCTCGTGACGACCGGTGCGAGCGTCTCACCGGGGGCCTTGTCAGCCGTCCGGATCGCGGCCAGGTGCACGACGTCGACGAGCAGCGCCTTGCCGGCCGCGAGCAGGGAGTCAAGTGCACGGCCGTCCTCCGTGGCGCCCAGGGCCTGCGCGATCCGCTGGCGCAGCGGGTCCTGCGCCGGGCGGCCGGTCAGCAGCCGGGTTCCGGCGATGGCACCGGCCGCCACCACGACGGCCCGGGCGAAGGCCATTCGACCGACGGACTCCCCACCCGGCGCGTCGAGCAACGGCTTGAGTCGGGTCACGAAGTCGGCCCGGGAGGCGACCCGGCCCAACCCGTGCAGGGCCTCGGCGTCGACGAACCCCAGCTGGCCGCTGGACGGGTCGAGGATCGGCACCTCACCGGCACCGCCGGCCACCGCCACGGAGGGCAGGGCCGCATTCCATGCCTCGACGGCCGCGGTCAGTTCGACCTCACCGGTCGGCGCGCAGCCGAGTACCGCGGTGAGGAACACCGACTCGAAGCCGCCGAGAGTGCCGGCCTGCCTGGCGACCACGGCAGCGTGGCCCAGCACCGCGCGCAGCGGAACCGCGTCCAGGACCGCGAGCTGGCCGAGAATCCCGGCCGTTGCGTTGGACAATGTGGTGAACGCCGCTCGTGACCCCTCCAGGGCCTGGGCGTGCAGGGTCGTGAGGGACCGCAGGGTCGGTGCCGGAAGGTTGGCCCGGACCAGACCCGCCTCGAGCGTCAGAGTCATCTCGTCCACATCCCGTACTCGTGCTGGTACTGGTACTGGCGCAGGACCGCGACGGCGTCGCGGACGGACGTCTCGGGTGGGACCCGGACCCGGCGCAGGGCCTCGACCGCGCGGCGCTGGTAGTCGTGCGAAGCGGTGAACTCCGTCTGCGGCACGAGCTCGAACCATCGCTCGACGCCCTCGGCGATGAGACGCCGCTCGGGCGTCCCCAGCAGTTCCTGGAAGACCACACCCGGGTCGTGCAACGTGCCGAGCTCGTCGATCTCGGCCAGCTCGCCCATCGACAACGAACCGGTCGGCGTCCGCTGGAAGAGACCCTGGCGGCCGGGCCCGATCGGCACCATGCCCCCGACAAGCTTGGCCTCGGCGGCCCAGAACGGCACGACGAAGTCCTCGTCGAACCGGCCCTCGACCTCGCACTTGTGCGGATGCGGCTCGATGGTCCGGTGGCCGAGCCCGTGGTGTGGGCGGTGGCCGGACGCCGGTGCGTGATGCGAGGGCCCGACCTGGCCGTGTGGATGGGCGACGTACGGCTTGCCGTCGCGGGTCTCCAGCCGCACGTCGGAGTGAACGGGCACCTTGTCACCGGACGCATGCTCGCGGCTGTGGTGGTCGCCGGACCCGCCGAAGATGCCCTGGAAGAAGCCGGCCACGGCGCCGATGATCCCGCCTGCCAGCGTGCCGACCGCGGGGACGGCCGAGCCGAGCAGAGCGCCCCCGGCCGCGCCGGCCGCCGTGGAGCCGATGACCTCCCCGACCTTGCCGGCCGCATGCCGGACCTCAGGGCCGCCGCCGAAGTCGCGGGCCAGCCCGGCCAGGTCCCGCGACATCTCCTGCGGGCTCGTCACGTGGGAGAAGACGTGTGCGACCTGGCCGATGGGCGACTGACCCAGCGTGCGGCTCGCAACGTCGAAGATCGTACTGTGCTGGGCGCCCCCGCCGGACCGGGCAGGCGCGCCGAGCGAGGAGGCCAACCACTGGAACTGGTCCATCTCCGTGGTGACACCGCCCAGCCGTGACGCGGACTGGAACGCCGCGGCGGCGGCCGACTCGAGCCCGTCGAAGCCGCGGTACAGCTGAACACTGTCGCAGATGGAGCCGAGCAGGTGGTTGCCGACGGCCGGAGAGGTCACGCCGATCTGGCCCAGCGTCGCCGCCAGCCCGTTGCTGTAGGCGGCGAACGCGTCGTCCGGCCACAGCTTGCCGGCATCGGTCAGGTAGCGGAATCCCTCGGTGCCGATCGCCGCGTGATGCAACTCCCGCATCCCCAACCAGGCCACGTCGGGCTCGACGAGCGCGATGAGCGATGGCGCGATCCACAGTTCGCCGGCCGCGTTGTCACCAGCGGCGTCCGGCGACTCGAGCCGCGAGAACCATTCGTCTGGCATGTCAGCCACTCCTTCGGGTCAGCCGGCGGCGGTGGCCGCGCGGTGCAGGTACGTGAGCACGGCGAGGACCCGCCGATGGTCACCGGGTGCCGGTTCGAGATCAAGCCGCGCGAATATGCTGCGGATGTGCGACTCGACGGTCTTCGAGGTGAGGAACAGCCGCTCGCCGATGCCCTGGTTGGACCGGCCGGCGGCCATCAGCTCGAGCACCTCGCGCTCGCGCTCGCTAAGCACGGCGACCGGATCCCGCCACACCGGCGGTGGCCCGGCGGTGGCGCAGCGGGCCCGCAGACCCGCCGCGACGGCGCAGCGACCGGCCGCGACCGCGCGGACCGCGGCGACGAACGCCGGCAGCCCGACGACGTCCGCCTCGACGAGGTAGCCGAGGCCGTCGGCGCCGGTCGCCAGCAGGGCCGCGAGCAGGTGCTCGTCGGTCCGGTCGGCCAGCACGACCAGTCGGTGCGTGCGGTGCAGCCCGACGAGGGTGTCCGTCGTGTGTTCCGTCGCCGCGCCACGCCGGTCGACGACCACCACGTCGGCCGCCATCCGGCGCAGAACGGCATCGAGAGCGGCCAGGGTCGGCGACACGAGGCGGACGGTGCAGCCGGATCCGCGCAGCGCCGCGGCGAGTGTCTCGCCGGCCAGACCGGTGCCGGTCAGGATGATGCGGGTCGCGGCCGGGCGGGCGGCCTGGTGCAGGTCCGTACGCATGCTCCTCCTTTCACGTCGGTACGCCTGGTAGATGCGGCCCGGTGTGCGTCTGATCCGTCCAGCGGCGGTCGTTTTTCAATTGCCGGGACGGACCGGGCGGATCAGGGCCGCCGTCGCAGGCATCTGGTAGGCAAGCCGTGGAGGTGAGCGATGGAGGTCGACGTCCTCGCGGCGGCCCGGGAGGGTGACCAGCGGGCCTGGGACGCCATCGTGGACCGGTACACCGGCCTGTTGTGGTCCGTGGCGCGGAGCTTCCGGCTCGACGCGGCCGACGCGGCAGACGTCGTGCAGCTGACCTGGTTGCGCCTGGTCGAACACCTTGACGATGTCGTCGACCCGGACCGGCTCGGAGCGTGGTTGGCCACGACTGCCCGCCGGGAGTGCCTGCAGCTGCTGCGGCGTCGGCGGGAGCGGCCGGCGGCGGTGGACGACTGGCTGTCCGCCGTACCCGACCCCGGTCCGCCCGTCGACGCCCGGATGCTTCAGGTGGAGCGCGACGCCGATCTCTGGCGGGCCCTGCACACGCTGTCGGTCCGATGCCAACAGTTGTTGCGGGCGCTGATGGCGGTGCCACCGCCGTCCTACGCTGAGGTGTCGGCCGCCCTCGACATGTCGATCGGCGGCATCGGCCCGGCCCGGCAGCGCTGTCTGGCCGCGATGCGCCGGGCACTGGACGACAGGCAGCTGTCCATGGGAGACCGCCGTGACGGATGACGAGCTGCTGGCCGAGCTGACCCGGGTGGGTGCAGCCGCCGACCCGCCCCCCGAGCTCGTCGTGGCGAGCGCCCGGCAGGCGCTGTCGACCCGCAGGCTGGACGACCAGTTGGCCGCCCTGCTTGCCGACTCCGCGCTCGACGCTGACCTGCGGGTGGTCCGTGGTGGCGACCAGCCCCGGCTGCTCTCCTTTGCCCACGCCGACACGACGATCGACCTCCAGATCCAACGCACCGCCGGCGGCCTGGCGGTGCGCGGCCTGGTCGCCGGCGCCGCGGGCGAGGTCGTCGTGGACGCGAGCGACGGCCCGCACGCCGCCCCGCTCGACGAGGCCGGCTGGTTCACGGTGGCCGACCTGCCGGGCGGGCCGCTGCGGGTGCGACTGCGGGGCCGGCCGGCCGGCGGCATTTCGACCGGCTGGATCGCGCCGTAACGTGTCGACTGCCGCCGCGCTCGCCGCTCGCGCCCTGGAGCTGGTCGGCGTGGATCCCCGCCGCGCGCTGGAGACGGCGGACGCGGCGATCCGGGCGGACGGGTCGGTCCGGGCCGACAGGTCGGACCGGGCCGACAGGTCGGACCGGGCCGACAGGTCGCACCAGGCCGACAGGTCGCACCAGGCCGACAGGTCGCACCAGGCGGACGGGTCGGACGGGTCGGACCGGGCCGACGGGTCGCACCAGGCCGACGGGTCGGACCAGGCCGACGGGTCGGACCGGGCGGCCGTCTGCCGGGCGCACCGGGCAGCCGCGCTCGCGCTGCGCGAGCTGGGCGATCCGGCGGCGGCCGAGCGCCGCCTCCGGCTGGCCGTGCGTAGCGCCGGGTCCGCCGCCGACGCCGCGGCGGAGGCACGGATGAGTCTCGCATTCGTGCTTGTCGACCGGGGCCGGCTGCGGGCGGCGCTGGCCGAGGCCGACCGAGCCGCCGGCGCGCTCGACGGGCTGCCAGCGGTGCGCCTGGCGGCTCAGCGGGCGTTGATCCTGCAGCGGGCCGGACGGCTGGCCGAGGCTCTCGCCGGGTACGCCGCCGCGCTCCCCGCCCTGCGATCGGCCGGTGACACGCTGTGGGAGGCGCGGGCCCTCAACAACCGTGGCCTGCTGCACAAACACCGCGGGACCCTGGAGGCGGCCGAGACCGACCTGGTGCGGGCCGCGGCCCTCTACACCGAGCTCGGTCTGCACAGGTTCGCGGCGGACGCCGAGTGGAACCGGGCCACGGTGGCGGCCCACCGTGGCGACGTACCGGCCGCGCTGGCCGGCTTCGACCGGGCGGAGGCGGCACACGCCCGGGCCGGCACGCCGCGGCCGCAGTTGTGGCTCAACCGCAGCCAGGTGCTCATGTCGGTGGGGCTGACCGCCGAGGCGTTCGCCACGGCCGTCCGGGCGGTGGCGGCCCTGCGGGCCAGCGGGCACGCGACCGATCTGGCCGAGGCGCGGTTGCTGCTGGCCGAGACGGCCGTGGCCGACGGCCGTCCGGCCGAGGCGGTGACGCAGGCCCGCGCGGCCGGTCGGGCGTTCACCCGGCAGGGCCGCGACGGCTGGACGCTGCTGGCCCGGCTCGCCGCGCTACGCGCGACGTCGGCCCGGCACCGGGCCGGCCTGCGCGACGCACTGGCCTGCGCCGAGGCGCTGGCCGCGGCCGGCTGGCGCGGCGCCGAACAGGACGCGCGGCTCCTGGCGGCCCGGTTCGCGCTCGCCGTCGGCGACCCCGCGACGGCCGCCACCCAGCTCCGGCGCGTCCGGCCGCGGCGGGCAACCGCTCCCCTGGACCTGCGCGTGCGCTGGTGGCACGCCGAAGCCGACCGGCGCCGGGCCGGCGGTGACCGGGCCGGCGCCCTGAGCGCGCTCCGGGCCGGCCTGCGCCAACTCGACGACGCCCAGGCGGTGCTCGGCTCGGCCGACCTGCGGGCCCACGTGGCCGGGCTCGGTCAGATCCTGGCCGCGGACGGGCTGGACCTGGTGGTGGCCCGCGGCCCGGCCCGGGCGGTGCTCGGCTGGGCCGAACGGTCGCGGGCACGGGCGTTGCGACTACGTCCGGTCCGTCCGCCGGGCGACCCGGAACTGGCCGCGGCCCTGGCCGACCTGCGCCGACTGGCGGCCGAGGCAGGCCCGGCCGGCCCTACCGCCGCGGCGCGGGCGGCCGCCGAGAGCCGGGTGGTGCGGATCAGCCGTACGGCCGGCGGACCGCTGCACCGGCCGGTGGAGCCGCCCCCCGACCCGACCGTGCTGGCGGCGGAGCTGGACGCTCGGGCACTCGTGGCGTACGTCCGCCATCGCGACGAGCTGCTGGCGGTCTCCCTCGCGGGCCGACGCTGCACGCTGCACCGGCTGGGTCCGGCCGCCGCCGTGACCGCCCCGTTGGAGGCGTCCCACTTCACACTGCGTCGACTCGCCCTCGGCCTCGGTCCGGATGCGGCCGCCGACCGCATGCGGCAGCTGGCCGAGTCGGCCGGCCAGGCACTCGACCGGCTGCTCCTGGCCCCGCTGCGACGTGCGGTCAGCGACCGGCCGCTGGTCGTCGTACCCACCGGCCTGCTGCACGCCGTGCCGTGGGGGCTGCTCCCCAGCGTGTCGGGCCGGCCGCTGACGCTGGCTCCGTCGGCGGCCGCCTGGCTGCGGGCCGAGCGCCGGCCCGCGCGCCGCGGGCACCGGCTCTTCGCCGCCGGCCCGGGGCTGGCCGGCGCCCGCCAGGAGGTGGCGGCGCTGGCCGGCGGTACGGCCCTGCTCGACGACGCGGCATCCGTCGAGGCGGTACTGTCCGGGATGGATGGCGCCGCGCTGGCGCACGTCGCGGCCCACGGTGTCCTGCGCGTGGACAACCCGCTGCTGTCGGCCCTGACGTTGGCCGACGGCCCACTGACCGTCTACGACCTCGAACGGCTGGCCGTCGCACCGGACACGGTCGTGCTGCCGGCGTGCCAGTCCGGCGTCGCCGCCGTGCGGGCCGGTGACGAGCTGCTCGGCCTGGCGTCGGCCCTGCTCGCACTCGGCACCCGAACGGTCGTCGCGACCGTCCTGCCGGTGGCCGACGGGGCGACGGAGCCGCTGATGCGCGATTTCCACCGGCGCCTGGGATCGGGGCAACTTCCGGCCGCGGCGCTGGCCGCCGCCCGGACCGGCGCCGGTCCCGGGCACGCCGCCTTCGCCTCGGCGGCGAGCTTCGTCTGCCTCGGCCGCTGACCACCTGGTACTCCCGATCGCCCCGTCAGCATGCTCTCGATCGCCCTACCGGGGTGCTCTCGAACGCGCTACCGAAGTGCTCTCGAACGCGCTTCCAACTGCGCCCGGCTGCCTACCAGCTGCTCTCGATTGCCCTACCAGCTGTTTTCGATGTCGTCGGCCCGCAGCAGTCGGCCGGTGAAGCCGGGCCACGGCACCGGCGGCAGTTCGGCCAGCAGCCGGTCCAGGTGTGCGGCCGCCGTGCCACCGGCGGGGTCGGCGATCAGGCGCCGGGCCAGCTCGGCCGCGAACAGAGGTGCGGCGAACGACGTACCGCTCCAACTGGCCCAGCCGGCGAAGGCCGCCCCGGTCTCGTTCTCATATTCGTCGACGTAGACGCTGCGCAGCCGGACGCCTGGCGCGTACACGTCGACCCCCGGCCCCCGGTTGGTGAACGGCGCCGGCGCCGGCCCGCCGTCGAGCGTCTGGAAGGCGCCGACTGCGACCACCCCGTCGATGGCGGCCGGCCAGAACGGCCGCTCGGCGCGCTCGGCGCGCTCGCCGTCGTTGCCGGCGGCCGCCACCACGACCCGGTCGGCGGCGAGAATCCGGCGTACGGCAGCGATCAGCGACGTCGGCGGGATGTCGCCTTCGGTGTAGCCGCCCAGCGAGAGGTTGACGATGGGTGCGCTCGCCTCCTCCAGCAGAGCCAGCGCGATCCGCGCCTCGTCGCCCTCGCCGCTGGCGTGCAGCACGGTGGAGACCGAGACGCCCGCTGCCGGCGCGACCCGGCCGACCAGTCCGCAGATGAAGTAGCCGTGCCCGGCCTGCCGGTCCAGCCGCCCGTCCCGGTTCTCGTCCAGTGGATGGCCGATCCGGTCCGGTACGGGGAACCGCTCGACGACGAGGGCCTGCAACCCGCCGGGAAGCTCACGCCAGAGCGGTGGCATCGCGGTGTCGAGGATGGCCACCTGCGCCGTGCCGTTCGCCGCTGCGTGGGCAGGCGGCCAGTGCGTCGGCGGCGGCACCGGCCGTGGCCGGTCGGCAGGGCCGCCGTGATACCAGTCTTCGCCGACGAACACGTGGTTGAGCCCGACGCTGGCCCCGCGCGCCCGCAACGCGGCCACCACGTCGGGCAGGTCGCGGCCGCGGCGGTCGATGACCGTCCACAGCCGATGGTCCGACCCGGCCGCGGTCAGACGCTCGTTGACGTCGCCGTACTCCGGCCCGGCCACCCGGTCCCGCCAAGCCGTGTGCTCGGGCACGTACGGCTCGGCCGCCACGTCCGCGGCGTCCAGCAGGTCGGGCAGATCTGGCTCGACCTCCACCCCGACCAGGAGCTCGTCCGGCCGAAACCAGCCGTCGCGGCCGGCCACGACCGGGGAGACGGCACCCTCGGGCAGCCATTCGGTGGTCATCGCGGATCCTCTCGTGGCGATGGTGGCACCAGCATCGCGCCGGTGCCACCGCTTGCACCATTGGCCGCCTGCACCATCGGCCCCTTGCACCATCGGCCGTCAGAGCGCCAGGAGCGCCAGTCCGACGACGAGTAGTCCTTCCAGCAGTCCCACCCCGCCGGTGCCGTCGCCACCGCCTTCCGGCAGGATCGCGGCTTCGTCGATGGTGGCGATGACCTGTCCGAACTGGTCGACCACGGTGATCATTGCTGGTCCCCTCCTTCCATCTCGGTCCGCAGCTGGGTGGCGGCGGTCGCCACCCGGCTGGCGATCAGCTTGGTGAACGCGGCGACGTCGCCGTCGGTGGTCTGGTCGATCAGCGTGCGGATCTGCACCATCGCGTTCTCGAACGCGTGCGCGGCATCCGGCTCGCCGAGCGCGGTACGCCGCTCTCGCAAGGCGTCCAGCTTGGATCGCACCTCGTCGGCCCGGCCGGCCAGTACGTCGGCCAGCCGGCTGGTAGCCGCCACGTAGTCGTCCATGGTGCGGCCCAGCCGATCGCGCGCCGCGGCCCGGCCGTCGGCCGATCCACCGAGCACCGGCACGGACGCCCGCAGCTCGGCCACGAGCCCGACCGTACGGGCCACGTCCAGCCGCTCGTCGATGGTCTTCCTGTCGGTCATCATCTTTCCCCCTTCGGATCTCTACCCCAGGTCGAAGTGCATGACGTCGCCGCTCTCGCGAGCGCCGAAGTCGCTGGCGCCCCACCTCATCCGCCGTGGGGCGCCGAGGATCGCGTCGCCCACGTGGATCAGCGAGCACACCAGCTCCTTGCGAAGCTGGAGGAACCCGTGGGCCGGGTTGCGGGTCTCGGTGATCGGCCGAGCCGGGTTGCCGTGCAGCATCGGAGTGCGGACGGTCTCGTAGTCGCGCAACATCTGCCAGTACTGCTGCTCCGGCGCGTACGGCCAGCCCTGGTGGTTCTGGGCCCAGAACTCGTCGGCGTAGAGGAACTCGATCGCCGGGATGGCTGCGTCGACCGGCCGGGACAGCTCGGAGGCGGGGATCCCGCGCAGCGCCGGATGGCCGTCGGGCAGGGCGTACGCGTCCGTGACGGGCGGTCGGTCCACCCGCACGTGAACGCTCGACACCGCCCAGGACAGATAGAACACCAGCGCGTCGGACAACTCACGGAACCGGTCGTACGTGAACTCGATCGTGTCGTTGACCCGGATGCTGGTGTCGGACCGCCGACCGGCGAACGTGAAGAAGGCGACTGCCCGGTCGTAGACCTCGACCACCCGCCGGCGCATCTCCTGCTGGTCGTGCGCGGCCGCCTCGCCGCCGTACGTCTCACCGGTGCGGGTGACAATGTACGGGCACACGGCCACGTTGAGGTCGACGGCCGCGCCGGTGGCGTGGCGGCCGTCGCCGGGCCGGGTGCCGATGACCGGGCCGACCAGACCGGCCCAGGTGTGGAAGTCTCCCTCGTCCGGCGAGCCCTTCCAGGTGCTCCACAGGTCTTCCTCCACCGCGCTGAGGACCTGTGCCATGGTCGCGTTGACGCCGCCGGTGATCGGCTGCCCGAGGAAGGTGTCCATCGTTCTCTCCCGTCAGCGCAGGAACTCGACGAGGCTCTGACCGCCCGGCACCGCGACCGTGTTGCGGTCCACGAGGCCGGAGATTCCGGGGATGCCCGCACTTATCGCGTGCTGCCAGACCGAGTAGTCCGACCAGCCGTGCGGCAGCAGCGGCCCGTTGGGCCGGGTGGCGTGGGCGCCGTGGCCCAACGGCCGGCCGTAGCTGGCGATCCACAGGTGGTGCTTGCCGTCGAAGGTTGCGTTCCCGCGCATCTGACTCGTCCAGAAAGACGGGTACGTGTAGATCAACGGACGCTGCCCGGTCGCCTGCCAGACGATGCTGACGAAAAACTGGAGCGACGCCACGGCCTGCTCCGCGCTCACCCCCGGCGGCAGCGTCTCGACGTCGACCGCCGGCGGCAGTTCACCGCCGCCGCCCGCCGCCGTCAGCACGTCCGTGAAATGGTCGGCCTGGGCGCGGGTCGCGTCGGGCGTCGTGCGGGCGTGAAAATAGTGGTACGCCCCGCGCGGCATGCGGCCGGCACTGCCCGCCCAGTTGTGGGCGAACTGGTCGTCGGTGTGGTTGTCGCCCTCGGTGGCCTTGATATAGGCGAAGCCGAGACCCGCCTGCCCGACAGCCGACCAGTTGATGCTTCCCTGAGCATAGGAAACGTCGATGCCGTCGACGATTTCGAAGGCCGACCCGGGGGCGCCGAGCGCCGACAACTCCAGCAGGGTGCCGTCGTGGTAGAAGATCGAACCGTGCTGGAAGTGGCTCACCCGGCCGACCGGCTGCCCGCTGACGATGTCGTCGACCTCGTCGCTGACCGGGAAGCCGAGGGCCAGCGGGCCGCCGAGTTCGAGATAGCGGGCCAGGATCGCACCGTGCACCTCGAACGTGCCGGTGTCCGGGTGCTCGTAGATCGTGACCGTTACGCCGCCGGAGAGCACGTACCCGAAGAAGCGTCCGTGGGTGCCGGGTACCGGCAGGGGCACCACCGGCAGCGGCACGGCTGGGCGCCAGCCCCGACGCAGCAGTTCCTGGTACTTCTCATCGATCCCGCTCATGGACCCCAGAGTCCGGCCTGGGGTCGGATCAGCCATCCGGGTTATCCC
The DNA here is from genome assembly GCF_029626265.1 of Micromonospora sp. WMMD1102. Lineage (NCBI taxonomy): Bacteria > Bacillati > Actinomycetota > Actinomycetes > Micromonosporales > Micromonosporaceae > Micromonospora > Micromonospora sp. WMMD1102. The sequence goes on along the minus strand of NZ_JARUBN010000001.1, from coordinate 1,089,799 downwards.
TGAAGTCGACGGACGGATCCAATCTCGACCGGTCGCATCCGGTTACCACCGTAAGACGCCAGGCCGAAGCCTCCATCGCCGGTGCGTCGTCAGGGACCCGAACTTCGAACCCGCAGATCAAGAGCCCGCGTCAGCAGTGCACAGGTGTCCACGGACGGCGGTCGTGTGAGGCCCAGCGGACCGGTCCGAGCCGGACCGGTCCGCTGGCGTGTTCCTTCCGCGTCTCAGGCCCTTGCCCAGCGTTGGTTGGCGTTGCTGTGGCAGCCCCAGACGATCACCGCGGTGCCGTTGGCGGTGCTGTTGCCGTTGACGTCCAGGCACAGTCCGGTCTGGGCGTTGCTGATCGTCCCGTTGCTGTTGAGGACCCACTGCTGGTTCGCGCCGCCGTTGCAGTCCCAGATCTGCGCCCGGGTGCCGGCCGCGGCGTTGTTCGCCACCTCCAGGCACTTGCCCATCACCTGCAATGCCCGCCCGTTCTGGGTGAACTGCTGGTTGGCCCCACTGTGGCAGTCCCAGATGAGCATCTGGGCACCATTGGCCGAGCTGGCGCCGTTGACGTCCAGGCATCGGCCGGACGCCTCGTTGCGCAGCCTGTTGCCGCTCGGATCCGGGGGGTTCGGGTTCGTGCCGCCGTTGAGGGCGTCGAGGACCGCCGTGTACGCGGCCTTCTTGTTGCCGGCGCAGTCGAACAGTAGGGCGTTGTCGCTGCCGCGCCAGGAGTCGCAGTCCCGTACGCCCCAGACCGTGATGCCGGTGCAGCGCGAGATCGCCATGCAGGCCCGGGTCACCGTACGGTAGATGTTCGCCTGGTTGGAACCCTGCTGGACGTCCAGCTCGGTGATCTGCACGTCGACCCCGAGATCGGCGAAGCGTTGCAGGTTCGCCTGGTAGTCACCGGCGATCGTGGTGCCCAGGTGCGACTGGAACCCCACGCAGTCGATCGGCACACCCCGGGACTTGAAGTCCCGCACCATGTTGTAGATGCCCGTCGACTTCGCGTTGATCCCGTCGGTGTTGTAGTCGTTGTAACAGAGCTTCGCGTTCGGGTCAGCGGCGTCCGCGGCCCGGAACGCCGCCTCGATCCAGTCGTTCCCGGTGCGTTGCAGGTTCGAATCACGCCGCCCGCCGCTACCACCGTCGGCGAACGCCTCGTTCACCACGTCCCAGGAATGGATCTGCCCCCGGAAGTGGGTGGCCACCTGGGTGACATGGTTGATGGCGGCGTTGCGCAGGTCACTGCCGGAGAGGTTCTGCGCCCAGCCGGGCTGCTGGGCGTGCCACAACAGGGTGTGCCCGCGTACGCTCATGCCCTGCGATCGGGCGTGGCTGACGATACGGTCGCCGGCGCTGTAGTTGAACCCGCCCCGCTGCGGCTCGGTCGCGTCCCACTTCATCTCGTTCTCGGCGACAAGGCTGTTGAACTCACGGTTCAGCACCGACATGTACGTGTTGTCGGAGAACTTGTACGTACCGACCGCAGCGCCGAAGTAGCGGCCCTGCTCCGCCGCCGAGGCGCCCAGGGTGGTGGCCGCGTAGGCGGCGCCAGCGGGCACCAGGACCATGCCGGCGGCCAGCAACCCAGTCGCCAGCGTCGACAGGATCGCCTTGGACCGCCCTGGTCGCCGCGGAGAACCGCTGGAACGTAAGAGGTCTTTCATCTGCGTCAGTCCTTCCGGAGACGAACCGGGCACATGTGTTAGCGCTAACATCACAGCCCAGGCAGATGCCCGACAAGCGGCACGGGAGGCGGGGAAAGCGCTACACGTCGATTAACTCGAGGTTGCCACAAAGTTTCATGACATTCAAGTAGATCGTTGCTATGCGGCGGGGTGGCAGCGCCTCGGACCACCTGCTGCCGACCCGCCGCGAGCCGTACTCAGGCTCAGGCGGTTTCGGGATGATCTCGGGCATCGCTGCGGCGCCGGTCGGCGACGTCATGGGATCGGTCCCTGGTAGCCCATCCACAGATCGACGGCGGCGGCCCGTGGGCGGGGAGCGAGGGTGACGCTGTCCCCGAATTGCACCACCTGCTCGGGCGCCTGCTCCACGGTGGGCCAGTGCGGCAGGCCGGGCACGCTCGGGTCGCCGTCCTGGACGAAACTCGTTCAGTAGGCGGTCATGTGATCGCGCAGCCGGAAGTCGGCCGTCCAATAATCGGCGTCGCCGTCCTTGCCGAGGTTGTGGTAGGCGTACATCACCTCCGCCCCGTGGTAGGCGCCGAACTTCTCGAGGCCTTTCTCCGGCGGCGTACCCGTGAAGAACCAGAGGTAGACCGCCGACTTCCCCGACCGGGTCTGCAGGCGGGCCCAGCGATGCATGGCCCGAGTCATCACCCGGTCGGTCTCGATCCGTGAACGTTCTGGGCGCGTACGGGAATCCGAGGGTGGGCGGCCGGCCAGTGCTCGCACCCGTCGGGCGCACCGGTGGACACGACGACGCCCGGATCCATGAACGGCGTCGACGTGAAGATCGCGGCTCGCAGCTCGTTGCCCTGCTGCTCGCTCAGCCGCTGCTCGTCCATGCAGTTGATGGCGTGGTTGGCCTCGGCGAAATTGGTCCGTGCGCCCTTTGCGTCCCGGCCCGAGAAGTCGAAGCCGAGCTGGGCCAACTCGTCGCCGCGGCCCTGCTCCAGTTGGCTGAGCCCGTTGATGATGCGCGGCCGGCCGGCCGCCCGGGTGCGAAGCCGGAGATATCGAACGCGACCAGATCGAACCGTTCGACGAGCGGGCTCTTCGCCTTGACCAGTCCGCGGAGGGCTCGTCGGGACGGGTTCACGGCGATCACTGGCGGACGGTGGCCGATGTTCCAGTCGACGGGCGGCGGTGGCACCAACCCGTCGCGGCACCCCGCGCGTCGGGGCGCCGCAGGTCGGGCCGGTCGGGCTCCGAAGGGGGCGCCGCTCAGCACCAGCCGTTGATCGGGCCGCCCATCCCGGTCCAGAGGAAGGCGTCGGAGACCCAGGCGCCGTCGCTCAGTCGGTTCCACAGCGCGGTGGTGCCGTAGCGGCCGGTGTGCGAGGTGCCGTTGGCGGAGCACGAGACGGTGACCGTGGTGCCGTCCCCGACTGATCCGAGCACGGAGTAGCCGGTGCCGGGCCCGGACCGCTTGGTCAGCGTGCCCCCGCCGTTGGCGTCGACCACCGCCTGGTTGAGGCCCAGCGCACCGTAGTTGTAGAGGCCGCCGCCGGCACCGACCCAGGCCGACCCGTGTCGCGCGCCGCCCTGGTACGCCCCGGCGCCGTTGACGAACTCCCACTTGCCGATGCCGTGCGCGGCGATTCCCACGTACGCGCTGTTCTGCCGCAACCCGAAGTGGACGTGCCGGCCGGACGCCGCCCCGCCGCAGGTCACGTCGGTGCCGGTGTTGCCGAGGAAGGTGCCCTGACTGACCGCGGCACCGTTGACCGAGATGCTGCTCCACAGGTGGTAGTAGTCGGTGGAGTAACCCCGGTCGTGGATCACCCGGATCCATCCCGTGCACATGGTGTACGCCGTGCCGGCCCGCGCCGCCCGGACCACCTGGTCACCGCCGGCCAGGTCGACGGAGCTGTACGGCGTCTCGTAGCCGCCCCAGCCGTGCGGGCCACTGGTCAGCGTCCACGTCTGGCCGACGGCGAACGGTAGGGCCATCCCGGTCCGGTAGTCGCCACCCGTGGCCCTGGTGCTCGGAGCGGTCGCGAAGACCTTCTTCTCCTGGCTGTTCACCACGGGCGACCCGGCGGCCAGCTCGGCGAACCCGGCTTCACCGTCGAACTGGACCCGCCACGTCCCGGCCTCGGCGCGGGCGAGGAAGATCGCGCCGGTCGGATGGACGTCCTCCTCGTGCGAGGTAAGCGCCACGGCGGTGCCGAAGGCCCAGTCGCCGCTGCGGCGGGTGACGGTGACCCGGGTCCCGGCGGCGTCGGCGTGCGCTACGGCAGTGGCGGCGACCTGCCCGAGTAGCTTCGCCGTCACGGCGCCCTCGACGCTCGTCCGCCCCGGGTCCGGCATCGGCGCGGCATGCGCGGCGGCGCCCGTAACCAGGAGTTCTGTCGCCAGCAGGGCCGTGAATACCGCAGCCCATCGTCTGGAATGCACCATCGCACGACCTCTTCCGAATCGGAGGACATCGCTCCAGGCTTGTGCCGACGATAGGCGGCGCATGGAAATTTGTCTACATAATGAATCGGCGACGCTGAAAGTAACCTTCGAGCTGGCGGGCCGTCCCCCCCGAGTACCCGAGCCCGACCGCCTACCTCGCCCCGGTCAGCGCCTCATGCCGCTCTCCGGCGAACTCGTCATCGACGAGCGGATCATCGAGGGCAACTACACCCGACCCGGAAGTCCACGAGGATCGTGCCGCGTCCCACCGAGGCCAGCCAGGTCCAACGGCTCTCGAGCACCCACCGAGCCACCACCGGCGTACGCGAAAAGGCCCCGACCGGCACAGTAGCGCCAGGTCAGGGCCTTGATCGTTGGTGCGCCGCCAGGGACTCGAACCCCGAACCCGCGGATTAAGAGTCCGCTGCTCTGCCAGTTGAGCTAGCGGCGCTCGCTGACAACGGGTGAAACCTTAACACGCCCCCAGCAGGACGTTCCAACCAGTTCCCCGCACGCTCGTGATCAGCATCTCCGGCTCAACAAACCGGACATTACACCCGTAAGTTTCGCCATCCGGGGTCAAAAGTGTGGCCCCGATAGTGCACGATGTCTCCCGGGATCGAGTGGACCGAGGTGGGGATGGGCAGGAGCACGCGCAACTGGGCGATGGTCGTCGCGCTGGCGGTCGTCACGCCGCTGGGTGCGGCGGCGTGTGGCAGCGACGGGGACAAGAAGCCGCAGTTCGTGAGCGGCAACGGCGGGTCGGTCGCGGAAGCGGGCGCGACCCCGACGCCACCCGCCGAGCCACTCGAGTTCGCGGTGACTCCGGCCAACGGCGCCAAGAAGCAGCCGGTGAGCGTGGAGATCGGCACCAGCGTCAAGGGCGGGAAGATCAGCAACGTCAACCTGACCCTCGCCGGAGGCAGCGCCGTCAAGGGGACCATGCGTCCGGACGGCTCCTCCTGGGTGCCGGCGGCCCCGCTGAAGTACGGCAAGACCTACACCGCCCAGGTCACCGCGACCACCGAGGCCGGACAGACCGAGACCAAGACCACCTCGTTCACCACCATGGCCAAGCCGAAGTCGGTGATCGGTTCCGGCCTCTACCTCTTCGACGACAAGACCTACGGCGTGGCCATGCCGGTGGTGGTGGAGTTCTCCCCGGGGATCGCCAAGAAGGACCGGGCCAAGGTGCAGCAGCGGATGTTCGTCGACTCCGACCCGCCGCAGCCGGGCGCCTGGCACTGGGTCTCCAACGGCACCCAGGCATACTACCGCGCCCCGGAGTACTGGCAGCCCGGGACGACGCTGCGGGTCCGGATCGGCCTGGAGGGCATCCCGCTGAGCAACGGCCGGTACGGCAACGTCGACCGCAAGGCGACCGCCAAGATCGGCAGCAGGTTCGAGATGAAGGTCGACAACAAGACCAAGAAGATGACCGTCCTGGAGAACGGCAACGTGGTCCGGACCATCCCGGTGAGCCTCGGCAAGAAGAGCACCCCCTCCTCCAGCGGCACGATGGTGGTGATGGAGAAGAAGGAGTCCACGGTCTTCGACACCCGCGACGACCCGGACCCGGCCAACCGCTACGTCACCGACATCGACTTCGCCCAGCGGCTGACCTGGGGCGGGGAGTACATCCACGCCGCGCCGTGGTCGGTGGGCGACCAGGGGCGACGCAACGTCTCGCACGGCTGCGTCAACGTCTCCACCGCACACGCCCGTTGGCTCTTCGAGAAGACCAAGACCGGCGACCCGGTGACGATCACCGGCACCGAGCGCAAACTCGCCTCCGGCAACGGCTGGACCGCCTGGAACCTGCCCTGGAAGGAGTACGTCAAGGGCAGCGCCCTGCCGGTCCCAGCCGACCTGGGCACCTGACAGGCCGGCGAACCGGCGAACCGGCGAACCGGCCACCCATGCGCCCGGCCGGCCAACAGGTCGGGTGGATCGAGGACGATCTTCGTCGCATTTGCCACCTAACCGGTTAAACCGACCTCATCGTTCTGGTGTTCTACGGCACGCGGGGAAACGAAAACTTGCTCACGGACGTCATTGGGAGAGGATGACCGTGGTGACCGAGTGGGTACAGCTGTGGGAACCAGCAGTGTGAGGGGATCATGCGACCAGGCCGAGACCAGTTGATCCGTCCCGCCTCCGACCGGGGTGGAGCGGCGCGGCGACGACCCGCGCCGTTCCGCGCTCTCGCCTCGGTCCTGCTCGCCGGGGCCCTGGCGGTCACCGCGACCGCTTGCACGGACGACGGCGGCAAGGGGTCCGGGCCGTCGTTCCAGGGCGGTAGCGAGGCCGAGCAGAAGCCGAAGGCGTCCGCGACGATAACCACACCGGCGGCGGACGCCAAGGACGTGCCCGCCGCCACGGAGATCGCCTTCGACAGCAAGGACGCCGTCGAGACCACCGTCGAGGTCAAGAACGCGGCCGGCGAGACCGTCGAGGGCGCGCTGACCGCCGCCGGGACGTGGCTGCCGGAGAAGGCGCTCGACTACGGCACGACGTACACGGCGACCGTGACCGCGACCGGCGACGACGGCAAGCCGGCGACGACGACCAACACCTTCACCACCATGGCCAAGCCCGACAAGCAGATCCGGGTGACCAGCTTCCTCGGTGACGGCCAGACGGTCGGGGTCGGCATGCCGCTGATCGTCAAGTTCGGCCGGGCGGTCCCGGAGGACTACCGGGACGACGTGCAGCGCCGGATGACCGTCCGGGCCACCCCGGCCCAGGAGGGAATCTGGCACTGGGTCAGCCCGGCCGAGGTGCGCTACCGCCCCAAGACGTTCTGGAAGGCGAACAGCAAGATCTTCTACAAGATCCAGGCCGGTGGGCTGCCGATGGGCGACGGCTGGTACGGCCGGGCCGACCTGACGGTCGACATCAAGACCGGGCCGGCGGTGGTGATGACCGTCGACAACAGGACCAAGAAGATGACGGTCAAGCGGGACGGCAAGGTCGTCAAGACCATCCCGGTGAGCCTCGGCAAGAAGAGCACCCCCTCCTCCAGCGGCACGATGGTGGTCATCGAGAAGCTCAAGGAGACCGTCTTCGACACCCGCGACGACCCGAACCCGGCCAACCGCTACGTCACCGACATCGAGTACGCCCAGCGGCTCACCTGGGGCGGCGAGTTCATCCACGCCGCGCCCTGGTCCGTCGCCAGCCAGGGGCGGACGAACGTGTCGCACGGCTGCGTCAACATGTCCACGGCCAACGCGGCCTGGCTGTTCAACCAGACCCGGGTCGGCGACCCGATCGTGGTCAAGGGCACCGAACGCAAGCTCCAGAACGGCAACGGCTGGACCGACTGGAACATGAGCTGGGACCAGTACGTCAAGGGCAGCGCGATCCCGGTCGGCGAGACGGCGACCCCACCGGGCACCGAGCCGAGCGCGGGCACCGTCACCGGCTGACCCGGCCCCGAACCCGCCCCAAACGATCGAGACCCCCTCGCAAGAGGGGGTCTCGGCTGCGGATCTGTCGATCCGACCGTGGGGTGACTGATGGGATTTGAACCCACGACACCCGGGACCACAACCCGGTGCTCTGCCAACTGAGCTACAGCCACCATGTTCAGTTTGATCAGGAACATCTGCCGGCACCGGATCGGCGGACCCGGCGGGGCGACGACCAATGATAGCCATACCCCTACGCCCGCCGTCGACCGGGTTACACCCCGCCCGACACCGGGACCCGGACCCGGACCGGCCCGACACCGACGGCGGCAACCGGTCCGCCCGAGCGACGAGCCGGCCGTCAGAGTTCGGCGGCGATCGCCTTCGCGGTGTCGACGTCCGGACCGGGCAGCGGCACGAAGATCGTCCGCCGGTAGTACTCCAGCTCCCGGATGCTCTCCCGGACGTCCGCCAGGGCCCGGTGGGCCAGCCCCTTCGCCGGCTGCCCGAAGTAGACCCGGGGGTACCACCTCCGGCACAGCTCCTTGATCGACGACACGTCGATCAAGCGGTAGTGCAGGTGGGCGTCGAGTCGCGGCATGTCCCGGGCCAGGAATCCCCGGTCGGTGGCGATCGAGTTGCCGCAGAGCGGTGCCGTACGCGGGTCCTTGACCAGTGAGGTGACGTACTCCATCACCATCTCCTCGGCCTCGTGCAGGCTCACCGCCGAGCGGCGTACCTCCTCGGTCAGGCCGGAGCGTTCGTGCATCGCCCGCACGATCTCCGGCATCCCGGCCAGCGCCGGCTCGTCGGCGTGGATCACCACGTCCACACCATCGCCGAGCACGTTGAGGTCACGGTCGGTGACCAGCGCCGCGACCTCGATCAAGGCATCCTTGCCCAGGTCGAGCCCGGTCATCTCACAGTCGACCCAGACGAGAAGATCAGCCACGACGATCAGACTACGCGCAGCCCGGGGACCCGCGCCTCAACGCTGTGGACAGAACGGCCCGCTAGGGTTTTCCCGTGCCAGCCGATCCTGCCGCACCATCCGCCACGGACGAGGACGACCCCGGCGGCCGCTCCGCACGCCAGATCATCGTCGTGGTGCTGGTCGCCGCGGCGGTTCCGCTGCTCTATCTGCTCAGCACCCCGCACAACTTCTACGATCTCAAGATCTATATGAGCGCGATGCGCTGGTGGGCGGACGGGAATCCGCTGTACGACTACGCGCAGGCAGACGATCTGCAGGGCCAGTTGTTCTTCACCTACCCACCGTTCACCGCCCTGCTGCTGCGCCCGTTCGTCGAGTTGCGGATCGGGGTCACCGCCGCCGTCTTCACCGCGCTGACCGTACTCGCCCTGCTGGTGACGACCTGGTGGCTCGTCGCCTCGGTCGCCGACCGGCACGGGGTGTCCCGGTGGTTCGCGGCCGGACTCGCCGTGCCGCTCGTCTTCGCCGTGGAGAGCACCCGGGAGACGATCATCTTCGGCCAGATCAACATGCTGCTGGTGGTGCTGGTCCTGGCCGACCTGCTGCGCGCCGTACCCCGGAACTCGCGCTGGGCCGGTGTCGGGATCGGGCTGGCGACGGCGCTCAAGCTCTATCCGGGGATCTTCATCGTCTACCTGCTCGTCACCCGGCGGTGGCGGGCCGCCCTGGTCTCCAGCGCGGCGGCGGCCGGCGCCACGCTGCTGGCGGCGGCGATCGCCCCGACCGACTCATGGCGGTTCTGGACCCACGAGCTCTGGCTCACCGACCGGGTCGGCCGGCCCGACTACACCGGCAACCAGTCGCTGTTCGGGCTGCTCAACCGGTTCACCACCCCGGAGGAGCCGAACCAGCTCCTCTGGCTGGTGCTGGTGGTCGCCGTCGGGGCGTACGGGCTGTGGCGGGCGGCGCAGGCTGCCCAGGCCGGCGACGAGGTCGCCGGACTGACCCTCACCGGCCTGGTCGCCGTGTTGGTGAGCCCGATCACCTGGACCCACCACGCGTACTGGTTCATCCCGGCCGTGGTGGTGCTGGTCGACGCCGGGCTACGGTCCCCCGATCTGGCCGCCGGCCCGGCCGGGCGCCGCCGCCGGGTAGCCCTGCTGACGCTCGCCGCGCTGGTCACCGCCGTGATCGTCTACGGCGTGGTCTCGTACTACGACTGGGGGCGGGCCTACGAACGCACCGACGCCCCCGGCGAGTTCCTGCTGCGCAACCTCTACGTGCTCTTCGCGCTGCTCCTGCTGGTCGTCCTACCGATCCGGCGGAAGCCGGCGGGGCTTCCACCAGGTCCCGCTACCCAGGTCGCGAAACATGAACCAAGCAGCCGGCAGTAGGAGAAGTTGCACCAAATGGACAGATCTATCTAGTACGCCTGGATGCGGTTAATCTAGGGACAACATCTTAAACGTCCCTTCGGTACACCGATCCCCCGGTGAAGGTGGCCCCCCGTGTCGGCAGCGCGGGGGGCCACCTGCTTCTGCACCTACCGTCCGCTTCAACCGGGCGGCCGGATCGGGTGGATCGTCAGCGGGACGTCTGGTTCGGGCTGGAGTGCCTGATGGCAGCACCTCTACTCACCGACTCGTCCGCCCCGACCGCGCCCTGCCGGTACCCGGGTCCGGTGTTGTTGCCGCCGCGTCGCCCCAGCGCCATGTCCATCGCGGCCGACCTGGTCATCGGCTCGTAGCCCCTCGGCCGGTTCAGCCCGCTACCCGCCGTACCCGGCTGCCCGGCGTCGAACGGGGCTGCCCGTGGGGCCGCCGGACGTAACGGGACCCGCCCCTCCCCGTCCGACGTCGTCCGGCTTTCGGTGCTCGGCTCCGCCACGGAGTCCACCGGAGGCGCAGCCAACTCCTGCGGCGCATCTGCCGGTCGTGCCGTGGCGGTGGCCGCCGGAACGGGCACGGGCCTGGGCGGCGCCGGCATCGGCGGAGCCGGGACCGGCAACGGCGGTGCCGGCGAGGGTGCCGGCACCGGGGTGGGCGGCGGCGCCGGTACTGGTGCTGGTGCGGGAGCAGGGGCGGGAGCACGTGCCGAACCGGCCGGTGCCACCGCGCCCGGCGACTGGGTGGGACCGGCCGGGGCGGCAATGGTGGCTTCGACAGCAGGCATCGTCTCGGCGCCGGGCCAGGCGCTGACGGCCGGATTGATCGGTGGCCAGACCAGGCGCCCCGCCGGTCCGGCCGATCCTGCCTGTCGGGCACCGCCGCTCTCCGGAGCCGCCCCAACCTGCGGAGCGGCCCCAACCTGCGGAGCAGGCGGGTCCGGCGGAGTCAGCACGTCCGCAAGCGTCGCCGGCCGGCCCGTAGCCACCAGTCGGCTCGACGGCACCACCCTGGTCCGCGCCGCCCCCGAAGACGACGCGTGCCGACCTTCCAGGGCTCCGATCCGAGGTTCCCGGGCCTCGCCCCCGGGCTCCCGGGCCACAGCCAGGCTGGGCGGCTCCCCGTGCCGCGGCCGCCGGTCACCGGCCTGGGCCGGCACGGTTCCAGCCCGTTCCGGCGGACTTGCGGGCTGAGCCGGCACCTCGACCGCCTCTCGCCCCTTCCTGCCGGGCCGCTCAGAATGCTCGCGACCGACAACCTGGTCACGACCGTCAGCCTGGTCAGCCTGGTCAGGATGGTCAGATCGTCCGAGTCCGTCGAGGGTGGCCACACCCAGCTTGGCGGCGAGCGCCGGGACCTGACTCGGTTCGACCACGAAGACCACCTCGCGGGGGCGGACCGGCCGGGCCAGCAGCAGTATGCCGAACAGCGCCAGCAGGCTGCCGACGCCCAGCGAAGTCCAGACGACCGGGTCGAGCCAGCCGACGCGTACCTCGGCCCGCAGGTCGGCGGCGACGTTCGCTCCGGCGTCCGGGCGCATGACGACCAGGGCGAGCCGCGGTGCGCGTACCTCGTCGGCACTCAGCTCCAGTGTGCCCAGGCCGCTGCGGATCCAGAGTCCCTGCCCACCGGGAGGTGCCGGCACTGCCGCCGGGCCGCGCTCGCCGGCTGGGCCGCGCTCGCCGGACTGGCCGTGCTGGTCGGCTGGGCCGCGCTCGCCGGACTGGCCGCGCTCGTCGACGGTGCTTGTGCGTACCGGCAGGCTGCCCCGGGTCACGCTGACCCGGTCGACCCGGGCGCGCGGCGACGTACCGAGGTAGTTGCCGACCTCCGCGGCCGGTGCGAGGCCGAGGAACGCCGGCTCGGCGCCGATCCTGGCGACGACCCGCAACCCGGTCCGGCCGGCTGCCAGAAAGGGCGCGTCCCGGCGCAGCATGGCGGCCAACTCGGGTACGACGACCGCGTGCCCGCCGGTCTCGATCCGGTCCAGATGGCCGGCGAACGCGCCCGTGCCGCCGCGTTGCTCGGCGACCATCCACAGTGCACCGCCGAGGAGCAGCACCGGCAGCCCGATCGTGAGCAGGAGTGTCCCGGCGATCAGCCGCACGAAGCGCATACAGGTCTCTTTCTCTCCGGTTGCGGCGACCCGCCGTCGGAGTGACGCACCGGCGGCGGGTCGCAGTACCCGCAGACCATACCGAGCGAAATCCCTTCAACACGGATTATTGACCAAAAACGCCGCTGGCCCGTCGGCAGCTCTGCCGACGGGCCAGCACGGGGCACCGTTGTGGACGCGGAAGCGTCCGGAACTCAGGCGGCCGGCGGTGCGGCCTGCCGACGGGTACGCGCGAACGCCAGACCGCCCAGCGTCAGCCCGGCGAGGCCGGCGACCAGACCCGCGATCCCCAGCGCCAGGGCGGCCGAGTCTGCACCGTCCTCGTTCGACGACGACGCCGCCGGCTGCTTGGCCACCGCAGGTCCGCTGGTCGCCGGTGCGCCGGCTCCGGCTGCCGGAAGCAGCTTCAGCACCGGGGCGGGGTCGTTCTCCGGTTCGCTGCCGTCAGCGGCCGGCGGCTCGATCCAGCGAGCCGTCTTCCCGTCCGAGTAGTGCTGGAGCACCCGGAACACCAACTGGTCGGCCTCGGGCAGCGGTCCCATCGAGACCGGGAACTCCTGGAACTCGCCCGGCTTGATCCCGGCGTCCGCCGACGCCGTCCAGGTGATCTTCGAGACCACCTCGCCGACCTGGCTGCCGTGCACCTCCACCGGCGGGTCCACCTTGCGCTTCTCGACCGCCGCCGTCCAGCCGGGCACCGGCATGGTGGAGACCGAGGCGAGCGGCGCGTCGTCGGGGAAGGTGACTTCCAGTTTGACGGTCGACGCGGTGTCGCTCTCGGTCGGCACCCGGAACGCCACGCGACCGTAACCGCCCTGGTTGGCCTCCCTCGGATTCACCGTGACGTGCGCGGCGGCCGACGAGGCCAGCCCGAACACGCCGACCACGGCGGCTCCGAGGACGAGGGCGGCGGCACGCGCGGCCCGACGGTGACGGATCATGTTGTACCTCTCTAGTTGACTGGCACGGTGCTGGTCACCGTGGCCTGGTCGATATCGGATATCCGGACCGTGAAGCTGAGCTGCCAGTTCCCGGCCCGCGGCAGGCTGATCTCGCCGGTGGCGTGGTTGTCGGTGAGCGGCAGCAGGGGAATCTCGATCGGCTCGATGCCCTGGTCCGGCAACGCGGCCGTGGCCCGCCACTCGACGACGGGCAGGGGCTTGTTGTCCGGGGTGTACGCGTACAGGTGGACCGAGTTGCTGCCGGTCCTGGCCGGGTCCACCTCGACCTGCAACGAGTAGACCGCACTGGTGAGCGTGGTGGTGTAGTAGCCGGGACCGCCCGCGTCGGCGTACTCGCCCGCGGTCCGGGCCGGCGGGGTCTGCACCAGTACTGCGGAGAGGGCCAGCACGACCGCCGTGATGGCGAATTCCACCCAGATCGCCCGTCGCAGCCGCCCGGCCGAGGCGACCGGGCGGGACGGTTCGGCCGCGACCATTGCCTCGTGGCCGCCCCCTGCCCGGCCTGCCCGCGCACGGAGGTCGGTCTCATCCAGGGCGTCCGCGTCGTCGACCTCGTCCGAGTCGTCGACCTCGTCCGAGTCGTCGACCTGGTCCAGGACTCCCGCGTCATCCGCTTCTTCGTCGGCGTCGCCCACGTCGTCCACGTCCACGTCGTCCGGGGCGTCCGCGAGGAGGCGGCGTCGGACCAGTTGCCGGGAGTAGGCGGCCACCGCGATCACCACCGCGAAGAGCACGGTCTTGGCGATGATCAGCCTGCCGTAGGTGGTCGAGACCAGCGCCGACAGCGTGGCCACCTCGATCAGGGCCTGGACGATCCCGGCGAGCAGCAGCGCGGAGACGGCGACGGTGGCCCAGCGGGACCAGACCGGCAGGATCGCGTCGAGTTCCCGGTCGTTGGCGCGGCGCAGCAGGAACCCGCCGAGCATGACCAGTCCACCGAGCCACACCGCCATGCCGGCCAGGTGCACGCTGTCGACCACGACCGAGACCGCCGGCACCGGTGAGGCCGCCGCGTGCCCCGCGATCGGCCAGGTGCCCAGCCCGGCCACCCCGAGCACGGTCAGCAGGATCTGGTCGCTGCGTCCGGCCCGGCCGGTGACCACGGGGCGGAGCAGGATCGCCGCTGCCGCCAGGATGCCGAGCCGGACCAGGTGGGCGGCGCCGAAGGTACTGCCGAGGACGTCGCCGAGGGCGCTGCCGTCGACCGCGAACGGCCCGCCACCGGTGGTGTACGGCACCTGGAGCCAGAGGCCGCCGAGGGTGGCGAACGCGATCAGCCCGATGCCGACCCAGATCAGCCGGGCCGGGCCGTGCCGGTCGAGTCGCCGGGGCCAGAGCAGGCTGAGCACCATCACCGGGCCGACCACCAGGAGCAGGCCCGCGTAGCCGACGTACTTGAAGACCCGTACCGCCGCGCCGACCGCCGGGTGCACCTCGTCGGCAGCACTGTCCGACGGCGGCGTCGAGGGGGCACCGACGGAATAGGTGTACGCCCCGGTCACCGGATGGTTGTCCGCCGAGATCACCCGGTAGCTGACCAGGTAGCTGCCCTCGCCGCCGGACGTGTCGACCGGGATGGTGATCACCGCACCGTTGAACGTCGGGTCGCCCCGGTCCACCCGGTTGCCGTCCGGACCGAGGACGCGGATCTTGTCCGGCACCTCGCGGACGCTCTCGCTGAAGGTGAGCACCACCTCGGCGGGCGAGTTCGGCAGTACCACGTCGGCAGCCGGGCTGCTGCTGACCAGTATCGCGTGTGCGCTGGCCGGGACGGCCGGGCCGAGCAGCAGGGCGAGGGCGGCCAGCAGCAGGCCGACACCGGCACCGGCACGGGCCAGCCATCGACGATTCGCAGCAATCATGCCCGATATCGTGGCCGACCGTCCCGGCAGCGCGCGACCTCGGGTCACGCCCGGTCCGCTTCGGTCACACCGACCGGCAGCGGACCGTCGGCTGCTCGACGCCCGAGTCCGGCCCAGTGAGCTGTCACGGATCGATAGTCGGCGGCGTCGCGGGAAAAGTTCCCGGCCTGTCGTCGATGTTGCCGCCACCACCCGACCCCGATCAGTCGACGCCGGCTCCGATCGGCCGAGGGCCGGTACTTCTGACCGGTAATGCCCACCCGCGACCGTAATGCCCCCTACGTTGGTGAGCGTGATCTCAGCGGTGCGGCACCGGATGACCGACGCCACACCGGAGCCCGAAACCCTTTCGCCGACCAAGACGACTAATGACTGTGACTGAGCGGACCACAGCAAGCACCCCGGCGCCGGGTCGCGGCCGTTGGCTGGTCGCCCGCCCGTGGCTCGGCCTCGCCGCCCGGCTGGGACTGGCTGCCGTCTGGCTGGCCGCCGGGGCTTCCAAGGTCGGTGACCTGGCCGCCTCCGGCCGGGCGGTGAACGCGTACAAGATCTTCCCGTACGAGCTGGCGGTGGTGATCGGTGCCGCGCTGCCGTTCGTGGAACTGGCACTCGGGCTGATCCTGCTGGTCGGGCTCGCCACCCGGCTCGCCGCCGGGATCTCCGCGGCACTGCTGGTGATCTTCATCGCCGGGATCGTCTCGGCCTGGGCCCGCGGTCTCTCCATCGACTGCGGGTGCTTCGGCAGCGGTGGCGACCTCGCCGCCGGCCAGGACCCGACGTACGGCACCGAACTGCTGCGCGACGTGGGCTTCCTGCTGCTCGCGGGTTTCCTCCTGCTCTGGCCACGCACCCCGGTCTCGGTGGACGCGGCGTTGGGTCGGGACACCCGCGAGGAGGAGAGCGAGGAGGAGGACGACGATGAGTGACCGCAACCGCAAGGGGCAGCGCCGACCCGCCCGGGTGGTGCGCGAGCAGATGGCCCGGGAGCGGCGCCGCAAGCGCACGCTCTGGACCTCGGTCGGCGCGGTCGTCGTGCTGGTCATCGCGGGCCTGATCGGCTGGGGAGTCTCGGCCAGCCGGGACGCCGGCGACTTCACCCCGCCCGGCGGGGCCAATCCGGAGGGTACCGGCATCGTGATCGGCTCCGGACCGGTCAACATCGACGTGTACGAGGACTTCATCTGCCCGATCTGCCGCACCTTCGAGCAGCAGGCCAGCGGTACCCTCGACCAGCTCGTCGCCGAGGGTAGGGCACGGGTCACCTACCACCCGGTGGCGTTCCTCAACCGCTTCTCCAGCACCGACTACTCGACCCGGTCGTCCGCCGCCTCCGGCTGCGCCGCGCAGAGCGGCAAGTTCCGGGAGTACGCGGGGGCGCTGTTCGACCGGCAGCCGCCGGAGGGTGGGGCCGGCCTCAGTGACGACCAGCTCGTCGAGATCGCCGGCAGCGTCGGGCTGGACGGGGCGAGTTTCCGCAACTGCGTCGAGGAGAATACCTTCGAGAAGTGGACCGAGCACGTGACCGACGAGGCGGCCCGGGCCGGCGTTACCGGCACGCCGACGGTGCTCGTCAACGGCAAGCAGGTGCAGGCCAGCGCCGAGGCGATCACCGCGGCGGTGGCGGCGGCCGGCGGGTGACCCGCCTGCTGTCGACCCGCCTGCTGACGGGTCTGCTGGTCGGGCTGGTCGGCGTACTCGCCTCGGCTACCCCGGCCAGCGCGCACGCCGCCGACACCCCGGACGGCACCGACTACCGCACCGAGGTGACCGGGGTGACTCCGGCCCTGCCCGGGCTGCGGGTGCGCGTGGTGGAGGGCGGGGCCAGGCTCGAGTTGGAAAACCGGACGGGACGCCCGGTCGAGGTGCTCGGCTACGCCGGTGAGCCGTACCTGGAGGTCCGCCCGGACGGGGTCTACGAGAACACCGCCTCCCCGGCGACGTACCTGAACCGGACCCTCGCCGGGGACACTCCGGTGCCGGCCGGGGCCGATCCGGCCCGGCCGCCGTCCTGGCGGCGGGTCGGCACCGAGCCGGTGGCCCGCTGGCACGACCAGCGCAGCCGCTGGCTGGAGGAGACTCCGCCGCCGGTGGTCGCCGCCGATCCGGACCGGCCGCACCGGGTACGCGACTGGGTGGTGCCGCTGCGCGACGGGCTGCGCGGGATGGAACTGCGCGGCACCCTGGACTGGCTGCCACCGCCCGACCCGCTGCCCTGGTGGAGCGGCAGCCTGCTCGGTGCGCTGGTGATCGGGGCGCTGGGGGTGCTGCCCCGGAACTCCCGGCCGGGGCGCCGGGTCACGGTCGCGCTTGCCGTGCTGGCGATCGTCGGCGGGCTGGCGGCGCTGGGCTTCGCGCTGGCCCGGGGTGCCGACGCCGGGCTCGGCGGGATGCTGCTCGGACTCGTCACGGGGCAGCTCTGGCCGACGGTCACCGGTGCCGCCGCACTGGCCGCCGGGGCGTACGCGCTGACCCGCCGGCCGGCCGGCGACTTCGCGCTGGCGCTCGCCGGTACCTGCCTGGCGCTCTTCACCGGCGTCACCAACTCGGCGGTCTTCCTGCGCTCGGTGGTCCCGCTGCCCTGGCCGGCCGGCTGGGCCCGGCTCCTGGTGGCGGTGGTGATCGCGGTCGGCGGCGGCCTCGCCGCGGCCGGGATTCTCCGCCTGCGCGCCACCGGCCGCTCCGCCGGCACCGGCCCGGCCGGTGCTCCCGGGCCGGCACGCCGCGCCGCGGGCCGGCCGACCGGCAGCGGTGCGTCGCGACGGCCGGCCCGCCGCTGGTCGGTCGCCCTGCCCGCGGACGGGCCCGACCCCGCGACCGGGGCCGGCACCCCTCCGAACCGACGCTGACCGGGCTCAGCCGCAGACCAGTCGTAGGCTCAGCCGTTGCCGGCGAGCTGGCGGGCGGCCACCGCCGGGTCGAAGCCGTACGGCAGTTCCAGCCGGTGCCGGGCGAGCAGGTCGGCGTCGGCGAGGATCCCGGCGGTCGCCCCGTCGGCGACGATCCGACCGGTGTCGATGATCACCGACCGGTCGCAGAGCTCCAGCGCGTACGGCAGGTCGTGGGTGACCATCAGCAGGGTCACCGGCAGCCGGCGCAGGATCCCGGCCAGTTCGCGGCGGGCCGCCGGGTCGAGGTTCGAGGAGGGCTCGTCCAGGACCAGGATCTCGGGCCGCATCGCCAGCACCGTGGCGACCGCCACCCGGCGGCGCTGCCCGAAGGAGAGGTGTTGCGGCGCCCTGTCCCGGTGCTCGGCCATCCCGACCGCGTCCAGCGCCTCGGTCACCCGTTCGGCCAGCTCGGCGCCGCGCAGGCCAAGGTTCGCCGGCCCGAACGCCACGTCCTCGGCGACGCTGGGCAGGAAGAGCTGGTCGTCGGGATCCTGGAAGACGATGCCGACCCGGCGACGGATCTCGGCCAGGGTGGCCCGGTCCCGGTCCACGGTCAGCCCGCCGACGGTGACCGTGCCGGCGCCACCGCCGAGGATCCCGTTCAGGTGCAGCACCAGGGTGGTCTTGCCGGCGCCGTTCGGGCCGAGCAGCGCGACCCGCTCGCCGGGCAGCAGGGTCAGGTCGACGCCGCGCAGCGCGACCTGCCCGTCGGGGTAACTGAACTCGACGCCGCGTACGTCCAGGGACGGCGGGTCGGCGCCGGGAGCTGGTTCCACGTACCCGATCATCCCAGCACGACGGCGGCGGCGGCGATGCCGGTGGCGGCGAGCGGCACCGTCGCCGCCACCAGCCAGTGCCGGGTGGTGGCCGCACCCGTGCCGAGCCAGGCCGCCGGCATCCGCCCCTGGTAACCCCGGGAGACCATCGCCAGGTAGACCCGCTCGCCCCGCTCGAAGGCGCGGAGGAAGAGCGCGCCCACCCCGGCGGCGAAGCCGCGCAGCTGCCACAGGAACCGGGGATCGTCACCCCGGGAGATCCGGGCGACCCGCATCCGCCGCGCCTCGCCGACCAGGACGTCCAGGTAGCGCAGCATGAAGGTGGCGATCTGGGTGAGGATCTGCGGGCAGCGCAGCCGGTCCAGCCCGAGGATCAGGTCCCGCATGGTGGTGGTGCCGGCGAGCAGCAGCGAGGCGAGCACCCCGAGGGTGCCCTTGGCCAGGATGTTCCAGCCGCCGTAGAGCCCGTCCACCGACAGGTCCAGCCCCAGCCAGCTCACCCGCTCGCCGGTGCCGAGGAACGGCAGCGCGAACGCGAACAGCACGAACGGCAGCTCGATCAGCGAACGGCTGGCCAGCCAGCGCAGCCCGACCCGGGCGATCGCGGCGACCAGCAGTACCAGCAGGAGGTAGCCGCCGAACGCCCAGAACGCCTCCCGGGGGGTGGCGACCACGGCGAGGGTGAAGACCACCATCGCCGCGATCTTGACCTCGGGCGGCAGCCGGTGCACCGCCGACGTCCGGTCCCGGTAGAGCACGTGCGCGTGCCCGGCTCCCATCTCCGGCCGTCCCTACTCCGTCGTGCCCTCGGCCCGGCTCCGGCCGCCGGCCGCGCCGGTCGGCGGCGTCGGCGGCGTCGGCCGGCCAGCGGTGGATCCGTCTGTCCGGCCGGTGGCGGTCGCGGTGTCCGGCTGGCCGGCGGCGGTCACGGTCGAAGTGTCCGGCTGGCCGGCGACCGTCGGCGCCTCGCTCGGGGCGGCGGCGGATCGGCGGCGGGTCAGCCAGAACAGGCCGCCGCCGACGGCGAAGGTGATCAGCACGCCGAGCACCCCGGAGAGCCCGGTGGAGAGGTACCCGTTGTCCACTCCCCGGACGCCGTAGTCGGCAAGTGGCGAGTCGGCGAGTTCGTGCTCCCGGGCCTCCTGGGCCGGGCAGCTACCGCCGGTGATGTTGTCGTCCGCGTCGAAGGTGCACCCCTCGCGCAACGACGAGTCCAGGCCGTCCGGGTGGGCCGAGGCGAAGTTGCTGACCACTCCGGCCAGCAGGAGCGCGACCAGCAGACCGCCGAGGACGAAGGCGCCGGTGCGCTTCGAGATCCGGTTCCCTGCGGTCGCCTTTCCTCCGGCCGTCTTCTCTGCGGTCGTCTTTCCTTCGGTGGTCATCGGGTACCTCCGGTCACCGGGATCCGGTTGGCGGCCCGCAGCGGACGCAGCGAGCGCAGCGCGTAGACCAGGTCGGGCCGGACCTTTGCCACGGTCAGCACGGTGGTCGCGGTGATCAGCCCCTCGCCGATGCCGATCAGCAGGTGCACCCCGGCCATCGTGCCGGCCAGGGCGCCGAGGCCGCTGCCGAGGTCGGTGGTGCCGCCGAGCCAGTACTGGAGGACGAAGCCCTGGGAGGCGACGAGCACGCTCAGCACCGAGGCGACGAACGCGGTGGCGGCCAGCCCGGTCGCCGTGCGGGGCAGGAGCCGGAGCAGGAGCGCGACCAGGAGATACGCGACCGCGACGCCGATCAGCGCCATGTTCGTGACGTTCAGGCCGAGCATCGCCACCCCGCCGTCGCCGAAGACCAGCGACTGCACGATCAGCACCACCGCCACGCAGAGCGCACCGACCCAGGGCCCGACCAGGATCGCGGCGAGCGCTCCGCCGAGCAGGTGACCGCTGACCGCGCCGGTGAAGATCGGGAAGTTGATCATCTGGACGGCGAAGATGAAGGCGGCGACCAGCCCGGCCATCGGGGCGAGCCGGTCGTCCAGGTCCTGCCGACCGCGGTGCACGCACAGCGCGAGCGCCACCAGGGCGACCGCCCCGAACGCCGCCGCCACGGGACCGTCGACGATCCCGTTCGAGATGTGCATTGCCAGGTTGTCCACGCCACCTCCCCAGAGATGCCGGCGCGGGATCCGCCGTACCGGCCGGATCAGCGTAGGAGCCGGCCATCGTTGTTGCAAAGATTTTGCAAGAGCTGTGTGCCAACCGCAATCTCCGGTCCACCTGGCGATAGGGTCACCGTCATGACCTCGCCGATCCGCCTCGCCGCCGGGGACGCCGCGCCCGACTTCGCGCTCTCCACCGACACCGGGGAAACCCTCTCGCTCAAGGAACTGCGCGGCCGCAAGGTGGTGCTCTACGCCTACCCGAAGGCAATGACGCCGGGCTGCACCAAGCAGGCCTGCGACTTCCGCGACTCGCTAGCCTCGCTCCAGGCCGCCGGCTACGAGGTGGTCGGCATCTCACCGGACTCCCCCGCCGCGCTGGCCAAATTCCGGGAGCGGGACGCCATCACGTATCCGCTGGTCTCCGACCCGGACAAGGCGGTCCTGGTCGCGTACGGGGCGTACGGCGAAAAGCAGTCGTACGGGCGGACGATCACCGGGGTGATCCGGTCGACGTTCGTCATCGACGCCGAGGGCCGGATCGAGCGGGCGCTCTACAACGTCAAGGCCACCGGGCACGTCGCCAAACTCCGTCGGGACCTCGGCCTGGACTGAGCCCGCCGGCGGTCTAGACTTTGACCGCGAGCGGGAGTGGTGTAATGGCAGCCACGCAGGATTTAGGTTCCTGTGCCTTCGGGCGTAGGGGTTCGACTCCCCTCTCCCGCACGATCCGGCCCTCCGGCGCCCGGCCGGTCAGTGCCCGCACCACCAGTGCCGAAGCGTCGCGTCGTCGGCACCGGCGCCGCCGCTGTGGTCATCCTCACCCGCGCCGTGCCGACCCGACAGGGGCGGCGGGCGGGCCGGCGAGGATGACCGGCGTGGGCATCCGTTTCGTACTTGATCCGCCGTCGACCCCCGAGTTGCGCGAGAAGATCGTCCGGCTCTGGACCGAGGTGACAAATGCCGGCGGGGCGGTCGGGTTCGTCGACCCGGTCACCGAGGACGAGGTCCGTCCGACGGCACTGGCCGCCCTCCGGGAGGCGGCCGACGGTCCGGACCACCTGCTGGTCGGCTACCGGGGTGACGAGCTGGTCGCGCTGCTCTTCCTGACCGACAACCGGTTCCACCTGAAGGCGCACTGGTGCGTCCTGAAGCGGGTGATGGTGCGCCCGACCCGCCAGGGCAACGGCTACGGCCAGGCCCTGCTGCGCGAGGCCGAGCAGGTGGCCCGGAAGGCCGGCCGGGAGGCCCTGCACCTGACGGTCCGGGACGGTCAGGGTGTGCAGGACTTCTACCGGCGGCTCGGTTACCGGGAGGTCGGCCGGCTCCCCGGGGCGCTCCGGGTCGGTCCCGCTGACGACCGCGACGAGATCCAGATGTGGCTGCCGCTGACCTGACGGATGACCGCCGCCGGCCCCACCGTCGCCGTCGGACCGGCGGTTGCCGGAGGGTCAGCCGCAGCCGACCGCGGCCGGGTCGCCGGCCGCACCGGCCACCGGCTGTCCGGACTGGTCCGCCGCGCTGGCCGGGGTGGCCGGGGCAGGTGTCGGCGAGGTGGTCGGGATGGCGCCGGTGTCCGGGGTGGGCCGGGCCGACGGCGTCGGCGAGGCGGCAGCCAGACCGGACTCGTACATCCGTACCGTGCTCCGCTGCACCTGCCGGGGCGCCAGCCGGATCCCGTTGGCGACCGCCTGGTGGCCGTAGACGTCGACCACCCGGATCGAGTACGGCCCAGGGCCGAGCCCGCCGTCGACCACCCAGTAGTTGTCGGACCCGCGCTTCGCCGCCCGCCAGCCCGAACCGGCGCGCCTGGCCGCCATCGACCGTACCGGATTGCCGTGCTGGCCCACCTGCACGGCGAACCAGTACTGCGAGACGCCGCCCTTGAGCCGGAAGGTGAGCGGTCCGGGCAGCGGCGGGTCCACCACCGCCCGGTAGCGCACCGGGACGATGCCCTGGGAGAGGTCGGCGATCTTGGCGAACGCCTGCCGGGACAGGTCGATCTTGTTGTTCGTACAGCCCGCGCAGCGGTCCAGCACCATCACTCGGACTGTCCCCTTCGGACCGGTCACGTCCAGGAAGCTGCCGCAGGCGGCCGAGCCGGCGTACCGGGCGGAGCCGAGCGCGGCGTAGAGCCGGTTGGCGGGCGGGCCGGGCAGCGAACAGTTGCCACCCGAGTTCCCTCCGTCGTAGTGGGACGCCTTTCCCTTGAAGACGGTCGGACCGGACGGCGTCGTGACCCGCTCCACCGGCAGCCCGGCCCGCTCGGGCGGCGGGGCGGCGAGCGCGGCCGCGCAGGCGGCCGGCTCGGAGAACTGCCAGACGAGCAGCAGCCCGACGACCACGGCGAGTACGGCGGCGAACCCGCCGGCCACCCAGCGCCGCCCCCGCCGCCACCGCACCGGCCCGGCCGCCGGACCTCCGATGCCCGGAGCACCGCCGCCCGTGTCGTCGGGAAGTTCCGCGTGGGTCACCCGGGGCATGTTGCCGTAGCCGTCGCGCCTTCCGCAAGATCCGGCGAACCCGGCGTGGCGTAACCCGGTGCGGCGTGTCCGGCCTGGTCAGCTCAGCTCAGTCGAGCAGCCGCACCGGGTCGCCGACGGTGAGTGTGTCGGGCGCTCCGGGCGGGCCGGTCACCGGGACCAGGTTCTGCCCGAAGACGAGCTGCCGGTTGATCCGCCGGTACTTCGCCAGGGTGCGCAGCGGCTCGCGGCCGCGTACCCCGGTCTCCTGGTCGGTGGTGGTGACCAGGCACCGGCCGCAGGGCTTGGCCACCAGGAAGGTCACCGGGCCGATCCGGAGCCGGCGGCCGGTCCAGTCGTCCTCGGCCCACGGCGCGGCACCGCCGACCACCACGTTCGGCCTAAACCTGGTCATCGGAAGCGGCGCGCCGACGTCACCCGACCCGGCTAGCGCGGCGTTCAGCGCGTCCAGCGAGGCGTGGTTGGCCAGCAGCAGCGGGTAGCCGTCGGCGAAGCTGACCCGGTCGGCCGGGTCGACCAGGTCGGCGTCCGGGATCGGTCGGACGGACGGATCGCCGAGCCAGACCAGCCGGACCTTGCGGTCGAGCAGCCGGGAGAGCCAGTCGTCGGCGGCCGGGTCCGCCCGGCGGGCCGGTGCGGCGGCCAGGTTCGAGAAGACGCGTACCGCCACCTGCTCGCCGTCGGTCGGCTCGGTGACCGCCAGGGTGGGCCGGCCGGCTGCGTGCAGCAGGAGCCCGCCGGGGCGCGGTTCCGGTCGGATGGCCACCAGGCCGGTCAGCTGGCGCTGGGTGACGCCGATCCCGTCGTCGTCCACGATCATCCAGCGCCGGTCGCCGGCCAGGCCCCACGGCTCGACCCGGGCGGCTGGCAGGTCGCGCCGGTAGCACCCCTTCACCGGGTACGTGTGCAGGGAGACCAGCCGCATGCCGTTCACAGTGCCACAGCGCCGCCGACCGCCGGGCAGGGGTTCCGGCCGCCGCGCGCAGGGGTTCCGGCCGCCGCGCGCGGGGTGCGTCGGAGGGCGCGTTACCAGGCCATCCCGATCCCGTCGCCGGGGTACCAGTGCCGGGCCGGGGTCTCCCGGTAGGCGAGGAACCGCCGGCCGGTCCGCTCGGCGTGTTCGGCCAGCACGTTCGTCACCGTGACATTGTCGGTGAGCAGCCGGGCGCCGGGTGCCAGCTTCGGCTCCACCGCCTGGAACTCCCGACGCTCGTGCCCGGCGCTGTGGTCGCTGTCGTGCAGGAAGAGGTCGACCGGGCGGTCCGTCGCCCGGATCGAGGCGAGCGAGTCGCCGACGACCAGGTCGACCACGCCGGCCCACGGCTCGGCCCTGGCCAGGTAGCCGGCCTCCGGGTTGACGTCCAGCGAGGTGACCCGGCCGGGTACGCCGTCGGCCGCGTTGCGCAGCAGGGCCGAGGCGAGTACGCAGGTGCCGAGCCCCTTGTCCACCCCGGTCTCCACGACGTGCCTGGGCCGGGTGGCCCGGACGATCGAGTACCAGCCGATCCGGCGGGCGTACCGGACGCGCCGGTCGGCCAGGCCGCGCCGGTTCGCCCCGGCGGTGGCCCGCTCGATGTGCCGGCGCAGCGGCTCGTCCCGTTCGATCTCGGTGAGGTACGCCCGCACCTGCCCGACCGGCACCTCGCAGGTGACGCTGACGAACCAGGCGAGGTGCTCCCGGCTGAGCCGGGTCAGGTCGTAGGTGTAGTTGTGGTGTTCGCGGGAGGTGAGCAGCCACCTGGCCGACAGGCCGAGCACCCGCGCGTCGTGCCGGGCCACCCGCAGCAGCCGCTTCGGGAACGCCGCGACGGGAGCGAGCCGGGTACGGACGACGGCCCGTCGAAGACTTGTACCATTCACCCGAATTGTTCTACCATGTTAACCGCAGCCCATTGCCTCCTGAATTCTTTTATGCATAAAGTCTTCTTGTGAATGACAGCGCTGTCATCGCGGCGCCGCCGGTGGACCGCGTACTCGACCTGTTCCAGGGCATCCGGCTGACGCCGACCCAGCGACGGATCGCGCACAGCCTGGTCCAGCACGCCGCCTCCGCCGCCTACCTCTCCGCCGCCGAGGTCGCCGAGCTGGCCAAGGTCAGCCAGCCCTCGGTCACCCGGTTCGCCATGGCGCTCGGCTACGACGGCTACCCGGCGCTGCGCCGCCGGCTCCGGGAGATCGCCGCCGCCGGTCACGGCCGCGCCGACCTCGGGGTACCGGCCGGCAACGAGATGCAGCGGGCGATCCGGGCCGAGGCCGTCAACCTGGACCGGCTCGCCGAGCAGCTCGCCGACCGCGACGGGGTGACCGCCGCCGGGACCCTGCTGGCCGGCAGCCGCCCACTCGTCGTACTCGGGCTGCGGGCCGCTGCCCCGCTGGCGGCGTACTTCGCGTACTTCGCCGCGAAGGTGCACCCGGACGTACGGGTACTCGACTCCGGCGGCACGCTCCTCACCGACCGGCTGGAACAGGCCAGGGCCGCCGGGGCGAGCGCCCTGCTCGGCATCGTGCTGCCCCGGTACCCCCGGGAGTCGCTGGACGCGCTCGCCACCGCCCGCGCGGCCGGGATGTCGGTGGTGGTGATCAGCGACTCGGCGGTCACCCCGGCCGCCGAGTACGCCGACATCGTGCTGCCGGCCGCGGTCGGCGCCCAACTCGTCTTCGACCTGCACACCGCGCCGATGGCGCTGTCGATGGTGCTGCTCCAGGCGATCTGTGACGCCGCACCGGCCGACGCGCAGCGCCGGCTGGAGGAGTTCGAGCAGTCCGCTGCCCGCCGCCAACTCTTCGTCGGCTGAGCAGCCGTCGGTCACGCCGCAGAATCCACCCCGCACAAACAACCACCCCGCACAAACAACCACACCGCACAAACGACCACGCCGCAGAAGCCACACCGCACGAACCACGCCGCAGAAGCCACACCACCGTCCCAGCGCAGGAGGAGTTGTCATGCCCGAGCCGATCCGCGCCGCCCGCGGCACCGCCCGGACCGCCGCCGGGTGGCCGCAGGAGGCGGCGCTGCGGATGCTCATGAACAACCTCGACCCGGAGGTCGCCGAGCGCCCCGACGACCTGGTCGTGTACGGCGGGACCGGCCGGGCCGCCCGGGACTGGCCTTCGTACCACGCACTCGTGCGTACCCTCGGAACGCTCGCCGACGACGAGACCATGCTGGTGCAGTCCGGCCGGCCGGTCGGGGTGCTGCGGACCCACGAGTGGGCCCCCCGGGTGCTGATCGCCAACTCCAACCTGGTCGGCGACTGGGCCACCTGGCCGGAGTTCCGCCGGCTCGAACAGCTCGGCCTGACCATGTACGGCCAGATGACCGCCGGATCCTGGATCTACATCGGCACCCAGGGCATCCTCCAGGGCACCTACGAGACGTTCGCCGCCGTCGCCGCCAAACGGTTCGGCGGCTCGCTGGCCGGCACCCTGACGCTCACCGCCGGCTGCGGCGGGATGGGCGGGGCGCAGCCGCTCGCGGTGACCATGAACGGCGGCGCCTGCCTGGTCGTCGACGTCGACCCGGAGCGGCTGGCCCGCCGGGTCGGCACCCGCTACCTCGACACCGTGGCCGGCTCGCTGGACGAGGCGGTCGAACAGGTGCTGGCCGCCAGGCGGGAGCGCCGGGCGCTCTCGGTCGGGGTGGTCGGCAACGCCGCCACGGTCTTCCCCGAACTGCTCCGCCGGGGCGTCGAGATCGACGTCGTCACCGACCAGACCAGCGCACACGACCCGCTCTCGTACGTCCCGGAGGGGGTGGAGCTGGCCGAGGCCGCCGAACTGGCCCGGGCGAAGCCGGTCGAGTACACCGAACGGGCCCGGGCCGCCATGGTGAAGCACGTCGCCGCGATGGTCGGCTTCCTGGACGGCGGTGCCGAGGTCTTCGACTACGGCAACTCGATCCGGGGCGAGGCACAGCTCGGCGGGTACGACCGGGCGTTCGCGTTCCCCGGCTTCGTGCCGGCGTACATCCGGCCGCTGTTCAGCGAGGGCAGGGGACCGTTCCGCTGGGCGGCACTGAGTGGCGACCCGGCCGACATCGCCGCCACCGACCGGGCGGTGCTCGACCTCTTCCCGGAGAACGAGTCGCTGGCCCGGTGGATCCGGCTGGCCGGCGAGCGGGTCGCCTTCCAGGGACTGCCGGCCCGGATCTGCTGGCTCGGGCACGGCGAGCGGGACCGGGCCGGGGTCCGGTTCAACGAGATGGTGGCCAGCGGCGAGCTGACCGCCCCGGTGGTGATCGGCCGGGACCACCTGGACGCCGGGTCGGTCGCCTCGCCGTACCGGGAGACCGAGGCGATGGCCGACGGCTCGGACGCGATCGCCGACTGGCCACTGCTCAACGCGCTCGTCAACACCGCCAGCGGCGCCTCCTGGGTGAGCATCCACCACGGCGGCGGGGTCGGCATCGGCCGCTCCATCCACGCCGGTCAGGTCTGCGTCGCCGACGGCACCCCGCTGGCCGGGCAGAAGATCGAGCGGGTACTCGCCAACGACCCGGCGACCGGCGTACTCCGGCACGTCGACGCCGGCTATCCGGAAGCCGTCGACGCGGCAGCCCGCGGCAACCTCCGCATCCCGATGGCCGAAGTGTAAGGAAGGGCCCCTTGTTATCGGATTCTGTTGTGGAAGGGCCCCTTCCTTTCCGGCGGGCCTGGGCGGAGATCGCGCCGATCGGCCGGGACCCGGGCACCGGCGGCTACCTGCGGTACGGCTTCACCGCGCCGGTGCGTGAGCTGGAGCGGTGGTTCCGGCACGTCGCCACCGCCGACGGGGCGCACGCGGTCGAGGAGGACGGCAACGGCAACCTGTTCGCCTGGTACGGCCCGCCGCCGGAGCGGGGCGACGCCGTGCTGCTCGGCAGCCACTTCGACTCGGTACCGCACGGCGGCGGCTACGACGGACCGCTCGGCATCGTCAGCGCCCTGCTGGCAGTCCGGGCGCTCCGGGAACAGGGTCGGGAGTTCCGGCGGCCGGTCGGGGTGGTGGCGTTCGCCGAGGAGGAGGGTTCGCGGTTCGGCGTACCGTGTCTCGGTTCGCGGCTGCTCACCGGGGCGCTCGACCCGGAGCGGGCGGCGGCGCTGACCGACCGGGACGGCGTCAGCCTGGCCGAGGCGGCCGGCGGGCGGCCGGCCGGAGCCCGGCCGGAGCTGCTGGCCCGGATCGGCGCCTTCGTCGAACTGCACGTCGAGCAGGGCCGGGCGCTGGCCGACCTCGACGCCCCGGTCGGGGTGGCCAGCGGGATCTGGCCGCACGGCCGCTGGCGGCTGGACTTCACCGGCGAGGCCAACCACGCCGGCACCACCCGGATGGCGGACCGGCGCGACCCGATGTTGACCTACGCCTTCACCGTGCTGGCGGCGAACAAGGAGGCCCGGCTGCGCGGTGCGCACGCCACGATCGGCCGGGTCGAGGTGGAGCCGAACGCCACGAACGCGATCCCGGCCCGGGTCCGCGGCTGGCTGGACGCCCGGGCCGCCGACGCCGGCACTCTCGAAGCACTGTTCGAGGGGGTACGCGGCAAAGCCGCCGACCGGGCCAGCCGGGACGGTACGACGCTCACCGTCACCCGCGAGTCGCTCAGCCCGGCGGTCGAGTTCGACGGCGGACTGGTCAGCGCGTTCCGCGAGGTGCTCGCCGAGGGTGTGCCGATGCTGCCGACCGCCGCCGGGCACGACGCCGGGATCCTCGCCGAGCACGTGCCGACCGCGATGCTCTTCGTGCGCAACCCGACCGGGGTGTCGCACTCCCCCGCCGAGACGGCCAGCGACGACGACTGCGCCGAGGGCGTACGCCGGCTCGCCGACCTGCTCGCCCAGCTGGCCGCCGGATGACCGCCCCCGACCCGGCAACGGCCCCGACAGACATTCCGGTGGCGGCCCCGACAGACGCTCCGGCGGCGGGCCCGGCCCCGACGGCAGCGCGGACGGACGCTCGGGTGGCAGCGCGGACAAGCGCGCCGACGGCAGCGCGGACGGACGCTCGGGTGGCG
This sequence comes from Micromonospora sp. WMMD1102, assembly GCF_029626265.1. Lineage (NCBI taxonomy): Bacteria > Bacillati > Actinomycetota > Actinomycetes > Micromonosporales > Micromonosporaceae > Micromonospora > Micromonospora sp. WMMD1102. Next base: position 1,060,808 of record NZ_JARUBN010000001.1, on the reverse strand, counting down.
GAGCGGATCCGCTACCACGCCGAGTACGCCTGGCTGCCGGACCGCCGGGAGCCGGACGCCGGCGTGTTGGTCGAGGTGGTCGACGGCCGGTTCGGCGCGGTCACGCCCGGGGTGCCGGTGCCGCCGCCGGACGCCCGCCGGCTGCCCGGGTTGACCCTGCCGGGGCTGGCCAACGCGCACTCGCACGCCTTCCACCGGGCGCTGCGCGGGCGCGGCCACGGTGCCCGGGGCGACTTCTGGTCCTGGCGGGCGGCGATGTACGAGGTCGCCGACCGGCTCGACCCGGACCGCTACCTGGCACTGGCCCGCGCCACGTACGCCGAGATGGCGCTCGCCGGCATCACCGCCGTCGGCGAGTTCCACTACCTGCACCACGGTCCAGGCGGCACCCCGTACGCCGACCCGAACGCGATGGGCGCGGCGCTGGTCGAGGCCGCCGCCCAGGCCGGCATCCGGCTCACCCTGCTGGACACCTGCTATCTGACGGCCACAGTGGATGGTGCGCCGCTGGCCGGGCCGCAGCTGCGGTTCGGTGACGGCGACGCGGCACGCTGGGCGGAGCGGGCCGGCGCGTTCACCCCGGCCGGCGCACACGCCCGGGTCGGCGCGGCGGTCCACTCGGTCCGGGCGGTCCCGGCCGGCCAGCTCGCCGAGGTGGCCCGCTGGGCGGCCGACCGGGCCGCCCCGCTGCACCTGCACCTGGCCGAACAGCCGGCCGAGCACGAGGCGTGTCTGGCGTACCACGGGAAGAGCCCGACCGCGTTGCTGGCCGAGGCCGGCGTGCTCGGCCCGGCCACCACGGCGGTGCACGCCACCCACCTGCCCGGGCCCGACATCCGGGCGCTCGGCGGCAGCGGCACCGGGGTCTGCGCCTGCCCGACCACCGAGCGGGACCTGGCCGACGGGGTGGGACCGTTCCGGGAGCTGGCTGACGACGGCGTCCCGCTCAGCCTCGGCAGCGACAGCCACGCCGTGCTCGACCTCTTCGAGGAGGCCCGCGCGGTGGAGTTGAACCTGCGGCTGACCACCCTGGCCCGGGGCCACTTCACGCCGGTGGAGCTGCTCCGGGCCGCGACCGGGACCGGGCACGCCGCGCTGGGCTGGCCGGACGCCGGCCGGCTGGCCCCGGGCGACCGGGCCGACCTGGTCACCGTCCGGCTGGACAGCACCCGGACCGCCGGTACGCCACCGGTCGGAATCTTCTTCGCGGCCGGTGCCGCCGACGTGACCGACGTGATCGTGGACGGCCGCCCGGTGGTCCGGGAGGGCCGGCACCGGACCGTCGACGTACCGGCCGAACTGGCGGCGGCGATCGGGGCGGTGACGGCGGCATGAGACTGCTGATCGGTGTGGCGCGCGACGGTGCCGACCTGTCGACCGGGGCGGTGACCGCGGCATGAGACTGCTGATCGACAACATCGGCGAGCTGGTGACGAACGTCGCCGGGATCGGCGAGGGCGGACCGCTGGGCATCCGGCGCAAGGCGGCGCTGCTGGTCGAGGAGGGCGAGGTGGCCTGGATCGGGCCGGCCCGGTACGCGCCGGCCGCCGACCGGCGGATCGACGCCGACGGCCGGGCGGTGCTGCCCGGTTTCGTGGACAGCCACTCCCACCTCGTCTTCGCCGGGGACCGGGCCGCCGAGTTCGCCGCCCGGATGGCCGGCGAGCCGTACACCGGTGGCGGGATCCGGACGACCGTCGCCGCCACCCGGGCCGCGCACGACGACCAGCTCCGGGACACCGTCGCGCGGCTGCGCGCCGAGGCGGTCCGGCAGGGCAGCACCACGATCGAGATCAAGAGTGGGTACGGTCTCAGCGTCGCCGACGAGGCCCGCTCGCTGCGGATCGCCGCCGAGTTCACCCCGGAGACGACTTTCCTCGGCGCCCACGTCGTGCCGCCGGAGTACGCCGACCGCCCCGACGACTACGTCGGACTGGTCTGCGGGCCGATGCTCCGGGCCGCGCTGCCGTACGCGCGGTGGATCGACGTCTTCTGCGAGCGGGGCGCCTTCGACGCCGACCACGCGCGGGCGATCCTCACCGTCGGGCAGGCCGCCGGACTCGGCGTACGGGTGCACGCCAACCAGCTCGGCCCGGGGCCGGGGGTGCAGCTCGGGGTGGAGCTGGGTGCGGCAAGCGTCGACCACTGCACCCATCTGTCCGACGAGGACGTCGACGCGCTGGCGATGTCGGAGACGGTGGCGACGCTGCTGCCCGGTGCCGAATTCTCCACCCGGTCGCCGTACCCGGACGCGCGCCGGCTGCTCGACGCCCGGGTGACGGTGGCGTTGGCGACGGACTGCAACCCGGGGTCGTCGTACACCTCGTCGATGCCGTTCTGCATCGCGCTCGCGGTCCGCGAGATGGGCATGACCCCGGCGGAGGCTGTCTGGGCGGCCACCGCCGGTGGCGCGCGGGCGCTGCGCCGCCCGGACGCCGGGGTGCTCCGGCCGGGCGTACCGGCCGACCTGAGCATCCTGGACGCGCCCTCCTACCTGCACCTGGCCTACCGGCCCGGTGTTCCACTGATCAGCCAGGTCCTGCACAACGGAGTACCGCAATGTCAACCGTGACCCGAACCGTCGTCGTCCAGCCCACCGGGGTCTCCCCGGCCGACGTGCTGGCGGTGGCCCGGGGCACCGCCACCGTCGCCCTCGATCCGTCCACTCTGGATGCGATGGCGGCCAGCCGGGCGATCGTGGACCGGATCGAAGAGACCGGCCGCCCGGTGTACGGCGTCTCGACCGGCTTCGGCGCCCTCGCCAATACCTTCGTGGCGCCGGACCGGCGGGCCGAGTTGCAGCACGCGCTGATCCGCTCGCACGCCGCCGGGGTGGGCGCCCCGATGCCCCGCGAGGTGGTCCGGGCGATGATGCTGCTGCGGATCCGCTCGCTGGCGCTGGGCCACTCCGGGGTACGCCCCGAGCTGGCCCTGGCGCTCGCCGACCTGCTCAACGCCGACATCACCCCGTGGGTGCCGGAGCACGGCTCGCTCGGCGCCTCCGGTGACCTGGCCCCGCTGGCGCACTGCGCGCTGGTGCTGCTCGGCGAGGGCTGGGTGGTCGGCCCGGACGGCAGCCGGCAGGACGCCGGTGTCGCACTGCGCGAGGCCGGGCTGCGCCCGGTGGAGCTGGCCGCCAAGGAGGGGCTGGCGCTTGTCAACGGCACCGACGGGATGCTCGGGATGCTGCTGCTGGCCGTCGCCGACGCGGGCCACCTGTTCACGATGGCGGACGTGACGGCGGCGCTCGCCATCGAGGCGATGCTCGGCTCGGAGCGGCCGTTCCTGCCGGAACTGCACGCCATCCGCCCGCATCCGGGGCAGGCGGTCTCGGCGGCCAACATCCACCGGCTGTTGCAGGATTCGTCCATCATGGACTCGCACCGGGACGACCTGTCGCACGCCGTGCAGGACGCGTACTCGATGCGCTGCGCTCCGCAGGTCGCCGGGGCGGCCCGGGACACCCTCGCCTTCGTCGACCAGGTCGCCAACCGGGAACTGCTCTCGGTGGTGGACAACCCGGTGGTGCTGCCGGACGGGCGGGTCGAGTCGACAGGCAACTTCCACGGCGCCCCGCTCGGCTTCGCCGCCGACTATCTGGCGATCGCCGCCGCCGAGGTCGGGGCGATCGCCGAACGCCGGGTCGACCGGCTGCTCGACGTGACCCGGTCCAGGGAACTGCCGGCGTTCCTCTCCCCGGACGCCGGGGTCAACTCCGGGCTGATGATCGCCCAGTACACCGCCGCCGGCATCGTCGCGGAGAACCGGCGGCTGGCCGCGCCCGCCTCCGTCGACTCGCTGCCGACCAGCGGCATGCAGGAGGACCACGTCTCGATGGGCTGGGCGGCGACCAGGAAGCTGCGTACGGTGCTTGCGAACCTGACCAGTTTGCTCGCGGTGGAGCTGATCGCCGGGGTACGCGGCCTGCAGTTGCGGGCCCCGCTCACCCCGTCGCCGGCCGGTCGGGCGGCGGTGGCGGCGCTCCGGGACGCGGTCGGCGAGCCGGGGCCGGACATCTTCCTCGCCCCGGCGATGGAGGCGGCCCGCGCGGTCGTCGCCAAACCGGAACTGCGGGCCGCCATCGAGGCGAAGGTCGGACCCCTCGGATAGAAGCCGCGACCGGCGGTCGTCAAGATTCTTGTTGTCTGGTGGCGTCTGGCTCGCCATGGATCAACAAGGATCTTGACCGGATCGTGCCCGTCGAACGGCGTTAGTCGGGCAGCCGGACCGGGTAGGTCCGGTGTGGACATCCACACCGAGGAGGAGAGATGGCAACGCAGACCACCGACGGGGCGGCGGGGCACGCGGGCGGGACGGTTCGCGGCACCAACGTGATGGCGATCCTCTCGCTCATCTTCGCCTTCGTCTTCTCGCCGCTCGGCATCGTCTTCGGCGTCATCGCCAAGCGGCAGATTCAGCAGACCGGCGAGCAGGGCAGCGGGCTCGCCAAGGCCGGCTTCTGGCTCGGCATCGTCTTCACCGTGCTCAGCGTGCTCTGGTTCGTCGTGGTCTTCGCCCTCATGGCCAACTCGACCCCGGCCTGATCGCGGATCCGGTCACCTGGTCGCGGTACACCTCAACCTGGTCCTGCGCACACACCCGACGCCGGACGGTCCGGCCGGTCCGATCACGGGCCGGCCGGACCGATCAGCGCGGGATTGCCAGCACGGCGTCGGGCGGCGCTGTCCGCCACCACGGGCGGTCGGGCCGGTCCGGCCAGCAGCCGCCACAGCCCGCGGCGACGGGACTGGTAGGTAGGTCGACACCAACGGTCCGGCCGGACGGGCGCCCTGGAGAGTGCCGATGGCGACGGTTCACAGCCGGTGATCCGAGGCCGTCCATCCTGACGCGACGCCCGCACCGGCTTGTCGGACAAGGATCGAGTCGCGGATCGTCCGCGTGACGAAAGCCCGGTATTCCTCAGGCGATTTGCCGTCCATGCGCACGAAGCGCAGGTAGCTTTCGACGCTGGTGATGACGCAGCACGCCTCGACCAGATCGTCGAAGGGCACGTCGGATCGCAGCCAGCCGCGCTCGGCGACCATCCGGAGGACCTTCGTGACCTGCCGCCTGATCCCGGCGAGCCGCTCGGTGAGGTGGCCGCGGAGTTCGCTGTCGCCCTGTGCAGCTCCGGTGACCGCGAGCCAGACACCTGCCGCCGACTCGTTCATCGCGAGCATCGCCTCGCCCAGAAACGCCGCGAATCCGTCCGGGTCGGCGACCTCGACCAAGGCTTTGCCGACATCGGTGGCGACAAGGTCGATGTCGCGTCCTTCGACGCCCACGGACGCCACCTCGACCGCAGCCCACATCAGGGCCGCCTTCGGGCCGTGCGTCCGCACCGTCTCGACCGAGACGCCGGCACGCTTCGCGATCTGCGCGAACGTCGCGGCCTGGTATCCGTGCTCGCTGAACACCTCGCCTGCGGCTTCGACGACCCGCCTGCGGGTCTGCGCCGCCTGACGCTGCCGAAGCTCGGAACGGTAGACGCGGGTGCGACCTTCACCCTCGACCATATTGACTACCATCGCGTACAGATCGATACTGCGTCATGGTCTCGAATTCTATCTCATCGCCTCGGGACCGATCGGAGGTCGTGATGTCTTCGATCTTGATCGCGGCAGCGCCCATCCACGGGCACGTCACGCCGCTGCTCGCGGTCGCACGGCACTTCGCCGAGCGCGGAGACCGGGTGCGGTTCATCACCGGGTCCCGATTCGCCGGCTCCGTCGAGGCGACCGGGGCCGAACACCTGGCCTTGCCGGCCGAAGCCGACTTCGACGACCGGCAGGACTGGAACCACACGTTCCCCGAACGAGCCGCGCTGACGGGCACGAGGGCGATCGCCCACGACATCGAGCACATCTTCGTACGCCCTGGGCTGCCTCAACACGAGGCGGTGATGGCGGCACACGCAGCCGAGCCCGCCGATACGCTGCTGGTCGAGCCGGGGTTCGTCGGCGGCGCGTTCCTGCTCGGGCACCCGCTCGGGGTCCGACCGCCGATCGTGCTGGGTGGCATCTGCCCACTGACCTTCGCCAGCCGCGACACGGCACCGTTCGGCATGGGGCTCATGCCGCTGCGGGGTCCGCTCGGCCGAATCCGGAATGCCACGCTTGCCACGATCACCCGCAAGCTCGTGTTTCCGCCGAGCCAGCGAATCGCCGAGCAGACCTTCCAACGGCTGCACGGCCGCTCGATCCCCTTCGCGGTGCTCGACTGGCCGCGGCACGCCGAAGCGATCGTGCAGTTCACCGTGCCCAAGTTCGAGTACCCACGATCCGACGCCCCCGCCACCCTCCACTTCGCGGGACCGATCTCGGCGTCCGGCTCGCATGCGCCACTCCCGCCGTGGTGGCCAGAACTCGACCGCTCGCGCCCAGTCGTCCACGTCACACAGGGCACGATCGCCAACCGGAACTACGGCCAACTCATCGCACCCACGCTCGAAGGCCTGGCCGACGAAGACGTGCTGATCGCCGTCGCGACCGGTGGACGCCCGGTGGAGTCGCTGCCGCCGCTGCCCGCTAACGCCCGCGCCGCCGAGTTCCTGCCCTACGACGACCTGCTGCCGAAGACCGACGTCTACCTGACCAACGGCGGATACGGCGGCGTGCAGTACGCCCTGCGCTACGGCGTGCCGATCGTCGCGGCCGGCAGCCAGGAGGACAAGCCGGAGGTGATCGCCCGGATCGCCTGGGCCGGTGTCGGACGCCGCCTCAAGACCGAGACCCCGACGCCAACCGCGATCCGCCGTGCCGTGCGTACCGTGCTCGACGACCACCGGTACCGGGATGCCGCCGGCCGCATCGCCAGACAGATGGCCGCCTCTCGCGGGGTGTACCGCCTTGCCGAAATCGTCGACGAGCTGATCGCCGACCACCGACAGCGCGGGCACCGACGACCGAGGCGATTCTCGTGACCGTTCATCCTCGCCTCGCCGCCGGTGCCTCGATCGCGGCAACCACCGCCGACTGGCTGGCCGCCTCGCTGGCCGGATTCGCCGCAACCGACCGTCGCAGCCGCCGCTACCTCGCCGAAACCAGCGGGCTGCCCGGCCAGACGCTGCTGCTGGACGGCCTCTTCGGCCTCACTCGACGACGACCCCAGGGGACCTGACGGGACCCGCGTTGGCGCCGTCGAGCGGGCTTCCGGCCCGGTGGCCCGGATCCGCCTCGGCACCCCGGCGGACCGGTTCCACCGGGTCCGTGCTCGGTGGCTCGGCGCTGCCGGGCGACAATGTGCCGGTCGACGGTGCGCTGGTCGACGGTGCGCTGGTCGACGGTGCGCTGGTCGACGGTGCGCTGGTCGACGGTGCGCTGGTCGACGGTGCGCTGGTCGACGGTGCGCTGGTCGACGGGATCGCGGCACGTCGGGTGGCCAGTACCGAGCCGGCCAGGATCAGCGTGAACGCGGCGAGGACCGGGACGGTGAGCGGTTCGTCGAGCAGCAGTACTCCGGCGGTGACCGCCACCGCCGGGTTCACGTACGTGATCACCACTGCCCGGGTGGCCCCGACCTCGCGGATCAGCGCGGCGAAGAAGACGAACGCCAGTGCGGTGCAGACCACGGCCAGCCCGGCGAGGGCGGCCAGCACCTCACCGGTGGGCAGCGCCGCCGGCCAGGTCAACGCGGCCGGGGTGGCGTAGACCAGGGCGGATCCGCCGAGGCAGACCACTGTCAACGGCAGCGCCGGCACGTCGGCCAGCCGGCGCGCCAGGATCAGCGGGGCGACGGCGTAGCAGACGGCGGCGACCAGCACCTCGACTACCGAGCGTAGGTTGCCGCCGCGCAGGCCGGGCGCGGCCAGTACCGCCACTCCGGCGAGCCCGACCGCCAGCCCCGCCAGGCGCGACGCGCCGAGCCGCTCGACGTCCCCGGCCAGCCGTGCGGCGAGCACGGCGACGATCGGCGACGCGGCGATCAGGAGTCCGGTCATCGAGCTGCTGAGCTGCCGTTCGGCGTCGGCGAGCAGCCACCACGGGACGAGGATCTCCAGCGTCGCGAAGACGACAAGCGGTCGCCAGTGCCGGTGCAGGCCCCGGAAGCCGCGCACGGCCAGCGGCAGCAGCACCAGCGCACCCAACGCGGTCCGGACGAAGACCAACACCGGCACCGGTACGCCGCCGTCCACCGCCACCTTGATCAATAGGTACGGGATCCCCCAGATGACGCTCATCGCCCCGAAGAGCAGCCAGCCCCGTTTCGTCACGACACTCTCCTCAGTGGAACTTCGGATCCCGGTCGACCCACCGTGCCAGGTGCGTACACCACCGACAGAAAGGTTAGGTGTCAGATTGGCCGCCGGTAAGCTCCAATTCCGAGCAGAATGATTGGGCCAATCAGGGGGTCGGGTGGAACTGCACGTACGGCTCTCCGGTCGGGGAGAGCTGGCCGCCCAGATCTACCGACAACTGCGGGAGGCCGTGCTCGACGGGCGGCTGCGCCCCGGGGAGCGGCTGCCGCCCACCCGGGACCTGGCAGAGCGGCTCGGGGTGGCCCGCAACACGGTGGCGACGGCGTACGAGCGGCTCGGCGCCGAAGGGTTCCTGGTCGGCCGGGTCGGCTCCGGGCCGCGACCGTCCGGCTGCCGGCCTACACCGAGCCGGACGGGCATCCGGGACTGCGCGCGGCGCTCGCCCGGCACGTCGGCGTCTCCCGGTCGGTGCGGGCCGGTGCCGACGACGTGCTTGTCACCCAGGGCGCGCAGCAGGCGCTCGACCTGGTCGGCCGGGTCCTGGTCGAGCCGGGCGACCGGGTGGCGGTGGAGGAGCCGGGCTATCCGCCGGCCCGTCGGTTGTTCCGGTCCCACGGCGCCCGGGTCACCGGGGTACCGGTCGACGCGGAGGGACTCGTCGTCGCCGCGCTGCCGGCCGACACCCGGCTGGTCTACGTCACCCCGTCCCACCAGTTTCCGCTCGGCGTCCCGATGTCGCTGGCCCGGCGCACCGCGCTGCTCGACTGGGCGGAGCGGCACGGCGCGGTGCTGGTCGAGGACGACTACGACAGCGAGTACCGGTTCGGCGGGCGCCCGCTGGAACCGTTGCAGAGCCTCGACCGGCACGGCCGGGTGGTCTACGTCGGATCGTTCTCCAAGACGCTGCTGCCGATGCTGCGGGTCGGCTTCCTGGTCGCGCCGGCCTCGCTGCGGTCCGCGTTGCGCACCGCGAAGCATCTCGCCGACTGGCACGGCGACCTGACCACCCAGGGTGCGCTGGCCGAGTTCGTCGACGAGGGCCTGCTGGCCCGGCACATCCGCCGGACCAGCCGGGAGTACGCGGCCCGCCGCCGGGCGGTGCTGGCCGCGCTGCGGGACCGGCTCGCCGGCCGGCTGGACCCGGTGCCCTCGGCCGCCGGGCTGCACCTCGCCGCCCGGCCCGCGCCGGGCAGCAGGGTGGACCTGGCCCCCGTGGTGGCGCGGGCCGGCGAGCGCGGGGTCGCGGTGGCCAGCCTGGCCGGCTACTGCGCCGAGCGTCCCCGGCCGGGCCTGGTCATCGGGTACGGCGGCATCGCGCTGGCCGACGTCGACGAGGGCATCCGCCGCCTCGCCGCCGCCTTCCCACCGGCCCTGCTCGGATAACCGGCCACCTCACCGTCCGACGTCTCCGGTGCTGTTCCGCTGCCTGGCGGCGGCCGCGCCCGGGCACTTCCCCGGCGCCGGTCAGTAGCGTTCCGCGTAGCGGCTGGGCGGCTCGCCGAACATCTTCCGGAAGTCGCGGGTGAAGTGCGCCTGGTCGGCATAGCCGAGTTCGGCGGCGAGTGCGGCCCAGTCGACCGGCTCGCCCCGGGCCAGCCGCTCGGTCACCTCGTGCAGCCGATACCGCCGGATCACCCACTTCGGACCGATCCCGACGTACTCGGCGAAGAGCCGCTGCACGGCCCGGACGCCCGTCCCGAGCCGCTCGGCCAGCACGTCCACCCGGTCGATCCCGGGGCTGGCGGCGATCGTGCCGACGATCCCGGCGACCTCCTCCGCCCGGGCATCGGGCTCGGGCCGGCGCCGACGCAGGTAGTCCTCCACCGCCCGCACGTCGAGCGGACCGGCCGCGTCCGGCGGATCGGCCAGGCTCGGCGGATCGGCCAGGCTCGGCGGGTCACCGGGGAAGATCTCGGCCGCGTCGATCGAGCGGTCCGTGATGGTCGAGGCCGGGGCGCCGAGGAACGGGCGGAAACAGCCGGGCCGGAACGCCACCCCGAAGACCCGGCCGACGCCGGCCAGCACCCTGACCTGGTGCCCGCTGCTGACGCCGGTCACCGTCCCCCGGCCGCCGTGGAAGGTCAGGTGCACGTTCGGGTACGGCACGATCAGCTGCCGGTACGGCTCCGCGTAGTCCCAGGAGACGGCCCAGTACCGCTCGACGTGCCGGGCGAGGTCCGGTGACGGGGTCGGGGAGGCGTGCCGCTGGTATCTCGTCCACGCGCCGCCGAGTTCGCGTGCGTCCCTGGCCATGCCCGTCAGGTTATGTCGCGTTCGTTCAAGACGCGGCAGCCACCTCCTGGTTTGCTTGCCGGCATGTCTGACCCGCAGATGGTGGTCCGGGCGGCCGCACCCCTGGTCGAGATCATCCGACATGTCAAGCCCGACCAGCTCGACTCCCCCACCCCGTGCGCCGAGTACGACGTCCGCAAACTGGTGAACCACCTGCTCTTCTGGGGCCCGTCGCTGGCCGGTGCCGGGCGGAAGAAGACCGTACCGCCGCCGGCCCGCAGCGAGACGGAGCTGGACCTGACCGGACCCGACTGGGCGGCCGCGTTGACGGCGCAGGTGGAAGGGATCGTCGCCGCCTGGGCCGAGCCGGCCGCCTGGACCGGCACCACCCACATGGGCGGGCCGACCGAGCTGCCCGCCGCGCTGGTCGGCGGCATGGTGGTGAGCGAGTTGGTGGTGCACGCCTGGGACCTGGCGCGAGCCACCGAGCAGCAGCCGGACTGGGACGGGGAACTGCTCGGATACGTGCACGACGAGGTGGGCAGGACCGCCGAGCAGGGCCGGCAGATGGGCGTCTACGGACCCGAGGTCGAGGTGCCGGAGACCGCGCCGACTCTGGACCGGATTCTCGGGCAGGTCGGCCGGGACCCCGGTTGGCCCCGCTGAGCGCAGCCGCCGCCGAGCGCAGCCGTCGAGCGTGCTTCCGGGCTGATCGTCCGGTTCCCGGGAACCCGGCTGGACCGATCCCGGCGGAGTTGAAAGATCCGTTGCGGCGATCGGGCGGGGCCGGTTATGTTGAAGGCGATGTGAGCCGCTGACACTTTCCGCGCCCGCGCCCGAGGCACCTCTGCCCGGCGGGCGAAAGGCTCGATTTCCGCCTGGTGGTGTCGCAATGTCCCAGTCTGCCCTGCTCGCCCATGACCTCGTCCGTACCCTCGGTGGCCGGCGAGTCCTCGACGGTGTCTCCCTGACCGCCGCGCCCGGACACCGGATCGGGTTGATCGGCGAGAACGGCGCCGGCAAGTCCACCCTGCTCCGGCTGCTCGCCGGGGCGGACGAACCGGACGGCGGCGACGTCGTCCGGCCGCCTGAACTCGGCTTCCTGCACCAGGAGATGCCGTTCGAGCCCACCTCGACGATCACCGACGTACTCGACGACGCCCTCCGGGAGGCCCGCGCGGACCTCGCCGAACTCGACCGGCTCAGCCAGGCGCTCGCCGACACCCCCGACGACGCGCCGGGCTATCCCGACCTGCTCGGCTCCTACGGCGAGCGGCTGGACAGCGCGGAGCGGCACGCGGCCTGGGACGCGGACCGGCGGGCCGAGATCGTCCTCGCCGGGCTCGGCCTCGGCGACCTGCCGCACGACCGCACCCTCGCCTCGCTCTCCGGCGGGCAGCGCGGCCGGCTCGCCCTGGCGGCGCTGCTGGTCCGCCGCCCCGGCGCGCTGCTGCTCGACGAGCCGACCAACCACCTCGACGACGCCGCCGCCGTGTTCCTGGAGGAGCAGTTGCGCGAGCTGCCCGGCGTGGTGGTGGTGGCCAGTCACGACCGGGCCTTCCTGGACGCCGTCTGCACCGACCTGCTCGACCTCGACCCGTCCGTCGACGGCCCGACCCGGTACGGCGGCAACTACACCGCCTACCAGGCGGAGAAGCGGGCCGAGCGGGACCGCTGGCAGCGACGCTTCGCCGAGGAGCAGGAGGAACTCGCCGAACTGCGGCACTCGGTCGCGGTGACCGCGCACCAGGTGGCACCGGGCCGGGCCAAGCGGGACAGCGAGAAGATGGGCTACGGCCACACCACCGGCCGGGTGCAGCAACAGATCTCCCGCCGGGTACGCAACGCCAGCCGCCGCCTCGACGAACTCGAACGCGACCAGGTGCGCAAGCCGCCGGAGCCGCTGCGGTTCCGGGCCACCGGGCTGGCCAGCAAGTCGCCGGACGGGATCCTGCTGTCGCTGCGGGACCTCCGGGTGCCCGGCCGGCTCGCCCTCGACCGGCTCGACGTGCAGGCCACCGACCGGCTGCTGGTCACCGGCCCGAACGGCGCCGGCAAGTCCACCCTGCTCGCGGTACTGGCCGGTCGACTGGCGGCCGAGGGCGAGCTGCACCGGCGCAGTGGACTGACGGTGGGGCTGCTGACCCAGGACACCGTCTTCGACCGCCCGGACCGTACGGTGCGGTTCACCTACGAGCAGCTGCTCGGGGCGGCCCGGGCCGAGGCCGTACCGCTGCGCTCGCTCGGCCTGCTCGGCCCGCGTGACCTGGCGCGGCCGGTCGGGGAACTCTCGGTCGGCCAGCGTCGCCGGCTCGCGTTGGCGCTGCTGGTGGCGGACCCGCCCGAGCTGCTGCTGCTCGACGAGCCGACCAACCACCTCTCGCCCCGGCTCGCCGACGAGTTGGAGGAGGCGCTCGGCGGTGGACCGGGCGCCATCGTGGTGGCCAGCCACGACCGGTGGCTGCGGTCCCGCTGGCCGGGCCGGGAACTCCGGCTGTGAACTGCCACGGACCGCCCGGGGTGCCGACCGGGCCCCCGGGCCTCAGCGGAGGATCGAGAGCAGCCAGCAGAGCCCGACATTGAGGGCGGCCACCGCGAGCAGGAACCGGCCGTTGGTTTTCCAGTCCCCCACCGAGGCGGTGCCGGCATCGTCCTGAGCCGCCCCGACCCGTAGCACGCCGGAGCTGGTGAGATTGGCCGGAGCTTCGTAGTCGACGACTGTCTCGACGCCGTCGAGCACGGTCACCGTCTCGGTTACCGTGCCGAACACGGCGCCCTCGGGGAGGACGGCGGACACCTCCATCCGACGCGGCCCCGGAGCCAGCGGGAAGCGGTGCGTGGACCAGTTCAGCACGTCGAGGTCCGTGGCGTCGACCGACAGCCTCGGTCGGGCCTGCTGGTAGACCTGGGTGGCCGGTTCCGGATACCAGAAACGGATCCGCAGCGAGCCGGTGCCCGGCGGCAGCGCGCCCAACGGCTCGTACGGCGAATCGTCGGGCGAGGGTTCGGCGGGCGGCGGGGTCTGTGCCGCCTCGGGTGACCGCCTCCCGAACCATCGCTCGACCCGAGCGGGGCCGAGCAGGGCGATGAGCAGGGCGGTGCCACCGACGAACGCGGTGCAGACCAGCGCCGCCAACGACAGCAGCATGGCGAACCACCCGAGAAGGCCGAGGAACAGGTTGCGGCCTTCCCGGGTGAACGAGCAGTCGTCCGGCTCCGTGCGGGAGCAGTAGCCGACCAGTGCGGGTGGCCGGCCCCGGTCGTCGGGAGTGACGACCGACGGGCCGACGACCGCCGCCACGGCACGCCCGTCCGGCAGGGTGACCGTGATCTCGCAGTACCACCAGTAACCGAAGCCAGCGGCGCTGGCCGGACCGACCCGATCGCACGCGCCGACCTGGACGGTGCCGGTCACCCGCTCACCGGAGACCCGGGGAGGCTCCCCGGCGTACAGGTTTCGTACGCCGAGGAGCGTCCCGCAGACGACCAGACCGATGACGTAGCTGGCGATCGCGGCGAGGAACGTCTTCCCGCGGGTATGCACCGGACCGACGTTACGACCTGATGCCGGGGGCGGCCCCGCCGAGCCCTCCCCACGGGTTGAACTGTCCGAGCTTGGAGAAGTCGCTGATGCTCGCGGGCAGGTAGCCGCCCACGACACCGCCCACGCCCATCGCCCATCCATCAGTCTTGAGCACGCCTCTGGTCAAAGAGCTCGGTTTCATTCCGAACTTCTTCGCCATGCTCCTCATTTCCTTCCTGGCCGTGAAGGCCCTCTTGTAGTGGGAGGGACTCACCGCCGTCTTGAGCTCGTGGAGCATGGTCCTGCCGGAGGGCAGCAGCTTTCCTCGGCCGGCCGTCTGCCATCCCTTGCTGAATATTCGCGTCACCCCGGCCTTGGCCGCCGTCTTGACGATGGCCCTCTTCGCGACTTCGCCCAGGATGCTTGTGGTCCCGGCGCCGATTGCGCCCATGACGGCTCCCAGACCCGTGTTCAGCGCCACCTTCCCGAGGCTGTCGCCCTTGAGATAGGAGGTCATGCCCGAGCCGACCGCACCCCCCAGTGCGCCGCAGGCCAGCGTCGCTGTTCCCATCGTGACCGCCGTACAGGTCAGGCCGACGGCGACACCGGCGATGACCCCGACGAGGTCCGGGTTCCGCTTCGCCCAGCGGACACTCGCGTCCCAGCCGCCCTTGGCCTTGCACAGGAAGTTGCACTTCTTCTTCTTCTTCGGCGGCGCGCTCTTGTTGCCGCCGTTGTTGCCACCGCCCTTGTTCTTGCTCCGCTGCTTCGGCGCGCCGTTCGAGTGGTAGTACTTGGTGCCCGGCCAGCCGTTCGCGGCGGTGTTGGTCTTGTTCGGGCTGGCGGTTTCCGAGCGGTCGTAGTTGCCGTACCCGCAGTTGTACCTGGCGCACGGCGTCTGGCTGTCGTACGCGTTGGTACCGCCCGGATCGGACCGGTTCACCGGATCGTCGCCGGCGTACGTGTAGCCGCCGATCTGGTTCGGGTCCTCGGTGTTCAGGATCGGGTCGACGCTGACGAACCGCCCCGCCGCCGGGTCGTAGTGCCGGGCGCCGAGCACCGTCAGCCCGGTCACCTCGTCGGTGGGCTTGCCGAGGTAGCCGCGCTTGTTCGGCCAGTTGGCCGGTGCGCTGCCGCGTGGCGCGCCGTACGGGGTGAACGCCCGCCACTTCGGGTTGGTGCCGTTGTTGTCCAGGGTCAGCGTGGCGGTACCCAGCCGGTCGTTGACCAGATAGCTGTACGCCCCGGCGGCGGTGCCGCTGCGGACGCAGGTGGTGCCGTCCGCACCGGTGTAGTAGCGCCGGCCGCTGACCGTGCCGCTCGCCGTGTCGAGCGTCAGCTCCTGGCCGGGCAGATAGAGGGTGGCGTTCTTCTCCTTCAGGTTGCGCTGGAGCAGCAGCTCGCCGTCGGCGTCGTAGACGTAGGTCGCGTCGGTGGTCGCACCGGTGCGCACCTTGGTCAGCCGGCCGTCGGTGTTCCAGTCGAGGGTCTGGTTGCCCCGGTCCGGGGTGCCGCGGCCGGTGTTGTTGCCCAGGATGTCGTACTGGAAGGTCCGGGTGCTCGTTCCGGCCGGGCCGCTGACCTCCTCGGAGCGGACCGCGTGCGGCTGCGCACCGCCCGTCGGGTACTTGTAGTTCGTGGTGGTGTCGCCGCTCTCGCCGGGCAGGGCGTGCTGCACCTCCCTGGTGCGGTCGCCGACGTCGTTGTAGGTCCAGCTCGTCCAGTAGGGGGTGATTCCGCCGACGGTGGCGTTGCTGCCCCCGGCCGAGAGGTCGACCCTGCAGTCGTCGTTCGCGGTCCACGCGGTGCCGAGCCGGCCGAGCAGGTCGTAGCGGAAGCACTGGGTCTCCCGCTGCGCCCCGGCGTTACGGGCGTCGACGACCTTGACGACCTTGCCGGCGGCGTTGTGCTCGTAGACGACGTCGTTCATCCGGGACGTGCCGGTGCCGTTGCGGTCGACGTACGTGTTGCGCAGCCGCTTGCTGTGCTCGTCGTAGACGTAGCTGGTCCAGGCGGTGTTGGTGGTGCCGAAGCCGAACTTGCTCTGCGACACCTGCCCGAACGCGTTGTATCTGGTCGAGTCGACGTAGTTGCCGAGCGAGCTGCCCACCCCGGAGGGCAGGTCGAGTGCGGTGTAGGTGTGGTTCACCGTCTCCGCCGGCAGGCCGCCGCCGGCCGGGAAGAGCGACTTCTTCAACAACCCGTTCGTCGTGGTGAACTCCCGGGTGAAGGTGTAGGTGCCGGCCAGGCTGCCGTTGGCCGGGTCGCTCGGGATCGTGACGTTGACCCCGACCTCCTCGCCCCAGACGTTGTAGCCGCTCGGCGCGGAGACGTACGCCTTCCCGTTGTCGTAGCTGGTCTCGCTGGCCACCTCGCCGATGCCGTTGGTGATGGTCGTCGAGTCGTAGGTCCAGATGGCCCGGGGCGGCGCCGTCGTACTGGGCCCCTCGTACTCGCCGGTCCGCCGGTCCAGCTCGTCGTAGCTGGTGGTGACGGTCCGACCCAGCGGGTCCCTGGTCGAGGTGACGTTGCCGTTCGCGTCGTAACTCAGCTCGCTGGTGCCGGCGTCCGGGTCCTCCCGCTGCACGGCACGCCCGCGCAGGTCGTAGGTGGTGGTCCAGGAGTTGTTGTCGTCGTCGGTGACCCGGTCCGGGTTGCCCCGGCGGTCGAACCGGTAGCTGATCTTCACCGGGTTACCGCCGCTGACCACCGAGCCGGAGACGGACGGCATCGACTGGTAGCTCAGCCGCTCCACCACCCGGCCACGGCCGTCGACCACCTCCGTCGTCGGGGTGCCGCCGTCCGGCGGGATGGTGGTCGTCCGGTCACCGCCGAAGATCGACCGGGTCTGCCACTTCGTCTGGCCCTTGGACCGCGACACGATGAGCGTCTTGCGGCCCACCCCGTCGTAGGTGATCAGATCCTGGTTGAGGATCTGCTGGTCCTTGCCCCGCATGTCCAGCATCTCGGTGTTCGGTGTGCTGGCGCTGTCGTGGTAGTCGTTGTTCGCCGTCCGCAGCCAGCCGCGCGAGTCGTAGAACGAGTCGCTGAGCAGCCGACCTCCGACCGGGGTCGACGACTGCTTCTGCCGAGGCCGGGCCAGCGCGTCGAAGAACTCCACCTCGACCCGGTAGGTCCCGTCGTCGTTCAGGTTCGACGTCGTGATCGTCGACGGGACCGAGTTCGAGACCGTGTAGTCGTACTTCTCGTTCGCGCCCTGGCTGAGGCTCCGGCCGGGGAACCACACCCCGACCAGCCGGCCGAGTGCGTCGTACCGCTGGGTCGTCTTGAGGTCGTTCTCGTCGACCTCCTCGATTTCCAGTCCACGGGTCGGTTCGAGCGTGGTCAGGGTCTCGTGTTTGCGCGGGTTGGTGGAGAGCACCGACGTGGTCAGACCGTTTGTCATCGTGTACGTGGTGCTGGTCTTGTTGCCGTTCGCGTCGAACGACTCGACCGGCCGGCCGTAGTCGTCGTACTGCGTCTTGGCGACGACGACGTGGCCGTCCTCGGTGTAGTGCTGCACCACGTTGACGTTGCCGATGCTCGGTGCCGGCTGCGGCCAGGTGGTGGCGTAGGTCTTGGTGTCGAAGAAGGCCCGGGTGCTGGAGATCACGTCAGCGGGCCGGTTCACCGAGGCGGGCGCGGTCTGGCCGTTGATCCCCGAACCGCCGCAGGGCAGCGCGAACAGTTCCGTCTGGGCGGCCTGGTCGACGATGTACGCCGTCGTGTTCGTCGGCGCGTACGTGGTGACCGAGCAGGTGGCCTGGCTCGGCTGGCTGACGTCGCCGTAGTCGTGCACGACGGTCGGCAACCCGGTCGAGGTGGAGTACGTGGTGTCGGTCCGGGTGGTCCGGTAGCTGGTCGGGTTGGTCGAGGTGATCGCCGTGGTGGTCTTCGTCGAGGCGGGCCGCGCCATGTGCGCGGTCAGGTCGCCGACCGAGCGCTTCCGGGTCGCGGTGGCCGGGCTGACCCAGTAGTCGGTGACGGTGGTGTCGTGCACCGGGCCGCCGTCGGATTCGAACCGGAGGACCTGCCGGATCGAACCGGCCAGTTGGGGCTGGTCCGGCACCTCGGCCGTGGCCCCCGGCACGGTGACCGCGGTGGAGAGCTTCACCTTGGCGCTGCGCCTGGCGTTGTTCGGCAGCCGGTCGCCGTCCAGCCCCCGGTAGTAGACGGTCTCGGTGAGCGTCTTCTGGTCGACCCCGGCGCCGGTGCGGACCTGCACCCGGCCGAAGCCCCGCCATTGCCCGTAGGTGCGGTGCTTGTCCTTGACGATCTCGCTGTCGTCGTACGCCCAGGCGCCGCCGTCGAGGTAGTCGTACTTCGTGTAGACCGGGGTGCTGCCGCCGGTCGGGTCCTGGTCGGTGACCTCGTCGACCACGTACTTGTGGAACCAGTCGAGGGTCTGCTTGTCCTCGCCCTCCTTGGTCCAGTAGACGGGGTAGCAGAGCTTGGTGTTGCTCTCCGGTGCCAGGGTGACCGGGGCGGTGCACTCGGTGCGGTAGCCGATCCCGACGACCTCGCCGGTCTCGGTGGTGATCGTCGAGATCCGGTTGTGGTTCATCGCCGGGGCGCCGTCGATGCCGTCGGCCCGGTTCGGCAGCTTGGTCGGCTCGAAGGTCACCGCCGGCAGGGTGACCGCGTCCGCGCCGGTGCCGGCGGTGTGCTGGATCGAGGTCAGCCAGAGCGCCGGGCTGGTGCCGTCACCCGGTGCCGGGAAGGTGTGGCTGAGCTTGTGGGTGTCCACAGTGGTGTGTGCGGTGCCGTTGTTGACCTGGGTGGCGATCGCGGTGAGCCGCAACCGGCTCCAGAAGGTGACCGAGTGCATGTAGCAGTCGCCCGTCGACTTGCAGTTCAGGTCGTACGGCGTGTCCGGCCACTTGGCCTTGTCCTTGTCGATGTTCGCCGGGGCGCAGACCGTGTCCGACTCGACGCAGCGCTCCGCGTAGCTGAACTGGACCCGGCCCGGTGCACGTCCGGCGTACGGGTTCGGGTCGCGCAGACCGTAGTCGATGTGGTCGAGATATCCGCCCCGGACGTACTTGACCGGGGTGAAGCTCTTGTTCGGCCCGTAGTAGCCGGTTTCGGTGCCGTAGTAGTACGCGATCGCGTTCTTGTGCGGGTCGACGATGTAGTCGAGGTTCCACTTGTAGGCCATTTCGCAGTGCGAGTTGGCGAAACCGCTGGACTTGTAGCAGGGGTCGGTGGAACGGGGGTGGTAGACCCGCTGGGTCCACGCCGAGTTGGTGGTCGGGTTGTTGCCGCTGTGTCCGGGCAGCTTGTTCTTCCCGAACCAGTACTGCGTACCGTCCTGGGTGGTTATCTTCCAGTGCTCGCCGTCGTGGCTGCCGTTGTCGGCACCGGGCAGCAGCTCGACCTTCACGCCGTTGTCGCTGGAGAGCCGCCACTTGGTCGGCACGGTGGCGTCGTAGACCAGGTCGCCGGCACCGGCTCCGAAGGAGACGCTGACGATCGGGCCGGCCCAGCACGAGTCGTTCACCTTCGGCGCCGCCGAGTCGTCGGCGCATGTCCGGTAGGTCCGTTCCACCGCACCCGGCGAATAATCCCAACCATCGCCGATCGCCGAAGACTGGTTGTTGGTGGACACCTGCTTGCCGTCGATCGACTGGGCCGAGTAGCTCAGCTCGACCTGTGGCGACAGGTCGCCCGGCACTGGCGGCAGGTCGACCGGGTAGCTGTAGCCGAAGTCGCCGGAGTGGCCACCGGCGGTCCACGAACCGGAGGGCTTGAGCGGGGTCGCGCTGTAGTCCCCGGAGTTGCCGGCCGCGCCGGCGGTCACCGCGAAGACGGCCTCCCGGTGCTGCGGTGCGGTCCGGTCGGCCCGCGGGCCGGACCGGGTGGCCGGCAACGTCACCTCGGCGGTCAGCCGGCCGTCCTCGCTCCGGGTCGGCAGCGGGGTCTGCACCCGGCAGGCCGGCACCTCCGGCGTGCTCGCCGCGCACGCCGGCAGCGCCACCAGGCGGAGTCGCTGGGCCCAGTCGCCGCCGTACTCGCCGACGATCCCCGCCGGGTCGACCCAGACCCGGACCCGGCCGGAGGTGCCCGGGTCCGTCGTCGGGGTGGCCCGGAGCAGCAGGCCGTCCACGCCGGTACGCCGGGCGGTCGCCCGGTCGGTAAGGGTCAGCCGCAGCCCCGAAGGCCCGTCCGGGGTCGCCTTCGCGACGCGTACCGGCAGCTCACCGGCGTCCACCGCGGCGCTCGCGGCGGACGACCTGCCGGCGGCCGGACCGGCGGCCAGGTCGACCGTGGCGGTGCCGGCGCCCGGCCAGCTGACCGGTGGCGCCACCCAGCGCTCGCCGAAGTTCGGCTTCCGCTCCGGCGCCGGCGGCATCGGGGTGCCCCGCACCCCGGTCCAGCGCTGCTCGGCCGACGCCGGGGCGGCCGACGCCGGATCCGGCGGCATCGCCGCCAGGCCGAGGGTGGCCAGCAGCACCAGGCCGAGGCCGGATCCGGTACAGCGGCGGTACGAGGCGAACCGGCGTCCGGCCCTCGAAAAACCGCTCCCGCCGGATCTCGTACGTCGAGAGTGGACGGCTGACGGACGTCGATCGGCCGGCTCCTGGACAGCGTTCGTCATCTTGACTACCCCCGTGGTCTGCGATGCGGTGGCCGGACTCTACCGTCCAGCTATCTAAATGCGTAACTCTCGACTTTTCCGCGACGGAGCCATATCGTGCGGCCCGCAGGGTCCACATCGTCCTGTCACATCTGCTGCCCTATTCGGACAGACAGTCGCAATCGCTTTATCTCGGCACGCAACGGGGGATTGAATGACTGACCATGCCTTCAGACGCTTTCTTCGACCAGGCGCCGTAGCCACCCTGGGCCTCGTACTGGCCGCCTCCGGGACGGTGGTGTCCGCACCGGCCGCCGCGCTGGCGGAGCCGGCGCCGGTCCGCCAGCCGACCCCGGTCGGCCGGCTCGGCGAGACGGAGCGGGCCGCCGCCGAGGCCAGAGCGACCGGCCAGTCGGTCGAGGTCGGCTCGGCGACCACCGCCACCACCCGGACCGTCGCCAACCCGGACGGCACCTTCACGATGGACGTCGCGCCGCGACCCGTACGCGTCGAGCGGGACGGCGGATGGGTGGCGCTCGACCCGACCCTGCGGCGCAACCCCGACGGGAGCTACAGCCCGGCCGCCACCCCGAACGACCTGGTGCTCTCCGGCGGCGGCACCGACCCGTTCGCGCTGATCACCAACGGCGACAGCGAACTCGGCCTGCGGTTCCCGTCCCGGCTGCCGACGCCGACGGTCTCCGGCGCCACCGCGACCTACCCGGCGGTGCTGCCCGGGGTCGACCTGGTGGTCACCGCCAACGAACAGGGCGGCTTCGCACACGCGCTGGTGATCAAGAACGCGACGGCCGCCGCCGACCCGGCGGTCCGGAATCTCACCCTGCCGCTCGTCACCCGCAACGCGACGGTACGCACCCAGCCCGACGGGAGCCTGGCCGCCGAGGACGGGTACGGCCGCACCGTGTTCAGCGCCCCCGCCCCGGAGATCTGGGACTCCGGCAGCACTCCGGCCGGCGCGCGGACGGCCGACGCGAGCCGGGCCGGCGCGCCGGAGCGGTCCACCCCGACCGAACCCGGCCCGGGTGCGAAACGCGCCGCGGTCACCGCCCGGGTCAGCGGCGACGCGCTCACCCTCTCGCCGGACCCGAGCCTGCTCGCCGACCCGGCCGTGCGCTACCCGCTCTATCTGGACCCGGCCTGGAACGCCAACTCGACCGCACCGACCCGCAACGCGTGGACGTACGTCGACAGCTCCCGCAAGGACAACTCGTACTGGAACAACTCCGGGCGGGCCCGGGTCGGCTACAACGGCTGGGAGTCGCCGTACTACATCGGCCGGTCGTACTTCCAGTTCCCGGTGGCGAGCGCGCTCTGGGGCGCCAACATCATCAGCGCCACCCTCCAGACGAAGTCGGTCTGGTCGGCCAACAACAGCAACTCGTTCTGGTTCACCGTCTACCGGGTCGGCGTGATCAACAGCTCGACGACCTGGAACCGGCAGCCCACCCGGTACGAGGAGTTGGACACCCGGCAGCTCGCCGGCAACTGGCGCAGCGACGGCAGCGAGAACCCGAAGCAGCACGACTTCAACGTGCTCGGCCTGATCAAGAGCGCCGCCTCCGGCAAGTGGTCCACCGCCACCCTCGGCCTGATCAACGACCAGGAGGGCAACCGGGACGCCTGGCGGAAGTTCCAGAACAACCCGACCATCTCCATCACCTTCAACTCGATCCCGCGTACCCCGGACCGCTACGCCACCAGCCCGTCGGTGCCGTGCAACAGCAACCCGGTGGGGCAGATCGGCAACACCTCGGTGACCTTCTCGGCGAACCTCTCCGACCCCGACGGCGCCCAGACCCAGCTCGAGGGCCAGTTCAGCATCGTCAACGAGACCACCGGCGTGACGGTCGCCTCGCCCAAGGTCACGGTCAGCAACAACAAGGTCGCCTCGGTCACGCTGCCGGCCGGCCAGTTCACCGACGGGCAGCGGTACGCCTGGTACGTGAAGGCGTACGACGGCAAGGACACCAGCCCGGCGACCCCGACCTGCCGGTTCGTCTTCAACAGCCGGCAACCGGCGCCACCGGCGGTCAGCTCGACGGCGTACCCGGACGGGACCACCGGGGCGCCGGTCGGCACCGCCGGCAGCTTCACCTTCACCCCGCCGGCCGGCACCGACCCGCCGATCAGCTACGTCTACAGCCTGAACACCGCGCCACCGGCGACGGTGCCGCAGTCCTACGGCCCGTTCCGGGGCGGCACCCTGCTGCCAGCGCAGCCGGACAACGCCGCCACCACGGTCAGCATCACGCCCCGCCGGTTCGGCCCGAACATCCTGTACGTCTACGCCATCAACGGCGCCGGCAACCCCGGCCCGGTCAGCAGCTACCGGTTCAGCACCGACGCGCCGACCGCACCCGCCCCACCGGGTGACTTCACCGGGGACGGCCGTCCCGACCACCTCTCGGTCGGCACCGTCTTCCGGCCCGGGGCGTGGCTGTACGCCGCCGCCGACGGCACCGGAAAAGTGGAGACCGCGGTCCAGGTCGGCACGGACGGGCCCGGCGGTGCCGGCAGCACCGGCGCGCTCGTCGACTGGACCGGTTCGACGGTCAGCCCGCTGGACCTGAACGGCGACGGTGCCCAGGACCTGCTGGTACGGCTGCCACGCAGTGACGCCGACGGCAACGTGCACGTGCTGCCCGGTGCCGGCGACGGCAGCGCGTTCGATCCGGTGGACCGGATCCGGATCCAGCTGCCCCGGGTCGACGGCGAGGCCGGCAACCAGGTCGTCGACCAGATCGTCGCGTCGCCCTGGCCCAGCATCACCGGCTCGCCGCTGCCGGACCTGTACGTGGTCGTCGGCGACGTCCTCTACCTCTATCCGCCGGGCTTCCCGCCCGGGGCGTACGACTCGCCGATCGTGCTCAGCACCGGCTGGACCGGCCGGACCATCACCGCCGCCGCGGTCGGGGCCAACCCGGCGCTCTTCGCCCGGACCAACAGCACCGGGCGGCTGGAGCTGCTCACCGGGGACACCGCCACCGGCACCCCGGCCGGGGTCACCGGCGGCCCGGTCACCGTCTACGCCACCAGCGGCTTCGACTCGGCGTCGACCCCGGTCATCGACGGCACCGACGTCAACCGGGACGGCCGGCCGGACCTCTGGACCAACCGCGGCCACAGCTCCGTCGAGGGCCGGCTGAACACCGGCAGCAACACCCTGGCCGCGCCGGTGGCCAACCCGACCGGCGCCAGGGGCCTGCTCCGGTCCGCGATGGCCGGCGCGTTCTGCCTGGACAACAAGGGCGGTGCCAGCACCGACCGCAACATCATCTGGGCGTACTCGTGCAACGCCGGAACCAACTCGCAGGTCTGGCAGGTCGTCGGCGACGGTACCGTCCGGATCGCCGGCAAGTGCCTGGACGTGACCGGCAACGGCACCGCGAACAAGACCCTGGTGCAGCTCTACACCTGTGCCGGCACCACCGGGCAGCGCTGGCAGCCCGGCCCGAACGGGTCGCTCGTGAACCCCTCCTCCGGCCGCTGCCTGGACGCGCCGACACCGCTCGGCAACGGCGCCCAGCTGTACATCCACGACTGCCACGGCGGGCAGAACCAGGACTGGCGGCTGGACGGCAGCGGGATCGGGCTGGTCCGGTCGATGTTCGCCGGCAAGTGCCTGGACAACGACCGGGGCGTCCTGGCGAACGGCAACCGGGTGCAGATCTGGGACTGCAACGGCGGCGACACGTCGCAGATCTGGTCGATGCTCGGCGACGGGCGGATCCGGATCGCGACGTACTGTCTCGACGTCGCCAGCTACGCCACCGCCAACAAGTCACCGGTGCACCTGTACGCCTGCCAGGCGGGGGCGGCCACCAACCAGGAGTGGCGGATCGGGCCGAACTTCAGCCTGGTCAACCCGGTGTCGGGGCGCTGCCTGGACGTGCCGGGCTCGGACACCACGAACGGCACCGGACTGTGGATCCACGACTGCAACGGCACCAACGCGCAGCGCTGGATGCCGTCGACCTGACCGCCGCCTCGCGGTAGCTAGTTCACGTTGAGGGTCCTGGCCATCACCTTGGCCAGGGCCCGCAACGCCTTACCCCGGTGGCTGATCGCGTCCTTCTCCGCCGGGGAGAGCTCGGCGTTGGTCCGGTCCTGCCCGTCGGCGAGGAAGATCGGGTCGTAGCCGAAGCCACCCTCACCCCGGGGTGCCCGGAGCAGCCGCCCGGCCTGCCGGCCGTCGACCAGGTGCTCCTTGCCGCCGGGCAGCACCAGGGCGGCCGCGCAGACGAAGGCGCCGCCCCGGTACTCGTCCGGCACGTCCGAAATCTGGGCGAGTACCAGCTCCAGGTTGGCCCGGTCGTCGCCGTGCCGGCCGGACCAGCGGGCGCTGAACACCCCGGGCATGCCGTTCAGGGCGTCCACCGCCAGCCCGGAGTCGTCGGCGATCGTCGGCAGGTTGGTCCACTTGACGCCCTCGCGCGCCTTGAGCAGCGCGTTCTCCCCGAAGGTCAACCCGGTCTCCGGGACCTCCTGGTACTGCTCGACGTCGGCCAGCCCGACCAGTTCGACCCGCCGTGCCCCGAGGGCCTGGTCGAGGATCCGCTGTAGTTCGGTCAGCTTCTTGGCGTTGCGGGTCGCCAGCAGTACCCGGGTCATCCGGCCAGCGCCTTCCGCTGGGCCTCGGTCAACTCGGCGCAGCCGGCCACCCCGAGGTCGAGCAGCGCATCGAGCTGGTCCCGGGCGAAGACGCCGGCCTCGCCGGTCCCCTGCACCTCGACGAAGTCCCCGGTGCCGGTGCAGACCACGTTCATGTCCACCTCGGCCGCCACGTCCTCGACGTAGTTCAGGTCCAGCCTCGGCTCGCCCTCCAGCACGCCGACGCTCACCGCCGCCACCGACCGGTGCATCACCTTCGCCGGCTTGCCGGCCAGTGCCTTCCGGTCGGCCAGCCAGTTCACCGCGTCGTGCAGCGCGACGTACGCCCCGGTGATGGCCGCGGTCCGGGTGCCGCCGTCGGCCTGGAGCACGTCGCAGTCCAGCACGATCGAGTTCTCGCCGAGCGCCTTCAGGTCGATGCAGGCCCGCAGGCTCCGGCCGACCAGCCGGGAGATCTCGTGGGTACGGCCGCCGACCTTGCCCCGGACGCTCTCCCGGTCGGACCGGGTGGTGGTGGAGCGGGGCAGCATCGAATACTCGGCGGTGACCCAGCCCAGGCCGGAGCCCTTGCGCCAGCGCGGCACCCCCTCGGTGACGCTGGCCGTGCAGAGCACCCGGGTGTCGCCGAACTCGACGAGGACGGATCCCTCCGGATGGATGCTCCAGCGTCGGGTCAGGGTCACCGGTCGGAGTTGGTCGGGCTGCCGCCCGTCAGGTCGCGCCATCCCCGCAGCCTATGTGTTCGCCCGAACGCCCCGTCCGAGGGTGTCCGGATGCCGGATCCGGCGGGTTCTCGGCTCCCACGGATTCGCCACTCCGACGGGTTCGCCGATCCGGCGGGGGTTCGCCGATCCGCCGGCGGCGGAGCTAGATGTCGTAGCGGGCGCCTGGACGGACGATCTCGACCGGGCCGGCGAACGCGCCCAGGGCCGCCTCGTGGGTCACCGCCTCGCTGCCCCAGGCGGCGACCAGGTGGGTCAGGAGCAGCCGGCCGACCTCCGCCTTGGTGGCGATCTCGCCCGCCTCGCGCCCGGTCAGGTGCAGGTCCGGCGGGTTCTCCACCCCGTCCAGATAGCTGGCCTCGCAGAGGAAGATGTCGGCGCGGTGGGCCAGCCGGAGCAGCGACTCGCAGGGGGCGGTGTCGGAGGAGTAGCAGAGGGATCGGCCACCGTGCTCCAGCCGGACCCCGTAGGTCTCCACCGGATGGTTGACCCGGTCGACGGTGACCGAGAACGGCCCGATCGGAAACGTCCCGGGTTGCAGGCCGTAGAAGGTGTAGACGTCGTCCAGCACCCCCTCGTCCAGGCTGTACGCGCTGGCCAGCCGGTCCGGTGCGCCGCTCGGGGCGTACACC
This sequence comes from Micromonospora sp. WMMD1102, assembly GCF_029626265.1. NCBI lineage: Bacteria > Bacillati > Actinomycetota > Actinomycetes > Micromonosporales > Micromonosporaceae > Micromonospora > Micromonospora sp. WMMD1102. Next base: position 1,034,293 of record NZ_JARUBN010000001.1, on the reverse strand, counting down.
GGGAGGGCTGGGTAGGGGCCGTCCGGGGCGTACCGGCGCACCACGATGTAGGGGATCGCGTCGAGGATGTGGTCGCCGTGCAGGTGGGTCAGCAGGATCGCGTCGACCGCCTTGAGCCCGACGTAGCGCTGGAGGGCGGAGAGCGAACCGGAGCCGAAGTCGAGCAGCAGGCGGAAGCCGTCGGCCTCGACCAGATAGGCGGAACAGGCCGATTCGGGGCCCGGAAAACTGCCCGCGCAGCCGAGAATGGTCAATCGCATCAAGTCGTCCCGCCATTACTGATGGTCACGGACAGCCCGCCGACCAACAGGTCGATGATCAATGCCGGAAGGTCTGTCACGGTGCGCAGCCTACGCCGCGACACCTGGGCACAAGAAAGATCTGCACTCAGTTGTCGCCAACGTGACATCCGGTCCGGGCGACCCCTCCCGGTACGGGCCAGACGCCGCAATCGGCCCTACCGTTACGTTCCGTCACCTTCGGTGGGCATGTCGGTATCAGGCTGCGGCCGGTCCGCCGAGCAACCTCGGTCACCGCCGTCAGAGGCAGCACCAGCAGTAGAGACTGTCGCCCTCGGACCGGGCCGCCCGGGCCAGCCCGGCCAGATCGGTGAGGACCGACTCCGCCATCTCCAGGTCGGGCCCGAAGTCGCGCAACTCCTCGATGCCGATCCACTGGACGGCCAGCCCCGGCACCCGCTCGGCGGTCACCCCGGCCAGAGCGTCCCGCGCCCGCTCCCCCACGGTCAGCACCCACGGGCCGTCGCGGTCGCCGCCGTCCGTCTGCTCCGGTGCCGGCCAGACCAGGTCGGCCGGCACCAGGTCCGGCTGCCACGGCTCTTCGAGGACGAACCCGACCAGCCGGCCGAGGACGACCATCGGATCGAGGCCCTTCAGGGCCAACACATCCGTCCACGGATGTGCCGTCGGGTCCGGCGAGCATCCTCCGGTCGCGGCCATCAGCGCCCGCACGGCGTCGTCGCCCGGCGCCCGGAAGTAGTCGTAGAGCACGCCCACCGAGACCTCCCCGCCGGCCTCGCGCGCCCCTCGCGGTCGGCCTGGGACATCAGACCAGCCGGGTACGACAACAGCGGCCGGAACCCCGCCGGCCGGGCCGGAGCGGTTCGTCCGCCCCGATCCGGCCGGCCGGGATCAGTCGGTCACGCCCAGAGCTGCCCGTCCAGGGCGTCCTCGGCGTCGGCGAGGGTGCCGCCGTAGGCACCGGTCGACAGGTATTTCCAGCCGCCGTCGGCGACCAGGAACGCGACGTCGGCCCGGCGGCCGGCCTTGACCGCCTCGTGCGCCACGGCGAGCGCGGCGTGCAGGATCGCCCCGGTGGAGAAGCCGGCGAAGATCCCCTCCACCTCGACGAGCTGCCGGGTGCGGAGTACGGCGTCCCGGGTGCCGACCGAGAAGCGCCGGGTCAGCACGGTGGCGTCGTACAGCTCGGGGACGTAGCCCTCGTCGATGTTGCGCAGCCCGTAGACGAGTTCGCCGTACCGGGGCTCGGCGGCGACGATCTCGATCTCGTCGACCTTCTCCCGCAGGTAGCGGCCGGTCCCCATCAGGGTGCCGGTGGTGCCGAGCCCGGCCACGAAGTGCGTGATGGTGGGCAGGTCGTGCAGCAGCTCCGGACCGGTGGTCTCGTAGTGCGCCCGCGCGTTGCCGGCGTTGCCGTACTGGTAGAGCATCACCCAGTCCGGGTGCTCGGCGGCGATCTGCTTCGCCGTCGCCACCGCCTGGTTCGAGCCACCGGCCGCCGGCGAGAAGATGATCTCCGCACCGTACATCCGGAGCAGTTGCACCCGCTCCGCCGAGACGTTCTCCGGCATCACGCAGACCAGCCGGTAGCCCCGCAGCTTCGCCACCATCGCCAGCGAGATCCCGGTGTTGCCACTGGTCGGTTCGAGGATGGTGTCACCCGGGCGGAGCCGGCCGGCCCGCTCGGCCTCGCGGACCATGAACATCGCCGGCCGGTCCTTGACGCTGCCGGTCGGGTTCCGGTCCTCCAGCTTCGCCCAGAGCCGCACCGGCGGTGCCCCGTCGGGCACCGTCGGCGACAGGCGGGGCAGCCCCACCAGCGGAGTTCCGCCGCACGCGTCGAGCAGGCTGTCGTACCGCGTCATCGCGGCCGCCTCAGCCCGCGGCGGCCGGGGCCGGCACCGCCGCGCCGCGCCCGAGGCTCGGGGCTGCCGCCGCACTGTGTCCGATGATCGCGGCTGCCGCCGCGAAGCCGAACGCGCCGCCGGCCACCGCCGGCAGGATGGTGACGGTGTCGCCGTCGGAGAGCTTGGCGTCCAGCGCGCCGAGGAAGCGGACGTCCTCGTCGTTGACGTAGACGTTGACGAAGCGGTGCAACGCGCCCTGCTCGGTGACCAGCCGGCCACGCAGGCCGGAGTACTTGCCGTCCAGGTCGGACAGCAGGTCGTTGAGCGAGTCGCCGGCCCCCTCGACGACCTTGGCGCCGCCGGTGTAGCTGCGCAGGATGGTCGGAATGCGAACCTCGATAGCCATGACTTGGGTGCTCCTTGGGAGAACGACGGAGTGCGGAACGGACTACGACAACGGCTGCTGAGCTGTGGAGTCAGCGGCCGGAACACTCGTAGTCGACCGTCGCCGGGCTCTGCCCGAACATGTACGACTGCACGGCGTTCGGATCCACCGTGGCGTCGACGACCCGGACCGGCTCCTCGGTCACCACCCCGTCCACGATCCGGAACGACCGGATCTCCGCGGTCTCCGGGTCACGCGTGGCGACCAGCAGGTAGTGCGCGCCCGGCTCACCGGCGAACGAGATGTCGGTGCGGGACGGATAGGGCTCGGTCGCGGTGTGCGAGTGGTAGATGACCACCGGCTCCTCGTCGCGATCGTCCATCTCCCGCCAGACCCGCAACTGCTCCATCGAGTCGAACTCGTAGAACGTCATCGAGCGTGCGGCGTTCACCATCGGGATGTGCCGGGTCGGGGTGTCGGCGCCGGCCGGGCCGGCGACCACGCCGCACGCCTCGTCCGGGTGGTCCCGGCGGGCGTGCGCAACGATCGCCTCGACTATCGACCGGTCGATGCTCAGCACAGGCCCAGCCTACCGCCTGTCCGGCCGACCCGGAGCGGTCGATCCCGGCCGGCGGGAGTGGCCGACCTCACGTGCCCCGACCGGGCGGACGGGGCCGGCGTGTGGCAGAAAGAGGCGGAAAGAGGAGAGACAGGCGACTGCGAGGAGGCAGTGCGATGAAGTTCCGCCGCATCGGAAACACCGAGGTGAGCGCCATCGGTCTCGGCGGCATGCCGATGTCGATCGAGGGCCGCCCCGACGAGGAGCGGTCGATCCGCACCATCCACGCCGCGCTGGACGCCGGTGTCGCCCTGATCGACACCGCCGACGCATACCACCTGCACGCGGACGAGGTGGGGCACAACGAATCGCTGATCGCCCGGGCGCTGGCCAGCTACGGCGGGGACACCTCCGGGGTACTGGTCGCCACCAAGGGCGGGCACCTGCGCCCCGGCGACGGGAGCTGGACCGTGAACAGCTCACCGGAATACCTCAGGAGCGCCTGCGAGGCGTCGTGCAAGCGGCTCGGGGTGGAGGCGATCGGGCTCTACCAGCACCACCGCCCCGACCCCCGGGTCCCGTACGCCGACTCGATCGGGACGATCCGGGAGCTGGTCGACGCCGGCAAGGTCCGGATGGCCGGCATCTCCAACGCCAACCCGGAGCAGATCCGGCAGGCCCGGGAGATCCTCGGCGACCGCCTGGTCTCGGTGCAGAACCAGTACTCGCCGGCGTTCCGCGGCTCCGAGCCGGAGCTGGCACTCTGCGACGAGCTGGACCTGGCCTTCCTGCCCTGGTCCCCGCTGGGCGGGATCGCCCGGGCCGGCGAGCTGGGCAGCCGGTTCGCGCCGTTCGCCGAGGTCGCCGCCGCCCGGGGCGTCAGCCCGCAGCAGGTCTGCCTGGCCTGGCTGCTGGCCAGGTCGCCACGGGTGCTCCCGATCCCCGGATCGAGCCGGCCGGAGACGATCCGGGACTCGGCGGCCGCCACCGAACTCCAGCTCGACCCCGACGAGCTGGCCGCACTCGACGCGGCCTGAGCCGCCGGCGTGCTGGTCGGTCGGGACGGAAGGGCTGTTCAGTCGACCAGGGCGGTGAGCAGGGACTCCTGGAGGTAGCCGAGGTAGGCGTAGATGGAGAGCTGGAAGGCGCGGGTCGAGGTCGGGTCGTGCAGCACCGCGTCGTCCAGCTCGTCGCCGAGGTCGGTGTCGGCGGAGATGTCCAGGCGTACGCCCATCGCCAGCCGGGCGTCGTTCAACGCCCGCAGCCACGCCTCGGCCGCCTCCGCGTCGAGGCGTACCTCGCCGCCGGTGGGCGGCGGCAGCGCGGCGAGTACCGCACCCGCCTGGTCGATCTTGCCGGTCTTCAGGTCACCCTCGGTGTACTGCCGGAACTCGGCCGAGTCACCCGGGCTCTCCGGATAGGTGTCCGGGAAGAGCCGCCCGACCACCGGGTCGGAGTGGTCGAAGCCATCCGTGAGCAGGCCCACCACCTCGGAGGCGACCTTGCGGAGCACCCGTACCTCGTCGGTGCCGAAGGTGGCGACGCAGTGCTCGCCCTGTCGACGGAACGTGCTCACGCCCGGTCCACCGTCGCCCACAGCCCGTACGCGTGCAGCTGGGATGCGTCGTGCTCCATCCGCTCGCGGGCGCCGCTGGACACCACCGCCTTGCCCTTGTGGTGCACGTCGAGCATCAGTTTCTCGGCCTTCTCGTGGCTGTAGCCGAACAGTTTCTGGAACACCCACGTCACGTACGACATCAGGTTGACCGGGTCGTCCCAGACGATCGTCACCCATGCCCGGTCGGCGACCGGCACCTCGTCGGTGTCCGGCGCGTCGACCGGTGCAACCTGTGGAGCGGCCATGCCCCCCATCGTGCCACCGCCGACCGGGAAGCGAGGAACCGGAGCGCCGCCCGGCCCGGCGACGGATCGCTCAGGCGAGTAGCCGGCCGTGCCGGACCGCCTCGGCCAGCACGCCGGCAAGCGACCCGGCGATCGCCTCGAACCGCCGGGACACCTGGCGGCACAGCTCCAGCTCGGTCCCCCGCAGCGCCTGGCGCAGCCAGGACCGGGCCCGGATCGGATCGGCCCGGAACGGGCGGCGCCAGTACTGGTAGCAGCCGCCGGAGAGGCCGACCCCGAGCGGCGGCAGGATGGCTCCGCCGGTACCGCCCGGATAGCCGGCGAGCATGGCGACCGCGCCGAGCCCGTACACCGTCTCGACCTCACCGGTCTCCCGGATCAGGAGTACCCGGTCGAAGTCCCGGGCGCCCCGGTCGGCGGCGAGCCCCCAGCCGACCGCCGCGGCGGCACGCAGCCGTACGCCCTCGTCGGGCACCTCGCCGAAGACCCGGGCGAGCGACTCGGCCAGGAGCTTGTCGACACCCGCGTCGCAGCTCGCCACCACCTCCAGGGAGAGCGCCTCGACCTCCCGGTCAAGCAGGCCGGGCAGCCCCGGTACGCCGGCGTCGCCGACCACCTCCCGCACGCAGCGCAGGTGGATGGCGGCGATCTCCAGCGCGATGTCCTGGCGGAGCCGGTGCGCCAGTTCCCGGGAACGCCGGTCCAGCCGCTCGGCCCAGTCCGAGGTCCGGGCGGCCGGTGCCACCGGCACTGCCCGGGTGGCCCCGGGCGGCACCGGCGAGGTGAGGCTGGCCCGGCGCAGTCCCTCGGCACTGGCCCAGTCGATGAGCGCCCGGCGCAGGTACGCGGTGTCGGCGGCGGCCGGGTCGAGGTCGATCCAGTCCACCCCGGCGAGCGCGGGCACCGCCGCCACCAGGGTGGCGCGGCGTGCCTCCAGCCAGCTCTCCGGACCGTGCTCGGCCGGTGATGGTTCCGCATCCTCGGCGTCGGACGGCGGTTCCGCGTCGGACGGCCGTTCCACACCCTCGGCGTCGGACGGCGGTGCCGGACCGTCGGTGCTGCGGGTGCGGGCGGCGGGGTCCGGCCCGGCGGACCGGGGGTGGGCGGTGCCCGGGGTGCCGACCAGGAACACGGCGGTCTCCTCCGCCACCTCGGCGAGCAGGTCCAGCTCGGTGGCGGCGACCGGCTGGTCGGCGGGGAGGACGTAGAGCAGCGCGCCACCCCGGCGGACGGCGTCGCGGACCACCCGGCCGCCGGCCACACCGAGGGTGCCGGTGTCCGGCGCGTCGACCAGGGTGAAGTGCCGCAGCAGCGGGTCCGGCACGGTCAGCTCGACCCGGCGCGGCGGACGGGCCAGCGCCGGGCCGGCGCCGACCGGCTCCGGCCGGTACTCCCGGGGAGAGCGCAGCCCGGGTACGTAGGCGGCGCCACCCGGCGTCGGCGCGTGGTCGACCACCAGGAAGCTGCCCGGCGGTACCCGCAGCGGCGGGGCGGCGGGCCCGAGCAGTCCGGCGAGCACGGCGCGGCGGTCTTCGGCCGACGGCCCGACCGTGATCACGGCGAGCGGTTCGTGCGGCGGGGGCTCGACCAGCGCCGGCTCGTCGCCGCAGCCACGGCGGGGCGTCCGGGTGCCGGAGCTGCCCGGCGGCCCGGAGACGGGGAGCGAGCGGAACTCCATCGCGGTGTCCACCTCCCAGCGGCCGGAACGTTCCGGCCGGGACCGCTGCCGTCGGCGGACCACCGTCGTGGTCGGCACCACTGCCGTCGTCGGCACCACTGCCGGCGGCTGCCGTGGTCGGCACCGCAGCCGTCGTCGGGGATCGACAGGTGGTGGTGGCGGCAGGAGCCCGCCGAATATCGGAACGCTACGTGTCGATGCCCGCACACTACGAGCACCAACGATACTCATGGATGGCCGGCGAGCTACTCAAATTCGTTCAGTCACCAGGCGCGCGCGGATGGCATCCGGTCTATATGCTGCCCCGATGAGGCGGTGGGGCTTCGTTGGTCGAACGGATGAACTCAGCCGGTTGGTGAGCGCCGCCACCAGTCCGGGAAGCCGAGGAATCTTCTTCAGCGGCACCGCCGGAGTCGGCAAGAGCCGGCTGCTCGCCGAGGCGCTGGCCGGGCTGGCCGCACAGGACTGCGCCGTCTGGTCCGCCTCCGCCAACATCGCCACCGCCGGCATCCCGTTCGGCGGCCTCGCCCAGGTGCTCCCGGCGGACCAGCCCGCCGGCCTCACCCCGGCCGGCGTCATGCGCTGGGCCGTCGACGCGCTGCACCAGCAGGCCGCCGGTCGGCGGATCGTGATCGGCATCGACGACGCGCACCTGCTCGACCCCTCCTCGGCCGCCCTGGTCTATCTGATCGCACGCTCCGACAACGCGACGGTGCTCGGCACGCTGCGCAGCGGCGAGGCGGTGCCGCTGCCGATCCGCGCGCTGTGGACGGACGACCTGGTCGACCACGCCGAGCTGGGCCCGCTGACCGAGGCCGACAGCAACGAACTGCTCACCGCGATGCTCGGCGACCCGATGGACGCGCCGTCGGCGGACCGGCTGTACCGGCTCTCCGCCGGCAACGCCCTGATGCTCCGGGAACTGGTGATCGCGGCACACGCCAGCGACGAACTGACCCGGACGTACGGCGTCTGGCGCTGGACCGGCCGCAGCCAGCTCTCGCCCAGCCTGGACAAACTGATCGACGCCCGGATCGGCCAGCTCGACCCGGGGGTACGCGCGGTCGTCGAGCTGGTCGCGATGGGCGAGCCGATCGGGCTGACCCTGCTGCACCGGGCCACCGACAGCTCCAGTGTGGAGACCGCCGAGGAACGCGGCCTGATCCGGGTCGACGTGCACGACCGCCGCTCGGACGTCCGGCTCGCCCATCCGCTCTACGGCGAGGTGGTCCGGCGCCGGTGCCCGGTGACCCGGGCCCGCCGGCTCAACGCCCACCTCGCCGAGCTGGTCGAGCAGGCCGGCACCCGGCGCCGCGACGACCTGCTCCGGGTGGCGGTGTGGCGGCTGGACTCCGGCACCGCGCAGGACCCGGCGCTGCTGCTGCGCGCCGGCGGCCAGGCGTTCAGCCAGTTCGACGTACCGCTCGCCGCCAGGCTGGCCCGGGCCGCGCTGGAGGCCGGTGGCGGCTACCAGGCGGCGGAGTTGCTGGCCACCATCCTGATGTTCGGCGACCAGGCCGAGGAGGCGATCCGGGTACTCGACTCGGTCGCCGACCAGATCTCCTCGGACGAGCGGCGCAGCCGGTGGCTGACCGTACGCGGGATGGTGTCGTACTGGGGACTCGACCGGGAGTCCACGGTGGCCGAGATCGCGGCGGACGCGGAACGGCTGACCGACCCGGCCGACCGGGCCCGGGTGGTCGCCTTCGAGGCGATCATGCGGCTGCACCGGCTGGAGTGCGCCGAGGCGCTGCGGCTGAGCCGCTCGGTGCTCGACCGGCCGGCCGCCACGGTCGCCGCCCGGGGCCTGGCCCGGTGCACCATCGCGCATCTACAGGCCGCCCGGGGCGAGCTGACGCTCAGCGGCCGGGCCGTCGACGGGGTGGCCGCCGAGGCCGCGCAGTGGCGTGCCGAGATGCCCTACCTGCAACTTGCCCTGGAGCTGGCCCGGGGCACCCGGCTGGCACTCGCCGGTGACCTGGCCGGGATCGACGCGATCGTCGCCGCCGAGTTCGCCGACCTGGCCGACGCGGGCGACTTCCGGCTCGGCTCCGGCTACCTCTCGATCCTGCGGGCCCAGGCGGCCCGGTTGCGCGGCCAGACCGGCGAGGCGCTGCGGACCAGCCTCGGCGCCTGTGCGGTCCTCGCCACCAGCCGGGTCTTCGCCGGGCTGGCACACGCGGAGCGGGCCCAGGCGGCGGCGATGCGCGGCGACGTCGCCTCGGCGATGGAGGCGATGGCCGAGTCGGACCGGTCGCAGACCTCCGGGATGGCCGTGCTCTATCCCTGGCTCGAACAGGCCCGGGCGACCGTGCAGGCCACCACCGGTGAACTCGCCACCGCGGTCGGCACCCTCCGCGAGCTGGTCCACCGGCTCGAAGCGGACGGCTTCGCCGGCCACGAGGTGCTGGCCCTGCACGACCTGGTGCGGCTGGGCCGGGCCGACATCGAGGTCGGCGAGCCGACCGTCACCGGCCGGCGGCGCACCGTCGCCCAGCGGCTGACCGAGCTGAGCGAGACGGTCGACGGCCCACTGCCGGCGCTGGTCGCCCGGCACGCCCGGGCCGAGTACGGCCACTCCGGCGACCAGTTGCTCGCGGTCGCGGACGGTTTCGCCGAACTCGGCCTCAACGTCTTCGCGGCCGAGGCGACCAGCCGGGCGGTGACCAGGCTGCGGGCGGCCCGGTCGAACCGGTCGCACGAGGCGAACCTGCGGCTGGCCGGGCTGCTCCGGCGCTGCGACGTGCTGCGTACACCCGCGCTGTCGGTCCGCCAGCCGGCGCTGACCGACCGGGAACGGCAGATCGCCAGGCTGGCCGCCCGGGGCCTGGCCAGCCGGAACATCGCCGAGCAGCTCTACATCTCCACCAGGACCGTGGAGAACCACCTCCAGCGGGTCTACAACAAGCTCGGGGTGGCCGGGCGCGGCGAGCTGTGGCCCGCGTTGAAGGCGATACCGGAGCAGGAGGGCGAGCCGGACCGCTGAGCCGAGCGGCCCGCGGAAACGGGCGCCGCGCGGAAACGGGCGCCGCGGAAACGGGCGCCGCGCGACATTGCGGAGCCTGCTCGGCCGGGCGGCGTGCTCGGCCGGGCGGAGCAGCCTGTGTGCGGCGGCGCGGCACGCTTAGGCTGGCCTGGTGCACAGTTCCCGCCCCGCGTTGCTCACCGACCACTACGAGTTGACCATGGTCAGCGCCGCCCTCCGCGACGGCACCGCCGACCGGCACTGCGTCTTCGAGGTCTTCACCCGCCGGCTGCCGACCGGCCGCCGCTACGGCGTGGTCGCCGGCACCGGGCGACTTGTCGAACTGCTCGCCGACTTCCGGTTCGACGAGGCGGAGATCGCCTTCCTCGAGCAGACCGGGGTGGTGGACCGGCCGACCGCCGAATGGCTGTCGACCTACCGGTTCAGCGGCGACATCGACGGCTACGCCGAGGGCGAGCTGTACTTCCCGGGTTCGCCGATCCTGACCGTCTCCGGCACCTTCGCCGAGTGCGTACTGTTGGAGACGCTGACGCTGTCGGTGCTCAACCACGACGCGGCGATCGCGGCGGCGGCGGCCCGGATGGTGACGGCGGCCCGTGGTCGTACCCTGATCGAGATGGGGTCCCGGCGGGCCAACGAGGCGGCGGCGGTGGCCGCCGCCCGGGCCAGTTACCTGGCCGGGTTCGGCTACACCTCCAACCTGGCCGCCGGGCAGCGCTACCGGATACCGACCGCCGGCACCGCCGCGCACGCGTTCACCCTGCTGCACGACGACGAGCCGGCCGCGTTCGCCTCGCAGGTCGCGGCGCAGGGCAAGAGCACCACGCTGCTCGTCGACACCTACGACATCGCCCAGGGCATCCGGAACGCGATCGCGGTGGCCGGCCCCGACCTGCGGGCGGTGCGGATCGACTCCGGTGACCTCGCCGTGCTGGCCCAGCACTCCCGGGAACTCCTGGACTCGCTCGGCGCCACCGAGACCAAGATCATCGTTTCCGGCGACCTCGACGAGTACGCCATCGCGGCGCTCGCCGCCGAACCGGTCGACATGTACGGCGCCGGCACCGCCGTGGTGACCGGCTCCGGCGCACCGACCGCCGGGCTGGTCTACAAGCTGGTCGAGGTGGACGGCCGCCCGGTGGTGAAGCGCTCCGAGCACAAGGCGACGGTCGGCGGGCGCAAGACGGCCGTCCGCCGGCACAAGCCCAGCGGCACCGCCACCGAGGAGGTCGTCGTCTCGCAGGGCGCGCCCGAGCCGCGCCCCGGCGACCGGGCGTTGCAGCGGCGGTACGTCACCGGCGGCGAGCCGGGACCGCTGCCGAGCCTCGCCGAGTCCCGGGAGCACCTGCGGCAGTGCCTGATCTCCATCCCGTGGGAGGGACTCAAGCTCTCGGCGGGCGACCCGACCGTCCCGGTCACCGTCGTCGCCGCCGACCAGCCGGAAGGGTGAGCATGAGCCGAGCACTGATCATCGTCGACGTGCAGAACGACTTCTGCGAGGGCGGCTCCCTCGCCGTGGCCGGCGGGGCCGGGGTGGCGGCCGGGATCTCCCGGCTGCTGGCGGCCGAGCCGGACCGCTGGGAGCACGTCGTGGCGACCAAGGACTACCACGTCGATCCGGGGGCGCACTTCGGTGACCCGCCCGACTACGTGGACTCCTGGCCCCGGCACTGCGTCGCCGGCACCGAGGGCTCGCAGTTCCATCCGGACCTGGCCACCGACCGGATCGAGGCGGTGTTCCGCAAGGGCGAGCGGGCGGCGGCGTACTCCGGATTCGAGGGGACCACCGAGCCGGCCGAGGGGGCGCAGGGGCTGGCGGACTGGCTCCGGGAGCGGGCGGTCGACCGCGTCGAGGTGGTCGGGATCGCCACCGACCACTGTGTCCGGGCCACCGCGCTGGACGCCGCCCGGTCCGGCTTCGCCACCACCGTACTGCTCGACCTGACCGCCGGGGTGGACCCGGGCAGCACCGACGCGGCGCTGGGCATGCTCCGGGAGGCCGGCGTGACCCTGCGGGGTACGCCCCGGACCTGAGCCGGCGGCGCCACCGGGTACGTCACACCGGCCGGGCAGGATGGCGGCCGGAGGTGACCCGCCCGAGATGACACTCACGCCCTACCGGGAGACGCTGGCGCTGCCCGGAGTCCGGTCCCTGATGCTGCTCGCCCTGCTGGTCCGGATCCCCAAGACGATGACCCTGCTGGCGCTCACCCTCTATGTGGTGACGCACCTCGGGCACGGGTACGCGGCGGCCGGGCTGGGGGGTGCGGCGATGACGGTCGGCTCCGCGCTCTCCGCCCCGGTGCTGGGCCGGCTGGTGGACCGGCGGGGCCTCCGGCCGGTACTCGTGCTGACCACCGTCGCCGAGGCGGCGTTCTGGTTCGGCGCGCCGCTGATGCCGTACCCGGTGCTGCTGGGCGGGGCGCTGCTTGCCGGGCTGCTGACCCTGCCGGTCTTCTCGGTGGTCCGGCAGTCGATCGCCGCGCTGGTGCCGGAGCAGCGGCGCCGGCCGGCGTACGCGCTGGACTCGATGGGGGTCGAGCTGTCCTTCATGGTCGGCCCGGCCGTGGCGGTGCTGCTGGCCACCAGCGTGTCGCCCCGGGCCACCCTGCTGCTGGTCGGCGCCGGCATCCTGCTGGCGGGCGGGGCGCTGGTCTGGCTCGACCCGCCGACCCGGGACGGTGGCGAGCCGGCGGCACACGGGGCCACGCCGGCCCGCCGGGAGTGGCTGACGCCCCGGCTGGTCGGGATGCTGGCGATCACCGCCGCCGCCACCCTGGTGCTCGGCGGCACCGACGTCGCCGTGGTGGCCGTGCTGCGTGACGCCGACCAGGTGCACTGGACCGGGCTGGTGCTAGCCGTCTGGGCCGTCTGTTCCCTGGTCGGCGGCTTCGCGTACGGCATGCTGACCCGGCCGGCCCCGCCGCTGGCCATCGTCGTGCTGCTCGGGATCTGCACGGTACCGGTCGGACTCGGCGGCCGGCAGTGGTGGACGCTCTGCCTCGCCCTGCTCCCGGCCGGGCTGCTCTGCGCACCGGCGCTGGCCGCCACCTCGCACGCGGTGAGCCAGCTCGCCCCGTCCGGGGCCCGGGGTGAGGCGATGGGTCTACAGAACTCGGCGCTCACGGTGGGGCTCGCCCTCGGCGCGCCACTGGCCGGCGCGGTGATGGACGCCTCCGCACCCGCCTGGGGGTTCGTCGCCACCGGCCTGGTCGGCACGCTGCTCGGGCTGACCCTGCTCCCCGTCGAGCTGCGCCGCCGCCGCGCCGCGGCCGCACGGCCGGTCCCCGCCGACGCCACCGGGGCCCCCGGAGCCGCCGGAGCCGGCCGGCCGGCTACTCCGACGAAGGCGTGAGGACGCCTGCGGCCGAAAACGCGAGCGACCGGAAGCGCGAGGCGACCGACCGGGAGCGTGAGAGTGCCGGAAGCGTGAGAGTGCCTGCGGCCGGCACCGGAGTTCTCCTGGTGCCGGCCGCGAGATCGGGCGGGCTGGACTACCGCTTGTCGACGTTGCTGGCGGTGTCCTCGGTATAGCTGGCGCCGTGGTCGGATTCGCTGGTCAGCGGCTTGGCGCCACCCTCGGGCGGGCCGGCCAGCGACTGCCCGCCGGCAGCCAGTTCCGGGTACTTGTGGTCGAACGCCGGCCGCTCGGAGCGGATCCGGGGCATCCGGTCGAAGTTGCGCAGCGGCGGCGGGGAGCTGGTCGCCCACTCCAGCGAGTTGCCGTGCCCCCACGGGTCCTCGACCTCGACCACCGGACCGGCCTTGTACGACTTCCAGACGTTGTAGAGGAACGGCAGGGTCGAGATGCCGGTGATGAACGAACCGATCGTGGAGATCATGTTCAGCGTGGTGAAGTTGTCGATCGCCTGGTAGTCGGCGTACCGCCGGGGCATGCCCTCGTTGCCGAGCCAGTGCTGCACCAGGAACGTGGTGTGGAAGCCGATGAAGGTCAGCCAGAAGTGCACCTTGCCGAGTCGCTCGTCCAGCATCCGGCCGAACATCTTCGGGAACCAGAAGTAGATGCCGGCGTAGACGGCGAAGACGATGGTGCCGAAGAGCACGTAGTGGAAGTGCGCCACCACGAAGTACGAGTCGGAGACGTGGAAGTCGACAGGCGGGCTGGCCAGCAGTACGCCGGTGAGGCCGCCGAAGAGGAAGGTGACCAGGAAGCCGATCGACCAGAGCATCGGGCTCTCGAAGCTGATCTGGCCCCGCCACATCGTGCCGATCCAGTTGAAGAACTTCATGCCGGTCGGCACGGCGATGAGGAAGCTCAGGAACGAGAAGAACGGCAGCAGCACCTGGCCGGTGGCGAACATGTGGTGCGCCCAGACGCTCATCGAGAGCGCCGCGATCGCGATGGTGGCGCCGACCAGGCCCTTGTAGCCGAAGATCGGCTTGCGGGAGAAGACCGGGATGACCTCGCTGATGATGCCGAAGAACGGCAGCGCGACGATGTAGACCTCGGGGTGCCCGAAGAACCAGAAGAGGTGCTGCCAGAGCATCGGCCCGCCGGTCTCGGCGTCGAAGACGTGCGCGCCGAGGATCCGGTCCGCGGCGAGCGCGAAGAGGGCCGCCGCGAGCAGCGGGAAGACCATGATCACCAGGAGGCTGGTGACCAGGATGTTCCAGGTGAAGATCGGCATCCGGAACATCGTCATGCCGGGCGCCCGGAGCGTCAGGATCGTCGTGATCATGTTGACGCCACCGAGGATCGTGCCCAGACCGGAGATGGCCAGGCCGACGATCCACATGTTCGCGCCGACCCCGGGCGAGTGCTCGACGTTGCTCAGCGGGGTGTACGCGAACCAGCCGAAGTCGGCCGCCCCGCCGGGGGTCAGGAAGCCGCCCATCGCCAGCGTCCCGCCGAACAGGTAGAGCCAGTACGCGAAGCTGTTCAGCCGGGGGAACGACACGTCCGGCGCGCCGATCTGGATCGGCACCACGAAGTTCGCGAACGCGAAGACGATCGGCGTAGCGAAGAAGAGCAGCATGATCGTGCCGTGCATGGTGAAGAGCTGGTTGTACTGCTCCGGCGACAGGAACTGGAGCCCCGGCCGGGCCAGCTCGGCGCGCATCAGCAGCGCCATCAGGCCACCGATCATGAAGAACGCGAACGCGGTGACCATATACATGATCCCGATCTGCTTCGCGTCCGTCGTACGCAGCAGCCGCGTGAATGCCGAGCCCTTGACCGGCTGGCGGACCGGCCAGGGCCGGGTCACGATCGGCTTGGGTGCGACGGTGGTCACGAGTGGCCTCCGGTTCTCGTTAGTCCCACTCGGCACGCGCTGTTGATCTGCGAGCCGTACCTCGCAGGCAGAATAGTCCCCGGCAGCGGCGGGTCCCTCCTCGGGTACTCCCCGACCCGCCGGGACCACTCCACCAGGCCGCCCGACGCTCGGGTCAGCGGGCCGTCAGGCCGGGTCGACGAGGAGACGGTAGTGCTCCTGGAAGATCTTGCCGCCCCGGATCCGCAGCAGCGGGTCGCGCAGCGGGGCGGGGACGTTCCGGGTCCGGTCCCGGTCCCGGGTCCGGTCCAGCACCCACTTGATCCGGGGGCGGCGCCGGCACTCGTAGCCGTACAGCGCCTCGGGCACGGTCGCCGACCGGGCCAGGCAACGGGCCAGCACCAGGGCGTCCTCGCAGGCCATCGCGGCGCCCTGGGCCAGCGTCGGCGCGGTGGCGTGCGCGGCGTCGCCGACGAGCACCACCCGGCCCCGGGACCACGCACCCAGTTCCACCTCGTCGGCCCGGGTCACCTGCACCCGTTCCATCGCCTCCAGGATGGCCGGCACCGGGCCGCCGTACCCGGCGAAGAGTTCCCGGACCCGGGCCAGCGGGTCGGCCGGCGCCACGCTGCCGACCTCGTCGGCGTAACAGTGCAGCCGGCCGGCACCGATCGGCACGGCCACGAACGCGGCCCGCTCGCCGAGCAGCCCGGTCCACTCGGTCAGCGGCGGCCCGCCGCTGACCACGCTGCGATAGCCGACCTGCCCCGCCGGCCGGGCCGGGCCGCCGAGCGCGGCCAGCGCCCGGATCGCCGAGCGCCGTCCGTCGGCACCGACCACCAGGTCGTACTCGTGCTGGCTGTCGTCGCCGAAGGTGACCGTGACGGCGTCCCGGTGCAGCTGGAGGGCGCGGACCTCGGTGTCGTACCGGACCTCGCCGCCGGCTCCGCTGAGCAACACCCGGTGCAGGTCGGAACGGGGCAGCCCGCGACACTCGCCGACACCCGACCAGAGCTTGTCGAGGTCGACCTCGCAGAGTTCCCGGCCCTGCGCGTCCAGGAACCGCTGGCAGCGGATGACCTGGCCGAACGGCCGGACCGGATCGTCCAGCCCGATCTCCCGCAGCGCCCGTTCGGCGTTGCCGGGAAGGAAGAGGCCGATCTCGGGCGCGTCGAGCCCGGACGACCGCTCGGTCACGTCGGGCCGGAACCCGGCCAGCCGGAGGGTACGCGCGACCGCCAGGCCGGCGATCCCCGCACCGACGACGAGAACGCGCAGCTGGGATGCGGCCATCTGGTGACGCCTCCGGAGGGATCGACACGCGTTGAAGGCAAGACACTACTCCGCGCTATCGCCCCAGCGGAAGATCCGATCGGATGTGCCCAGCTCATCCGGTCACCGGCTCAGCGCTGCACCCGGGCACCCGCTCCCCGGACCAGCGCCTCGACCTCCTTCAGGCTGGCCATCGAGGTGTCGCCCGGGGTGGTCATCGCCAGCGCGCCGTGCGCCGCGCCGTACTCCACCGCGCTGGCCAGGTCTCCGCCGGTCAGCAGCCGGTAGATCAGCCCGGAGGCGAAACTGTCGCCGCCGCCGACCCGGTCCAGGATCTCCAGGTCGGCCCGGTGGGTCGCCTGCACGAATCCGCTGCCGGCGGACCAGCCGATCGCCCCCCAGTCGTTGACTGTCGCGCTGCGTACGGTGCGCAGCGTGGTCGCCACCACCCGGAAGTTGTCGTACTCCCTGGTGACCGCCTCGATCATCCGCTGGAAGTTCGCCACCTCCAGCTCGGCGAGCGAGGCGTCGGTGTCCGGCACCTCGAAGCCGAGCGAGGCGGTGAAGTCCTCCTCGTTGCCGATCATCACGTCGACGTACCGGGCGAGGCGCCGGTTGACCTCCTGCGCCCGGCTCTGCCCGCCGACCGCCTTCCAGAGGCTGGGCCGGTAGTTCAGGTCGTACGAGATCAGGGTGCCGTGCCGGCGCGCGGCGCCCATCGCGGCCTCGATGGTCTCCGGGGTGGTCTCGGAGAGCGCCGCGTAGATGCCCCCGGTGTGCAGCCAGCGCACCCCGAGGGTGCCGAAGAGGTGGTCCCAGTCGACGTCGGTCGGGCGGAGCTGGCTGGCCGCGGTGTGCCCCCGGTCCGAGGTGCCGACGGCGCCGCGCACCCCGAAGCCCCGCTCGGTGAAGTTGAGCCCGTTGCGGACGCTCCGGCCGATGTCGTCGTACGGCACCCACCTGACGAACGAGGTGTCCACCCCACCGGTGAGGACCAGGTCCTCCAGCAGCCGGCCCACCTCGTTGTCGGCGAACGCGCTGACCAGCGCGGTACGCAGTCCGAAGCACCGGCGCAGCCCCCGGGCGACGTTGTACTCGCCGCCGCCCTCCCAGGCCCGGAAGGTCCGCGCGGTGCGCACCCGGCCCTCACCGGGGTCGAGCCGCAGCATCACCTCGCCGAGCGAGACGAGGTCGAATCGGCAGTCGTCGGCGGGTCGGATCGGCAACATGGGTGGACCTTTCGAGCGGGTGGGGCGACGTCCGGTGCGGGTCGCCGTTCGGTGCGGGTCGACGTCCGGTCCGGGTCGGTTGGTGGCCGGCGGGGAGGATCGGTCGCGAGCGTGGACGGCGGGTCAGCCGGCGGGACGGCTGGCCGCGACGGCGGCGGCGGTCAGTCGGGTGACCTCGTCCCAGCGGCCCTCGGCGAGCAGCTGGGGCGCGACCATCCAGGTGCCGCCGACCGCGAGCACGGCGGGCAGCGCCAGGTAGTCGGCCAGGTTGCCGGTGTGCACCCCGCCGGTCGGGATGAACCGGACCGACCGGAACGGTGCGGCCAGCGCCTTGACCATGCCGACCCCGCCGAGCTGCTCGGCCGGGAAGAACTTGACCGTGTCCAGCCCGGCGTCCAGGGCCAGCTGGATCTCGGTGGCGGTGGCGGCGCCGGGGAAGACCGGCAGGCCGCGCTCCTGGCAGTGCCGCACCACCGCCGGGGAGAAACCGGGGCTGACCACGAACCGGGCGCCCGCCTCGGCGGCCTGGTCGACCTGGGCCGGTGTCAGCACGGTGCCGGCGCCGACCAGCAGGTCGGGCCGCTGGGCCATCAACCGGATCGCCTCGGCCGCCGCCGCCGTCCGGAAGGTCACCTCGATGGCCCGCAGGCCACCCTCGGTGAGCGCGGCGGCCAGCGCCGGCGCCGAGGAGGCGTCTTCCAGGACCACGACCGGCAGGATCCGGGTCGCCGCGATTGTCTCGGTCACCCCGGCTATCTGTTCATCACCTTGAACGCTGGTCACATACCCGACCCTACTGTCTGTCCGGACGCTGTCAACCCGACTAGAGTGGCCGGCATGACGACGGGTACCGCCAGCGACGCCGGGCCGGGGGCGGCGGCGCAGGCGTTCCAGCCGGTGAAGTCGGCCGGCCGGACCCTCGACGTGCTGGAGGCGCTGGCCGACTCGCCGCAGCGCCGCTCCCTGGTCGAGCTGGCCCGCGCGCTGGAGATCCCGAAGAGCAGCCTGCACGGCCTGCTCCGCACGATGATCCAGCGCGGCTGGGTGGAGGCGGACGCCACCGGCACCCGGTTCGGGCTGGGCGTACGCGCCCTCCAGGTCGGTGCCGCCTACCTGGAGGCGGACGACGCCACCGGCCTGCTCGCCGGGATGCTCGACGAGCTGGCCGGCCGGTTCGGCGAGACCGTCCACCTGGGCCGGCTGGACGGGCCGCACGTCGTCTACCTGGCCAAGCGGGAGTCGGTGCACCGGCTGCGCCTCTACAGCGCGATCGGCCGGCACCTGCCGGCGCACGCCACCGCGCTCGGCAAGGTGCTGCTGGCCCAGCGTGGCGACGAGGCGGTGGACCGGCTGCTGAGCTGGCCGCTGCCGGCACTCACCCGGCACACCATCACCGATCCCGAGCTGCTGCACGCGGAACTGGCCGCGGTGCGGGACCGGGGTTACGCGGTGGACCGCGAGGAGAACACCGAGGGGATCGTCTGCTTCGCGATGGCGGTGCCGCTGCACACCCCGGCGGTGGACGCGATCAGCCTCTCGGTCCCCGCGAGCAGGCTGGACGCGGGCGCCGAGGAACGGATCGTCGCCGCACTGCACGGCGTGGTCGGCCAGGTGCGGGCCGCCCGCACCCTGCTGGCCGGCGACTGAACCCGGCCGCCGGCGCGACCCCGCCGGTCGCCCTCCTGCTCCGGTACGCCGTTCAGCCCGGCTGCGCACCTGGCATAACCGGGCCCACCGCCACGAAAGGCCCCGGCCGGCGCGCTCCCAGTTGCTTTCCGATTTCAAGCATGTAAATGTGTGCTAGCTGCCATGGGAGCGCTCCCTCGGATCACCACCCTCGCCGCACGCCCGTTACCCCGCGGCACCGCACCACTTCCACTCCACGGACCCACCACGTTCAAGGAGCATCATGAGACGTTCCGTCCCCGCCTTCGCGGCGGTCGCCGGCCTGCTGGTCAGCGCCACCGCCGCCGTACTCGTCGCCGCCGGTCCCGCCCAGGCCGACGTCCAGATCTGTGAGCAGTACGGCTCGACCACCATCCAGGGCAGGTACGTGGTCCAGAACAACCGCTGGGGCACCACCGCCCAGCAGTGCATCAACGTCACCGACAACGGGTTCTCCATCACCCGGCAGGACGGCCAGGGCAGCACCAGCGGCGCCCCGGTGTCGTACCCGTCGGTCTTCCTCGGCTGCCACTACACCAACTGCTCGCCCGGGACCAACCTGCCGATGCAGGTGAGCCAGATCAGCAGTGCCAACAGCAGCATCAGCTACAACTTCGTCGGCGGCGCCACCTACAACGCGTCCTACGACATCTGGCTCGACCCGTCGCCGAAGCGGGACGGCGTCAACCAGATGGAGATCATGATCTGGTTCAACCGGCAGGGCTCGATCCAGCCGATCGGCTCCCCGGTCGGCAACGGCACGGTCGGCGGGCGCAACTGGGAGGTGTGGCGCGGGAGCAACGGCTCCAACAACGTCATCTCGTACGTCTCGTCGTCCCCGATCAGCAGCTGGAACTTCAGCGTGCTGGACTTCATCAACGACACCCGCAACCGGGGCGCGATCACCAACTCGTGGTACCTGACCAGCATCCAGGCCGGCTTCGAGCCGTGGATCGGCGGCACCGGCCTCGCGGTCAACTCGTTCTCCGCCTCGGTGAACGGCGGCGGCAACCCGCAGCCGACCAACCCGCCCACCGGGCAGCCGACCAACCCGCCGGGCGGCGCCTCCTGCCGGGTCGCCTACACGGCGAACTCCTGGAACAACGGGTTCACCGCCTCGGTCACCATCACCAACACCGGCTCCAGCACGATCAACAACTGGTCGCTGACCTACAACCTGCCCTCGGGTCAGCAGGTCAGCCAGGCCTGGAACGCCACGGTCACGCAGAGCGGATCGGCGGTGACGGCCCGGAACATCAGCTGGAACGGCACCATCGCACCGGGCGGTACGGCATCGTTCGGCTACCAGGGCACGCTCAGCGGCGCGTACTCGTCGCCGACGTCGTTCAACCTGAACGGCTCCGCCTGCAGCCGGGCCTGAGGCGTACCCGCTCCGTCCTGACGCACTCCCAGCCAGCCGCCCCCTACCGGGCGCACGCACCACCACCACGGGTGCTCCTACCGCCTCCAGCAGGGGCGGTAGGAGCACCCGCAACTCGTCAGCGGGTGGCGAGTCCCGGGCCGAGGTCGAGGTCGAGGCGCTGGCCGGGAAGCTGCCGGTGCGCCGCACGCGGATCGGCGAGGACCACCCGGCTCAGGTCGTGCCCACCCGGGTCGCCGGCCAACACCCCGGGCACCGCCGACAGCATCGACGACCCGGCGGGCGGCACGGTGGGCAACGCACCCGGTTGCCCGGGTGGCAGCACCGGGGCCAGGGCGCGGAAGACCTCGCGTACCCGGTCGGCCTGGTAGTCGGCCGGATCGTCGGTGGCCCAGGAGCAGCAGTCCGCCGTGCCGCAGCGGCCGCACCTCGGCGAAGGCGCCGGTGGCCCGGAGCCGCTCCGCCCCGCCGAGCGTGGCCGCCAGCTCGCGGGGACAGAGCGTCACCCACTCGTAGCCGCGCAGCCGGCTCCGGCACTGCTCGGCCGAGGACTCGGCGGAGCGGCCGAGCGCCGCGTCCAGCATCGTCGCCGGGGGCAGCAGGCCGGCGTTGGCGACGATCTCGCCGTACGCCGGATCGGTCGCGTCACCGACCAGCCGGGCCAGCTCGACCAGGGCCGGCAGCACCAGCGGCAACCCGCCGGAGCGCCCCTCGAAGCCGACCGAGATCTGCAACCGGACGTGCCGCCGACCGGCGAACCGGGCCAGGAAGACGTCCAGCTCGGACGCGATCGCGGTCGGCGCGACGTCGAACCACCGGGCAGAGAGCTGGGCACACTCCTCGGTGAGCCCGTCCGCCCAGCGGGCCGGCCGGCGCCGTCGCCCGCGCCCGGCGGCGTCCTGCTCGAACGCGGTAAGCGAGACGGCCGGTGCCGCCGCGCCGGCCGGACCGACGAACGGCAGCAGCAGCCGACACACCTCGTCGTGCCACCAGTGGGCCAGCGAGGCGAGCCAGCCCTGGTCCTCGGCCCGGTCGAGATAGACCAGCCAGGTGACGAAGTCCGGCTCCGGCCCGTTCTCCTCCGGGCCGGGTGGCCCGAGGCCCCCGCCGAGCAGCTGGTCGTACATCCCGCAGCCTCCCCTCGCACCGCCACGCACCCGGTGCACGACCCGGGGTGCCGGACGGCGCTCTACGCGCGGTGCCCCGGGTGGCGGTTGCCGGTCAGGGTAGTCGCTCGGCCCGACGCCGGCTCGGCGGCCCGAGCGGGACCGCCCGGCGCCCGGAGGAGAAGTGGCAGGTCAGCGGCAGGAGGAGACGAGCGGCCGGGTCGCCTGCCGGCCGGGCTCAGCCGGCCAACGCATCGAGCTGACGCAACTCGTCCTCGGTCAGCGAGAAGCCGAAGAGATCGAAGTTCTCCCGGATCCGGGACGGGGTGCCCGACTTGGGAATCACCACCACGCCGTGGTCCAGGTGCCAGCGGAGCACCACCTGGCCCGGGGTGACCCCGTATCTCCCGGCGATCTCCCCGAGCACCGGGTCGGTCAGGTCGGTGGTCTTCAGCGGGCTGTACCCCTCCAGCACCACCCCGCGCTCCCGGTGCTCGTCGAGCCGGCCCGGGTCGTGCAGCGCCGGACCCCAACGGATCTGGTTCACCGCCGGAACCTCCCCGGTCGCCTCGACGAGCGCGTCGAGCTGGCCGGCGCCGTAGTTGCTCACCCCGACCGTCCGGGCCGCCCCCTCGTCCCGGACGGCCAGCAGCTCCCGTCAGCTCGCCAGGCTGGCGCGGCTCGACGGCGGGGGCCAGTGGATCAGCCACAGGTCGACGTAGTCGGTCTCCAGGGCGGCGAGGCTCTCCGCGATGGTCCGCCGCTCCTGGCCGGCCCGCTCCGGCGGCAGTTTGGTGGTGACGAAGACGTCCTCCCGGGGCACCCCGCTGTCCCTGATCGCCCGGCCCACCTCGGCCTCGTTGCCGTACATGGTGGCGGTGTCGAGGTGCCGGTAGCCGACGTCGAGCGCCTCCCGGACAGCGTCGTACGCCCGGCTGCCGCGCAGCTGCCAGGTGCCGAAGCCGACCATCGGCATCCGGACGTCGCCGGGCAACGACACGCGGGGCTGGTCGATCGCAGAGGTCATGCCGAAGTTCTACCCGGACAGGCCGGCAGCATGCATCCGGCGCGCGCCGCCGGATCGGCGCAGAATGGCCGCATGGCCGACCGGCTGGACGAGTACCGGCGCAAGCGCGACCGGACCCGCACGCCCGAACCGGTGCCCGAGCCCGAGACGGAGTCGGTGCCCGAGCCGGAGTCGTTGCCCGAGACGGAGCCGGAGTCGGAGCCGGTCCCCGAGCCGGGCCAGGACCCCGAGCCGGCGGCGGGGACGGGGGTGCGGCCGGCGGCAGGGCGGGCCGGGGGCCGGTTCGTGATCCAGCAGCACCACGCCCCGCGCGCTGCACTGGGACCTGCGACTGGAGCGGGACGGGGTGCTCGCCTCCTGGGCGGTGCCGCGCGGACTGCCCCGCGAGCCCGGACGCAGCCACCTCGCCGTGCACACCGAGGACCACCCGCTGGAGTACCTCGAGTTCGCCGGCGAGATCCCGGCCGGCGAATACGGCGGCGGGCGGATGACGGTCTTCGACCGGGGCGACTACAGCTGCGAGAAGTGGCGCGACGACGAGGTGCTGGTGACGCTGCGCGGCGGGCGGGTCTCCGGGCGCTACGTACTGTTCCGGGCCGGCCGGGGCGGTGAGCCGGACCGGGGCGGTGGGCGGCGCGGCACCGGCAGCGGGGACCGGGACTGGATGGTCCGCCGGTTGGACCCGGCGCCGCCGGGCTGGCAGTCGATGCCGGACCGGGTCAGCCCGATGCGCGCGGCGGCAGCGGACGTGTTGCCGGCCGACGACCCGGCCTGGGGTTACGAGATGCGCTGGAACGGCCTGCGGGCCATCGGGTACGTCTCCGGCGGCCGGCTCCGGCTGCGCTCCGCCGACGACGAGGACCTCACGTCGGTGTACCCGCGGTTGCGGGAGCTGGCCGAGGAGCTGGCACCTGTCGAGGCGGTACTCGACGGCGAACTCGTCGACTTCGACCGGTCCGGACGGGTACGCCCGGCGGCGCCCCCGACGGCCGGCCGACGGAGCGCGGGACGGGACGGCAGCCAGTACCTGATCTTCGATCTGCTCTGGCTGGACGGGACGAGCAGCCTCGACCTGCCGTACGCCCAGCGCCGGGAACTCCTCGACGGGCTGGCCCTGTCCGGGCCGCACTGGCAGACCCCGCCGTACTTCCCCGGCGGCGGCCGGTACGCCCTCGACGCCAGCCGTGAGCAGGGCCTGCCCGGGGTGCTGGCCAAGCGACTGGACGCCGGCTACCTGCCGGGACGGCGCAGTCGCCGTTGGCTCGCCGTCGACAATGATCGGCCCAACTGAGCCGCCTCGCTGATCGGCCCACTGATCGGACCCGCTGATCCGCCCCGCTGATCCGCCCCGCTGATCCGCCCCGCGTGCGGCCGTTACCTCGCCGGCTGGGCGCCCGGCAGGGATCATGGAGGAAACCGAGGTCCCGGAGGCCGCCGCCGTGTACCTGACCCACCTGCACTGCCCGCGCTGCGACCGCAGCCATCCCGCCGACCGCCCGCAGAACCTCTGCCCGTGCGGCTCGCCACTGCTGGCCCGGTACGACCTTGCCCGGGTACGCGAGGCGGTGGACCCGACCGCGCTGGCGGGACGCCCGGCCGACCTGTGGCGCTACCGCGAACTGCTGCCGGTGGCCGAGGACCGGCACGTCACCACCTTCGGCGAGGGCTGGACCCCGCTGCTGCCGGCAGCCCGGTACGGCGAGTCGGTCGGCGTACCGGGGCTGCTGGTCAAGGACGAGGGGCTGGTGCCGACGGGCTCGTTCAAGGCCCGGGGCGCGGCCGTCGGCGTCTCCCGGGCCCGTGAGCTGGGCATCCGGCACGTGGCGATGCCGACCAACGGGAACGCGGGCGCGGCCTGGGCCAGCTACGCCGCTCGGGCCGGGCTGCGGGCGACGATCGCGATGCCGCTCGGTGCGCCCACCATCACCCGTCGGGAGTGCGTGGCGGCCGGCGCGGAACTGCACCTCGTCGACGGCCTGATCGGCGACGCCGGCCGGTACGTCGGGCAGTTGGTCGCCGAGCGCGGCGGCTCCCCCGGCGGGGAGGTCTTCGACGTGGGCACCCTCCGGGAGCCGTACCGGCTGGAGGGCAAGAAGACCATGGGGTACGAGATCGTCGAGCAGCTCGGCTGGCAGGTGCCGGACGTGATCGTCTATCCGACCGGCGGCGGGGTGGGGCTGATCGGCATCCACAAGGCACTGCACGAGCTGCGGGAGCTCGGCTGGATCGGCGAGACCCTGCCCCGGCTGGTCGCCGTGCAGTCCACCGGCTGCGCCCCGATCGTGCGCGCCTTCGGTGCCGGGGCACCCCGGGCGGAGCCGTGGGCCGACGCCTGGACGGTCGCCTTCGGCATCAACGTGCCGGCGCCGCTCGGCGACGAACTCGTCCTCGGCGCGCTCCGGGACACCTCCGGTACGGCGGTCGCCGTCGACGACGAGGCGATCCTCGCCGACCTGCACGAGTTCGGCGCCCGGGAGGGCCTGCTGCTCTGCCCGGAGGGCGCCGCCTGCCTCAGCGCCGTACGGCAGCTCCGGGCCGGTGGCTGGCTCCGCGCCGACGAGCGGGTGGTGGTGCTGAACACCGGCGCCGGGTTGAAGTACCCGGAGACGGTGGACGTGGACAGCCTGCCGGTGGTGGCCGGGTGGACCGAAAGTTGACAAAGACGGCGTACCGGCACTAGGCGTTGAGTGGTTATGTCTTCCACCGCGAAGCGCGGCCGGGCAACCGGGTCGAGCGAACCAGCTGTCGTCCCGGCCCACCTCGGCGAGGCCGACGCCGAAACCTGGCGTGCTGCGGCCGCGATCCTGGCCGCCAACTGGACCGGCAGCCACACCGTGCCGTCCCGGACCCTCTATCCGCACCAGTGGAGCTGGGACGCCGGCTTCATCAGCGTCGGGCTGGCCCACGTCGCCCCGGACCGGGCCTGGCGCGACCTGCGCAGCCTCTTCACGGCGCAGTGGCCGGACGGTCGGGTGCCGCACATCGTCTTCGACCCGGGAGTCACCGAACGCGACTACTTCCCGGGCCCGAGCTTCTGGACCGGCAGCCCGACTGCGCGGCAGCGCCTCCACACCCCGAACGACAGCGTCTCGGACAACGGCGTCTCGGGCAACGGCGCCACGAACGACAGCGCCGCGGGCAACGGCGTCTCGGGCAACGGCGCCGGGGCGGAGCGGGCGACCAGCGGGATCGTGCAGCCGCCGGTCCACGCCGTCGGCGCCTGGGAGGTCTACCGGCGCGGGCCGGACGAGGCGGCCACCGCGCAGCTCCGCTGGCTCTACCCGCGACTCGTCGCCCAGCAGGAGTATCTGGCCACCGCCCGGGACGTGGGCGGCGCCGGGCTGGCCGCGATCGTGCACCCGTGGGAGTCCGGGCTCGACAACAGCCCGTCCTGGGACGAGGCGCTGGCCGCCGTACCGGTGGCGGTGGAGGTACTGCGTCGGTACGCCCGGCGGGACAACCAGGTGGTCTCCTCCGCGCACCGCCCCACCGACGACGACTACGCCCGCTACCTGAACATCGCGCTGTCGTACCGGGACGGCGGCTACCGGGACAGCGACCTCGCGGTACGCCATCCGTTCCTGGTCGAGTGCCCCGGGTTCAACGCGCTGCGCGGCGCCGCCGAGCTGGCACTGGCCCGGATCGCCGAGGTGGTCGGCGCCGACCCCGCACCGCACCGCGAGCGGGCCGGCGTACTGACCCGGCAACTTGTGGACCGGCTCTTCGTCCCGGAGACCGGCATGTTCCACGCCCGGGACGTGCGGACCGGCCGGCACAGCCGGGCCCGCTGCGTCAACGGGCTGCTGCCACTGGTCCTGCCGGAGTTGCCGGCCGCGCAGGTGGCGAGCCTGGTGACCGCGCTGGAGTCACCGCGGTTCGGGATCTGGCCCGTGCCGGCGCCCAGCTACGACCGCTCCGCCGTCGACTTCGACGCGTACCGGTACTGGCGGGGCCCCGTCTGGTTCAACATCAACTGGCTGCTCCGGGCCGGCCTGCGTACGCACGGACGGCACGGAGAGGCCCGAACGCTGCGCTCGGCCCTGCTCGACCTGGCCCGGCGCTCCGGCCACTACGAGTACTTCCATCCCGACAGCGGCGCCGGGATCGGTTCTCCGGCCTTCAGCTGGACGGCCGCGCTCACCCTCGACCTCCTCGCGGAGCAGTCGGACTGAACGCGGCCGTCGGACTGAACGCGGCCGTCGGCCGGAACGATCCGCCGGCCGGAAACCCTCGGCTCGGCTCGACTCAGCTCGTCGGCGGCTCGTCCTTGCCGGCCTCCTCCATCGCGTCGGCCTCCTCCTTGGTGTGGTGCACCGCCTGGTCGGCGTGCTCCGGAGGGCCGTAGATGGTGTAGAGCACCAACGGGTTGGGGCCGGTGTTGACGAAGTTGTGCTTACGGCCGGCGGGTACGACCACCAGGTCACCCTGGGCCACCTTGCGGGTCTGGCCGCTGACCCGGGCCTCACCGGTACCGCTGACGAAGGTGAGGATCTGGTCGATCTCCTCGTGCACCTCCTCACCGATCTCGCCGCCCGGCGGGATCGTCATGATGACCAACTGGGTGTGCTTGCCGGTCCACAACACCCGGCGGAAGTCCGGGCTCTCCTCGGCGACGGTAGCGATAGTGAAGTGCTCCATGCCGCCTTCCTTACCCAGAAAGCGGTGCGTTGATTCCGGGCAGACTGCGACGGATGTGACGGCTGGGACCGGCGGGTCGAGCCGTACCACCGGGGCCGCTCGGCCGCTCCGGAACCAGGTCCGAAGCTCCCACACCAGGTCCCGCCAGGACGCCACCACGGGCGCCACCAGGGCTTCTACCAGGTTCGGCGATTTACCGGGTTTGCTTCGGGGCAGGGTGGGGAACGCCACATCTAGCCGGAACGATCCACAGGGCGGACCGGTCGAGCCAGGTCCCCGCTGGGCGTACCGCCGATTGGCTGCGCGGGCGGGAGACGGCCAGAGCGCGGCGACGCCACGATGCACCGGCGGCGCCGCGCGCTCGTGATCGGGCCCGGCCCGCCGGCACCGCCGCCGGGCGACGAGGGCCGGACGCCCACAGGACTGTGCGGGGCCGGTCCCCGCGGCGCCGGGCCGCACCGCGGGGACCGGGGCCAGGCGAGTTCGCCTGGCCGGGGACGCCCGGCCGGTGGCGCGCCGGCCAGGCGTCCGGGGAACGCCGGTCAGGACGAGACGTGCAGGTGGAACGAGCGGTCGGCGGGTACGCCGGCGCTGGTGAAGGTCTGCACGAAGACCCCGTTCGCGTTGCCGGCGCGGCCGACCACGGCGATCTCGCCGGGCGGCGAGGCGCCGAGGCTGCCGGTCAGGCCGAGCGTGGCGGTGAAGGCCGACCGGACCACGCTCTGGATGAAGACCACCTGGTACTGGCCGGTGGTGATCCGGCTGGACGAGAGGACGCCGAACCCTCGGGCGAGGGTCCCGTTCGCGTTCACCACGGCGAAGTGGCCCTGGGCGGTGGCCGGCAGTCCGGCCGCGGTGGCGGGTACGGCCGCTACGCCGGCCCCCTCGTCGATGCCCTCGGCGGGTGGTTGTTCGCCGATGGCGTCGGCCGGCAGTTCGTCTGCCGTGAGCCTGGCCTCGTTGTTTTCGGACATGGTGGTGCTCCTTGCTGGGTCGGGCCGCTGCCGGCCCGTGGACGAGGGATTGCGGGTCTGGCCACGACGGGTGGTGGCCGTGCCCAGGAGGGGCGGTACCTACCCCGCAGCCGACATTACTCTCCGTCAACACATGACCACACTTAGTACGCCTGTCCGATCGAGGACACCGACCCTGGACAGCAATGCATCGACATAGTTAGATAGTTTTCTGTCGGGACCGGGCGTTGCCGCAGTCGTACCTCCAGAAAGGCTCTCGTCATGCCCGGACGCATCCTGCCCGTCCTGCTCCGCGCTGCCCTGCTCACCGTGGCCCTGCTGGCTCTGCCGGCCGTGCCCGCGCAGGCCGATCCGCTGATCCCGCTGCCGCCGCCCGGTCAACCGGTGGCCACCGACATCACCCCGACCGGTGCCACCCTGACCTGGACCCGCCCGATCGGCCCGGTCTTCCGGTACTCCATGCAGCGGTTGGTCGACGGCGAGTGGCAGGGCTTCTCCTCGATGCCGTTCAATACGGTCACCTTCGTCGCGCTGACCCCGGACACCGAGTACACGGTGGCGGTCCGGGCCGCCGCGCTGGCCGGCTCCGGTTACACCATGAGCCCGCTCTCCGAACCGGTAACCTTCCGTACCCCGCCGGCCGAGCCGGCGCCCGCCTGGAACTGCACCATCGCCATCTCCGTCAGCCAGTACGGCAGCTACCGGGTACGCGGCACCCTGAACTGGTCCGGCCCGACACCGCCGTCGGGCTGGACAATCCGCTTCGACATCGCACAGAACGTCTCCATCACCCAGTGGTGGAACGCGACGGTCTTCCGCACCGGCACCGGGGCCAGCATCACCGCGCTGCCCTGGGACGGACCGGCAGGCAACCCGCCGGCCACCCAGACCTTCGACTTCTCCGGCCGGTGGACCGGGACGTTCGTCCCGCCGAGCGACTTCACCGTCGCTTCCGGCACCCCGTGCACGATCCTGCGGTAAAGCGCTGTCGATCAGGGGGTCGGTGATCCACGTTACGCCCGGCCAGCACCGCGCGGCGGACGGGCGCCCGCCCGGGTTCCCGTTCGCCGCGTCGGCGTACGGCGAGGCGGCAGGGGTTCCCGTTCGCCGCGTCGGCGTACGGCGAGGCAGCATGGAGGGGTGGACGACCCGAGCGCCGGAGGATACGCCCCGCTGGCCCGACTGCTGGCCGGCGGCGACGTCGTGGTGCTCAGCGGTGCCGGCCTGTCGACCGACTCCGGGATTCCCGACTACCGGGGGCCGAGCGGGGCACTGCGTCGGCACACCCCGATGACGTACCAGACCTTCGTCGGCGATCCGCTGGCCCGGCGCCGGTACTGGGCACGCAGCCACCTCGGCTGGCGGACCATCGTCCGGGCTTCGCCGAACGCCGGGCACCGGGCGGTCGCCGAACTCGACCGCCGTGGGCTGCTGGCCGGAATCCTCACCCAGAACGTGGACGGGCTGCACCAGGCGGGTGGCGCCCGCTCCGTGGTCGAGCTGCACGGCAGCCTGGCCCGGGTGGTCTGCCTGGGCTGCGGCGAGATCACCGACCGCGAGGTGCTGGACCAGCGGCTGCGCGCCGCCAACCCCCGGTTCGCCGCCCGCGCCGAGACCGTCAACCCGGACGGTGACGTCGAGCTGCCGGACGAGCTGGTCGAAGGCTTCCGGACCGTGGACTGCCGGTCCTGCCCGGGCGGCATGCTCAAGCCGGACGTGGTCTTCTTCGGCGAGACCGTGCCGGCGGACCGGGTCCGGACCTGCTTCGACCTGGTCGAGCGGGCCCGGCTGCTGCTGGTGCTCGGCTCGTCCCTGACGGTGATGTCCGGCCGCCGGTTCGTGATCCGGGCGGCGAAGCTCGACATCCCGGTGGTGATCGTCAACCAGGGACCGACCCGGGGCGACGACTACGCCGAGCTGACCCTCGACGCGCCGCTCGGCGAGGTACTGCCGGAACTCGTCCGGCTCGCCCACCCGGCCCGGCCCACCACGCAGACCCGGCCGGCCACGCCGACCCGGCCCGCCGCCCCGGCAGGCGCCGAGGCGCGCACCGGTCAGCCGCCGCGCACCACCGGTCCCGCACCGTCCGGCACGGGCGAGCCGCCGGCACCGTCGGGCGTGGGCGGGCCGCCGGCACCGTCGGGCGTGGGCGGGCCGCCGCTGGGTGCGGTCGACACCGTCAGCCGGTAACCCCGCATCCGGTACGGTCCGATGCGCGGGTCGTCCGGCCGGCGGTGGCCGTCGTCCAGCCAGCCGTTGCGGGCGTAGAAGCGGCGGGCCCGCTCGTTGAAATCCCAGACGAAGAGCCGGGCGGAGTCGACCCCGGCCGCCCGCCACCGGTCGACGCACCGGGCGAGCAGTCGGCGGGCCGTGCCCCGGCCCCACTGCTCGGGGTCGACATGGATCTTGTAAAGCTCGACCGTGGTGCCGGGAAACGGGTCCGGGTGGTTGACCGGGCCGGCGAGGGTGAAGCCGACCACACGGTCGCCGCGTACCGCGACGCAGCCGTCGACCTCCGGCGAGCCGAGCAACGCCCCGTAGTAGCTGTCCCGGCGCTCCCGCAGCACCGCGTCGGTCGCGGCGATCTCCGCCGCCGGCCGGACCGCCCGCTGGTAGGCGGCACGGCTGCGCAGGTGCAGTTCGAGCACCGCGTCGGTGTCGGCCGGAGTCGCCTGGCGCAGCACGATCGGCGGCTCGGTCATCGTCTCCCTCTCGCACTCCCTCGTCCCCGTCCCCGCCCGGAACGATGCCGGGCGGGGACGGTTGCGGCCCGGTCCGACTCTACGAGGCCCGGTCAGCTCCCGCCGCTCCCTGCGGGGCGGCCCGGTCGACTCCGCTCCGGCCCCCCGGCGAGCGGGCGGCGCGCAGCACCGCCGCACCGAGCAGTGCCGCGCCGAGCAGGCCGGCCGGGCCCAGCCGGTCGCCGAGGAGCAGCGCGGCCAGCACCGCACCGACCAGCGGCTCCAGCAGGGCCAGCAGCGCCGCGGTGCCGGGCCGGACGGTACGCAGCCCCCGGAAATAGCACAGGTACGCCACCGCGGTCGGCCCGATGCCGAGCGCGACCAGCAGCCCGAGGGCGGCCGGACCGGGCTGGAAGCCGAGCCCGACCGTGCCGGCAGCCGCCGGCACCAGCAGCAGTCCGCCGAGGGTGAAGCCGTACCCGGTGCCGGCGAGTTCGTCGAGGCCCGCGACCGGCCGGGCGCCGACCAGGGTGATCGCGGCGAAACCGGCGGCCGAGACCAGCGCCAGCGACGCGCTGCCGAGTACGGCGAGTTTGCCGAGGTCGCCGGCCGGCAGCCCGACCAGCAGCAGCAGACCGGCCACCGCCAGCGCGCAGGTTCCGGCGGTGCGCCGGTCCGGTCGACGCCGGCCGGTGACCGCCTCCGCGCCGAGCACCAGCAGTGGCGCGGCACCGATGGTGACCAGGGTGGCCAGGCTGACCGAGGTCAGCGACACCGCGCCGAAGTAGCAGGCCTGGTACAGCGCGGCCAGTACGCCGAGGACGGCGATCCGGGCCCAGGCCGCCCGGCCGCGCGGCGGGCGCCGCCCGGTGAGGACGAGAAACGCCACGATCAGGGTTCCGCCGACGGCCAGCCGGTAGCCGGCGACCGCGACCGGGGCGAGTCCGGTGTGCTGACCCAGCAGGGTGCCGGTAAGCCCACCGGTGCCCCACAGCGTGCCGGAGATGACGAGGAACCACAGGCCGGTGCCGGTGTGCCGGCGCACGGGGACCAACGGGGTTGCGGAGGTGTGCATGGGGATTCGCGCTCCTGCGACGGGAGAAGGGATCGGTCGCGGAAGCGGGGCGAGCCCGGATCAACCAACAGGGGACGGCGCATCGGCCGGATCGGCACGACGCGCCGGGGTTGTCGCCCCGCTCAGGAGCGCGGCGGCGGGGTGATCGGGAAGCACCGGTGCACGGCTGGACAGTACCGGCACTTGGCCGGGCTCCCACCGGCGATCCCAGCCGGCGGGAGACCCGGCCCCGGCGTGGCTGAAGGGTCTACAGCGTCAGACGTCGGGCCCTGGCTCGTCGGACGGTCGGGCCCCGGCTCGGGTCAGACGGTCGGGCCCTGCTCGGCGAAACCGCCCTGGCCCTGCTCGGCGAAGCCGAACTGCACCGCACCCTGCGCGTCGACGGCCGCGTCCAGGGCCTTGTCGTCGAGGATCTGCGCGGCCTGCGGGTCGAGGAAGACCCGGGCGCCGTCGCTGTCCACCACCTGGTCACCCTGGGCGGGGCTCTCCGCCAGGGTGAGGTTGAGCGACCCGGCGGAGAGGTCGCTGGCGATACGCAGGCCGGCGCCGTTCGGCACCTCCTGGCGGGCGGTCAGGTCCCGGATCACGAGTACGGCGTTCTCGGTCATGGTGAGCATGCGGACTCCTCGTGGATTGTCGTGTGCTCGGCCCGTACGCCCGACCGGCGGGCTGTCCCGGGCATCCGCGTCAGGCCGGCTGCGGCCCTACAGAGATCGCGGTGGCATCGGTCATGTAGCCAGCCCGTTCGTCTGGTCCGCACACACAGTGCGCAGACCGGGCTGACGCCTGGGTACGGCCGCTGCGGGTCACCCCGGGCACTCGGCTCGGGCGACGGGCCGTACTTGCCCTACGTTGCCGCTTCCAACCCGATTCGTCAAATGCGGCGAGTCGTCCGGCGGGTCGTGCTACGGGCCGCACCGGGCCGGACAGTCCGAACGTTTCCCCAGGTCAGCGCGGCGTTTCGGCGGAAGCCCGGTCCCGGTCGAGCAACCGCCGGATCTCCCGTACGGCGGTCCGGCCGGCCCGGTTCGCGCCGATCGTGCTCGCCGACGGCCCGTACCCGATCAGGTGTACCCGCTCGTCGGCGACCACCCGGGTGCCGTCCATCACGATCCCGCCTCCCGGGCCACGCAGTCGCAGCGGCGCCAGGTGGTCGAGTACGGCCCGGAAGCCGGTGCACCAGAGGATGACGTCGGCGATGAACCGGGTGCCGTCGGCCCAGACGACGCCCTCGGGGACGATCCGGGTGAACATCGGCAGCCGGTGCAGCAGGCCGCGTTCCCGCATCCGGCGCAGCTGCTCCGTCCACACCAGACCGGTGGCCGCGACGACGCTCGTCGGCGGCAGGCCGGCGCGTACCGTCGCGTCGACCCGGGCCACCGCGGCCCGGCCCCACTCCGGGGTGTACCTCCCCTCGGCGATCACCGGCGGTCGCCGGGTGACCCAGCGGGTCTCGGCGGCGACCGTGGCGACCTCGTCCAGCAGTTGCAGGGCGGAGGTGCCGCCACCGACCACCACCACCCGGCGGCCGGCGAACTCGGCCGGTCCCCGGTAGTCGGCGGTGTGCAGTTGCCGGCCGGCGAACGACTCCTGTCCGGGATAGTGCGGCCAGAACGGGTGCCGCCAGGTGCCGGTGGCGTTGACCAGCGCCCGGGTCCGCCACTCGCCGGTGTCGGTCCGCACGGCCAGCCGGCCGTCGGGCCGGTCGTGCACCCCGGTCACCCGTACCGGTCGGTGCACCGGCAGGCCGAACTCCCGCTCGTACGCCGCGAAGTAGCCGGCGACCACCTCGGCGGCCGGGCGGTCCGGGTCGACCTCGCCGAGCGGCCGTCCGGGCAGGTCGCGTACGCCGTGCACGGCGGCCATCCGCAGCGTCGGCCAGCGGTCCCGCCAGGCACCGCCCGGCCCGGCACCGCCGTCGAGCAGCACGTATCCGGTCTCCGGGGCGAAGCCGGACCGGCCCAGGAAATAGCCGGCGGACAACCCCGCCTGACCGGCGCCGACCACCAGCACGTCCACGTCCCGACCGTTCACGTCGTCCCGACCGTTCACGTTCGCACCAACCGCGCCGGGCCGGCGATCCGTACCGGGCGACGGTGGTTCCGTCGGTCACAGTTCGGTGCGATCATCAAGCCATGCGGATGCGTAAATATTTTCCACGCCCGACCGCACGGTCGGCACTCGTCTTCATACTCGCCGCCGGCACGCTACCGCTGCTGGGCAGCGGCCCGGCCGCCGCCGCCGAGCCGGATCCGACGATGAACGACGCGGTCTTCAACCGCCCCACCGGCACGGCCGCCCAGCAGAACGCCATCTTCGTCCAACTCGCCCGGATCATCGACCGGGTACCGGCCGGCGGCGAGATCCAGATGTCCTGGTTCGGGTTCGGCGTCACCGACGTCACCGACTCGGCGACCACGCCCGACCTGCCCGGCCGGCTGCTGAACGCGCACCAGCGGGGGGTACGCGTCAAAATCATCCTGGACCACGAGCAGGTGAGCCAGCGGCCCTACCAGCGGCTGCTGCCGGTGCTCGGCAGCAACGACACCGCCGGGTCGTACATCGTGCACTGTGCCGACAAGTTTCCGACCGCCGACCGGGGCTGCATCGGCACCCGGCGGATCGACTACACCGACTCGTCGGTCACCGCCTACAACCACAACAAGTTCCTGACCGCCTCCAGCATCGTGCGCAACGACGGCTCGACGGTGTCCAACGTGGTCTTCCAGGGCTCGGCGAACCTCGGCTGGTGGGACGCGAACGAGGCGTACAACAACGGGTCGACGTTCAGCGACGCCACCACCTACCAGGCGTACCGGCAGTACTTCGCGGACCTGCGGTCCCACCGCTACAACTCGGCCGGGAACAACGACTACTACTGGGGCACCCCGACCGGCAGCACCTACCGGGCGTACTTCTTCCCCCGGCGGGAGCGCTCCGGGCAGCCGGTCAGCGACCCGGCCACCGACACCGTCGTCAGCGTGCTCGACTCGGTCGCCTCCTGCTACTACGACGACAACGGCACCCGCCGGCAGACCGACGTACGGGTCAACATGTTCTCGTTCAACCGCCCCGAGGTGGCCAAGAAGCTCACCGCGCTGCGCAACGCCGGCTGCTGGGTCGACGTCGTCTACAGCGAGGCGAACAGCGGGGTGCTGAACGCACTGGGCAGCAACGTCCAGCTCACCAAGTGCCACTACAACGTCGGGCCGGGCCGGGACATCCGTACGCACAACAAATACATGATCATCGACGGTGCGTACGACGACGACATCGTGCCCCGGGTCTTCACCGGCAGCCACAACTACAACGTCTCGGCACTGCGCCAGGCCGACGAGGCGATGCTCCGGATCATGGGCCGAGGCATCCACGACGACTATCTCGCCGACTTCTGGCACGTCCGGGACACCTGCCGCGCCAACGGCGGCGCCATCCGCTGAGGTGCAAGGAAGGGGCCCTTCCTATACAAAAAACGATAGGAAGGGGCCCTTCCTTACCGCCCCGGCGCACGACGCGCCGGAGCGTCCGGAGCGCCGTACCCTGATGGGATCACCAACGAGGAGGTCGGCGATGAATCTGCCGGATGGCGTCCAGGTCACCGGACCGATGAGCGACCGCTATGCGGAGATTCTGACCGCCGAGGCGCTCGACTTCGTCGCCCGGCTGCACCGGTCGTTCGACGGGCGCCGCCGGGAGCTGCTGGCCCGCCGCGACGAGCGGGCGGCGGAGCTGGCCGCCGGTGGCGCCCTGGACTTCCTGCCCGAGACGGCGGACGTCCGGTCCGGGGAGTGGCGGGTCGCCGAGCCGGCACCCGGGCTTGTCGACCGGCGGGTCGAGATCACCGGGCCGACCGACGCCAAGATGACGATCAACGCGCTCAACTCCGGCGCCAAGGTCTGGCTCGCCGATCACGAGGACGCCAACACGCCGCTCTGGCAGAACGTGGTCGAGGGGCAGCTCAACCTCCGGGACGCGATCGCCCGCAAGCTGGAGCTGCACACCCCGGAGGGGAAGCACTACCGGCTGCGCGAGGGCGAGCTGGCCACCATTGTGGTCCGGCCGCGCGGCTGGCACCTGCCGGAGAAGCACGTCCTGGTCGACGGCGAACGCACCTCGGGCAGCCTGGTCGACTTCGGCCTCTACTTCTTCCACTGTGCCCGGCCGCAGCTCGATGCCGGCTCCGGCCCCTACTTCTACCTGCCGAAGCTGGAGAGCCACCTGGAGGCGCGGCTCTGGAACGACGTCTTCGTGGCCGCGCAGGAGCAGCTCGGCATCCCGCGCGGCACGATCCGGGCCACCGTACTGATCGAGACCTTCCCGGCCGCGTTCGAGATGGACGAGATCCTCTACGAGCTGCGCGAGCACTCCGCCGGGCTGAACGCCGGACGCTGGGACTACATGTTCAGCGTGATCAAGAAGTTCCGCACCCGGGGCGCCGACTTCCTGCTGCCGGACCGGAACGCGGTGACGATGACCGCGCCGTTCATGCGGGCGTACACCGAACTGCTGGTCCGGACCTGCCACCGGCGCGGCGCCCACGCGATCGGCGGGATGGCGGCCTTCATCCCCAGCCGGCGCGACCCGGCGGTCAACGAAACCGCGCTGGCAAAGGTCCGGGACGACAAGACCCGGGAGGCGAACGACGGCTTCGACGGCTCCTGGGTGGCCCACCCCGACCTGGTGCCGGTCTGCCGCGAGGTCTTCGACGGCGTACTCGGGGACCGGCCGCACCAGCTCGACCGGACCCGCGAGGAGGTGGCGGTCAGCGCGGCGCAACTGCTGGACGTGGCGGCCACCCCCGGCACACCGACCGAGGCGGGACTGCGCAACGACGTCAGCGTCGGAATTCAATACCTGGCGAGCTGGCTGGCCGGCTCGGGTGCGGTGGCCATCTTCAACCTGATGGAGGACGCGGCTACGGCCGAGATCTCCCGTTCCCAGGTCTGGCAGTGGCTGCACAACGACGTCACCCTGGACACCGGCGTCCGGGTCACCCGGGAACTCGTCGAGCGGATCGCCGACGAGGAGATCGAGAAGCTCGGCGCCGACCCCGGCCGGTACGCCGAGGCACGCGGCCTGTTCATGGAGGTCGCCGTGGCCGACGAGTTCGTCGACTTCCTCACCCTGCCGGCCTACGAACGAATGCCCTGAAGCGGATGCCGAGAGGCGGATGCGCTTAGGCGGATGTCCTGAGGCCGGCGACGAGCGGATGCCCTGACCAGCGCGGAGACGACCGGAGGTCGACGATGGCCGCGACGGTGATCGAGAGGTTGACCGGTGAGCTGCGCGGCGCGCTCGGCGCCGAGCAGGTGATCGACGACCGGGCCCGGTTACGGACCTACGAGTGCGACGGGCTGGCCCAGTACCGCGTGGTGCCGGCGCTCGTGGTGCTGCCGCGAACCGCCACGGAATGCGCCGTGGTGGTCCGGGCCTGCGTCGGCGCGGGCGTGCCGTTCGTGGCCCGGGGCTCCGGCACCGGGCTCTCCGGCGGCGCCCTCCCGCACCCCGACGGGGTGCTGATCGTCACCTCCCGGCTGCGCGCCATCCGCGAGGTGCTGCCCGCCGACGAACGGGCGGTCGTCGAACCGGGCGTGATCAATCTGGCGGTGACCCGGGCCGCCACCCCGTACGGCTACTACTACGCCCCGGACCCGTCCAGCCAGCAGATCTGCTCGATCGGCGGGAACGTGGCGGAGAACTCCGGCGGGGCGCACTGCCTCAAGTACGGCTTCACCACGAACCACGTGCTCGGGCTGGAGGTGGTCACCCCGGACGGCGACCTGGTCCGGCTGGGCGGGGCGGCACCGGACAGCCCCGGTTACGACCTCGTCGGCGCCTTCGTCGGCTCGGAGGGAACCCTCGGGATCGCCACCGAGGTCACCGTACGGCTGGTCCGGTTGCCGGAGTCGGTGCGTACCCTGCTGGCCGCCTTCCGCACCACGGACGCGGCCGGTGCGGCGACCTCGGCGATCATCGCCGCCGGCGTGGTGCCGGCGGCGGTGGAGATGATGGACGCACTCGCCATCGAGGCGGCCGAGGCGGCGGTGCACTGCGGCTATCCGGCCGGGGCGGGGGCGGTGCTGATCGTCGAACTGGACGGCCCGACCGCCGAGGTCGAGGCACAGTTCGCCGAGGTGGAGCGGCTGTGCCGGGCCAACGACGCGTTCGAGATCCGGATCGCCGCCGACGACGCCGAGCGGGCACTGTTTTGGAAGGGCCGGAAGTCCGCCTTCGCGGCGGTCGGCCGGATCAGCCCGGACTACATCGTGCAGGACGGGGTGATCCCGCGTACCGCCCTGCCGGAGGTGCTGCGCCGGATCGACGAACTCGCCGCCGAACGGGGCATCCGGGTGGCGAACGTCTTCCACGCCGGGGACGGCAACCTGCACCCGCTGGTGCTCTTCGACGACGCCGTCGAGGGGCAGGCCGAACGCGCCGAGGAACTCTCGGGCGCCATCCTCGACCTCTGCGTCGCGTACGGCGGGTCGATCACCGGGGAGCACGGCGTCGGGATGGACAAGGCGAAGTACCTGCCCCGGATGTACACCGACGACGACCTGGACACCATGCAGTTGCTGCGCTGCGCCTTCGACCCGCGTTCGCTGGCCAACCCCGGCAAGATCTTCCCCACCCCCCGGCTCTGCGGCGAGGTGCCCGGCCGGCACCGGGGCGCGCACCCGCTCCAGGAGGCCGGTCTCGCGGAGGTGTACTGAGCGATACTCCCGGAGGTGTACTGAGCCATGCTGCCGCTCGACCCGAACACCGAGCAGCTCGACCCGAACACCGAGCAGCTCGACCCGAACACCGAGCAGCTCGACCCGAACACCGAGCAGCTCGACCCGACCACCGAGCAGCTCGCCCGGCTCCGGGCCGCGCTGGCCGAAGCCGGCACCGCCCCGCCGGCCGGGCCGGACGACGCCGGAATCGTGCCGATGGTCCGGGCGGGTGGGCCGGTGGACGTGCTCGGCGGGGTGCGGGCCCGGATCGTGGCGGCGCCCGGCTCGACCGCGCAGGCGGCGGCGCTGCTGCGGGCCGCCGCCGAACTCGGGCTCACCGTGGGGTTCCGCGGCGGCGGCAGCCGGTCGGACTGGGGCAACCCGCCGCGCGCCCTCGACCTGCTGGTGGAGACCCGCCGGCTGACCGGAGTGGTCGAGCACGCCGCCGGCGACCTGATCGCGGTGGTCCGGGCCGGCATCCCGCTGGCCGACCTCCAACGGGCGCTCGCCCCGGCCGGGCAGCAGTTGGGGCTGGACGACCCGGTCGGCGGCGCCACCGTCGGCGGCGCGGTCGCGTGCAACGGCAGCGGGCCACGCCGGATGCTCTACGGCACCGTCCGGGACCTGCTGATCGGCGTCACGATGGTCCGCGCCGACGGGGTGGTGGCGCACGCCGGGGGCAAGGTGGTGAAGAACGTCGCCGGCTACGACCTCGGCAAACTCGTCACCGGGGCGTACGGCACGCTCGGGCTGGTCACCGAGTGCGTGTTCCGGCTGCATCCGGTGCCGGCCGCTCGGGCGTACCTGCGCTGCCGGGTCGACGCCGGACGCGGCGACGGTGTGGCGGACGGGCTGGCGCGGGTCGGGCGGCTGCTCGGCAGCGTGCTCGGCGCCCAACTGGTGCCGGCCGCCCTGGAGGTCGACGCGCCGCCGGAGGGCGGTCACGAGGTGGTGCTGCTGCTGGAGGGGACCCCGGCCGGAGTCGCCGGCCGGGCCGAGGCCGCCGCCCGGCTGCTCGGCACCGACAAGGTGACCGGCGCGACGGCGCCACCCTGGTGGGGGCGGTACCCGTGGCAGCCCGGCGACACCGGGCTGAAACTGACCGGGGTGCTCTCCGGAGTACCCGATCTGCTGGCGGCGGGCCGGGCGGCGGCCGACCGGCACGACGTGCCGGTCGGGGTGCGCGGCTCGGCCGGCACCGGGGTGCTCTACGCCGGCCTGCCGGCGGCGGCCGACCCGGACCGGGTGGCCCGGGTCGTCGAGGAGCTGCGGGGTGCCGCCACCGAGGTCGGCGGGCACGCGGTGGTGCTTACCGCGCCGGAGCCGGTCCGGGACCGGGTCGACCTGTGGGGGCCGGTGGAGGGGCTGGAGCTGATGCGCCGGGTCAAGCAGCGGTTCGACCCCGATGCCCGGCTGGCGCCCGGCCGTTTCGTAGGAGGAATCTGATGCCTTCGCCCGCCGCACCAGCACCCGACCCGGGCATCCCGAACAACGATCTGGACGCTGTGCCCGGTGGGCCGCCGCCCGCTCCCGATTCGCCGTCACCCGCTCCCGATTCGCCGTCGCCCGGCGGTACCCGGCCGGCGAGTGCGCCCCGGGACGTGCTCGGGCTGCTCGGGCCGGCGCCCGGTGGGCCGGCATTCGACGGGCACCGGCCGCCACCCGCCGCCCTCGTCGCCGACTGTGTGCACTGTGGATTTTGCCTGCCCAGCTGCCCCACGTACGTGCTGTGGGGCGAGGAGATGGACTCGCCCCGGGGACGGATCCACCTGATGCGGCAGGGGTTGGAGGGCGAGCCGCTGCGCGAATCCATGGTCGGGCACTTCGACGCCTGCCTCGGCTGCATGGCCTGCGTCACCGCCTGCCCGTCAGGAGTGCGCTACGACACGCTGATCACGCACACCCGACAACAGGTGGAACGCCGACACCGCCGCCCCGCCCGGGAACGCGCGCTGCGGGCGGCCATCTTCGCGCTCTTCCCGTATCCGAAGCGGCTGCGGCTGCTGCGCGGACCGCTACGGGCGTACCAGGCCAGCGGGTTGCGGGCGCTACTGGGGCGTACCGGACTGCTGCCCCGGCTGGCGCCGACGCTGGCCACCCTGGAGTCGCTGGCTCCCCAGCTGACCCGGGCGCCGAAGGCCCCGGACCGGGTACCCGCGTACCGGCCGCGCCGGGCGGTGGTCGGGATGCTCACCGGCTGCGTGCAGAGTGCGTTCTTCCCCGGGGTGAACGCGGCGACGGCCCGGGTGCTGGCCGCCGAGGGCTGCGAGGTGCTGCTGAACCCCGCCCGGCAGGGCTGCTGCGGCGCGCTCAGCCTGCACAACGGCCGGGAGGAGGAGGCGCGCCGGTTCGCCCGGGACCTGGTCGACGCCTTCGACGGCACCGGCATCGACTACTTCGTGGTCAACGCCGCAGGCTGCGGCTCGGCGCTGAAGGAGTACGCCGACCTGCTCGCCGACGACCCGGCGTACGCCCAGCGGGCCGCCGCGTTCGCCGCCCGGGTACGCGACTTCTCCGAACTCCTCGTCGAACTCGGCCCGGTCGCCCGGCGGCACCCGCTGCCGGTGAGCGTCGCCTACCACGACGCCTGCCACCTCGGGCACGCCCAGGGCATCCGCAGCCAGCCCCGGGAACTGCTGCGGGCCATTCCCGAGCTGGAGCTGCGGGAGATCGCCGACCCGGAGCTGTGCTGCGGCTCGGCCGGGGTGTGGAACGTCCTCAACCCGGAACCGGCGGCCGAACTCGGCGAGCGCAAGGCCCGGAACGTGCTCGGCACCGGCGCCCGGCTGCTGGTGACCGCCAACCCGGGCTGTCTGATGCAGATCGCCGCCGCGCTGCCCCGGGCCGGCGGCGGCCGGATCGGGTTGGCGCACACCGCACAGGTGCTTGACGCCTCCATCCGGCGACTGCCGGTGCGGCGGCTGCCGGTGCGGCGGCTGCTCTCCTGACCCGCCCCGGCGGATCGGACCCGTCGGGGCGGGTCAGCTCTGGTAGAGCCGGCGGGCGTACTCG
Organism: Micromonospora sp. WMMD1102; assembly: GCF_029626265.1. NCBI lineage: Bacteria > Bacillati > Actinomycetota > Actinomycetes > Micromonosporales > Micromonosporaceae > Micromonospora > Micromonospora sp. WMMD1102. Next base: position 992,705 of record NZ_JARUBN010000001.1, on the reverse strand, counting down.
GCGCCGTAGTAGCGCTCCAGCTCCTCCAGCGACTCCTCGGTCTTCTGGACCCGCTTGACGATCTGTGCCTGCGGCGGCAGCGCCTCCGGGTGCCAGCTCTCCGGCCGCCACAGCGCCGAGCGCATGAACGCCTTGGCACAGTGGAAGAAGATCTGTTCGATCTCGACCACCAGGGCCAGGATCGGGCGGTGTCCCTTGACCACCATCTGGTCGAAGAACGGCGCCTCGCGGACCAGCCGGGCCCGGCCGTTGATCCGCAGCGTCTCGCCCCGGCCGGGAATCAGGTAGACCAGCCCGACGTGCGGGTTGGCCAGGATGTTGCGGAAGCCGTCCGCCCGCCGGTTGCCGGGGCGTTCCGGGATGGCGATCGTGGTGTCGTCGAGCACCAGCGTGAAGCCGGGCGGGTCGCCCTTCGGCGAGACGTCGCAGTTGCCGTCCCGGTCGGCTGTCGCCACCAGGCAGAAGGGTGCGGCGGCCAGCCACTCGCGGTCGATCTCGTGCAGACGTACCCGTTCCTTCGTCACCGCCCGGGGGATCGGTTCGCCGAGCAGCTCGCGCAGCTCCGCCTCGGACGCAATCTCCACCAGCTCCGCCGGTGCCACCATCGCCGCCTCCCCCGTCAGACTTCTACCCCCTCCAAGCTACGCCCGTGCCGGGCGGTTGGTAAGGACCCGATGGCGGAGTGGGAACTCGGCGGGCCCGGTGGTCAGAGGCCGAGTGCGCCGATGGCGGCGGGGAGGGTGGCCGCGGTGGCGAGCTGGCGTACGTCGTCGCGCTCGCGGAGCCAGATCTGGCAGGTGGTGCCGTCGAAGTGGGCGGCGACGGGCTGTCCGGGATGATGGCGGGCGAGTCGACGGAGTAGGGGTACGGGATCGTCCACGGTGCCAGGGGTCGGGTGCTGTGGGACCGGGATCGGCTCGCTCGGATCGTCGGGGACGTTGGCGGCGACGGCGAGTTCGAGGTATTCGAGGCAGAACGCGGTCGCGGCTTCCGGGGTGTGCCGGGTGGGCGGGTCGGCGGGGGCGGGCGGGCGGCCGGGGCGGTCGATGGTGACGTCCCAGCTCTCGCCCTGGACGAGCCGGAGGTCGCCGACGTTGCGGCGGTGGTCGGTGAGGGTGATCGTGGCCGTCAGGCGCAGCCCGAGCACGAGCCGGACCAGGTCGGCCAGGGGTGGCACGTCGGGTCTGCGGGCGAGCAGGAACAGTCGGCCACCGGCCCTGCCCCGGGCGGCCCACCGCAGATGCTCGGTGAGCGGATCGGCGTCGGGCTGGTGCAGGGTGACGGTCCCGTCCCGGAGTTGCTGGTCGAGGTTGCCGCCGCCGTCGAGTTCCACCAGGTCCTGCGGGCGTACGCCGAAGTGGTCGGCCCAGGCGGCGAGGCGGAACTGTCCGGGAAGCTGGTGTAGGGGTTTGCCGCCGGGGTGGGTCGCCACGTGCGGTGCGGAGACGTGTCGACCGGCCCGCCAGTGCTCCTCCTCCCCCGCCGGCCTGGTCGGCCCCACCCCGGCCGGACCGTGAATGACGCCGGTCGCCGTGTTGGCGACCAGGTCGTCGATGATCCGGCTGGTCAGCTGGTACTGGCCGGTGACCAGAGTGTTGGCCCCCTGCAGGCCGAGGAAGTGCCCGGGCATCAGCGTCCGTTCTCGTCGGTGGGCTTCGGGTAGGACTGCCCCGGCGGCAGCGCGTACGGCTCGACCAGCCCCAGCAGGCTGGTCGACGCGCGGCGGCGCAGCGCCTCGTCGTCACGCCTGCGGGCCGCCGCCTCGCCGGCGGTGCGGGGCACCAGCTTCGACTCCGCCTCGTCGGTCTGCCCGTCGCTCAGCGAAGCCAGCACCGAGCGTGCCCGACGGGTGGCCCGTCGGCGGGCGGTGGCCAGCTGCTTGGCCTCGGCCCTGGCGTGCTCGCGGTACTCCTCGCGCTGGGCAACGGACAGCTGCCCCTGCGGGTATGCGGTGCATAGGTGCTCGCCGTCGAGGTACACCTCAATCTGCCGGTCGTCGTGCGGCATGTAGCGAATCTGCACCTTCTGCCCGCCCCGGCCGGTCATCCCGGCGCCGAGGTAGTACAGGTTGTTGTGCCGCACGCCGTACGGACCGATCGTCTTGTCCTCGCCAGCGAGCATCAAATGCCGCAGCAGCGCCGCGTCGACCCGGTGCAGCACCGTCGAGTCCTCGTTCCACGTCTGCAACGGCGTCAACCCGTCCAGCATGGAATGCGGCCGCTCGGTGTTGTACCAGGCCACCCAGGGGCTGAAGTAGTCGGCCACGAACCGCTCCAGCCGCATCGGCCGGATCACGGCGTCCTGGGCGGCCTCCCGGTTGCGGGCGGTATCGGACAGCGGCCCGTGCAACCGGCCAGCCGCGTCGCGCGGGCCGTGGGTGTAGCCGGGCAGCCCGCACAGCAGGGTCTGCTCGATGGTCAGATGGATCCGCTCGATCTTGCCCTTGAGGTAAGGGGTGAATACCGGCAGCTGGTGCTGATCGACCACCAGCGCAGCGAGGGCCTCTTCCACAGCCTGGGCGGCGAACTCCAACCCCCGGTCAATGCGGGTCCGGGCCGGCACCGCCCCGAACGGGCCGCGCTGCGCATCGTGGGTCAGCGCCATCCGCAGCGCGGTCAGCACCGTCGCCGTCGACGGCGTCAGCGTGATCGCCCAGCCGACCAAGGCCCGGGTGTCGTCGTCGATGACGCTGGTCAGCCACGGTGTGACCGCACGGCCGCGCCGCGGCAGCAGCAGGATCGGCAGCTGCCTGTGGTCAAGCTCCCAAACCTGGTTGCGCGGCGTCCATGGCCGCTCCAGGTACACGTCGGCCGCCCGGCGGCCGCCCTCACCGGTCGTCCAGTACGCCCGCTCGCCCGGGGTCATCTGCTCGGCGAACGCGCGTTGCAGCGTACGCAGCGCCACCGGCGCGGCGCCGGCCCAGCCGTCGACGAGGAACTGAGGCACCGGCACCCCGGCCGCCCGGTCACCGCCGGCCACCACCGTCGCCCGTGCCCGGGCCACCGCGGCGACGTTGCCCCGGAAGTACGCGAACGCCTCTCGGTCCGCCTCGCTCAGCGCGTACCGCTCCGGGCGCACCGGCCGGGTCTGCCGCTGCCCGCGGGCCAGCCATCGGCGTACGGTGCGCTCATCAACGCCGTGCCCGGCCGCAGCCAACCGCACATGCGCCACCGTCAGCTCTCCGGCATCGCGCAACTGCACCAGCCGGGCCACCGTCGCCGCCCGCTGCTCCTCAGCGACCTGCCGGCCCACGAGGGCTACCGGTTCCGCGGCGTACGGCGGCTCTTCACCGCCCAGAACAGATTCCCCGCACACACCACCGCGCAAGCGCCGAACGTGACCGGCGGCCACCACACCCCGCCCGGGGTCCACCAGGACGCGAGCGCCAGCCAGGCGAACACGATCAGCAGCACCGTCCAACCGATCGCGAACCAGGGCACCCGTCGACGGCCTCCTCCTATGCCCTGGCGATGCCCTTGACACTCCCTTCGCTCTGCCCGCGCGGCCGTGGTCCAAGCCGTGCAGGCACCCATCGGCTCGGCGTTGGAACCTCTACTTCCACCGATCGCGTCTATGATCTCCCCGACTGTATCGGCCGGGTCGAATGGACGGAGATCGGTTAAGTGGGCATGAAGCCGCGATCAGACCGGACACATGCACGATGAGTGTCGTGAAACCCGAGGTGCCATTGGCAGTTCGTGCGGCAAGGCATATCGCGGTCGTCGGGGCGGCCACCCAAACCGTCGCCGCTATCCTGGCGCTGACATACATACGGTCGTCGGCTATCGGAGTGCCTCAGCCGGGATACCCCAGCGAGGACGCGCACAGCGGCGAGTCGTTGTTCGAGTTGCTTGCGATGCTTGCTGCCGGCTCCGTCGCGGTGCTGGCCATCGTGACAGCCGGGCTACTGGCCTTAGCCCGGCGCGGTGCGCAGGTGCTCTGCATTGTAGTGACAATCGTATACGCGGTGGTCCTGCCCTGCGGGTGCTGCGGTGCCTTCGGCGGTACTGACGACGCAGTCGAATTCGGGACACATGGCGGGGAGCCCGGTCTCGTGTTGACCTACCCGGGCTGGTATGAACCTGCCCAACAGACGCTGAGCGTAGTACTGCTCTTGGCCTGTGCAGTCGTTGTGACGCTGCTGTGGACTCCGGCATCGTTCCGGTTCTTCCGCGAAGTCCCAGCGCCGATCCACCTGGGCCCCGTTCGCGCTGCCAGCGGACATTCACCCACCCACCGAGCCGGACGACCAGAGTGACAGCGGTGTCGGCCGCATCTGAGAAACCCCCGCGGCGGGTCTTGGTGGCTGGGCTCATCATCGCATCGCACTCAGGATTCGGCGTCACCCGCCCCACCATCTACCGCCACCTCGCCCGGCTACCCGGGACGTGACGACTACCCGACCCGCCCACAGCTTCCAACGAACCCCAACGCCAAGGATTATCGATCTTCGCGGATGAGTGGACCCGTGGGTGGGGGGCAGCATCCTGGCCAGGTCCCGGGGATGGGATGGCGCACACGTCGATGCTGTGGAGCCCCGGCTGTGGGCAACGGGATGGATTCGTCGAGCAAAGTTGCAGGATCGGTAAACCTCGCGAGCTGACGCGGGTGTCTTGCTGGGTAACGAGGCATGCGGAGGTCAGATGAGGGATTCGCGTGGGGCGGAGTTTGATGACTTCGTTCGCACACGGTCGATAGTGCTGTTGCGGGTTGCCTTCTTGTTGACCGGGGACCGGCACGCGGCGGAGGACCTGCTTCAGGAGGTTTTGGAGCAGGTGTATGTGCGGTGGCGTCGGGTGCAGAGCAGCCCGGAGGCGTACGCGCGGCGTGCACTGGTGAATCGGTCGATCAACCGGTGGCGTTGGCGTGCTCGGCGTCCGGAGCAGGCGCTGGGTGACCACGACGGGGTTGGCCGAGACCATGCCGACGCCGTGGCGGTTCGCGAGGTGGTCGTTGGGGCGCTTCGGGTGTTGCCGGCTCGGCAGCGGGCCGCGGTCGTGCTCCGTTACCTGGAAGATCTGCCAGTCGCTGACGTTGCGACGGCGATGGGTTGCTCTGAGGGTGCGGTGAAGAGTCACGCCTCGCGCGGCTTGGCTCGGCTGCGACAGGTGCTAGCCGAATCGAGTCTCGTCATGCCCATCACTGAAACCGGGAGTTCGCGATGACCATGAACGACAGTGACGTGCGCGACGTCTTGCATCGCGCGACGGAGGATCTGGTCAGCCCGCCGGGTTTGCTCGGTGAGGTGCGCCGGGGTGGGCGCCGCCGGGTGGTGCGCCGCCGAGCCGTGCTGGCGACGCTCTGCGCGGCCGTGGTTGCCCTACCCGTGGCTGGCGGGCTCCAACTGGCAAGCGACGGCGGAGAGGTGCAGGTTGCTTCACCGCTGCTGGACGAGCCCACTCGTGGTGATCTAGCTCGTAACGAAGGGTATCTGCGGCAGGTCCGCGACGTGTGGCAGCGCCGGCGGGCGGAGTTGGAAACGCCAATGTCCGGCGAGCCGCATATCGTGTGGGCCGGACAGACCCCCGCGGGCCCTGCCGCTTACATCGCCCACCGCACCACGCACAACCCGATTGTGAGCGAGCCGGCCAACGACCGACTGGTCGCGATGGCAGCGTTCGTCGAACCCACCGCCAACGGGCCGAGCGTCATGACGACCGAAACGATCACCGACGCCGGAACTGACGGCAACTCCCAAGCAGTACTGCTCGGACCGCAGCGCGACGTGCTGCTCGTCCTTGACTTCGGGCAACCAGTGGAGTTCTCACCAGAGCTCCAGTACATGCCTGACGGTAAAGTCAAGCGAACCTTCCAGCCTGTGGCATTCCGAGACGGTGCGGCCATCCTCGCGGTGCAGCCGCAACGCACGAAGATCACGGTCGGCCTCGCCAGGACGCCGGTCAAGCGGGAAAACGTCGTTCACATCACCAACGCCACCGAAATTCTCTCCCCGAACGGCGATAGCCCATCACGGAAGCGACTCCGGTACACGTTGCCCGGCGCGGACCCGGCGTGGGGTGGCGACCCCACCACGCCTGAATACCAAAACAAGCCGGGCGCTAAGGAAGTCAGCGCCCAGGGGACCGAAGCTCTCGCGGACTACATCGACCCCCTCGGCGCGCACGTTGGCGACGGTTCTCCCCTGCTGTCCATCTACGGGGCAACCCCCGACGGCCGGCGACTCCTCGTCGAAACCATCCAGTACGACGACGAGCCCGCGCGCGTCATCGCACTAACCGCCCGCAACGACGAGTCCTTCCAAGCTGTGGCCAACACGGTCGCGGACTGGACGGCACCCCTGCAGGTGCGGCTGCAACTGCCTGACAATCAGGGCACCTTAGTCGCCGCTGAGGGCGCAACGCTGAGCTACCGAGTCGCCGATGGTGAATGGGTGGACGCCGGCCGGAACGCAGCACTCCTACCCGCCAATGCCACCGACGTACGTGTCACCAACGCCAGCGGAACCGTCACCAACGTCGCAGTCGCTTCCTGATTCAGTCCAGCGTCAACCGAAACGCCTGCCAGCTCACAGCTAGGTGTGAGCTGGCAGGCGTTTCGGTTGACGAACCTCGAACACGGGCCGACAGCCGACGTCAAGGCCTGCGTTCCGCAGCTTCGCGTCGATATAGTCGGCTCGCGGGATTGAACCTGCAGGTCAGCGGGTTGCGGCCTGGCGGAAACCGGGAAAACTTCTAGTGACACGTTTGCCTGTGGATATCTTCGTCTAGCTGTGGATCTATCGGTCGAGCCCTAGTCGGTGTACGGTCTGGGCCGTGTACGTGAAGGCGTCGACGCGTAAGACCCGCGGCGGGCAGACGATCCGCTACCTGCAGTTGGCCCACAACGAGTGGGACCCGGCGGCGAAGGCGTCCAAGACGCGGGTGTTGTACTCCTTCGGCCGCGAGGACCAACTCGACGTCGCCGGGGTGCGCCGGCTGGTCGACGCGCTGTCGCGTCTACTGGACCCGGCCGACGCCCTCACCGCGACCGCCCCGGCGGGACTGTCGTTCGTCCAGTCGCGGCCGCTGGGCGGGGCGTGGCTGCTCGACGGCCTGTGGACTCAGCTGGGCATCGACAAGATCGTGCGGGGCATGGTCAACACTTCCCGTCGTGAGGTCGACGTCGAGCGGGTGCTGTTCGCGCTGGTCGCCAACCGGGCACTCAAGCCATCGTCGAAGCTGGCGGCATCGGAGTGGGTCTGCCACGACGTGCACCTGCCCCGCCTGCCGTCGGTGACCGACGACGCCTGCTACCGGGCGATGGACGACCTGATCGGTGTCGAACCCGCGCTGACCCGGGCGATCTACGACCAGATCGCGGACCTGCTCAACCTGGAAGTGGATCTGCTGTTCTTCGACACGACCAGCACCTACTTCGAACTGGACGAGACCGACGACCCGCTCTGGCGCGACGAGCGGGGCAAGGTCGTGGCCGAGGGCGACCCGGCCGCGGTCAAGCAGGCCGGGTTCCGCACCCACGGCAAGAGCAAGGACCACCGCGACGACCTGCCCCAGGTCGTGGTCGGCATGGCCGTCACCCGCACCGGCATCCCCGTGCGGGTGTGGTGCTGGCCTGGCAACACCAGCGACTCGGCGTTGATCCGCCAGGTCAAGACCGAGATGCGGGAGTGGAACCTCGCCCGCATCGTGTGGGTCGCCGACCGCGGCTCCGCCTCCGCCGAGAACCGCCGATTCCTGCAACAGGGCGCAGGCGGCTACATCCTCGGTGAGAAGCTGCGCGCCGGCACCGCCGAGGCCGACGCCGCCCTGACCCGGCAAGGCCGCTACGCCACCGTCGCCGACAACCTGCAGGTCAAAGAGGTCAACATCGGCGCCGACGACCGGTTCGTGATCTGCTTCAACCCCGAAACCGCCCAGCGTGACGCCGCCATCCGCGAGCGGCTGACCGCCCAGCTCACCATCAAGATCGACGGTTCGGACAAGCTGAGCCCCACCAAACGCGCCGAGCTGCGCGGGGTGATCTCCACCAAGCCCGGCCTGAACCGCTACCTACGCGTCACCCCCGCAGGGCTGCTGCGCATCGACCAAGCGGCGGTCAAGGCCGAACAGCGCATGGACGGCAAGTACCTGCTGCGCTGCTCCGACCCCAACCTCTCGGCCGAGGACATCGCGCTGGGCTACAAGCAACTCCTCGAAGTCGAACGCGGCTGGCGCGACATGAAGACCACCCTCGACCTGCGACCGGTGTTCCACCGCCGCGAGGACCGCATCCGCGCCCACATCCTGCTGTGCTGGCTGGCCCTGCTACTCATCCGCGTCGCCGAGACCACCACCGGCCACACCTGGGCCAAGATCCGCACCGACGTCGAGCGGCTGCATGTCGGCGTGTTCACCGGCCCCGCCGGTACGTTCTGCCAGCGCACCGACCTGTCTCAGCCCCAGAAGGCGCTGCTCGCCAAACTGAAGATCCCCGAGCCGCCCCGCGTCATCAAGGCGATACCCGCAACCGCCTGACCAGCACGAACACCCCGGCCTAGTGACACGCCAGGCCACCGGGCCCACCGGTGTTTACCCAGCTCAAACCCCAGATCCGCGGACTATATCGAAGCGAAGCTGCGGAACGCAGGGTCTGCCACAGGAACATTCCAGACAAAAGTCGACGTCCGCATGCCCGACGCCTCGATCGCAAGCCGCCGCACGCTCGACCTGGACACCAGAGGCGTTACGCAGGGCCGGTAACGCCTCTGGTGTCCAGGTGAGCGGTCAGGCAACCGCGCTCGGCGGACCAGCGAGCGCGGGACGGGTCAGCGGGTTGGGCGGTCTGACGGGACGGTCAGCACGATCGAGCCGGCCGCCCGGTCGTGCAGGCGCACACTCGTACGCCTCACGGCTGCGACTGCGGTACGGAGTGAAACATGCGTAGATCGACCTGACCTGCAATGACCCGATCGGCGACCAGTGCGGGCCTGGCGACGGCGACTACGGACGCCGTAAGGATTCACGCCCCGGCGGTCCGGGTACGCCGCCAGTAGCCGAGCGACGCCACCGTCAGCCCCAGCCCCCAGAGCAGGTACGCCGGCATCGAGACCCAGAAGAACCAGAGCGGGTACCGCCCGTCGCCCGGATCCCAGCTCCCGGTCGCCGTCTCCACCGCCAACTGCCCGGTCCCGATTCCGAAGTAGACCACCAGCAGCAGCCCGAGCCCGAATCCCGGCCCCAGCAGCAGCCAGCGCGGCACCCGCCACCCGGCCAGCAGTGGCACCCAGCCGGGGAAGACCCGGCCCCAGCCGTGCACCAGGGCCAGCGGCAACAGCAGCCCGGCGAGCAGGAAGCCGACCTCGAACACCAGCACCGCCGGACCGGCCGCGAACGGGATCTCGTCCATCCCGACGGCCACCTGCGTGCCGAGCCGGACCAGGCAGCCGGCCGCCGCCAGGTACGCCGCCGCGAACGCCCAGCCCGGCGTCCTGGTGAGCGGGCCGCCGAGCAGTGGACGGTCGCCCCGGACCCGTCGCCGGTAGCCGTCCGTGGCGACGGCGAGCAGCACCCCGCCGGTCAGGCAGCCGAGCCGACCGGCTATCCCGGCCGGGTCGACGGCGAGGCCGAGCCCGGGGACGAGCACGGCGACGACGTCCAGCAGCAACAGTGGGCAGAGCATCACCAGGGCCACGCTCACCGCCCAGGCAGCCGCCGCCAGCGGCCACCGCCAGCGTGTCGCACGACGCAACGCGACCGCCAGCGGCGCCGCCGCGCCGACCAGGGCGACGGCGCCCCAGCCGGCCACCGGGAACAGATCGGTACCCAGCGGCGGGAACTCCGGGGCGTTCCCCGCCGCCCAGTAGACCCGCAGCCCCCCGTACCCGATCGTCCAGAGCAGCACCGCGGACGGTGCCGCCTTCGCGGCCCGGCCGCGCCATCCCCTGCCCATGTCCGCAAGGGTCGTCGCCGCCGGCCGCGCCGGGATCCCCCGCCCGGCGGGCCCGGGTCCCCCGCCGGAGGGAGACGGGCGAAAGCCCTGATGGCAGCGGTACGGCGGAGACCAACGGTACGGATGAGAACGGGCATTCCGGACCTGCGCCGTTACCACGATCTCTAGCCTGGAGGTGCTGATTCGTCAGGGAAAGGGGACCGAGCCGAGCACCGTCGGTGGCCGAGATGCCTCATCGAGCAAGAAGAACGTCACACGGTATCCAGCGATCCGAGCAGTGGGAGCAGCCGACGCCCCGGCGGATCGGCAGGGAGTCCCGGGCCGCGCCCGCCGCGCTGCCGGTCCCCCGGACCGGTCCGGCACTCGGCTGGCAACTGCTCAGCAGCCTGGCCCTGCTCGCCGCACTGGTCTGGATCGGCCGGGCCCAACTCCGGGCCGGTCGCCCCGACACCTGGCTGCTCAGCCCGCTGGACGGCCTCGCCATCGCACTCGGCGGCGACGGGGCGTACCCGATGCGGCAGCGGCTCGGGCTGCTCCTGATCGCCCTCGTCTGCTTCGCCGCCTGGCGGCATCGGCGCCGGGTCCGGCTCGCCTACCGTCCCGGCCCGGTGGACGTGCACGAGTTCACCGACGCCACCCCGGACCACAATGCCCCGGTCGACGACCTGAAGAGCCAGTTCTGCCAGCGGCTCTCCGAGACGCACATCTACCCCCCGTACGCCGGACCCGCCGACCCGCCGCCGGAGACCTTCCTCGACGTGGCCAGCGGGGTCGACCCGCGCACCGGCAACCCGCTGGCCATGCTGCTCCAGATGCTGCCCCGGCTCTGGCCGAGGATCGGTTACCGGGTGACCGGGGTGTTGCAGGTCCGGGCCCAGGAACCCTGCTACGGCGTCTCGGCGACCGTCACCTCGTTCCTCGGCGGCGGCCGGAGTGCGATGACCACCCAGTGGGGCGGCACCTGGGAGGAGGCGACCGGGCGGGCGGCGTACTGGGTGCTGGCCACCATCCTGCCGGTGACCCGGCTCGGCCGGGCCGCACCGTGGCGGAACTGGTACGGCCGGGAACTGCCGTCGGCGCTCTTCGCCGCGTACAACCGGGGCAAGGAATCGCAGGACCGGCGGCAGTTCGACGAGGCGCTGCGCTACTACGGCGAGGCGCTGGGGCTGGACCCGTTCAACGCCGACCTGCGGGTGATGGTGGCCAGCGTGCAGGAGGAGATGGGACTCTTCCTGGACGCGCTGGACACCTACCAGTCGGCGCTGGTGCTGCGCGAGCAGGGCGGCTGGTACGACGACCACGTCTGGACCACCCGCGCCGACCGGCTCCGCCACCTGCCCCGGCACCTGCTCGGCACCCTGCGCTACCTGCGCCGCCGGCCCGACTCGATCCGGCTGCGCTACCAGTACGCCTGCACGCTCGCGTACACCGAGCGGACCGTGCACCAGTGGTTCAAGTCCGACGGCGTCGGCGACCGGGAGAAGGTACGCCGGCAGATGCGGCAGCGCCTGGAGAAGGCGTTCGTCGACAGGTACTGGCCGGTGGTGGTCACCTTCGCCGACGCGCCCGGTGAGCCGGCCGCCAAGGAGTGGCTGCGCCGGACGTTGCGGGAATATCCGGAGGCGACCCGGGTGGTCTTCCAGATCGCCGCCGCGCAGGAGCTGTACCGGCTGCGCGAGGACACCGTGCTCGCCTGGTTCGTCCGGGCCACCCGCTCCGAGGTGACCCACTCGGCGCTGCTGCTGCTCCGGGACGTCTGGGCACCGCTGCGGCTGGCCAGGGCCTGGCACGACTGGGCCGCCGCCGGCTGGCAGCCGGCCCGGCCGGGCACCGCGACCGGACCACTGCCAGACCCGTCCGCCGACGGTGGGCGGCCGGTCGCGTCGGTCGGTGCCGGCCAGCCCCCGGTCTCGTCCGTCGGTGCCGGCCAGCCACCGGCGGGGCCGGTCGGGCCGTTCGAGGACGGGGGCTGCCTGGCGGGGTGGTGGCGGCGCGGTCCGCGTACCCGGGCCCGGACGCTGAGCCGGGAGTGGCCGTGCGGCGGCGTGCTGCTGGACCGGGCGATCCGGCGCGCCCAGCGTAGGCGCTGGCCGAGGCAGCCGCTGCGGTCGTTCGACTTCTACAACGCGGCCTGCACCTACGCCTTCGCGCTCAAGGGGTACTTCCCGGAACGGGAGCACCCCGCTCCGGCGCACCTGTCGGCGGCCGGCCGGGCACTGTGGCGGGGCCGCCGGCTGATCGCCGACGCGCTGCCACTGGCGTACCCGCCGCGCTGGCACCGCCGGCCCGCCGCCCCGCCGGCCATCCCCGTGCCCCCGCCGGCCATCCCCGTGCCCCCGCCGGCCAGCCCGGCCGGGTCGGGCAGCCCGGCCGGGTCGCCGGACGGCGCGGGCGCCCGGCCGGACGGCGCGACCGGCGCGGTGCCGCCGGAGCCGAGCCCGCACCCGCTGCCCCCGCCGGTCGCGTCGCTGGTGGCGAAGGCGGTGGAGCAGTTGCGGGCCGCGCTGGCCTGCACCGAGAGCGGGGTCGCCGCCGACCGGCTGCGGCGGTGGATCCTGAGCAGCGAGCCCGACCTGGCGCCACTGCGCCGGTTGCAGGACTTCGGGTACTTCGAGGAGGAGGTCTATCCCAGCCTGAAGGTGGTGCTGCCGCGCCCCGACAAAGTGATCAACTCCCGGATGTCGGCGTACGCCAAGGAGCTGCTCTGCCAGGGTGCCGTACTCCTCGAACAGACCTGGCACGACCGTGCCCTGCCGCCGCAGACCGCCGACCCGCACCAGCTCATCGGCTGGCTCGGCCTGGACGCGGAGACCTGGGACACGCTCTGCCGGATCGCCCTGGACCACGCCCGGTACTGGCGGGACCGGACCGAGTTCATCCGGCTGCTGCGCCGGGCGGTCGACCCGGTACGCCTCGCCGAGGCCCGCTTCCCGCCCTCGATCCCCCGCTACGACGACCTCAGCCTGGCCGGTGCCGACCGGCTGGTCGGGGACGGCAGCCGGCCCGAGGAGAACATCGAGCGGCTGGCCCGGCACAACATCGCGCTCGTCGACCGCCGGCTCAACGCGATCTACCAGACCGTGGCCGAGCACGCCGGGGACGGCAGCCTGCGGGCCCGGCGCCGACTGGCCGAGTTGGACTACCGGGGCGAGCCGCTGCGCGGCGACGAGGCGCAGGGCATCTGCACCCGGCAGGCCGGCCGGTGGCACCAGGTCGCGGAGCGGATGCGCGAGACCGGTCCGGTGGTGGACACGAGCGGCCTCGGCGTCCTGGAGCCTCGCAACTGACACCGGACACGCGGTAGGGTGCCGTCGGTCGTCCGGGTAGCGTGGGGAGTACGAGTCTTGTCGAGGTTTCCCCTGCGTGCCGACGACCCGGAACACCTCGGCGGCTACGAGCTGGTGGGCCGGCTCGGCTCCGGCGGAATGGGCACCGTGTTCCTGGGCCGCTCACCGCAGGGCCGGCCGGTGGCGATCAAGATGGTCCGGGCCGAGTTCACGCACGACCCGGAGTTCCTCGGCCGGTTCCGCAGCGAGGTGAACCGGGCCCGTCAGGTGCCGCCGTTCTGCACCGCCGAGGTGCTCGACGCCGACCTCGACCACGACCCGCCGTACCTGGTCGTCGAGTACGTCGACGGGCCGAACCTGTCCGACGTGGTCCGCGAGCGGGGGCCGCTCTCCGCCGGTGCGCTGCACAGCGCGGCGCTCGGCATCGCCACCGCACTGGCCGCGATCCACGGTGCCGGGGTCATCCACCGCGACCTCAAACCGGGCAACGTCCTCTTCGCACTGGGCGGCCTCAAGGTGATCGACTTCGGCATCGCCCGGCCGCTGGAGGCGACCAGCCAGCACACCCGTACCGACCAGATCGTCGGGACTCTCGCCTACATGGCGCCGGAACGCTTCGACGAGCAGCCCGGCCTGCGCACGAGTACCGCCTCCGACATCTTCGCCTGGGGTGCGGTGGTCACCTACGCGGGGACCGGCCGGACCCCGTTCGTCGCGGACTCGGCCCCGGCCATGGCGGTGCGCATCCTGACCCAGCCGCCGACGCTGACCGGGCTGCCCGCACCGCTGCGCGACATCGTCGCCCGGACCCTCGCCAAGGATCCGGACGAGCGGCCGACGGCCCGGGAACTGCTCGACCTGCTGCTGGCCGTGGACCCGTCGAGCGGTGCGGCACCGACCCGGCCGGCGGCGCCGGTCGCCGCCACCCGGCCGGCGCCGGCCCAGCCGGCAACCGTCGCCCCGGACCAGCCGGTGCGGGCTGGCGGCGAGGGGCCCGGACGACAGCAGCAGCCCGCCGCCGAAGTCGCCGACCAGGTTCCGCAGCGGCGCGCGGTCGGCCGGGCAGCCGTCGCCGTGGTCGCCCTCGGTGCCCTGCTGCTGGCCGGTTTCCTGGGCTACAACCTGCTGTCCGGCAGCGGGTCCGACCCTGACGCGAGCCGCGAGAGCCCGTCGCCCGCCGGCCCCACCGGGACGTCGACGGGGTCACCCCGGCCGTCGTCCACCGGCGCCCCCGGGCCCTCGGCCGGCTCGCCGACGGGTCCGTCCGGGCCGGCCGGGAACGACGCGATCCTCGCCGGCACCCGGCAAACCTTGATCCACTTCGCGGAGAAGGACAGGGATCTGGCCCTGCCGCTGCCCGACGAGGTGGTACCGTCCGACGGCACCAGCGTCGAGTCGCTCTTCGCCCTCGTCCCGGTGGGCGTCGACTACATGATCAAGTCGATGCAACCCAACAACGGCGAGCCCCGGTGTCTCGGGGTGAAGATCAACCCGACCGACTGGGCCACCCTGGTCGGGACCGAGTGCCGGCCCAGCAAGGCGACGCTCTTCTCGATCACCTCCACCGGCCGCAGGGACGACAAGGGCCGGCCGACCTACACGATCTTCAACGAGGAGGAGGGCCTCGTGCAGTGGTCCGAGTCCAAGTCGGAGATCTACGTGCAGTTCCCCGGGGACGCGGATCCGAACGCGACGTTCAGCTTCGTCGACCGGGGCCCGCTCGACGGGAAGCCGCTCGACCGGTAGCCGCTCGACGGGTAGCCGCTCGACCGGTAGCCGCTCGACGGACAGAGCCTCGACTGACAGCCTGCGGCTCAGACCAGGTCGGCGTCGTGGACCAGCAGGGCCACCTGCACCCGGTTGTTCAGCTCCAGCTTCGCCAGCAGCCGCGAGACGTACGCCTTCACCGTGGCCACGCTCATGAACAGCGCGGCGGAGATCTCGGCGTTCGACCATCCCCGGCCGATCGCGACCGCCACCTCCCGCTCCCGCTCGCTGAGCCCGCCGAGCAGCCGTACCGCCCGGGTTCGGCGCAGGTCGGCGTCGCGGTGGGCCGGCGTACCCGCGCCGGTCACGTGCGCGATGAGTCGACGGGTGACGGTCGGCGAGAGGGTCGCCTCCCCGGCGGCCACCCGGTGGATCGCCTGCACGATCTCCACCGGTGGGGTGTCCTTGAGCAGGAAGCCACTGGCACCGGCCCGCAGCGCCCGGAGCACGTACTCGTCGGCGTCGAACGTCGTCAGCACCAGCACCTCCGGCGGGTCCGGCGAACGCCGCAACGCCTCGGTGGCGGCCAGCCCGTCCATCCGGGGCATCCGGATGTCCATCAGCACCACGTCCGGCCGGTACGCCCCGACCGCCGCCAGCACCTCGCTGCCGTCGGAGACCTCCCCCACCACCCGCAGCTCCGGCACCCCGCCGATGATCATCGACAGTCCGGCCCGGACCAGCGCGTCGTCGTCGACGATCAGCACCCGTACCGGGGCCCCGGTCCCAGGCGCCGGAACGGTGGTCTGCTCGCTTCTCACGACGGCCACGGTAGCCAGGCCGCGAGCCGGAAGTCGTCCGAGTCGGTACGCCCGTGTTCCAGCCAACCGCCGAGCAGCGCAACCCGCTCGCCCAACCCGACCAGGCCGGTGCCGGTACCCGGAATCTCCGGTCCCGGCGCCTGCCCCACCGGCCGGCGGTTCCGGACCTCGACGCTCAGCCCCAGCCCCGGCCGCCCCCGGGCGGTCACCGTGACGACGGTCCCCGGGGCGTGCTTCCGGGCGTTCGTCAGCCCCTCCTGCACGATCCGGTACGCCGCCCGCCCCAGCCCGGCCGGCGCCGACTCCGTCATGGTCAACTCGGTACGCAGGTCCACCCGCATCCCCGCCTCCCGGGACTCGGCCACCAGCGCCGGCAGGTCGCCCAGGGTCGGCTGCGGTCGTTCGGGAACGGCCTCCGGCAGCTCCGGCGCAACGCGCCCGGCCCCGGTCCCACCCGGCACCGGCGGGTACGGCGGATCCGGCGGGTGCCCGGGGATCCGCTGGTCCGTCCCGGGGGCCGGCACGGGCTGGTCGAGTTCCGCAATCGCCTCCGGCTGGTCCTCCCGGAGCACGCCGATCACCTCACGAAGGTCCTGCAACGCCTGGTGCGCGCTGGTCCGGATCACCCCGGCCGCTCGGGCGATCTCCTCCGGCGGGGCGTCCGGGCGGAACTCCAGCGCCCCGGCGTGCAGGCTGAGCAGCGAGATCCGGTGTGCCAGCACGTCGTGCATCTCACCGGCGATCCGGGTCCGTTCCAGCCGGCGGGCCGCGTCGACACGCAGCCGCTGCTCCGCCTCGGCCCGGTACGCCCGGTCCCGCCAGGAGAGCACGAGCTGCCGCCGGGCCCGGATGAACATCCCCCAGGCCAGCACCGAGCCGGTCAGCACGAGACTGAGCACCATCCCCACCCACGGCCCGTCGGTCGGGTCGGGATTGCGGTACTCGTAGAGCAACGCGACCCCGAGGTGCGCCGCGAGCAGCGGCGCGGCCAACGAGAGCGGCCGGTGCACCACCAGGGTCAGCAGGATGATCAGGACGGTGATCCCGGACGGGGTGGAGAAGAGCGCCACCGGCAGGGCGGCCAGGGTGAGCGCGACCGGCCAGCGGCGGCGTACCCAGAGCGTCAGGCAGAGCGCACTGCTGACCACCACGTCGATCGCGACCGCCAGCTCGGAGTCGGCCCGGTCCGCCACCAGGGTCGGCTGCGGGCGCAGCACGTCCCAGAAGGCGGCGAAGGCGTAACCTGCGGCGAGCAGGAAGCAGATCGTGTCGACGAGCCAGTCCCGGGTCGACCGGCGGAGCCGGCGCCGGCCAGCGGCCGGATCGGCGGTCAGCGCGGCCGGCAGCAGCCAGGGATGCTCGGGTCGGGCCGCCACACCGGTCATCAGGCAACTGTACGAACCCGCGGCGGCACCGGACACCGACCAAAGTCGACGTCCGGAACTAGCCGAAGGTCGCCGGATGTCGCCGCCGGGCCGCAGCGCCCGACCGGTCGGACCAGACACGCTCGATCCCATGATTGCCGTCGAACATCTGACGAAACGGTACGGCCGGCACACGGCGGTCGACGACGTCTCCTTCAGCTGTGAACCGGGCACGGTCACCGGGTTCCTCGGCCCGAACGGGGCCGGCAAGTCCACCACCATGCGGATGATCTGCGGCTTCACCCCGCCGACCGCAGGCAGCGCCGTTGTCGACTCGGTGGACTACCGCCGGCTGCCGAACCCGGGCCGGCGGGTCGGGCTGCTGCTCGACGCCGGTGCCCAGCACCCGGGCCGGACCGGTCGGGAGGCGCTGCTGATCTCGGCCCGCACCATGGGAGTGCCCGGCCGCCGGGTCGACGAGTGCCTCGACCAGGTCGGCTTGACCCCGGTCGCGGCCCGGCGGCGGGTCCGGGCGTACTCGCTGGGGATGCGGCAGCGGCTCGGCCTGGCGCAGGCGCTGCTCGGCGATCCCCGGGTGTTGATCCTGGACGAGCCGGCGAACGGCCTCGACCCGGAGGGCATCTTCTGGATGCGCGGCCTGCTGCGCGACTTCGCCGACCGGGGCGGCACGGTGCTGCTCTCCTCGCACCTGCTCCGCGAGGTGGAGGCGGTGGCCGACCGGCTGGTGGTGATCGGCGGCGGCCGGGTGGTGGCGCAGGGCAGCAAGGACGAGTTGCTGGCCGGCGCGGGCGCGCTGGTCCGGGCCCGGGACCCGGAGGCGCTGCGCGGCGCCCTGGACCGGGCCGGGCTGCGGGTGCGGTCCGGCACCGACGGCGGCCTGCTGGTCGAGGCCGAGCCGGGCGCGGTCGGGCAGGCCGCCGCCGACTCCGGGGTGGCGCTGCTGGAGCTGCGGCCGGCGGAGAGCGCCGGCCTGGAACAGATCTTCCTGACCCTGACCGCCGGGAACTCG
Source organism: Micromonospora sp. WMMD1102 (assembly GCF_029626265.1). Taxonomy (NCBI): domain Bacteria; kingdom Bacillati; phylum Actinomycetota; class Actinomycetes; order Micromonosporales; family Micromonosporaceae; genus Micromonospora; species Micromonospora sp. WMMD1102. The sequence goes on along the minus strand of NZ_JARUBN010000001.1, from coordinate 974,608 downwards.
ATCCGGGAGGCCCAGAAATGACCGTCGACGACATCACGCGCCCCGCCGCCCGCCCGGCCGGTGGGCATCCCGACGGTCCGGACGGGTTCGCCCGCCCGACGCTGCTCCGGCTGACCCTGGTCGAGCTGCGCAAGCTCGCCGACACCCGGGCCGGCTTCTGGCTGCTGGTCACCATCGGCCTGGTCGCGGCCGCCATCGTGGCCGTGCTGCTGCTCACCGCGCCCGAGCCGGAGCAGCGGTTCGAGATCTTCTTCGCACTCGCCCAGCTCCCGGTCGGCATCCTGCTGCCGATCCTCGGCATCCTGCTGGTCACCAGCGAGTTCTCCCAGCGCACCGTGCTGACCACCTTCGCCCTGGTGCCCCGGCGACACCGGGTGGTGGTCGCGAAGGTCGGCGCCGGGGTGGTCGCGGCGCTGCTCTCCGTCGCGGCCACGCTGGCGACGGCGGCCCTCGGCACCGTACTCGCCGGGCTGGCCGGTGACGGCGGCTCCTGGTCCACCGGCGTGATGGCGTTCGTCGGCGCGGCCGTGTTCCAGATCGGCAACGTGCTGCTCGGGATCGCGTTCGGCCTGCTGTTCCAGAGCACCCCGCTGGCGATCGTGCTCTCCCTGGTGTTGCCGATCGCCTGGTCCATCCTCGGCGGGATGGTCGAGCGACTGCACCGGGCCGCCGAGTGGCTGGACACCAGCCTCACCATGGCCCCGCTGGTCGAGCCGCCGAACCCGGGCGACCTCGACGGCGGCCAGTGGGCCCGGCTCGCCGTCTCGGTCGCCGTCTGGGTGCTGCTGCCACTGCTCGGCGGACTGGTCCGGACGGTACGCCGGGAGGTGTCCTGAGGTGCCCGCCGACCCGACCCCGCCGGACCGCACCCCGGCACCCGAACCGGTTCCGGCGGACCGCACCCGGACACCCGGCCCGATCCCGGAAGACCGCTCCGGGACGTCGAACGCGGGCGGGTCGACCGTGGTGGCCGAGTCGGCCGGGCTGGTGGTGCTGGTCTGGGTGCTCTGCCCGGTGCTCGGCGCCGGCCTGCTCTGGCTGGTGCAGGCGTGCGCCGGCTGGGTGGCGTCACTGCGCTGGATCCCGATGCGCGGCCCGTTCATGCTGATCGACCAGGTCGCCGACGCCGAACCCTGGGCCAGTCTCGGCGCGCTGTTCCTCGGCACCCTGGGCGGGCTGCTGGTAGCCGTGATCGCCGCCGCCGAGCGGCTGACCGTCACCGTCGCCGGGGACGCGGTCACCCTGCTCCGGGACGGCACCGCCCGGCGGGTCGACCGGGCGGAGATCACCGGGGCGTTCCGGGACGGCAATCGGCTCGTCCTGCTCGGGCCGGCCGGCGAGGAGGTCGCCCGGGAGTCCTCGGACCTGCCGGCGGACCGGCTCCGCGCCGCCTTCGAGGCGTACGGCTACCGCTGGCACGCCGACGGCGACCCGTACGCGGCGGATTTCCGGCGCTGGACCGACGGCGGCCCAGGACTGCCACCAGGGGCGAACTCGCTGCTCAAGGCCCGGCAGCGGGCCCTGGAGAAGAGCGACCGGACGGATCTCGCCGAGCTGCGGACCGAGCTGACCCGGCTCGGCCTGGTGGTCCGGGACGACGGCAAGCGGCAGTACTGGCGCCCGATCCGACCGCCCGGCCAACCCTAGGACGGCCCGCCCCGACCGTCCGGCCAGCCGTAGGACGGCCCGCCCCGACCGTCCGGCCAGCCGTAGAACGGCTCGACCGGACGACCCGGTGTCGTTGCCGGCTCTTCCGGGGCCGCAGTAGGGTTCGGCGAATGAGCCTCCAGCGCAGCGTCGACCCTGACCAGGTCGGCTTCGACCCGGCACGGCTGGCCCGCGTCGACGAGCACTTCGCCCGGTACGTCGACGCGGGGCAGTTGGCCGGTTGGCAAGTCGTGCTGACCCGCCGGGGCGAGATCGCGCACTCCTCGACCTACGGGCTGCGGGACCGGGAGGCGGGGCTGCCGGTCGACCCCGACACCGTCTGGCGGATCTACTCGATGACCAAGCCGGTCACCTCGGTCGCCGCGATGATGCTCTGGGAGGAGGGGCGGCTCCAGCTCACCGACGAGATCAGTCGCTGGCTGCCGGAGTTCGCCGACGTACGGGTCTACGACCGGGGGTCGGCGCTCAAGCCGTACACGGTGCCGGCGGTCGAGCCGATCCGGGTCTGGCACCTGCTCACCCACACCGCCGGGCTGACCTACGGCTTCCTACAGACCTCGGTGGTCGACGGGCTCTACCGGGCCGCCGGATTCGACCTCTATCCGCCGTCGCACTTCGACCTGGCCTCCGCGACCGAGGGGCTGGCCCGGTTGCCGCTGCTCTTCCAGCCGGGTACGGCCTGGGGCTACTCGGTCGCCACCGACGTGCTCGGCCGGCTGGTCGAGGTGGTCTCCGGCAGGCCGCTGGACGTCTTCTTCGCCGAACGGATCTTCGGTCCGCTCGGCATGACCGACACCGGCTGGTGGGCCGAGGGCGCCGCCGCCGACCGGCTGGCCGCGCTGTACGCCGCACACCCGGCGACCGGCCAGGCGGTCCGGTACGACGAGGTGGGCGCGCTGGCGCTGAAGCAGCCGGCCCTGCACTCCGGTGGTGGCGGCCTGCTCTCCACGGCGGCCGACTACCACCGGTTCACCCAGTTCCTGCTGCGCGGCGGGGAGCTGGACGGGGTACGCCTGCTCGGCCCGCGCACGGTCCGGTTCATGACCCGCAACCACCTGCCGGAGGGGCAGGACCTGGGGCGGCTCTCGACCGGCGGCTTCGCCGAGACCAGCTTCGACGGGATCGGTTTCGGGCTCGGCTTCGCGGTGGTACTCGACCCGGTTCCGAGCCGTACGCCGAGCAACGCGGGTGAGTTCTACTGGGGCGGGATGGCGAGTACGGCGTTCTGGGTCGACCCGGTCGACGAGGTCACCGCGCTGCTCTTCACCCAGCTCGTCCCGTCCAGCAGCTATCCGCTGCGCGCGGAGCTGCGCCAGCTCGTCTACGCGGCCCTGGTCGACTGACCCCCGACCACCGTCCGGTCGGCCGAGGCGCCACGGGAGCTGACCGAAGGTCGGCACGGTGCCGCCCGGCAGGGTTGGCGTGGCAGGAGTAGCGTGTTGACCGCACTTCGGGGGAGGTTCGTCCATGGCGATGAGGGCGAAGCGGGTGAGTCTGCTCGACATCGGACTCGACTCGTCGTTCGACGCGGCGATGACGTTCGTGCAGTCCACGTTGCAGAACATCAACGCCGAGCACCAGCAACCGGTCGTCGACATCGACTTCGTCCGCTCCCGGGACCCGGACACCGTGCTGACCGCGTTCACCGCCTCCTGCGACGTACTGCACGTGATGGCGCACGGTGATCGCAGCGACACGCCGACCTTCGCCAGCAGCGACGGCCGGACGAAGATCTCGCTGGAGGCGCTGGGCGAGGAGGCGGCCGCCCGGGGTCGGGGCATCTCGGCGCACGCGATCCTCGCCGACGGCTGCCGCACCGGCACCGGCGCCTGGCAGAAGGCGGTCCGGGACTGCCTCCAGGACGAGGTCACCTACATCGGCACCTCGGCACAGGTCGGCTGGCACGAGAGTGGAGTCTTCTGCTCCGCCTTCTACGGCGCGCTGTTCCGCAACCGGGGCCGCGGGATGACCCCGGCGGAGCAGGCCCAGGACGCGGCCGAGCGGGCGATCGAGGCGTACACGCTGCTCACCGACCGGCACTGCCCGTTCCGGGTACTCACGCTGAGCCCGAGTCGCTGGGCCCGGATGGCGCTGGCCTGACCGTGCGCATGGTGTGGTCGGTTCGGCAGTGCTCCGCTGACAGCTGGCAGCAGTGGGTGTGGCTCTTGCACTGACCGGTCAGGCTGCCGAGCGCGGCGGCGTCGCCCGGGAGAACCGGCTCGTCCCGGCGGTCCGGCGCCCGGCCGGGGCCGGTGGCCGGGAGATGCCCGGCGGAGCCAGCACCTGCTGCCAGTGGTCGAGCATGGGCAGCAGTTCCCAGCCCACCTCGCGACGCCGGGAGGCGGCGGCGGCGCAACGGGCCCGCCAGCTCCACTCGTCGAGCTGCACCGACGGCCCGGTCAGCTCGGCACGCAGGTCGAGCAGGACGTCGACGGAGTGCCGGAACGCGGTGCGGCTCCGCTCGCCGTCCGGCCGGTCCAGCAGCCAGCCCAGCCCCCGGCCGGCACAGGTCGCGCAGTCGCAGTGCCACATGCCGTTGTCCGGGTACCGCCGCAGGGTCGTCTCGATCTCGGTGAGCGGCGCGTACGACAGGCACTGCCGGACCACCGCCGACGGTCGGGGCACCCCGGCCGGTGGCCGGACTCCGGCGGGCCGGCGCGGGTCGAGCCGGCGCAGCCCGGGTTCGGTGCCGACCGCCACCGCGGTCGCGCCGGAGCAGAGCAGGCCGAGCGCCGGCAGGTCGGCCCGGAGCAGCAGCACCGGTACGCCGCAGCCGAGCAGCTGGAGCAGCCCGCGCACGGTACTGGCCGGGCTGAACGGGTTCGCCGACTCCTCCACGACCACCGCCACCGGTACGCCGACCGCGGCCACGTAGCGGAGCAGGGTCTGCCGGGCGATCCGGTCGGCGAGCCAGCACGGGTGCATCGGCAGCAGCGCGATGGCGTCGCCGAGCCGGGCGGCCCGTTCGAGGATCCCGGCCAGGCCGGTGGTGTCGTCCCGGTCCAGGTAGCCCGAGTCGGTGAGCACCGAAAGTCCGAGGTCCCGCTGGCAGTCGATCCACCGCGGGTCGAAGGGGGCGGCGGCGGGCAGCCGGTGGGCACCGGCGTACCGGGCGGCGTCGAGCAGCACCGGCCGCCGGTAGTGGTCGACCTCCCGCAGGTGCCGGGCCCGGCTCAGGCAGCCGCGCAGGTTGCCCCGGTCGACGGTGACGACCAGGCCGCCACCGGTCCGGTCGGCCGCCTCGGCCGCCTGGGTGACCTGGTTGGTCCGGCAGTGCAGCAGCAGACTCCGATCGAGGTCTCCGATCCGCCGCCCTGTTCCGCCTGATCGCCTGTCGAGGTCCCGCGCCACGAACCCTCACCCCGCTGATCGTCGTCAAGACATTGATCACCATGAGTGGTTAGATGGTAACTTGGCGCAACCGCACGAGGTAATGGGCTGCTATTCCTTTGGCAGATTGCGGAAAGTGTCTTGGCCACCGCGACCTGTTCCGGTATCGGGTGCGTAGGCCGCCCGGGTGGACGCGCAACTCCGCGTCGACGGGTGACCGTGACCCCGCGACGGGATACCGCTTCTCGGATCTGTTACGGATCGCGAGCCGCTGGACAGTTCTGCGCGACCAACCGGACGGCGGTCGGCTCAGAGCACCATCTCTCGCCAGCCCGAGCGTCCACCTAGCCAGGCGTCCGCGAGGATGCGCGCGGATGCCTCACCGGGACACTGCTGCACCTTCGAGCGCCCTTGAGCGCCCCCGACCTGGGCCTCGACTTCCCATCGCTGCCCATCCGTACGAATGTAGACGTCGCGCCGTGCGCGCGGACCCCGATCGCCGTTCCACCAGTGCCGCTCGACTCTCACCCGGCCACGGTATAGCACCGACGGACCCGCTGGTAATCCTCGATAAGCAAACCTTGACCTCCCGGTTACCGTCCTAGCCCGATCGGCGTCCGCCAAGTCGGCCCGATCCGACCGCAAACCCACCAATCGGCCGGACGAGGAGGATCACACCGAGCACGGCCGGGTCGATACCGGGCACGCGGTCGCTCGGGGCTGCGACCCGACAGCGTCGGCCTGCGGCTGCGACCCGACAGCGTCGGCCTGCGGCTGCGGCCAACGGTGACAGAGGACCGGGCGGCCGCGGGCGGGTGGAGAGATCGGCACCGGGGCGGGCTGGACCGGCCGTCAGCTACGGGGGAAGGTGACGGCCGGGTTGCGGGCACCCGCCCCGGGCCTGTTCGGGGTCGGCCACCGACGAGGTCACCCCGGTGACCGACCCTCCACCGGTCCGCCGCCACGTCGGCGGAGGGCGGCCCGCCGACGTCGGGTCGCGCGGCGAACCGACAAGCGAAGCATGTCGTCGCCCCGGACCCCGACGTCGGACAATCCGTCCGGCTACCCGCGAACCGCCGACAGCCGGTGCGCACCCGGCCGTTCCGCCGGCCGCCGGACCTCCGCCGGCAGCCGGTCAGCCCTCGGTCGCGCGGAGGATCTCGGTACGCCCGACCCGCGCCGCCCAGACCTGCAACAGGTACTCCTCCGCCCGGTCGGCACCGGGCCGGCCGGCGCAGGGGTGCCGTCCCCGGGCGTGCACCCGGATCCGGTAGCTGCCCGCGCCCCGGAAGCTGACCCGGGGGAAGTCGCTACCGCCGCCGCGCGCCGACCGCACGTGCGACTCGCCGACCGCCGTCCGGTACGAGATCTCGACCGCCTCGTCCCAGCCAGCCGTCTCGACCGCCGGCGGTTCCGGGTGCAGTTCGACGGTCAGGTCGACCCAGCCGCCACCGCGGCCGGTGCGCACCAGCATCGCCCCTTCGGTGGCTCCGACCAGGCCGTTGTCCCGGGCGTTCGCCTGCCAGTGCCAGCGTGGCGGCGGATCGGGGTCGGTCAGGCAGAAGCAGAACCGGGCGACGGGTACGCCCCCGGCACAGACCCACGTCGCGTCGGTCACCCGGTATTCGAGTAACGATCCGGCCCCGATGGGTATCAACGTCGCTCACCCGAACCTCGTCGGGCGGTGATGGGCAACACCGCGCCTCTCCCCGTGTCAGCGCATCAAATAGTTGCGTCCGTAAATATCTTCGCCTTGCACTCTGACACAGCACCTCGGTGCCGTCCACTCCGTCGCAGCGGTGACCTGGGAAGCGCACGTGCATTTGTGGTTTGCAGACGCCACGTGCAATCACCCTGCGTTTTGATTACTGTGCGCAGTGGCGTGATGCGTAGAACGACCGCCCATGCCGCGCAACATCGGTCGTATCGCCCTGTTCCCTCGCGGACGGGTCAACAGTAAGTTAGCTGCACAGACAATTACCTGTCTCGCGAGATGCAACTTGCACCACAGCATGCGACCCTCCCGGAAGGAGCAGCTCGCGCGTCAGACCGGCCGACCGCCTGGCCCACCGTCCCGCAATGACGGTGCTACGGGCAGTGACGCTCACAGAAGAATGGAGGCGCTGTCAGTGGCGAACCACCACCTGATCCGGCCGCTGAGTTCCCGCGCGGGCGAGGCACCCTTCCGGCATGCCGCTCCGGCCGCTCCCGCGTCCGCCGCCCGGCACACGCGCAAGGTCGAGGAGCGGTGATGACCGTGACGCAGTTCCAGCCCGCCGGGGACCTGTCCGAGACCCCGCTGCCCCGGCGCTCACCGGGGGCCCGACTCGACAGCGGCGGCGAGGAGTTCCTCCCCGAGGGCGCCTTCCACCGGCCGGGGACCGCCGCCGGTCCGCCCCGGCCCGGCCAGTCGGCCGTACACGCCGAGTTGAGCCTGCTCCGGGACCGGGTGCCCGGGGTGCGCGGCGCCGTGCTCGCCGGTGTCGACGGGCGGCTGCTCGGACACGACCTCACCGCCGGCCCCGAGCCGCTCGACCTCGCCGCGCTCGCGGCGACCACGTTCGGGCTGGGCCGGCAGTGCGGGCTGACCCTCCAACAGGGTCCGCTGCGCGAACTGACGGTGCACAGTCACCAGGGCTACTTCACGGTGTACGGCGTGAGCGACCAGGTCCTGCTCGCCGTGCTCGGCGACGACCGGTTGAACGTGTCGTGGCTGCACCTGGAGGCCGGACCGGTCGCGGAACGGATCGCTGACCTGCTGCACGTCGGCGGCACCACGTAGCAGCATGGGCTGGGGCCGGCGCCGGGGTTCTCCCGGCGCCGGCCACCCGCCAACTCTGCGGCGCGCGGGACGGACCTCAGCCGATCATCAGGTACCGGGTCACCACCCCGGCGGCGGCGGTGACCGCCTGGCGCAGCGTCGCGGCCGCGTCCACGATCCCGGCGTCCAGCGCGCTGACGTAGCTGCCGCCGACCACGTCGAAGGTCACCCACGGTCCGCGCCGGTCCAGGTCCGCCGGCCCGGCCGCCGGGTTCCGCCCGGCGTTGCGCATCAACTCCTCGTACGGCGCCACGAGCGCGTCGACCACCACCGCGTAGCCGAGCGACTCGTCGCCGCCGGGCGGCAGCCGGGCACCGATCCGGCCGGCGACGGTGATCAGCGCCGCGCCGCCACCGGGGACCAGTCCCCACTCGACGGCCGCCTTCGCGTTGCGTACCGCGTCGTCGATCTGGCGCTTGCGCTTCTTGAGCTGGCCCTCGGCCGACTCGCCGACCCGGATCACCGCCACCCCGCCGCCGAGCCGGGCCAGCCGTTCCCGCAGCAGTTCCCGGTCGTGCCCGGCGGACCGGCGCTCCAGCTCCGCCCGGAGTCCCTGCAACCGCCGCCGGGCCAGGGCGGGGTCGCCGGCCCCGTCCACCACAGTGGTGTCGCGGCGGGTGGTGATCACCTTGCGGGCACCGCCGAGCACCTGCGCGGTGGCCGCGGCCAGCCCGCCCTCGGCGTCGCCGACCACCTGCGCCCCGGTCAGCAGTGCCAGGTCCGCCATCACCGTGCGGCGCTCCTCGTCCGGCCAGGGCAGCCGGACCGCGACCGAGTCGAGGGTGTGCCGCATCTTCCCGACGATCAGGGCGGTCAGCGCGGCGTCCCGGACGTCCCGGGCGAAGACCGCCAGCGGCCGACCCGAGCGGCCGACCTCGTCGAGCAGCGGTTGCAACTCGGGTACGGCGGAGAGCCGCTGGTCGACGATGAGGATCGACGGGTCGTCGAGTACCGCCTCGGCCTCCTCCGGATCGGTCACGAAGTACGGCGAGACGTGCCCGGCCGGCACCCGGGTCCCCCGGGTCAGTTCGAGTTCGAGCCCGAAGAGGTTGCTCTCCTCGACGATCACCACGCCGTCCTTGCCGACCCGCTCCATCGCGGTGGCCAGCAGGTCGCCGATCACCTCGTCGCCGGAGGCGATCGTGGAGACCATCCTGAGCTGTTCCTTCGTCTCCACCGGTACGGCCAGGTCGCCCAGCTCGGCGAGGACCGCCAGGGCGGCCGACTCGATCCCCCGGCACAGCGCCACCGGGTTCGCCCCGGCCCGCAGCGCCGCCGAGGCACCGTCCAGCATGGCCTGGGCGAGCACCACGGTGCTGGTCGCGCCGTCGCCGACCCGGTGCCGTACCCCCTCCACCAGTTCCCGGACATAGCCGGCGCCGATCGCGTCCCGGGTGTCGTACGCGGTGAACAGCCGGACCACGCCCGCCGCGTCGGCCAGTTCGTGGTACGCCCCGGCGGCGTCCTCGACGAGTACCCGTCGGCCGAGCGGCCCGTAGGTCCGGCGTACCAGGTCGGCGCCGGCCCGGAAGCCGCGGGCCACGACCGCCTGGTGCCGGGTGTAGTTGCTGGGCCGGGGCGGCGCCGTCCGGCCGGCCTCGGCCACCTCGCCGGGGTCGGGTCCGGTGCCGGGCAGGTTGGCCGTGGGCGGGACGGTGGCCAGATAGATGTGCGGCTCGGCGTTGTAGGCGCTCCACTTCGGCTTCTGGTCCGGCCGGCGGCGCACCACCCCGTCGTGGACGTACCGGAACAGTTCGTCGGCACCGACCCGCCCGTCGCCGTCCAGGTCGGCGCCGCCGGTGGCCAGCCCCTCCAGCAGTACGTCGGTGAAGATCGAGCCCCGGGGCGCGGACTCGACCAGGCCGTCGGACTCGAAGGCGTACTCGTAGCTGTCGCAGGCGCTGATCACCACGTATCCCCGGCCGACCTGGCCCTCCAGCGCGCCCTGCGGGGCCGACTTGAAGCCCTCGGCGAAGGCGCCGGCGAAGCAGCAGTCCAGGACGAGCACCTTGGCGGCGGCCCGGCACGCCTCCAGTTGCTCGTTGACGAAGGAGCGGGAGATGGCGGTGCTGGCCGGCCGGGTCCGCACGGTGTTGGCGGCGGCGAAGTAGAGCCGGTGGAACGGGTCGACGATGCCGTGGCAGGAGAAGTAGAGCAGTACCAGGTCGTCGTTGACCCGGTCGGTGAGCAGGTCCTCGACCTCCCGGCGTACCTCCTGGTCAGCCGGGTCCTGCAAGGTACGGACGGTGAAGTTGCCGACCGACGGGTCCTCCAGCACGGCGGCCAGCCGTTCCACGTCCTGTTCCGGGGCACGGAGCTGGTCCAGCGACGGATCGTCGTACTCGCCGACGGCGACGAGCAGTGCGTAACGCCCGGCCGGCGGGTTAATCGGCACCGGAGTCGGTGCCACTCTGTGTCGGCGGCACGCCGAGCCACTCGACCACCATCTGCTCGGTGTCCTCGCCGGGTGCGCTGATGGTCAGGGTGCGCCGGCCGTCCCGCAGGGTGATCCGGCGGGCGGCACCGCGTTCGACGAAGGCGACCGCGACCTGGGCCAGGGCCGCGACGGTGGTGGCCGAGAAGAGACCGGTGACCACGAGTTCGGCGAGTGAGCCGGGTCCGCCGCCCTTGCGGGTGAGCGCCGGGTCGTCGTCGCGGGTGAGCGCCGGGTCGGAGCTGTCGTAGCGGGGTGGCGGGACTGGGTCGGGCGGCACGGCGGGATCGTCGACACCGGAGCGGACGACGTGCAGGATCGTCCGGGTGTGCAGCTCCCGGGCCAGTGCGGAGGCGGACTCGGCGTCGCCACGCGCGCTACCGGGGACCGGCCCGGAAACCATCAGGGTGAGCACACCAGCATTCATAGAGTAATGGTGTAGTGACGATGAGTAATCGACTGTCGGGTTACCGTCACTGTCCCGTCAGCCTGCCGACACCGCCGTCCCGGCCGGCACGGCGGAGCCGCCGGTGGCCCCGGCCGAAACGGCGGTCGGCTGGCCGGGGCGGCGGCGGAGCAGCATCGAGAAGAGAGCGGCGGCGGCGCAGAGCGCCCCGGCGGCGTACCAGGCCAGGGTGTAGCTGCCGAGCTGGTCCCGGATCAGCCCGGCGCCGGTCGCCGCGACGGCCGCGCCGAGCTGGTGGGCGGCGAAGACCCAGCCGAACACCACGGCGCCACTCGACCCGAAGTACTCCCGGCAGAGCGCCACGGTCGGCGGCACGGTGGCCACCCAGTCCAGCCCATAGAAGATCACGAAGACCAGCATGCTCGGCCGGGCCGAGTCGCCGAACAGGCTCGGCAGGACCATAAGGGACAGCCCGCGCAGCGCGTAGTAGCCGGCCAGCAGCACCCGGCTGTCGAACCGGTCGGTCAACCAGCCCGACGCGATGGTGCCGGCGATGTCGAAGAGCCCGACCAGGGCGAGCAGGCCGGCCGCCGCGGTCTCGGTCATCCCGTGGTCGTGCGCGGCCGGGATGAAGTGCGTGCCGACCAGGCCGTTCGTCGACATGCCGCAGATCGCGAAACCGCCGGCGAGCAGCCAGAACGCCGGGGTCCGGGCGGCGGTGCGCAGCGCCCGGAGCGCGTGGCCGGCCGCCCCGCCGGTCCGGGCCGGCGCCGGCACGACCTCGGTCGCGCCGTAGGGCGGCAACCCGAGATCCGCCGGGTGGTCGCGGAGCAGCCACGCCACCAGGGGTACGACGGCCAGCGCCGATCCGGCCACCACCAGCGCGGCGGCCCGCCAGCCGTACGCCGCGACGAGGTTCGCCAGCAGCGGCAGGAAGACGAGTTGCCCGGCGGCGCCGCCGGCGGTGAGTACCCCGGTGACCAGCCCTCGGCGCCGGACGAACCACCGCCCGGTCACGGTGGCCACGAAGGCGAGCGCCATCGACCCGGTACCCAGCCCGACAAGTACGCCCCAGCAGAGGATCAGTTCGGCACTGGTCCGCATGAACACGGTGAGCCCGCTGCCGGCGGCGACCAGGGTCAGCGCGGCGGCCACCACCCGCCGGATGCCGAACCGGTCCATCAGGGCGGCGGCGAAGGGTGCGGTCAGCCCGAACAGCAGCAGGTTGACCGAGACCGCGGCGGAGATGGTGGCTAGCGGCCAGCCGAACTCGGCGTGCAGCGGGTGCAGCAGCACGGACGGGGTGGCCCGGAACCCGGCGGCGCCGACCAGCGCGACGAAGGCGACGGCGGCGACGATCCAGGCGGGGTGCAGGCGGCGGCGAGGACTCACCCGACGAGTGTGCGGGGCCGGTGGGCCGGGGACGAGTGGCCGGAGAGCCATGATGCGCAATAATCGGGCCAACATCGTCGCCAGAGCGGAGCAGCAGGTGACCACAGTCACGCCAGGGGTTCGACCGGCACCGCCGCACCGGGTGGTGGTGCTCGCCCTGGACGGTGTGGTCGGGCTGGACCTCGGCACCCCGGCCCAGGTCTTCGGCACCGCCCGGAACGCCGGCGGCGAGTCGCTCTACACCATCACCAGTTGCTCGGTCGGCGGCCGGCCAGTCCGCAGTACCGCCGGGTTCCAGGTGTTGCCGGACCACGGGCTGGAGATCCTGGCCGAGGCCGACACGATAGTGCTGCCCGGCATCCACGACGGCGCACCGTTGACCCTGGGCACCGTCGACCCGGAGATCCGGGCGGCACTGCGCGCGGCCCACGACCGGGGCGTACGCATCATGTCGATCTGCACCGGTGCGTTCGTACTCGCCGCCGCCGGCCTGCTGGACGGCCGCCCGGCCACCACCCATTGGGCGTACGCGGCCCGGTTCCGCCGGTTCCACCCGAGCGTACGGCTCGATCCGGAGGTGCTCTTCGTCGACGACGGCGACCTGCTCACCTCGGCCGGGGTGGCGGCCGGGCTCGACCTGTGCCTGCACGTGATCCGGACCGACCACGGCAGCGGGGTGGCGAACCGGACGGCCCGGCGCTGCGTGGTGCCCTCCTGGCGGGACGGCGGGCAGGCGCAGTACATCGAGCGCCCGCTGCCCGAGCCGGCCGCCACCGGCACCGGCCGGACGCGGGAGTGGATCCGGGCCCGGCTGCACGAGCCGCTGACCCTGGCCCAGATGGCCGGGCACGCCAGCATGAGCGTCCGGACCTTCACCCGGCGATTCCGCGAGGAGACCGGGCTCAGCCCGGCACAGTGGCTGCTGCGGCAACGCACCGAGCACGCCCGGCTGCTGCTGGAGAGCACCGACCTCGGCGTCGACCAGGTGGCCCGGCGTTCCGGCTTCGGCACCACCGCCGCGCTGCGCCAGCAGCTGCACCAGCGGATCGGGGTGCCGCCGAGCACCTACCGCCGCACCTTCCGGGCGCCTTCCGAATGAGGAAGGCGCCCCCGCCGTCACTCTCGTTCGGCTCAGCCCTCCGTCGGGCTCAGCCGCAGGTGTTGCCGTTCAGGGTGAAGCTGGTCGGTGCCGGGTTCGGGCCGGTGTTGCTGGCCAGGAAGCTGAACGCGACGCTGCCACCGGGCGGGATGGCCGGGTTCCAGCTCGCGTTCCGGGCGGTCACCACCGCGCCGGACTGGCTGCCGGTGGCGTTCCAGAAGGTGCCGGCGCGCTGGGCGCCCGGGAAGGTCCAGCCCACCGTCCAGCCGCTGACCGGCTGGCTGCCGGTGTTGGTGACCGTCACGGTGGCGTTGAAGCCGGTTCCCCACTGCTGGTCGACCCGGTAGCTGACCAGGCAGGCGGCCGGCGGGGCGGTGCTGCCGAACTCGATCCTGTGCAGCTGGCCGGGCAGGTCGTTGACCAGGTACAGCTCACCGTTCGCGTCCTGGCCGAGACTTGTCGGCTGGATGGTCAGCTCGGTGAGTGCCCGGGTGGCGTACGCACCGCCGGGGCTGGCCGGGGGGCGGACCACGAACGCCGTGCCGGAGCAGTAGTCGGTGGCCAGGTAGGTGCCGGTGGCGATGTCGGCGTACTGCTGGCCCCGGTAGACGTACCCGCCGATCACGGCGCAGCCGTCGGTGGAGGTGCGGTACGAGTAGACCGGCTCGACGTACTGCGCGCCGGCCTGGCAGCGGTCGGGGTCGAAGACCTGTGGCCCCTCCCGGCAGGACCAGCCGAGGTTGGCGCCGCCCTGGTCCGCCCGCAGGTGGTCGATTTCCTCGTAGGTGCCCTGGCCGACGTCGGCGATCCAGAGCGACCCGTCCCCGCCCAGGTCGTGCGAGAACTTCCACGGGTTGCGCAGCCCGTACGCCCAGATCTCCGGCCGGGCGTTCGCGGTGCCCACGAACGGGTTGTCGGCCGGCACGCAGTACGGCCGACCGTCGCAGGAGCGGCTCACGTCGAGCCGGAGGATCTTGCCGAGCAGGGTGTTCAGGTTCTGCCCCGTGTCGAGTACGTCGTCCGAGCCGCCGCCGTCACCGAGGCTCCAGTAGAGGTGGCCGTCCGGGCCGAAGGTGACGTGCCCGCCGTTGTGGTTGGAGTACTCGCTGTGCGGCTGGCTCAGGATCACCTGCTCCCCCTCCGGCGGGACGGGGTTCTGTCCGGCCGAGTCGAGGGTGAACCGGGAGAGCGTGACCGCGCCGTCGGGCAGGGCGGTGTAGCTGACGTACAGCGTCCGGGTCTGCGCGAAGTTCGCCGGGGTGACCAGACCGAGCAGGCCGCGCTCGTTGCCGGAGGTGTCGACCCGGTCCCGGATGTCCAGCAGCGGCGCGGCGGCCAGCCCGGTCTCCGGGTGGTAGACCCGGATCGTTCCCTGCTTCTCGGCGATCAGCAGCCGGTCGCTGCCGTCGTCGAGGCCGAAGATCGCGGTCGGCCGTTGCAGCCCGAAGGCGAGCTGGGTGGTGCTGACGGTGAGCTGGTCCAGCGGGACCGCCGCCGCCGCGACCCCGCCCGGAGCGGTCTGCCCGGTGGGCGGGGCGGCCCGGTCCGGGGCGGGCTGGCCGGCCGCGGGCGGCGTGCCGAAGGCGACGAGCGGGGCGATCAGGGCGGCCGTACCGGCCAGGCAGAGCCGCCCGAAGAATTGACCACGCAGCATATTTACTCCCATCGGTTAACAGGAAGGTAATGCTGCGGATGATTTCTAGATCATGACGTCCCGGATTATGGGAACGCTCCCACCGTCAGCCGTTCGGGCACCGGCCGCGCCGGGACCGCAGGTAGTCGGAGACGACGTACTCGCCGAGGTCGTCGAGGTCCGGGGTGAAGACCCGGCCGCCGCTGCGCCGCGCCATCGCGTCGACGAACCGGCGCAGCCCGGCATCCTCGCCGAGCATGAAGAGGTTCATCGTGGCGCCGTACCGGGTCAGCTTGTCCACCTCGGCGACCGTCAACCGGATCGTCTCCGGCAGCGACGGCCAGTTGAAGACCCCGCCGCCGAGTTCCGGATCGAGGTGCGCAGTCGGCTCGCCGTCGGTGACCACCAGCACCACCGGCTCGGCGCCGGGATGCCGGCGCAGGTGCCGGCCGGCCAGCATCAGCGCGTGTTGCAGGTTGGTGCCCTGCACCATGTCCGGCTCCACCCCGGCCAGCTCCTGCTGGGTCAGCGGCATCGCCTCCCGACCGAACCCGACGATCTGCAACGCGTCCTGCGGGAAGCGGGTGGCGACCAGGTGCGACAGGGCCAGCGCGGTCTGCTTCATCGGCCCCCAGCGCCCCTCCGAGATCATCGAGAAGGAGAGGTCGACGCAGAGCGCCACCGCCGCCGAGGCGCGCCGCTCGGTCTCCACCACCTCGAAGTCCTCGACCGCCAGCGCCACCGGCACCCCGGCGCCGCCGCGCCGGACCGCGCGGGTCAGCGTACGCACCACGTCGAGCGGCTGCTCGTCGCCGTACTCCCAGGGGCGGGAGGCACCGGTCACCTCACCGGCGGCACCGGCCGAGCGCAGGTCGTGCTGCCCCTGCCGGCCGGTGGAGAGTTCGGCGAAGATCCGGCGCAGGGCGGTACCGCCGAGCCGGCGCAACGCCTTCGGGCTCAGGGTCAGCCCGTCGGCGCCCCGGGTCAGCCAACCCTGCCGGCGCAGTTCCCGCTCCAGCTCGCGCAGCCGGCGTACGTCGTCGGCGGCGTCCCGGCCCAGGTTGCGCCGCACCGACTCGACGTCGATGTCGTCCAGGGTCGCCCCCGGATGTTCCTGGCCGAGCTGGTCCAGCAGGTCGTCCAGGTCGGCGATCTCGCCGAGCGCCCCGGCCGCCTCGCCGAATCCGAGCGGCTGGTCGCCCCGGACCCGCTCCCGGCGGTCCCAGGCCAGGTCGGGGCGGAGCGAGCGCAGGTTGGCGTCCAACGCGGAGAGCTGACCGGCCAGTTCCGGGCCGAGCGAGGAGTCCATCAGCCGGGACAGCTCCTCGCGCTGGGCCGGCGACAGCGAACGCATCAGCCGCTCCCCGGCCGCGGCCCGGCGGGCCAGCGCGTCGACAAGCTCGTCCACCGTCTCCGGATTCTCCGGGAAGAACTCGCCGTGCCGCCGCATGAACTCGGCGAACGCGTCGGTGGTGTCCTCGCCCCGGTCGTGCCGGGCCAGCAGGTCGTTGAGGTCGCCGAGCATCTCGGCGAGCTGGCGCTGGGCGGCCGGGTTCGCCGCTCCCCGCATCGCGTCCCGCAGCCCGCTGAACCGCTGCTCCAGCACGTCCCGACGCAGCCCGTCGAGGATCTGCTGGTAGGCAGCCCGCGCCTCGTCGCTGACCCACTCGTAGCCGGCCAGTTCCTCCACCGCCCGCGCGGTCGAGGAGGGCAGGTTGTCGAGTACCGCCTCGGCGAACCGGGCGTCGTCGTCGTCTCGGCCGCGCAACTCGTCGCGTTCGGCGGCCAGCGCCTGGTCGAGCAGGGCCCGGGACCGGGTCACCGCACCGTCCAGGTCACCCCGGCGCAGCGCCTCCCGGCGCAGCCGCCGGGCCCGGGCCACCAGGTCGTCCAGGCCGCCCCGACCCTGCGGGCCGCGCCGCAGCAGGTTGCGCAGCGCCTCCCGCAGGCTGCCGCCGGACAGCACCTCGGCGCCGACCGAATCGACCGCGGCCCGCACGTCGTAGGGCGGAGCCAGCGGGTCGGGGCCGCCGCGCCAGGAGCCGTACCGGAAACGGTTTCCGCCGGCCACGGTCAGGCCCAGTCGTCGTCGCGGGCCGAGCGCTCACCGGGGCTCCGGCCGCCGTCGGGGCTGCGCCCGCCGTAGCGGGTACGTCCCTCGTCGGTCACGTCCTTGGCCAGCCGCCGGGTCAGGTGCAGCCCTTCGAGTACGAACTCGATTCCGGCCGCCGCCTCGGCCGGCGTGGGCGCGTCGCCGAGCCCGAGCCGGTCCAGCGCCTTGGCCAGCCCCGGCACGGTACCGACCTGCCGGAGCAGCTCGGTCGGGCCGACCAGCTCGCCGGTCTCGACCGTCGCACCGTCGGCGACCAGCGCGGTGAAGCCGGAGACGTCCAGCCCGGCCAGCCGGGCCCGGAAGGTCTCGGCGGTGGCGGTCCGGAGCAGGTGGCCGAGGATCTCGACCTCCCGGCCCTCCTCGCCGCTCTCGAACTCGACCTTGCCGCGCAGGGTGCTGGTCACCGAGACCGCGTCGCCGACCCGGGCCACCGGCTCGGTGTCCGCCGGTGCGGCCGGCTGCCCGTCCGGGCCACCGGCGCCGAGCAGCCCGGCCCGGCGCAGCGCGGCGGCCGAGACGGTCTCGGCGGCGGCGATCGCGAACCGGGCCGAGACGCCGGAGCGCGGGTCCACGGCCGGGGACTCCCGCACCGCGCGGGCGAACCGGGCCAGCACCTCGATCACGTGCTCCGGCACCGCCGCGACCAGCTCCGCCTCCTGCCGGATCAGCTCCAGCTCCAGCTCCAGGTCGAGCGGGTAGTGGGTGCGGATCTCGGCGCCGAACCGGTCCTTGAGCGGGGTGATGATCCGGCCCCGGTTGGTGTAGTCCTCCGGGTTGGCGCTCGCCACCAGCAGCAGGTCCAGCGGCAGCCGGAGCTGGTAGCCGCGTACCTGGATGTCCCGTTCCTCGAGCACGTTGAGCAGCGCCACCTGGATCCGCTCGGCCAGGTCGGGCAGCTCGTTGACCGCGAAGATGCCCCGGTTGGTCCGGGGTACCAGCCCGAAGTGGATCGTCTCCGGGTCGCCGAGCGTACGGCCCTGGGCCACCCGGATCGGGTCCACGTCGCCGATCAGGTCGCCGACGCTGGTGTCCGGGGTGGCCAGCTTCTCGCCGTACCGCATCGACCGGTGCAACCAGCCGACCGGCAGGTCGTCGCCGGCCTCCTGCACCGCTCGGCGGGACGCCGGGGTCAGCGGGTGCATCGGGTGCTCGTTCAACTCCGAACCCCGGATCACCGGGGTCCACTCGTCGAGGAGCTGGCCGAGGGCGCGGATCAGCCGGGTCTTACCCTGGCCGCGCTCGCCGAGCAGCACCATGTCGTGCCCGGCCAGCAGCGCCCGCTCCACCTCGGGCAGCACGGTCTCGTCGTAACCGACGATGCCCGGGAAGCGGGGCTGCCCGGTCCGGAGCCGGGCCAGCAGGTTGTCCCGGAGTTCCTGCTTGACGGTCCGGTACCGGTGCCCGGCGGCGCGTAGCTCGCCGAGGGTGCCGGGCAGCTCGGCCGGCGGGGTCGGTGGGACCTGGGAAGTTTCCGTCACGCACCTACGCTAGCTCTCGATCGTGTCGATCGCGGTCGCGCACGGAGCTGTCAAGATCAGCCGGTGTCGCGGACCGTTCACGAAACGGGGAGGGTCATGAGCACACCAAGCGAAACCGGGACGAAGCTCGGCATCGCGATCGGCCTCGGGGTGTCCGCCGGGGTGCTGTTCGGGCTGCTGATCGGCAACATCGGGCTGGGGATCGCGTTCGGTGTGCTGGGCGGTGTGATCGTCGGCACGTTGCTCTCCCAGCGCGACGGCGACTGACCGGGCCCCGCCGCCGGTCAGCCGCCGCAACTGGTCAGCAGTGGGGACAGGCGCCCCGGCGGCGCAGGTGGTAGCCGAGGGTGGCGGCGCCGAGGGCGATCCCCCAGACCGGCCAGAGCGCCATCGGGATCAGTGTCAGGCTGCCGCCGCCCAGTTCGGCGAGGAGTTCCGGCTGCCCGTAGAGGGCCAGCCCGGCGGCGGTGATCGCCACCGCGACCCCGGTGGCGGGGACCACGGCGAGCTTGACCGGCACCCGCCGGCCGGCCAGCCCGACCATCCAGCCCGGGAACCGCTCGCCCCAGCGCTGCACCAGCCCGAGGGTGAGCACCGCGCCGACCACCCCGAACGCGGCCAGGCCGGCGCCGGCCCAGACCAGCCCGGTCCGGTGCATCTCGCGGAGGAACCCGTCGGTGATCCCGAGCGGGATGCCGATCGCCCAGGCGAACCTGGTGACCGCGTAGAGCACCGGGATCACCGCCGCGATCCCAACGGCCCAGCGCCCCCAGCGGGCCGCCGACTTCGCCGAGGTCCAGCCCTCGCCGCCGGCCCGGCGCCCGCACGACGGGCAGGCTCCGGCGGTACGGAACTGCCAGGCGAGCACGGTCCGGGCCAGCAACAGTCCGGTGGCGACCGAGACGACCTTGTAGCCGAGCGCCAGGGTGAAGAGTTCGGCGTAGTCCACCGGCGGCCAGCCGAACGGCAGCCCGCCGATCAACATCGGGGCGTACCCGAGATAGGTGAGCACCTGCACGTCCGGCACGACGAGCAGCAGTACGGCCACCGCCAGCCAGCCGTAGCCGAGCAGCGCGAGCCGGGCCGCCCCGGGCAGGCGTACCGCGTGCGGGCCGGTCGTCGCCAGCGCGGTGACCGCCGCGCCGAGCAGCAGTACCGCGAAGATCGGCGCACCGACCTCGGCCGGTACCCGCCAGAGCAGGCTGCCGGCCCCGTCCGGGTCGGCGGTGCCGAACGGGTAGCCGCGACCGGTGACGGTCCAGACCAGCGCGAGCGACCCGAGGAGTGCGCTGCTGCCGGCGGCCAGGTAGCCGGTCCGGTGTAGGCGCCGCTCGGCGGTCCGGCGCTGGCGCCGCACGGCGGTCCCGTCCTCCGCCCGGCCGGCCTGTTCGGTGTGGACCATCGCGCCGCCTCCTCGACATCGCCGGGCCGCACCCGCTGGCCAGCCCGGATGTCCCCACCCTCCGGGCTCGCGCCCCAGCACACCTCACGTACCGGGGTGACCCGCTTCCCCCGCCGGAGGGAACGGGTTGACCTCAACCAACATTGAGGTACGACGATGGTGTCCTCCGAGCGGCGAAGGAGTGGTCGGGATGAGCACCAGTTGGGCGTACATCTACGGACAGCCCGGCGCCGATCCGGTCGCCGACCGGGTGGTGCTGGACCGGGCCGGCCAGCGCACCACGCTGGTGCCCGTACCGGACGAGTCGCTGGCCGTGTCGATCGCCCTGGAACTTGTCGAGGAGGGCGTCGGGCTGATCGAGCTGTGCGGTGGTTTCCCGGTACCGGCCGTCGCCCGGGTGATCGAGGCGGTGGCCGGTCGGGTGCCGGTCGGGCACGTCACCTTCGGCGCCGAGTCGGTGGCCGGCGCCGCCGCCTACAGCGCACAGTTCGACCCGACGTCACACGGTTGAGCCCGCCCATCTACCGACAAACGGCGGAGCTACTGTTCGTCGAACACGTCATCAAGAACCAGCCTTGCCCGGCCCGGAACTTCTTCCTCGGGAAAAATCTCCCCGCAGAGGCTGAGTACCTGCTCGGTGCTCGTCAGCCCGAGGCGCTCGACCAGGAATCGAATATCTTCGGCGTCCCGACGTCGTGCCGCGAGCACCTTCATCGCCAATAGATGCTCGGGAGACGCCGCCGCAACCCGCAGTCCGGGGTGATCGAAGACGCGTGGGGCGCCGCGCCACCAAAAACGTACAAGTCTGCAACAACCCCGCGCCGGGCCAGCCGATCTCCCAGCCGGCGAAAGGCATCCTCGATCGCAGCACGGTCCAACAGCGGATCGGCAGCGCTCACGCGACGTTCAACTCCTGGGCGGCAACGTATACGCCGCGACGTCGAAACGCGGCGGGAGCGTGCACCATCGCATCGACCCGGGCCGCTCGGGTGTTGAAGGGAAACCAGAGCCGCCGCAGCGAACGGGACTCAACCCACCGCGGCGCACCGCGTCCGTCTTTCGCCGACAGATGCTCCGCCAGGGCTGCGAGAAACACGTCCCAGCGCTCGTCTCCGGTGGGAGCCGGCTCCGATGTCAAAAGATCTCGGCGTGAGTCGACTGGTTCCCAGCGGTATTCTTCCAGGAACTCCGCCACGAGCCGCCACCGTCGCGCTTCGTCGGCCCCGGCGAGCAGTACGCCGAGGCGCTCCAGCGTCAGGGGTTCGTACGGGGAGATGCGATTCGTCACAGCTCTGACGCTAGTACAAGGACGGCGAGAACCCCGCCCGACTCCGGTGGCCAGTCGAAGCTCTGTTCCGACCCTGCCGTTGGTCGGCCGGATCAGCCCGGCCCGATCCTCCGTCGACGCGGGTTTGCTGGCCTCGAAGAGGGCGACGCAGCGCAGTTCGAAACAGCCACCCAGCCCTGAACGGCCCGCAGGGCCGCAGGCCAGCGTGCGGCGGCGTGCGGTAACTTCGGTCGCTGAGATGATCGAACTGTCCTCCGCCGTGCTGGTGCTGACCGGGGCCATGGCCGCCGGCAAGTCCACCGTGGCCCAGCGGCTCGCCGAGCGGCTGCCCCGGGCCGCGCACGTCCGGGGCGACGCCTTCCGCCGGATGATCGTCTCGGGCCGTCGGGAGTTCACCCCGGAGGAGCCGGACGAGGCCGCCGCGCAGCTCCGGCTGCGCTACCAGCTCGCCGCGGCGACCGCCGACGGCTATGCCCGGGCCGGCTTCACGGCGGTACTCCAGGATGTCGTCCTCGGACCCGTCTGGGCCGACTACCTGGACCTGGTCGCCACCCGGCCGCGCTTCGCCGTCGTGCTGGTGCCGCGCCCGGAGGTGATCCACCGCCGCGAGCAGGGCCGGACCAAGTCGGGGTACGGCGCGTGGACCGTGCAGGCGCTCGACTCGGCGGTGCGCGACGGCACGCCCCGGCTCGGTCTCTGGTTGGACAACTCCGACCAGACGCCGGACGAGACAGTGGACGAGATCCTGGCGAAGCTATCCCTCGCCCGGCTGCCCGACTGAACCGGATGGGTTGGCGGGGCCGGCGGGATCGGCGGAGCCGGACGCCTGCTCCCGCCGCCGGATGATCTCCATGCGCGGGGCGACCCAGCCCAGGAACCGGGCGTACATCCGGGCCGGGTCCGGCCCCGGCTCGGGATTGAGCAGGTAGAGGTCCCCCATCGCCGCCGCGAACGCCTCGGCCAGCCAGGTCGTCAGGCCGGCGGGGTCCCGGACGTGGTCGAGCGGTAACAGCGAGCGGGCGGCCAGGCAGGGCCACTCCACCCCGCAGGCCCGGCAGAGCCAGACCGGCCGTTGCGGCAGATGCGCCCGTTCCGGCCGTCCGTCCGCCTCCCGACCGGTACGTCGACCGCCCGGCGCAGACCCGGTCACCGCTTGCCGCCCCCTGCCCAACCGGTGTGGCGGGTTGACCAACCGGTGTGGCGGGACGGTTCGATCTTGACAGGCACCCGACGGCCGGCATGCCGAGCGCCGTTCACGCCGGTCGGGACGTTCCAGTCCCGCAACTGCCCCTGGTTCGTCGGCCGTACCCGCCCACGCACCGACGGCCTCGGCTCGGGCGGCACCGGAACGGGTGGCGGCCACGCCGGAACCTGCGGCGGGAGCAGACCGAGACACCCCCAGCGGTGCCCGCACCGGCAGTACCGCCAGAGCCGCCGCCAGTCCCGGCGGTGGATTCGCGGGGTACGTCGAAACCAGCTCACGCCCGGCACCTCCTCGTTGGGTGGAGCGGGGGCCGCCTCGGGTGGGGAAGGGAAACCGACGGCCCCCGCGCGGTTCCGCCCGTCCTTTCCAAGGCCATGGCTCCGAGCAGTTCCGCTCGTGACACTCTGCTGTGGATAGCACTACGCTGGGGAGCTTCTCGACCGGTACGAGCAGTGCGTATCCGGGCCTGTCCCGCCAGGTATGCCGCCGTCATGGAGGAGTCATAAGTGGAACTGTCTCCGATGCTCGAACACTTCGCCGAGGAGTTACGCCTCGCCCGAGCCGCCGCCGGCATGTCCCAGGCCGCGCTGGCCGAGACGATCAACTACTCCCAGCCGATGGTCGCCAAGGTGGAGGGTTGCGAGCGCCGGCCGAGCATCGACTTCGCCCGCCGCTGCGACGCGGTCTTCAACACCGACGGCCGTTTGGTACGCATCCAGAAGCGGATCAGCCGGGAGATCGTCGTGCACTACTTCCGCGAATGGGCCGGCGTGGAGCAGGAGGCGAAGGCCCTGCGGTCCTTCGAGCCGGCATACGTCCCCGGGCTGTTGCAGACGGAGGCGTACGCGCGGGCGGTTCTCTCCGGGCCGGGACTGCTCTCCGCCGAAGAGGTCGAGGAGCAGGTGACCGCGCGACTGGACCGGCAGGAGATCGTCACGCGGGCCAAGCCGCCGCTGCTCACCTTCGTGTTCGACGAATACGTGCTCCGCCGCCCCGTCGGGGACCGGGCCGTGACGCGCGAACAGTTGCTGCACCTGGTCAAGACCGGCACCGACGTGCCGCAGGTGCGGATCCACGTCGTGCCGGCCTCGGCCGGCTCCTACGCCGGGCTGGACGGTTCCTTCGTGCTTGCCACCTCACCGGCCGGCGAGACGCTCGTCTACTTCGACGGGCACCGGCACGGCCAGATGGACGACCGCGCCGAGTACGTCAACTATATGATCGACGTCTGGGAGACCGTCCGGAGCGTGGCACTGCCGCACCAGCAGTCGCTCGATCTGATCGCAGAGGTGGCGGAGACGTGGATCTGACCGGCGCCGGGTGGCGCAAGAGCACCCGCAGCAACAGCACCGGCGGCAACTGTGTCGAGGTGGCCGACAATCTGACCGGCGTCGTGGCCGTCCGGGACAGCAAGGACCCGGCTGGACCGGTGTTGGCCTTCGGGCCGGACGCGTGGCGGGCCTTCGTCAGCGAGTTGGCCGGGCGGTAGGCCGGGTGCTGTGCCGTCGACACCCGTAGATCCGCAGTCGGGTCGGTAGTCTGGCCGGGTGAGTCAGCCACCAGCCGGACCCCCACCCGCCGAGCCACCGCCCTCGGGGTCGTACCCGCCGGGGTCGTACCCGTCCGGACAGCCGCATGCCCAACCCCCGCCGCCCGGTGCCGTCCCGCCCGCTCCGGCGTACCAGACGGGAGCGCCACCGAAGCCGAACCGGCGCCCGTTGGTGATCGGGCTGGTGGCCGCGGCCGTGGTCGCCGTGCTCTGCCTCGGCGTCGGCTGCGTCGGCGTGGCGGTCTTCTACCTGCAGGACGGCAAGTTCGACGGCGGCAGCAGCAGCGACACCCCGCCGGGGCCGGGCACCACGTCGGCACAGTGCGCGGGCACGGTCATCCAACCGCACGCCCAGACGAAGTCGGTCGGGCTGCCCGACTTCGACGGGGCGCCGGTTTCCGGCACCGCCACGATGCGGATGAGCACCAACCTCGGCCAGATCGAGATCAGCATGGACCGGTCGCGCACCCCGTGCACCGTCGCCAGCTTCCAGCACCTCGCCGACCGGAAGTTCTTCGACGGCAGCAGTTGCCACCGCCTCGTCACCGAGGGCATCTTCGTGCTCCAGTGCGGCGACCCGAGCAGCACCGGGATGGGCGGCCCCGACTACCGGTTCACCGATGAGAACCTGGGCGGCGCACAGTACGGCCGGGGCGTGGTGGCGATGGCGAACACCGGCGAGCCGGGCAGCAACGGCAGCCAGTTCTTCATCATCTTCCGGGACAGCTCGACCGGGCTCCAGCCGCTCTACACCCCGTTCGGCACCGTCACCACCGGGCTCGACGTGGTGGACCGGGTGGCCGCCGGGGGCCACGACAACTCCATCTCGGCCGGTGGCGGGAAGCCGAACCAGGAGATCACCATCCAGACCCTCTCGGTGGGCTGACCCACCGCCCGGGTCACCGACCCGACGAAGCAGCCCGCCCCCGCTGCCTGACCAGCGGAGGCGGGCTGCTTGCTCCGACAACTCTGTCGGCCGTCAGCGGACATTCAGCGGTACCCAGTGCCAGCCGTCGGTGGAGCCGTAGCTGACGTCACCGTCGCCCCGGGCGTAGAGCCAGCCGTCCGGGGTACGCCGCACCGGGCTGAAGATCCTGGGCAGGCCGGGAAGTTCGACCGGTCGGTAGTCCGGTGCACCCGGCCGGGCGGCCCAGAACCGGTACGTGCTCGTCGGGCCGGCCCGGCCAGTGGACGCCTGGTAGACGACGTGACTGCCGTCCGGGGTGACGAACGACCCGGAGTCGGCGCCCTCGTACGGGATGCTGTCCGCCGCGTCGCGTCGCTGCCAGCCCCCGACCGTGGTGTACCGGTAGACCGCCCGATGCCGCCCGTCCGTCAGCATCGCGTGGTCGACCCCGCCGGGACCGGTGGCCACCTGCACCATCGGACAGTTGTCCGCACCGCACACCGACGACTCGGTGAAGGTGTGGCTGGACCAGTTCCGGCCGCCGTCCGTACTCGTCACGATCGCCGGCCGGGAGGACTCCCGGTCGTAGCCGGAGACCCGGAGCCGGCCGTCGCCCTGCTCGATCACCTGGCGGTCGACGAGTGTCGACGGCGGCTGGACGGCCAGCGGCGAGATCCGGTTGGCGACCGGGTCGAAGGCGTACACCCGGCACGGCTCGGTCCCGGGAATCCGCTCCGACGAGCCCGCGCCCGCTGTACCGGCCTCGGGCCGGCAGACGGCGTGGCTGCCCGGTGCCACCGCCGGCACCGCCGGACCGGTGCCGGTGGCCCGCCAGCTCCGCCCGCCGTCCCGGCTGGCCAACAGCGTCCACGCCCCGGCCCCCGACGACTCCGGCGGCCGGTCCACCAGCAGCAGCCCCGGGCCGAACACCTGCATCCCGATGAACCACCCGGGGTTACCCCGCTCGGTCCAGGTCCGGCCGCCGTCGTCCGTGCCGACCAGTTGCCAGGTGGTCTTGCACGGGCCGCCCTGCGCGCAGGTCGACAACCCGAGGTAGACGTGCCGGGGATCGGCGGCCCAGATCGACTGGGTCGTCCCCTGGTGCGGAAGTCGACCGGGTTGCCCGGCGGTACCGGGCGCCGCCGCCCGCTCGGGCGGGGCCGGCGCGGTGCCGGGCACCGCCACCAGTGCGGCGGTGGCGGCCACCACCGCGGTCACCCCGAACGCGGTACCGGCGATCGCGGCGCGTCGGCGGCGCAGCCGGCGCCGGCCCGCCGCGTACACCTCGTCGGCGAGCAACCGGGTCGGTGGCGGTGCCGGGGCCGCGTCCTCGAAGAGTTCCCGCAGCTCGGTCATGTCCTCTGGTGCTCCTCTCCTCCGCCCGGTCATCTCCTGCCCTCCGCCGGCACCGGGACCAGCCTCTCCGGCGGTACGGCGTCGCCGAGCAGCCGGCGCAGCGTGGCGAGTCCCCGGGCGGTCTGGCTCTTCACCGTCCCCTCCGAGCAACCCAGCACGGCAGCCGTCTCGGCGACGTCGAGCTGGTGGTAGTAGCGGCAGACCAGCGTCACCCGCTGCCGGGGCGGCACCTCCCGCAGCGCGCGGGCGAAGACCACCCGTCGGGTGGCGCGCTCCGCGTCGTCGTCCGGCCCGGCCAGCTCGGGCGGCTCGGCGACCGTCCGCTCGCGGCGCCGCCACACCCGCCTGGTCTCCGCCAGGTACGACCGGACCAGGCAGGTACGCAGGAACGCGTCCAACGCCTGCGGGTCGCGTACCCGGTGCCACGCCGACGCCAGCCGGATGAACGCGGCCTGGGCCAGGTCGTCGGCCCAGTGCCAGTCCCCGCACATCAGGTACGCGGACCGCCGCACCATGTCCCGCCGCGCCGCGAAGTACTCGCTGAACTCGCGCCGATCCTCGTCGTCGCCTCGCATCCCGCTCCTCTCACCGGTTAGGTGCGCGGCGGGACCGGAACGGGTTGCCCGGGACACCGGGAAAAACCCGCCGGGTTCTCAGCCTCTCGGCGACGGCACCACGAAACCCGCCTCGTACGCGGCGATCACCGCCTGGGTGCGGTCCCGGGCACCGAGCTTGGCCAGTACGTTGCCGACGTGCGTCTTGACGGTCTCGACACCGAGCACGAGTTCGGCGGCGATCTCGGCGTTGGACAGGCCGGTGGCCATCAGCCGCAGCACCTCCGCCTCCCGTTCGGTGAGCCGGGCCCGGTCGAGCCGGTCGCCGGCCGGACCGGGGGCGTGTGCCGCGACGAGCCGGCGCAGTGCCGCCGGGAAGAGCAGCGACTCCCCCTTGGCGACCATCCGGATCGCATCGACGATTTCGGTCGGGCGGGCCCGCTTGAGCAGGAAGCCGTGTGCGCCGGCCCGGAGCGCCTGGTAGACGTACTCGTCGTTCTCGAACGTGGTGACCACCAGGATCCGGGGTGGTTCGGCCGAGGTGGCGAGCAGGTGCCGGGTGGCCTGGATGCCGTCGATCGCCGGCATCCGGACGTCCATCAGCACCACGTCGGGGCGGAGCTTGGCGACCAGCGGCGGCACCTCGGCCCCGTCGGCGGCCTCGCCGACGACGGTCAGGTCCGGCTGCGCGTCGACGATGGCCCGCAGGCCGACCCGGATCAGTTCCTCGTCGTCCACGACCAGCACCGTGACGGTCACGTCCGCTCCAATCCGCGCCGCTCCGGCGCCTCCCGCTGGTCAGCCGGCATGCTGCTGCCGGTGGTGGGCAGCCAGACCGCCACCCGCCAGGCACCGTCCTCGGGTCCGGCGCTGACCCGGCCGCCGAGCAGGACGACCCGTTCCCGGATGCCGGCCAGCCCTCGCCCCCGCCGCCCGGACCGGTCCGGTGCCGGTGCGGAGGGTTCGCCGGCCGCGTCGACCGGCCGCCCGATCGGGTTGACCAGCTCGATCTCCAGGGTGTCGGCGCGGGCCGCGACGCGCAGCCGCACCGGGCGGCGGCCGGCGTGCCGGGCGGCGTTCGTCAGTCCTTCCTGGACGATCCGGTAGCCCTCCCGGGACACCGCCGCCGGCACCGCCCCGAGGTCGCCGGCCAGCTCGGCGCTGACCGCGAGGCCGGTCGCCCGGGTGTCGGCCACCAGCCGGTCCAGCTCATGCAGGGTACGCTGCGGCGCCCGGGACGCCCGCGCGGCGCCGTCGGCCTCGTCCGCCGGGCCGGCCGGTCCGGTCTCGTCCTGCCGGAGCAGCCCGAGTACGTGGTCCAGGTCGGCCATCGCCGACCGGCCGGTCTCCTCGATCGCCCGCAGCGCCCGCCGGACGAACTCTCGGTCGGTCTCCAGCAGTTCCCCGGCGGCCGCCGCCTGGAGGGTGGCGACGGTGAGCGCGTGTCCGACCGAGTCGTGCAGTTCCCGGGCCAGCCGGTTGCGTTCGGCGAGCCGGGCGGCCTGCTGCTCGAGCGCGGCGATCCGCTCGGTCTGGGAGGGGCCGAGCAGTACCGGTGCCATCAGCCTGGCCAGCGCGCCGAGCCCGGCGACCGCGTAGCCGAGCAGCACCAGCACGCCCAGTCCGACCAGGCTGAGCCAGCCCCGGTGCCAGTCGGCGAGCGGGCCGATCCGCGCTCCGTCGAGGGCCTCGGCGCCGATGCCGAGCTGGACGAAGAGGAAGACCAGCGCCATCGGCAGCGTGGCGATCAGCGCGAACCCGACCAGGCCGCCGGAGACCAGGTGGACGCCGATCCAGAGGGCGCTGCGCAGCCGGGTCTCCCGGTCGATCCGCCCGTCGGCGACCGGCTCGGCCAGCTCGGCGTCGAGCAGGGTACGCGCGGCGGCGATCTCCAGCGCCCGGGTGCCGCGCAGGAACAGCGGTACGGCGGCGATCGTCGCGGCGACCGCGAGCAGCAGCAGTACCGCCGGACGGGGCACCTCGGCGCTGCGCAGCATCTCGGCGAAAACCGTGCCCAGCAGCAGGTACGGCAGCAGCAGGACTCCGCCGAGCAGCAGGAAGACTCCTCGGCGGTAGGTGGCGCCACTGGTCAGCGGTGCCAGGGCGGCCCGGAGTGTCACCCGGCCATTCTCTCCCGGGCAGCCGGGTCGGCTCCGCCCCGGTCCACGCCCTCGGCCACTTCTCGGGCACGCCTCGGCCACTCCTCGGGCCCGATAGGCGCGGAAGATCCGATTTTGCGGGCTACTAGCGAAAGTATCGCGATAAAGGACAGAATTCCCCGCATGGCTGTCGGAGAGTTCCAGACGCAGGTCGTCCGGCGTGCCCGGGGGATCAGCGCCGCCCTCAGCACGCCGCCGTACGTGAAACCGGGCCACTTCTACTCGCCGGCCACCTCGCCGACGGACCGGAGCACCGCGGTCGGCTGGCGCGAGCTGTCTCCGGTCGGTGTGGACCTGCGGGAGGCGGAACAGCTCCGGCTCGCCACCCGGCTCGGTCCGCTGATGGGCGACCTGCCCAGCGACCGCTGGCACGACCACAACGGCATGTACGGCCGCGCCGACGCCGCCGTGCTGCACGCGATGCTCCGGCATCACCGGCCGGCCCGGCTGATCGAGGTCGGCTCCGGCTACTCCACGGCGGTCGCCCTCGACGTCGCCGACCGCTACCTGCCGGAGCTGCGGATCACCTGCGTCGAGCCGCATCCGGAGCGGCTGCGGTCCCGGCTGCGCCCGGGTGACCGGGTCGACCTGGTGCAGCGCCGGGTGCAGGACGTCGACCGGTCCAGCTTCGCCCGGCTGGACTCCGGGGACATCCTGCTGATCGACTCCACGCACGTGGCCAAGGCCGGCTCCGACGTGGTCTGGCTGCTGCTGCACGTACTGCCCACGCTGCGTCCCGGGGTGATCGTGCACATCCACGACATCCACTGGCCGTTCGAGTATCCGGAGCGGTGGCTCCGGGAGGGCCGGGACTGGACCGAGGTCTACCTGCTCCGGGCGTTCCTCACCGACAACGCGGCCTGGCAGGTGCTGCTCTTCACCTCGTGGCTCTGGTCGTGCCACCCGGAGGTGCTGCCGCCCGACCTGCGGGGCCTGCCCACCGGGGCGTTCTGGATGCGCCGCGCCGCCGGCGCTGGCTGACCGGGTCGAGCGCGCTGCCGTTCGACTCCGCCGGTGCGAACGCGGTCGGCCGGCGGCGACGTCACCAGACCAGGTCGCGGTGTGTCTCGGTCGCCTCGACCGGGAGGATCGGCCGGGGACAGCGCGGCGGGTGTGACCGGGGCTGCCACTCGCGCGGATAGCCGAGCGACACCTCCTCGAAGCGGACCCCGTCGAACCAGTTGACCCGGGGGATGTGCAGGTGCCCGTAGACCACCGCCGCCGCCCGGTGGCGCAGGTGCCAGTCGGCGGTGTGCACGGTGCCGCACCACTGGGCGAAGACCGGATAGCGCAGGATCGAGGTGACCTCGCGGACCAGCGGGAAGTGGTTGACCAGCACCGTCCGGGTGTCGGGGGCGAGGTCGGCCAGCCGGCTCTCGGTGTGCGCCAGCCTGGCCGCGCACCACTCCTCCCGGCTGGAATACGGGTCGGGGTGCAGGAAGTACTCGTCGGTGCAGACGACCCCGGCCTGCTCGGCCAGCGCCAGGCCCTCCTCCTTGTTCCGCGCGCCGTCGGGCCGGAAGGTGTAGTCGTAGAGCAGGAAGAGCGGCACCACCGTCACCGGCCCGTCGGCACCGGTCCACACCGGGTACGGGTCCTCCGGGGTGACCACCCCGAGCCGCCGGCACATCTCGACGAGCAGCTCGTACCGGGCGACTCCGCGCAACCGGACGGAGTCCTGCCGGGGTGTCCACAGCTCGTGGTTGCCGGGCACCCACACCACGGTGCTGAACCGCTCCTTGAGCAGCCGCAGCGCCCAGTAGATGTCCTCCACCCGGTCGGCGACGTCACCGGCGACCAGCAGCCAGTCCTCGTCCGAGTTCGGCACGAAGCTCTCGACCAGCTTGCGGTTCTCGGCGTATCCGACGTGCAGGTCGCTGACGGCCAGCAGGTCGCCGCCGGGACGGGAGGTGGCCATCGGGCGATCCTAGCGGCCGGGCGGCCGGCGGCGACGTGCGCGGGCCCGACCTCGGCCAGTCCGGCCGGACCGGGCAGCCGCCGCGTCGACGCAGGTCGCCCGGCAGGGGACGCTCGCTGCGCTCGCGGCTCAGGGCTCGACCCAGCCGTGCGACCGGGCCAGCCCGGTCATCTGTTGCCGGACGACGGCGATCTGGGCGCCGGTGAGCGACGGCACCTTCTCGATCAGCAGTTCGGTGACCTCGGCACTGAACTCGGCCCCGGAGAGTACGTCGCACAGCTCCTCGTCCCCGGCGGTGCGGCCGGGTGCGTCCTGACCGCCGGCCGGTCGACGATCCGGATCGCGGCCGCCTTCAGCCCCCGC
The DNA here is from genome assembly GCF_029626265.1 of Micromonospora sp. WMMD1102. Classification (NCBI taxonomy): domain Bacteria; kingdom Bacillati; phylum Actinomycetota; class Actinomycetes; order Micromonosporales; family Micromonosporaceae; genus Micromonospora; species Micromonospora sp. WMMD1102. Next base: position 943,534 of record NZ_JARUBN010000001.1, on the reverse strand, counting down.
TCGCCGTGCTCGACCTCGTATTCCAGGCGCATGCCCGGCTGGATCAGGTGTTTCTCCTCGCCGAAGTCGTTGGCGTGCACGAAGACGTCCTCGCCACCGCTGTCCGGGGCGATGAACCCGTAACCGCGTACCTCGTCGAACCTGAGCAACTTCCCGGACGCCACGCCCAAACCCCCGCCAACCTCGCCCTGACGAACACCGGCACACCGGGCCACACCCCGCCGGCACCGCCCGCAGGAGCGCGGGGAGCGGCCCTGGCCACACCCTAGTGAGCGGACCGGCCGGCGGGCAGCCCCGTCCCGGCCGCGGGTAGAACAGCTAGGCGGTGATCGCTCTCGCCCAGGGTACGAGCAGCCGCTCGACCGCCACCACCAGATAGAACAGTGCCGCGCCCATCAGCGCCAGCAGGGTCAGCGCGGCGAACGCCAGCGGGGTGTCGGCGGAGTTGCCGGAGCTGACGATGACCGCCCCGAGTCCCCGGTCGGGGTTGACCACCTCCCCGATGATCGCGCCGATGATCGCCAGCGAGATCGCCACCTTCAATCCGACGAAGATCTGCGGCAGCGCCCAGGCGAGTCGTACCTTCAGGAAGGTCTGCCACCACGAGGCGGAGAGCGAGTGCACCAGCTCGCGCAGGTCGCTGGGGGTCGAGGTGAGCCCGGCCATCGTGGAGACCACGATCGGGAAGAAGCAGACCAGGATCACCATGACGATCTTGGGCTCCGGGCCGAATCCCATCCAGACCAGCAGCAGCGGCGCGAGCGCCACCTTGGGTACGGCGTTGACCGCCGCCATCAGCGGCATGGTCATCCGCTCGACCGTCCGGGAGACCGCCAGCAGCAGCGCGACCAGCAGCCCGGTGCTGGCGGCGATGCCGAACCCGACGACCGTCTCCAGCAGGGTCACCCAGCTCTCCGCGAGCAGGTAGCCGGGCAGCCGGAGGAAGGCGTCGACCACGTCCGGCGGTGCCGGCAGGAAGAACGACGAGATGTCGAAGAGTTCGGCGGTCAGCCACCAGATGCCGACCGCGAGCACGGCGCCCAGCAGGGGCAGTCCGGCATCGGACCAGAGTCGGTGCGGGCGGCTGTTCGTCGACGTACCGGTCATCACGGCCTCCTGGGGGGTGTGGCGGCGACGGCACGGGGCGGGAGGCGACGACGGCGGAGAAACAGTCAGCCGGCCCCGGACCGGGACGGCGGTCGAGGCGACCGCCGTCCCGAGGGTCCCGGCCGGTCAGGACTTCGGCACGAACCCGAAGTCGACGACCTTCTCCGGGGTCAGTCCGCCGGGGATCAGGCCGGCGCCCTGCATCACGGCGATGGTCCGCATCACCCGCTGCTCGTCCATGAAGCCGACCGGCGCACCGCCGACCGGTGCCACGTACGGCGTCATCGCCTTGATCTCGCCGACCCCGGACGGCACCGCGTAGCTCGGCTCCGCCCTGTTGAGGATCTGCGCCGCCTCCTCGGGGTGCTCGATCGAGTACTGCAGGCCCTTCAGCAGGGCACCGGTGAACCGGCGGACCAGGTCCGGGTTCTTCTCGATCAGGCCCGGAGTGGTGATGACCGCGTTGCCGAACAGGTCCCGCAGGTAGTCGCTGTACGGCAGTACCACCACCTCCTTCTTCGACGCGGCTCCCAGGGCCGTGCGGCTGAGCAGGAAGGTGCCGAGCGCGTCGACCTGCCGGGACGCCATCAACCCGTTCAGCGCGGTCGCCTGCGCCGGCTGGATCTTCACCTTGCCCGCGTCGATGCCGGCCAGCCGGGCGTACGCCGGGAAGAGCAGTTCGGTGACCGAGCCCTTGCCGGTCGCCATGGTCTTGCCCTCGAGGTCCTTCGGGGTGCTGATGTTGGTGTCCTTGGTGGTCATCACCGCGACCAGCGTCTGCTGGTGTACGGCGGCGACCGCCCGCCAGTCGGTGAACTCGCCCTTGCCGGCCTGGATCACCGCACCGGTGAAGTCCAGGGCGGCGAACTGCACCTTGTTGGACTTCAGCGCCGTCAGGTTCGGGACGTTGCCCGCGCCCTTCTGGATGTCCACCTCGATGCCGGCCTCGGCGAAGTAGCCCTTCTCCTTGGCCACCCAGGCGAAGGCGTCCCGGCCGACCGCGCCGAAGGCGGTGATGTATCCGACCTTGTCGGGGTTCTTCTTGGACGCCTCGGCCTCCGACCCGGAGTCGCCGCCGCACCCGCTGGTGACCGCCAGTGCCGCCGACAGTAATGCCGCGGCCAGCAGGCGTGAACGTCTGGTCATGTGTGCCTCCCGCTTGTGGATGGGCCCGAGGGCGGGCGACCGACGCCTCCCACGCGGACAGCGCGCCGCGACCCCTCGGCACGTGTCCGGTCCGCCGGCCCTCGTTCGGTCGAGAATCGTAAATGAGTGATGTCCGAAATGTCATCGACAAGATCCGGTCAAGATTCTGGCAAGAAGCCGCGCAGTCGTTTCCGTTCGCCGGATATCAGCAGCTCAGGACGGTTGACATCCGACATCCACAGCCGTACGCCTGTCTGCAATATTGTTGATAATCTGGAGACAATGTTGCGGTCAGCCGTACCGAGCTGGGAGGTGACGGGGTGCCGGGCCCGGACGACCCGACCGGCACCGGCCGCGCCGGGCCGGCGTACCGCCCGGTCGGGAGGCGCGCTCCGGCTAAGGTCCCACGCGTGCATATCCCCGTCGACAGGGTGGACCTCGCGGACCCGACGCACCAGTCTTCCCGGCCCGATCGATTCCGTCGCGACCGTCAACGAAATCGCCCGGATGTTGACCGACGGTGGACATCGGACAGATTTCGGCCCGGATCCGTCCGGCCCGGCGGGCTGCGGTGACCACATCATGACCGAATCCACGGACCGGCCGACGAACCCGGCCCGCGGCCGCACCCGGGTCGTCCGGCAGGCACCGCCGAGCGGCCGGCCGCCGGGCGACGACCCGGCATCGGCCTCCACCGTGGCGGCCACGACCGGCGGCCGGCGGGTCCCCGCGCGCTCCGCCGACGAGGCGTACGACCAGCTCCGGCAGGAGATCTACCGGGGCGACCTGATGCCCAACGAGCGGCTGATCGAGATCGAGCTGGCGACCCGGCTACAGGTCAGCCGGGCGGTGGTCCGGACCGTACTGGTCCGGCTCGGTCAGGACGGGCTGGTCGTGCTCACCCCGAACCGGGGCGCACACGTGCGGCTGGTGACCGAGGAGGAGGCGGTGGAGATCCTCCAGGTGCGGGCCGTACTGGAGGCGCTCACCGCACGGCAGGCGGCCCGCAACGCCACCGCCCGGGAGATCGCCGGAATCCGCCGGCAGCTCGCCCGGATGGCCCGGAAACTCGACGCCGACGACCTGCTCGGCTACTCGGAGGGGAACGCCGCGCTGCACGCCGCGATCATCGCGGCGGCCCGACACGAGACCGCGTCCCGGCTGATCACCGGGCTGCGGGCCCAGCTCGTGCGGTTCCAGTACCGCACCATCCTGGTGCCCGGCCGGCCGGCCCGGTCCCTGGCGGAGCACACCGCGATCGTCGAGGCGATCGCCGCCCGGGACCCGGACGCCGCCGAGGCGGCGATGCGGCACCATCTCGGGTACGTCGAGTCCACTCTGGCCAGAACCGCGACGGCGATCCGCCGCCGGAGCGGCCGGCCCGATCCCACCCGTCCGGGCTGACCGGCCGCCGGTCCGCCCCGCCCACCCCTCAGGGAGCGTCCTTGTCCGAGCACCCCGTCCCGTCCGCCCGCGCCCGTGCCCTGGTCACCGGGGCGTACGACACCCACGTGCACGTCGCCCCCGACGTGATGCGGCGGCGCGTCGACGACCTCGACCTGGCCGCCCGGTTCGCCGACGTCGGGCTCGCCGGCTTCGTGCTCAAGTCGCACTACGTGCCGACCGCCGAACGGGCGGCGGTGGTCCGCAAGGTCCACCCCGGGGTCGACGTGCTCGGCGCGGTCACCCTGAACGGCTCGGTGGGCGGGATGAACCCGGCGGCGGTCGAGATCGCCGGCCGGCAGGGCGCCCGGGTGGTCTGGATGCCGACCGTCGACTCCGGCAACCAGCGCCGCAGCAGCGCCACCGACCTGCCCGGAGCCAAGCCGGCGATGTGGGGGGCGCTACAGGCCGACCTGCACGCCCAGGGCATCGTGCCGGACGTGGTGGAGGTGGTCGACCCGGACGGACAGGTGCTGGACCGGGTCCGCCAGGTGCTCCGGGTGATCGCCCGACACGACCTGGTGCTCGCCACCGGACACCTCTCCGGCCCGGAGATCCTGGCCGTGGTCCGGGCCGCCGCCGAGCAGGGGGTACGCCGGATCGTCGTCACCCACCCCGAGTTCACCTCGCAACGGCTGCCCGCCGCCCAGCAGCGCGAACTCGCCGAGGCGGGCGCGCTGCTGGAACGCTGCTTCACCACGCCGTACACCGGGAAGGTCGGCTGGCCGGAGCTGTTCGCGAACATCCGGGCCGTCGGGGTCGCGCACTCGGTCCTCTCCAGCGACCTCGGGCAGCCGTTCAACCCGCCGGTCGAGGACGGGCTCGCGCTCTTCGCCGACCGGCTGCTGGAGGCCGGCTTCTCCGAGCGGGACGTCCGGACGATGGCGGTGGAGAACTCGCGCCGGCTGGCGACGGTGTCACCCGAGCGGGTGCCGGCCTGACCGGCGACGAGCGGGCACGGCTCAGGCGCCGGCCGCGACCTCGACGACGGGTTCGTGGCGTACCGGGAAGTTGACCGAGCTGGCGATGAAGCAGAGCCGGTGCGCCTGCTCGTGCAGCTCGGTGGCCCGGCGCACCATGTCGGCTCCGGCCACGGTCACCCGGGGCCGGAGCACGACCTCGGTGAACGCGCCGCCGCCGTCCCCGCTCTCGACCATCGTGCCGACCGCCTCGTCGACGTACCCGGTGACCACCACCCGGCCCCGGGCGCAGAGGCTCAGGTAGGACAGCATGTGGCACTGGGCCAGCGCGGCGACCAACAGCTGCTCCGGGTTCCACCGGGCCGGGTCGCCCCGGAACGTCGGGTCGGCGGAGCCGAGCAGCGGTGCCGGGCCGTCGGCGCTGACCCGGTGGTCCCGGCCGTAGTCGCGGTAGTTGACCGTGCCCGCCTCGCCGGCCCCGGTCCAGGTGACGGTCAACTCGTAGTCGTGACTCCTCGGCACTGGCTTCCTCCTGGGCGCCACATGTTCCTCGGCGGCGTCTGCTGCTGGATCGGTCGAGCCCTGCCCGCCCGACGGTCGCCACGGGGCCTGTACCGAGGATAGTTGCCGATCGGCCCCAGCGGGCCCGCACCTCGGGCCGTCGGTCAATACACTGATTGTGCCGAATGCGTCGACGATCGCTTTCTTTCCACGCTCGATCGGTCGGCAAGACGGAATTTCGAGAGGTCGGCATAGTTCGGAAGTGCGCACATGCACGCCCTGTCGCAAATTTGTCATGCGGATGGGCCCCCCAGAACTGTGGTGTCGATCGATAGAGTTGATAACCATGCCGGTGCTCACGCTGACCCGTGTGCCACGCGGCCTGCTCACCCACTCTCTCGGCGCCGTGCTCGCGATGGTGGCGCTGTCGTCCGGCTGCGCGGGCGGCACTGATTCCACGCCATCGGCCAACCGCGACGCGACCACGGTGCGCTGCCTCTCCCTCCGCTATCGCGCCGAACTCGTCGACGCCGCTGTCGCCCTCGGCCTGGCGCAGCGGGGCAGCAGTCCCGACACCCTCGTCGTCCGCGGGGAGACGCTCTCCCTGGAGCAGTGGCGGCAGCGGTATTCCACCGACTTCAACCGCGGCTGCGCCGCCCTCGTCGTCGCCACCGGCGGACTTCCCGCCCCAACCGGAGCGGGTGCCGGCGGTGGTGGCGGCAGCCCGGATCCGGTCGCATTGGCCTTTCTCGCCGCCCTGCTGTCGCTGCTGGCCGGCCTGGTGACCGCGGTGTTCGGCGGCTTCGTCACCAGTCTGCTGACCTCGGCCGGCCAACGCCGGCTGCACGCCGACAGCCTCCGCCGGGCCGGGCGCGACCTGGCGGAGGCCGCCGCCCGTTACCTCGACTCCTGGCTCGGCGACGGCTCCCGGGAACCCGCCGAAGCACTGCTGGAGCGCCGTCGCGCCGTGCTTGCTCTGCTGCACCAGCAGCAGCTGACCAATCCGCGCTGGGACGGGCTGCGAGCAGCCCGAGCCGAGTTCGACGCGGCGCCGTTCGACCGCCCCGAGATGCTGGACACCTTCTGGCTCGATCCGGATGTCGACAGGGCGGAGTTCGCGCAGCGAATCGACGAGCAGGTACACCGGATGACGGCGGTGACGTACTGGGTCGCGGACGGGCTCGATCATCCGATCCGGTTCCGGTGGCGGACCGGTAATCGGCTGCCCTCCCCGGCAAAGCTGGCGTCGGGTGTGCCGGACCTGCGGGCGCGGTCCGCCGAGGGGCGGGGCCCGGGATGACCAACCCGTTCGACATTCCCGAAGCGCCTCCGGGGTTCAACCAGCCGCTCTGCCCGTGGCGTACCCCGGAACACGCCGGCCTCTACGCCGACGTTGACTCGTCGCTCGCCCAACTGGACCGGTTCGCCACCGCGATCGAAGACTGGGACCTGCGTAGGCAGGGCAAACTCGTGCTGGTGACGGGTGAGAGCGGCTGTGGGAAGACCTCGGTGGTCAACCATTGCGCCGACGTCCTGGACCGGAGGATGAACGGTCGGCCGGATCCCGGGCGCCCGCCGGAGCTGGTGATCGACCTCGCCCGCCATCGGTACAGCCGGCGGATGAACGACGACCAGGTCGCCCGGGTCCGTGAGGTCTGCGAGCAGGTGATCATCAAGCTCGGCGACGTGCTCGCGTTCCCGCCGAACTTCCCGACCGACGCCAAGGCTTGGCGGATCGTCTATCCACAGCTCTCCAAGGTGCTCGGCCGGTACAGCCGGATCCTGGTGGTGTTGCTGCCGAGCACCGATGCGGCGAAAGACCTCGACGAATACGCCTACCTTGCCGGGGAGTGCGCAAGGATCGTGTTCTTCAGCGAAAGCTCCGAACGGGACGAGGTCGATGCCTCCCTGGACGCTCTGAACGAAACGGAGCGGCGAGGCATCGTCCGGTTACGGGTGCAGGCAGTGGAGCCGTCACTCGCCGGACAGCACGCGATGCAGCTGATCCGGCACCGGGTCGACGACCCCGAGGCGTGGGTCAATCCGGAAGACGTGATGGAGGCCTTCGGCTATCTCGCCGGAGGGTCGCCGACGATGTCGGTGGGACGGATGAATGTCATCTTCCGCCGGTTGTGGGACGACTGGCAGGGACGGCGGTCCGAGGGACCCGTGCCGAAAGCCGACATCTACAAGAGCATGCTGGGCGAGCCGTCCGGCGGCTTCGAGAAGCGCGGGACGGCCAGCCAGGAGGAAGGGCCATGAGCAGACCTACCGGGGCAACCGCCCCGCAGAATCCCTTCTCGGCCCTGGCCATCGCCCGGACCGACGAGGGTTCCGGAGACTTCGTCACCGTGGAGACCCCCGCGGTCCGGGTCGCCGTACGGCTTCTGGACGACTATCTGGCGCCGGCCCCGGAGGAGTCGACCCGCCGGCAGTCCAGGGAGGGCAACCTCGTCGCGATCGTCGGCGACCACGGCACCGGCAAGACGCACCTCGCGATGCACCTGGTGCACCGGGCCACCGCCGCCGCACCGCCGCTGGTCGTGCACCCGTTCTATCTGGAAGCGTCGTCGAACACCTTCGAGACGCTATACCGGGGCTTCGTGGAGAAGCTCCAGCAGGAGGACGTGCTGGAGACTGTCCGCGACTACTACGCCGACGTGGTCGCCCGCGACCTCGAACTCGGCGGCGACGTACCCGGCTCGCAGTTCACCCGGGACACCATCGCCGGCCTGCGCGGCCGGGAACTCGACCCGGCCAGTGTGGTACGCGGCCTCGGCCTGACCGACAGCCGGCTGGCCCGTCAGCTACGCCAGGAGCTCGTCACGGTCACCCGCAAGCAGCAGTTCGGCGTCGCACTGACCCTGCTGCTACGTCGCCACGAGTTCGCCCAGGAGGCGTGGACCTGGCTCACCGGCGGGCCGCCGTCACCGGCCTTGATCGAGCGGGGCATCACCAGTGCGATCAGCGGCGAGCAGATGGCCCTGGAGGCAATGGGGGTCTTCGCCTACTTCTACGGCCGCAGATACCATCGCTTCCTCCTGGTCATCGACGAGCTGGACCGGATAGCCGAGGTGCACCGCAACGCCGACCGGAGCGCCACGGCGGCGTTCCGGAAGATGTTCGAGGTCTTCGAGGGGGCAGGCGCCTTCCTGGTGATCGCCGGTGTTCCGGACCTGCTCGACACGCTGGGCACGAACGTCCGGCAGCGGATCGGCCACGTCGTCACGATGTCCGCCCTGGACGGCGCTGCCGTGCGCCGGCTCATCGAGCGGACCAACTACCAGCACTTCGGCGTCTCGCAACTGGCGCCGTTCGCGCCGGCCACGCCCGAATTGATGGCCAAACTCGCGGACGGCACCGCCCGCCAGGTGATCCGACTCTGCTACCAGTCGTTCCGCAGGCACAACGAGGAGCAGGCCGCAGCCATCACCGAGGCGACGGTCACCGCCGTCGCCCGGGAGCAGTTCGACTTTCCGAGCCTGGAAAGCGCGCGCACAGACGTACGTCGAGTGCTCAACCGACACGGCCTGAGCTACATCCGCCAGCACTGGGTGGGTGCGGCCACGGAGCCCATCGACTTCTGGGTCACCGTCGGATCCCGGGAGGCCGGCTGCGCCATCCTGATGTCCCGGTCGCTGATCAGCCCGGACGACCTCCGGGCGGTGGAGCAGCAGGTCAGGGCGATCCGGTCGGAGCTGCCCGGCAGCGAAACGCTCCTGGTGATCGACGGGTACGTGCACGTCGACCTCCGGGACCAGATCCGGGCCACGATCGACTCCGAGCCGCTGGAGTTCATCCGTTACTCGTTCGAGGACGACTTCGCGGCCCGGGTCAAGGCGGCGCTCGGCCGGATCGAGGGCGGCCAGGCCGGTACCGCCTCGGATCGCATGCTGGAACGTCTGGTCTGGCTCAACCAGCAGCAGTCGTACGCGCAGGGATTCGCCGAACGCCTGGTGAGCCGGATGGAGGAGACCCGGGCCGCGCTCGAGGAACAGCTGAACACCATCCGCACCGAGCTGCGCGCCGGTCCCGCCCCGACCGGCGAGGGCGGCCGGCCGTCAGCGATGCCCAGCGCGGTCGCGCAGCTCTTCGAGCATGCCCTGGCTCGGCTCTCCGGGGCAGTGCTGTCCCTGGACGACCTCTTCAACCCCGGGGTGAGCCCGTACGACCTGGTCGACCGCCGGACAATGGTCCGCGCCGCCCTCCGCCGCGATGAACTGTACGCCGCGGTGGGCGTGGCTAGCCTGCTACGCGGCCTGGTCGAGGCGTTCCGGGACGGCGTCGAGGCGTGGTTCGACCTCCGCACGCCCTTCGGATCGGGACAGGTACGACTGAAGCCGGCCGAGGAGGACAAGCTGATCCAGCTCTGCCACACCTACGAGGCGGTCTACGAGAACCTGCCGGTGTCCCGTCTGGAGGAGTTGCCGGCAGTGCCCGACGACGGCAGCGTCTACGACGACGTCGACCAGGTGTCCTGGGCTACCCGTCGAAGTGGCGTGCGGGAGACGTTCGACGATCTCGGGCGGGCGGTGCGCCAAGCAGTCCTTCAGGCGACGCATCCGCCACCGCGGGACTGACCACGGCCTCGACCGGATCGGGCAGGGGTCCCGGCCGCGCCGGCCGAGGCAGTTCCCACCAGGCGTTGGCACCGAAGTGCAACAGGTTGATCAGCAGGATCGCCGGCGCCACGATGGCGACCGTGCCGGGCAGCGCCGGCTCCAGGACCAGCGCCAGGATGATCGCGGTGATCCCGTTCTGCTGGCCCAGTGCGAGATATACCCGGTCGGCCCGGGTGAGTTTGGCCGGCAACACCGCGGCGGCGACCATCTGGGCCGCGAACGCGAACCCGGCGAGCAGGGCCCCGCTCACCAGGTCGATCCCGGGCACCAGGAGTAGGCCGAGGGCGAAGGCGGCGGCGAGCAGCGCACCGCTGGTCACCCAGCGCAGCACCGCCTCGATCCGCGGACGGAAGAAGAGACCGGCCAGCGCCACTCCCAGCATCAGCACGAGGTGCACGGCGGCAGCGAGCATCGCCGCCAGCACTGCGAGGTTGGTGCCGAGCCATACCCACTCGGCCGGACCCCGCCACCTGGGCCGGAGCCAGCGTGCAGTCGCCCGGCTGGCAGCGACCAGCAGCAGCCAGACCACGAGCGCACCAAGGGCGAAGCCGAGATTGGCGAGAATTCCGCCCGCGTACGAGATCGGGCTCGGGGCGGCATCGTCCAGTGCGATGCCGGCGGTGCCGAGCAACCATCCCGACGCGTAGACGGTGAGCAGGGTCGTGATCGGATCGTCGAACGACGACCATGCGTAGAGCAGGGTCCTGGCCTGCTCAGACATGCCGGGCCGACGGCCTAGCGCGGCCACCGCGAGCGGGTCGATCTGTGCCACGACCAGGCCGAGTACTGCGTACTCCGGACCGATCAGGTGGTACGCGGCCAGACCGATCAGTGCTGCCTTGAGCAGTACGCCGACGGTGACCGCGAAGACGATCGCGCTGAGGTTGCGGCGTGCCTCGGGCAGCGAGATGCCGGAGGCACTGGCGAACAGGCCGATCGCGAGCAGCACCAGCACGACGACCTGATATGTCGGCGAGCGATCAAGCCCATCCGCACCGACGAGCGCGGCGGTGGCCCAGCCGGAGAAAGCGGCGCCGAGAATGGCACCGAGCCAGACGAGCGCGGCCACCGGGCATCACCTTCCCTCCAATCCAGGCGCCACGCCGCGCACACCGGCGGATCACGATCGTGCCGGGCCCGCCGTCCCCATGGTAAATCGCCGGGCGGCCGGACAATACGTCAAGGCCCGGCAGGCTTTCTCGGTGTCTTCCCGCCGTTGCCGAACTATCGTCCTGAGGTCTCCGCCGCGGAGAGTTCGCGGAGCCGATCAAGCAGCCGGTGGATCTCGGCATCGGCCCGGCTCACCTTGCGCTGCTTCAACGTGACACCGAGCAGGAATTCGGCGATGCCGAGCCGGTGGTAGAAGAGCGCCCCCTCCAGGACGTCGAAGACCACCCGGTGCAACGGGCCACCCGCGGCCACGAAGGCGACCCGACTCAGCTCGGCGACTCGCGAGCCGAGTTCCCCGCCGAAGTCGTAGTAGAAGCGCCGCTGCCGACCCACGTCCGTCGGTGCGAGCAGTTCCTCGAGGTCCGGATGATCGAAGACGTCGACGGCGAATTCGAACCGACCTTTCCGGAAGTACGCCAGGTAATGCAGATCGTCCGGCGACAATGCGGCCCGGCAGACGGCGACGCGGGAGCCGGTCCTCTCGCCGAAAACCGCTACCAGGTCGTCCGGAACCCGGACAGACGGGCTCGGGTCGGTGTCGTCGAACCCGCCCGGATCCTCGGCGGTCAGGTTCATCAGGTCCCGGATCTCCCGGACAAGATCCGCCATGGCCCGGTCGCCGGCATCCACCACGGCACCGCCGGGTGCCGCCGGACTGACCGCCGGCCCCGGCTCCGGCCCGGAGCTGCCGGAGAGCCCGAGCAGCGCGCCGATCAGGTAGGTGCCCGACTTGAGCCGGTCGCAGATGAGCGCCCCTCGTGCGCCCTGCAGGACGAGCCGGATCAACGGTCCCGTACGCGCACCCAGCAAGCGGCGCTCCAACTGGGTCGCCTTGAGGCTCACCTGTTCGTCGGTCCGGTGCGCGGTGCGCCGCTTCTGTGCCAGCGACAGCTCCGGGTAGACGTGCTTGAGCGCGTCGTCACCCAGCGCGTCCAGCGAGAAATCGAGCTGTCCGTCGGTGCACTGTGCGATGTGGTGCAGCGGTCCGGTGCCGCCGACCCGCACAGCGCAGCGCTCGCGCCGCTCGTGGAACCCCGTCCCGATCCGAGGTGCGAGGTATTCGAACGGACCTGCCGGCTCCGGTGGCCGGACCGGACCAGGAGACTCCGCTGGACGAGTCATGGCATGCCCTCCCTGCCCCGGGCTTAGGTCGGTGGAACCTCGATGACGATGAACGGCCCGTGGTTGTCCGCAACCGCCGTGTACGGATGTCCCTGCGGGAGGAAATCCCGGCAGGCTACCGACAGCTCCGCCCAGACAGGCTCGACCGACTCGCCGAGGGCGGTCCGCATCGGCAGCTGATTGATCCGGGCCGCGAGGGTCCACGGATGCGGGACGTCGAATCGCGCCTCGAGCAGATCCAGTCCCTCCTGGACTGCTTTCCGAGCGGCCCTGCCGCGCCCGGACGTGAACAGGAACACCCCGAGGTTCACCAGGCAGAGGCCGATGAACGGATGCCCTTCGGGATAGCACTGCCGAAACGCCGACAGCACCGTGTCGGCCTGCCTGGCCGCCTCCGCGGACCGGTTCACCGCGTTGTGGTCGGCCGCCAGCGTCAACCTTGCCGCCCAGGTCTGCGGATGGTCGGTAGAGAGCAGGTCGACGTACTCCTCCACCACGCTCCTGGTGATGTCCAGTGCGCGCGCCGGATCACTCTTGCGCTGCAGCACCGCGAGGTTCCGACGGATGGTGAGCGCCGCCGCGACGCTCGGCGTACTCCCGATCTCCCTGGCCTTCTCCCAGGCCTTGCCGAGCCGGCTCTGCGCCTCGGGATCACCCAGTTCCCGCTGGTACGCGCCGAGACTGCCGGCTGCCCGCCAGGTGCGCGGATCCGCCCAGCCGAACTGCTCCTCACGCAGTTTCAGCACCGTGGCCTCGAGGTCCCGCGCCGTGCGCGCGTCGCCGTTGAGAAACCAGGACAGCGCGAGATCGTGCCGGGCCATCAGGGTGTCCGGGTGCTCCTCGCCGACCACCCGCAGGAAGGCCTCGTGTGCGGCGTTGTCCTCGACCAGGGCGTCCCGGAACCAGCCCTGCTCGCGCAACTCGGCGGCGTGGCCGAGCCGGGCCAACAGGACCCGCAGGTCGTCAGGACGGGCCTGCTCACGCCGTTCCCGTCGCAGGTCCCGCTCGGTCGGAGCGGTGCTACGCCCCAACTTGCGATAGAGGTCGGCGATGTGGTCGCCGAGCCGTAGCCGAAGGTCCTCGTCGCCGCGTGGCTGTTCCCACCAACGCTTCTGGGTTTCCTCGGCAAGCCGGATCATGGCCTCCCACGCCGGCCGGTCGCCGTACCGGGCGGTGTGCTGGACCTGGGCCACCACCCAGCGCCGGACCGACCGGTCGTCGGCGTTCAGCGCGCCGGACGGCTCCAGGTGCCTGCGCAGTTCGGTCAGCCGGTGCCGGTCCGTCGCGACGTGGTCCTCGGCGTCGCTCGGCGCGTACTCGGCGAGGCCCCGGAGCACGTACTCGCGGACCAGGTCCCGCTCGGCGCTTTCCATCGCGGCGCGCAGCGCGTGCGCGACCAGCCGGTGCATCCGGACCAGATCGGCGCTCCAGGAGACCTCGACCAGCCCGAACTGGGCGGCGGTCCAGAGCACCCGGTCCAGTTCGATGGAGTCGGCGGCGAGTTGGGCGCCGTCGGCGCTGGCCAGCGCGGTCAGCGAAGCCAGCATCGGCCGGGATCGCAGCAGTGCCAGGGACGCACCCTCCGGGGAGAGGAACGCGCACACCTGGGCGAGTTGCACCGGCAGTCGGCCAGCGGGGTCGGACCGCATCGCACCGACGGTCACGGTGATCGCGGCCGTGACGGGTGCCGGGCCCCCCGCGCCGGCTGTCGGTGCCAGTGCGGCCGACGCCTCGCTGATCCGCTGCCGGTACTCGGTCACCGCCCGAGCGGTGGCGGTCGACTCCAGCAGTCCGGTGGCGCTGTGCGCCCGGGCACGGTGCCGCAGCCACTTCGCGGCGAGGCGCAGCGACAGCGGAAGGTGCCCAGCCCAGTCAGCGAGCCACTCCGCGTCGTCCGGGGCGAGTCCGGCGAGGTCCCGGTTCAGCAGGGTCAGACTGTCGGCCCGGTCGAGCGGCTCCAGCACGGCCCCGTCCACCGGGTCCGGCGCGACGGAGCGGCTGGTGACCACCACCCGCCCGGAACCGCCCGTCGGGCGTAGGTCGTCGATTGCGGCGAGGTCGTCGACGTTGTCGTAGACCAGCAACCACCTGCCGGTCGGCCGGTCCGCCGTCAGCCTTTCGAGGGCGACCGACGCCGCTGGGGAGATGTCACCGGCCTGGACCCTCGGCTCGATCCTGGCGGAGAGCCGGGAGAGACTGGCCCGGACCGCGTCGGAATTGTCACCGGGGACCCACCACACCACGTCGTAGTCGTACGCGAACCGATTGACGTACTCTCGGACAAGCTCGCTCTTGCCCACGCCCGCCACCCCGACCCGCAGCAGCGGCGACGGCCCGTCGGCGGGCGTCCGCAGTTCGTCGCGGAGCGCCTCCAGGTCGGACTCCCGTCCGACGAATCCCGCATTGCGCTGAGGGAACTCGTATGTGCCGTTCGTGGGGCGGCCGGGAACCGGGATCGCGGCGGCGGTCCGGGCGGGCGGTCCCGGCGCCGGGGACAGCCCGAAGTGTGCGAGCAGCAGCCGTTCGACGGACGTCGGGTCATCGGGCGCCGGCGACATCCAGCGGGCACCGGGCGGCGGTGGGGACAGCGGATCCGGTTGGTCGCCCGGTCGGTCGACGTAGACCACGTCCGTCACCGGTTCGGCACGCCGTGCCTGTGCGGCGATCTCCCCCGGATATCCTGCCGGGGCGCCAATCATCACCAGGGCCGGGTCGGTCTCCTCCCGCCACCAGTCGCCGGTGGCGGGAAGCCTGCGCACCAGCGCACCGGCCAGGCCGAGCTGATCGGATATCCGGTCCGCCCAGGGCCGGTCAGCGACCGCGTACGCGAGGTAGACGACCTCGCGGCGAGCCGCCGGCCCGATGCCAAGTGCCCGCCGGTAGCGCGCCGGCGTCCGGGGACGTACCGCCGGCACGAGCCCGGTCGTCCGGCCGCGCACCGCAGCGGCCAGCCGGTCGTACCCCTGGTAGCGGCCGAGACCGGTCTCTGGCCCGGCTGCCGTCGGGTCGTCCGGCCCGGAGCCGGGCGGTGGGGCGAGGTAAACCACCAACCCGTCCCCGTCGACCTGGTAGCCGTCGGGGTCGACCTCCACGATGTCCACGTTGGTGGACCGGAACGCGGTGACCGTCCGCTCGATCGACGCGCGCAACTGACCGGCAGGCCGGTGGTCCGGGCCGCCTGACCGGGCGCCGACGACCACCCGGGGTGCGGGTCCGGCCTCCCGCAACAGCGACCACGTCAGGTCACCGATCTCCCGGTGTGTCCGTCCGGCGGTCGGCACGCAGAGCACCACCACATCGGCGTCCGGACCGGTGCCGCCCGGCGGTGCCGATCCGGCGGGCCGGTCCACGAGCACGACGTCGTAGTCGGTCGGCGGCAGCGCGCCGTCCACCGACGCCGTCGGGGCGGGCGTCGGAACCCCCGGGGCGATCACGTCGAGCGGGAGGTCGGTGTCGGGCAGCGCGTACCGGACGAGGTGGCTCTGCCCGGACGACCCCGTACCGCGGGCCGCGCTGGGAGGACGAGTCAGCCACTGCCGGATACGCGGGTGCACCCGCTCGGGCGGCGGCCCGACGGCGGGAAACGGGTGAAGACGCCGAACTACGAGTTGTCCGGGCGTCACCACCAGAACCCGTTCGCCGGCCAGTGCGAGCAGCACCGCGACGTTCGCGATCGCCGTGGCGTGCCCCGCGGGGTCGGCTGCACCGAGAAACGAGACGACCTGGGGCTGTGCGGCGACACCCGTCCTGAGGTTCATGGTGCCTCCTGCCGGGAATGGCGATGTTCGGTGGGCTGGGCAACAGATCGGACCCTGGCGAGTCCTAATTGATGTCCCTTTCAAACCCTGCGTACCAGTCGAGGGCCAGCGGGTCCTCGTCGGCAATCCGGCGCAATGCCACCATTAGGGCGGAGCGGGGCAACGCGGCGAGCCCGTCGAGATCTATCCCCGTCACGTCGATGAGGTCCGACTCGATCGCCGGATGGTGGATGTCGGCCTGGTCGCCGTACGCCTGCCGCGCGTCGTCACGTTCCACATCGACCCTTCCGGAGGCGGGTGCCACACACAAGTCTGCCCCGTTACGTCCGTAGACTGCCATGGTAATCACCGAGCGCCCACCGCGCCGTCGGCCGGTTATCCAGACGGCGCAAGATCGACGTTCGAGCATTGACCAAGCGGTATTTTGCCTGGCATATCGGCACCCCCGTCCACTGTCAAATATACGACCCTGGGGATCGATCGAGCTCACAGGACGGATGCCTTCCCAGTTCTGATATCAAGGTGCAGGATGGAAAGATGCACGGTCGCGTCGCGGATGGGTGCCCGGCCGACCCGTCTGCCCCATTGCCGATACGGCAGTTCATTATCAAGATCCATAGCCGCTGCAATCTCGCCTGCGACTACTGCTACGTCTACACCATGGCGGACCAGCGCTGGCGCGAGCGACCCCGGGTCATGTCCCGGCGCATCGTCGATGCGACGGCCGAACGGCTCGCCGAACACGTACGTGGGCACGCGCTGCCCGCTGTCGACATCGTCCTGCACGGCGGCGAGCCCTTGCTGGCCGGAGCGGAGACGATGACCCGATGCGTACGCGCGATCCGCGCCGCGCTCCGGGACGGCCACGCCGACGGACCGGCGTCGGTGCGCTTCTCCCTACAGACCAACGGCGTACTGCTCGACCACGGCTTCCTGGAACTCTTCCGGGACCTCGACGTGCGGGTCGGGATCAGTCTGGACGGGACCCGACAGGTGCACGACCGGCACCGGGTGGACCGGGCCGGACGGGGCAGCCACGCCCGGGTCAGCCAGGCACTGCGGCGGTTGGCCGCGCCGCGCTACCGGGACATCTACGCTGGTCTGCTCTGCACCATCGACCTCGACGGCGATCCGGTGGCGGCGTACCGGGCGCTGCTCGATTTCTCGCCGCCCGCGGTCGACTTCCTTCTCCCCGACGGCAACTGGCAGAGCCCACCGCCCGGCCGGCCAGCGGATCAGGGCGACCCCCGGTACGGTCGCTGGCTCGTCGCCGTCTTCGACCAGTGGTACGCGGCGCCCGTCCGGCAGACCCGGGTACGTCTCTTCGAGGAGATCATGGCGCTCTGGCTCGGCGGCAGGTCGCGGACCGAGGGAATCGGCGGCGGCCCGAGCCGTACGGTCGTGGTGGAGACCGACGGCAGCATCGAGGATTCAGACCGGCTGAACGCGACCTATCCGGGCGCCGCCGCGACCGGTCTGGACGTGCTGTCCTCGTCGTTCGACGCGGTACTCCGACTGCCGTCGGTCGAGCGACGCAGACACGCTGCCGGCCGGCTGCCCCGGGCCTGCCGGCCGTGTCGGCTACGGCGGATCTGCGGCGGCGGATACCACGCACACCGGTACCGGGCCGGGACCGGATTCGACAACCCGTCGGTCTACTGCGCCGACCTCTGCCTGCTGATCACGCACATCGGCCGCCGGCTCGCCCGGGATGTCGCCGCGCTCCGGAACCCGGCGGCGTTCCAGGGTCGGCCCGGTGTGCCGGGGCAGGGTGCCAACTGGGCGACGACCGGGGAATCCGTCCCGTCGGCGGCACCGGGAGCCCTCGGAGAAATTCGCCCTCCGGACACGCGGACCGCCGGGACGGCCACCCGCGCAACGGACGAGGGCCGACCCAGATGACAGCGGGTACCCAGGAGACGCAGGCGGCGCTGCCCCGGCACCGGCTTCCCGCCGGAATCCTGCGCGGACTGGCCCGGGGTGCCGGCGGTGTCGCGGCAGTGACCCGGCTGGTCGTCGCCCAACACAGCAAGAACGTACTGGCGATCCGCTGGCTCGCCGAACTGGCCGAGGATGTCGGGCACCCGCAGGCGGCACTGACCCGGGCTGCGCTCGACGCCCTCGCCCGGCTCGAAGGCAGGGCTCCCGAGGCGGTGCACCGGACACTGCGCGACCCCATGATCGGGGCATGGGCAATGCGCACCGCTCTGCGCCTGCATCGCGCACCGAGCCTGACCAGCCAGCCCGGCCACTTGGCCTCGGTCGCGGTCAGCGCCGCGGCGCGAGCCGGCGTACCGCTGTCGATCACGCTGCCCGGCCCGGTGCCGGGGCAACACGCCGTGGACCTGCCCACGCTGGGCCGGGCCCACCTGCCGCCGCCCCGCTCCGGCGAGCACCTTTCCGCCATCCAGGCTCGGGTCGAGCCCGGCGGGCGGGTGGAGTTGGCGTACGGCGCTGCCCTGCTGTCGCTGCCGACCGGGCTGGCGTCCGACACTCCGGGGTGGACCACCCTGCCGCGCTTCGAGACCGCCAGCGCCGGCCTCGCGATGCGAGTTCGGTTCGACGGCACCGCGCTGGCCTGGCCGGATGACGACCGGGCCGAGACTGACCCGCCGAGCCGGGCAGATCTGCTGCGGCTGGACGCGGCCGACCGCGCGACGCTGCACCGCTGGCACCAGCGGCTGGCCGGCGGCTGGGATCTGCTGGTGCGCCAGCACCGGCGGGTGGCGGCGGAGACGGCGGCTGCGATCACCGTGATCGCGCCGCTGCGGCCACCGGCCAGCGGCCAGTCCAGCGGGACCTTCCGGGGTGCCTTCGGCTGTTTCGCCCTGTCGCTGCCACCGGACGACGTCACCGCCGCCGTCACTCTGGCCCACGAGATACAGCATGCCAAGCTCGCCGCGCTGATGGACCTGGTCCCGCTCGTCCGGCCAGGCGAGGCACGGCTCTTCTACGCGCCGTGGCGGGACGACCCGCGACCGGTGACCGGCCTGCTGCACGGCCTGTACGCCCATCTCGGGGTCGCCGGCTTCTGGCGCCGTCATCTGCGGGCCGAACGCCCCGGACAGGGTCGAGCCTTGGCCGAGGTGGAGTACCTGCGCTGGCGGGATGCCTGTCGCCAGGTCGCCGGCGTACTCCGCAGAGAGCCAGCGTTGACGCCGACTGGCGAGTGGATCGTGGCGCAACTCGCCGACGTACTCGGCATCTGGTGTCGACAGGACGTCGTCTCCGACCAGGCCCGGCGCGCGGCGGCGGAGATCGCGACCCGGCACCGGCTGCGGTGGACCGAGCAGTACGGCGAGGGCCCGTCGCGCTGACCCGACGAACGGCCGCGCGCCGTGTGGACATTGCGCGGCGCGGCTCCGGGCCGTCGGCGGCGTACCGCCGACGGCCCGGGTCGGGCTGGGGTGCCGGGTGTCAGAAGTCGTCCGGGGTGCGGATCCGGTCCCGGATCCATACCCCCGCCTCCTTCAACCGGGCGGTGCCGCCGAACGCGCCGGCCGCGCAGGTGCCGGTGGTGAAGACCGCGCCCGAGCGGAAGTCGTCGGAGAAGTTCCAGTTCACCCAGCTGATCTTCCGGCTGGCGAAGAGGTCCAGATAGCGCTGGGCCATCACGAAGTCGTTCGGGCCGTCCCCGGAGTAGTCCTGGGTGCCGAACTCGGTGACGAAGAGCGGCAGCCGGTCCGAGGCGCTGCGGACCGTGTCGAGGTAGTAGTCGTCGTGCGAGGCGGCGTAGAAGTGGAAGACGTACATGACGTTGCCCGCGTCGACCGGGTTGGCCGCGATCACGTCCGCACCGCCGCCGCTGCCGGATGCGCCCAGCGAGGACCAGTCGGGGGTGCCGACCAGCACCACCGCGTCGGCGTCCCGGCTGCGGATCACCGGGATGACCTGGTCGGCGTAGCTCTTGATGGCGCTCCAGGCCACCCCGTTCGGCTCGTTGGCGATCTCGTAGATGACGTTGGTCTTCGCCCGGTGCCGGTCGGCGATCTCGGCGAAGAAGGTACGCGCCCGCTCCAGGTTGTGGTTCGGGTCGCCGGGGGTCAGCATGTGCCAGTCGACGATGGCGTACATGCCCCGGGCGGTGGCCAGCTCGATGTAGTTGTGCACCATGTCGGTGAACCGGCGCGGGTCGGTCTCGTACCCGTCCTCCTGGATGTACATCGAGATCCGCAGTACGTCCGCCTGCCACTCCCGGGCGAGTACGTCCAGCGAGGCCGGGGTGGCGCAGTTGGCGTACCACTGGAGACCGTGCGTGCTCATCCCGCGCAACTGGATCGCCTTGCCGGCGGCGTTGCAGAGCTGCCGGCCGCAGACCCGCAGTTGCCCGTTCGCCGCCACCGGGGTGCTGCCGCCCGGCGGGACCGTCGGCGGGACACCGGTCGGCGTCGCCGTCGGGGTCGGGGTCGGTGCGGTGCCGCCGCCGCAGGGCTGGCCGTTGAGCAGGCAGCCGTTCGGCGCTCCGGAGCCGGAGCCGATGAAGCCGAAGCTCACCGAGGCGCCCGGGGCGATCCGGCCGTTCCACGGGACGTTGCCGAAGGTGTGCCGCTGGCCGCTGCTGGCAAGCGTCGCGTTCCAGTAGGAGCCGACAGTCGTGCCGGCCGGCAGCTCGAACTGCACCTGCCAGGAGGTGATCGCGCTGCTGCCGCCGTTCGTGATGGTGTAGCGGCCCTCCCAGCCCGACCCCCAGTCGGAGACCTTGGCGAACGAGGCGGTCGGGGTCGCGGCGGCGGTCACCGCCGCCTGGGCGACCACCGTGACGGGCGCGGCGGCGACCGCCGCGACGAGCCCGGCCAGCAGCAGCGATCTGCGGGTACGCCTCACGATTCCTCCGGGCACTCGACGGCGGCGGCCCGACCGGCACCCGGCGAGCCATCAACTTCCGTCGAACTATAAGGAGGACTAACTGTCCGCCGCAACAGAACGGTGCGGTCGGCCCGGCCACCAGAACCGCTCGCCGCACAGCGTCGCGATCGCCGGGACGAGCAGGGTACGCACCAGCAGCGTGTCCAGCAGTACGCCCACCCCGACGATGATGCCGATCTCGGTGAGGGTGACCAGCGGCAGTACGCCCAGCACGCCGAAGACCGCGGCGAGCAGGATCCCGGCACTGGTGATCACGCCACCGGTGGCCGCGAGCGCGGTCAGCACTCCCCGGCGGGTGCCCTGGTCCACCGCCTCCTCCCGGGCCCGGGTGGAGAGGAAGATGTTGTAGTCGACGCCGAGGGCGACCAGGAAGAGGAAGGAGAGCAGCGGTACCCCGGTGTCCAGCGCCGCGTAGTCGAGTACGTGCACGAAGAGCAGGTTGCCGACGCCGAGCGCCGCGAAGTAGGTGGCGACCACCGTGCCGACCAGCACGAGCGGGGCGACCACGGCGCGCAGCAGGAGTACCAGGAT
Source organism: Micromonospora sp. WMMD1102 (assembly GCF_029626265.1). Lineage (NCBI taxonomy): Bacteria > Bacillati > Actinomycetota > Actinomycetes > Micromonosporales > Micromonosporaceae > Micromonospora > Micromonospora sp. WMMD1102. The sequence goes on along the minus strand of NZ_JARUBN010000001.1, from coordinate 922,348 downwards.
CACCGTCACCACGCCGATGACCAGCGGCACCACCCGGCGCAGCCCGTCGATCGCCGCCGTGCGGTTGTCCAGGTTCGCGGCGACCGCCCCGCCCACCAGCGCCTCGGCGTCCGGTACGGCGTGCACCGCCGTACGCAGCGCCTCGATCGTGTCGTAGCTCGCCCGGCTGTCCGGCTCGGCTTCGAGTACGACGTCGACGGCTACCAGCCCGTCGCCCTGCTCGGCCGGACGGGCCTGGGCGACGCCCGGCGTACCGGTGACGGCGGCCAGCACCTCCGCCTGCCGGTCCGCCCGGGCGACCACGACGGTCGGGTCGGCGGCGCCGGCCGGGTAGTGCCGGCTCAGGGTTTCCAGCGCCTCGATCGACTCGGCCTGCACCCGGAACTGCTCGGTCCGGCTGAGCCCGAGCCGCGCGTCGGCGACCCCGGCCGCGAGGATGGCGAGGAAGACCAGCGAGAGCGCGGTGATGGTCCGGGGTCGGCGGGCGACCAGGGCACCGGCCCGGGCCCACACTCCCTGGTGCCGGACCGGCTCGCCCGGCCGCGGCACGAAGGGCCAGAAGAGCCCGCGACCGCAGACGACCAGGGCGGCGGGCAGCAGGACCAGCCCGAACAGGGCGGCGACGGTGATCCCGACCGCCCCGGCGACGCCGAGGCTGCGGTTGGTGGTCAGCGGGGCGGCGAGCAGGGTCAGCAGGCTCAGCGCCACGGTCATCGCGCTGGCCGCGATGGCCGGCCCGGCCGAGCGCAGGCTGCGGCGCATCGCCTCGCGCAGGTCGTCGTGCCGGCGCAGCTCCTCCCGGTAGCGGGCGATGAGCAGCAGCGCGTAGTTGGTGCCGGCGCCGAAGACGAGTACGTCGACGATGCCGATCGTGGACGGGTCCAGCCGGAGCCCGGCTTCCCGGCTGAGCAGCGCGAGCAGCGAGTTGGTGGTCAGGTCGGCCAGGCCGACGACGGCGAGCGGGACGAGCCAGAGCCACGGGCTGCGGTAGGTGACCAGCAGCAGCGCCGCCACCACCAGCACGGTGATCACCAGCAGTGTGACGTTCGCCCCGGAGAAGGAGGAGGCGATGTCGGTCCGGAACCCGGCACCGCCGGTGACCTGTGCGGTCAACCCGGCCGGCAGCCCGGCGGAGGCGATCTCGCGTACCTCGGTGACCTGGTCGACGGTCTCCTCGATCGGCCGCTCGGCCGGCATCGGGATGGGGACCAGCACCGCCCGCCCGTCCTCGGCCGGCACCTGCGGGCCGACCCGGCCACCCTCGGCGAGTGCCGCGAACCGGGCCGACTGGTCGGCGATCACCTGCCGGTCCGCCTCGGTCAGCGGGCTGCCCTTCCGGGCGTAGACGACGAGGGCGGGGTTGAGCTGCCCGCTCGGCAACCGGTCGCGCAGCGCCTCGACCCGGGCGGACTCGACGTCGGCGGGCAGCCCGCCGGCCGGGTCGTCGTCGGTGCTGGCACTGCCGCCGACCACGATCAACGCGGCAGCGGCGGCCACCACCACGGGCAGCACCAGCCAGGCACCCACCCGGCCGGTGATCGTTCTCAGGATCGCGCTGACCAACCGTCCGACACCCACGAGCCCTCCCGACCTATAGCCTCGACAGGGAAGCATCTTGGCACACAATTATCTCGGTTGCAGAGATAGTCTGCCGACGAGGCGATTGGGCCGGCGGTATAGTGTCGGCGGCCGGAGAGGGGGCAGGTGTTGGCCGAGAGCGTCTTCCAGCGGCCTGACCAGCCCCGCGCCCGGCTGATCAGCTCGATCGTGAGCCAACTGCGCCGCTACGTCTCGCACGCCCAGCACATCGGCGAATCCTTCGCCGCCCACAACGCACTGGGCCACGCCGACCTGCACGCGCTGCTGGTGGTGATGGAGGCCGAACTCGCCGGTCAGCCGGTCACCCCCGGCGACCTGCGTGCCGAACTCAACTTCTCCTCCGGCTCGGTGACCGGGGTCGTCGACCGCCTGGAAGCCGCCGGGCACGTCTACCGGGACCGCGACACCGCCGACCGCCGCAAGATCTTCCTCCGGTACGCCGAACCCGGCGCCGCCGTCGCCAGGGACTTCTTCGCCCCGCTGGCCCGGCGCACCGAGCAGGTGATGCGGAACTTCAGCGACCAGGAACTCGAACTCGTCCAGCGGTTCCTCAGCTCGATGGTGGAGACCACCCGGGAACACCGGGACGAGCTCCGGGCCGGCGCACCGACACCCCCGCGGAACCGTTCGCGACGCCCCCACCGGCCGGACCCGGCGGGCGGGCCCGGTGCGACACCGGCCGGCGTCGAGTAGCCGCCGGAGCACCCTAAGTCGCGCCGCCGGAGCACCCGAAGCCGCGCCGGGCCGCCGCAGCACCGTGCCGCGGGAGGCTCCGGTCCGGCTCGGCCGGGCCCGGCCCCGGATCGGGCGGGTCAGACCGGGACCGCGCCAGCGGGCGGTGACGAGCCCGGACCCGACGCCGAACCGGCCGGGGACACCGCCGGAGCCAGCGGCATCGGCGCCACCGTGACGTCGACCTGCGGCGGCTGGCGCAGCGAGTTGTGCACCGTACAGCGGTCGACCGCCGCCGCCAGCGGGGCGCGCAGCTCGGGCGGCACCCAGCCGGGCGGGGTGACCCGGACAGCGATCCGGCCGACCCGGGCAGGCTCACCGGCCCGCATCATCCAGTCACACTCGACCCGGAGCCCCTCGAACGGCAGGCCGTGCCGGCGCAGGAAGCGCTCGGCGTAGAAGCCGACACAACTGGCGAGGCTCGCCACGAAGAGTTCCACCGGCGTGACGCCGGCCTCGTCGCCGGTACGGTTCGGCTGGTCCACCAACAGGGTGTGGCCCCGCACGTCGACCCGGAACGCGTCGTCGGACAGATGGGTCACGGTCAGAAGCGACATCGCCAACCACCTCCACTGACCCGAAACTACGGTCCGGGGCGGGCACCGGTCAGAGGAGTCGGTCCCGAACCCGGGGCCGGTCGGCCCTACCCGCGGACGCCGAGGTTTTCCCGCCGGACCGGACCATCAGGTTATCGATGGCGGTATATTGCCTCCATGACCGCCCGGATACGCTCCGCAGTAATATTCGTACTGGTCGTGTTCACCGTGGCGATCGGTGCCGCACCGGCGCACGCGGCGTCGAGCACCGCGTCGGCCGATCCGTCGCTCTGCGACGTCACCACCACGACCAACGCCTGGGCCGGCGGCTTCACGGTGAGCGTCACCATCGAGAACACCAGCGACGTGACCATCACCTGGCGGGCGACGCTGACGCTGACGAACGGGACCCTCAGCACCGCCTGGGGTGTGACCACCAGCTACGCCAACGGCAGGCACACGATCGTGCCGGAGCGGTACGGCGAGTTCATCGCCCCCAGGCAGAGCTACCGGTGGGGTTACAACGGAACCGGGCACCCCGCCATCCCCGAGGTCGTCTGCACCCGCGCCCTCCCCTGAGGCCAGGCGCCAGGCGCCGGACGCCGGACAGGTTCGTCGACGGCAGCGTGAGCGCGTGAACCGTTTCCCCGCGGCATGCGGATAACAGATGACGGTTCCCGCTCCGCGAAAGGTCGTGCATGAACCACTCAAGACAAGCCGAGCATGCCGGCGTCGACGCGCTCACCGACGCAGCGGTCATCGAACGCTCCGTCCGGGATCCCGAGAGCTTCGCGGTGATCTTCGACCGGCACGCACCGTACGTCCACCGGTACCTGGCGAGGCGACTCGGTGCCGGGATCGCGGACGACCTGGTCGGCGAGACGTTCCTCGCGGCGTTCCGCCGACGGGAGCGGTTCGACACCGCCCACCCGGACGCCCGGCCATGGCTGTACGGGATCGCCACCAACCTCGTCGGGCAGTACCGCCGCGACGAGGAGCGCGAGTACCGGCTGCGCCAGGCGTACCGGCCGGCGCCGTCGGAGGCGTCGCACGCCGACCGGGTCAGTACGGCGGTGACCGCGCAGTCGCTACGCCACCTGTTGTTCGGTGCCCTGGCCACGCTCTCCACCGGCGACCGCGACGTGCTGCTGCTGACCGCCTGGGCGGACCTGAGCTACGAGGAGGTGGCCGCCGCGCTGGCGATCCCGGTCGGCACCGTGCGGTCCCGGCTCAACCGCGCCCGGAAGCTGCTCCGCGAGGTGCTCGGCAGCGACCCCACGAACACCATCGAGGAGACCCGCCACAATGGATGAACTGCGACTGGTCCAACAGCTGGACGCCGAGATCCCGCCGGCGTCGCCCGAACAGTTGGCGCCGGCCCGTAACCGGCTGATGGCCATGGCGACCGCCGCATCGCCGGCTCTGTCGGAACCGCCGCCCGTCCGCCGGGAGAACACGTCACCGGCCGCGTCGAGGGAATCCTCCCCCGTCACGGCGAGGAACCGGCGCTCGACCTGGCGGAACTGGCGGCTCGCGCTCGGCTCGGTGATGGCGGCAGGGGTCGCCGCGGCGGTCGCGGCGGTACTCGTGCTCGCTCCCGACCGGCTCGGCGGCGACGTGCCGGCCGCCCGGGCCGACGCCACCCAGGTGCTGCGGAACGCGGCGGCGGCGGCGCTCCGACTGCCCGACGTCGCCCCCCGGCCCGACCAGTTCATCTACCGGCGCGCCCAGGACGGCCCGGCCACCTCGGAGAGCTGGCTGTCGGTGGACGGCACCCGGGACGGCCTGTCGAGAGAGACGTCCGCCGGCAAGCGCACGGATGCAATCCTGCCGGGCTGCCGGAACGGGCGGGCCGCCGTGATGAAGGGCAACGAGGTGGTCGCCGGCCAGACGGAGAAGTGCACCCCGCAGCCCGGGTACCTTGCGGACCTGCCCACCGACGTCGCCGGGATGCGGAGCTACCTGGCCGAGCACGGCAGCGGTGAACCCGGCTCGGTGAACGCCGCCGGCAAGGACGTGCTCGATCTCGCCGACAGCTACCTGCGACCGCAGTCCCGGGCGGCGCTCTACGAGGCGGCCGCCACGGTGCCGGGCCTGCGTGCCGTCGAGGGCGTCACGGACGGCGCGGGCCGGACGGGCGTCGGGATCGCCTGGCCGTCGACCGCAGGGGCGGGCGAGATCGTCCTGGTCTTCCACCCGGAGACCTACGCCTTCCTCGGGATGTCGGAAACCTCGGCGGTGCTGGCCGTCGCCGTGGTCGACAGGGTCGGCCAGACCGGCTGACCGCCGGCCCGGCCACACCGGCTGACCACCGACCGGGCGGGCCGCCACCGCGCGGCCCGCCCGGCCCGTTGCCCGCCGGCACCGTCCTCTCCGGTCAGACCGGCTGCCTGACCCGCTGCCGCTGCGCGATGTCGTCGGTGATCGACCGCACGATGTCGGTGAGGTCGTACCGGGGCGTGTACCCGATGAGTTCCCGGGCCAGCGACAGGTCCGGCATGCGCCGGCGCATGTCCTCGAAGCCGGCCCCGTAGGCGAGGTCGTAGGGCACCAGGCTGATCTCGCTGGTCGAGCCGGTGAGTTCCTTCACCAGCTCCGCCAGCCCGCTGATGGTGATCTCCTGGCGGCCGCCGAGGTTCACCGCCCTGCCGTACGCCGCCGGGGTGTGCAGCAGCTTCACCATCGCGGGTACCACGTCCTGCACCGCACCGAAACAGCGGCGCTGCGTGCCGTCGCCGTACACCGTGATCGGCTCGTCGGCGAGCGCCTGCGCGACGAACCGGGGCAGCACCATGCCGTACCGGCCGGTCTGTCGGGGGCCGACGACGTTGAACAGCCGGTAGGTCACGCACGGGGTGCCGGTCTCGGCCGCCCGGGTGTGCGCCACCAGCTCGTCGAGGCCCTTGGCCGCCGCGTACGACCAGCGGCTGAGCAGCGGCGAGCCGAGGATCCGGTCCGAGTCCTCGGTGAGCCCGTCGGCGTCGTTCTTGCCGTACACCTCACTTGTCGAGGCGACGCTGAACGGCACCCCGTGCGCCACCGCCGCCTCGACGACGTTCTCGGTGCCGTGCAGGTTGACCCGCAGCGAGTGCAGCGGGCTGTCGATGATGGTCTGTACGCCGACGGCGGCGGCGAGGTGGAAGACCGCGTCCTTGCCCCGGACACACTCGCCCACCACGGCCGGGTCGAGGATCGACCCCTGCACGAGGCGTACCGCCCCGGCCTCCACCAGGCCGGCGATGTTCGCCGCCGAACCGGTGGAGAGGTCGTCGAGCACGGTGACCTCGTGGCCCTGGCCGATCAGGAATTCACATAGGTGGGAGCCGATGAACCCGGCGCCCCCGGTGACGAGAGTTTTCATGGGTTCCTTTCGACGGTGCGGGAAGGACGGCGTGCCGGTCCGGCAGGCCGTCAGGCCAGGTTGCGCATGATGTGGTAGCCCTCGGCCAGCGCTACGCCGGCCTGCATGCCGCGCAGTACGGCGAGGCTGCGCAGCGTCTGCTCCGAGCGGGTGTGCGGGTGTTCGTGGATCTGGGTGGCGTACAGCCGCAGCGCCTCCAGCTTGCTCTCCAGGTTCTCCTCGGCGAGCTCGACCAGCAGGTTGGGCATCGGAGCCGGATCGTACCGCCACTGGTCCGCCGCCTCCTCGTAGCCGAGGACCAGCGCGGGGTGGTGCCGGACCCGGCCGTTGGACGGCCGCATCGCCGTGTGCGCGGCCTCCGCCACGGCCTGGTGGTCCTGGTTGTAACTGGTCCGGTGCGGTGCGATCACCACCGTCGGGCGCAGCTCGGCGATGGAGAGCGGGCTCCGCTGCTCGATCATGTTCGCGAGTTCGACCCGCGGGATCCGGTCGAGCCGCAGGTGGTATTCGTCGCCCGGGAAGGCGATGTGCCAGTCGTCCCACTTCTGGTGGTCCGCGACCCGCTCGATCTCGACGTTGCGTTGCTCCGGCGTGGTGCTCACCGACGAGGACCGGTCGGTGGTGTGCCCGACGGTGAGGAACTGGACGAAGACCTCGGCGCCGGCGATCTTCGCCTTGTGGATCAGTCCACCACAGCCGAGGATCTCGTCGTCGGGATGTGGCGCGAGGACCAGGATGCGCTGCTGTGACCAGGTGACCGTCATCGTCTCGCTCGTCTTTCGTGAGTGGTGTGCAGGGAAGTTCCGTGAGTGGTGTGCAGGGAAGGTTGCGGGGACCAGCTGTCCGCCGCGGGTACGGCGTCGACGGCTCAGAGCCGCTCGACGTTCTGGTGCCGTGCCATCAGCCCCCGGGTGTCCAGCACCAGCCGGGCCCGCTGCGCGATGGCCTTGAGGTCGAACGCCGAGTGCGCCTGGAGCAGCACCACGGCGTCGCAGTCGCCGACCGCGTGCAGCGGAGCCTCGACCGCGGGAACAGGCACCCCGTCGACGGCCCAGCTGCGCACGTAGGGGTCCGCGAAGCACAGCTCGGCACCGAGTTTGCGCAGCTCGCGGGCGAGCGGCAGGGCCGGGGTCTCCCGGTCGTCGGCGATGTCCGACTTGTAGGTCACCCCGAGCAGCATCACCCGGGCGCCGTTCACCGACTTCCGCTCCCGGTTGAGGGCCCGTTGCAGGCGGCTGACGACGTACTTCGGCATCCGCCCGTTGATCTCCTGCGCGGTCTCGGCCAGCCGGAAGGCGTAGCCCAGCTTGCGGACCGTGTGCGACAGGTAGGAGGGGTCGACCGGGATGCAGTGCCCGCCCACGCCCGGCCCGGGGAGGAACTTGTGGAAGCCGAACGGCTTGGTGGCAGCGGCCTCGATGGTCTCCCACAGGTCGATGCCCAGCTCGTCGCAGAAGATGGCCATCTCGTTGACCAGTGCGATGTTCACGTTGCGGTAGGTGTTCTCCAGCAGCTTCGCCATCTCGGCCTCGCGCAGCCCGGAGGTGAGCACCACCTTGGAGACGATCTTCCCGTAGAGGGCTGCGGCCCGGTCCCGGCAGCTCTCGGTGAGCCCGCCGACGATCTTCGGGGTGTTCCGCAGTCCGAACTCGTCGTTGCCCGGGTCGATGCGCTCGGGCGAGTACACCAGGCTGAAGTCGCGTCCCGCGACGAGGCCCGACTCCTCCAGGATCGGCCGGACGACCTCCTCGGTGGTCCCCGGGTACGTCGTCGACTCCAGCGCGACCAGGGTGCCCGGCATCAGATAGCTGGCCACCATGCGGGCCGCGCTGCGCACCGCCGACAGGTCCGGAGCGTGGTCGTCGTTGAGCGGCGTCGGCACGCAGATGACGATCGCCGCGCTCCGGGCGAGCAGTGACGGATCCGTCGTCGCCGTGAAGCCGGCGGCGAGCATCTCGCCGAGGTCGTCCTTGGAAATGTCGTCGATGTACGACCGTCCGCTGTTCAACAACTCGACCCGGGCGGCGTCGGTATCGATCCCGACAATCCGCAGTCCGGCACCGACCGCCTCCCGCAACAGCGGCATGCCGACGTATCCGAGCCCGACGACCGCCAGGTCGTACGTCACCCGGAAGCTTTCCTCCGTCGATTCGGTCAATACGGAAGCAGGTGAGTAGGCCTCCCCGACCGACCGATGCGTGCCCACACCGTTCAATACCATGGAAATAGTGGACTCTTGTCCCATGACCGCCCCATCTCGACCAGACTTTGTTTCCCGTCCGGCGGCCCGCGTACCCGCGACCCGGCCGTGCGCCGGCGGCGCCCGAGATCCTGGCGCACGTACCGGACCTGCCTCGACAGCAGCCCACGGCCAGGCGCCGACCTCCCTTGCGTGGCCTGCCGGGGGCTCGGCACCCCTGGCGGGCCGTCGAACCATGTCTCATCCGTCCACTTCATCTATCGTCGCTACTCGATAAGTCGACGATTCGGAGAGCGCTAATCCGAATCGGCTCTCCAGGCGGACGCAATGCGATCCCGACCCTTCCGCGATATCGTTTTATTCGTAGCAAGAACGTACTCCGGCGGCGGTACCTGTTCCGATGATCCGGCTACTCAAGAGGCTTCGGAGAGCTGCTCATTGGACTCGTGACCCACTACTGTCACCCGGCCCTCGGGACGGACATACGCCAGCGGTCGCCGAGTCGGTCGGCGAACCGCCGGGATGCGGGCCGCCGGGATGCGGGCCGCCGGGATGCGGGCCGCCGGGATGCGGGCCGCCGGGCATGCCGAACCCCCCGGCGCCGTTGCCGGGGGGTTCGGTCGGGGGTGACCGGCGGCGGAGCTGGTGGGCGGCCAGGAGTCGGACCAGCCGCGCACCATCGGCGCCGCGATCGTTCAGTGGGTCAACTTCCGACCCCGGATGACGTCGTTGAAGACGAAGAAGTTGATGGTCGGCACGATCTCCAGCAGCCGGGTGATCGGCGTGTCGTACTTCTGGGCCATGTACTTGTAGTTGGCGATGGCGTCGCCGTGCAGCTCGTCCCAGTCCCGCGGGTGCGGCCAGTGCAGGGCCATCGCGTCCCGGTTGAGGAACATCCGGGCCCCGTCGCGGTGCAGCCGGTAGCCGAGGTCGACATCCTCGCCGCCCCAGTTCCGGAACGCGTCGTCGAAGCCGCCGACCCGGCGGAGCTGGTCGGTGCGTACCGAGGCGTTGAAGGTCCAGTACATCAGCCAGGGTGCCGGCGCCGTGGCGAAGTCGTCGCCCTCGCGCTCGAAGAAGTCCTCCCGGATGTCGCGGTACAGCCCCTTCTTCCGCCACAGCTCGATCGTCCCGTCCACGTCGGCCAGGTCGGCCTCGGAGATGACCCCCTCGGCGGTCTCGTTGTTCAGCGTGTAGCCGAAGACGTACCCGCAGACGGCGGCCGGTCCCTCGACCGCCTCGTGGCTGGCGAGGTGGGCCCGGAGGCAGCCGGAGTGCGCCATCACCCCGGCGTCCATGAAGACGGTGATGTCGGACTTGACGTTGCCGATCCCGAGGTTGCGCGCCCCGGCGGCCCGGTAGCCCTCGTCCTCCTGGAAGAAGTAGCGAACGTTCATCAGGTCCATGTACTTCTTGACCACGTCCGAGGTGTCGTCGGACGATCCGTCGTCGGCCACCAGAACCTCGAAGTCATCGTGATTCAGGTCCTGGCGGACGAGGGACTCAAGCGTGAGCCGCAGAATGTCCGACCGGTTGTAGGTCGGGATCACGACGGAGCACTTCATGGCTTCTCCTTCTCTTGACGATCGATTCGTGGCAGATCAACAACGTGAAGGCCGCCGCCGTCAGCAGTCCGCCGACCAACGGGATGACCCGGACCCCGGTCGCCGCCAGCAGGCCCGCCCCGACGAACGAGCCGGACGCGAGGCCGAGGTTGAACGCGACGCTGAGACTCGCCGAGGCGATGTCGGTGGTCGAGGGAGCCACCTGCATGATGCGGTGCTGGATGCCGGCCATCACCGAGCTGAACGACATCCCCGCCACGGCCAGCAGCGGAATCGTCAACAGCTTGCTGGTGCCCAGCGCGTACAGGCCGATCATCGCGGCGCTGATCAACCCGAGCAGTCCCAGCACCACACCGAGGGGATACCGGTCCAGCACCCGGCCGACCGCCCAGGTGCCGGCGACCCCGAAGGAGCCCTGGACGAAGAGCAACGCCCCGAGCGACGCCGCGGCGAACCCGCTCACGTCGAGCAGGAAGACCGTCATGTAGGTGAAGGCCCCCATGGCGCCGGTGACCGCGAGCACGGTGGCGACGAGCAGCACCACGAAGCGTTGCCGGTCCGGCAGCGCCCCGACGTCGCCCGAATCCTCCTGCGGCCTGGTGTTCGGCAGCAGCACGGCCACTGCGACGCAGGTGACGAGGCTGAGTACCGCCATCGCGACGAAGGCGGACCGCCACCCGGCCAGCCCACCCACCCAGGTGCCGAGCGGTACGCCGAGGACCGGGCCGAGGGCGTTGCCGATGGACAGTCGCGCCACGATGCGGCCCCGGATGTTCGCCGGGAACATCGAGATCGCCACCGGGAACACCACCGACCAGAAGACGCCGTTGGTGGCCGCCGAGATCAGCCGGGCGGCGAGCAGCATCTCGTAGGAGGTCGACAACGCCGACACCACCGTCGCCGCGGTGAACACGCCGAGGGCACCGGCCAGCAGCGGGCGCCGGGGCACCCGCCGGGTGATCCGGGTCAGCGGGACCGCGACGATCATGACCACCAGGGCGTACCCGGTCACCAGCAGGCCCGTTTCGGACCGGGACCGGTCGAGGTCCGGCGCGATCAGGGTGAGCAGCCCGATGGGGAGCACTTCGGTGGTGACGTAACAAAAGGTGGCGACGGACAACGCGGCGAGGGCATAGACCGCCCGTCGTTGCTCCCTCATGAGCTACCTCCTCCAGTCCTGGACAATGTGTAGCAACCGACCGTCACCCAGTCGGTAGCGAATCGATACTCGACCATCTCGACGGCGCTACTCAATCGCTGCGCGCGTCAGGTGGTGCAACCGGCTAACTGACGTTTGATGGTAGCTTAGGTCATGTGCCGCCCGATGTCACCGATCGACACCCGACAGACCGGCTCCGACCCTGGACAGCGCGGAGTCTTAACTGCTCAGAGCTGGGATATCGGCCGGACCACCACGTCGACACCGCGCGTGTCGACCGGCGGGAACGCGCGCAGGCTCGGTCGCCGCCACAGAGCGCGCACGACCGTTGACGGCTGTTTGCTACCGGCTATATACGATACGACGGAAGCCGCCCGTCTGAGGGTGGGCGGGTGTCCGTCAGCGGCGGCTACTCACGCTCCGCTAGCTCGACGTCGGCTGCCCGGTCACCGGGGGCCACCGTCGGCGACCGTGGACGCCTCGCCCCGGCGTACCGGTCGACGCGTCCGAAGTGCCGTCTCGACGATGTCGGCGGCCCGCCCGGTGCCGTCCAGTTCCGCGATCCGACGCTGGTACTCCAGGGCCCTGCTCCGGTAGGCCGGGTTGCCGCGCACCTTCTCGATCGCGGCGCGCAGCCTCGCCGCGTTCGCCCGGTGCGCCGGGACGAACTCCCCCACCCCGAGATGCCTGACCCGGGCGGCCACGCCGGGCTGGTCGTTCGCCACCGGCAGGGCGACCATCGGTACGCCGTGGGCCAGCGACTCCAGCGCCGTGTTGATCCCGGCGTGCGTGACCACCAGGGATGCCCGGGCGAGCAGTTCCAGTTGCGGCGCGTACCCGACGACCACCGGATCACCCGACAGCCCGGTCGGCAGTGCCGTCTCCCGGCTGCCCAGGGCGATCACCAACTGCGCGTCGAGACCGGCGCAGGCCGCCGCGATCGCCTCGAAGGTCCGGGGTACCCGGTTCTGCAGGGTGCCCATCGAGGCGTAGATCAGCGGGCGGCCGTCCAGCAGCTCCCACGGGAACGAGGCCGGCTCGCCGCTGCCGGAGTCGTGGAACGGCCCGGTGTAGTGGAAGCAGTCCGGCAAATCCCGGCGCGGGAAGTCGAAGAAGTCCGGCTGCTGGGTGATCTGGGCCAGCTTCGAGCCACCGTCGTTCAATCCGCGCGCCCTCGGCAGGCCCCACTCGACCCGACGCCGGTTGGTCAGCTCCACCACCGGCCCGATCACCCGGTCCATCACCCGGTAGCCGAGCCTGTTGCGCAGCCGGGCCGCCGCCGAGTCATGGTACGGCCAGGCGGTCATGAAGGGCGGTACGCCCTCCTCGGTGTTCAGGGCCAGCGCGTTGCAGACCGTCACGGCTGGCAGGTCGAGCCGCTCGGCGACGCTGTTCGCCGCCCCGTAGACCTGGTCCACCAACAGCCCGTCCAGCCCGGAGGTCTCCAGCAGCGGCGGCAGGTCGCGCAGCAGCACCTCGACCTCGCGGACGTACGTGCGGACCATGAAGCGGATCGCCGCGAGGCCGCGCAGCCGGCCCATCTCCTCCGAGAAGCGGGCCAGGGCACCGACCGGGAACTCCCGCTCGCCCAGCGGCACGAACTCGAATTCGGCGACGTACGGCTTCGGCGCGGCGTCCGGCAGGGAGAAGAGGGTCACCCGGTGCCCCCGCCGGACCAGCTCGCGGCCCAGCGTCGACATCGGACTGAGGTGGCCGGTGTAGTCCGGGCAGACGATGCCGATGTGCACGGGACTCTTCCTCTCCTGCTTCGCTCAGACCACTGTGGTGAGCTGCGCCGGGTGTACCGAGAAGGTGGCCGGGGTGTACCCGACGATCTCGCCGTCCACCTCCACCGGCAGCGGGATGTCCGCGTCGACCGCGACGGTGCGGACCTGCCGGCGCCGGATCGCCGGATGCCCTGCCGCGCTGCCCCGCAACACCCGCCACATCAGGCCGAGTACCCCGGCCCGGCCCAGCCCGAGCACCGCCACCGCGTCCAGCTGCCCGGGCTCGGCCGGCCGCGTCGAGCCGAAGGTCAGACCGCCGGCGAAGTACGGCACCTTGAGGACCGCGAGGTTGCTGAGCGGATGCCGGGACGGTTCCCCGTCCAGCTCCAGCCGCGCCTCGACCGGTTTCCAGCCGGCCAGCGTCCGGGCCCCGGACGCCACCTCGGCGAGTTGCAGGTTGACCCGCTTGAGCACCCGGTTCACCGGCGTCTTCTCGGTGAACCGCAGCCCGATGGTGCTGATCAGCCCGACTGTGCAGTTGACCAGGAAGTAGCGGTGCCCGGAGCTGCCGTCGGCACGGGTGAAGGTCACCGCGCCGACGTCGGTGGCCCGGTCGCGGCCACTGTCGAGCAGCTGGCCGAGGTCGGTGACCGGGTCCAGGCCGCGGACGAAGTCGTTGCAGGTGCCGGCGGGTACGTACGCCAGCCGCACCTTCTCGTCGCCGGCCGCGAGTATCCCGTTGGCGACGTCGGAGAGGGTGCCGTCCCCGCCGATCGCGACCACCGTGCGGTAACCGTCCGCGACGGCCTGCCGGCCGAGTTCGACGGCGTGCCCGGGATGCCGGGTCTGCCAGCGGTCGGCACCGGGCAGCTCGACGGCGAGCCGCTGCTCGATCAGCCGCCGGCGCTGGACCCCGGAGGTCGGGTTGACGATGCAGACGACCCGTTCGCCGTCATCCGCGGCCATGCGCCCCCTCCGGTTCCCGCCCCAGCCCGGCGAGGGTGCGGCGCAGCGCCTCCGCCAGGTCCACCCGGGGCGTGTAGCCGATCGACCTGATCCGGTCGAGCTGGTAGCGCATCCCGCCGGCCACGGACCGCACCGCGTATCGGGTGAGCATCGGCCGCCCGGAGCTGGTGCCGATCCCGGCCAGCCCGGCCAGCTCGGAGAGCGCCGCCACCGTCAGCGCACCTCGCATCGGGACCGAGCGGGCCGGCGGCACCGCCCCGACCCGCTCGGCGAGCCGGTCGAAGAGCTGCCCCACGGTGAGGCCGTACGAGTCCCCGACGATGAACCGCCCGCCGGCCGCTTCGGGCCTGGTGCCGGCCAGCACGATCGCGTCGGCCAGGTTCTCGCTGAAGGTGAGTTCGATCGGGGCGGCACCCCGGTCGATCTGCACCAGCTTGCCGTCGCGCAGCCCGCGCACCAGTTCCGGCACGAAGTGCCGGTCGCCCGGCCCGAAGATCCAGGTCGGGTAGACGACGGTGACCTCCAGCCCGCGCGGCTGATACGACCAGGCGATCTCCTCGCCGGCCAGCTTCGACCGGGAGTACGCGTACGGCGGCACCCGCTTCGGCGACGTCTCGTCGATGACGTCGCGGGCGTCGAAGCCGAAGACGTCGACGGTGCTCAGGTAGACGAAGCGGCGCACGCCGCAGCGCAGCGCCTCGTCCAGCACCGCCCGGGTGCCGTCCCGGTTCACCTGCCAGATCCGGCGTCCGGGCCGCCAGTCGCTCAGGTCGGCTGCCGCGTGCACCACCAGCTCGACACCCTCGCAGGCGCCGCGCAGCGACGCCGGGTCGGTCAGGTCACCGAGATGTTCGGTGTATCCGGCGGCTTCCGGCGAGGGCGTGCGGACCAGCCCGCGTACCGGCCAGCCCTGCTCCCGCAGTGCGGCGGCGACCGCCCGGCCGACGCAGCCGGTGACCCCGGTCACCAGCGCCACGCCCCGCGCCATCACACCCCTTTCGACAGCAGGTCGAGCAGGTCGGTGAGGAGTCCCCCGGAGGGGTCGATGGCCCGGACCCGCGGCAGCAGTTCCCGCAGGTCCCGGCGGGTGCCGGACTCGTCGGCGAGCAGCAGCTCCGGGCCGGCGGTCAGTTGGCCGACCCGGATCGCGGTCAGGCCCTGTTCGGCCAGCGCCCGCGCGCTGCGCTCGCCGTCGGCGGCGGCGACCGCGTACAGCAGCTCGAACTCGCCCCACTCCCCGGCCGCCATCAGCCAGCGGGGCAGTCCGAAGGAGTCGGCCAGCGCCATCGTCGCCGGATCGTACGCCTCGGCGTGCAGCCCGACCTCGACCCCCAGCCCGTTGATCTCGGCGAGGCCGACCGCCGCGTTCAACAGCCCGTCGCTGGTGTCGATGCACGCCCGGGCGTACCCGCGGAGCACCTCGGCGGCGACCACCCGCGCCTCGGGCAGCCACGGCTCCTCGTCACCGACGGAGCCGAGGGCGAGCTGGCGGAACCCGGCGGAGTTGCCGGCGCCGACCGGGCCCGTCACGTAGAGCGCGTCACCGGCCCGGGCACCCACCCGGCTGAGGAACCGGCCACGTTGCAGCGTGCCGATCGCGCAGGAGGTGAAGCTCTCCTCCGCCGCCCAGTTGGTGTCGCCGCCGACGATGTGGCAGCCGTACCGCTCGGCGGCGTCGGACGCGCCGCGCCCGAACTCGCGGGCCTGGTCGTTGGTCCAGCCGTCCCGGGGCAGCGAGCAGGAGATCAGCACGGCCACCGGGTCGGCGGCGACGGCCGCGAGGTCACTCACGCTGACCGTGGTGGTCAGCCAGCCCTTGGCGTACGGGGTGGGCGCGGTGGCCAGCTCGGCTCCGCCGTTCAGCGTGTCGACGGTCACCGCCAGCAGCCCGGCGGGGCCGAGGTCGAGCAGTTCGGCGTCGGCCTCGAAGGCGGCGTTGAGCTGGCGCGGGGACCGGGTCATCCCCTCGCGCATGGCGGTGATCAGGCTGCCCTCGGCGGCGTCCAGGTAGAGCCGGGCCCAGTCGACGGAGGTCACGCCTCAGGCCTGCCGGGAGGAGGTCGTCGCGCGCAGCGTCAGCTCCAGGTAGAGCATCATCGGCACGGCTGCGACCAGGAAGAACGTCGGCCTGTGCAGGGCGCCGAGGGAGAGGGTGAAGAGCGTGGTCGCCCGGGTGAACCAGAGCAGCGCCTCGTACGCCCGCTCCTCGGGTGCCCGGAGGACCGAGGTCAGGCTGCGGGCGAAGGCCAGGGTTGCAGCGGCGAGCAGCAGCAGGGAGGCCGCCACCGGATAGCCGCCCCGGTCCGCGTTCGCCAGCACGGCGGCCAACGCGCCGAGCACGGCCACCACCGGGAAGACCACCGCGACCCGGCCGGCGACCCGGGTGCCGACCGCCACCGGCAGGGTGCGGTAGCCGGCGATCCGGTCCCCGTCGATGTCCTTGAAGTAGCCGACCAGGCAGAAGCCGGCCAGCACCACCGCGACCAGCGCCGTCTGATACCAGGTCGTCGCCGGGATGTCGAGCCAGCCGGCGTCCGGCCGGACGGCCACCGCGCCGAGCACGGTGAACAGCGCCATGTCGACGCCGTTGGCCAGGTTGCCGGCCATCGGGATGCCCTTGGTCCAGGTGTAGACCAGGTGCCCGGCGATCGCGATGGCACTCCAGATCGCCAGTGCCGGCGCGACGACGACGGCCACCACCAGGAGGGACCCGGAGAGCAGCAGCGTCAGGCCGAGCCCGACGTGCGGGTTGATCAGCCCGGCGACGAACGGCCGGTCCGGCGCGTTGACGGCGTCGGCCTTGCGGTCGAACCAGTCGTTGATCACCACACCCACGCCGTAGCCGAAGATGCAGAAGAGCAGCCCGATCACCACGGTGGTGGTGGTGGCCCCGGCCGACGGCGCCGTCATGCCGACCAGCCCGGCCGAGAGCGACAGGGGTACGAAGTGGAACCGCCACATCCTGGCCCACGCGACCGCTCGGTCACGCGGCCGGATCTCGGGCTGGATCTGGGTGACGCTCATCTGGCCTCCGTTAGCGTGGCTGGCACACCGCCGTGCCTGGTCGGGTAGCGCGGATGGTCCGTCGCCGGGGTCGGGCACCCGGTCCCCGGCACGCTCACCGGACGCCCTGCCCGACGTGCTCCGCGAGCGACAGGTCCGCCAGCGACCAGTCCGGCGGCGTCAGCTCGCGGACCTCGGCGAACGCGGCGACGGCCCGCTTGAGCTGCTCCGGGGTGTGTGTCGCGGTGAAGCTGGCCCGGACCCGGGGCGACGCCGCCGGAGGAATCACCGCGTTCACGTAGACGCCCCGGTCCAGCAGGCCCCGCCAGGTGAAGACGGTCGGGACGACCCCGTCGATGGGTACGCAGACGATCGGCGTCTCGCTCGGCAGCGGCTCGTAGCCCAGGGCGGCCAGCTCACGGTGCACGTAGGACGCGTTCTCCAGCGCCTGCCGGCACCGCCACGGCTCGGCCCGCAGGATGCGCAGGGCGGCCTGGGCGGCGGCCAGGCTGGCCGGCGGGGCGGCGGCGCTGAAGATCAGACTGCGCGCGTGGTGCCGCAGGTACTCGATCACGTCCACCGGGCCGAGCACCGCTCCCCCGATCGACGCCAGCGACTTGCTGAAGGTCACGGTGACCAGGTCGACCTGCTCCGTCACGCCGAAGTGCGCGGCGGTGCCCCGGCCGTCGGCCAGTACGCCGAGGCCGTGTGCGTCGTCGACGAGCAGGCGGGCGCCGTACTTCTGGCAGAGCCGCACCGTCTCGGGCAGTGGGCAGAGGTCGCCGGCCATCGAGTACACCCCGTCGACCACGACCAGCCGGCCGGCGTCGGGCGGGCAGGCGGCCAGCCGCCGCTCCAGGTCGGCCATGTCGTTGTGGGCGAACCGGCGCACCTTTGCCGCGCTGAGGCCGCAACCGTCGTAGACCGAGGCGTGCGCCTCGCGGTCGATGATGACGACGTCGTGCCGGGAGAGCAGTGCCGCGATCGCCCCGAGGTTCGCCTGGTAGCCGGTCGGGAAGACCAGCGCGGCCGGCATGCCGACGAAGTCGGCCAACTCCCGCTCCAGTTCCTCGTGCAGCGGGGTGTTGCCGTTGAGCAGTCGTGAACCGGTACGCGACGAGCCGTACTCCTCGATGGCCGCCTGCGCGGCGGCGGTCACCCGTGGATCGGAGGTCAGTCCGAGGTAGTTGTTGGAGCCACACATCAGCACGTCACCGGCCGACGTCCGGGCAACCGTGGTATCCGAGCCCTCGAAGACGGTAAAGTATGGGTAAATTCCTGCCGCCTGCGCCACCCGCGCTTCTGCATAGGATCGGCATCGCTCAAAGATGTCCGTTCTCACCACGGTATTCCCGAGCCCCCTCTCATCTGGAACCGTGATTACCCGATTCACGACACGGTTTGACCCACGGCGTCAGGTGCTGGCCATTGTGGTGACCACGTCGCTGACCCGCCGCCACCCCGTTCTCGCTGGTCAAGGACGATTTCGACAGGATGACATCGGCAGCGCCTCGATTTGCGTACGTCGTCGGGCCAGGCACCGAACCGACGCACGAGGAAATGGCGCACCGGGCAGGTCAGGGCGCGTTTGTAGAGCGCCTGCTTGACCACCGATGGATCCCCGTGTGTCGCCTCAGATGCTCTCTTCCGTTGATCGAGTTTCTCTGGGCTGCCTACACCTTATCCACCGTGTCAAGGGCGCGACAACGACAGTGGTCCATTGAGGACGGCCAGGCGCGCCCCATTGCCCATCCCGATGGCCATTGAACTGCACTGATTCAAACAACGTCGGCGGTCGACGGCTGGACACCGGTGTCGGGACACCGCCCGCACGGCCACGCGGACGAGGCGCCCCCGCCGCAGCCGGAGCTGCTACAGGGGCGCCTCGACCACCGGCGGGGGCACCGGGGGGTTACGGCTGTCACGACCCCGGGGCGTGCTCCGGGGTACGCCTCGGGCAGCGGACCGCGCTGCCTCACACGGTGCCGACAAGCGCCGGTTGCAGCGCGGGGCGGCCGGGAGCGATGTAGTTCCACCCCGCGCGGAGCCACCGCGCCGGGTCGAGCGCGTGCCGGGCGTCCACGATGTTCCGGCTCCGGACCACCTCGCCGAGCACGTCCGGGTCGACGGTGCCGAACTCCGGCCAGTCGGTGAGCACCGCCACCGCGTCGGCACCGTTCGCCGCCTCCAGCACGCCGCGCTCGTACACCAGGTTCGGGAAGGCCCGCCGGGCGTTCTCGATCGCCTGCGGGTCGTAGACCGCGACCTCGCCCTCCTGCTGGCTGATCAGGTTCGCGACGTACAGCGCGGGCGAGTCCCGGACGTCGTCCGTGCCGCCCTTGAAGGCGGCACCGAGTACCGCTATCCGGCGGCCGGTGAACGCCCCGCCGCACTGCTTGCGGAGGTACTCCACCACCCGCTCCCGGCAGCGCAGGTTCACCGCGTCGACCTCGGCCAGGAAGGCCAGCGACTGGCCCACACCCAGCTCGTGCGCGCGGGCCTGGAACGCCCGGATGTCCTTCGGCAGGCAGCCGCCGCCGAAGCCGAGCCCGGAGTTGAGGAACTGGCGGCCGATCCGGGCGTCGTAGCCGAGCGCGTCGGAGACGACCGTCACGTCGGCACCGCTCGCCTCGCAGAACTCGGCGATCGCGTTGATGAACGAGATCTTGGTGGCCGTGAACGAGTTCGCGGCCGTCTTGATCACCTCGGCGGTGGGCAGGTCGGCCACCACCACCGGCACCCCGGCGTCGATGATCGGGGCGTACACCTCGCGCAACACCTTCTCGGCCTGCTCGTCCGGCACCCCGAGCACCAGCCGGTCCGGGTGCAGCGTGTCCGACACCGCCTTGCCCTCGCAGAGGAACTCCGGATTCCAGGCCACCGAGATGCTCTCGCCGGCCGGGGCCAGGACGCGCAGCATCGAGGTGATCCGGGCCGCGGTGCCGGCCGGGACCGTGGACTTGCCGACGACCAGGCACTCCTTCACCAGGTACGGCGCCAGCGTCTCCACCACGGCGTCCAGGTAGCGCATGTCGGCGGCGGTACCGTCACCGAGCTGCGGCGTGCCGACGCAGATGAAGTGCACGTCGGCGGTGGCCGCCTCCTCGTACGACGTGGTGAACCGCAGCCGCCCGTTCGCCAGGTGCCGGGCGATCAACTCGTCCAGACCGGGCTCGAAGAACGGCGACCGCCCGCCGGCCAGCGTGGCGATCTTGGCCGCGTCGACGTCGACGCCGATGACCCGGTGGCCCAACTCCGCCATGCCGGCCGCGTGCGTGACACCGAGGTAGCCGCAGCCCACTACGGAGATCGTGCTCATCGCTCCTCCTCGCGTTGCGTACCGGGGCCCGGGATGAACGGGCTCTCCGGATCTCTGGCCTGCCGTTCCCGCCGTGCCGCCTCCACCGTGCGGCGCAGCCCCTCCCGGAGCGGGACGCGCGGCTGCCAGCCCAGCTCCCGCTTCGCCCGGCTGATGTCGGGGCAGCGCTGCCGGGGGTCGTCCGCGTCCGCCTCGATGTACTTCAGCGCCGGCGGGGCACCGGCGACCTCGCACACCAGGAGGGCGAGGTCCTTGATGC
This sequence comes from Micromonospora sp. WMMD1102, assembly GCF_029626265.1. Classification (NCBI taxonomy): domain Bacteria; kingdom Bacillati; phylum Actinomycetota; class Actinomycetes; order Micromonosporales; family Micromonosporaceae; genus Micromonospora; species Micromonospora sp. WMMD1102. The sequence goes on along the minus strand of NZ_JARUBN010000001.1, from coordinate 901,922 downwards.
TGATCTCCTGGGTGTTGCCGATGTTCACCGGCAGCCCGTACTCGCTCTCCGCGATCGCCAGGATGCCGCGCGCGGTGTCCTCGGCGTAGCAGGGCGAGCGGGTCTGGCTGCCGTCGCCGTGGATCTCCAGCGGCAGCCCGTCGACCGCCTGGGCGACGAAGCCGCAGATCACCCGGCCGTCCGGACGCATCCTCGGCCCGTAGCTGTTGAAGATCCGGGCGATGCCGACGCTCAGCCCGTGCTGCTTGGCGTACGCGGTGGTCAGCGCCTCGGCGTACCGCTTCGCCTCGTCGTAGACCGAACGCGGGCCGATCGGGTTGACGTTGCCCCAGTACTCCTCGTCCTGCGGGTGGCGCAACGGGTCGCCGTACACCTCGGAGGTGGAGGTGAGCACGAAGCGCGCACCGTGCCGGTGCGCCAGCCGCAGGCCGTGGTACGTCCCGGTGCCGCCGACCAGCATGGTCTCGATCGGCAACCGGTAGAACTCGGGGATCGAGGCGGGGGACGCCATGTGCAGCACCAGGTCGACCGGGCCGGAGACCTCGATCCCCTCGCTGACGTCCGCCTCGACCAGCGAGAAACGGGGATCGCTCACGAGATGCTCGATGTAGCTCCAGTGTCCGGTGGAGAAGTTGTCGATGGCGACGACCTCCACGCCGGCGGCGAGAAGCTGCTCGCAGACGTATGAGCCGAGAAAGCCACCACCTCCGGTGACCACGGCCCGGTGGAATCGGCTGCTTGCTGACATGTGAACCTCCTCAACTGCATCGGGTGCGGGCTAGGAAGGTGCGGCGGGATTCCGTTGGCATCGACCTGGACCCTCTGGGGGAAATTGTTTCGGTGTCACCGTCCGAAAAGGAGCACTGAGTTTCCGGGTCGAGCGGTCGGGACGGGGGCGACGCGGCACGACACCGACGACGAATTCGTCCCCACCGCCGCCTCCTCCCACGTCCTTCCGCCCATTCCGGCGGCGACGGGGAGGCCCTTGTCACGCGGCGCCCGTGTGACAGGACGCGCCGCGATTCACATAGTCCGAGCCGTCTGTCCCGCTGCAAAGAACGTACTCCGGCGGCGATACTCTCTCTGCCGGCCGACCACCACTCGATCGACCCTCCGGGCCTACCTAACCGGGCCCCTGCCAATTCATCTCCGGCTCGGAAGGCGCCGGGCGGTCACACCTCGAGAGAGCCCGGTACCGGGCGGCCGGCACCCCGGGACAGATCCGGAGCCGGCGGCGTCGACGGGTGGAGCCCGACGACGACCGACCGCCCCACGGACGCCTTCGGCACCCGATCCGGCGAGGGAACCGGAAGGATCCCGCCAGCGGTGGAGTGAACGTGAATCCGGCGGCTTTCACGCCGATCGCCGCACCCGGGGTGGACTGCCGGGGCACCGGAACACGCCGGCCGGGCCGCGCCGGCCCGGTGACCGGTCGGGGTTCAGGCGGCCTCTTGGCGGATCTGTTCGAGCAGTTCGTGCGCGACCACCCGCCCCGAGGAGGCCTGGAGCTGGTCGAAGAGCGTGATGGCCTGCGAGGCCCACTCCATCGCCGACGGGTACTGCCGCTGCGCGCGGTGCAGCCGGGCGAGCGCGAGGCAGAACCGGGCGGTCGCCAGCCGGTCGCCGTTGCGGGACGCGATCGCGTACCCGTGGTCGAGGGTGGCGGCGGCCCGGTGGTGCAGGCCCTGGCGCAGCCGGAGCATGCCGAGCCCGTGCAGCACGTGCGCCTCGCCGGCCCGGTCCCGCCCCTCCTGGACCAGCTTCAGGGCCTTGACCAGCTCCTCCTCGGCCTGCGCGAGGTCGCCGTTGTCGAGGCGCAGCTCACCGAGCCGGTGCAGCACCATCGCGTGCACCCGGGTGCTGTTCGCGGCGGTGGCGGTACGCAGCGCCTCCTCCAGCATCTCCGCGGCCCGCTCCCAGTCGCCCGCCTCCAGCCTGGTGCTGGCCATCCCGGTGAGGATGTGCGCCTCCGCCGCCCGGTCGCCGAGCGGCCGGAGCACGGAAAGCGCTTCCTGGTAGCGGCGCCAGGCGCTGTCCAGGTCGCCGCGGACCCGGTCGAGAAAGGCGAGGTGCCGCAGCGCGAGTGAGCGGCCGTGCGCCTCGCCGATCCGCTCGAACATGCTCAACGCCAGCATGAGCCGCGACGACGCGTCGCCGAACCGCTGCTCGACGATGTTCAGCGCGCCCAGGGAGTAGAGCATCACCGCCTCGCCCCGGCGGTCGCCCGCCTGTTGCGCAGTGTGCAGGGCCAACTCGTGCGTGCTGCGCCAGTCGTCGAGATAGCTGCGACTCTCGAAGAACGCCACCATGGTGATGGCCAGGTCCCAGCAGTAGTCGGCGATCCCGGCCCGCGATGCCAGGCCGACCGCCGCGACCGCCGCCACCCGCTCGCTCTCGAACCAGCTCAGCGGGTCCTGCAACAACTCCTGCACGAGGCGCTCGGGCAGCTCCCAGCGGGACGCCGCACCGTGGATCACGGTGTAGTCGCCGCCGTAGAGCGCCCGGTGCCCGGACTCCACCAGGAACAGCCAGGCGCCGAGGAAGCGGTTCAGCGCGTCGAGTCGCTCGCCGGCCCCCTCGTCGGCGCCGAGCCGTTCCCGGGCGTACACCCGGACCAGGTCGTGCAGCCGGTAGCGGGTGGCGGCGCCGGAACCACCGACGACGTCGACCAGCCGGGCGTCCACCAGGATGTCCAGCGCGTCGGTCGCGGCCGTCAGCTCCACACCGAGCAGCGGGGCGGCCACCCAGCCCTGGAAGTCCTGGGCGTCGAGGAGACCGAGCCGGCGCAGCAGGCACTGCGCGTCGTGGTCCAGGGCCTCGTAGCTGAAGGTGATGCTGGTCCGCACGTCCAGGCCGCCGTGGGCCAGCTCGTCCAGCCGCCGACTCTCGTCCGCCAGTCGGCTGGTCAGCTGGGAGACCGTCCAGTGCGGACGGGCGATCAGCCGGGCCGCCGCGATCCGCAGCGCCAGCGGCAGCCGGCCACAGAGCTGGACCAGCCGCTGCGCCTCGGTCGGCTCGGCGGCGACCCGCTCCTCGCCGACCATCCGGGCCAGCAGCTCGACCGCGTGGCGCTCGTCGAGCACCCCGACCTCGACCAGCCGGGAGCCCGGGACGCCGGCCAGCCGGCGCCGGCTGGTCACGATCACCCCGCAGGTCGATGCGCCGGGCAGCAACGCCCGCACCTGCCGCTCGTCCACCGCGTCGTCCAGAACCACGAGCACCCGGGACCCGGCGACCCGGCTGCGAAAGGTCGCCGCCCGGGCTTCCAGGCCCTCCGGTACGGCCGAGCCCGGGATGTTCAACGCGCGGAGGAAGCGGTCCAGGATCTGGGCCAGCCCGTCGCCGTTGCCCCGCCCGCCACCCAACTGGACGAAGAGCTGCCCGTCCGGGAAGTCGCCGGCCAGCGCGTGCGCGAGGTGTACCGCCAGGGTGGTCTTGCCGACCCCGCCCCGACCGGTGATCGTCACCACCGGTACCGCGTCGCTGTCCGCCCGGGTCCCAGGTCTTCGCAGGAAGTCGCAGAGCTCGTCGACGAGTTCGCGATGACCGGTGAAGTCCGGCACCGCCGCCGGCGTCATCCGGGGCGCCGGGATCAGGCTCTCCTCGACCTCCGCCGGTGCCACGTCCGCGGCCAGCGCGGGATCGGCGTTGCCGGTCAGGATGGCGCGTTCCAGCGAGCGCAGCGACTCGCTCGGCTCCAGGCCCAGGTCGTCCACCGACGCCTGGCGGGCCGACTGGTACGCCGCCAGCGCGTCGGCCTGCCGGCCGGACCGGTAGAGCGCGGTCATCAGCTGGTGCCACAGCCGCTCCCGCAACGGGTACTCGGTGACCAGGGCCATCAGCTCGTCGACGAGTTCGCGGTGCCGGCCGAGCCGCAACTCCAGTTCGAGGTACTCCTCGGCCGCGACCAGCCGCCGTTCGGCGAGCCGGGCCGCCGCCGCCCGCACCAGCCGACCCTCCACACCGCTCAGTGGCTCGCCCTGGTGCAGCGAGAGGGCCCGCCGGAACGCCGAGGCGGCCGCCTCCAGCCGGTGCTCCCGGACCGCGGCCCGCCCCTCGGCGAGCAGGTCGTTGAAGGCCCGCAGGTCCAGTTCGCCGTCGGCGACCCGGATCAGGTAGCCGGCCGGCGAGGTGACGATCCGGTCGCCGAGACCGGCCTGGCCGAGCGCCCGCCGGATCGTCGAGATACAGATCTGGATCTGACCCTTGGCCGTGGCCGGCGGTGCGTCCTCCCAGACCGCGTCGATGAGCCGACCGACCGGAACCACCTGGTTGGCCTCCAGGAGGAGCATCGCGAGTACGGTCTGCTGGCGGGACGCGGTGATGTGGGCATCCACGACGTGGAGCGGCCCCAGGACGCGAAAGACGTGCACAATTCCCCCCCCGTCACGACACGACCGAGCCCGCCCGCCCACTTTCTAGCTGTCAGAAGATCGTCTCCAGCTGGTCAGAAAGATCGACAACGTCCCGCACGGACACCGCTACATCGTAGCGAAGGTGCTCATGGACGGCCAGAAGAGTGTCGATGTCATTGCCCGCAGAACCCCTAGGCGTGCTCCCAATACATCGAGAAGCTGGCCGTACTCAGATACACCACCAGGCGCACCTCGGTCGCGGTATCGCGCACATGGATGGCCACCGCGAAATCGCGGTACGGGGCCAGCGCACCGAGCCCGGCGAAATAGCCCGACGCGTCGACGGTCAGCAGATGTGCGCCGTACTCCACCTCGTGTGTCTCCATCGCGGGCAGCCGGCCGTCGTTGACGGTCGTCCCGGAGACCACCGGTCGCCAACCCCGATCGTCGCGGAACTCGAGCCGCAGCAGAACACCGGGGGCCGGGCGACCGCACATGCCATCGAGCACGCGAAGGGAAATTGTAGCCATTACTGCCTCTCAGAATTGTAGAGGTGAAGTATTCCACCCTGCACTGTCGATGCGTTATCGAACCGCTAAATGATCGGCAACAAGCGACGAAAGCGAGCGAAAGGCGGGCCGACAGTGAGCGCCGGTGAACTGTCCTCACACAAAACAAACCCGGGAAGGCGGAGATTACGATGCGGGACACGAACTGGGGCTAGCCCACACCACAGCCGTCAAGGCGTCCCCCAACATTACATGTTGGCGGGACGCCTTTTTCATGCCGGAAAAGCCCTTAGCCGTCGAGAAATCAAAGCTTCACGATGACGGAACGAACGTAGGAGGCCAACACCTTCTCGACGATCGGGTCGAGAATCCGGTCGTAGATCGGCACCCCCACGTCGTAGCTGGCCTCGAACGACACCTCGCAGCCGCCGTCGACCGGCGAGATCCGCCACCGCCCGGTGAACTCGCGGAAGTCGCCGTCGACCTGCGCGAAGCTGACCGTACGCCGGTCCGGTGCCGGCTCCCAGCGCTGCGTCCACCGGACAGCGTGGCCCCGGAACGGCACCCGCCAGTCGGTGCCCAACCCCAGCAGCGCCTCGTACGCCCCGTCGGGGCTGGTCGCGATGCTCTCCCGAACCCGCACCGTCCTCATCGCATCCCCCTTCTCGACACGGCCTGTAGATGGGTGGTCCGCACCGCCATGTAACTCGCCTCGCCGAAGACTCCCCCGGTCAGCCCGGTGCCGCCGTGCGAGGGCAGATAGGGGTAGAACCCGCAGTGCGACTCGTCGTTGACCTTGATGACACCGCCGTTCACCACCCCGGCCAGGAACCGGTCCACCACCGCGTCGTCGGTCGACCAGAACGAGTTGCGCAGCCCGTACGCGTTGCCGTTGACGAAGTCGACGACGTCGGCCAGCAGCGCGTCGTCGTCGCGCCCCGCTTCCGGCACCACCACCGGCAGCAGCGGGAAGAAGGTCTCCTCACGCACCGCGGCCACCTCCCGGCTGCGGACCAACCCGTCCACCCGCAGCACGGTCGGCTCCACGAAGTAGCCGGTCTCCGAGGGGGATCCGTCCACCTCCAGCCGGCGCCCGCCGCAGACCAGCCGGGCGCCCCGCTCCAGCGCGTCGTGCAGCGTCGCGAAGTACGCCTCGGCGGCGAGCACCGGAGTCAGCTCCACGCCCTCGTCGTCCGGGAATCCGGGCCGGACCCGCCCGGCGGCGGCCCGCAACCGCTCCAGCAGCTCGTCGGCGATCGCCGGATGCACCACCACCTGGTTGGGGATGTTGCAGATCTGCCCGGAGGCGTTGAACGCCTCGGTCAGCGCCCCGACCGCCAGGTCGAGGTCGGCGTCCCGCCAGACCACCGCGCAGTCGTTGCCGGCGAGTTCCAGGATCGGCTTCTTGCCGGCGGCCACACAGTCGTTCTGCAACGCCAGCCCCTTGGCGCTGCCGCCGAAGTAGATGACGTCGTCGACGTGCGGGCTGGCCAGCCAGTCGTCGAACATCGGCGGCCCGCACACCACGTTCACCGTGCCGGGCGGTGCGCCGACCTCGTCCAGGGCGGGCGCGACGATCTCCCGGATCGCGTACATGACGCCGAGCGGGAGGCTGCGCGGTGCGCGTACCACCACCGCGTTGCCGGCGAGCAGGCTGGCCGCGCCGTATATCGCGTTGGAGTGCGGCGCGTTCTGCGGCGGGGCCACGCAGACCACTCCGTCCGGCCGGCGGCGCAACACGATCCGCTTGCCGCCGTGGCTGAACTCGCGGTGCAGCAGCTCGCCGCACCAGGCGAGGGTCTGCTCGCTGAAGATGTCGAGCAGCCCGTCGACCTCGCCGCCGGCCGCCGTACGCGGCCGGCCCTCGGCCACCATCACCTCGACGAACTCGTCACGGGTCTCGACCAGCCGCCGGTGGATCGCGTCGCCGAACCGCAGCCGGGTGCGCAGCGGGGTGGCCCGCCACTCCGGTACGGCGGCAGCCGCGGCGGCCAGCGCCTGCCGGCTCGTCTCCCGGTCGGCCAGGGCGCAGCGGCCGGCGACCCGGGGGTCGTCCTCCGGCGCGCCCTGCCCCGACTCCAGCCGGCGCTTGAGCGCGAGACCGTCGAAGGTGTCGGTGAGCAGCGCCCGGGCGGTGATCCCGTAGACGTGCCGGTCCGAATCGACGTCCTTGCCCCCGATCAGGGACGGATAGTGCCTCATGGCGCGTACTCCCTGCCCAGCATCGAGCGCGCCACGACCAGCTTGGTGGCGTTCGCGGTGCCGTCGGCGAGCTGGGTACCGATCAGGTCGCGCAGTCGCTGCGCCAGCGGGCGCTCCTCGGAGTACCCGTAGTGGCCGAGGGTCAGCAGCGCCTGGTGCGCCGCCTCGACGGCCACCTTCGGCGCCCACCACTTCGCCATGTTCGCCTCCACCCGGTGGTCCAGCCCGGCGTCGTTGCGCCACAGCGCCTCGTAGGCCAGCAGCCGGGCCGCGTGCAGGTAGGTGGCGTGCTCGGCGAGCGGGAAGGCGACGCCCTGGAACCGGCCGAGCGGCTGGTCGAACGCCTCCCGGTGCCGGGCGTGCGACACCGCGTCCGACAGCGACAGGCTGGCCACGCTGACACACATCAGCGCGATGAGCGCCCGCGAGTAGTCGAAGCCGCGCATCCCCTGGGCGAAGCCGAGGCCCGCCCCGCCCACCGCGTCGAACGGCTTCACCGGCAGGCCGTCGAAGACCAGGGTGGCCCGGCCGCCGGAGCGGTTACCGAGGTCGCGCAGGGTCGAGCGGGCCACGTAGCGGTCGTCGAGCCGGGCGTAGAAGGCGGTGACCCCACGGGCCCGGGGCGCCTCGCTGGTCCGGGCGAAGATCATCCCGTGCGTGGCGTAGCCGCCCAGCATGATCGAGGTCTTCTCGCCGCTGAGCCGCCAGCCGTCGCCACGCCGCTCGGCCCGCAACTCGACCGCGGCCGCGTCGGTGCCGTGGCCCGGCTCGGTCATGCAGAAGGCGACCAGCGCGTCACCCCGGGCGATCGGCGGCAGCCAGCGTTCCCGCTGCTCGGCACTGCCGTTCGCGGCCAGGATGCCGGAGACCAGGGCGGCGTTGAGCACCGGCCAGCAGGCCGTCAGGTCACCGGCGGCCAGCTCCTCCAGTGCCACGCCGGTGCTGACCGCGTCCAGCCCGAGCCCGCCGTACTCCTCCGGGACGCGCAGCGCGAACAGCCCGGCCGCGGCCAGCTCGGTGACGAGCGAGTCGCGGAACCGTCCGGTGCGGTCGCTGTCCTGGTAGTACGGTGCGATCCGCTCCTTGGTGAACGCCCGCACCTTCTCGCCGAGCGCGCGTTGCTCGTCGCTGAGTAGAAAATCCATCATGCCGCCTTAAGCTGGTCACGGAGGATGAACTTCTGCACCTTGCCGGAGGGTGTCTTCGGCAGCTCGTCGACGACGCTGATCCGCTCCGGCCAGTACGGCTTCGCCATGCCCAGCGTGGTCAGGTGCGTGCGCAGGTCGTCCAGGGTCGGCGCCGGCCCCTCCGGGACGATCACCGCACACGCCCGCTCGCCGAGCCGCGGGTCCGGATAGCCGACGACCGCCACGTCGCGGATCGCCGGGTGCCGCAGCAGTGCGGCCTCCACCTCGGCCACCGGCACCTTCTCGGCGCCCCGGGCGATGATGTCCTTGACCCGCCCGGCGATGCGGATCCCGCCGTAGCCGTCGTCCCGGGCCAGGTCGCCGGTGTCGAACCAGCCGTCCGGGGTCAGCGACTGCCGGTACAGCTCCGGCCGGCGGTAGTAGCCCAGGCACTGGTTCTCGCCGCGCACCTGGAGCAGGCCGACCGCCCCGGCGGTGACCGGTTCGCCGGTCGACTCGTCGACGATCCGCACCCGCATCCCGGGCACCGGCGTGCCGTCGCTCTCCGCCGCCCGCATCAGCGGGTCCTCCGGCCGGGTGACCGTGACACAGCCGTTCTCGGTCATGCCCCAGACCGCATACACCCGGCAGCCGAGCACGTCGCGGGCCTGCTCCACCAGGACCGGCGGTACCGGTGCGCTGCCGGTGCCGAAGGCCCGCAGCGCGCTGATGTCCCGGGGCCACTGCCGCTGCTCGCGGATCAGGTCCATCAGGAACGTCGGCGCGCCGTAGAAGAACGTCACCCGTTCCGCCTCGAAGATCCGCAGCATCAGTGTCGGATCCCAGGCGTCCACCTGGACCGCGCTGGCGCCGAGCATGACCGGCATGACGAAGTTCCAGGTGTACCCGCCCTGCAGGGTCGTCGGTGACCCCATCGCGGTGATCTCGTCCGGGGTGAGCCCCAGCACCTCGATCTGCCGCCGGTTGATCGCGTAGAGCGTGCGGTGGCTGTGCATCACCCCCTTCGGCTCGCCGGTGGTGCCGGAGGTGAACATCACCTGGGCCAGGTCGTCCGGTCCCGCCTCCCGGTCGTCCAGCTCACCCGGGGCCAGCTCGTCCTCCCAGGCCCGGCCGAGCAGGAAGGTGTCGAAGTCGAGCGCGCCCTCGGTGGTCGGGCCACCGAGCAGGATCCGGTGGCGCAGCGTGGGCACCGCCCGCGCCACCTCCGCGCTCATCTCGTCGTACGAGTAGCCCCGCAGACTCGTCACTCCGACGTAGACGGGGCTCTCGGTGAGCCGGGTCATGAACTCCAGCTCCCGTCGGCGCATGATCGGTGCCACCGGTCCGGCGGCGGCACCGATCCGGGCGCAGGCGAGGCTCAGTGCGACCAGCTGCCACGAGTTCGGCAGTTGCAGGGTCACCACGTCGCCCCGCCGTACGCCCAGCCGCGCCAGTGCCGCGGCGAGGCGCTCGACCGTGGCGGACAGCTCGGCGTAGCTGCGCCGCTCGGCCGGTCGGCCGTCGGCGTACCAGCAGATCGTCGCCGACCGGTCCGGGTACCGGTGCACGGCCTCCCGCAGGTGGTCGAGTACGGTCCGGCCGTCCCGCAGGCCGGTGCCGGCCCGCGAGGCGGGTGCCGAGCTTTCCACTACGGACATGACGCCCCTCCCGCGCTAGACCCCGACCGGGGTGAACTGGTCGAGTTGACCGATCGGGCGCTCCGGCCGCCAGGTACCCGGCACCAGGTGCGCGTTGATCAACTTCCCGTCCGAGCGCAGCACCGAGTACGACGGGTGCCGCATGTGCAGCAGCGGCTCCTCGTACGCGTCGTACGCCGCGTCGAAACCGAAGCGGTAGTTGAACTCGATGTCCTCGCCGCCCCAGCCCTGGTAGCGCTCGTCCATCCCGCCGACCCGGTGGTACAGCTCGGCGCGGGCGAAGAAGCAGAGGCCCGGCCCCCGACGCAGGGTGAACCCGCGCACCCGGTTCATGTCGGCCGCCGCCGCCCCGCCGTGCAGCCGCTCCCGGATCGCCCGCCAGGTGGACGGGAAGTCCATCGCCAGCATGTCCCGGTACGGCAGGTGCCCCATCGTGCCGGGCCCGAGCATCCGTTCCACGTTGCGGGCCAGGAAGTCCCGGTCGGCCAGCACGTCGGCGTCCATGTGGCAGATGATCTCGGTGGGGCCGGGGCTGTGCACCACACCCGCGTTCATCGCCCAGGACTTGTTGAACACCCCGTCCTTGCGGGCGAAGAGGTAGTTGTCGGCGAACGGGCTGATCACGTCGCGCCAGCGCGACTGCTCGTCGCTCTCCACGACGGTGACCTGGTAGTGCTCGCGCGGGAAGGACTGGTCGCGCAGCGAGCGCAGGCAGGCCAGCAGGTTGCGCAGCCGGTCTCCGCCGCCCTCCAGCCGGCTGTGGAACGGGATCACGACCAGGACCTCGGGCTTGGCGCCGGCGGGCAGCGGCGTACCCGGGTCGAACGCCTTCATCTCCTCCACCGTCACCGGTGTCGAGTCCCGGTCGTAGCCCTTGTTGAGCACGTGGCCGAGCCGCGAGTTGCACTCGGCCCGCCAGCCGAGGTGCAGCAGCTCGTCGATCTCGGGCTGCTTCCCCTGCCGCTCCAGCAGCGCCGCGTGCAGCTCCCAGTAGCGGCGGTGGTCCGTCGGCTCGGCCAGCAGGCCCTCGCCGAGCGTCCGGATGGTCGGGTCGGTGCAGGCCCGGACCGCGTCGACGACCTTGTCGCGCCAGGGCCGGGAGATTTCCCAGTAGTAGAGGCCGGAGGCCGGTGCGTCAGGGTCGACCGCGACGACGAGGTTGTCGGTGACCGCCGTCGCCAGCACCGCGGGATCGGTAGGCTTCGTGTACGACATCTGCGCCCCTCTTCACGAGAGCTGGAATTCGGTGAGCAAGCTTGCCGGCACCGGCGACGATACGAGGGCAGCACTGCTGAAGTGGCAGGTCCGCGGCTACCCCGCTTGCGAACGAGGGCTACTCAACCGCTCCGACGGCCGCTACTCAGCGCAGCGGGCCGTACTGCGGTGCACGGGGGTCCGCGAGCTTCAGCCGGCGCGCGGCGCGGTGCCGACCGCCGCCACCAGCGCCAGCGTGCACCGCATGGCGGATCGAAAGTGAGTCGATAGCCGCCGAGCTGACGCTGACGCGGTGAGGAATACGACCATGGGGGACCGGCTGCGGCAGGTGTTCGCCGGCCGACACGCCGAGCTGGCCCGGATCGCGACCGCGATGGCAAACGACGACATCGCCGGGGTGGCACTCACCGGCACCGAGGGCGTCGGCAAGAGCCGCCTGCAGGTCGAGGCGGCCGGCCGCGCCGACCCGGCGACCCACCGGGTCATCCACGCCGCCACCACGTCGGCCACCGCCAACGTACCGTTCGGCGCGCTCGCCGAACACCTACCCTCCGCGCTGCTCAGCGCCCCGTTCACCGGCGACTCGCTGCGGCTGGCCGCCGAGTCGCTGCGCAAGCACGCCGGCCGGCGCCGCCTGGTGCTGGTCGCCGACGACGCCCACCTGCTGGACGAGGCCTCGGCCGCGCTGGCGGTCCGGATGGCACGGCGCGGCGAACTGTTCATCCTGACCACCGTGCGCCAGGGCCGCCGGCTGCCGCGGCCGATCGTCGAGCTGTGGACCGACGGGCTGGCCGAGTGGATCGAGGTAGCTGCGCTGACCCGCGACGAGGTGCAGCAGATCCTCACCGAGGCGCTGCACGGCCAGGTGGACGGGGCGCTGGTGCAGCGCTTCTGGGAGGCCACCGCCGGCAACGCGCTCTGGGTACGCGAACTGCTCACCGCCCAGCTCGCGGCCGGCCGGCTGGTCGCCGACCCGGCGGCCGGAATGTGGCGGCTGACCGGCCACTTCGCCGTGCCGTCCTGGCTGGCGGACCTGGTCGACGAGCGGCTGGCGGCGGCACCGGCGGAGTGCCGGCCCGCTCTGGAGCTGCTCGCCTTCACCGAGCCGATCGACCCGCTCGTGGTGGGTGAGCTGATCGCACCCGACGTGCTGGAGGCCGCCGAGGCGCACGGCGTGGTCCGGATCGAGCAATGTGACGGTCAGGACCAGGCGCGGCTGGCGTACCCCATCTACGGCGAGGTGCTGCGTGCCGTCACCCCCCGGCTGCGCGCCCAGCGCTGGCTGGACCGCTGCGCCGGCCTCGTCGAGGCGACCAGCCAGCATCCGGTGGAGCTGGCCCGGGCCGCCCGGTGGCGGATGGAGAGCGGCCGGCGGCCCGGACCGGAGGACGGCGGAAGCACGGTGACGGCCGCCCGGGGTGCCTGGGTGGCGATGGACCTGGAGCTGGCCGAGCTGCTCGGCCGGCGCGCGCTCGCCGCCGGTGGCGGTGCGCCGGCCGCGGAACCGCTCGGCTACAGCCTGCTCTTCACCGGCCGGCCGGTGGAGGCCGATGCCGCGCTGGCCCAGCTCGGGATACCGGAGGACGACGACGACCGGGCCCGGGTGGTTGCGGTGCGCGCCTTCATCCTCTTCTTCGGCCTGGACCGTCCGGTCCAGGCCGAAGCGCTGTTGCGGGTCACCGCCGCCGAGCTGACCAGCGGGGCGGCCCGCGCCCGGCTGGTCGCCCGGCAGGCGCTGCTGCGCGCCCTCGCCGGCTCCGCCGAGTCCGCCCTGGAACTCGCCGGCACCGTGCCGGGCGAACCCGAGGCCCGGGTCGCGGCCGGCCTGTCGATGGTCTTCGCCGGCCGGGCCGGCGAAGGGGTGGCGGAACTCGACGGCGAGTGGCCGGCCGACGCGCCCTGGCTGGCGGTCCTCGCCGACCTCGGCGTGGTGCACGGCCAGTTGTGGACCGGCCAGTTCGAGGCGGCCGAGCAGCGGGCCCGGGAGAGCTACGACCGGGCGCTGGCCGGCAACTGGCCGTTCGGCCTGGCGATGGCGTGCCTGCTGCGCGGCCTGGTCGCCCGGATGCGGGGCCGGCTGCGCGAGGAGATCTCCTGGTCCCGGGAGGGCGTCTCGATCGCCCGCCAGTACGGTCCCAGCAGCATGCTGGCCCTCCTGCTCGGGTTGATGGCGCACGGTCACGCCCTGACCGGCGACACGGACGCCGCCGGGGAGAACCTGGCCGAGGTGGACCGGCTGCCCGCCGCCTCGATGCGGGTGCTGACTCCGTGGATCGAGCTGGCCCGCACCTGGGTCGCCGCCGCGCAGCACGGTGACGGCGTACCGCTCGCCCAGCGCGCCGCGCGGCTCGCCCGGTCCGCCGGCGCGGTCGGGTTCGAGGCGCTCGCCCTGCACGACGTGGTCCGGCTGGGTGCGGCGGAACGGGCCGCGGACCGGCTGCGGGTACTCGCCGACGACTCCGGCCACCGCCTCGCCGGGCTGTACGCCAGCCACGCCCGTGCGGTGGCCGACGGCGACGCCGGCACGCTGGCCGAGGTCTCGGCCGGCTTCGCGGAGCTGGGCAGTTCGCTGCTCGCCGCCGAGGCCGCCGCCGAGGAGTCGATCCGGCACCGCAACGGCGGCCAGCTCGCCCTGGCGTCCGCGGCGACCGCCCGGGCGCTCACCCTGATCCGCCGCTGCGAGGACGTGCCGCGCTGCCCGGCACTGTCCATCCTGGAGGCACCGCACATCACGCCCCGGGAGAGCGAGATCGCCGAACTCGCCTCGCACGGCCTGTCCAGCAAGGAAATCGGGCGCCGCCTGGTGCTGTCGGTACGCACCGTGGAGAACCACCTGCACCGGGTGTACCGCAAGCTCGGCATCAGCACCCGGGCGGAGCTGGGCGACCTGCGGGTGCTGCTCACCGAGACCGTCAGCTGAACGAATCCGCCCGGCCCCGGGCCGGACCACAACGAAGCCGGCCGGACCCGAGCCGAACCCCCGGACCAGCCCAGAACGACAGCGGCGCCGCCCCCTCGCGGGAGCGGCGCCGGTGTCGGTCCGGGTCAGTTGACGACCCCCGCGCCGACCGTCAGGTTCGTCGCCTCGTCGATCAGGATGAACGCGCCGGTCAGCCGGTTGCGGGAGTACGGGTCGCAGAAGAGCGGCTGGGTGACCCGCAGGTGCAACCGGCCGATCTCGTTGCACCGCAGCTCGGCGGCGTCCTCGTCCCGGTGCAGGGTGTTCACGTCCAGCCGGTAGCGCAGGTCCTTCACCACCGCCCGGGCGGTCCGGGTGGTGTGCTTGACCAGCAGCCGCTGGCCCGGCCGGAGCGGCCGGTCGGTCATCCAGACCACCAGGGAGTCGAGGTCCTGGGTCGGGGTCGGGGCGTTGTGCGGCCGGCAGATCATGTCGCCCCGGGAGATGTCGAGGTCGTCGGCGAGCCGCAGCACCACCGACATCGGCGGGGCGGCCTCGTCCACCGGGCCGTCCGGGCCGTCGATCCCGGCGATCCGGGTGGTCAGCCCGGTGGGCAGGTGCAGCACCTCGTCGCCGGGGCGCAGCACGCCGCCGGCGACCTGGCCGGCGTAGCCCCGGTAGTCGCGGTAGGCGTGCGACTGCGGCCGGATGACGTACTGCACCGGGAAGCGGGCGTCGACCAGGTTCCGGTCCGACGCGATGTGCACGTTCTCCAGGTGGTGCAGCAGCGGGGCGCCGCCGTACCAGCCCATCTCGTAGGAGCGGCTGACCACGTTGTCGCCGCGCAGCGCGGAGATCGGCACGAATGTCACGTCCCGGGCCGAGAGCTTCGAGGTGAACGCCGAGAACTCCGCCCGGATCCGCTCGAAGACCGCCTCGTCGTAGCCGACCAGGTCCATCTTGTTGACGCAGACCACCAGGTGCGGCACGCCGAGCAGGCTGACCAGGAAGGCGTGCCGGCGGCTCTGCTCGACCAGCCCCTTGGTCGCGTCGACCAGGATGATCGCCAGATCCGCCGTGGAGGCCCCGGTCACCATGTTCCGGGTGTACTGGGCGTGCCCGGGGGTGTCGGCGATGATGAACTTCCGCTTGGGCGTGGCGAAGTAGCCGTACGCCACGTCGATGGTGATGCCCTGCTCCCGCTCGGCCCGCAGGCCGTCGGTGAGCAGGGCCAGGTTCGTGTACTCGTCGCCACGGTCCCGGCTGGCCCGCTCCACCGCCGCCAACTGGTCGGTGAAGGTGGACTTGGAGTCGTAGAGCAGACGGCCGATGAGGGTGCTCTTGCCGTCGTCGACCGAGCCGGCGGTGGCGAACCGGAGGATGTCCATGGTCAGAAGTACCCCTCCCGCTTGCGGTCTTCCATGGCGGCCTCGCTGACCCGGTCGTCGGCCCGGGTCGCCCCGCGCTCGGTGATCCGGGTCGACGCGACCTCCCTGACGATGTCGGCGACGGTGCGCGCCCCGGACTCGACGGCCCCGGTGCAGGTCATGTCGCCGACCGTGCGGTACCGGACGGTGGCCTCGACCACCTCCGCGCCCGGACCGGGCGCCTGGTACGGGTTCTCGGCCAGCAGCATGCCGTCCCGCTCGAAGACCCGGCGGCGGTGCGCAAAGTAGATCGACGGCACCTCCAGCCCGTCCCGCTCGATGTACCGCCAGACGTCCAGCTCGGTCCAGTTGGAGAGCGGGAAGACCCGGATGTGCTCCCCGCGCCGGATCCGGGTGTTGAACAGGTTCCACAGCTCGGGCCGCTGGTTCTTCGGGTCCCACTGGCCGAACTCGTCCCGGAAGGAGAAGATCCGCTCCTTGGCCCGGGCCTTCTCCTCGTCCCGGCGGGCCCCGCCGAACGCGGCGTCGAAGCCGTACTTGTCGAGGGCGTCCAGCAGGGTGGTGGTCTGCAACCGGTTGCGGCTGGCCCGCGGCCCGGTCTCCTCGACCACCCGGCCGGTGTCGATCGACTCCTGCACCGAGGCGCAGATCAGCTGCACCCCCAGCTCGGCGACCCGCCTGTCCCGGTAGTCGAGCACCTCGGGGAAGTTGTGCCCGGTGTCGACGTGCAGCACCGGGAACGGGATCGGCGCCGGCCGGAACGCCTTCTCGGCTAGCCGGAGCATGACGATCGAGTCCTTGCCACCGGAGAAGAGCAGCACCGGCCGCTCGAACTCGGCCGCCACCTCCCGGATGATGTGGACGGCCTCCGCCTCCAGTACCTCGACGCTCATCCGATCCCCCTGGTGTTTCCGCCGTCGACCAGCAGCACCGTGCCGGTCACGAAGCCGGCGTGCCGGCTGGCCAGGAACGCGGCGAGCGCGCCGAAGTCGGCGGGCTGGCCGATCCGGCCGAGCGGCACCTCGGCGGCGATCTCCTTCAGCGCGGTCTCCCGGTCCACTCCGGACCGCTGCGAGTGCGCCGCGACGAACCCCTCGAACGCCGGGGTCTGGTGCACCCCGGGGGCGAGGACGTTCACCGTGACGCCGCTGGCGCCCAGCGAGTGCACCAGCCCCTTGGCGAAGCCGAGCACGCCGAGCCGGGCGACCGCCGACATGGCGGTGCCCGGCAGCGGCTGGCGTACCGCCTCGGAGGTGATCATCAGCACCCGGCCCCAGCCGGCCTGCCGCAGGTACGGCAGGGCGGCCAGGGTGAGCGCGACGTGCGGCAGCGTGGAGCCGTCGAACGCCTGGCGGTAGTCGTCCACCGCGAAGGCGTCGGCCCTGCCGTGCGGTACGCCGGGCGAGTTGGTGACCACCACGTGCAGCGCACCCAGCTCCTCGGCGGTACGCCGCACCCAGCCGGCCGCGGCCGCCTCGTCGGTGACGTCGACGACCGTGCTGAGCACCCGTCCCGGGCCGGCCCGGTCGACCTCCTCGTGTGCCCGGGCCAGCCGCTCCGGGTCGCGGGCGGAGATGGAGACGTCCGCGCCCTCGGCGGCCAGCGCCCGGGCGACCGCCAGGCCGAGCCCGCTGCTCGCGGCGGCGACCAGGGCCACCCGGCCGGTCAGACCGAGGTCCATCACGCCGCTCCCTTCGCCCGCAGCGGATACCGGTAGCGGCGCAGCAGCGGCAACGCGAGCGCGGTGCTCACCGCGGCGTGCCCGGCCGGCAGCTCGGTACGCCACCGCTCGTCCGGCCGGATCGCCACGGTGCCCTGGCCGAGCCGGTCCGGGTTGCCGGTGACCGTGTGGTTGACCCCCAGGGTGACCTTGCCGTCGTCGTCGACCGGCGACTCGTCGTCCAGCCCGGCGAACCGGAGCACCTCGGCGACCACCCGGCGCGGCTCCCGGGTCAGGTCCTCGTGGCGCACCCGCAGGTAGCGCCCGTTGGAGGCGTTGCCGACCAGCTCGGAGGCGAGGTTGAAGCCGACCCAGTTCGAGGTGCTGGCCGCCGGGCTCATCGGGTCGATGTAGCGCTTCGCCCGCAGGTACGAGTACGCGGTGGCGCGCGGGTCGCGCACGATGTGCACCAGGCGCAGGTCGACGTCCGGCCGGTTGAGCAGGGCCGCCGCCTCGGCCGGGTACTTGGAGCTGTCCACGATCGCCCGCGACGCCCCCCGCTCCGCCAGGGCCCGGTAGAGCGCGACCGTCCGGTCCACCACCGCACGGGCCTGCTCGGGGGTGTTCGCCAGCCGGGCCCGGGTGTGCCGGGTACGCAGGGCGCCGCGCTGCCACCGCATCATCTGGGTGGCCAGCCGGGACAGGTCCGGCGCGTCGAGGGTGGCCACCACCGACGACCAGAGCGGGCACGTCTCGACCTGCTCGCCGCAGCCGCAGAGCGAGTTGGTGCCGTGCCGCAGCACCCCGTTCTGCCACAGGTAGTGCAGCTCGCCGACGTGCAGCACCCCCGGCAGCTCGTTGAGCACGTTGCCCAGGATGGTGCTGCCGCTGCGCAGCCACCCGGTGATGTAGACGACCTTCATTCCCGGTCACCTCCCAACAGGAGGAAGTGCTGCGGCAGGTGCACGGCGAGGCCGGCCCAGGTGCGGGCCTCGATCGCGTCGCCGACGATCGCCAGCGACGAGTTGCCCGGGTCGAGCAGCGTGACCGCCGCCCGGAAGTCGCCGAGCAGCGCCTGACCGCGCGGCATCATCCGGGTACGGGACACCTTGATGCCCGCCTCGCCGAGTCGGCCGAGGTAGCCGTCCCGGACCAGCTCCCAGTAGTGCGCCGGATGCACCACGATCCCGTCGC
The DNA here is from genome assembly GCF_029626265.1 of Micromonospora sp. WMMD1102. NCBI lineage: Bacteria > Bacillati > Actinomycetota > Actinomycetes > Micromonosporales > Micromonosporaceae > Micromonospora > Micromonospora sp. WMMD1102. Next base: position 883,715 of record NZ_JARUBN010000001.1, on the reverse strand, counting down.
AGGAGCCGCCGGTCTCCTCGACCGTGCCGGCCGCCTCGGTCAGCGCCGCACCGAGGTCGCCGCGCAACGGCGCCCGGCGGATCTCGGGCAGGTTGAGCAGGCCCTCGATCCGGTGGTCGGCGGTGCCGTGCAGCAGCGCCTGGTTCTCCACCACACCGAGCCGGACCAGCACCCGGTAGTCGACGAACGCGGCGAGCAGGGCCGGGTCGTGGCGCAGACCGTCGGGTACCGGCACCGTGACGGTCATCTCGGTCAGCTCGGCGTACTCGACACTGGGCCGGAAGCCGGACTCGGGCGTGGTCGCGTAGGTGTTGCCGGCGGCGCCGTACCCGGCCTTCGGCGCCTCCCGGACGAACGCGAGGGTACGGTCGGAGACGGAGGCCACCTTCAGCAGGTGGCGGACCGTGTAGCGGGGCCGGGTCGCGAAGAGCGGGAACGACGCGGTCAGGTGGGCACGGATCGGCACGACGAGGTCCGCGCCGTCCTTCTCCTGCGCGACCGCCCAGGCGAACTCCTCACCCGGACTGCGCCGGGTCAGTGCCGGGTCGGCCAGCGTCTGGCGGGTGACCTCCAGCGCGGTGGCGCTGGGCTGCATGGTTGTGGCCATCTGGATCTCCTTAGGCGGCTTGCAGTACGGCGGACACGGTCAGGCCGAGCGCGGCGAGGGTCTCGTCGTGGCTGCCGCCCTCGGTCGGCCAGTCGGTGCCGGCGTTCACCCCGCGTACGTCCCGGCCGGGCAGCATCAGCGCCAGCGTGGCGGCGACGCTGCCGGCCCCGCGGTGCTCCTCCACCACCACCAGTCGGCGGGCGCCGGCCAGCTGCGGTACGACCTCGGCGAGGCTCTCGGCGTCCACCCAGCACAGGTGGGCGTGGCCCAGCTCGGGCCGCTGCTCGGTGGCGGCGGCACAGAGTTCGGTCGGCTTCTCCCCGATCGAGACCAGGCAGGTCCCCTCGGTGATCGGGTTGAGCCAGCTGACCGTGCCCCGGGCGGCCGGCACCAGCGGGACGTCGAAGACGTCGTTGCGGGCCAGCCGCACGTAGCACGGCCGGTCGCCGGCCGCCGCCGTGCGGATCACCTCCCGGGTCTCGGCCTCGCCGGCCGGTACGGCGATCCGCAGCCCCGGCAGGCTCTGCGCCACGGCCAGGTCCTCCAGGCAGTGGTGGGTGGGCCCGAACCAGGCTCCGGACACCCCGCCGTACGGGCAGACCAGCACCACCGGCGCACCGAGGTAGCCGAGCCCCAGCTTGACGCTCTCGGCGGCCCGGAACATCGCGAAGGTGGCGAAGGTGCTGAGGAACGGGCGCAGCCCGGCCGAGGCGAGCCCGACGGCGATGTCCACCGCGGACGCCTCGGCGATGCCCAGGTTGAGGAACCGGTCCGGGATCCGCTCCTGGAAGCCGTGCTTGGCACCGCCGAGGTCGGCCTCCAGGCAGACGATCCGCGGGTCGGCCTCGGCCAGCTCGGTCAGCTCGGCCTTGTACGCGTCTCGTGCCGACATCATGGCCGGATCGCCGCCTTCCACTGTCTGGCCCGGGCCGGGCTCACCTTGACGTAGTGCGAGCCCGCCTTGCCCTCGGTCGCCGGCACGCCCTTGCCCTTGACCGTGGCGGCCAGCACCGCCTTCGGCCGGTCGGTGGGCGCCATCGCCGCCATCAGCTTGTCGATGTCGTGGCCGTCCACCTCGATCACGTCGAAGCCGAACGCGGTCAGCCGGGCCGGCAGATCGGTCAGCGGCGAGATGTCCGCGACGTAGCCGTCGTTCTGGCCACCGTTCACGTCCACCACCACGGTCAGTCCGGTCACCCGCTTCGCGTGGGCGACCTGGAGCGCCTCCCAGACCAGGCCCTCCTGGAGCTCACCGTCGCCGACCACCGCGATGGCGCCGCCGGGCTGCCCGAGCAGCTGCCGGGAGAGCGCCCAGCCGACGGCGTAGGCGAGCCCGTGCCCGAGACTGCCGGTCGGGAACCGCACCCCGGGGACCTTCGGACCTGGATGACCGGTGTACGGCGACCCCGCCTGGCCGTAGCGCGGCGCCGGGTTCTCCGGGATGACACCGTTCTCGTGCAGTACCGCGTAGAGCGCGGCGGCGGCGTGTCCCTTGCTCAGCACCACCTCGGTGCCGGGCCGGGACCGGGCGACCGCGTAGGCGGCCACCAGGATGTCCAGCACGGAGAGGCTGCCGCCGAGGTGGCAGCCGACCGGGCTGCCGGCCATCTCGACCACCAGCCGGCGGGCTCGGGCAGCCTGTTCGTTGAGCAGATCGGTCTCGTTCATCAGCGCTCACACCAATCCCGTACCGCTGCGGACAGCACCGCCCTGGCCTGCCGGTACTCGCCGGCCGAGATCCGCTCGTCCGGCGTGTGGTCGAGGCTGGCGTCGCCCGGCCCGTACGCCACCATCGGCACGCCCCGCCAGGTGGTGGCGAGGGTGTTCATGTCGCTGCTGCCCTTCTTGGCCAGCAGCCGGGGTGGACCCCCGGTGACCGCCCGCAGGGCGCGGGTGAAGGCGCGCACCAGCGGGTCGGTCCGGGGGGTGCTGACCGCCGGGGTGGCCAGCAGGAGTTCCGCGTCGCCGAAGGCGGGCAGCAGTTCGTCCACCTCGACCTGTGGCGGCACCCGCACGTCCAGGACCGCCGAGGCGGTCTGGGTCGCGCCGGAGCCGCCCGCGGCCAGGCCCAGCACCGCGAAGAGTGCCTCCGGGCTGCGCTTGCCGACCTCGGTCTCCGCCTCGCCGATCACGTCGACGAGCCGGCTGCCGGCGGTGCGCCGGCCCTGCCCGGCGGTGTGCCCGGCGGACTGCTCGACCCGGACCCGGACCTTGCAGACCCCGTGGTAGCCGATGGTGACCGCGCCGGCACCGCTCGGCTCGCCGACGACCACCGCGTCGGCCGGGTAGTGGTCCCGGGCGAAGAGCGCACCGGCCGCGGTGCGTTCCTCCTCCACCGTGCCGACGACCCGCACCGTCACGTCCTCGGGTACGTCCAGCTCGGCCAGGGTCTCCAGGAAGACCGCCAGGCTCGCCTTGGCGTCGACGCAGCCCCGGCCGGTGAGCGTGTCACCGTCCCAGGCCGCCGGCCAGCGGTACGGCACCGTGTCCATGTGCCCGATCATCAGCAGGGTGCGCGGGCCGGAGCCGCGGGTCGCGACCAGGTTGCCGGCCCCGTCCAGCATCGCCGGCACCTTCCGCTCGGTGAGCCAGTCGAGCAGGAACAGCCCCAGCTCCCGCTCGTCGCCGGAGACCGAGGAGATCTCCACCATCCGGGCCAGCAGGTCCAGGTCCGGCTCCGGCGCCGGGGCCCGCCAGAACCGGGTGGCCCGGTACGCGTTGACGGTGTGCGGGCCGGTGATCGCCACGTCGGGCGTACCGGAAAGGGCCAGTTCGGCGGCGCGGACCTTCTGCCGCATCCGCCCCTTGGCGTACGTCATGCCGTCGCCCCGGCCCAGGTGTGGCAGCGTGCTGGACCGGTCCGCCGGATCGGCCAGCAGTCCCGGCGTACCCGTCACCAGTCGCAGGTGGTCGGCGTCGAGTGCGCGGGCGAGTTCGGCGGCGAGCACGTCGGCGTCGACGTTTATCGGCGCGCCCCCGTCGTCGGCGGCGACCGGCGGCGAGACGCAGACCACGTCGAACGCGGTGAGCAGCGCCGCCAGCCGGGACACCGCCACCTCGCAGACCACCCCGGCCCGGTGGTCCCGGACCAGCCGCTGCCGGCCACCGTCGACCACCCGCAGCGGACGGTTCGGGGTGCCGCTGACCAGCGCCTCGGCGCTGGCGGTTCCGCCGAAGACGGTCAGGCCGCGGCTGCCCAGTTCGTCGCGTACCCGGGGCAGCGTCAGCCGCTCGTAGGCCGCGACGATGTACGGCATCTCGTCGGGCGGGCAGTACCGGACCTCGTCTCCGCCGGCCAGCGTCACCGTCCGCATCGGACGGTCCAGGCTGGCGTAGTAGTCGGCGATGTCGGCGGCACCGCCGCAGACCAGCAGGATTCGGGCACCGCCGTCCCGCAGGACGGCGAGTTCGTCGTAGATCGCCGGATAGCGCAGGCTCGCGCTCCCCACCTTCACCACGTAGAGCGGCGAGTACGGGGAGACGGCCGACAGAGCGGCGTTGTTCATCACGGCCATCCCCCTGCCTCCGGAAGTCCCAGTCGTTCGTCCAGGCCGTAGACGCGGTTCAGGGCCTGCACCGCCTGCCCCGCACCGCCCTTGATCAGGTTGTCGAGCGTGCAGACCGACACCCAGCGGTCGTCCTCGACCGCCACGCCGACCTCGGCGACGTTGGAGCCGACGACGGTCTTGAGCATCGGCAGCGCCATCGGGGTACGCCCGTTCGCCATCCGAACGAACGGCGTGTCCGCGTACGCCCGCGCGAACGCCCGCCGTACGTCGCCGATCCCGGCACCCGGGTTCAGCCGCCCGTACGCGCTGACCATGACGCCCCGGGCGACCGGCAGGCTGAACGTGGAGAACTGGATGTCCGGGGTGTTCCCGGTCAGGTCGGTGATCGCCTGCCGCACCTCGGGGGCGTGCCGGTGCCCGTGCAGCCGGTGCACCCGCACGTTCCCGTCCCGGATCGCCGGGTGCTCGACGCTGCCGCTGCCGCTCCCGCTGGACCCGGTCTTGGCGTCCACCACCACCTGTGGTGCGGCCACCCCGGCCTGGAACAGCGGATAGATCGCGTAAAGCGTCGAGGCCGCCATGCAGCCGGGCAGGTTCAGCACCGGCTCGGTCGGCTTGGCGCAGAACTCCGGCACCCAGTACGGGATCGGGTGCCGCCAGCCGCCGGCCGACTCGGGATAGTGCTTGGCGATCTCGTCGGGTTGGCGCAGCCGGTAGTCCCCGGCCACGTTGACCACAAGGTCGGCGTTTGCCGAGACCTCCTCCAGCACGGTCGGCAGCGTCCCGTTGGGCAGGCACGCCACCGCCACGTCCACCTTGGACATCTCGTCCAGCCCACGCATCCGGTGCTCGCCCACCGGGGAGTTCCGCAGCCCCGGCACCACCTGCCCGACCCGCTGTCCGGCGTGCCGGGCCGAGGAGACGAACTTCGGCTCCACCTGCGGGTGCGCGGCCAGCAGCCGCATCAGCTCGGCACCGATGAACCCGCTGCCGCCGAGGACCGCCACGGTAATCCGGTCGTCGCCCATCAGGCCACCCCGCTCGGTATAGTGGCGAACACCCGGTCCCGGACGTACTCGGCGACGTGGCCGGGGATGTCCACCCCGTGGATCTCGGAGGAGCGGGCGAAGTCGGGGTTGGTGTTGACCTCCAGCACCCACATCTCGCCGGTCTCCACCGACTCCACCAGGTCGATGCCGTAGAAGCCCGGACCGAAGCAGTCGACGACCCGGTCGCAGAGTTCGCGCGCCCGGTCCGTCACCGGCACCGGCTCCACCAGGCCGCCCTGGTGGGTGTTGGTGCACAGCCCGGGACTGATCTGCCGGTACGCCACCACCGGCCGGTGGCCGACGACGTGTACCCGCAGGTTGTAGCCGGGCTTCGGCACGTACTGCTGCACCACCACCGGGAAGTTCGTGCCCCTGGGGTCCAGCCCCTCCCGGCCACCGGCCCAGGCGTCCAACTGGGCGTCGTCGGAGACGCGAACCACGCCCCGACCCCACGACCCGCTGATCGGTTTGAGCACCGCGTCCCCGCCGAGCGCGGCGACGTACTCGCCGACCTGCTCGACGGAGAACGCCACGTGTGTCGTCGGGTGCGGTACGCCGGAGCGGGCGAACGCGATCGCCTGCAGGTCCTTGGAGAGGCAGAGGCGTACCGCCCCCGGCGTGTTGAGCGTCTCGATGCCGGCCTGCTCGAACCGGTCCGACATCGCGGCCAGTTCCCGGTGCGAGACGTTGCGCAGCAGCACCGCTCGCGGTCGTGGCACGGCGCCGTTGAGGATCGCGGCGGTGTGCCGAGGCGTCACCGACCGCGCGGTCAGTCCGGTCGCCCGGAGCGCCCGGAGGAGCAGCCGCTCCTCCGGACGCACGATGGTGACCGAGACCAGCACATCGGCCGTCTCATTCACCCCAGTCCTCCTCCACCTCGGGCGCGCGGTCGAGCCGGACCGCCGGGTCCAGGTCGATGACCTCGTGCTCCTGCCCGCAACCGCGGCAGGACAGGATGTCGCCCAGTTCGGTCTCGTCCGGTACGGCGATGTCGGTGTCGCACGCCACGCAGGCGGGTGCCGTCGTCACATTCACCATGGGGATCCCTCCGGATTTCTCAGGCCCGCTCGAAATCGACAATCATCATGTCCCGAATGGCGGTCGACGAACCGCCCGGGACGATGGGCGTAACCTCGTGCTCCATCGTCCGGTCGTTCAGCACCAGCGTTTCCATCGGGGCCAGGAGCGTGTGCTCGAACAGCGGCACGTCCTCGCCTTTCCGGAACAGCCGACTCAGCCCGCCGAGGCAGTTCTCCCGACCGACGAGGTGCATGATCACGTAGTCGTGACCGTCACTGTGACGCCCCTCCGGCGCCGGCGCCGAAGCAGCGTCACCGGTGGCTATCACACGAATCGCGTGCACCGTGATGACCCACTCCGTCTCCTTCTCCTCCACCTGCCGTACCAGATCGAGGTCGTGGGCGATCGTCGCCTGGAAAGTCGCGTTGTCATGCGTCTTCCCCAGCAGTGGCTCGAACACCCTGACCTGCCCGCCGTAGACCCGGTTGACGTCCCTACCCTGGACGAACGCCCCGGTCGGCAGGCGCTCCACCGAGCCGTCGCCGCGCGCCAGCAGCCGCCCCAGACGGCGGTACCGTGACGTGCGGTGACTCGGTCTGACGTACGGGTCGATCGGCAGATCGTCCCAGGCACTCGCGAATTCCCGCCAATCGGCGTTCGCGGATACCGGTAGTCGTCCGTGACTCCATCCCTTTTCCGCGATATCTTGCGATCGCGGCAGGACAGCATCCTCTGTGCGCATTGCCGAACCTCCCTTATCGGCCAGATATGAAGCTAGTCGGGAGGCGGTACTCCGATGGCCAGTCGCGCACTACTCAATGCCCCCGGAAGATGCACCTATCTACCGGTGCCGACTGCCTAGCCGTTATCGATGCTGGTCAGTCCGGTGGAAGCGGCCCGGAAGCAGCCTGTGACCCAACGGGAGCCCGTGCACCGGGCAGCGAAGACGGCCGTCATCACGGCAACGCTGCCGACACCACCGGCCCCACACCCCGCCCGGCCCCACACCGCCGCCCGGCCACCGGCCTGGACAGCAGAGGCGTTACCACCCTTCGGTAACGCCTCTGCTGTCCAGGTCGAGCTGCCGGCAGCCACGTCGGCGGCGCCTCGGTCGGAGGTCACCGGGGGTGGGTGTGGGGCGGAGGGCGGAGGGCGGGGACGACGGCGGGCGGCACCGCGTGCTCCGGCAGGACCGGCAGGGTCGGCGGAACCGGCGTCGGGTGGGGTGCCGTCGGTGACATTCTCGGGCGGCGATCCACCCGCCGGGCGAGCTACCGGGTGCCGGCCCGTGCGGCGCGGCGGCGCTCGGTGAGCCGTCGCGACTTGACCGTGCTGCCGCAGTCGGCCATCCGGCACCAGCGGCGGGAGCCGTTGCGGCTCTGGTCGAGGAAGAGCCAGCCGCAGCCGCCCTCGGCCAGCGGACATCGACGCACCCGGGTCAGGTCTGTCGTCAGCAGCACGTCGAGGACACTCTCGACGATCCGGTCGGCCACCAGCATGGCCGCCACGCTGCCGTAGGCGAGGCGCACCTCCGGCGGGTCACCTCGGTCGAGCACCAGCGTCGCGCGGGCGGCGGCCCCGGACCACCGCTCCTGCAATCCGACCAGGGCGGCACCCGCCGCGATCGGATCACCCCAACCGGGGCCGCCCTGCGCACCCGCTGCACCGCCGTCGGCGTCCGGGATCGTCGCGAGCAGCACCAGGTGCAGCTCTTCCCGGATGTTCCGCACGGCAGTCAGACCCGCGTGTGCCGCCCCCGGATCGTCGCGCCACGCTCGGCCCACCCGATCGGCCTCCGCGTCGCTGACCAGACCCACCCGGGTCGTCCAACGCAGCAGTGCGGAGGTGTCGGAAAGGAAGTCGTGGGGCTGGTAGCCGTCCACCGGCGGCGCCCCACGCTCGAGCGTGTTGACCAGATCGAGTGCGGGGTGCCCGCCGACCAGCGGCAGTTGGCACACGTCGAGTGGCATGGATGAAGGCTACCACCTACAACTCCATCAGCGGTAGCGTGAGGATGCTTCTTCTTCGAGCGGCATTCGAGCCGAACTCCGTCGACCGCACTGTCTGTTAGATCGATTCCCGGCGTCGCCGGGTCGCAGCAGACGCTATCGCAACCAGTTTCGTGCCTGACGGTGGCTGCTGCGACGGGACGCGCCGGCCCTGACGAGAAAGCGCGCGGAAGGTCGACGCGACCGGCGGACGGGCCGGTGCCGGCCGTCAGGGCGTACCTCCCAGCTCCGCGAGCACGAGCGGAGCCGGTGCGGGCGAGCGCGGGTCCGCCGGGTCCTCGTCGCCGACGTACTTGAGGCGGATCAGGGCGCCGCCGGACTGGATCTCGAAGGTGTCCCCCGGGGACAGCCAGTCCCCCGTCAACAGGGCGTACACCTCCGGCCAGCCCTCGCAGGCGGTCGCGGACGGTTGGCCCGTCGCCCGCCAGTCGAGGACCGCCAGCGGCCCGGTGTCGCCGAAGCGCAGCGCGACCGCGGTGAGCCGGGCCGGCAACCGGGCGGCGTCGACGAAGACGGGCTGGTGGGAGAGGAGAACGGTGGCACCGACCGCCGGCTCCAGCCACCAGGACAGGAAGTCCAGCAGCTCACACCCGGCATCCGCGCCGAGGTGGGTCAGGGTCAACTCCTCGGTCACCGGCCACGGCGCCTGGTGGATCAACCGGGGCAGCGTGGTGGCGAACGGGTCGCGGTCGGGACCCTCCTGGACCAGCAGCACCGGTTGCGGTGCCGCCGGCGCCCCGATGGCGTGCAGCACCCGGTCGACGGGTTCGGCGCCGTCGCGCGGGGCGGCCAGCCGGCGCAGCCGGTGCGGCGGGATCCCGGCGACCTCGGCCACCGTGCGCAACTGCGCCGCCATGGCCTCGACGTCGACGGAATCGTCGAACATCCCGGCCAGCTCCGGCAGTCCGTCGACGTACGGCGGGTCGGGTTCGACCGCCACCGCCATGGACTGGACGAACAGCTCAGCCATCCGCCGTACCCTCCTCTCGGATCACCTCGACCACCGAGGCCTGGAAGTAGGCGCCCTGGCCGATCGCGACCAGCACGCAGCGGGCGCCCGGCCGCAGCCGGCCGGCGCCGTCGAGGTGCGCCAGCGACAGCAGCGCGTCCAGGCCGAAGACGTGCCCCTGGTCGGCCAGCAGGTCGAGGTGCACACGGTCGATTCCCAGACCCAGCTCCCGGCAGATGGCCTGCCAGACGAAGCGGTTGCACCGGGCCGGCAGAACCCAGTCCACGTCGGACAACTCGAGTCCACCGCCCGCCAGGGCCTCCCGGATCGCCCGCACCACACCGTGCACGCTGCTCGTGCCGAACTCCCGGGCGTCCTCGTCGGACATCCGCAGGTTGTGGTGGAACCGGGTGTCGCGCACGGCGGCACCGGCCAGGTAGCGGTACCGGCCGCGCCCTCGCCGCACGGTGAGGGCCGCCGCGCCGTCGCCGCAGACCACGAAGCCCGGGATGACCCGGGAGGCACCGCCCAGGCTGCCCTGGTCACCGCCGAGGACCAGCACGGTCTCGTCGGCGTCGACGCCCGGACGGTCCAGGTAGCGGGCGGCCAGCTCGATGCTGCGCAGCACCGAGGTGCAGGCGATTCCCGAGACGCCGTACACGTCGGCGCCGGGCAGGCCGAGACCGGTCCGCAGGGCGGCGGCGAAGGTGCCGTCCTGACCGAACGGCTGGACCAGCAACGTGTGCCCGTACAGGACCATGCCGGCCGGCCGCCCGCGCAGCGCGGCCCGGCCGGCGTCGACCAGCAGGTCCAGCAGCCGCTCACCGGTGTCGAGGGTGGGACTGCTGCGCATCCCGTACACCCGGGTCATCAACCGCCGCTCCGTGCGCGGACGGCCGCTGCGTTCGAGGATCTCGTCGACCGGGTCGAGCCGGCTCGGCAGCCGGGTGGCGACCCGGGACAGCGTGACCGTCATCGCGGTCAGGCCGGTGCCTTGGCGAGCTGTCCGCAGACGTAGTCGGTGAGGGTACCCACCGTCTGGAAGACGTCCGCGTTCAGCTCGGTCGGGTCGATCTCCAGGTCGATGGAGTCCTCGAGACCGATCAGCAGTTCGAGGACGCTCATCGAGTCGATCGCGAGGTCCTCGAAGAGCCGGGTCCGTTCGTCGACCTCCGGCAGGTGCTGGTTGAGCACGGCCTCCAGGGAGACCCGGATGTGTTCCACAGCCTGTGCGCGTTCCATGGGCCCTCCGTGTTCCGGTTGCGTCATGACCAGTCCGCCGGGCGGTCCGGGCCGGCGGGAGTGAGCTGCCCGGCGATCGCCCGCAGCGGCCGGGTGTCGAACAGGTCGGGGACCCGCAGTCCGCGCCAGCCGCGCTCGGCCAACGCGGCGAGGACCGCCGGGGCGCGCATCGCGCGGCCCCCGGCGACCACGTAGCTGCGTAGCGGGTCCACCTCGGCCAGACCGTTCATCGCGGCCACCGCCGTGACCAGGTCGGCCTCGCCGGCGGCCGGACCGGCCGCCGGTTCGTCGTGCCGGCCGGTCGGACGTACCCGGGATCCGGCGACCGTGCCGAGGTCGAGGTGCCGGGCGACCGTGCCGAAGTCGAGGTGCCGGGCGATCTCGCCGACGGTCAGGTCGGTGTCCGGGCCGGCGTGCGCGGTGACGATCTCCTGGTAAGCCCGGAGGAAACGCTCGGTGGCCGCCCGGTCCAGCACCTCGCCGCTGGACCGGAGCGCGACGGTGACGCCGTCCTGCCACTCGTAGATCCGGAAGTACGAGTCCGCACCGGAGCGGGCCCAGGCCCGCGGCGCACGGTTCCAGGTGAACCGGGATCGCCGGGCATCGCAGCTCCGCGGCGTGTAGCTGAGGAAGTTGACCTCCGCCTCGACCCGGACGGCCTGCCCGCGCCGTGCGCCCTCCAGCGCCATCAGCTCGACCAGCTCGTCGTACGGCGTGGTCAGGTGCTGCTTGCCCCGGTCGAGCAACTCGGCCACCTGGCGGATCACGGCGGACAGCGGCGGATCGCCGGAGAGGTCCACGTTCATCAGCATCGGCGCGAACATGCTGGTCAGCACGGCAGCGTCGGCCGACGTCTCGCGGCGGCTGGTGAACAGCCAGTACGGCACCCGGTGCACGCCGGTGTAGGCGGCCATCAGGACCGCGTACGTCGACAGGTGCACCACGGAGGGCCACACCTGGTGCCGGGCGGCGGCCTGGCGGACCGCACCGAGCAGGTCCGGCGAGGTCAGGGCGGCGCTGTGCGACTCGGTGACGCCGGTGCGGCGCCGGTGCGCGTAGACGTCGGCGGGCAGGGCGGCCACCTGGGTGCGCCAGTACCCGAGGTCGGTCTCCCGTCGGGGGCCGTCCAGCACGGCCTCCCGGGCCGCGAGGTCGGCCGGCTGGTCGCGGACCGGGGCGAGCGCCGCGGGCCGGCCGGTAGCGGCCAGCATCGCGGTGAGCTCGCCGTAGAGCGTCGCCACGCTCCAGTCGTCCATCGCGATGTGCGCGAAGACGAGCACGAGTTGCCGTGGTACGTCGCCGACGGTCACCACGACGGCGCGTAGCGGCGGCTCCACGGTGAGGTCGAAGTCGGCCTCGGTGTGTTGCCGGATCACCTCGGCCGGCGGTTCCGGGGCGTGCGGACCGGCGTCGACCACGGTGACCGCGACCGGTGCCGGCGGGTGCACGACCTGTCGCGGCCCGCCGTCGGGTCCGATCCGGAACGTCGTCCGCAGCGCCTCGTGCCGGCGGACCAGCTGGTTGAGGACCATCCTGAGCCGCCCAGTGCCGACCCCTTCCGGCAGGTCGTGCCGGAGCACGATGTGCTCGTCGTGCCGGGCGTCGGACGGGATCCAGTGCCGGTGCAGCCAGAAGTAGCGCTGCCCCCAGCAGATGTCCGCGATCTTTGCCGCCGTCGTCACGTCCTCGATCGTCGGTACCCCTCCGGGCCCGGCGCCAGTGCCCGGCGTCGGCAGCTACCGGACGGCCGGAAGCTGCCACCGGTGCGCTGGTTGACGCTCGCCGGCCCGCTGGCGACAGTCGTTCCATCCATGCGACGCACCGTCCGCCGAAAGCCACGCTGGCCGTGGGGGAACTGATGATGAACAGCATCGCCGCCTGCGAGCAGGCGGCTTACCTCGAAGGTCTGGCCGCGGGCCTGGCCAGGGCACTGACCGGGGTCGAGATCGTCGCCGCACCCGGCGGCACGGCCGCGGTCCCGGCCGACTGGACCAGCGACGTCGAGACCATCCCGCACAGTGTGGCCGCCCGCGAGGGCATCGCCTTCGTCCGGGTGCCGACCGCCGCGGAGCCCACCGACACGCTCACCGATCTCGGCGTACTGCTGGCCGCGGCGCGGCTGGGTGCCACCCGCCGGCTCGCCGACCACGCGGTCGCCCACCTCTCCGGGCGTACGTCCGGCGGCGAGCCGACGATCCGCAAGCAGCTGGTCCTCGGCACTCTCGCCGACCTGCTCACCGAGGTGGAGGCGTTACGTGTGCAACTGACCCTCTCCGCCGCCACCGCCGAGGCGGTCGCGGACGTGCACGACCGGATCACCGACCTGGACTGGGAGGCGGCGAAGTTGCTCGGCGCCAGCGGATATCTGGCCGACAACCCGGGACGCAGTTGCCACGTCTCCGAGCTGGTCGCGAACTGCTGGGTGACGCAGTGACCGGGCCGGGGCCGACGGCCGGGCTGGAGCCGCCGCTGCTGGCGTTGCGCGAGACCATCGGCGAGATCGCACCCGACCTGCGGCGGCGGGCCCTGGCGATCGACGCCGCGCCGGCCGACATGGCGCCGCACCTGGGTTCACCGGCGTTCCGGGCGATCTGCGAGGCGACGGTGCCGAAGCGTTTCCGGACCGGGCCGACCGTCTTCGACGACGTCGAGACCGAGTCCTACCTGGCCCGGATCGTCGCCACCGTCGAACTGTCCCGGGGCGACCCGGGGGTGCTGACCGCCAGCCCGGGGCCCTCGCTGGCCGGGGTGGTGGTCGACGCGTTGGGCAGCGAGGAGCAGCGCGAGTTCTTCTACCGGGCGGTCGCCGAGGGCCCACTCTGGACGTTCTTCGGGATGACCGAGCCGGACCGGGGCACCGACGGGACCGCCGTGGAGACCACCCTGACGAAGTGCGGGTCAGGTGACTACCTGCTCAGCGGGGCGAAGCGGTACATCAGCAACGGTGCCCGGGGGGCGATCGGCGTGGTGTTCGCCCGCACCGGGCCGTCCCCGCTGTCGCTGCGCGCGGCACTGATCCGGCAGCCCGCTCCCGGGCTCAGCACCCGCCCGCTGGAGATGCTGGGCCTGCGCGGTGCGTACCTCAGCGAGCTGCGGTTCGAGGAGGTGCGGGTGCCGGCCGGCATGGTGCTGGGCTCGCACCTGCCACTGTCCCGGCGCGGGACGTGGGGAATCGCCCGGACCTTCAACATCATGCGCGTGCACATCGGCGCCATGGCGATCGGGCTGGCGTACGCCGCGTACGACTACGTCGCCTCGCACCTTCCCGGTGCGCCCGGTCATCGCCGGCAGGCCGCGCGGTTGGACGCCGCCCGGCAACTGTTGTACGACGCGGCCGCCGGTGCGGACCACGACCCGGACGACGCGTACCGCCCGTCGGTGGCGAAACTGCACTGCACCGCGCTGGCGATCGGGGTGGTGCGCTGGGCTGTCGTCGCGCTCGGGCCGGGCTCGCTGCTGGCGCATCCGCTGTTGGAGAAGTGGCGGCGGGACGCGTACGCCTTCGAGTTCATGGACGGCACGACGAACGTGCAGCGGCTACGGATCGCCCGCACGGTCGAGACCGGCCGGTCGGAGCGGTGACTGCTCCGGGCGGGGGTGGCCGGCCGTCGCCCGCCGTACCCGCAGCTCCGCCAGGGACGTCAGGCGGGCCACGGTCACCTCGGCCGGCGCCGGGCTGGTCGCCAGGGCGGCGGTGTAGCCCGGCTCCACCGGCAGGTCGCGCAGCCACACCGGCTCGTCCGGCCAGTCCGGCACCGGCTCGTCGGCGCTGGCCACCGCCTCGTCCACGGAGAACCGGGTGAACGGCAGTGCCAAGCCGTGTCCGGTCAGTTTGACCACCGCCTCCTTGCGGGTCCACAGCCGCAGGCAGGCGCGCCGGAGGTCCGGTGGCGGGACGCGGCCGAGCCGTCGCCGTTCGGCCGGGGAGGCGATCCGGGGGATCAGCCCGGCCAGGTCGGTGCGTCGGTCGTCGGCCTCGATGTCGAGCCCGATCCGGCCGGTCCGGGCGTATCCCACCAGGACGAGCGCGCCGCTGTGCGAGACGGAGTACTCGGGCGCCTGCCGCGCCAGGAACCTGGGCTTGCCGTGGTCGCGGTGGCCACAGTGCAGGCAGGTGCGGCCGATCGGCACCTGCTGGGGAGCGACGCCGAGCAGCGCACTGCCCAGCGTCCGCTGCACCGCCCGGGACGCCACGAACAGGTCCCTGGCACCCGGGACGGCGAACTGTCCGGCGCGGGCGGTCTCGTCGGCGGTCAACAGTGCCGCGGCCTCGTCCGTCGCCACGGCCCGCGCCGCCAGAACCCACACCTGGAGATCCACCGGGTCATCGTAGTCAGGCCGGCGTATTGGTGGTTCGGGCCATCCCGATGGTTCGGACCATTCTGGTGGTTCGGACCATATCGGCGGTTCGGACCACCCCCGTGGCGTTCCGCAGTCGCGCCACAGCTCGGAGTGACAGCGTCTGGCTAATAGCCTCTTGTCGATTAATAATGATGATTGACCTAGTTATCCGATAAGTTCGATTGGCTCTGGCCGCCCCGTGCCGCCCCGCCCGAGACGGGCGAGAAGAGCGGTAAGCGTCCCGGAACGACGCCGTCGCCGTGACGACCCGGCCAACGGCAGTCGGGCGACGGGCGGGTACGCATCGACGAGCTACCACGAGCGGCGAACAGGACGTACGCTTTCGACAAGCACACGCCGATTCACATTGGCACCTATGGACGGTGCACACGGGGGCGAGGAGGGCGTGCGAGGTGTGGTTTCGAGTACTAGGATCGTTGGAGGTGCACGGCCCGTCCGGTCAGTTTCCGATCGTCGCGCAACGTCAGCAAATCATCCTCATGATGACCCTGATCGAGGCGAACCGGAGCGTCGGAATGGACCGGCTCATGGAGGCCGTCTGGGACGACGCACCACCGGCCACCGCGAAGGCGCAGGTGCAGATCTGCATATCGATGCTGCGTCGGATGCTGACCGAGGCCGGCCTGCCACCGGACGTCATCTCCACCACGTCCAACGGATACATGGCGCGGGTGCCCGCCGACCAGCTCGACAGCCTGGCCTTCGCCGACCTGACCCGGCGGGCCCACCAGGCCGTCGCCGAGCACCGCCTCGCCGAGGCCGACGAGCTGTTCCGGACGGCCACCGGACTCTGGCGGGGACACGGGCTGACCACGGGCAACAGCCGGATCCTCAAGGGTGTCGACGTCCGACTGGTCCAGGAACTGGTCGGCGCTGTCGAACAGTGGACCGACGTCCGGCTCCGGCTCGGCACGCACCACGGCCTGGTCGGCTACCTCACCGAGCTGGTCAGTCACCATCCCCTCCGGGAAGGGCTGCGGGTTCGGCTGATGCGGGTGCTGTACCAGTCCGGACAGCAGGCGGAGGCACTGGAGGTCTATCGCAGCGGGCGTCGGCTGCTGGTCGACGAGCTGGGCATCGAGCCCGGCGAGGAGTTGCAGGCGCTGGAGCGGGCGATCCTCAGCGGCTCACCCGACCCGGCGCCGCGGCCGGTCGCGTTGCCCAGCACCGTCCCGATGCCGGAGGTGACCCCGCGCCAGCTGCCCACCGACATCCAGGACTTCACCGGGCACACCGAGCCGGTCCGCCAGCTCCGCCAGCACCTGCTCTCCAGGGGCGACTCGCCCTACAGCGTGCCGGTGGTGGTGGTCTGCGGCAAGGCCGGCGTTGGCAAGACCACCCTCGCCACCCACGTCGGGCACCTGCTCGCCGACGAATTTCCGGACGGCCAGTTGTTCGTCCAGCTCAACAGCCTCTCCGTGCAGCCGGTCACCGTGGCGCAGGCGCTGGAACGGTTCCTGCGGGCGCTCGGGGTGACGGGCAGCGCGATACCGGAACGACTCGAAGAGCGCGCCGAACTCTACCGGCAACTTCTGGCACACCGGCGGATCCTGGTCGTCCTCGACGACGCCGTCGACGAGGAGCAGGTGCGCTGGCTGGTCCCCGGCTCCGCCGGCTGTGCGGTGATGGTGACGAGCCGGTTCCGGCTCACCGGGCAGCCCGGGGTGACCACCGTCAACGTGCACATCTTCGACCAGGAGGAGGCGATGCGGCTGCTGGTCAAGGTGATCGGCAGCGACCGGGCGTACGCCGAGCTGAGCGAGTGCCTGCGGCTGGTGGAGATCTGCGGCGGGCTGCCGATCGGGCTGCGCATCGCCGGTGCCCGGCTGGCGTCCCGCCCGCACTGGTCCATCGGCCGGTTCGTCGAACGCATCGCCGACGAGACCCAGCGGCTGCACGAGCTGGTCTACCGGGGACTCGGCGTGCGGGCCACGCTGGCGCTGACGTACAAGGTGCTCAGCGAGACCGCGCAGCGGCTGTTCCGCCGGCTCGCCATGCTGGAGGTCCACGACTTCCCCGGCTGGCTGGCCGCCCCGCTGCTCGACACCTCGGTGCACGAGGGTGAAGAGGCGCTCGAGGAACTGATCGACGCCCAGTTCGTCGACGTCGAGCGGCTCGGCCGCAGCGGGCGGCTGCGTTTCCGGTTGCACGACCTGATCCGCACCTACGCCCGCGAGCGCCTCGCCCACGACGATTCGCCCGCCGAGCGTGCCGCGGCCCTCGACCGCGCGCTCGGCGCCTGGCTCTACTTCGCCGAACAGGCGCACCGCCGGGAGTACGGCGGTGACCACACGCTGCTGCACGGCAGCGCAGAGCGTTGGCCGCTGCCAGATATCGTTATCGAACGCGAGCTGGTCGACCCGATCCAGTGGTACGAGAGCGAACGGCACGGCATCGTCGCCGCGGTCTGCCAGGCCGCCCGCGCCGGCTTGGACGAGCTCTGCTGGGACCTCGCGCTCACCTCGGTCACCCTGTTCGAGGCGCACAGCTTCTTCGACGACTGGCGTGTCACGCACGAGATGGCGCTGGCCGAGTGCCGCCGCGCCGCCAACCGGCGCGGGGAAGCCGCCATGCTGCACTCGCTGGGTGCGCTGCGGCTGTTCGAGCAGCGGTTCACCGAGGCCGGCTGGCTACTGCGGCCGGCCCAGCACATCTTCACCGAGGTCGGCGACCGGCACGGCCAGGCACTCGTGCTGCGCAACCTGGCCTTCCTGGACCGCGCCCAGGGCCGGATGGCCGACGCGACCCGCCGCTGCGAGCAGGCGCTGCCGCTGCTGCGGGCGGCCGGCGACGCGGTCGGCGAGGCACACGTACTCGGCAGCATGGCGCAGATCCAGCTTGAGCGGGGCGACGCCGACGCGGCCGAGCAGCAGCTGACCCGCGCGCTCGAACTGGTGCACGCCACCGGCAGCCGCCGGATCCGCTGCCAACTGCTGTGCCGGCTCGGTGACCTGCAACTGGCCCAGCAGGACGAGACCGCCGCGGAGGAGACCTTCCGAAACGTGATCAAGTTGGTCCAGGAGTACGGCGACAAGGTCGGCGAGATGTACGCCCGCTACGGCCTCGGCGTCGCGCTGGCCCGGCAGCAGCGCACGGACGAGGCCGAGGCGGAGCTGGTCAAGGTGCAGGACCAGGCGTCCTACCTGCCGCACCGGATGCTCGGCGGGCAGATCCGGATGGTGCGCGGCGGCATCCACCTGGAACGCGGGATGGCCGACCTGGCCCTGGAACTCTTCTCCCAGGCCCAGCAGATCTTCGCCGAACTGGAGATGGACACTTGGCGGGTCAGGGCGCTGCTGGCCGTCGGCGACGCGTACCGCAGCCGTGGGCAGAGCGAGGCGGCCTCGATGGCGTGGCGGGAGTCCCTCGCACTGGCCGACAAACTCGATCCGAAGATCGTCAGACCGGTCGCCGAGGAGCTGCGGGCGCGTACCCGCTGACCCTCCGTCGAGCCCCTGCCCCGCCGGTGGCGGGGTTTCTGCTGTTCGCGGCGCTTAATTTGCGCCATCGCCGCCCCGCCTCCCCGCCGCTTCGCGTGATGGCCCCGCGATAGCTCCGTGAGAATGCCGTGATTGCCCGCACGGCTAGAAAAAGCACAACAGAAAATTCTGCTACGATCCTCGGAGGTCACGATGACGCACTTCCTCGCCGCAGTTTCCGTTCAGCGCGAAACCATCTGGGGCTGAGCGATGTACGCCGACGGCCACGCCAGCGAAGAACGAGCCGAGGACGTCATCCTCATCGGTGGCCCGTCCGACCTGCCCGAGGCCCGGCGCAACTGCCGGGTGGAGGGCGGTACCGCCAAGGTCAAGATCGGCCACCTCGGCGGGCACGAGCACTTCGAGCGTACGGAAGAGCGGTTGAGCAGCTCCACCGGGCTCGCCCGCGTCTACCGGTGGTGCATGCGCACCAGAGTCGCCGAATAGCCGGTGACATCTTCCGGCCAACCGGAAACTGCCATCCGGTCGGCCACCGGGCGCCTTGACAGGACAGTCGCCCCGGTCGAATCTCTGAGCAACGACGAAATTGTTTCGCGCCGCAGGTGTTGCGGTGCGGTTGACACGTGCGCGCCGACGAATGCCGTATTCGGCGGCGCTACCCGCGGGGCGAGCCGGTGAGGTGACGGAATGGTGGATATGCCGAGGACTGTCGTGGACGCGAGGAGGGACGCGGACGGCGGCCAGGAGCCGATCGCCGTGATCGGCATGTCCTGCCGGCTGCCCGACGCGGACAGCCCGGAGGGCTACTGGCAGTTGCTCCGGGACGGGCGGGACGCCGTCGGCGAGGCGCCCGAGGACCGGTGGCCGCGGGGCACTGCCGCCGAGTACCGGCGGGGCGGGTTCGTGGCCCAGGTCGACGGCTTCGACGCCGGGTTCTTCGGCATCACCGGCTACGAGGCCGGGGCCATGGACCCACAGCAGCGGATGATGCTGGAGTTGGCCTGGCACGCCCTGGAGCACGCCCAACTGCCGCCGGGCAGTCTGCGGGGCAGCGCCACCGGCGTCTTCGTCGGTGCGATCGCCGCCGACTACGCCCTGGTGCAGGACCGGGCCGGGGCGGCGGCGGTCACCTCGTACACCCTCACCGGGCAGCAGCGCGGCATCATCGCCAACCGGGTCTCCTACCACCTCGGCCTGGTCGGCCCGAGTGTGGCAGTGGACACCGGACAGTCGTCGTCGCTGGTGGCGGTGCAGCATGCCTGCGAGAGCCTGCGTCGCGGCGACAGTAAGCTGGCGCTGGCCGGCGGCATCAACCTGAACCTGCTGCCGGAGACCACCGACACCATCGGCCGGTTCGGCGCCCTCTCGCCGGACGGCCGCTGCTACACCTTCGACAGCCGGGCCAACGGGTACGTGCGCGGCGAGGGCGGCGGTCTGGTCGTACTCAAGCCGCTGTCGGCGGCCCGGGCCGACGGCGACCGGGTCTACGCCGTCATCCTCGGCGGCGCGGTCAACAACGACGGCGGCGGGGGCGACAGCCTCACCACGCCGAGCCGCGTCGCGCAGGCGGAGGTCATCCGCGCGGCGCACCGGCAGGCCGGGATCGCCGCCGACGGCATCCAGTACGTCGAGCTGCACGGCACCGGCACGCCGGTCGGCGACCCGGTCGAGGCGGCCGCGCTGGGCGACGCGGTGGGCCACGGCCGTACCGGCGCCGACGCCGTGCTGGTGGGATCGGTCAAGAGCAACATCGGGCACCTGGAGGGCGGTGCCGGCATCGCCGGCCTGCTCAAGGTGGTGCTCAGCATCACGCACCGCCAGGTGCCGGCAAGCCTGAACTTCGCCGAGCCGCACCCGGAGATCCCACTTCGCGAGCTGGGTCTCGACCTGGTCACCGCCACCCGCGACTGGCCGGCACCGGACCGTCAGCTGCTTGCCGGGGTCAGCTCGTTCGGTATGGGTGGGACCAACTGTCACCTGGTCGTCGGCGAACCGCCGACGGCCGTACCGGAATCGGCACCATCGGCCACAGTAGAGGCGCTGGCTGCCACGGCCGGGAGCGCTTCGACCGAGACCGACAAATCACCCGCCACGGCTGCGCCGGCCACAGCTGCGCCGGCGGCCGGGGCCGCTCCCTGGGTGCTCAGTGCGCAGTCCGGCTCCGCGCTGCGCGCACAGGCCGCAGCGCTCGCCGCGCACCTGGAAGACCGGCCCGGAACCCGTCCGGTCGACGTCGCCCGGTCGCTGTTGCAGACCCGCGACCTGCTGGCGTACCGGGCGGTCCTGGTCGGCGCCGACCCGGGCGCCGACCTGGACGCGCTGGCGCAGGGCCGGCCGGGTGCGGGCGTGGTCGCCGGCACCGCCGTCGGCGGCCCGGTCACCTTCGTCTTCCCCGGCCAGGGCTCACAGTGGCCGGAGATGGCGCGCGAGCTGCTGGCCGGGTCACCGGTCTTCGCCACCGCGCTCACCGACTGCGCGGCGGCGCTCGCCCCGCACCTCGACTACGACCTGCTGGACGTGCTGCGCGGGCTGCCCGACGCACCAGACCTGGACCGGGCCAGCGTGGTCCAGCCGGCGCTCTGGGCCGTCATGGTGGCGCTCGCCGAGCTGTGGCGCTCGCACGGCGTCGAGCCGGACGCGGTGATCGGTCACTCGCAGGGTGAGATCGCCGCCGCGACAGTGGCCGGCGCACTGTCGCTGGCCGACGCCGCCCGGGTCGTCGCGTTGCGCAGCCGTGCCGCCGAACGGATCGCCGGTCGCGGCAGCATGATGTCGGTCGCTGCCACGGTCGACGAGATCGAGGCGGTGCTCGCCGCACCCGCCCCGGACGTCGTGGTCGCGGCCGTGAACGGCCCCCGGTCGGCAGTGCTGTCCGGCCCGGCGGAGTCCCTCGCCGCCGTGGCGCCGGTCTTCGAGGCTGCCGGGCAGCGGGCGAGGCTCGTCCCGGTCGACTACCCGTCGCACTCCGCGGCCGTCGACGAGCTGCGGTCGGAGATCGTCGAGGCGCTGGCACCGGTCAGCGCCCGGACCGGCCGCGTTCCGCTGGTCTCCACCGTGACCGGCGCCGAGATCGACACCGCCACCATGGACGCCGAGTACTGGTTCCGGGGGCTGCGTCAGCCCGTGCGGTTCGCCGACGCGGTCCGCACCGCGCTCGACTCGGCCGGCGGCGGGATCTTCGTCGAGTGCAGCCCGCACCCGGTGCTGCTCAACAGCGTCGAGGAAACGATCGAGCAGGCCGGCCAAGCGGCCACCGCGAGCGTCGTGGGCACGCTGCGCCGCGGCGAGGGCGGCGCGCAGCGGATCCGAACCGCGCTCGGCGAGGCGTTCGCGGCCGGCGCCCCGGTGCGCTGGGACGTCGCCGACGGGCGCCGGGTCGCCCTGCCCGGGTACGCCTTCCAGCGTCAGCGGTACTGGCTGACCGACCACGGTGGGGCACAGCCCGGCCAAGCCGACGAGGTGTGGCGGCGCGACGACCTGCTGGCGCTGGTGACGAGGCTGGCCGGGGAGGTGCTGGGCCGCCCCGCACCGGTGGATCCGGCCAGCACCTTCAAGAACCTCGGCCTCGACTCCGTCGGCGCCGTCGAACTTCGGCACCGGCTCGGCGCGGCGACCGGCCTGCGGCTGCCCAGCACCATCGTCTACAACCATCCGTCGGCGGAGCAGCTCGCCAGGCACCTGCACGAACTCCTCAGCGGCGCCGAGCCGCCACGACCGGCTCCGGCGGCCCCGACGATGCCGGCCGGGGACGACGCCATCGCGATCGTCGCGATCGGCTGCCGTTACCCCGGCGGCGTCGCCTCGCCCGAGGACCTGTGGCAGGCGGTGGTCACCGGCGCCGACCTGACCGGCGACTTCCCGACCGACCGTGGCTGGAACCTGGCCACCCTGTTCGGGTCGGAGGGCTCCGGCACCAGCTACGTGCGCCGGGGCGGCTTCCTGCGCGGGGCGGACCAGTTCGACGCCGGCTTCTTCGGGATCAGCCCGCGTGAGGCGCTGGCGATGGACCCGCAGCAGCGGATCCTCCTGGAGACGGCCTGGGAGACCATCGAACGGGCCGGCATCGACGCCGCCACGCTGCGCGGCTCGGCCACCGGCGTCTTCGTCGGCATGATGGCGTCGGACTACGGGCCACGGCTGGACCAGCCGGTCAACGGCACCGACGGGCACCTGCTCACCGGCTCCCAGATCAGCGTGGCCTCCGGCCGGATCGCCTACACGTTCGGGTTCACCGGGCCGGCGATGACCGTCGACACCGCCTGCTCCTCGTCACTCGTCGCCATCCACCTCGCCGTCGGAGCGCTACGTCGCGGCGAGTGCACCGCCGCGCTGGCCGGCGGCGCCACCGTGATGTCCCGGCCCGGAACCTTCGTCGAGTTCAGCCGGCAGCACGGGCTCGCCGCCGACGGGCGGTGTAAATCGTTCTCGGCCGAGGCCGACGGGACGGCGTTCGCCGAGGGTGTCGGTCTGCTGCTGCTGGAACGGCTCTCCGACGCACAACGCCTCGGCCACCCCGTACTCGCCGTCATCCGCGGCACCGCCGTCAACCAGGACGGCGCCAGCAACGGCCTCACCGCACCCAACGGCACCGCCCAACAAGCCGTCATCCGCCAAGCACTCACCAACTCCCACCTCACCCCCGCCGACATCGACGCCGTCGAAGCACACGGCACCGGCACCCGACTCGGCGACCCCATCGAAGCCCAAGCCCTCATCACCACCTACGGCCACCACCACACCCCCGACAACCCACTCTGGCTCGGCTCGATGAAGTCGAACATCGGCCACACCCAAGCCGCCGCCGGCGTAGCCGGCGTCATCAAAATGGTCATGGCCATGCGAAACGGCCTGCTCCCCGCCACCCTGCACGCGGCCGAGCCGTCCCCCGAGGTGGACTGGGTCGACGGTGGCGTGCAGGTGCTCTCCGCCGCCCGGGACTGGCCCGAGGCCGGGCGCCCGCGCCGGGCCGGGGTCTCCTCGTTCGGGATCAGCGGCACCAACGCCCACGTCATCGTGGAGGCGGTGCCGACCCGGGCCGTGCCGCCGGCCGACGAGCACACCCCCGCGTCCCGCCCGACCGCCTGGGTACTCACCGCGCAGAGCGACGCGGCGCTGCGCGGCCAGGCCGGCCGGCTGCACGACCGGGTCGCGGCCGACGAGGACCTGCCGATCGCCGACGTGGCGCACACCCTCGCCACCGGCCGGGGCCGGTTCGACCGCCGCGCCGTGCTGCTCGGCCACGACCGCACGGAACTACTCGCCGGGCTGGCCGCCCTGCGCGACGGCGACCCGTCGCCGGCCCTGGTCACCGGCCGGGCCGACGGCGGCGCGGGTACGGCGTTCGTCTTCACCGGGCAGGGCGGCCAGCGACCCGGCATGGGGCGGGAGCTGTACGACGCCTTCGACGTCTTCGCCCGCGCCCTCGACGAGGTGTGCGCGGCCGTCGACCGGCACCTGGACCGCCCACTCCGGGAGGTCATGTTCACCGACCCGGACGGGGTGCTGAACGAGACCCGCTACACCCAGCCCGCCCTCTTCGCCTACCAGGTGGCCGCGTACCGGCTGCTGGAGTCGTTCGGCGTACGGCCGGACCGGGTCGCCGGGCACTCGGTGGGCGAGATCGCCGCCGCGTACGTCGCCGGGGTGTGGAGCCTCGCGGACGCCGCCCGGCTGGTGGTCGTCCGGGGCAGCCTCATGCAGCGACTGCCGGTCCGCGGCGCCATGGTGGCGATCGCCGCCTCCGCCGACGAGGTGCGCCCCACCCTGGCCGGGCACGCCGACGTCGGCCTGGCCGCCGTCAACGGGCCCGGCAGCGTGGTCGTCTCCGGCGACGAGGACGCCTGCCAGCGGATCGCCGAGCACTGGCAGGCCGCGGGCCGGCGGGTGCGCAGGCTCACCGTGAGCCACGCCTTCCACTCGCCGCTGATGGAGCCGATGCGGGCCGGATTCGCCGCCGAACTCGCCGGGGTGACCTTCGCCGAGCCGACCCTCGACCACGTCACCGACCTGGCCGGTCTCGGCGTCCGGACCGGCTGGTCCGAGCCGGCGTACTGGGTCGAGCAGATCCGGCAGCCGGTCATGTTCCAGGCGGTCGTGGCCGAACTGCACCGGCGCGGCACGGACGCGTTCGTCGAGGTCGGACCGCAGCCGGTGTTGTCGGCGATGGTGCGGGACAGCCTGCCGGACGAGGGCAGCGGCGTAGTGGTGACCGCGCTGCACCGCAAGGGCCGCCCCGAGCCGCTCGCGGTGGCCGGCTGCCTCGCCGAGCTGTTCGCCGCCGGCAACGCCGTCGACTGGACTCCGCTCACCGCCGGCGGACGCACCGTCGACCTGCCCACCTACGCCTTCGACCGACGCCGCAGCTGGCTCAGCATGGACGTCTCGGCCGACCTCACCTCGGCCGGCCTGCGCAACGCCAGCCACCCGATGCTGCGGATGACCGTCGACGTCGGCGGCGACGGCGTGGTCGCCACCGGCCGGCTCTCGGTCGGCAGCCTGCCCTGGCTCGGCGAGCACCGGATGGCCGGCGCGCTGATCGTGCCGGGCACGGCAATTCTCGACCTGGTCCTGGAGGTGGCCGCCCAGGCCGGCTGCGACTCGGTCGAGGAGTTGACGTTCGAGACCGGGATGGTCCTGCCCGCCGAGGGGGACCTGCTGGTGCAGCTCGTCATCGGCGCCGGCGAGCCGCGTACCGTACGGGTCTACTCGCGTACCGATGGGGTCGCGGAGTGGACCCGGCACGCCTCCGGCACGGTCACCTCGACCGCCCAGCCGGCCGGTGAACTCGGCTGGGCGACCGCGTGGCCGCCGCCGGACGCGACCGCCGAGCCGTTCGACGACGAGGCGTACGAGCGGCTCGCCGACCGCGGCTACGAGTACGGCGACTCGTTCCGGGCCGTCCGTGGCGTGTGGCGGCGCGGGGACGAGATCTTCGCCGAGATCACCGGCGAGCGCGGCCTCGACGTCGCCGGGTACGGCCTGCACCCGGCCCTGCTCGACGCGGCGTTGCACCCGTTCGTGCTGGCCGGCGACTCGGACGAGCTGCGTCTGCCGTTCCAGTTCCGCAACGTACGGCTGTTCGCCACCGCCGCCACCACGCTGCGGGTACGGCTCGCCGCCACCGCCCCCGACACGCTGACGCTGCTGGCGGCCGACAACGCCGGTGCCCCGGTGCTGGCGGCGGAGGCGCTTGCGCTGCGGGCGGTACCCGCGAACTTCCGCCCGAACGTCGCGACCGGTGATGCCGACGGGTTGTACACCATCGACTGGGAGGACGTTTCGGTCCCGTCCGAGGGCGCGCTGCCCTCGGTCGTCGTGACCGACGGCTCGTTCGCCGACGTCACCGGTCAGCCCGACGCGATCGTCCTTCCGGTGCCCTCGGACGCGGACCCGGAGGCCGCCTGCGCCGAGGTTCTGGCGGCGATCCAGCGGTGGCTCGCCGACGAGCGGCTGGCCGAGTCCCGGCTCGTCGTGGTGACCGAACGCGCCGTGGTCACCGCGCCCGGCGACGTCCTGGCCGGTCCCGGTGTCGGCGCGGTGTGGGGTTTGGTGCGGGTGGCGC
Source organism: Micromonospora sp. WMMD1102 (assembly GCF_029626265.1). Lineage (NCBI taxonomy): Bacteria > Bacillati > Actinomycetota > Actinomycetes > Micromonosporales > Micromonosporaceae > Micromonospora > Micromonospora sp. WMMD1102. Next base: position 857,967 of record NZ_JARUBN010000001.1, on the reverse strand, counting down.
AGTCGGAGTTCCCCGACCGGGTCGTCCTGGTCGACGTCGACACCCCCACCAACTCCCTCGACGACTCCCTCGACCTGATCGCCGGGATCATCCACACCGGAACACCCCAAGCCGCGACCCGCGGACGCCAGGTCCGAATCCCCCGACTGACCCGCGCCAACCCCGGACTCACACCCCCCAACCACACCGCCTGGGCCCTACACTCCGCCGGCGGCGGCACCTTCGACAGCCTCACCCTCACCCCACAAGACACCGACACCCGCCCCCTGCGACCCGGCGAACTCCGCATCGCCGTCCGCGCCGCCGGAGTCAACTTCCGCGACGTCGTCGTCGCCCTCGGCATGGTCCCCGGCCTCGAAGGACTCGGCGGCGAAGGCGCCGGCACCATCATCGAAACCGGCCCCGACGTCACCGGACACACCACCGGCGACCGCGTCTTCGGACTCCTCCCCAACGCCTTCGGCCCCACCACCATCGTCGACGCCCGACTCGTCGCACCCATCCCACCGGACTGGACCTACGCCCAAGCAGCAGCAGTACCCATCGCCTTCCTCACCGCCTACTACGGACTCATCACCCTCGCCAACCTCCAACCCGGACAACGAGTCCTCATCCACGCCGCCACCGGCGGAGTCGGCATGGCCGCCGTCCAACTCGCCCGCAACATCGGCGCCGAAATCCTCACCACCGCATCACCAACAAAATGGCCCACCCTCCAACAACAAGGAATCCCCGACACCCACATCGCCAACTCAAGAAACCTCGACTTCGAACACAAATACGCCGACGGCGTCAACGTCGTCCTCAACTCCCTCGCCGGCGAATACATCGACGCCTCACTACGACTCCTCCACCCCGACGGCCACTTCATCGAAATGGGCAAAACCGATATCCGGCCCGTCGAAACCATCAACACCACCCACCCACACATCCACTACCAAGCCTTCGACCTCCCCGAAGCCGGCCCCGACCACATCAACACCATGCTCACCCACATCCTCCACATGTTCACCAACAACAAACTCCACCACCTCCCCAAAACCTGCTACGACATCCGCCAAGCCGACACCGCACTCCGCTACCTCTCCCAAGCCCGCCACACCGGCAAAATCATCCTCACCATCCCCACCCCACCAAACCCACACCACACCACCCTCATCACCGGCGGCACCGGAACACTCGCCCAACACGTCGCCCGCCACCTCGTCCACCACCACGGACACCGCAACCTCATCCTCACCACCCGCCGCGACACCAACCCCCCAGAAATCACCCAACTCATCAACGAACTCCAACAACACGGCGCCACCATCACCACCACCAACTGCGACATGACCAACCCCGACCAAATCCACCAACTCATCACCAGCATCAAAAACCTCGACACCGTCATCCACACCGCCGGAATCCTCGACGACGGCATCCTCACCCACCAAAACCCCCAACGACTCCACACCACCTGGGCACCCAAAGCCCACGCCGCCTGGACCCTCCACCACACCACCACCACCCACCACCCCAACCTCACCCACTTCATCCTCTTCTCCTCCATCGCCGCCACCCTCGGCAACCCCGGCCAAGCCAACTACGCCGCCGCCAACGCCTACCTCGACACCCTCGCCACCTGGCGCCAACACCAAGGCCTCCCCGCCACCTCCATCGCCTGGGGCCTCTGGAACACCCAATCCACAATGACCACCGACCTCACCACCACCCACCACAACCGACTCAACCGCACCGGCATCACCCCCATCACCCCCACCACCGCCCTCGCCCTCCTCACCACCGCCCTCACCACCCACCACCCCAACCCCACCGCCACCCAATGGGACCTCAGCGGGCTGCGGGCCCGGGTCAATGCGGGCGAGGACGTGCCGCCCCTACTACGCGGTCTCGTCCGGGCGCCCCGCCGCACGGCCGCCGTGTCGAGCACCCCGGCCGCCGACGCCGCCGGGCTGCGCGAGCGGATCGGCGTGATGGCCCCGGAAGCGGCCCGGCAGGCGCTGGCCGACCTGGTCGCCACCCAGGTGGCCAGCGCGCTGGCCCTCTCGTCGGCCTCCGAGGTGAAGCCGAACCGGACGTTCCGGGAAGCCGGCTTCGACTCGCTCACCTCTGTCGAGCTGCGCAACCGGCTCTCCGGCGCGCTCGGCACCAAGCTGGCCGCCACCGTCGTCTTCGACCACCCCACCCCCCGCCAGCTCGCCGAACACCTGCACGAACTGCTCGCCGCCACCGCCACCTCGGCGCCCACGGCCGCGATCGCGGCCGTGCCGGCCGCCGCCGGCCAGGCGGAGCCGGCGGACGACGACCCCATCGCGCTGGTGGCGATGGCCTGCCGCTATCCCGGTGCCGTCGCCTCGCCGGAGGACCTGTGGGAGCTGGTCGCCGCCGGCACCGACGCGGTGAGCGACTTCCCCACCGACCGGGGCTGGGACCTGGACGCGCTGTTCCGGGGCGCCGGGGCAGGCACCAGCACGACCCGGCAGGGAGGTTTCGTCGCCGGCGTGGACCGGTTCGACCCGGGATTCTTCGGGATCAGCCCGCGTGAGGCGCTGGCGATGGACCCGCAGCAGCGGATCCTCCTGGAGACGGCCTGGGAGACCATCGAACGGGCCGGCATCGACGCCGCCACCCTGCGCGGCTCGGCCACCGGCGTCTTCGTCGGCATGATCGCCTCGGACTACGGGCCACGCCTGGACCAGCCGGCCAGCGACACCGACGGACACCTGCTCACCGGCTCCCAGGCCAGCGTGGCCTCCGGCCGGATCGCCTACACCTTCGGGTTCACCGGGCCGGCGATGACCGTCGACACCGCCTGCTCCTCGTCACTCGTCGCCATCCACCTCGCCGTCGGAGCGCTACGTCGCGGCGAGTGCACCGCCGCACTGGCCGGCGGCGCCACCGTGATGCCCCGGCCCAGCGCGTTCGTGCAGTTCAGCATGCAGCACGGGCTCGCCGCCGACGGGCGGTGCAAGGCCTTCTCCAGCGCCGCCGACGGCACCGGCTGGGGCGAGGGGGCCGGTCTGCTGCTGCTGGAACGGCTCTCCGACGCACAACGCCTCGGCCACCCCGTACTCGCCGTCATCCGCGGCACCGCCGTCAACCAGGACGGCGCCAGCAACGGCCTCACCGCACCCAACGGCACCGCCCAACAAGCCGTCATCCGCCAAGCACTCACCAACTCCCACCTCACCCCCGCCGACATCGACGCCGTCGAAGCACACGGCACCGGCACCCGACTCGGCGACCCCATCGAAGCCCAAGCCCTCATCACCACCTACGGCCACCACCACACCCCCGACAACCCACTCTGGCTCGGCTCAGTCAAGTCGAACATCGGCCACACCCAAGCCGCCGCCGGCGTAGCCGGCGTCATCAAAATGGTCATGGCCATGCGCAACGGCCTGCTCCCCCCGACGTTGCACGTCAACGAGCCGTCGCCGCACGTGGACTGGACCGGGTCCGGCGTACGCCCGCTCACCGAGCCGCAGCCGTGGCCGGAGAGTGGTCGCCCGCGCCGGGCCGGGGTCTCCTCGTTCGGCATGAGCGGCACAAACGTGCACCTCGTCCTGGAGCAGTACGACACGACCGCGCCGACCGAGCCGGAGTCCGAAGACGACGGGTACGCCTGGGTGGTCTCGGCCCGCACCCGGAGTGCGCTCGCCGACCTGGCCGGGCAGTTGGGCGAGCACCTCGCGGCACATCCGGGCGACAGCCTCGCCGGTACCGCCCGGGGCCTCGCCGCCCGGTCCCGTTTCGAGCACCGCGCCGTCGTCGTCGGCGCCGGCCACGACGACCTGGTCCGCGGCCTCGCCGCGATCTCCGCCGGTGACGACGCGGCGGAGGTGGTCTCCGGGGTCAGCCGCCGGGACCGCGAGCGACCGGTGCTGGTCTTCCCCGGCCAGGGGGCACAGTGGGCCGGCATGGGTGCGGCCCTGCTGGACACCGCACCGGTGTTCCGGGACGCCATCGCCGCCTGCGAGACCGCCCTGGCGCCGTACGTCGACTGGTCGTTGACCGAGGTGCTGCGGGCCGGCCCGGACGACGGCCGGCTGGAGCGGCTCGACGTCGTGCAGCCCGCCTCGTTCGCGATGATGGTCGCGCTCGCCCGGCTGTGGGAGTCGGTGGGTGTCACGCCGGCCGCGGTGATCGGCCACTCCCAGGGCGAGATCGCCGCCGCGCACATCGCCGGGGCGCTCACCCTGGACCAGGCCGCCGCGGTAACCGCGTTGCGTTCCCAGGCCCTCACCGCGCTCTCCGGTCGAGGCGGCATGGTCTCGGTGCCGCTGCCCGAGGAACGGGTCCGGCAGTTGCTGGCGGACTGGCCGGACCGGCTGGGTGTGGCCGCCGTGAACGGACCCGCCTCGGTCGTGGTCAGCGGGGACGCCACGGCGGTCGACGAGTTCCTGGCCGCGTGCGCGGCGCGGGACGTCGACGCCCGCAGGATCCCGGTCGACTACGCGTCGCACTCGCACCACGTCGAGGAGGTCGAGCAGCGACTCCGCGAGGCGCTCGGCTCCGTCGCGCCCACCGCCGGCACCGTGGCGATCATCTCCACCGTGACGGGCGAGCCGGTCGACGAGTCCACCATGGACGCCGGCTACTGGTACGCCAACCTGCGCCAGCAGGTCCGGTTCGACGCCGCGGTACGCGCCGCGCTGGATGCCGGGCACGACGCCTTCATCGAGGTCAGCGCACACCCCGTACTCGCGATGGGGTTGACCCAGACCATCGCGGACGCCGGAGCGGACGCGACGGTCTGCGGCACGCTGCGCCGCGACCAGGGTGACCGGGCACGGCTGCTGCGCAGCTGGGCCGAGGCGTTCACCTCGGGCGTCCCGGTCGACTGGACCGCCGTGTACCCGGGTGCCCCGGCGACGCTGCCGCAACTGCCCGGCTATCCGTTCCAGCGCGACCGCTACTGGTTGACGAGCCCGGCCGATGCCGGCGACCCGGGCGGACACGGGCTGCTCGGCACCGCGATGCCGGTCGCCGACACGGACCGCTGGCTGCTCACCGGCCGGCTGTCCCGGCACACCCACCCGTGGCTGGCCGACCACGCCGTCCGCGGCAGCGTGCTGCTGCCCGGCACCGCCTTCGTCGAACTGGCCGTGCACGCCGTCGACCGGGTCGGTGCCGGCGGGATCGAGGAGCTGACCCTGCACGCGCCGCTGCTGCTGCCAACCTCCGGAACGGTGCTGCTGCAACTGTGGGTGGACGAGCCGGACGAGCAGGGTCGCCGACCGGTCACCATCTCCGGCGGCCTGGGCGCGGACCCGCAGCACTGGGTGCGGTACGCGGACGGCCTGCTCGGCGCCGCCGAGGTCGCCGTCCCCGCCACCGGGGGCATCGGCGCGGCGTGGCCGCCGGCCGGCGCCCGGCCGGTACCGCTCGACGGGGCGTACGACGACCTCGCGCAGGCGGGATACGAGTACGGTCCCGCCTTCCGCGGCCTGCGGGGGGTGTGGCAGGAGGGCGAGGACCTGTACGTCGAGGCCGTCCTGCCGGAGCCGGCCGAGCCGGAGCGGTTCGAACTGCACCCGGCACTGCTCGACGCCGCCCTGCACGGCCTGCTCGCCAGTGGCTGGTTCGCCGGCCCCCCGCGGGACGCCGCCGACCGGATCGTGCTGCCGTACGCCTGGTCGGGTGTGCGGTTGCACGCCGGGCAGGCGTCGGTGTTGCGGATGCGGATGCGGCGCACCGGCCCGGAACAGGTCGCCCTGCTCGCCGTCGACACCGCCGGCGCCCCGGTACTGGAGGTGGCGGCGCTGTCGCTGCGCGAGGCAGCCGACATCGGGACCGCCGGCACCGGGATCGCGGCAACGCCGGACCAGCTCTACCAGGTCGAGTGGGTACCGGCGCCGGTCGGTCCGGGACCGTTCACCGGTACCTGGTGGGTGCCGGCCGAGCTGACCGGGGAGGTGCCCGGCGCGGTCGGGTACGCGAGCTGGGCCGAGCTGCGCGCCGCGGAGCCGGACGGGACCGCGGTGGTGGTCTGCCCGTCGATCATCGACGCGTCCGAGGCCGAGACGCAGACCGCCGACCTGCTGGAGCTGATGCAGCACTGGCTCGCCGGGCCGGACACCCGGATCGTGGTCGCCACGCTGGGGATGTCCGCGGTGTGGGGTTTGGTGCGGGTGGCGCAGTCGGAGTTCCCCGACCGGGTCGTCCTGGTCGACGTCGACACCCCCACCAACTCCCTCGACGACTCCCTCGACCTGATCGCCGGGATCATCCACACCGGAACACCCCAAGCCGCGACCCGCGGACGCCAGGTCCGAATCCCCCGACTGACCCGCGCCAACCCCGGACTCACACCCCCCAACCACACCGCCTGGGCCCTACACTCCGCCGGCGGCGGCACCTTCGACAGCCTCACCCTCACCCCACAAGACACCGACACCCGCCCCCTGCGACCCGGCGAACTCCGCATCGCCGTCCGCGCCGCCGGAGTCAACTTCCGCGACGTCGTCGTCGCCCTCGGCATGGTCCCCGGCCTCGAAGGACTCGGCGGCGAAGGCGCCGGCACCATCATCGAAACCGGCCCCGACGTCACCGGACACACCACCGGCGACCGCGTCTTCGGACTCCTCCCCAACGCCTTCGGCCCCACCACCATCGTCGACGCCCGACTCGTCGCACCCATCCCACCGGACTGGACCTACGCCCAAGCAGCAGCAGTACCCATCGCCTTCCTCACCGCCTACTACGGACTCATCACCCTCGCCAACCTCCAACCCGGACAACGAGTCCTCATCCACGCCGCCACCGGCGGAGTCGGCATGGCCGCCGTCCAACTCGCCCGCAACATCGGCGCCGAAATCCTCACCACCGCATCACCAACAAAATGGCCCACCCTCCAACAACAAGGAATCCCCGACACCCACATCGCCAACTCAAGAAACCTCGACTTCGAACACAAATACGCCGACGGCGTCAACGTCGTCCTCAACTCCCTCGCCGGCGAATACATCGACGCCTCACTACGACTCCTCCACCCCGACGGCCACTTCATCGAAATGGGCAAAACCGATATCCGGCCCGTCGAAACCATCAACACCACCCACCCACACATCCACTACCAAGCCTTCGACCTCCCCGAAGCCGGCCCCGACCACATCAACACCATGCTCACCCACATCCTCCACATGTTCACCAACAACAAACTCCACCACCTCCCCAAAACCTGCTACGACATCCGCCAAGCCGACACCGCACTCCGCTACCTCTCCCAAGCCCGCCACACCGGCAAAATCATCCTCACCATCCCCACCCCACCAAACCCACACCACACCACCCTCATCACCGGCGGCACCGGAACACTCGCCCAACACGTCGCCCGCCACCTCGTCCACCACCACGGACACCGCAACCTCATCCTCACCACCCGCCGCGACACCAACCCCCCAGAAATCACCCAACTCATCAACGAACTCCAACAACACGGCGCCACCATCACCACCACCAACTGCGACATGACCAACCCCGACCAAATCCACCAACTCATCACCAGCATCAAAAACCTCGACACCGTCATCCACACCGCCGGAATCCTCGACGACGGCATCCTCACCCACCAAAACCCCCAACGACTCCACACCACCTGGGCACCCAAAGCCCACGCCGCCTGGACCCTCCACCACACCACCACCACCCACCACCCCAACCTCACCCACTTCATCCTCTTCTCCTCCATCGCCGCCACCCTCGGCAACCCCGGCCAAGCCAACTACGCCGCCGCCAACGCCTACCTCGACACCCTCGCCACCTGGCGCCAACACCAAGGCCTCCCCGCCACCTCCATCGCCTGGGGCCTCTGGAACACCCAATCCACAATGACCACCGACCTCACCACCACCCACCACAACCGACTCAACCGCACCGGCATCACCCCCATCACCCCCACCACCGCCCTCGCCCTCCTCACCACCGCCCTCACCACCCACCACCCCAACCCCACCGCCACCCAATGGGACCTCAGCGACCCCGCCTCGCTGCCGCCGATGCTCAGCGGTCTGGTGCCGGGCGTCCGGCGGCGGGCACAGGCCCAGACCCGGTACGACGACCCGGGCCTGCCCGACCGGTTGGCCTCGCTCTCCGGCACGGAACGGCAGCGGATGCTGGAGGACCTGGTCCGGCAGCAGGCGTCGATCGTGCTCGCCCAGAACTCCGTCGACGGTGTCGACCCCGAGCAGGCCTTCCGCGACCTCGGGTTCGACTCGCTCACCTCGGTCGAGCTGCGCAACCGGCTCTCCGGCCTCACCGGCCTGCGCCTGGCCGCCACCGTCGTCTTCGACCACCCCACCCCCCGCCAGCTCGCCGAACACCTGCGCGACGCGCTGGCCCCGCCCGACGAGGACCCGCTGACCGAGGTCGAACGGCTGCTGGCGGCGCGGGCCGACGCGCCCGGACTGGCCGACCTGCTCCGCCGGTACCTGGACCGGCTGGGTCCGGGCTGGTCGGCGACGGAGTCGCTGGACACCGCGACCGCGTCGGACGAGGAACTGTTCGCGGTCATCGACGGCGACCCGCAGAAGGGCTGAGCCATGGCTACCGAGCAGGAGCTGCGCGACTACGTCAAGCGGGCCGCCGGGGAACTCTCCCGGGTGCGGCGCCGGATGGCCGAGGTCGAGGAACAGGCCCGCGCACCGATCGCGATCATCGGGATGGCGTGCCGCTACCCGGGGGCCGACTCGGTCGAGGAGTACTGGCGGCGGCTGGCCGACGGCCACGACGCCGTGGCGGACGTACCCGCCGAGCGGTTCGACCTGACGCCGTACCAGCGCGACTGGGGGGTGTACACCCGCCGGGCCGCACTGCTGGCGGAGATCGACGGCTTCGACGCCGAGGCGTTCGGGATCTCGCCACAGGAGGCGCTGCGGACCGACCCGCAGCAGCGGCTGCTCCTGGAGCTGGTCTGGCAGGCGATGGAGGACGCCGGCACTCCCGCCACCGAGCTGGCCGGCAGCCGTACCGGGGTGCTGATGGGGTTCTTCGACACCTTCCAGTACGGCCGGATCCAGGCCGAGGCCGAGGGGATCCGGGCGTTCACCGATCCGTACCTGGTGCAGGGCAGTGCGCCCAGCGTGGCGGCCGGTCGGATCGCGTACCACTTCGACCTGCGCGGGCCGACCCTCACCATCGACACCGCCTGCTCGTCGTCGCTGGTCGCGGTCCACCTGGCGATGCAGAGCCTGCGCCGCGACGAGTGCGAGCTGGCGATCGCGGGCGGCGGCTTCCTGGCCATGCAGCCGGACGCCGCGTTCGTCTACGGCTGTGCGGCCTCGATGCTCTCCCCCAGCGGCGCCTGCCGCACCTTCGACGCCGACGCCGACGGCTACGTGCTGGGCGAGGGCGGCGGCATCGTCGTACTGGAGCGGCTCTCCGCCGCCCTGCGCAACGGCCGGCGGATCCACGGCGTACTGCGCGGATCGGCGGTGAACCAGGACGGACGCAGCAACGGACTGACCGCCCCGAACCGGGCGGCGCAGGCCGCGGTGATCCAGGCCGCGCTCGCCGACGCCGGTGCGGCAGCCGACGAGGTGTCCTATGTGGAGGCGCATGGTTCGGCGACCCGGCTCGGCGACGCGATCGAGATCTCCGCACTGCACGACGTCTTCGGCCGGCGCGACCCGGAGCGCCCGCTCTTCGTCGGCGCGGTGAAGACGAACATCGGGCACACGGTGTCCGGGGCGGGCGTCGCCGGCCTGATCAAGACCGCGCTCGTCCTCCGGCACGGCGTGGTGCCGCCCAACCTCAACCAGACCAGCCCGGCCGGCTCCGTGCCGGCCGACGGCACCATCCGGCCGGCCATCGGGCGGCAGGTGCTCGACGAGGACCGGTCCCGGGTGGCCGCGGTCAGCTCGTTCGGCTGGTCCGGGACCAACGCGCACGTGGTGGTCGAGGCCGCGCCGGCCCGACCCGCCCCGCCGGCCGCCGAACCCGGTGGCGCCCAACTGCTGCCGGTGTCGGCGGCCGGTGAGCCCGCGTTGGCGGCCCGGCTGCGCGGCCTCGCCGACCGGGTCGCCGCCGAGCCGGGGCTGCGGCTCGGCGACCTCGCGTACACCCTCCAGCGCGGGCGCACCGGGCACGAGTTCCGGCGCGCGGTGGTCGCCGACCACCCGGCCGGCGCGGCGGAGCAGCTCGGCAACGCCGTCGCGCTGCCGGCCGTACGCCGGTCGAAGAGCCGCCCGAGGTTGGCGTTCCTGCTGCCCGGGGTCGGTGACCAGTACCCCGGGCTGGCCCGGGACCTCTACGCCACGGAACCGGCCTTCGCGGCCACCGTCGACAGGTGTGTCGCCGTGCTCCGCGACCAGTGCGGCGTCGACCTGCGCCCGGTGCTGTTCCCGGTCGCCGGGGCGACCGCGCCGGCCGACGGCAGCCTGGCCGCGCTGCTCGGCCGGGCCGCCGCGCCCGACCCGGCCGAGGACGAGCTGAACCGGGCCGAGCTGTCCCACCCGTTCCTGTTCACCGTCGAGTACGCCCTGGCCGACCTGCTCGCCCACTGGGGCGTGACCCCGGACGTGCTGGTCGGCTACAGCCTCGGCGAGTACGTCGCCGCCTGCCTGGCCGGCGTCTTCACCCTGGACGACGCACTCCGCCTGGTGGTCGAGCGGGCCCGGCTGATCGCCTCCGCCGAGGCCGGCCACATGCTCGCCGTCTCCGCCGGAGCCGAGCAGGTCCGGGCGGCGCTGGCCGGCTGCGGCAGCGGGGCCGACCTCGCCGCGCTCAACGGCCCGCAGATGACCGTGGTCAGCGGCCGCCCGGCCGAGGTCGAGAAGATCCGGGCCCACCTGGTCGCGGCCGGTGTGGCCGCCCGGCTGCTGCGCTCGTCCCACCCGTTCCACTCCAGCCTGCTGGCGCCGGTGCGCGACCGGCTGGCGGCGGCGGTCGCGGCGGTGCCGAGGTGCGAACCGACGGTCACGATCGTCTCCAACACCACCGGCCGGCCGCTGACCGCGGCCCAGGCCACCGACCCGGAGTACTGGGCCGACCACCTCTGCCGACCGGTCCGGTTCGCGGACGGGATCGCCTGTGCCGCCACGCTGGGCGTGGACGCGTACGTCGAGGTCGGGCCGGGCCAGACGCTCGGCGGCCTGGTCCGGCACGGCAGCACCGGCAGTGTCGCCGTGCTCGGCACGCTGCCGGGTCCCTGGCCGGCCGAGCGGCGCGACGAGGCCCGGCCGGCGGTGTTGCAGACCGCCGGCCGACTCTGGGAACTCGGTGCCGACCTGGACTGGGCGGCGCTGGGCCCGCCCGGCCGGCTCGTCGACCTGCCGGCGTACCCGTTCCAGCGCACCAGGTACTGGCCGGCGGCCGGCACCGCGCCGGTCCGGGTGGAGCCGGTCGAGGCGACGGCGACGGCCGACCACTGCTACGTACCGGTGTGGCGGCGGGACAGCGCGGTGCGTACTCCGGCCACCGAGTTGCCCGGCCCGTTGGTGGTGATCGCGGACGGCACGGAGCTGGGCGAGCGGCTGGTCGACGCGGTCCGCAGCCCGGCGCTGCTGGTACGCCGGCCGGACGACTACCGGCGGGCGTTCGCGGCGGCGGCCGAGGCCGGCCCCGGTCCGGTCCACGTGGTCCACCTCGGCGTCCTCGCGGCCGGTGCCGACGATCCGGACGCCGCCATCCGGCACGGGTTCGACAGCCTGCTGCCCGCCGTGCAGGCGCTCGCCGGGCTGGCCGGCTCGCACGGCGTGCGACTGCTCACCGTCAGTGCCGGCGCGACCGAGGTCGTCGGCGGTGACGGGGTGGCGCCGGCCCGGGCGATCGTGCACGGTTTCGGGCGGCTGGCGCCCGCCGAGTACCCGGGCCTGACCTGGCGGGGTGTCGACCTGCCGGCCGAGGGCGATCCGGCGGCCGGCGCCGCCGAGCTGGTCGAGGAACTGGCCCGGGGCCCGTGGCCCGGGGCCGAGCACGACTTCGCGGTCCGCCGCCGCGGCCAGCGGCTGCTGCGCGGCTGGGGCCCGCTGCCGGTGGACGGTGCGGCCCCCGAGCGGCGGCCGTGGCGGCCCGACGGCACGTACCTGATCACCGGCGGGACCCGGGGCCTCGGGATGGCCCTCGCCCGGCACCTCGTGCAGGCCGGCGTACGCCGGCTCGCCCTCGTCGGCCGGACCCCGCTCGACCCCGACCGGCCGGCTCCGGACGACCGGGCCGCCCAGTCGCTGCGCGACGTCGCCGAGCTGGAACGGCAGGGCGCCGAGGTGCTGCTGCTGACCGCGGACACCGGCGTACCGGACGAGCTGCGGACGGCGCTGCGCCGCTGCCGCGAGCACTTCGGCGCGCTGACCGGCGTGGTGCACGCCGCCGGTCAGCCGGCCGGCGGATTGGCAGCCGGGCGTACCGCCGCGGACGCCCGCCCGGTGCTGGCCCCGAAGGTCCTCGCGATGGGACCGCTCGCCGAGCTGGCCGGTCCGGGCAGCGCGCCGGAGAGCCGACCGGAGCTGGTGGTCCTCTACTCGTCGGCGGTGACCGCGCTCGGCGGGATCGGCGAGACCGAGTACGCCGCCGCGAACGCCGTGCTGGACAGCTACGCGGCGGCTCTCGCCGGAGCCGGCACCCGGGTGCTCTCGGTCGCCTGGGGGCCGTGGCGGCACGACGCCTGGGGCACCGGCGGCGGACCGGTGGCCGAACGCGTCGCCGACTACCGGCGGCGGCACGGCTTCACCGACGAGGCGGGCTGTGCGTTGCTGGACCGCCTTGCCGACACCGCCGACGGCCAGGTGCTGGCACTGCGCCAGCCGCTGGCCGCCGCCCGGGGCGAGTGGGCCAGACTGACCGACCCGGATCCGGCGGCCGGCGGCCCGGACCAGGGCCAGGACGGGCCGCGCTACCCACGGCCGCAGCTGCGTACCGCGTACCTGGCGCCGGGCAGCGTGCTGGAGTCGATGATCGCCGAGACGTGGGGCCGGTTCCTGGCCATCGACCGGGTCGGCGTCCAGGACCCCTTCTTCGAGCTGGGCGGCAACTCGCTGATCGGCATGTCGCTCGCCGCCGCGCTGGAACGGCAGCTCGGCCGCTCGGTGCCGCCGGCCCTGCTCTTCGAACACCCGACGGTGGCGGCGATGGCCGCCGCACTCGGCGAGGCGGCCGGCACCGCCGGAGGCGGCACCGGGCACCCGGCCGGCCCGGCGGGACACCGGCCGGACGCCACCGCCCGCAACGACGCGCGCAACGAGCGGCGCCGCGCCGCGCTCGCCGGATCCGGCCAGCGTGCGGCGCGACGGGCGCAGCAGGAAGCCAGCAGAGAGGCAGGAGGGGACCACAGGTGAACGTCGTAGGAGTGGTCGGCGCCGGGGTGATGGGCGTCGGCGTCGCGCAGAACCTGGCCGCCAGCGGCTACCAGGTGGTGCTCGTCGACCGGGACGAGGCGATCCTGGACAGGGCACGGGCGGCGATCGCCCGGAACTGCCGGATGAGTGCCCTGATGGGCGGGCCGGCACTGGACCCGGACGCCGTGCTCGCCCGGATAACCACCGCCGTGGGTGTGCCCGCGGTGGCGAAGGCGTCCGTCGTGATCGAGAACGTGACCGAGAACTGGGAGATCAAGCGCGCGGTGCACGCCGAGCTGGACGAGGTGTGCGCACCCGACACGGTGGTGATCGCGAACACCTCGGCGATCCCGATCACCCGGCTCGCGGCGGTGTCCAGCCGACCGCAGCAGGTGGTCGGCGTGCACTTCATGAACCCGGTACCGGCCAAGCCGGTGGTGGAGCTGATCCCCGGCGTGCACACCTCGGCCGAGGCGCTGGAGCGGACCCGGGAGCTGCTGACCGGGATGGGCAAGAAGGCGGTGCAGGTGAAGGACTCGGCGGGCTTCGTCTCCAACCGGGTGCTGATGCTCACCGTCAACGAGGCGGCGTACCTGGTGCACGAGGGGGTGGCCACCGCCGAGTCGGTCGACGAGGTGTTCCGGGGCTGCTTCGGTCACCCGATGGGGCCGCTGGAGACGGCCGACCTGATCGGCGTCGACACCATCCTCTACAGCGTGGAGGTGCTCTACGAGCACTACGCGGACAGCAAGTACCGGCCCTGCCCGCTGCTCAAGCAGATGACCGACGCCGGACTGCACGGTCGGAAGACCGGCCGCGGCTTCTACACCTACCCCAACGGCAGCTGACTAGGAGATGCAGATGGAGATCAGGCAGCGCGTTCTCGGATTCATCACCGCACGGTTCCCGCAGGCCGAACTCACCGGGAGCGAGGACATCTTCTCGCTCGGGTTCGTCAACTCGCTCTTCGCGATGGAACTGGTGATGTTCGTGGAGAAGGAGTTCGGCATCAGCGTCCCGAACGACGCCCTGAAGATCGACAACTTCCGTACGGTCGACTCGATAACCGCCTTGGTCGAGCGGCAGCTGTCGGTCACCGCCTAGGAAGGCCGCGATGACGAGCGCCATGGAACGGGGAATCTACCTGGACGCCACCGGCGAGTTCGTGGATGCCTACATCGTGCCGTACGCCGATGCCTGGGACCGCGCCGGCGCCATCCCGGAAGACCTGCTGGAAAGGATCTCCTCGGCCGGGCTGTGGGCACCGTTCCTGCCCGTCGCGGTGGGTGGGCAGGGCCTGGACATGGTCGGCTTCGGCACCCTGCACGAGGAGATCGGCCGCGGCTGCTCGTCGGTGCGCAGCCTGCTCACCGTGCACAGCATGGTGGCCTGGGCGGTGCAACGCTTCGGCGACGAAGCCCAACGCGAGCGCTGGCTGCCGGCGCTGGCCGCCGGCCGTACGCTGGGCGCCTTCTGCCTCTCCGAGCCCGAGGCCGGCAGCGACACCTCGGCCATCGTGACCAGGGCGGTCGCGCACGGCGGCGGGTGGCGGCTGACCGGCGTCAAGAAATGGATCACCAACGGCCAGCGGGCCGACCTGTTCCTGGTCTTCGCCCGGCTCGACGCCGGCACCGTCGCGTTCCTGGTGCCGCGCGAGGCCCCGGGGGTGGCGGTACGGCCGATCGACGACATGCTCGGCACCCGGGCCTCGATGCTCGCCGAGGTGGCGTTCGACGAGGTCGAGCTGGGGCCGGACGCGCTGCTCGGCCCGAGCGCGTTCGCCAGCGGCATGGTGCTGACCGGCGTACTGGACCTCGGCCGGTACAGCGTCGGCAGCGGCTCGGCCGGCATCATCCGGGCCTGTCTGGAGGCGTGTGCGGCGTACACCGAGCAGCGCGTCGTCGGCGGCCGGCCGCTGCGGGATCTGCCACTCATCCAGGCCAAGATGTCCGACATGGTCACCGATCTGCGCGCCGGCCGGCTGCTGCTCGCCGACGCGGGACGGCTCAAGGACGCCGGTGACTCGGCGACCCTGATGGCGACCTGGATCGCGAAGTACTTCACCTCGACCGCCGCCGCCCGGCACGCGGCAGAGGCGGTGCAGATCCACGGGGCCAACGGATGCAGCCCGCAGTACCCGGTCGCCAGGTACTACCGGGACGCGAAGGTCATGGAAATCATCGAAGGGAGCACCGAGGTGCAGCGGACCATGATTGCCGCCGAGGCATACCGGGGGAAGGTCCGGTGAGCCCGCTGCGGGACAGCGCGGTCGCCACCGCGCCCGGCCCACCGAGCGCCCCGGCGGCGTTCGAGCCGGCACCGCCGGCACCGTCGGGCCCGGCGGCCGGCTCGCTCGGGCAGCCGCCCACCGGCAAGCCCAGGCAGGGGCGGATCAAGTGCGTGGTGTGGGACCTGGACAACACCCTGTGGAACGGCACCCTGCTGGAGGGTGACCAGGTCACGCTGCGGCCGGGGGTGCTGGCGCAGATCCGGCGGCTCGACCGGATGGGTGTGCTGCACTCCGTCGCCAGCCGGAACGACCCGCGGGCCGCGCTCGCCAAGCTCGACGAACTCGGCGTGGCGGACCTGTTCCTCTGCCCACAGGCGAACTGGAACGCCAAGTCCGACTCGATCCGGCACATCGCAAAGACGCTCAACCTGGGCCTCGACGCGTTCGCCTTCGTCGACGACCAGCCGTTCGAGCTGGCCGAGGTGGCGCACATGCTGCCCGAGGTGACCTGTGTCGACGTGACCGACGTCGACGAGGCGCTGGCCCGGCCCGAGTTCGTGCCCCGGTTCGTCACCGACGAGTCCGCCCGGCGCCGCGAGATGTACCAGGGACAGCTGGTCCGGGACGAACTCGCCCGGGAGTTCGTCGGCACCGACGACGAGTTCCTGGCCGGGCTGGAGATGGTCTTCACCATCGCGCCGGCCCGCCAGGTCGACCTGCAACGCGCGGAGGAGCTGACGGTACGCACCAACCAGCTCAACGCGACCGGCCGGACGTACTCCTACGACGAACTCGACGAGCTGCGCCAGGATCCCGAACACCTGCTGCTGGTCGCCTCGCTGACCGACCGGTTCGGCAGCTACGGGAAGATCGGCCTGGCCCTGGTGGACCGGCGGGACCCGGCGCTGTGGCGGCTGCGGATGCTGCTGATGTCCTGCCGGGTGATGTCCCGGGGGGTCGGCATGGTGCTGCTCAACCACGTCATGCGACTCGCCGCCGACGCGGGGGCGGCGCTGCACGCCGACTTCGTGGAGACCGACCGCAACCGGATGATGCGGATCACCTACGCGTTCAGCGGCTTCACCGAGGTGAGCCGGGACGGCCAGCGGATCGTGCTCGCCGCCGACCTGGCGAACCTCCAGGAGCCGTCGCCGCACGTCCGGTTGGAGATCCTGCCGTGACCGTACCCATGACCGCCGTCCGGACCGGCGCCGCCCGCCGGGTGCTGCCGTACGGGGTACCGGACGGCGCGCTGCGGCTGTTCTGCCTGCCGCACGCCGGTGCCAGTGCCTCCGTCTTCCGCCCGTGGATCGGCCGGCTGCCCGGGGTGGCGGTCTGCCCGTTGCAGCCGCCGGGCCGCGAGGGCCGGCTCGCGGAGCCGCAGCACGAACGGATGGAGCCGCTCGCCGACGAGTTCGCCCGCGCGGTCCGCCAGGTCCTCGACGGCGGCTCCCAGCCGTACGCGGTCTACGGGCACAGCCTCGGCGCCCTGGTCGGATACGAGGTGGTGCGCCGGATCCGGGACCTCGGCGGTCCCGCGCCGGTGCACCTGTTCGTGTCCGGCTGCGGGGCACCCGACCGCAGCGCGGAGACCGGTCCCCGGGTCAGCACGATGAGCGACGCGCAGATCGCCGCCCTGATGAGTCGGCTCGGCGGCACCCCGCCCGGGTTGCTCGCCGAGCCGTCGCTGCTGCGGATGTTCCTGCCGCCGTTCCGGGCGGACTTCGTGGTCAAGGAGAACTACGCGTACCGCCCGGGGCGTCCGCTGGCGGTGCCGGTCACCGCGCTGGCCGCCACCGCCGACCCCCGGGTCGGCCCCGGCGACATGGAGGCCTGGGCCGGGCACACCGCCGGGCCGTTCCGGCTGCACACCCTGACCGGTGGCCACTTCGCCGTACTCGAACAGGCCGCGGTGACGCACCGGCACATCGCCGAGGCGCTGCGCGGCGGGATCGCCTGCTAGACCTTCTCCCCCGCCCCCTGCCGGGCCGGGCTCGGGCTTCGTCAGCCCGAGCCCGGCCCGGCCCGGCCCCGTCCGTCCGGCCGGCCGGCGTGCGGCGCAGGCCCCGGCAGGCAACCGCGTGGCGCAGGTCCCGGCAGGCAACCGTGCGGGACGGGCCGGCAAGCCGCCGTGCGGGCGGAACGGCGAACCACCCCGCCTCACGGGGCCGGCATCCGCCGGGCGGGACGGGGACGACTTCCGTCGGTCCCGCCGGGGTCGGTCTCCGGCGTCCGCGTCAGCTCTCGGACCGGATCGTCGCGGCGAGCTGGCGTACCGTCGGGTTCTCCACGATCGCCGTCACCGGCACCGCCGCCCGCACCGTGTCCCGGATCCGGGCCGCCACCTGGATGGCGACCAGCGAGTGGCCGCCCAGCTCGAAGAAGTTGTCGACCGCGCCCACCTCGGCCAGGCCGAGCACCTCCGCCCAGACGCCGGCGATGGCCGCCTCCAGCTCGCCGGCCGGTTCGACGTACGCGGTGTCCAGGTTCGGCCGGGGGTGGCTGGGACGGACCGCGTCGGCCCGGTCCGGACCCTCGTCCCCGACCACCCAGCGCCGTACCCGCTCCGCCAGCGGACCGGTGGAGACCACCACGTGACCGAGCCGGCCCGCCGCCGCGAGGACGCGTTCGAAGACGCCGGCACCCTCCTCGACCGTCATCTGGAACACGCCGCCGGCCCGTCGCGGGTCCACCGCCCAGGTGTCCCAGTCCACAGTGGTCCAGCGACCGTGGCCGTCCCGTCGGGCCGCCCGCGCCGCGGCGTCGAGCACGGCGTTGGCGGCGGCGTACGGGCCGAGGGCCGGCCCGCCGAGCACCGCGGCGATCGACGACAGGGTCAGTCGGGGGCCGTCACACCGGCCCGCGAGCGCCTCCTGCAGGGCCAGGAAGCCGGTCACCTTGGTCCGGAAGTGCGCCTCGCTGGTCGCCTCGTCGGCCTGGTGCGCCATGGTGAAGTAGCGGGGATCCTGGGCGCCCGCCCCGTGCACCACCACGTCGATTCCGCCGAACCGCTCGACGGCGGTGTCCACCACCGCGCGCATCTGCCGCACGTCGGCCACGTCGGCCGAGCAGGCGAGCACCCGGGCGCCCCGCGCCTCCAGGTCGAGAACGTTGCGCACGTGTCGGGCCGCCCGGCCGTCCGCGCCGCCGTCGAGGTACGCCTGCCACGTCTCGCGCGGCGGCAGTTCGGTGCGCCCGGTCAGCACCAGCCGGCAGCCGTACCGGTCGGCCAGGTGTCGGGCCAGGGCCATCCCGACGTCGCCGAGGCCACCTGTGATCAGCACCGTGCTGGTCGACCCGAGCGGCGGCCGGCGCTCCTCCAGCGGCAACGGCTCGAAGTGGCGCAGCCACGGTTCGCCGCAGCGGATCGCGACCGGTCCCTCGTGCGGCTGTGCCAGCACGCCGAGCAGCACCTCGGCGTCGGTCCGGTCGTCGACGTCGACGTGCCGGCAGCGCAGCGCGTCGTTCTCCGACATCAGGGTCGGTGCGAGCGCACCGACCGCGGCCTGGCCGGGGTCGCGCAGGTCGCCACCGGTGACCCCGACCGCTCCGGAGGTGAGCAGCACGAGTTCGGTCGGGCCGGCGTACCCGTCGCCGGCGAGGGCGCCGGCGATCTGCAGCGCCGCGCCGTATCCGCGCCGGTCCCGGGCGTGCCCGCCGGGTCCCCCGAGGCTGGCGGGACCGCCGGAACTGCCGGGACCGTCGGGACTGCCGAGGCTCCAGCCGTGCACGATCGTGCGCGGCGCTACCAGCAGCGAGTCGAACAGCTCGGCCAGGTCGTCGCCGACGACGAAGTCGCCGTCGTCGGTCAGCCCGAACGCGTCTCCGGGGCGGGCCGTGCTGACCTCGGCGCCGGCCCGGGTGAGCCGGTCGACCAGGGCCTCGCCGCGCGGGTCGGCGGAGAGCACCAGCCACGGCCCGGCGGCGCGGAGCCGGGCGTCCAGGTCCAGCTCGGGCAGCGGCCGCTGCCGCCAGCTCGGCAGGTAGGTCCAGCCGGTGTACCCAGGCGGTTCCGCCCGCTGTTTCGGCTCGACCCAGTGCCGGCGGCGCTGGAACGGGTACGTCGGCAGCGGCACGCGCCGCCCCCGGCCCTCGTGCAGGGCGGGCCAGTCCACGGCGCAGCCGTCGAGCCAGAGCCGGGCCAGCGTGCCGAGCAGCCACTCCTCGCTCGGCTCGGCCGGCACCACAACCTCGACCGGGCCGTCGCCGAGGCGTACCGAGAGCCGTTCGAACCAGGCGGTGACCTGCCCCGTGGCGTTCACCAGCCGGACCGTCGGGTCGCGCCGGGAGGGCTCGCCGTCCAGCCAGCGTTCCGGCTCGTCCAGCGCCGACACGGCGTCGGCGAGGTCGCGGCAGACGACCGCGCGGCGCAGCGCGAACTGGCCGCGTGACACCTGGAGGGTGTACGCGACGTCGGCCAGTTCCGCCTCGTCGGCGGTACGCAGATGCCCGTGCAACCGCTCGGTCAGCGCGTTGAGCGCGGCCGGGTCGGCGGCCGAGAAGGTGAGCAGGTGCGGGCCGGGGCGCGGGGTGCGGGCCGGGACCGGAGGTGCCTCCTGGAGCACCACGTGCGCGTTGGTGCCGCCCAGACCGAACGAACTCACCCCGGCCCGGCGCGGGTGCGGCCCCGCCGGCCACGGCCGCTGCCGGTCGAGCACGGCGAACCGGTCCCCGGCGGCGGCCAGCGCGCTGTTCGGCGTGCCGAAGTTCGGGGTGGCCGGCAGCGTGCCGTGCCGCAGCGCCTGGGTGGCCCGGATCAGGCCGGTCACGCCGGAGGCGCGGTCGAGGTGGCCGATGCTCGGCTTGAGCGTACCCAGCACGCACGGCTCCGCGCGGCCGGCGGGAAAGGCCCGGGTCATCGCCGCCAGCTCGACGGCGTCGCCGAGTACGGTGCCGGTGGCGTGGCACTCGACGTACCCGACGGTCTCGGGTTTGACCCCGGCCACCGTCATCGCGGACTCGATGACCTCGGCCTGGCCGTCCACTCCGGGCGCCGGGTAACCGGCCCGGGCCGAGCCGTCGTTGTTGACCGCGGAGCCGAGGATGACGGCGAGGATCGGGGCGCCGTCGGCCACCGCGTCGGTCATCCGCTTCAGCGCCACCACGCCGACCCCGTTGCCCATCACACTGCCGGTCGCCGCCGCGTCGAAGCTGCGTACCACCCCGTCCGGGGAGAGGATGCCGCCCTGCTCGTAGCGGTAGCCGGCCGGCTGTGGCAGCCCGATCGCCGCACCGCCGGCCAGCGCCATGTCGCACTCGTAGGTGAGGATGCTCTGGCACGCCTGGTGGACCGCGACAAGCGAGGTGGAGCAGAAGGTCTGGACGGTGATGCTCGGCCCCCGCAGCCCGAGCTTGTAGGCGACGAGTGAGGTCAGCGAGTCCCGTTCGCTGCCGGCGGCCAGCAGCAGGTGCCCGCCCGGTTCGTCGTCGAGCCCGTCGAGGTTGCGGGTCAGATAGTCCGGAAAGCCGCAGCCGGCGAAGACGCCCACCTGCCCGGGTGTCTCCGTCGGGCAGTAGCCGGCCCGCTCCAGAGCCTCCCAGGCGCACTCCAGGAACAGCCGGTGTTGCGGCTCCATGGTGGCCGCCTCCTGCGGGTTGAAGCCGAACACCCCGGCGTCGAACTCCTCGATGTCGCGCAGCGGGCCGCCGACCGCGACGTACGTCGGGTCGGCGGCGGCGGCTTCGGGGTCCAGGCCCGCGGCGCGCAGCTCGTCGGAGCTGATGGTGCGCAGGCCGGGTAGTCCGGCAGCCAGGTTGCGCCACAGTTCGTCGGTGTCGGCTGCGCCGGGGAAGCGCCCCGACATCCCGACGATGGCGACAGCGGAGTCGTAGGTTGCCTCGGTCACGTCATCCCTCCGGTCGCGGATCGTTGCGCGATGGTCGAGCTGGGTCGGCGGGGTCAGAGCAGGTGGCTGCGTCCCCAGCCACGGGACAGTCGGTAGGTGGCGAACACGGCGAGGGCCAGGCCCATCCCGGCGACGACGAGTGCGGGCACCAGCATCCCGCCGAGGTCGCCCTGGACGGCGTCCTGCATCAGTGCCAGTCCCCAGTAGCCGGGTGAGGCCGGCGCGACGTTCCGCAGCCAGCCGGGCATCAGGTCCACCGGCACCAGTGCGCCGCCGAGCGAGCCGACCAGGATCGCACCGAGGTCGGTGGCGAGCATCAGATCGCCACGGCTGCGCACCACGGTGGCCAGGGCGGTACCGGCCGCGAGCACCGCGAAGCCCCACAGCAGCACGGCGAGGGCGACGAGGAGGAGGTTGCGCGGCACCGGCAGGCCGACCACCGCACAGCCGAAGACCAGCAGCACCGTCTGCTGGACCAGCAGTACGGCGAAGACCGGAACCGCCTTGCCGAGCAGCAGCGACGTGCGGGAGGCGCGGGAGGCCCGCAGGCGGTCCCAGGTGCGCCACTCGCGTTCGGTGAGTACCGCGTTGCCGACCACGCCGAGCGCGAAGACGGAGAACAGGATCAGCGGGCCGGTGACGGTCTGCAACGTGCCGCCGTCGAGGGCCCGCCGGTACAGCGGCTCGAAGACCAGCATCAGCGCCATCGGCAGGAAGACGTAGCTGACGATCTGGGCCGGGTCGCGCAGCCGCAGCAGTACGTTGTGCCGGATCTGCACGGCGGTGCTGTGCAGTGCGTCACTGATCATCGGACACCGCCAGCGACCGGTAGAGATCGTCCAGGGACGGCTTGCGGATCTCGACCTCGGTGACCGGGGCGGTGGCCGAGTGCAACAGCGTCACGAGGGTGCCGGTAGTGTCCATCGTGGACATCTGCACCTCGTCGTCCGCGAACCGCACCCGCACCTGGCCCGGCAGCCGCTCCAGCAGCTCCGCGCCGGTACCCCGGGCGATCACCCGGCCGCGCCGGGCGACCGCGATGGTGGCCCGCAGTTCGGTCAACTCGGGCAGGTAGTGGGTGGTGTAGACGACCGAGCCGCCCTCGGCGGCCCGGTCCCTGACCACGTCGAGCACCGCCTGGCGGGTCTCCGGGTCGGCGCCCGCGGTCGGCTCGTCCAGCAACATCAGCCGGGGCCGGTGGATCAGCGCCACGGCCGCCTGGGTCCGCCGCTGCTGCCCTCCGGAGAGTACGCCGACCCGCCGGTCGATGATCTCGGTGAGTCGCAGCCCGGCGGCCAGCCTGTCGATCTCGCCGCGCAGCGCGCGGCGGCGCAGCCCGTTGATGCCGCCGAACAGCCGCAGGTGCTCCCGGACCGTCGCCGACGGATAGAGCGCGATGTGCTGCGGACAGATCCCCACCACGCCCCGGCTGTGCAGCGGATCCGCGCCGTCGACGGTGATCCGGCCGCTGTCCGGCCGGACCAGGCTGGCCACCATCTCCAGGAAGGTGGTCTTGCCCGCGCCGTTGTGGCCGACCAGGCCGACCACCTCACCGGCCGCCACGGTCAGGCAGAAGCCGTCCAGCGCCTGGATGGCACCGTACCGTTTCCGCAGGTCCACGGCTTCGAGCACGATGTCGGCGCCGGCCTTCGACGGCTCGCCGGAAGCCGTGCCGGCATGTCCGGCCGAGACGGTCCGGCCCGCTAGTCCGGCCGGGACGGTCCGGCCCGGCGTGCCGCCACCGTCCGCGGCGGGTGACGGCGCCGCCTGCGCGAGCTCGTTCACACCAGCACCTCGACCGGCTCGGGATGGCTGAGGAAACCGACCGGGCTGGCGGTGAGCCCGTAGGCGCCCGCCTGGAACACCACGACCAGGTCGCCGGGACCGGTCGGAGGCAGCGACACCGCCTTGCCGAGCAGGTCGAGCGGGGTGCAGAGCGAGCCCACCACCGTCACCGTCTCCGGCTCGCCGGCGCCGACCCGGCCGGCCGCGATCGGGTAGTTGCGCCGGATCACCTGGCCGAAGTTGCCGGACGCGGCCAACTGGTGGTGCATCCCACCGTCCACGACGAGATAGGTGGTGCCCCGCGAGACCTTGCGGTCCACCACCCGGGTCACGTACACGCCCGCCTCGCCGACCAGATACCGGCCCAGTTCGACGACGATCTCGGCGTCGCCGAGCAACGGCCGCACCAGGTCGTCGATCAGCCGCGCCACGTTCTCGCCGATCGGCGCGAGATCCAGCGGCCGGTCCTTCGGGAAGTACGGTATGCCGAAGCCGCCGCCGATGTTCAGGTGCCGGACCGGCCCCGGTGCCTCCCCGGCGAGCTTCACGACCAGCTCGACCGTCCGGCGCTGCGCCTGGCAGATCCGCTCGGCGTCGAGGTTCTGCGAGCCGGCGAAGACGTGGAAGCCGTCGAACGCCAGGCCGTACCGGCCGATCGCGGCAAGCAGCTCCGGCACCCGCTCGGCGTCGGTGCCGAACTGCTGCGGGCCACCGCCCATCCGCATCCCGGAGCCCGTCACCGCGAAGTCGGGATTGACCCGCACCGCCACGCTGGCCCGGATGCCGAGCCCCTCGCCCACCACCCGGAGCCGCTCCAGCTCACCCGGCGACTCGACCTCCACGGTGACGCCCGCGGCGACCGCGGCGGAGAGTTCTTCGGTGGTCTTGCCCGGCCCGGCGAAGCTGATCCGGTCCGCCGGCACCCCGGTGTCCAGCGCGTGCCGCATCTCCCGCGCGGAGGCCACGTCGAAGCCGTCGACCAGCCGACCCAGTTGGGCCAGCAGCGCCGGCATCGGGTTGGCCTTGACCGCGTACCGCAGGTGCACCCCGGGCAGCGCCGCCCGTACCCGGGCCACCCGCTCGGTGACCAGGCTGCGGTCGTACGCGAAGAACGGCGTACCGCCCACCCGGGCGGCGAGCCGGTCGAGCGGGATGCCGCCGACGGTCAGCTGTCCGTCTCGCCGGGGGTAGCCGGCCGGGATCCCGGGGGCGGTCACGACGCCCCTCCGTCGGTGCCCAGTTGCCGCCGCAGCTCGGCCCGGTCGAACTTGCCGTTCGGCGAGCGGGGCAACTGCGCCCGGATCACCACCTCGCGGGGCCGCTGGTATCCCGGCAGTGTTCCGGAAAGCGCCGTGCGCAGCGTCCGTTCGTCGGTGTCCCCGGCGACCACCAGCACGATGTGCTCGCCGATCTGCTCGTCCGGTCGGCCCAGCGCCACCGCCTCGACGACCAGGCCGGTGGCGTACGCCGCCTCCTCGATCTCGGTGGGGCTGACCCGGTAGCCGCAGGTCTTGATCATTTCGTCGGTACGTCCCACGAAGTAGAGGAAGCCCTCCTCGTCCCGGTACGCCAGGTCACCGGACCAGACCGCGATCTCCGGGCGGCCGCACTCGGCGCGGGCGTCCCGGACACCGCCGGGCAGGGGGCGGAACCGCGACGCGGTGCGCTCCGGGTCGTTCCAGTAGCCGCGGGCCACCAGCGCGCCGCGCTGGACGATCTCGCCGTGCTCGTACGGCTCGCACTCCTGGCCGTCCGGCCGCACGACGAGCACCTCCGCGTTCGGGATGGCCCGGCCGATCGAGTCGGGTCGCCGGTCCACCTCCCGCGGGTCGAGATAGGTGGCCCGGAACGCCTCGGTCAGCCCGTACATCAGGAACGGCCGGGCATCGGGGAACAGCGACCGCAGCCGGTCCAGGGTCGTCTTCGACATCCGGCCCCCGGTGTTGGCGAAGTACCGCAGCTGGCGGGTCGCGGCGGCCGGCCAGTCCGGCGCGGCCAGCTTGATCCACAGTGGCGGTACCCCGGTGAGGCCGGTGACACGGTGTCGGGCACACGCCTTGACGACCTCGCCGGGCAGCAGGAAGTTCACCAGCACCACGTGGCCGCCGGCGATCAGGGTGGTGGTGAGCTGGCTGAGACCGGCGTCGAAGCTCAGCGGCAGCGCCGCCAGAATCACGTCGTCGGCGGTGTGGCCGAGATAGCCGGCCACGCTCCGGGCACCGGCGATCAGGTTCCGGTGGGTCAGCACGACGCCCTTCGGGCCGCCGGTGCTGCCGGAGGTGTAGAGGATCGCGGCGACGTCCTCGTCGATCACCCGGACCGCACCGGTGTCGGGGCCGTCCAGCGACTCCCAACCGACGACCCGCCACGGCAGACCGTGTGCCGGCCCGTCGACCGCCCGCCCGTCGGTCACTCCGTCGGCGGTCGAGTCGGCGAGCCGCCCGTCGGCGGTCGAACCGGTGAGCGGGCCGTCGGCGGTCGAACCGGCGAGCGGGCCGTCGACCGTCGAACCGGCGAGCCGCCCGTCGACCGTCGAACCGGTCGTCGCGTCGGCAGTCGGTTCGGTGCCGTCCGAGCCGACCAGGATGACGTGGCGGACCGAGGTGGTCCGGCGCAGTTCGTCCCGGCCGAGGTCGTACCGGTCCGGCGTGGTGACGATCGCGGTGGCCGCGCAGTCCGCGACCACGTGGCCGAGCTGGCGGGGCCGGAAGACCGGGTTCGCCGGCACCACGACGGCGCCGGCCCGGGCCACCGCCAGCAGGGCCACCACCGTCTCCAGGCGCTTCTCCAGGTGGACCACGACCCGGTCGCCCCGGCGGACCCCCAGGTCGCGCAGCCCGGCAGCGGCCCGGACGACCTCGTGGCGCAACTGCCGGTAGCTGAGCGTCGCGTCCCGGAACGTCACCGCCGGCTGCTCCGGCTCGCCACAACCGATCAGGTCGTCGAGCCGGTCCGGCGCGGCCAGGCCGGTCATTTTTCGCCGCGCTGCTCGGGCGGCAGCACGGCGGCCACCGTCTGCCACAGGGTGCCGACCGTGCTGAAGCTCTCCTGGTCGAGCAGCTCGTCCGGCAACTGGAGCTGATAGCCCTCCTCCACCGCGGCGAGCAGTTGCACCACGCCCATCGAGTCGAGGCCGAGCGCGGCCAGGTCGTCGTCGGCGGACAGCTCCGCCCCGCTGGCGTACGGCAGGTACGGCCGTACGATCTCCTGAAATCTCCGGGGCACCTGCCCGATCGTCCCTGTCTCAGCCGTCATGATCTCACCTCAGGTTCGTGGGAGGTCCGGTCGCGCAGCAGCGAACCAGAGGGTGCTATCACGCGGTTATCTCGGAGTCGGTCACCAAGGGAGCATCAAGGAAGCACCCTGCGTGATGGTGGTGATTGGCTCGGCATAGCGCCGTGATAGCCGGGGCGCGGATGCTGTGGCCGCCACCGAGCGGTGTACTGAGGAGGCTTCGCCATGGTGTCGAACGGGGAACTGGCCACTCGGGCCGAACGTGCGGTCTTCGTGCACCGCGCGCTTATCGACCGGCTCTGGCAGAGCCTCGACGCCACCGCCGAACCACCCTCGGCCGATCCGCCCGCACCGGCCGGCGTCCCACCGGGATCCGCCGGGCGGGTCCCGGCGGTCGACTGGGTGGTCGGCGACGCCGAGGTGCGCGGCCTGCTCAAGCTCGCGCTGGACGGCTGCCGCGCGGACGTCCTGATGCTGCACTCGACCCCGGAGGGCGTGCAGATGGTCGACATGCTCACCGACCACCCCGGCTCCGGTCACCGGATCGACGTCCGGGTGCTGTGCCCACACGGGTACCGGGCCGACTTCGCCGACCGGGCACGCACGCTTCGGCTGGTCGAGGGCGGCGGCCAGGTGCGCACGGTCGCCCAGCTCGCGCAGAACGCGGTCATCTTCGACCGCGAGTTGGCGGTGCTGCTCGGCACCGCCGACGACGGGCAGCCGACCGCGCAGCGGGTCCGCGACCGCAACCTCGTTAGCTGCCTGGTCGGCCTCTTCGACCAGTCGTGGGACGGCGGCGTCCCGTTCACCGACGAACACCCCGGGTACGTGCCGGTCGCCGACGACCTGCGGTACGCCCTCGCGAGGCTGATGGCCCAGGGTTTCACCGACGAGGTGATCGCCCGCAAGCTCGGCATGTCGGTGCGCACCTGCCGGCGGCACGTGGCCGCGTTGCTGCGCAGCCTGGACTCGGTCAGTCGCTTCCAGGCCGGCGTGCAGGCCGCCAGCTGGCTGCGGCCGGACGGGGCGGTGCCGGCGGATCGCGGCCGACCACTGGGCGGGGCGCTGCTGGCAGCTCGGGCGAAGGCGGCGTAGCACGATGAGCGGGAGCGTGCTGGTCGAGCCGCAGCGAATCGTGCTGGCATCCGGGCCGGAGGCGGCGGTCCGCTTCGCCGGGCTGCGCGCCCGAGAAGGTGCGCTGACGCACGGCCAGCTCAACATTCTCAAGTGGATCGAGGATGCGCCGGAGGCGTTCGACACGACGCTCGGCAGCCCGATGGTCTTTCCCGACGGCACGCGCCTCGCCGACGTGGTGGAGAGCTTCGCCACCCTGATCGCCAGGTACGAGGGGCTGCGCACCGTCTTCACCCTCGGCGACCAGCCACGGCAGCGGGTACTGGGCAGCGGCGTGCTGCCGATCGCGACCTACCAGGTCGAGCCGGGCACGCCGGAACCGGTCGACCGGCACGCCGTCGCCGCCGAGTTGGAGCACCTGTGGCGGCCCGGCCTGGCGTGCCGCCCCGAGCAACTGCCGATTTGGGTCGTGCTCGCGGTGCGGGACGGACAGGTGCTGGCCGGCCACGTACGGCTGTCGCACCTGGTCGTCGACCTACAGGCGGTGACGCTGCTGGGGCGCGACTTCTTCGAGCTGCTCGGCGATCCGGCCGCCCGGGTGGCCGGCCCGCCGCGCCACCAGCCGGTGGACCAGGCGATCCAGGAGAGTGAGCCGAGGCTGCGCCGCCGGGTGGACCGGGCGCTGCGCTACCGCCGGGAGCTGCTCCGCCGGATGCCGGCCTGCCTGTACCCGGCGCCGCGCGGCACGGCGGTGGCCGAGTCGGTGGCCGTCGAACTGCGCTCCCCGGCGGCAGCGCTGGCGCTGCGGCGACAGGCGGCGCGCACCGGCCGCAGCCGGCCGAGCGCCGTGCTGGCCGCCGTCTGCGCGCTGCTCGCCCAGCGGACCGGGTCGGCCGACGTGGTCTTCCCCACGCTCGCCAGCAACCGCTTCGAACGACACCTGCACGGCCACATCGGCACGCTGGTGCAGACCGTGCTGACCCGGGTCGAGGTCGGCACGGCCGACTTCGACGAGCTGGTACGCCGGGCGTGGCTGTCCGTGGTGGCCGCCAGCGAGCGCGGCATCTACGACGTGGACCGGCGGGTCGAGATCGACCGCGAGGTCGGCTCGGAGCGGGGTGTCCACTTCAGTTTCGAGCCGTTGTTCAACAGCCCGGTGGTGGACCGGGCCGACGACCGGCCGCCGCCGACCGCCGAGCAGGTGCGCGCCGCGCTGGCCGCCACCACCGTGTCGCGGCAGTCGATGCGGCGCACCCTCACCCTGCTCCGGTTCGACCTGTTCGAGTACGACGACGTGCTGCACCTGCGGCTCTGGACCGGTGACACCGGTCGGCTGTCGGCCGACGTCGCCGAGTCGCTGCTGCGCGCGGTGGAGCGGCTGCTGGTCCTTGCCGCCGACGGCGACCTGGACCACACCCGGCTGGCGCAGGTGTTGGCGGTACCACCCCCGCCGTCCGGGCCGGACTGGTCGTACGTCGATTCGAGCTGGGTGGAATTGCCCGAGATGCAGCGGATGCTGACGGAGGTTTTCGGCGCCGGGCGGGCCCGGATCTTCCCGGAGCGGGACGGCCGGCAACTCGTCGCGTACGTGGCGGCGAGCGAGTCCGTCGCCACCCCGGAACAGGCGCACGCCGCCTGCCTGGCCGCACTGCCCGGCCGGCACACGGCAGTGGCGCCGCGCCACTACGTCCTGTTCGGGGCGGCGCCGCACGATCCGACCGACCCGGCCGGCTGGCACCCGCCGCTGGCCGAAGGGTCCGGCCGGGGCGCGTGAGACGCGTCCGACATGCGGCATTCAGCCGTGAAGCGCCTTGGTTGCCACTGATACGGGCACCACTGAGCGGTTCGGGCGATCATCACCTGGTCGAAACTTTTACCACCCGCGTAACCCTGCCGCCCACGGCCCGCTGCGATGTACTGGCGGTGTCCGGGTCCTCTCCTGGTGACCGAGGGCACGGTGCAGCCGGGCGTCCAGAGAGGTGCAATGGGGTGTATGAGCAGAACCCGGACCGGCGAGTGACGCGGTGAGATGTGCCGTGCCGACCCGAACCACGGGTCTCGTCACCGACCCCGCCCGCACCGCGCCGGGTACGTCGGCTTCCGTGCCGCCCGCGACCTATCGGCAGCTCTGGGCGGTAGAGGCGATGACCGTGAGTCCGCACGACCATCTGCTGGAGATCGGCTGCGGTCGGGGGGTGGCCGTCTCGCTGGTCGCCAACCGGCTCGCCACCGGCCGGATCGTCGCGATCGACCGGGCGGCGACGATGGCGCGACTCGCCACCGCCCGCAACGCGGGACGCATCAGTTCCGGCACGGTCGAGATCCGCTGCGCCGACTTCGACTCGGCGGACCTCCCGAACCGGTACTTCAACAAGATCTTCACCGTGAACGTCAACCTCTTCTGGCTGGGCGCCGCGACCCGGCAGATCGACCGGATGCGGCGGCTGCTGACCCCGGGGGGCCGGCTCTACGTGTTCGGCGAGCGGCCGGTCTCCGGACACCCGAGGGCGAACCTCACCGCCACCGAGCAGTTGCTCCGGGCACGGGGGTTCAGCACCACCAGCTCGATCGAGGCCCGTGGCCGCGGCCGGGTACTCACCTGCGTCACCGCGAGACCGACGGCATGAGCCGGCCAGGGTTGAGGTGGTCCGCCACCGGTGCCCGACCCGTCGAGCAGCGACTGTTGAACGCCTCACGGCACCGGCCGGATCACCGGAAGCACTTCGTCACCACTCGGCGTCGTACGAGTTAGCACAAGAGTTTCGTTCGTCATATTCACGCCCCGTGCCTTGAAGCCTGCCGTGACGACCGCCTTCCCCAATGCGTTGCCGGCCGAGTACCAGTACGGCAGGTGGTTTCTGGCGGATGCGGGAAGAGGGAGCCCAAGGATATCCTCAAGATGATCAAAGCTCACCAGAGGCTCGTCCGAGGTCTGCGCCCGCAGCCAGTCCGTGAGCGGTCCGTACCTTCCGTCGGTCCCTCCTCCGGTCGGCTGCTCCTCGCCATTCTCCGCCGGATCACGCTCCGCCTCGTCGAGGTTCATTCCCGTCACCACCGCACCGGCGGGCACGGGCCAGATGTCGAAAACCGCTTGGGCCAGTTCCTTGGTCCTGGCCCGAATCCGCTCCTCGTCCCAGGAACCGGCTGGGTCACGCACCAGGTCAGCGTTGAGCTTGAGGGTGGCGTGCATCAGCAGTTCGGTGCGCTTACCGGTCGAGCCGAGTCCGCGTTCCTTGGCCTGTTCGTCCGTCCAGGGTCGGTTCGACAAGGCCGGGTTGAGCTTTTTGTTGACCAGCGTCAGATTCCCGAGCGTATGCAGCAGCAGGTCGTGCTCCGCCGCCTGCTCGTCGTCGACACCGGCTGCCCAGTGCTCCCGCCATGCTCGGGGGCATGACGTGCTCGACCGTGAGGTTTCGCGGGCACCTGCTCTGCTCGCTCTTGTCGGTCCGACGGTGGTCCTCGACCGCCTCCAACAGCATCCGGAGACGGGCGCGCGGCAAAGCCCCTTGTAGAGCGGAACGGAGCGCCTCGGCGACCTGACGGTCGCTCGGCCAGAAGCGGGCATCGGCCTGCTGCGCCGCCAGGAAGCGCTCCGTGACACCGCCCCGTCAACGGTTCCCGGCACGCCACCGCTCGACCCCCACACCTGCGGCGAAGCCACGACATGACCAGTCCGGAGCCCGGCGTCGATATCCCGGACCGAGCCGAACGCGAGCGACTCAACGCCGTTCTGCACGCCACCGGCGCCGAAACCGGCTTCTGGGACGACAACGGCCGCCCTGCACCATGGCCCGACGACATCGAGGACTGGACCGCCGACACCCGCGAACCACCAGCCACTGAACCGGGACAGTCGCCGTTCTAACTACAGTGCGTCCCGCCAAGCCTCGAAGACTGCGCTTGCCGGCTAGATCTTCGCCTGGTCGTTCGCCCGGTCCTCGGGCCGAACCCACTCACGAGCCGCCGGCATCTCGCACTCGGGTTCCTCGCCGTCGACGAGACCGATCGCGAATGGGAGCTGGCATATCGCATGCCGACGATCCTCATGCCGTTCTGCCGCAGCCAGCTCGCCGAGAACCTCGACAAGCCGTTGACGCTGGTCGTCAGACAGCTCATAGGTGAACGCCGCACCGTTCTCCAGCACACTCACCGCCACGTCCAGCTCCACCTCTTCGTCTGGACAGGTATCCAACCACCAGGACAAGTCGACGAAGAGCTCCGCAGCGACCTTCAACGCTGTCTCTTCCATGACGCCGGACGCAAGCCGATCCCCTTGCCTGGCCCGGAGCTGCTGAGATAACCAGTCCAGGCTTTGCCGGATCGCGGTCAAAGCCCCAGCGTCGACACGATCCTCCGGATATTCGCCTAGCCAAGCGAGCAAGTCGGCCACGACGCGCTGAAGCAGACCGGCGAGCCCTGCATCACCCTCAGTGCTCACGATCGACGACCCTACCGGCCTCACATCATCCTGTGGATCGGACGAGCCGGTCCCATTACATGAGCCCAAGCCAGGGGAAATACGTGAGCGTCAACACTCTAAAGGGCGTTCTCAACCTTCAAGATCACCGCTGCCGTGAAAGACCGAGGCTAACGTCACACCCTGCCGACGCAGGTCGTCGGCCAGACCCACCAACGCGCCCATCGTCGTGCCGTACTCCCGCACCTCCTGCTGGCGGCGCCCCGGCCGCTGCTGATGAGGCACCCTGACACAGGCCACCAGGCCCACCTTGCCGATATCAAGGGCCGCCACCCTCTCCACCAAGTCCTCAACCGCGTCGTTCTCGTCCATCCGCCCCACCTTCCGCAGGCCAACAGAACAGGCGGTTGCCCGCGGCAGCCAGCGGGGACAACAAGAGCCGGGCTCTCGTGCTCGAAGCAACAGTGCAGGACCCCTGACCAGGCTCCCAGCGTCAGACTCTGTAACGGCCTCCTCGCCGCACGACTCGCCCACAAGGTCCCGCTACCCCACGCAACCGCCGAGGCCGTTGCCGCCGCAACAACTCACGTCCGGGTCGACAACCTGGCCTACCTGCGTCGCACCGGCGGGCACTACAGCGCCGGGATGCGCATGCGTGACGGCAGTCCCCCGGGTGGTGATCTCCTGAACGCGGGAGCCGCCGTGCAGCTCGGTCGCGGCGATACCCACCAGGTCGCCCCGGCCCAGCCGTGCTCGCCAGGTCTCGGCGGTGGCCTCGGCAGCGTCGGTGAGGATCATCGCCCCGTGCCCTGGCCCGGTCACGTCACGCAGGTCCAGATCATGCACGCCCGCGCAGAACTGGGCGAGCGTCTGCCACACGGACCCGGCCATCGACAGCGTGGACCACCTCGCCGCGATCATCCGAACCAGAAATAAAACGCGTCCAGTATCGACCCGACCTGATCCCCGGCTTCCTCACCCAGACTGGACTCGCCCTGGAACCGGAACCACCATGACCGTCACAGACCCCAGCTTTTCAACCGCTGCGATGGCCTGAAGTCTGCCTGAAGCCGATGTGTGGTCTAATTTGCCTCCATCGGAGCTGGCACCTTGAAAGAGAGGCTGTCGTGCGATCGTTTATCAAGAATCTCCGATCGTTTATCAAGAATCTCTTGGTCTCCGCCATGGTGGCGACCACCGCGATCCTGCCAATCACCACTGGCCCGGCACAGGCTGCCCCGACGACGTTCAACCTGAGAACTCAGTTTCTCACCAACCTCGTGCTCCCAGCGATGCAAGCCTCCCATGTAGAGCGCCGCATCGAGCTCGCCGAGGGCACATATGGTTGGTTCCCGTGGGTCAAGCCCGACGTTAGGGCCAAGGAATACTGTGGCGGTCGTGAGATAAAGCTTGGCGCCGGATGGTACACCTGGCACGACGTTCTCCTTCCCCAATCCGGGTATTACATCATGGATTCGTGGCTCATACCGGACAACGAGAATTGGCCCGCAGTCTTGAATCGGTGCGATTTTTTCGTCGATGTCGCTGATAATTACAGGTGGGGCTCCGGACTTGATCCCCACTTCTGAGTTGCTTTGGGCGCCCTGACGGCAGCTCACCAGCCGCCGTCGGGCGGTCCAGGCATACCCGCCGTACCGTTCGTACCCAGCGTTCCGCGAACGCGTTCGCCCGGGGCGCCGCCTGCGGCGGCGTCCGGAGCACCACGACACCCTCGGTGTGGAACACGGTGTCGAACGTGGCGGTGTACTTGGCGTCCCGGTCCCGGATAAGAAACCGGAACCGATCGGCCTGCTCACCCAGGTCCAGCATGAGGTTGCGGGCCTGCTGCGCCACCCACTCACCGGTCGGGTTGGTCGTCGCCCCCAGCAGATGTACCCTGTGCCGTTCGTAAACCCGGTTCTGGCTACGCTGCCTGGGAGGGGACTGAAAAAGAAGATGGCTCTGTCTCACATTCGGTGGTGACGGTGCGTGCTGCTATCCGAGGAGGATGCGGTGGCGGAGCAGGTCGAAGCCTGCTCGTCCGTGCATTTGGCGTGCGATCCGTTTGGTCTTGGTGTTGACGCCTTCGGTGGGGCCGTTGCTGTACGGAAGCGTGAGCCCGGCGTTCACGGCGTCGCGGTCCCGTTCCAGGCCTCGGGTGAAGGCGTGCAGGTGAGGCAGGTCGACCGCGCGGACCTGGTCGATCCAGAGCGAGAGCCGGTCGGCGTTTCCTGGGTGGGGCCTCAGGAGCGCGGCGAAGCCTCCGACGACGGCGGCGAGGTTGGTCATCTGCGGGCAGGCCGCGGTGAGCCGTGTGAGGAGATCGCGGTGCTCGGGTGTGAGGTTGGCGGGCCGGGTGAGGATCATCCGGGCGAGCCGGCGCGGGGAGATGTGGCTGCGGTCGGCGTCCGCGCGGCCCTGATTGATGTACTTGTGCAGGAGGTTCGAGCAGCCGGTGAAGCCGAGGGCCTTGATCTCTTCGAAGAGGCGGGAGACAGGGATCGCGGGGTCTTCGGCACGGCGTTTGCGCAGGTGCTCGCGGTAGGGGTCGACGAGGCTGGCACGGTACTTGGGGACGCGGAGCATCCGCTCGGGCCGGTCGGCTCGCGCGTAGCGTTTGACGGTGTTCAGGGCCAGTTGCAGGCGGCGGGCGCACTCCAGCAGACCCACGCCCTGGTCAAGCAGGGTGTGGACCTGCTGCCAACGCTTCAGAGTTGTCTGCGCGCGGGGCCCGTCATACAGCGGCGCGTCGAGCACCGCCGCCCAGCAGGTGCTGTGCGCCTTCACCTCGCTCAGGACCGCTTCGCAGAGGTTGTGCCACAGGTGCCAGCGGTCCGCGACCTGCACCGCGTCGGGCAAGGCGCGGCGGATGGCCTGCGCGTAGGTAGCGGAGCCGTCCCGGCACACACGACCTCGATCCCGGGGCGGTCGCGTAGCCACGCTTCCAATGTGTCGGCGGTGCGGTCGGGCAGCACGTCGACCCGCTCGTGTGTCTCGGCGTCGACGATCACGGTGGCGTAGCGGTGCCGCCGACGTAGAGCGAAGTCGTCCACGCCGATCACCCTGGGCGTGCGCCCGGTGAGCAGCGGGATGCGCAGCAGGACGCGCAGCGCCGTACGGCGGGACAGGCCGACCGCGAGTACCGCCAGCAGACGCGCCCCCGCCCGGCCCGCCAACTCCTTCACCACCGCCTGTACCTGCGTGGACAAGCGGGCCGTGCGTCGTTGGTAGCGCTCCAGCACTCCGGGCATCTGCTCACGGAACGTCTGCCGGCAGCCGCGCGTGGGACACACCAGACGCCGCACCCGCACCCGGACCACCACCCGCCGTCCGTCGACCGGCATGTCGGTCACCGTCCGCAGGTGAAATCCGTGCGCCCGCCCCGAAACCGCCCCGCACACCGGACAGACCGCCGTGCCCTTGGGGGTCCGTGCCCGCACCACGATCCGCTCACCCTCGTCGGCCACATCATCTACGACCAGCGGAGAAAGACCCGAAACAGCGTCCGCGAAAGCTCACTGAGATCCTTCACGCGACTGTCAACGACCCTCGCGACCCTCCGTCACCACCGAATGTGCGACAGGGCCAAAAGATCGGTGTAACTCCTGATCAGGGAGAGTACTCGATTCGATAGCACCCACACACCTGACGGAAGGAGACCGGCGTGACGGTGCCGGAAGCGGCGACAACGGAGGACACGGACGACGAGCCACCGGCGGAGACACCGGAGACGTCGAGCGTGGCGTACTCGGCAAAGGATGTCGCGGACGACCTGCGCAAGGTTTACCTGGCGGTCGTCGCGGCGTCCGCGCTGCTGGTGCTGACCAGTCACGGTTCGGCGCACCCGGCGCTGCGCCGGGCCCGCCGCTGCGGCAAGGACGCGATCGAGCTAGTGTTCTGTCTGGCAAATAGCTAGCCGCTTTGGTGGGCTTTGGGCGTGACACGTGCTGCCAGCGCCGCTGGTGCTTGAACCCGGTCAGCGGGAACTGCTGGAGTCTGTTGCCAAGTCGCGTACGGCCGCGCATCGGCTGGTGCAGCGGGCGCAGGTGCTGCTGCGCGCTGCGGACGGGGTGTCGAACGCCGACAATGCGGTGTTGGCCGGGGTGACCCGGGTGACGGCTTCTTTCCAGTTGACCCGCCGGCATGGTGTCGAGGGAGCGCCATGACACGGGCAACGACAAGGGACCCGGAGACGTTCGCGGAGACCATCGCCGCCGTCGCCGCCGAACTGCCGGACGGGCACATTGCGGCCTGGTCCGAAGCGTTGTCGGCCGCCGGTGCACCCAACCAGCAGGTCGAAGCCGCTCTGATCGACGCCTGGCCCGGTTACGCGGTCGCCTCCCACGCCCGACGGCTGGTGACCGTATGACGTGCCAACGCGCCCGGGATGTCCGGTGCGGCCGTCGCACTCGCCCTGACCAGTGCCGCCGTGGTCCATCAGCAGACCGAGGAGCGGCGGACCGAACTGGCCGTGAGCGGACCCGTCAGTGCCTCCGTACCGGTACGACTGACCAGCTCCGTCGTGGTCGAGCTGATCCGGTCGGCGCGCACCGCACTGCTGGTGGTCAGCTTCGCCGCGTACGGTGTGCCGGAGGTCGTCGCCGAGCTGCTGGCCGCATCCGGGCGGGGCGTTCGGATCGACCTGGTGCTGGAAAGCTCATCCGTTGACGGCGGCGCACTGCGGGGCGTGACCGGGGCCTCCGCCGCCTCGCCCGGCTTCAGGATCGGGCAGCCTTCTGGCACTGGCCCGCCCCGCGCCGCCCGGCCACGGGAAACTCCACGCCCGCCATGCACGCGAAGATCATCGCAGCAGATCGACGGGCAGCGCTGATCACCAGCGCCAACCTGACCGACCGGGCCCTCTCCAGCAACCTCGAAGTCGGCGTCGTCCTCCGCGACCCCGAGCCGGTACGCCGGCTCGTTGCCCACTTCACCGCACTGATGGACGCACAGAGCGGCCCGCTGGAGCGAGTGCACCTGTCCTGAATGCCCCCGTCTGCCCCGCCACGAAACGCCAGAGACGACCGGTGCGACCGGCCCGACTCCGCCGGTGCGATGATGGCTCGATGCCCGGCCGGACCGAACCCTCCGCGCAGCCCTTCGCACACCTCCAGGCCCAGAATGCCCCGCTCTACCGCGCGATCCTGTCGACCTTCGTCCGGGCGAAACAACGCTTCACCGTCCACCTGCGCCCCGAGGACGTCCTCGCCGAACTCGGCGCCGGTACGCCGGCCGAGGCGGTCACCGCCGCCCTGACTCAGCTCGCCGAGTGGGGCAACCTGCGAGCCGACCCGGACACCGGCCGGGTCACCACCGTCGAAGACTTCCACCGGGCCCGCTACCTCTACCAGCTCAGCCCGGAGGGGCACGCCGCCGAGCAGGCGATCGCGGTCTACTCCGAGGCGGTGGCGCGGCGCGGGGCACTCCAGTCGGTGGCGCTGTCGGACATCGCCGCCCAGTTGCGCGCGCTGCTCGTCATCGCCGCCGAGGCGAACCCCGGCGACTCGGGACCGGGGGTACCGCCGGACCCGGCCAAGACGCACCTGCTGCTGATGAGCCTTGTCGACCGCTTCACCGGGCTGGCCGACAACGCACAGGCGTTCATGGCCTCGCTGCGTCGTACCGTCGACTTCGCCGACGCGGAGGTGGACGTCTTCCTGGCGTACAAGGAGCAGTTGATCTCGTACATCGAGCGGTTCATCGCCGACCTCGCCAACCGGGGCGCCGAGATCGCCGCGCTCGCCGGCCAGATCGAGGCGGCAGGCGTGCTGCCGTTGCTGGAGATGGCGGCCCGACGCGAGGCAACCGATGCCGCCCCGGTCGACGAGGCCGACGAGCACGCCCGGCGGGCCGCCACCGATGCGGCGCTGGCTGCCTGGCAGCAGCGCTGGCGCGGCCTGCGCGACTGGTTCGTCAGCGCCGACGGTGGCGGGCGGCAGTCGCAGGCCCGGCTGCTGCGGGCGGCGGCGATCGGGGCGATCCGCCAACTGCTCGGCACCGTGACGGCGATCAACGAGCGCCGGGCCGGCCGCTCCGACCGCTCGGCCGACTTCCGAACGCTGGCGCTCTGGTTTGCCCAGGCCCCTGACGACGAGTCCGCGCACCGGCTCTGGCACACCGCCTTCGGCCTCTCTCCCGCCCGCCACCTCACCACCACCGAAAGCCTGGCCAGCGCCGAGGAGCGGCCGGTGGCCAGTTCCACGCCCTGGGCAGAAGCCCCGCCGCTGGAGATCAGCCCCCGACTGCGGCGCACCGGCTCGTACGAGCGGCGTGGCTCGCCCAACCGGGTCGTCGACCGCTCCGAGCAGCGCCGACTCCTCGCGGATCGGGCGGAACGTCAGGCTGCGGAGG
Organism: Micromonospora sp. WMMD1102; assembly: GCF_029626265.1. Lineage (NCBI taxonomy): Bacteria > Bacillati > Actinomycetota > Actinomycetes > Micromonosporales > Micromonosporaceae > Micromonospora > Micromonospora sp. WMMD1102. Next base: position 819,753 of record NZ_JARUBN010000001.1, on the reverse strand, counting down.
TGGCCCGGGCCCGCGCCGCGCTCGTCACCCCGGGGCCGATCACACTCTCCCGACTCGGCGAGCTGGACAGCGCCGAGTTCCGGCTCTTCCTGCACCTGCTCGGCGACGCCCTCGCGGCCCGGCGGCCGGACACCGACGAGGTGGTGACCACCACCTCCGACGGCACCCTGCTGGTCCGGCTCGCTCGGCTGGCGGACGCCCCGCAGGTGCGCATCGTCACCGAGGACGGCGTGCTCACCGGCCCCGACCACCTGATCGAGATCACCGACCTCGTCCCGTCCAGCAACCTGGCCGCCGCGTGAGAAGGACCCGGATGCCGGCCGCCGACGAGCCGGCGGCCCGGCTGCGGCAGGCGGCACGGATCCTGCTCGCCCGCCCACTGCTGGTCGCCGGTCTCACCGACGACCAGGAGTTCCGGCTGGTCCGGACGTGCGCGGCGGAGTTGCGGGAATGGTTCGAGCGCGAGACCGGCTGGCGGCTGGTCGCCGACGCGCAGACGATCCGGCTGCTAAAGCTCACCGCCGACCCGTACGACGGAACGCACCCCGCCCGCGACCCCCGAGCGAAGACCCCGTTCTCCCGGCAGCGGTACGTGCTCACCTGCCTGGCCCTGGCCGCACTCGAACGCACCGACGGCCAGGTCACACTGGGCCGGCTGGCCGAGGAGATCGTGCTGGCCGCCGCCGAGCCGGCGCTCGCCGACACCGGGTTCGCGTTCACCCTCGACCGGCGGGAGCGCCGCGCCGACATGGTGGCCGTGGTCCGGCTGCTGCTGCACTGGGGTGCGCTGCGCCGGGTGGCCGGCGACGAGGAGGCGTACCTGGGTGCGGGCGGGGACGTCCTCTACGACGTGGACCGCCGGGTGATCGCCGGGCTGCTCGCCGCCGCCCGTGGCCCGTCGATGATCTCCGGGGCGACGCCGGAGGCACGGCTGGACGCGCTGACCAGCGAGGTGTCGCTCGATCTCGACGATGCCCGGAACCGGGCGCTGCGGCACCGGCTCACCCGGCTGCTGTTGGAACAACCGGTGCTCTACTACGACGACCTCTCCGAGCCCGAACGCTCCTACCTGACCAGCCAGCGGTTCGCGCTGCTCAACCGGATCACCCAGCTCACCGGCCTGGTCGCCGAGGTGCGGGGTGAGGGCATCGCCATGGTGGACCCGGCCGACGAGCTGACCGACGTGCGGATGCCGGCCGAGGGGATGCAGAGCCACCTGACCCTGCTGCTGGCCGAGCGGATCGCCGCCGCGGGGCCGGACGGCGTGCGAGTCGGCGAACTGCACCGGCACACCCGGGCGCTGGCCCGGGAACACCGCTCCTACTGGCGCAAGCACGCCACCGACCCCGGTGCCGAGGTCGACCTGGTGGCGACCGCACTGGAGGCGCTGCGCGCCCTCAAGCTGGTCACGGTCGGGCCGGGCACCGACCCGCTCGTACTCGGCCGCCCGGCGATCGCCCGGTACGCCCTGGCCGAGCCGACCATCCGGGAACGGGCCCAGCCCACCATCCGCGAACGGAAGGAAGCCCCACGGTGACGGTGTCCCCGCCCCCGGCCCTGCCGACCCGGACACTGCCAGTGCCGCAGCAGGAACGGTGGCAGCCGCTCCGTGCCGGTCTGGTCGACATCTTCTACTACGACCAGGAGGAGTTCCACTTCCACGGCGGCAGCCTGCTGCTGCGCGGCAACAACGGCACCGGCAAGTCGAAGGTGCTGGCGCTGACCCTGCCGTTCCTGCTCGACGGCGAACTCGCGCCGTACCGGGTGGAGCCGGACGGCGACCCGAACAAACGGATGGAGTGGAACCTGCTGCTCGGCGGCCGGCATCCGCACCCCGAGCGGCTCGGCTACGCCTGGCTGGAGTTCGGCCGCCGCGACTCCGACGGCCGCCACCACTTCCGCACCCTCGGGGCCGGGCTCAAGGCGGTCGCCGGACGGGGCATCGCCCGGCACTGGTTCTTCGTCACCAGCCAGCGGGTCGGCGAGGAGCTGCACCTCGTCACCCCGGCCGGCACGGCCCTGGCCCGGGAACGGCTCCGGGACGCGCTCGGCGGTGCCGGCATCGTCTACGACCGCGCCGGGGACTACCGACGCGCGGTCGACGAGGCCCTCTTCGGGCTCGGCAACCGCTACGAGGCACTGATCTCGCTGCTCATCAAGCTGCGCCAGCCACAACTGTCGAAGCGGCCCGACGAGAAGAGCCTCTCCCGGGCACTCGGCGACGCCCTGCCGCCGCTGGACGAGAACCTGATCACCCAGGTCGCCGAGGCGTTCCGCAACCTCGACGACGAGCGAGAGACGCTGCGGGAACTGGCCGAGACGAAACGTGCCGCCGACGACTTCCTCGCCCGCTACCGGCGGTACGCACAGGTGGCGACGAAGCGCAAGGCAGGCGTGCTACGCCAGCGGCACAGCCGCTACGAGCATCTCGGCCGCGACCTCGTAGAGGCACAGCGGGCGTACGCGGACGCGGACGAGCGGGTCCGGCAGGCACAGTCCCGGCTCGCTGAGCTGGAGCACGAGGGCAGGGAGCTGATCGCGCGCCGCCAGGCCCTCGCGGAGAGCCCGGAGGCCCGGACGGCGGAACACCTGCACCGGCTGCGGGAGATCGCCGAGGAGCGCACCCGGCTCGCCGAGCGCCAGCGGCAGCACCTGGGCGACGTCGAGTCGGATGTCGCCCGGCACCGGCGCGTCCTCGACGAGGCGGCGACAGAGCTGCGGCACGCCGATGAAATCGAGGCGGCCACCCGCCGGGAGGTGGCCCGGAGCGCAGAGCGGGCGAGGATCGCCGACCGGCATCGGGACCAGGTGGTGGCCGCGCTGCCTCCGGGCCCGCCGAGCGGGACGAGCCACCGCACCGGGGCGGCCGAGCCGAGCCATGCCACCGAAACGACCGCGCCGCGCCGCGCCGCCGAGGTGACCGGGGCGAACCGCGCGGCGGCCGAGTTGGTCGAGGCGTGGACCGGCGCGCTGCGTACATTGGACCGGCTGCGCGAGGCGGCCGGGACCGCCCGGGGCCGGGCGGACCGCGCCCGGGGCGAACTCGACCGGCTCGACGGGGAGACGGCCGCCGCCGACCTTCGGACCGGTGAGGCGGAGGCGGCGGCGACCCGGCAGGGCGAGCTGCTGGTCCACCGGGTCCGGGAATACCTCGCCGGCCTGGTCGAGCTTCCGGTAACAGACCCCGACACCCTGCTCGCCCGGCTGGAGCAGTGGGTCTCCGGGCTGGCCGGGGAGAACCCGGCGAGCCGGGAGGTGACCCGCGCCGCCACCTCGGCCACCGGGACGCTCGCCCGGCAGGACGCCGCGCTGGAGGCCGAGCAGCGCCGCACCCGGGACCGGCTGGACGAGATCGACGCGGAACTGCGCCGGCTAGCCGACGGCGTACACCAGCCGCCACCGGCCCCGCACACCCGGGACCCGCGGGTACGCGCGGACCGTGCCGGCGCACCGCTGTGGCGGGTGGTGGACTTCGCGGAGGGCGTGTCGGAGGCGGACCGGGCCGGCATCGAGGCGGCGCTGGAGGCGGCCGGCGTACTCGACGCCTGGCTCGACCCGGACGGCACGCTTCGCGACCCGGTCTCCGGCGACACGGTGCTGCGACCGGCCGGCGTGGGCCCCGGCGCTGCCGTACCGGACCTGTCCGGTCCTCGGCCGGCGACCCTCGACGGCCTGCTCCGGCCGGCGATCGACACCGCCGATCCCGCCGCCGCCGCGCTTACCGACCGGCTCGTCGCCGACGTGCTGGCCGCGATCGGGTACGGCGCCGACTCGGCGGCGGTGACCTGGGTCGACGCCGCCGGCCGGTACGGCAGCGGCGTCCTCGCCGGGCGCTGGACGAAGCCGGCGGCGGAACACGTCGGCGACGGCGCCCGGGCCGCGAGCCGGCGCGCCCGGATCGCCCGGCTGCGCCAGGAGGCCGCCGAACTGTCGGCGCTGGCGGAGCACCTCGCCGGTCAGCGCGGCACCCTCGACGAGCGGCGCCGACGGGTCACCGACGAAGCCGACTCGCTCCCCCCCGACCAGCCGGTCCGCGAGGCGCACACCCTCGTCCGGACCGCTTACGACCACCGGCGGGAGACGCTCGCCCGCCGGGACCAGGCGCGAGCGGAGCTGGAGACCGCCGCCCGGGTGGCCGCCGCCGCGCTCGCCGAGGCCACCGACTTCGCCGACGACGTCGGGCTGCCGTACTCCACAGAGGAGCTCGCCGGGGTACGCGAGGGGTTGCAGGCGTACCGGGTGGCGCTGGCCGCCTGGTGGCCGGCGGTGACCGGCACCTGGACGGCGGCCCGGCGGCACGGCGAGGCACAGGTGACCTACCACGAGCGGCTGACCCGGCTCGAGCCCGCGGCCGACGAGGCGGCCTCGGCCGAACAGCAGGCGACGGCGGCCCGGATCGAGTTCGAGACCCTCGACGCGACCGCCGGTGCCTCCGTCGCCGAGCTGCGCCGGCAGCTCGCCGAGGTGGCCGGGGCGGTGACCCGGTGCGAGGAGGCGCAGCGGCGGACCCGGGAGCAGGAAGGCGTCGCCCGGGACGCGCGCGGTGCCGCCAGCGGCCGGCGCGACGGCCTCGAACGGGAACTCGACGAGGTCGGCCGGGACCGGGACGAAGCGGTGGCGGCGCTGCGCGCCTTCGCCGGCACCGGACTGGTCGACCTGGTCTGCCCAGGGCTGGAGCTACCCGATCCCGGGCAGCCCTGGGCGGCCACCCCTGCGGTGGCGGTCGCCCGGGGCATCGACCGGACGCTCGCCGAGGTCGACACCGAGCACGCCCGGTGGGAACGCCTCCAGCAGCAGGTGAGCGTCGACGTCAAGCTTCTCGCCGACAACCTCTCCCGGCACGGTCACCAGGTGCTACCCGTCGTACGGGAAGAGACGATGATCGTGGAGGTGGTGTTCCAGGGGCACAGCCGCAGCGTCGGCGAACTCGCCACCGCGCTCGTCGGCGAGGTCGAGGAGCGGCAGCGGGTGCTCTCGGCACACGAGCGGGAGGTGTTGGAGACCCACCTCGTCAACGAGGTCGCCGGGGCGCTCCAGGAACTCGTCGCCGGCGCCGAACAGCAGGTGGCGAGCATGAACGCCGAGCTGGAGGCGCGGCCGACCTCGACCGGGATGCGGCTGCGGCTGCTCTGGCGGCCGACGAGGGACGCCCCGGAGGGCCTCGCCGAGCTGCGCGCCCGGCAACTGCGGCAGAGCACCGACGTCTGGAACGACGAGGACCGGCGCACGGTCGGCGCGTTCCTGCAAGGGCAGATCGACCGGGAACGCCTGCGCGACGAGGGGGCCACCTGGACCGAGCAGCTCACCCGGGCCCTGGACTACCGGGCCTGGCACGAGTTCGCCGTGCAGCGCCGCCAGGACGGGCAGTGGCGCCCGGCGAGCGGCCCGGCCTCCGGTGGCGAGCGGGTACTCGCCGCCAGCATCCCGCTCTTCGCGGCGGCCTCCTCCTACTACGGCTCCGCCGGCAACCCGTACGCGCCGAGGCTGATCGCCCTCGACGAGGCGTTCGCCGGGGTCGACGACGACTCCCGGGCCAAGTGCCTGGGCCTGCTCGCCACCTTCGACCTGGACGTGGTGATGACCAGCGAGCGCGAGTGGGGCTGCTACCCACAGGTCCCGGGTCTCGGCATCGCCCAGCTGGCCCGGCACGAGGGGATCGACGCCGTACTGGTCACGCCGTGGCGCTGGGACGGGCGGGAGCGGCACCGGCTGCCCCGGCACACCCCGCAGCCACCGCCCCGACAGCGCGCCTCGGACGCCGCTCCCCCGACCGGCGGCGAGGGAATCGACGAGCCGGCGCCCGGGCTCTGGAACGGCGACTGATGGACCCCGAGCGGCTGCACCGTCAGCTCGGCGGGCCGGAGACCGCCCGGCTCGTCCAACGGCTGCGTTCCCGGCTGGCGCACGGCCGGGCACTGACCGGCAGCCTCTCGCTGGCCGAGCCGACCGAGGCGGAGCGGCGGGCGGTCGAACGGCTGCTGGGACGGCGACCCGGCCGGGGCAGCTCGCTCACGGTCAACCTCGACGACCTCGACCGGGTCGTCCGGCGCAGTGGCATGCACGTCGACGGGCTGGCCGCCGCGGTCCAACTCCTCGGCGGCGAGGTCCGGGTACTCGCCGACGTCCGGGCCGCCGAGGCCGCCGCCTGGCGCGACGCACTCTCCCCGCTGCCGGCACTCGGCAGCCGTCGCGCGGAACTCTCCGGCTGGTGCGCCGACCCCGGCACCGCCGCTCTGGTCCGCCGGCTCGGCCGGACACCGGAGACGGCGGCCCGGCTCACCGCCGACCTGGTCGCGGTGCTCGGGGAGCTGCCCGCCGCAGGAGTACCGCTGGCCCGGCTCGCGGCCCGCAGCGTCGGTGACGCACACGCCCTCGACGCCGACAGCCCGGTCGCGACGCTTGTGCTCTCGGCCGTGCGGGCCACCTGGTGGCGTGCCGGGGCGCTGCCCGCCTCCGCCGCCGAGCAGCGACGCGCGCTCTGGGACGTCGCCGGCGTACTCGTCGACGAACTCTCCTCGACCGTGCTCGTCCTCAACCTGCCCGCCGCCACCGGCAGCCGGCTGCACGACCTCACCGCGACCGCCACCGAACTCGGCGAGCCGGTGGTACTCACGCTGCGGCAGATCGGGCGGGACGGGCTCCGCTTCCGCGCCATCCCGGTGTACGTCTGCGAGAACCCGACCGTCCTCGCCGCCGCCGCGGACCGGCTCGGCCGGGCCTGCCCACCGCTGGTTTGTGCCGGCGGCCAACCCTCCACCGCCGCGCTGCGGCTGCTGCGCGGTCTCGCGGAGCAGGGTTGCCAGCTGCGCTACCACGGCGACTTCGACTGGGGTGGGGTGCGGATCGCCAACCTGCTCGGATCGCGCCTGCCCTGGCGGCCGTGGCGGTACGACGCCGCCGAATACCTGGCCGCCGCCCCGGCCGCCGCACCCGACTCGCTGCACGGCACACCTGTCGACGCGGTCTGGGACCCCGAGCTGAGCGCGGCGATGCGGCAACGCGGGGTACGGGTCGAGGAGGAACTCGTCCTCGACGACCTCCTGCTGGACCTGGCGGACGGCCGAGGCTGACGCGGTTCCGCTTCCGCGCGACGGCAGGTCAGGCCGGCGGGTTCTCCGGGCGGGAAACGAGCAGCCGGAGTTGCAGCATCGCCGCGAAGCGTTCGTCGGGGTCGCGCAGGTTGATGTCGCCGACCTCGGCGAGCCGGCGGAGCCGGTAGCGGAACGTGTTCGGGTGCACGTACGACGACTGGGCCGCCGCCGCCACGTCGCCGTAGTGGTCCAGCCAGGTGGCCAGGGTGTCGACCAGGCGGGTGCCGTGCCGGCGGTCGTACTCGATGAGTTTGCGGATGCCGCCGGTCGGGCCGTCACCACGGGCCGCCGCCAGGTCCCGCAGCTCCAGCAGCAGGGACTCGACGTGTACGTCGTCGATCCGGGCGGTCCGCCGGTCGCCGCGGGCCTGGGCCAGTACCCGCAGGGTGCGGTCGACGCAGGCGCGGGCGTGCACCAGCTCGCTGATGTCCCGGGCCACCGGGCCGATGCCGACCACCGGGCGGTACCGGTCGCCGACCCGGTCCAGGAAGTCGGCCGCGAGGCGCTGGCCCCGGGTCTCGGTGTCGCCCGGCGCGGTCGGAAGCAGGCCGTACGCGATGCCGCCGACCAGCGCCGTGGTGCTGCGCGGCTGGACCGCGTGCAGGTAAACGGCGAAGGCGTCGCCGAGTCGCTGGCGCTCCTGGACGAAGGCGGGGTCGTCGGCGCCCGACCCGCCGCCGGGGGCCAGCGCGGCACCGAGCAGCAGCAGCGGCTGGCCGGCCAGGCCGAGCCGTTCCAGGGCCGAGCGGGCACCCGCGCCGCCCTCCAGCGCCGAGCTGAGCAGGTCCACCCGGAGCCGGCGCTGGACGTCCGTGCCGGCCCGCAGCCGCATCAGGTGCAGCGCCACCAGCTTGGCCGCGTCCCGCAGGGCCGCGGCCCGCTCCTCGGTGAGATCCTGGCGCGTCGCCGCCCAGATGGAGCCGAGCACCTCGTCGCCGGCCCGGACGGAGACCGCCCAGCGTGGCATCGAGTACCCGTGCCGGCCGTCGCCGATCGGGTCGATCCGCACCGGCTGGTCGGTGCGGATCAGTTCGCGGAAGACACCGCGCTCGGTGAGCACCTGCGTGTAGCGTTCGGGGACCTGGCGGCCGAGGATGACCTCCACCCGTGGCGCGTCCGCCTCCTCCTGCCGGCCGGAGAAGGCGAGCACCCGGGAGCTGAGGTCCTCGATGGTGATCGGCGCGTCGATGAGTGCCGCGATCGCGTTGGCCACCGCGAACAGGTCACCGGAGGGCAGCCCCAGCAGCGACTCGGACTCGGCCACCCCGACCTCGCCCTCGGCCAGCAGCGAGCGCAGCATCGCCGCGAGGTGTGCCCACGGTGCGCCCCGGCGCAGGCCGAGCAGGACCACCCCGGCCTCGTCGGCCGCCGCCCTGACCGGTGGGGCGCCGGGGCCGACGAGCGCAGGATGAGCGCGACGGCCCGCTGCGCGCCGATCTGGCCGATCAGGTCGACGATCGCCGCCGGGTCGCTGACGCCGACGCCCAGCACGAGCGCGCGGGGCGGCAGCACCGGGTTGTCGTCCGGGTCGTGGATTGCCACGGCGCCGACCGGCTCGGCCTGCTCCGGGTCGCCGTGCACCAGCTCCAGCAGCATCGAGCCGAGGTCGTCCAGCACGCGACCGAGACTGGCGCGCGGTCGCGTCGACGGGACGGGGTTCGCGGTGATGGGGCACTCCCTGACCTGGACCTCGCTACGACGATAGAGGCCCGGGGTGGCCCCGACAACGGGCGCCGCCGGCCGGCACGGGGTCTCCGCGACGCCCGGAACTCGGTCCCGGTCCGCGGAGGAGACCCTCGACGGGTCAGACCGCGATCCACTCCACCCGGTCGGTGCAGTCGGCCAGCCGGTCCGGGTCCGGGGCCACGCCCAGGCCCGGACCGGTGGGCACCGGCAGGTGTCCCCCGTCCAGCACGAACGGCTCGGTGATGTCGGCGGCGTAGTAGCGGCCGGACGCGGAGGTGTCGCCGGGCAGCGTGAAGCCCGGCAGCGCGGCCAGGGCCACGTTCGCGGCCCGGCCCAGGCCGGTCTCGAGCATGCCACCACACCACACGGGTACGCCGTGCGCGGCGCAGACGTCGTGGATCCGCCTCGCCTCCAGGTATCCGCCGACCCGGCCCGGCTTGACGTTCACGATCCGGCAGGCGCCGAGCCGGATCGCGGCGGCGGCGGAGGCGGCCGAGGTGATCGACTCGTCGAGGCAGACCGGGGTGCGGATCAGGCGGGCCAGGTCGGCGTGGCCGAGCACGTCCTCCTCGGCCAGCGGCTGTTCGATCAGCAGCAGGTCGAACGGGTCGAGCGCGGCGAGGTGCCGGGCGTCGGAGAGCGCGTACGCGGCGTTCGCGTCGGCCTGTAGGAGCAGCTCGTCGCCGAACCGCTCGCGTACGGCGCGTACCGGCTCGACGTCCCAGCCGGGCTCGATCTTCAGCTTGATCCGGACGTACCCCTCGGCGAGGTAGCCGTCGACGGCGTCGAGCAGGGCGGGAACGCTCTCCATGATCCCGACGGAGACGCCGCAGGGCACCCGGTCCCGTACGGCGCCGAGTTCCCGGGCGAACGAGCGGCCCTCGGCGCGCAGTTCGGCGTCGAGGACGGCGGTCTCCAGGGCCGCCTTGGCCATCCGGTGCCCCTTCACCGGGGCGAGCGCGCCGGCCACCGCCGGGGTGTGCGTGGGCTTCGCCGCGGCCAGCGCCGGGACGAGGTGGTCGCGCAGTACGGCGGCGGCCCCCTCGGCGTACTCCGCCGAGTAGAACGGGTCGGCCATCGCGACACACTCGCCCCAGCCCTCGGCGTCCTCGGTGACGGCGCGCACCAGCAGGACCTCGCGGCTGGTCGTCGTGCCGAACGAGGTACGGAACGGGGCCACCAGGGGCATGGTGATCCAGCGCAGCTCGAACCCGGTGAGTTTCATCGATTCCTCCGCAGCACGTATCCTCCGGTCCGGTCGAACCCGACCACCGTGGCGCCCTGCGCCGGCAGGGCCGTCATCGCCTCGCGTACGGCGCCGCGCCAGCGCCCGGCCAGCACCGGGTCGGTGCCGCGCAGGCCGGTGATGTCCGGCGGGACGGCCACCAGGCTCGTCGCCCCGTCGAGGCGGCCCGGCTCGGGCGAGCCGTCCGCCGCGATGCCCAGCGCCACCACCGCGTCGGCAGCCGGACCGGCAGCCGGACCGGGAGCCGGGTACGGCCCGGACGGCGGGCGGGGTGGCGCCGTACCGCCGCCTGCCCGGCCGCAGGCCGCCGCGACGGCCGGGTCGCGCAGCGGCCAGTGCACGAGCAGCCGGTCGGTGTCGCTGCTCCGGTTGACCCCGTCCGCCATCAGGCCGTAGAAGTTCGGCAGGTACTCGACCGGCCGGGCGGCCAGCTTGACGATGTTGAAGAAGGCGTTCCGGGACACCAGCGGGTCGAACGTCCAGGTGATCTGGTCGACGCCCCGGCACATCGTCCAGGCCCGCTGGTGGAGCTTGAGGGCGAAGCCGACGTGCCGCCCGACCAGCTCGGGCGAGACGCCGGCGATGTGGCTGTGCAGGGTGTCCTCCGCCGGGGCGTGGAAGAAGCCGACGCACGCCCCGACCAGCTCGTCGGCCACGAAGGCGCCGCCCACGTAGTTGCCCGCCTTGTCGAGGGCCCGCAGCAGTTCGAGGCTCATCGGCGGGTTGGCGTCCCGGCCCCAGATCCGGGCGAGGAGCCGGACGACCCGCTCCAGGTCGCGCAGCTCGGTCACCTCCCGCACGCTGACCCCGGCCGCCTCGGCGGCGTACCGGGCACTCGCCACCGCCTCGTCGACGGCGTCCCGGGCACTGCCGCCGGCGCCGACGGCAGCGGGCCGGGCCCTCGGAACGGCTTCGGCGGCGACACCGGACGACGCGGCGCCGATTGGCGCGGCATCGGGCGGCGGGGCGTCGGGCAGTGCGGCGTCGGGCAGCTCGGCATCGGGCAGCTCGGCGCTGTTGCCGTCCAGGTTCTCCGAACTCGTCATGGTCACCGGGCACCCGTCGTCCGGGGTCGGACCGGCGCGGCGGAGCGCAGCTCGGCGATCAGCGCGGTCAGCAGCGCCGTACGGCCGGGGAGGAACTCCAGCAGCACGTGCTCGTCGTCGGCGTGGGCACCGCCGCCGACCGCGCCGAGACCGTCCAAGGTGGGCGTATCGGTGCCGGCGACCATCGAGCCGAGGAGCAGGCCGCAGAGGGTCAGCGCGGCGGTGGCGGCTTCTCATCTGGGGAGTCCTCTTCCAGCCTGCCGGCTCGACGGGTGTGGGGCGTGCTGCGGTACGGTCCGCGTCAGGCGGACGGTGCGGTGACGTCCGCCCGGCGGACGGCCCCCGGGGTCAGCCGGACGATGCCGTGGCGTCGGCCCGGCGGACAGCCCGGCCGACGTGCAGGAACCGGGCGCGGCCCGCGCCGTCGTCGCCGACGAACGCGTGCGGTGCGTGGACGCCGTGCTCCGGCTCCAGCGGGATGAGGCTGTCGCCCCGGTAGTGCACGAGTTCCTTGCGGGACGCCTGTCCCACGAGTTCGGCGATGTCGCCCTTGGGTGTCTGTTCGATCCAGATCCGGCCGTCCTCGTCCTGGCTGACCGCCAGCTCCGCCACCTGCGACGTGTACGTCCCGACGAACCGCCGCGCGTCCACCGGCTCCGGATGCTCCGGCGGCTGCGGCAGGTCGGGCAGCGCGATGCTGCCGAGTTCGCCGAGCACGAGCCGGAAGACGTCCCGGTATAGCGACATCGCGTCGCCACCGTTGGTCAGCAGGGTCACCGCGAGCCCGTCCTCGACGACGACGCGCAGGAAGGCGGCCTGCCCGATGGTGTTGCCGTCGTGCCCGACCAGCGCCCCGGCCGGGGTGTCGAAGCGCTCGAAGCCGAGCCCCCACGAGGTGCCCATCAGCCCGAGGTCGGGCAGCCCCACCTCGCGCCGCCGCATCCGGGCTGCGGTGCCCGGCGCCAGCACCTGCGTGCCGTCGGCGGCCCGGCCGTCGTCGAGGTGCATCCGGGCGAAGCCGAGCAGGTCGCGGGGACGCATCGCGAGCATGGCGCCGGCCGGCGCGTTGGACCGGGCGAGTGCCCAGATCGGCGCCGGACGCGGATCGGCGCCCGGCTCCGGCTCCAGGTGGCCGACCGCGACCCGGTGCAGGATCGCCTCGTACGGCCCGGTCGCCGTGTGGGTCAGGCCGAGCGGCCCGATCAGGTGCCGCCGCAGGCACTCGTCGTACGGGATTCCGCGCACCACCTCGACGAGCCGGCCGAGCACGCAGTACCCGGCGTTGTTGTACGAGAACTGTTCGCCGGGCGCGAAGAGTTGCGGGACGTCGTGCAGGGTGTCGACGAATTTGGCCAGGCAGTCGTCGCCGACGCCGGTGTCGGTGAAGATGTCGCCCTCGAAGCCCGCCGTGTGGTTCAACAGTTGCCGGGTGGTGACGACGGCGGCTGCCGCCTCGTCGCCGATCCGGAACTCCGGCAGATACGTCCGGACCGGCGCGTCCAGCTCGACCCTGCCCTCGTCGACCAGTTGCAGCACGAGGGTGCTCGTCCAGAGCTTGGTGATCGAGCCGATCTGGAAGAGCGAGTCGGGCGTCGCCTCGACCCCGGTGCCGGTGTTCAGCAGTCCGGCGGCGCCGTCGACGATCTGACCGTCGTGCAGGACGGCCCAGGCCGCGCCCGGTATCCGGTGTTCGCGGAGGAGTTCGGGAACCCGGGCCGTCAGGATGGCCTGGACCTCTGTGACCGTCGCCATGCGCGATCGTAAAGTTCGAGGTCGGGCCCGGTGTTCGTCGATCAGGACGAAAAATCGGTCCCGCGTTGGTCGGATCGCACAACCCAGCGGGGTCACGACAGGTGCTTGACCGGTCAAATTTCCGCACATAAAATTTACATGCGTCAATATTTTCGCTGGAAAGTAGGTGAGGCATGTTGAAATCCCTCGCTGTCGCCGCAGCCGTCGCAGGCGTGCTGGCCACCGCGTCTCCCGCCTCGGCGGCGGCTGACTCCGAAGGAGGTTACGGAATCTGGCCGCCCGGGAACTGCACGCAGGGCACGTTCTGCGGTTGGGCCAACACGGATCACCCGGCGGAGGGTCCCACCGCGCCTCCGTCCCTGGTGACCACCGCAGACTGGTCCGGGAACGTCACGGTGTTCAACTTCTACAACTACACCTCCCGCAACGTCGACATCACCTGGACCGCCACGTGGTCCGGGACGGTCTACACCGGCACCCTCTGCGCCACCTCTGGCGACGGCCACCTGTACGTGCCCATGACCGTGACGAGGGTGGCCTTCCACACACGCAACTGCCAGTGATCTTCCGCTCGGCGTTCATCGACTACCTCGAAGGCCGGTACGACCCGGCCACCGACAAGGGCGAGCGGATCGTTTCCTGACTCCTCCGACACAAACGCCGAGTTCCTCAGGGTGGTCGGAGTTCGTGTCGGAAGAGTCGCGCCAAAGGTCCATGCCTGCCGCGTTCGAGTTGCCCGCCATCGCCATGACGAGTCGTCGGACGGGGCCGTCCGCGTACCCGGACCATGGGCGGCCCCGGGCGATCAGGCAGGCACGGGCCGGCGGCGCAGCTCGCGGATGACCCCGTGCCGCTTCAGCGCCCAGGCCAGGCGGCGGGCCGGACGGTGCCGCAGGAGCAGCAGCGTCGCCTCCCGGACCAGGGTCAGTCGGCGGCCACGGAACTCGTCCTCCACCACCTTCCACACCAGGGTCCGCATCCCCGGTGACTCCAGTGCGTCCCGGATCTCGGCGCGGACGGCGGGATCGTCCAGAGCGGACCGGATCGACGCCGCGAGATCCGGGCGGTCGGCGAGGTTCTCCGAGATCGCGGCGGCGAGGCTGTGCCGGATATCGTCGGTCTCCACCAGCAGCAGGACCGCAGCCCGGATCTCCGCCGTCTCCAGCGCCGACCGCAGCAGCTCCATCGCCCGGCGCCGCACCTCGTCGTCGGGATGGTCGGGATCGTCGACGGCCAGCGCGGCGAGCAGCGACGTCACCTCGTCAAGGTCGATCAGGTGCCGCAGGCCCGCCCGGAAGTCGGGTCGTTCCCAGGCGGCGAGCAGCACCCTGACCACACTGCGATCCATGGCCCTCACCTACCCGGTCGGCGCCCGGAACGAAACGAGCGGGTTGGCGGTGACTTCATCGGCCTGGACCTCGACCCGGCCGACCTGCACCGCACCCTCACCCGCTGCCTGCTCACCGACGCCGAGCTCGCCGACGGCGAGGAAGCCTGGCGCGGCTACCCCGACCCGTTCGCCGGCTGCTTCCCCCTCCCCGGACCTGGACCCAGCCGGCCAGGAGCCGACCGACGCCGAAGGAGAACCCGCATGAGGCCCGGCACCCACCCCGAGTACCGGCCCGTCGGCGGGCCCGGATCTCAGCCGGTCACCGCAAGGTGCGGCAGGACCTCCGCGCCCAGTCGCCGGATGTTCCCCAGGGTGCGATCGGGGTGCCCGGCGGCCTCGACGGTCAGCATCAGCCGCCGGGCGCCGGTGGCGGCGAGGGTGCCGGCCAGCCGCGACACGCAGCGGTCGGCCGGGCCGACCGGCTGGATCGCGAGCAGGTGTTCCAGATAGGCGTCCAGGTCGCGGTGCGCGGGTGGGCTGCCGTCGATCCGGACGTACTCGCGGGTGCGGGCGAGCCAGCCGGGCAGCGTGTCGCGCAGTTCCTTCTCCGCCTCGGCGACGGTGTCGGCGACGTACGCCAGGTGCGCACTGACGTGTTCCGCGCCCGTCGCGTTCCGGCCGGCGGCCGTGGCGGTCCGCGCGTGACGGTCGAGGGTGGCGGCCTTGGCGGCGTCGTCGACGTGCATGCCGAGCAGCAGCGGGAGCCCTCGGGCAGCCGCGAGGTCCACGGTCGGCGTCGAGGTGGCGGCCAGCCACACCGGCAGCGGCCGGCTCGGGCGGGGCACCATGGCGACCTGCCGGAACCGGTGCACCGGACCGCTTCCGGTCACCGTCGGCCGTCCGGAGAGCGCCGTCAGGAGCAGGTCCAGCGACTCCGGGAAGCCGCTCGTGCTGCGGTCCAGCCCGGTGCCGAAGACCTCCAGGTCGACCCAGGGGCCGCCGCGCGCCACGCCCAGGTCGAACCGGCCGCCGGAAACCGCGTCGAGCAGTGCCGCCTCCTCGGCGAGGGCCACCGGGTGGCGGTTGGGCAGGATCGCCGCCGCCGTGCCGACCCGCAGCCGGTTGGTCCGACCGAGCAGGAAGCCGGCCAGCGCGACGGCCGACGGGCAGACGCCGTACGAGATGAAGTGGTGTTCGGCGAGCCAGACCCCGTCGAACCCGGCCGTCTCCGCGGCGATGGCGTAGTCGACGGCGTGCCCGAGGGCGGCGGTGTGGTCGGCACCGGGGAACTGGGCGGCGAGCAGGAACAGGTCGACGCGCGGCCGGGACGGCCGCGCGTCGCCGGACGGGTCAGCAGTCACGCAGCTCGGGTGACTGGTTGAGCAGTTGCCCCCGGGGCGAGACGAAGGCGCGGTAACGCTCGCCGTCCACCGCGGAGGGCGGGAACGCGGCGACCCGGTGGCAGTTCTGGAACGCCAGCTTCACCCCGAAGTGGCGCTCCAACGCTGCCCGGATCGCGTCACTGGCCAGCGCCCGCAGCAGTTGGCCCCGCTCGGCCTCGCCCGGCGGCGGCACCTCGTGGTCGGCGAAGTCGCCGCCGTCGCGGTCGAGGTCGCCGGCGACCCCACTGATCACCGCCCAGGCATAGGGCAGCGAGTCGCGTACGCAGGCGACGAACTCGGCGTCGTCGACCGGACCGGCCTCGGCCCGCTCCAGCAGGGCAGTGGGTACGTCGAGGGACATCCAGACTCCTCAATGGTCGGAACCATCACCGTCGGTGTCGATAAATGTACTAACCGCGATTTCTACCTTGCCTGATCGCCAGCCGTCCGTCCAGCCCGCACGCCCGGGCCCGTGGTCCGCCCGGATGCACTTCCCGGGTGTGGACGATGTCGAGCCAGAAGACCGGCAGACCCATGGATCGGGCCATCTCCCGGTCCAGGCAGACGGCGACGAACTCCTTGTGCGGTGCGAGGACCAGCGGCCCGCCAGGCCGAGCCGGGGTTGCTGCCCGGCCCTGCTGACCCGGCTCCGCTGATCCGGAGGATGGGACGGGGTGTCGCCTCGTCCCCCGGACCGGATTCCGAATGCCGGCGCCGCGCCGGTCGGGTACAGCTTTGGTGCTGTCGGCCGTGCTTCAGCCCTCCTCCAGGGGCGTGCCTCAGCCTCTATCGAACGAGCCCGTTCAAGAAGACCGGGGCCATACCCGAAGGCTGCCTACGAATGGACTACCACTGGCGAACAGCAGGCTGTTGAAGATGCCGCTTCTCTGCGCCACGGCCGCACTGACCACGACCGCCCTGGTGGGCGCGTCACCGGCGCTCGGCGCCGAGGTCGCATCACAGCCGGATCTGCCACCGGCCCTCGCTCCGTTGACCGCGATGTACGAGACGGTGGACTGCGATCCCAACGGCCCCACCGCGACGGACGCGGCGCTGGCGACCCAACGAACTCGCAGCTACCGTCCGACATGCGTGGCTACATGAGCGCGTACCGGGTCTCCTGCGCGCGGGAGGTGATCGAGGCGGTACGCGCCCGCAACCTCGCCGCCCGGGCCGGCGTCATCGCGATCGCCACCGTGATCGTCGAAACCCACCTACAGAACATCAGCGAGAAGGTCGACCACACCAGTCTCGGCCTCTTCCAACAGCAGGACTGGTGGGGCACCCGGGCCGAACGGTTGAACCCCACCGCGGCCACCAACAAGTTCCTCAATGCCATGCAGGACAAGTACCCGAACGGCTCCTGGGCCACCGCCCCGGTCGGCGAGGTCTGCCAGCGGGTGCAGGTGTCGGCCTATCCGGACAAGTACCAGGTTCAGGCGTCGGACGCGCAGATCATCGTCAACGCTCTGTGGAACGCGGCGGGCCCCCGGGTGGAGGACATTCCGGTGTCTGGTGACTGGAACGGCGACGGCAAGGACACCATCGGCGTCTTCCGCCCCAGCAACTCCACCTGGTACCTCCGCGACACCAACAGCGGAGACGCCACCACCATCTTCAAATTCGGCCACGGCCCCTCCGGCGACCACCCCGTTGCTGGCCGCACGCCGGTGCGGGCCGCCATGTCCAGGCGGTACGTCACGTAGCGGCCACGGCAGCGACCGATCCCGCGCCACCATGATTTGCCGACAAGCGAACCGTGACCGCGTTCACGCCATCGCCGCCGCGCTGGACGCTCTGAGCAAGAGAGCGCGGGGCAAGATCAGCTCCTGATCTGGCACGCGTCGGCCCACAGAGATCAGAAACGACAAACGCCCTGGCGGAGAGTCGCTCTCTCACCAGGGCGTTCCGCAAGGGTGGAGCCGAGGGGACTCGAACCCCTGACCCCCACACTGCCAGTATGGTAACGATTCTGTCACGCCGTACCGCCGGATGCCGACAGGTGCTTTGAGCAGGGGAAATTTTCTACATCAACTCACACCCCCTGTCGCCACATGTTGCGCAATGATGGCTATTTGATCTTGGGCAGTGACCACCAATGTGACCACGCTCAGTGTGGAAGGCTTCGTGCCACCCCGTCCGCCCGCCACTGCCCGCACCAGGCGGTCGCGGTGGCCGGCCCCGCGACGTCAACGGCAAGCTCGTACTTCGGCAGTTCCGGCGTCAGTCTGGCGAACCACGACGAGGCGTTCACCGCCGGAAGTAGCGACCTCGCGTCGAGGCTATTCACCATCCCCGAGGTGTCAATAGCACTCCAGCCACGCATGCGCGCATTAGCATTTCCGCACTTCAACGGAATGATCGGCCTCCTGGCATCTGCGTGCCCTCCGTGACGCCGGCTACACCGAAGCCGGGCTCATCTGGCGCGGCGGCGCGGACGCCGCCGTCACCAGCGTCCGCTGACTTCGGCGACCGTCCTGGCCGCACCTCGCGGCTGGCGGCCGGTCGCGGGGATGCATACGGCGGTGCCGCAGGCTGCCCGTGCGTCGACACCTTGCGCCGTAGGTGACGCGGTCTCGTCAGCCGGGACCGTTACCGCGACCGACGCCGACCTGCGGACGGCGACAACGCTCGCCGGAGACCGCGACATCGTCACCGCGCTGTCCGGCGGGTACGCGACCGGCCGGCGTCGCCGATGCGGGCAGCACCTCCGTCGGCGGCGACCATCGGCCGCCAGGCGCGTCAACCGTTCAGCAGCAGCATCATCCGGCGCCCCCTTCGGTTTCCGGCGTGGGCCAACGACAGAGGAGCCTCGTCACCCGCGGCCGCTGAGTTTCCGGCGATCGCCGGGAAGCTCGCCCACGTAGTGGCCGGCCCAATGCAGACCAAGTGGTCGACGTCACCGAGGATGGAATCCTCGGCTGCTGAATCCGTCTGGTGCGGCGTGTAGTGTCCCGGTCGAGTCGACCGCATCCTCTGGGATGCCAGGGAACTCCGGTGAGATTCCGGGACTGGCGCGCAGCGGTGAGGGCGACGGCGGCACGATTTCGCCACTAGAGAACGCTTCTCTGGGAAGGCCGTGCCGCCGGTTGACCCCGAGTCCGAAGACCTGTCGGCTCACACGCTCGTCGGTGGACTCTCGCGATCAGGGTCTCCAGACCCGAGAGGTATTACCATGTCCCGGCGCCGGCTGCCGTTCTGGCCGCTGCTTTTCGTGCTGGCCGTCATGTCGGTGCTCAGCGTGATCGCCTCGCTGGCCTTCGGTTCCGAGCGCGTCCCGCTCGCCGAGGTCGTCGCGGCGGTCACGGATCGTTTCGCTGGCGAGCCGGCCGGCCGCTGGGACGTCATCATCTGGGAACTGCGCCTGCCCCGCGCGCTGCTGGCGCTGGTCGTGGGCGCGGGCCTGGCGATCGCCGGGGCCGGCATGCAGACCCTGGTACGTAACTCACTGGCCGACCCCTACCTGCTGGGCATCAGCTCGGGCGCCTCGGTGGGCGCCACCGCGGCCCTCACCACCGGCGCGCTCGCGGGGCTCGGTCTCTACGCAGTCTCGATCGGAGCACTGCTGGGTGCGATGGGATCCGCGCTGCTGATCTGGCTGATCGCCACCGCGCAGGGCGGACTGACCCCGATCCGGCTCGTGCTCTCCGGCGTCGTCCTGTCCTCCGGGTTGTCGGCGATCGCCTCGCTGCTGGTCTTTCTCAGCGACGACGAGCGCGCGGCCGACTCGGTGATGTTCTGGATGCTGGGTAGCGTCGGCGGAGCCACCTGGGAGAAACTCTGGATACCCGCCGCGTTCGTCGTCGTCCTCGCGGCCGGCTTGCTGGCCGTGCATCGCTGGCTGGACGCGCTGGCAGCCGGGCCGGAGACGGCCGCAGCTCTCGGGATCAACGTGACCGCGCTGCGAACGGCGCTGTTCGTGACCCTGTCCGTGGTCGTCGGTGTGCTGGTGGCGGTCAGCGGAGGAGTGGGATTCGTCGGACTCCTCGTTCCGCACGCGGCGCGGCTGGTCGTGGGCGCCCGGCACCGGGTCGTCCTGCCGGTCGCGGCGGTGGCGGGTGCGGTGTTCCTCGTCTGGGTCGACGTGCTGGCCCGGGTGGCGGTGCGACCGCAGGAAATACCCCTGGGCGTGGTGACCGGCGTACTCGGGGCGCCCCTGTTCCTGCTGCTCATGGGCCGAGGCGCGTACCGGTTCGGTGGTGACCGATGACCCCCGCCCTGCGCCTGCACGACGTCTCCGCCCGGCTGGGCGGCCGCACCGTGCTGCGTGGCGTCGACCTCGACGTCGCCGACGGCGCACGGCTCGGCATCGTCGGGGTGAACGGCGCTGGGAAGACGACGCTGCTGCGGGTGCTGGCCGGAGTGCTGCACCCCAGCGCCGGAACCGCGCTGATCGCCGACGGCGGAGGCGGGCTGGTCGATCTGCGGCGGCTCCCGAACCGGGAGCGCGCCCGGCGGCTTGCCTATGTACCCCAGGAAGACGTGACGACGTCCGAGCTACGGGTCGGCGAGATGGTCGCCCTCGGCCGGGTGCCGCAGACCCGTCCCTGGGCCCGCGGTGGCAGCGCCGAGCACGATCTCGTGCGCGGCGCCCTCGACGCCGTCGGACTGGCCGACCGGATCGACACCATCGCCGACCAACTGTCCGGCGGCGAGCGGCGCCGGGCCACCCTGGCCCGCGGCCTGGCCCAGCAGTGCCCGGTGATGCTGCTCGACGAGCCGACCAACCACCTCGACGTCGCCTGGCAGCTCGACCTCCTGGAGGTCTTCGCCACACGCGCCCGGACCCTGGTGGCCACCGTGCACGACCTCGATCTCGCCTTGCGCTTCTTCGACCGACTCGCCCTCGTCGGCTGGCGCGAGGGCAGCGACCGGACGTCAGAGCCGGCGGGCATCGTCGCCGTCGGCCCGCCCGCCGAGGTGCTCGGCGCCCACCACGTCGAGACGCACTTCGGCGTCGGCTCCGTTCAGGTGCCCCACCCCAGCCTCCCGCAGCACCACCTGCTCATCCACCCCCGAGAGGACCCCTCACCGGCATGACCGTCTTTCCGCCCGGCCGTACCCGTCTCACCGCTCTTGTGCTCGGCCTGTCCACCCTCACCGCGTGCGCCTCCGGCGATGCCGGATCGAGCGCGACCAGCGGCGCCATCACCGTCCAGAACTGCGGGCAGGACGTGAGTGTCGACAAGCCCGTCACCCGGCTGTACGCGTACGACGGCGGCATCATCTCGATCGTGCTGTCCGTCGGCGCACGCGACCAACTGACCGCCGTCACCGGCATCGACCAGGACCGGGACGTACTAGAGCTCGCCTATCCCGAGGCCCGGATCGATCAGCTGAAGGAGGTCGGGGAGGAGTACCCCACCTTGGAGAACGTCCTGGCGGTCAAGCCGGAGATGATGTTCGCCGGTTACGGGTACGGGTTCAGCGAGTCCCGCAACCTGATGCCCGAAGACCTGACGACCCACGGCATCAAGACCTACCTGCTCAGCGAGACATGCAAGCAGGACAACGGCGCCCGCGGCACGATGGACGCGTGGACGGCCCTCACCACCGACCTGCACAACGTCGGTACGCTGACCGGCCACCGCGAGACCGCGGACGCCGTCGTCGCCGACATCGAAAAGCGGCGGGCAACACTGGCGGCGGCCCCCACGAGTGGCGAGAAGCCGACGGCGTTCCTCTTCGACTCCGGGACCGACGCCGTCTTCACCTCCGGATCGTACGGCGGCCCGCAGGCCATCTTCGACGCCGCGGGGGTCACCAACGCCACCGCCGACGTGAAGGACACCTGGACCGAGGTGGGCTGGGAACGGCTCGCCGCCTCGAACCCGGACGTCATCTTCTTCGTCGACTACCCGGGACAGTCGTACCAACAGAAGATCGACACCCTGAAGGCCAACCCGGCATCCCGCAACCTCAAGGCGGTCAAGGATGGACGGTTCGTCAACCTGCCGTACGCCATGTGGGTCTCCGGCCCTCTCAACATCGACGCGGCCGAGTGGGTACGCAAAGCGGTGGAGCATTTTGGCGTGGCCCCGAAGTCATCGGTCTCGCCGACGCTCGACATCCGACAGCTCAGCAAGCTGCCCGGCAACGACTGGCTCAAGTGACCGCCCGCAGCTTGATCGCGGCGCGGAGAATGCGCGAATCCGCACCGGCTACCGTGGTGGTCCATTTTGAGCGTTGACGTGGGCTGCACCGTGACCGTGTGCCGGGACTGCTGCTGCGGCAGCCGGACCAAACATCCGCAGCTCGACCATGATGCCCAGCTCGACCGGGTCCGTGCGGCCCTGGGTCGGGAGCATCAGATACGCACCAGCGACTGCCTGGACGTCTGCACTCAGTCCAACGTCTTCGTGGTCAACCCGACCCCGGCCGCCCGGCGGGCCGGCGCCCGCCCGGTGTGGTTCGGCCTGGTCCTCGACGACGCCGTGCTCACCGACCTGATCGAGTGGATCCAGGCCGGTGGGCCCGGAAAAGCCGACCTGCCGGCTGTTCTCGAGTTGTCGGTCATCGCCGCTCCGGGTGCGCCAGCTCCCTCGTCCGCAGCTAAACCGCCGTGATCGGCGGCGACGCCGCCAATCCCTGCCGGACTCTCGCCGGCGCCGCCGCTGCGGTCACCCGGTACAGCGGACATCGGCCGTTTCGCCATCGACATGCACAGCGACGATCCTTCAGCGAAGGCTCTGGTGTCCATGTGACCGCGAGACCGGTACCTGCGATCAAGGATCGGTCGCCACCGTACATTCCCGGGTTCGATGACGTGCCGCCGATTGGCCGGCGGTACTGGCGCGGGTTTCATCCCAAGCCTCAACAACGGTCGCCGCAGTGCGGTCTGAGGCGCTGCGTGACCGATGTCACTTCCCGATCGGGCCGGGCGGGTTTCTCCGGAGAGAGCCCACCCGGCGCGGCGATGTCAGTTACCGCGGACTTCGGCGGCGGCCGTGACCAGGTGGCGTAGCGACGCCTCGACCTCGGGGTAGCCGCGGGTCTTCAGGCCGCAGTCCGGGTTGGCCCACAGCCGCTGGGCCGGCACGGCGGCGACCGCCCGCCGCAGGGCCTCGACCACCTCGTCACGCGACGGGACCCGGGGCGAGTGGATGTCCCACACCCCGGGGCCGACGCCCCGGCGGTAGCCGATCGCGGCAAGGTCGTCGAGGACCTCCATCTTCGAGCGGGACGCCTCGATGCTGGTCACGTCGGCGTCCAGGGCGTCGATCGCACCGATGACCTCGCCGAATTCGGAGTAGCACAGGTGGGTGTGGATCTGCGTGTCGTCGGCGACGCCGCTGGTGGCCAGCCGGAAGGCACCCACCGCCCAGTCCAGGTACGCCTTCTGGTCGGCCTTGCGCAGTGGCAGGGTTTCGCGCAGGGCCGGCTCGTCGACCTGGATGACCCGGATCCCGGCGGTCTCTAGGTCGTGGCACTCGTCGCGCAGGGCGAGCGCGACCTGGTCGGCGGTTTCCGCGAGGGGTTGGTCTGTACGGACGAACGACCAGGCCAGGATGGTGACCGGGCCGGTGAGCATCCCCTTGACCGGCCGATCGGTGAGGGACTGGGCGTAGGTGGACCACTCGACCGTCATCGGCGCCCGGCGGGCGACGTCGGCGTAGATGATCGGCGGGCGCACGCAGCGGGAGCCGTACGACTGCACCCAGCCGTGCGCGGTAGCGGCGAACCCGTCGAGTTGCTCGCCAAAGTACTGGACCATGTCGTTGCGTTCCGGCTCACCGTGCACGAGCACGTCCAGCCCAAGCTGCTCCTGGAGCCGGATGACGTGTTCGACCTCGGCGCGCATCCGCTGGACGTAGCCGGCGTCGTCGAGCCGGCCGGCCCGGTACTCGGCGCGGGCCTTGCGCAGCTCGGCTGTCTGCGGAAAGGAGCCGATCGTGGTGGTGGGCAGCTCCGGCAGCCCCAGCCGCTGCTGCTGGGCGGCGGCCCGGCCCGCGTAGTCGCCGCGCTGCCGGTCCACCGGGCTGAGCGCGGCGAACCGGGCCCGGACGTCGTCACGCCGCCAGGCCGCTGGAACGGGCGGCAGCGGCTCGGGCAGGTGGGCGGTGCCGTCGCGCAGCGCGCGGCCGAGCAGGACGACCTCGTCGACCTTCTGCCGGGCGAAAGCGAGCCGGGCGTACAAGTCGGGGTCGAGACGGGTCTCGACGGAGAGGTCGACCGGGACGTGCAGCAGCGAGCAGGAGGTGGAGACGGCGACGTGATCGGCCAGCGCGGTGACGGTCGCTCCGGTGGCGATGGCGGCGCGCAGGTCTGTACGCCAGATGTTGTGGCCGTCCACCAGGCCGGCCACGATCGTCTTGCCGCGCAGCGGGCCGGCGGCGGCGAGTCGGTCGAGGTTGCCCGGCCCGGCGACCAGGTCCAGGCCGACCGCCTCGACCGGGGTGTCCAGCAGGGCCGGCAGGGCGTCGCCGAGTTCACCGAAGTACGTGGCGACGAAGATCTGCGGCCGGTGTGTGAGTTCGCCGAGCCGGGTGTAGGCGCGGCGTAGGGCGTTGATCTCCTCGGGGTCGCGGTCAGCGACGTAGGCGGGCTCATCGAGCTGCACCCAGGCCACGCCCGCCTCCGCAAGGGCGGTGAGGATCCCGGCGTACGCCTCGACCAGGTCGTCGAGCCGGGCGAACGGGCCGACACCCTTGGCCAGCAGCAGGAACGTGGCCGGACCGACAAGCACCGGCCGGGTGGAAACACCCAGGTCACGGGCCTCGGTGTACTCGCGCAGCGCCTTGGCCGGGTTCGCCGTGAAGACGGTGTCCGGGTCGATCTCCGGCACCAGGTAGTGATAGTTGGTGGCGAACCACTTCGTCAGCTCCAGCGCCGGCTCGGCATCGACGCCGCGCGCCATCGCGAAGTAGGTGTCCAGCGCGGAGAGCCCGAGCCGGGCGAACCGGGCCGGGATCGCGCCGACCGCCACCGCGGTGTCCAGCATGTGGTCGTAGAAGGAGAACGTGTTCGACGGGATCGCGTCGACGCGGGCGTTGGCCAGCGTCCGCCACACCTCGGCCCGTAGCCCGGCGGCGATCTCCTCCAGGGCCTCGGCGTCGATGCCGCCGGCCCAGTATGCCTCGACGGCCTTCTTCAGCTCCCGGTTGGCGCCGATACGCGGGTAGCCGAGCACGGTGCTCTGCCCGAATGCGGTATTCATCACAGGGGTCCTTCCCTCGAAGTGCCCGACGGACACGGGAGGGGGAAGGGAGGGTACGCGTGAGGTACCGGCTTCCGCCCTGGCCCTCCCGAGAGGCCGCCGGCGGCGCACACCGGGCGGTGTGCGCAGCGCTGGCAGGTCTTCGGACTCGTGGGCATGACACAAGGTCGCCTACTGGCCGTCGCTTCCCAGACCTTCCGGTCCAGTGCTTCGTTGACGGCGGTCGTTCCCACTCACCGCTGCGGGGCAGTCCCGGTCTTCCACCGGGTTCCCTCTTGCGACGTCCCATCCTGGCGGGGTGGGACGAACCAGCACCGCCCGCCATCGTACGGGCCTGATGGTCGAATCGGCGCCAGGCTGTCCGACGTACGGGACCGGTGTCCGGGCGTTGCGTGGTTGACTTGTCGTCCGATATTCGTCCGCACGGGAAGGTGCCGCATGGGCCGAAAGATCGACAAGCGCGCCGTGATTGTCGATGGCCGGGAGATGATCGCAGTCTCGCCCGCGGACTTCGAACGCCTCGACGCGTCCCGCCGACAGGTGGGTGCCCGGGCCGCCCGGGCCATGCGGCTGCACCAGCAGTTGCGGGACGCCGAGGACCGTCTCGCGCATATCCGCGCCATCGTCACCGCAACCCGGCCCGCGGACTGTGTCTGTGACCGGGTCGCCGCTGTCCTGGGCGGCGACAGCACCGCCCAGGGCAGCGACCCGGCTCAGCCGGCCGAAATTCGTCGCCGGCTCAGAAGTCGTCGTCGAAGCTGACCGAGCCGGTCACCCCGACCTGGTAGGCCGACACCCGCCGCTCGAAGAAGTTCGACAGCTCCTGCACGTCCTGCAACTCCATGAAAGCGAACGGATTGCGGCTGCCGTACATCGGTTCGATGCCGAGCATGGCCAGGCGCCGGTCGGCGACGTGCTGGAGGTATTCGCGCATGTCGGCCAGCGACATACCGGAGACGCCCTGTTCGAGCAGGTCGGCGGCGAACTGGACCTCGCATTCCACGGCCTCGGCCAGCATGTCCTTGACCTGCTGTTCCATGTCGGCGTCGAACAGGTCCGGCTCTTCCGCGCGTACGGTGTCGACGACGTCGAAGGCGAAGGCCATGTGCATGGACTCGTCGCGGAACACCCAGTTGGTGCCGGAGGCGAGCCCGTGCAGCACTCCCCGGGAGCGCAGGAAGTAGACGTACGCGAACGCGCCGTAGAAGAAGAGTCCCTCGATGCAGGCGGCGAAGCAGATCAGGTTGAGCAGGAACGCCCGCCGGTCGTCGCGGGTCTTCAGCTCCCGCAGTTCGAAGATCGAGTCGATCCACTTGAAGCAGAATTCGGCCTTGCGGGCGATCGAGGGGATGTTCTCCACCGCCGCGAACGCCTCGAACCGTTCCTTCTCGTCCGGGACGTAGGTGTCGAGCAGGTTCAGGTAGAACTGAACGTGCACCGCCTCCTCGAACAGTTGCCGGGAGAGATAGAGGCGGCCTTCCGGGGAGTTGACGTGCTGGTAGAGGTTGAGCACGAGATTGTTGGCGACGATGGTGTCGCCGGTGGCGAAGAACGCAACCAGCCGGGAGACCAGGTGCTGCTCCGCCGGGGAGAGTCTGGCCAGGTCGGCGAGGTCGGAGTGCAGGTCGACCTCCTCCACGGTCCAGGTGTTCTTGATCGCGTCCTTGAACCGGTCGAAGAACTGCGGATAGCGCATCGGGCGGAGGGTCAGGTCCATGCCCGGGTCGAGCAGCAGGTGCCGCTCACCAGAGCTGGTGCCGGTGCTGGCGGTGGTGCGGGTTTCGGACGTGGTGGTCACTGGCAGGCCTCGCAGCTCTCGGGGTTTTCCAGGGAACAGGCCAACGCCTCGTCGTCGCTCATTGCGACGATCGGCTTGACCACCGGGGCGACGGCGACGGTGGCCTGCTGGATCCGGGTCGCGGGACGCGACCGCAGGTAGTAGGTGGTCTTCAGCCCGGACTTCCAGGCGTACAGGTACATCGAGGAGAGCTTGCCGATGGTCGGCGCGCTCATGAACAGGTTCAGCGACTGCGACTGGTCGATGTACGGGGCACGGGCGGCGGCCAGGTCGACCAGGGCCCGCTGCGGCAGCTCCCACGCCGTGCGGAACAGCTCCCGTACGTCGCCGGGAAGGTCGGCGATGCCCTGTACGGAGCCCTCCGCGCGCTTGATCTGCTCGCGGATCGCGGCGGTCCACAGCCCTCGTGACTTCAGCTCCCGCACGAGGTAGGTGTTGATCTGGAGGAACTCCCCGGACATCGTCTCGCGCTTGAACAGGTTGGAGACCTGCGGCTCGATGCACTCGTAGCAGCCGGCGATCGACGCGATCGTCGCCGTCGGCGCGATCGCCACCAACAGCGAGTTGCGCAGGCCGTGCGCGGCGATCGCGGACCGCAGCGCGGCCCACCGCTCCACCTGGGTGGGTTCGGCACCCCACAGGTCCGGGTGCAACTCGCCCCGCGCCGCGCGGGTCTCGGCGTACGCCGGATGCGGGCCGAACCGCTCGGCCAGCTGGGCCGAGGTCTCCAGCGCGGTCAGGAAGATCTCTTCCTGTACCCGGGTCGACAGCTCTCGCGCCTGCGGTGAGTCGAACGGCAGACGCAGCGTGAAGAACGCGTCCTGCAACCCCATCAGCCCGAGCCCGACCGGCCGCCACCGGGGGTTCGACGCCGCCGCCTGCTCCGCCGGGTAGTAGTTGATGTCGATCACCCGGTCGAGGAACACCACCGCCGTGCGGACCGTCGCCCGCAGCCTCTCCCAGTCCACGCCGTCTGCGGTGACGTGCGCGCCCAGGTTGATCGATCCCAGGTTGCACACGGCGGTCTCGGCGTCGCTGTTCACCTCCAGGATCTCCGTGCACAGGTTGGACAGGTGGATCGTGTTGCCTGGGGAGCCGGTCTGGTTGGAGAGCCGGTTCGAGGCGTCCTTGAACGTCATCCACCCGTTGCCGGTCTGGGCCAGGGTGCGCATCATCCGCCCGTACAGGTCCCGGGCCTTCACCGTCCGGACGGCCTTCTTCTCCGCCGCCCGGTACGCCTCGTCGAACGCCTCCCCGAACAGGTCGGGCAACTCGGGCGCGTCGGACGGGTCGATCAACGACCAGTCGCCGTCCGCCTCCACTCGGCGCATGAACTCGTCCGGGATCCAGTTCGCCAGGTTCAGGTTGTGGGTGCGCCGGGCGTCCTCGCCGGTGTTGTCCCGCAGTTCCAGGAACTCCTCGATGTCCGGGTGCCACGGCTCCAGGTAGACGCAGGCCGCGCCCTTGCGCCGGCCACCCTGGTTGACCGCGGCCACCCCGGCGTCGAGCGTCTTGAGGAACGGGACGATGCCGTTCGACCGCCCGTTGGTGCCCCGGATCAACGCGCCGCGACCACGGACCCGGGACCAGGAGATGCCGATCCCGCCGGAGAACTTCGACAGCTTCGCCACCTGGTGGTACCGCTCGTAGATCGAGTCGAGCTCGTCGCGCGGCGAGTCGACCAGGAAACACGACGACATCTGGGTGTGCCGGGTGCCCGAGTTGAACAGCGTCGGCGAACTCGGCAGGTACGCCAGCGACGACATCAGTCGATAGAAGCCGATCGCCTCACCGGGTGTCTGTGACAGTCCACAGGCGACCCGCAGCAGCCAGTACTGCGGCGTCTCCACCACCAGCCGCGTATCCGGATGCCGCAGCAGATACCTGTCCGCGACCGTACGCAGCCCGAAGTACTCGAACCGCCGATCGCCGTCCGGGTCGACGGCGTCGTCGAGCTTGCGGGCGTTGCGGGCCACGAACGCGGCCGTCTCGTCCCCGATCAACCCCAGACCGTGCGCGTACCGGATGGACTGGCTGAAGCTGGCCACCCCCTGACCGCGAACCTCCTTGTCCACGTACGCGGCCAGCAGCCGCGCGGCCAGCTTCGAGTACTGGGGCTCCTCGCCGATCAGCTCGGCCGCCGTCTGGATCGACAACTTGTCCAACTCGGCCGTGGTCGCCCCGTCGTACAACCCGCTGATCGTCTTGGTCGCCACCCGCAGCGGATCCACCTCGTCCAGGTCGGCGACCCAGCGTTCCACCGCCCTGACGATCTTGTTGACGTCCACCGGCTCGGTGTCGCCGTTACGCTTGCGGACCCGCATCACGTGCCGGCGCTGCTCCGGCACCGCCTGATCCGGCACAACCTGCTCCTGCGTCGCGGCCATGTCCCCCTCCTCACACCTGTCCGGAAGGTCGACGGACGCGCGGAGGGACGCCACCGGGCATCGGCATACCTGCCGACGGTCCGGCTGATGGCGTCGGCCGTCCCGCGCGGCCTTCGACCGCCGCACGCGACGCGTGCGGCGCGCTGGCAGGTCTTCGGACTCGCGGGCGTCGCACTCATCCCTACTGGCCGTCGCTTCCCAGACCCGAGGGTCCAGTGCTTCGTTGACGGCGGTCGTTCCCACTCACCGCTGCGGGGCAGTCCCGGATTCCCACCGGGTTCCCTCTTGCCTCGACCACCATGGATTGACGGTCGAACCAGCTACGGACAACACCATATATGGGCACGACGAAAGGAGGAAACACCAGATGCTGTGTCGGGCGTGTCACGGTGCAGGATTTGCGCCCGACTTCCCCAGCGCGGTGGGAGTCGGGCGCGCGCCATCGGCGACGCGGACGGGTCGGCGGCGGGCCGGTGACCGGTCAGAAGCGGAACCCGACGTGGCCCGGTCGTCCCCTGGCCCTTGACCCGCCGTAGTGGCAGGAACCCCTCGACGATGACCGTCCGCCGACCGAGCGTCGTGCCGGATTCCCACCCCGTCCTGGTCCGAGGCATCGGATGGTGGTGACATGCCTGGCCGGCCACCGGTACGGCGGTCGGCCAGGCGAGCCGGGTCACGGCGGGGAAATCGAGGGTGCCTGGCCGGACCCGAATCGCCAGCCTTCGACGGTGCCCTGGGCGGGGTTGTAGCTGGTGGCGCCGAGGGTGCTGTAGGACCAGGTGCCGCCGGGCGGGGCGTGCCAGTAGGACCAGTAGGCGCTGGCCGGGGGCGTGTTGACGCACGGTTCGGCCGCCGGTAGCGGTCGTCCGTCGATGCGGCAGACGAACGCGAGACCCCAGCGTTGGGTGCCGGTGACGGTGTAGCCGGCGCCTTGCAGGGCAGCCAGGCCGGTGGGCGGGTCGCCGAGGTAGCACGCGGTCTGCACGCCGAGGCCGAAGGCGGTGAAGTCGACGACGACGGTGACCCCGGTGCCGGGGCTGCACGCAGCGGCGTGCGCCGGGCGGGGCGTCGGGTCGGCGGCGACCAGCCCGGCCGCGACGACGATGATGGCGATCAGCGCGGCGAGGTGGCGGCGGATCCGGATGGGCATTGGTGAACCTCCCGTGGTGGTCATCGGTGCGGACACGCCAGGGTCGGGGCGGCCGGACGGGAGCCGGCGGCGGACAGGGTGGCGAAGCCCACCCCCGCCAGTCCGGAGACGGCTTGGGCGGTGGCGCGGGTCGCGGTGCTGGGGTCGTACCCGCCGTCGGTGTAGGCGATCGCGCCCCGGTCCACGGCGGGTGCGGTGCAGGTCTGTTGGAGGCTGGTCAGGTACTGACGGGCGTGCAGCCACGGCACGGCCCGACCGGCAGCGGCGAGCGCCTGCGCGGCCAGTCCGGTGCTGTTGGCGTTGGCCACCCCGTTCGCGGTGAACGACCCGTCGTCGGCCTGTACGGAGACCAGCCATCGAGCCGCCGCCTGGGCGACGAGGGGACGGTCGGCGGCGAGGAGTGCCTGGATCGCCAGTGCGGTGGCGTCCACGTCGCTGACGCAGGTGGCCTGGGCGAATAGCAGGGGGAAGCCGCCGTCGGGGCAGCGGGCGCCGGCCAGGAAGGCCACCGCCGCCGGGGGTGCTTCGCCCGCCCGGTCGAATGCCAGCACCGCGAAGGACTGGCTGAACATGTTGCTGAAGTCGCCGAAGGCGGACCGGTCGGTGAACCTACCGGTTGGTGCCATCAGGGTGTGGAGGCGGGCGATCAGGTCGACACCGCCGAACGCTGCCGGATTCAGGCCGCGGACCTGTACGCCGAGGGCGAGTTTGGCGGTCGCTCCGGCGTACGCCTCGGTGCCGTCGCCGATGTAGCCGGTGGTGACCGCCGGTTGCGCCAACCAGGCGGTGGCGCTGGCGGCGTTCGTGTCGGCGACCTTCGCGGCGGCGAAGGCGAAGATCGCGTCGAGGGTGAGTCCCTGATCGGGGTAGGCGACGCCGTCGAAGACGACCTCGAACCGTTCGCCGTCGACCATCTGGCGGGCGAGCCATCCGGCGGCGGCGTCGACACGGTTGAGGGTGGATTGCGCGGCGGCCGGTGGGGCGACAGCTATGCACAGGGTGAGAGTGGCGAGTACGCCGGTGAGGAGAGTGCGGGTGCGGTGCCGGAGGAGGGCGGCCATCAATCGGTGCCTTTCCGGCCCGACGGTCGACGCGACCCGGGACCGCTCCCGGGCGGCTCCGACCCGTGGGCCACGACGGGTGGGGGAACCTTGCGGTACGTCGATGGGTACTCGGGCTCGCGGCGTATGTTCGCCGCCTACCGTTGCGGGCCAGCGCCGGCTTGTACCGGACTTCCCCCATCAACGCACAGGTATCATGATGTTGCAGTCAGTGTGCCCATCCCGGCTCGTGTCGTCAAGGTGATCATGGCCAGGTAGCCGACGAGGGTTCCGGCCGGCACGTACCCGAACTCGCTCACGCCAGGCCGGCCTGGCTGGCGAGGGCGCGGCGCAGCGTCAGGCGGTGCTCGCGGCGGATCTGCGCCTCCTGGTAGCGGCGGCGGTCGTCGTCAGTTTCCGGCAGTAGTGCGGGGACCGGTCGGGGTTGTCCGTTGTCGTCGACGGCGACCATCACCAGGTGGGCGGTGGCGACGAGGGTGGGTGGAACGGCGCGGTCCCACCGGTCGGCGGTGACGGTGACGGCGATCTCCATCGACGACCGGCCGGCCCAGGTGATCCGGGCCTCGACGTGGACGACGTCGCCGACGCGTACCGCCTGAAGGAAGGCGGTTTCGTCGATGGCGGCGGTGACGGCCGGGCCTTCGGAGTGGCGGGCGGCGACCACGCCGGCGACGGCGTCGATCAGGTTCAGGATCCGGCCGCCGTGCACGGTGCCCATCAGGTTGGTGTGGTGCTGGTCCATGATCTGCGACAGGGTCAGCTGCGATGCGGACGGTGGGCGGCTGGGCAGAATCGTGTCGCGCACGGGTTGTCCCCCGAAGGTGGTCGTGACCTGCGGCAGGAAGGACAAACCACACCGACCGTCGGGCGCCGTGGTAGGCGGTACCGGACGGGTACGCGGTCCGCCCGGCCCACCCGCGAGGCCGGCGGCAGCACACACCCGGTCGGTGTGTGCGGCGCGGGCAGGTCTTCGGACTCGCGGGCACGTCCGGACCAGGGTCCGGTCTCCTACTGGCCGTCGCTTCCCAGGCGCGGGTGCGCCCAGTGCCGTTGACGGCGGTCGTTCCTGCTCACCGCTGCGGGGCAGTCCCGGATTCACACCGGGTTCCCTCTTACGACGCCCCGCCTGCACGGGCGGGGCGAACCAGCGCTGACGCCGATGATAGCCGCCGCCGTCCCACGTTGTGGACTTCGCAAGGGGCCTCCAGCCCGGAGTGTGCGGATCGTCTCACCGACGCGGCGCCGACAGCTGCGAGTACGCCGTCATCCCCTGCGGGTCGCAACGGCCGGGCCGCCTGACCGGCGGCTCGGGCGAGACAGTCACTGCGCTCACCGGTCGGCGCCCTGCCGGGTGTGTTCGAAGGTCGGTGTGGTGTGGAAGTTCGCCCGCCGTGCGGCGCGGCGGAAGGCACCGAGGACCGCTGGGCCGGTGAGGGTGACGAGGATCGCGGTGGTGACGGCGCGGCCGGTGTCCCAGCCGAGTGAGGTGACGGTGAAGAAGGCGAAGTATCGCTGGAACTGTTCGAGCAGGGGCAGGCCGGGTTGGTAGGCGATGGAGCTGTCGGGGTCGAGGGAGAACGGCCAGAAGGACAGGTTGAGCATGAACCCGAACAGGTAGCCGCTGACCGCCGAGTAGCCGGCCAGCAGCGCGATCTCCGCCTTGCCGCTTGCTTTGGGTAGTAGGCCGGCGAGCATGCCGACCCAGGCGCAGCCGAACATCTGGTATGGCATCCACGGTCCGACGCCGCCGGTGAGGAGGGCGGAGGCGAACAGGGAGGTGCAGCCGAGTGCGAACCCGAATCCGGGGCCGAAGACCCGTCCGGCGAGGACGAGGATGAAGAACACTGTTTCGATTCCGGCGGTGCCGGCGCCGAGGGGCCGTAGGGCGGCGTTGATGGCGGAGAGGACGCCGAGCATGGCGAGGGCTTTGGCGTCGATGCGTCGGTCGGCGATCTCGGCGAAGACGACGGCGAGGACGAGGACGAGGAGGGCGCCGAACATCAGTGGTGGGGTTTCGGCGGCGCCGAACGTGCCGGGGGCGACGACGAACGGCCAGAGGAAGGCGACGAGGCCGACGAACGACGCCATCACGATCGTGGCGGTCGCCCGGGCCGGGACCTGTACGGCGGTCACGGCTGTGCCTGGGGTGTGTCGAGGGCGGCGGCGACCTGGCCGACGGTGAGGTACGGCAGCGGGGCGAGGATCTTCGCGATCTGTGGGGCGAAGGTCGGTGACGCGGTCAGGACCGTCGGGGCGGGGCCGTCGGTGACGACGTCGCCGTCAGCCATCACCACGACCCGGTCGGCGGCGGCGGTGGCGAACTCGACGTCGTGGGTGGCCACGACGATGGCGTGTCGTTGCCCAGCGAGTTGGTTCAGGGTGCGGACCAGGGCGGCTTTCGCGGTGTAGTCGAGTCCTCGGGTCGGTTCGTCGAGCAGCACCACCCGGGGTGTGACGGCCAGTTGGATGGCCAGGACCAACGCCAACTGCTGTCCGGCGGAGAGGTCGCGCGGGTGTGCGGTGTCGGCGATGCCGGGAGCGAGGTCGTCGAGTAGCCGCCGGGCGGTTCCGGGGGTGGCGCCGTCGCGGTCGGCCTGGTCGAGTTCGGCGCCGACGGTGTCGAGGTAGAGCAGGTCGGTGGCGGTCTGTGGCACCAGCCCGACCAGGCGTCGCGCTTCGACGGGCGACAGCTTGGCCGGGTCGCTGCCGCCGGTGCGGACGGTGCCGCCGGCGCGGCGGCCGGCGCCCTGCAACGCCCACAGCAGGGACGACTTGCCCGATCCGTTACGGCCCATCAACGCCACCACCTCGCCGGCGTGCAGATCGAGGGTGGCGCCGCGAACGGCGACGACCGGGCCGTGCCGGACCACCACTCCCCTGGCGGTCAGCGTCACCTCGCCGTCGGCGCATGCGGGACGGTGTGGGACCGGTGGTGTGGCGGGTAGCCGCTGCCGCAGGGTGGGAGTGTGTCGGCGGGCGTCGCGGACGGACAGCGGTGGCGGTGCCCACCCGGCGAGGCGGCCGAGGTGCACGATCGGTGGGGCGACGGTGCTTTCAGCAAGGAGGGTGGCCGGGTCGCCGTAACGGGCGGTGCCGTCGCCGTCGAGGCGGATGAGGCGGTCGGCGTACGGGATGACGCGTTCGAGGCGGTGTTCGGCGAGGACGACGGTGATGCCGAGGTCGTGCACGAGGCGGGTGATGGTGGCGAGGACGTCCTCGGCGCTGGTCGGATCCAGGGCGGAGGTGGGTTCGTCGAGGACGAGTACCCGGGGGTGGGCGGTGAGGGCGGCGCCGATCGCCACCCGCTGCTGCTGGCCGCCGGAGAGTTCGTGCAGGCCCCGGTGGCGCAGGTCGGCGAGGCCGAGCAGGTCGAGGGTCTCCTCGACCCGGGTCCGCATCACCGTCGGGGTGAGGGCGAGTTGTTCCATGCCGTAGGCGAGTTCCTCCTCGACGGTGTCGGTGACGAACCCGGCGACCGGATCCTGTCCGACGACGCCGACGAGTTCGGCGAACTCGCGCGGCGGGTGCTCGGCGGTCGACCGGTCGGCGACGGTGACCCGGCCGGTGAGGGTGCCGCCGGTGAAGTGCGGGACGAGGCCGTTGATCGCGCCGAGGAGGGTCGACTTGCCGGAGCCGGTGTGCCCGACGACCAGGCACAGTTCGCCCTCGTCGATCATGAGGGTGACGTCGCGCAGCGCCGGTCGGGGGCTGTCGGCGTAGGTGATGCTGACGTGGTCGAAGCGGATCACGGGTGGGCTCCGGCGGCGGGAACGGCGATCGGTCTGGGCCGTGGTGGTGGGGGTGCGGCGAACGCGGCGAGCGCCGCGAGGAGGATCGCGGCGGTGGGTAGCAGGGGCAGGGTCGGCCACGTCAGCGGGTACAGGCCGGGGTTCAGCTCGGCGGGGTCGTAACCGGTCCCGGCGGTGAGGACGACGGCGGTGACAATGCCGCAGCCAGCGACGACCCATTCCGGCCACTGCCACGGGTCGGGACGGTAGCGGCTGCGGGAGACCCGCCGCCCACCGACGGCCAGGCCGATGACGCTCAGAACGATGCCGGTGGCCAGGGCGCCGAGGCTGACGGGCCGGGGCACGCTCGGATCGAGCAGGCCGTAGACGCCGACGCAGAGGCCGGCCATGCCGGTGAGCATCAGGGCGCCGGTGAGGCGCCGGGAGGTGCGGGTGGCGGTGCCGGTCCGGCCGTAGCCTCGGGAGTCCATCGCGGCGGCCAGCCGCAGGGACCGGTCCAGCGCGTCGTGCAGCACCGGCAGCGCGATCGCGCGTACCGCCCGCAGCCCCCGCGAGCGGCCGGCGCGCAGCCGGCGGGCCCGGGCGACCCGCTGCACGCTCTCCACCAATTGCGGTGCGACGCTGAGTGCGACGGTGACGGCCACGCCGAGTTCGTAGAGAGCGCCGGGCAGCACCTTCAGCGCCCGTTTCGGGTTGGCGAGGCTGTTCGCCGCGCCGATGCAGCACAGCAGGCAGGCCAACCGGAGCCCGTCCAGCGCGGCAGACAGCGTCGCCTCCAGCGACACCGGGCCGCCGATCTGGATTCCGGCATACCAGTCGGGGGTCGGCACATGCGGCAGCCGGAACAGGATGTGGTCCTCGGGGGAGATGCCGGTGGCGAAGACGATCCGGAACGCGACCCGGATGACGATGACCGACAGCGCGAGGATCAGGTAGTAGTGGAACGCCCTGGCCCAGGGCGCGTCGGTGCGGCGGACGGTGACGACGAAGCCGAGTACGGCGAAAATGAGGGCCAGCAGCAGCGGGTTGCTGGTGCGGCTGGCCGCCGTGGCCAGGGCGAGTGCCCACAGCCACCAGGCGACCGGATGCAGCCCTCGGGGCAGCCGCGCGGCGCGAAGACTCGCCGTGTTCACGCCGGATCGGGCGCCACGCGCGGCCGCGTGCTGAACCGAGCGCGGGTCACGGTGCCGGTTCCACCGGTGGCGCGGCGTCCGAGCCGGTACGGCGGCGACGCCAGCCGAGTACCGCGCCGCCGCTCCCGAGCAGCGCGAGTACGCCGAGGGTGATCAGCAGCGGGCCGGCCGAGCCACGGTCGGCGGGTGCGGCCCGGGTGGGGACGGCGTCGACCACCGTCGGGCCGCCGCTGCCCTCGGTGTCGGTCGGCCCGGCGCCGCTGTTCGAGGCCGTCGGGCTCGGTGCGCCGGACGGCCACACCGTGGCGGGCGGGGTCCCGCCGAGGGTGCCGGTCGGACCGGTCGGCACCGGCACCGTGGTGGCGTCGTCGGCTGTCGCGGGTGGTGCGGGCGCCTGCGCCGGAGGTGGGTTGCCGCCGGGGGCGGGCCGGTTGGTGGTCGGAGCCGGGGCCGGCGGTGGATTCGGGACCGGGGCGGTGTTGTGGGCCCGGACGCTGTCCGGGCTGAACGTCGGCCGGCCCTTCGTACCGCCGATGTCGGTTCCCCCGAAGATCCACAGATCGACACTGCCCGGCTTCGGTTTGTAGCTCATCGCCCCGAGCTGGCTGTACTCCCACGTGTTCGTGCCAGGGTCGGCATGCCAGTACGACCAGTACGCCGACGCCGGCGGAGTCAGCACACACCGCTCCTCGCTCGGCGGCGGGTACTGGGTGCCGTTGCGGAAGCCGGAGTACCCGATCCGGCAGATGAACGCCGGCCCGTCGTGTCCGGTGCCGGCGGTCTTCCAACCACCCTGGTTGAGCAGCTGGTAGCCGGTCGTCGGGGTGGTGCCGCAGGAGCGCAGCAGCGGACCGCCCCACCGGCTGAAGTCGACGGCGAGGATCACCCCGGAGCGGGTGGTGCACTGGCCCAACGGCATCGGCGCCGCGTACGCGGACGCCGGGGCGATGACCGCCGCCGCCTGCACCACGGCCAACGCGGCGACGGCGACGCCGATACGGCGGATCATGACCGGCCTGCCGTGTCGATGGTGGTCCGGCGGCGGCGGGCGAGGACGAGCAGGACCACACCGGCGATGATCAGGAAGAGCGCGCCGAGGGTCAGCGAGACGATCGAAGCGCCCGTCACCGGCATCGCGTCCGGCGGCGGCGTCGCGCTCGATTCGCTGGATACCGACGGTGACGGGGTTGGTGAGGTCGACGGGGACGGGGTGTGCGACGGGGACGGCGTCGGGGAAGGGTCGAGGTCGTGTACGTCCCGTAGCAGCGTGCCGAACGAGATCCCGGTCGCGCCGCCGACGACCTGGGTCGAGGCGCGTACGTCGGAGCCTGCCTGCCCGTCGGCGGCGACATTGAACCCGCCGTCAAGGTTCTGCTGCCCGGCCAGGAACGCCAGCGCCTTACCGATCTGGTTGCTGTAGGTCCCGCGCCGCAGCGTCATCCCCTGGACCGCCAACGCGGTGGAGTTGGTGGAGATGCCGGCCGCGCCCGGGAACCCGCCGTCGGCCTGTTGCTGGCTGGCGATCCAGCCGAGGGCCCTGTCGACGGCGGTAACGGCATCCGGGTCGTCGGGGAGCATCGCCAGGGCCATCGCGGCCATCGCCGTACTGTCGACCTCGTCACCGCTGCCCTCGGCCGGGATCAGGCTCGGGAACGCGCCGTTTGCCCGCTGGAGACTCTTGAGGAACTCGATCGGGGCGGCGGCGTCCTGCGTCCGCCCGGCCCGCAGTTGCGCGATGATGCCCAGGACCTGCGCGAACACCGACGGCGCGTTGCGGTAGTTCCCGGCGGCGGCGCAGCCGGTCGCCGGGTCGGCCGTGGTGCAGGTGATGTCGTGCAGGGCGGTGATCAGGTCGTGGCCGCCGAAGGTGCCCGGGTCGTAGCCGGTGACCTGGGCGAGGAGCGCGACCTTGCCGATCGCGCCGCCGGACGGAAACTCGGTGCCGATCCCCAGCCAACTGTCGACGGTGAACTCACTGTCGCCGACCTTGCCGCCGCTGCGGATGAAATCGGTGATCGCCCGCAGCTTGGCGTCGTCGAGACCGGCGGCGGCCAGCGCGAACGCGCCGTCGATCGTCAGCCCGAACTCGGGGAAGCCGGGGAACGATTCGTAGTAGCGGCCGTCGACGAGCTGCGTCGGGGCGACGAGCCACGCCACACCCTTGGCCAGATCCGGTGTCGGACCCTGCGGCGGCTCCCCACCCGGCGGATGCGTCAGCGTGGCGAGATTCTGCCCGGCCAGGGTCGGCAGCGCGCCCGAGGTCGCGACCAGGTCCGACTCGGTCACCGTCGCATCCGGGCTCAGGCCGCCGTCGGCGGCCGTCCGGGCGGCGAGGAAACCGCGCGCCGCGGCGACCGGCTCCGCCGCCCCGACCGCGAGTAGCCCCTGCGCCGCCATCGCGGTGGTGTAGCTGTCCGACGCCCCGGCACCGGCATAGGGCAGGTAGCCGCCGTCGGCCTGCTGCGCCCCCGTCAGGTACGCCTTCGCGGCCGTGACCTCGCTATCGTGCCCGCCGAGTACGGACAGGGCAAGCAGTGCCGCACCGGTGTTCGCCGGATCCGGTGTGCACGGGTCACCGGGCGCGATCAGCGAGTCGGCGAACCCACCCCCGGCGCACTGCCACTGCAACAGCCGCTCGAAGGCGGCCGCCGGTGGAGTCACCCCGGCGCGGCGCAGGGCGAGCAGCGCGAACGCGTGCGTCACCGGGGCGTACGAGCCGGCGAAGTCCCCGGCCGCGGTGCAGCCCGCGCCCGCGTCGGCCGCCGTACACACCCGATCGGTGAGCACCGCCAACAGGTCTCGACCGCCGACGTCATGCGGGTCGCCGCCGGTGATGGTGACCAGGAGCGCGAGGTTGGCCGCGTTGAACTGGTTGGGCAGCCCGTCGGCACCGTCGGGGAGGACCGCCGCCTCCACATGCGCGGCAAGGTAGTCGCGCATCTTCGTCAGGGTCGGGTCCTGCCCGCCCGAGGCGGCGAGCGCCGTCGCGACCACGATGCTGCGGGTGTGGTCGACGAACTGCCCATCCGGGTTGTAGACATGGTCACCGTCGGTCAGCTTCCCCACCAGGTAGGACGAGGCGGCGGCGATCTGCGCCTCGGTCGGCGGGGCGCCCGGCCCGCCGGGACCGGCAGTCGGGGAGACGGTGGGAGACGGCGTGGGGCCGGCGGCTCGGACCTCGTCCGGGGTGAACGTCGGCCTCCCTGTCGTACCACCGATGTCGGTGCCGCCGTAGACCCACGCCTGCACCTCCCCCGGCCCCGGCACCTTCGCCATCGCACCGAGCGGACTGTACGTCCACCCGTCCTGCCCCGGCGGGGCGTACCAGTACGACCAGTACGCGGTCGCGGGCGGGGTGAGCTGGCACGCCTCCCGCTCCGGCGTCGGGTACTGGGTGCCGCCGTCGAAAGCCGCGTTACCGATCCGGCAGATGAAGCCCGGCCCGTCGTGTGCCGTGCCTGCCGTGGTGAACCCGGCCTCGTGCAACAGGTCGAAGCCGGTCGTCGGGGTCGCGTCGCAGCCCCGCAGCACCTGACCGTCCCACGGACGGAAGTCGACGGCGACGACCGCGCCGCTGGTCGGCGTGCACGCCTCGATCGGATCGGCGGCGGCCACGGTCGCCACCGCCACCCCGGTCACGCCGAGGGTGAGCAGTGCGGTGACGGCGGCCCAGAGGCGGGACCATCGGCGGGTGAGGGACGGCATGGGCGGCTCTTCCAGGGGTGTGAGCGGCGTAGACGCGGCCGCCGCCCGGTGCCTTTCCCGGTGCGGTACCCGCATCGTGACCTCGACGACGCTGACGCATCTCCAGCCAGGTAATCCGACTCGTCCCGACGGTGCGGAACCTACGGCTGCGGGCCAGTGCCGGGATTTGACCGGCTTCCCCTGGGTGCTGGAGCACTTCATCGCAACACAATGGTCTTGCCAGCGTCAATCGCCCGCCGATGTCGGCTGGATAACAGCGCGACGTCGATCGTTGTCGTAGCGTCACCGCCGTCGACGTGTGGGGGAACCCGGTCAAAGTCCGGGGCTGACGCGCAACGGTAGGGGTGGGTGACCATCCGAGCCCGAACACCCACGCGGCGATGTACCAGCTGCGGTATCCGTCCCACGCGCCCATGGGTCCGGCCCCGCCTCGCAGTCCGCCGCCCGTCACCGTCCGGTCCGGGTGCGGTTCGGGGCCGAGTCGCGCCCCGACCTGGAGGAACCCGATGCGCCGCAAGCGCCCTGCTCTCACCCTGGCCGCACTGGCCGCCACCGCGCTGGCCGCCACCGCACTGGTCGTGGCAGTGGCCACGCCGGCCGCCGCGACGTCCACACCGGCCCAGATCACCACGGCCAAGAACAACGGCGTCGCGTACCTGAAAACCCTGCAAGCCGCCGACGGCAGCTACGCCGGCGCCGGCCTGTCCCTGGAATGGGCGTTCAGCGCCTTCGCCGCCGCCGGCACCCACCCGGTCGACGTGTACCCGGGCGGCGACCCCAGCAAGAACGCCCGCACCGCGTACCAGACCCACCTGTCCGCCGTCTCCTGGCCCGGCGGCTCACCCGTCGTCACCGACTACGAACGCGGCATCCTCAACGCCTACGCCGCCGGCATCGACCCCGCCCGCGTCTCCGCCTCCCGCAACCTCATCGCCGACGTCGTCGGCTACTGGCAGACCGGCACCACCGGCTACTACGGCCCACCGGCGAACTTCAACGGCACCGTCTTCGCGGTCCTCGCCCTCGCCGGGGCCAAGACCCAGGCCGGTAGCGCCCGGATCCCGCAACGGCTGCTCGACCTGTCCGTCACCCGGATCCGCAACAACCAGCACAACGACGGCGGCTGGAACTACAGCCAGGCCGAGGGCAACCCGTCTCAGCTCGCCGCGCCCAGTGACATCGACATGACCGGCGCCGCCATGGCCGCCCTCTGCGCGGCCGGAGTCCCGAACACCGACGCCGACGTGGTCCAGGCGAAGACATTCCTCAAGGGCAAACTGGTCAACACCACCGGCGCGTTCAACTCCATGTTCGGGGCGAACACCGACTCCAACGGCTGGGCCGTCTCCGGCCTCAACGCCTGCGGCATCCCGAGCCAGGGCGCCGACTTCACCACCCCCGCCGGGCGCACCCCGATCGACTTCCTCCGCGCCCAGCAACTGTCCAGCGGCGGCTTCAAGTACCTGCCGTCGGACACCAGCCCTTCCGGGTACGCCTCCGTCGACGCCGTCCGCGCCCTCGGCGGCGGCGGCTTCACCGCCGCACCGCCCACCCCGGTCACGGCCGGCGCCCCGAGATGGGTCGCGGCGAGCGGATTCACCGCCGGCACCCCGGCGAAGATCACCCTCGTCGTCGACAACGGCACCACCGTCCTGCCCTGCGCGGTCACCCTCACCCCGACCGCCGCCACTACGACGCTCGGCACCGTCCTGACCGCCGCCGCGACCAGCGCCGCGCCAGCCGGCTGCGTCACCAGCGTCACCCCCAGCTCGGGCACCGGCACGATCACCGCGATCAACGGACTCGCCAACACCGGCACCACCACCTGGAAGATGTCCCGCGACGGCGGCAGCCCGACGAGCGCCACCCGCGGCGGAACCATCACCGTCGGCGACGTCGTCCACCTGCGTTACGGTTCGTGACCTGACCCCTCACCGCCGCCCGCTCCTGCGGTAGCTCCTTGCACGCCCGCTACTGCTGGTGCCGCGAGCCCCGCTCCGGGCGTGGGCTCGCGGCACCGGCCAGAATAGGCCGGCACCAGCGCGGACAGGAGGAACAGCGATGCGAGTGGTGTCCCTGGTCCCGTCGCTGACCGAAGCCGTCGCGGCCACCCTGCCCGGGCTCCTCGTCGGCGCCACCGACTACTGCACCCACCCCGCCGGACTGGACGTGCCCCGCGTCGGCGGCAGCAAGTACCCGGATCTCGACCGCATTTTCGCCCTGCACCCCGACGTCGTACTCATGAACGTCGAGGAGAACCAGCGCTCCGACGCCGAGGCGATCGAGGCGGCCGGGGTACGTGTCCGGCTCACCTACCCCCGCACCGTCGACCAGGCGCTCGACGAACTCGCCGACCTGCTGCGAGACCTCGGCACCAGTCAGGAGCCCGAGTGGCTGGCACAGGCCCGCGCCGCCTGGGCCGCCGTCACCCCGGCCATCCCGCCACGCACCGTCATCGTTCCAGTCTGGCGGCGCCCCTGGATCGTTGCCGGCGGCGACACCTTCACCTCCGACGTGCTACTCCGGCTCGGCCTACGCAACCTCTACGACGACACCTCCGACCGGTACCCTCGGCCGACCCTCGACGACCTGCGCGCCGCAGCACCCGACCTGGTCGTACTGCCCGACGAGCCCTACCCGTTCTCTCCCACTGACGGCCCCGAGGCATTCCCCGACACCCCCTGCGCCCTGGTCTCCGGACGACACCTCACCTGGTACGGCCCCTCACTCGCCGAAGCACCCCGACTGCTGACCGCCCAGCTCACCCGGCCGGCCCGCAAAGCCCCGCACTGACAGCTTCGCGGCGGTCCGGTCACGGCTCGGCATTCGTCACGGTCCAGCCACCCGCGTGACCGACCCTGGTGCTGGCCGATCGGCTCGCGTGCACGGCCCCGGCCGTGACCAGAGCGTTCAGGGTGCGGTGCACCGTGGACAGGTCGACACAGACGCCGAGGGTGGCGATCCGGTCGCGTACCTGCGCGGCGCTGAGGTGGGTGGCGTTCGCGAGCGCTTGCAGGACCGCCTGCCGCCCCGCGGTCCGACGCCCGCCGCTGTCTCGCAACGCGGCAAGGGCTGTTGCCACGCGTTCGTGTGCGTCTTCCGTCACGCCGGCCAAGTCGCCCTCCGATCACCATTCTTGCCATAGTGTGGCAGAAGCAACCCTTTGGCAGAACCGGGAAGGAATTCACGGATGGCCGTCTACACGCTCCCCGACATGCCCTACGACTACGGCGCACTCGAACCTGCCATGTCCGGCGAGATCCTGGAGCTGCACCACAGCAAGCACCACGCCGCGTACGTCAAGGGCAGCAACGACGCCCTCGACCGACTCGCCGAGGCCCGGGACAAGGGCGACTACGAGACCCTGGTCGGGCTGGAGAAAAGCTTCGCGTTCAACCTTTCCGGCCACGTACTCCACTCGATCTTCTGGAACAACCTCTCCCCCGACGGCGGCGACCGCCCCGACGGCGACCTCGCCGCCGCCATCGACGAACACTTCGGCTCCTTCGACGCGTTCGGCAAGCAGCTCTCCGCCGCCACGAAGAGCGTCCAAGGCTCCGGCTGGGGTGTCCTCGCCTGGGAACCGCTGAGCCGCCGACTGATCGTCGAGCAGGTCTACGACCACCACGGCAACGTCGGCCAGGGCTCCACCCCGATCCTCGTCTTCGACGCCTGGGAGCACGCCTACTACCTGCAATACCGCAACGTCCGCCCCGACTACGTCGACCGACTCTGGAATCTGGTCAACTGGACCGACGTCACCGCCCGGTTCGACGCCGCCCGAGCCAGCCAGCCGAAG
This sequence comes from Micromonospora sp. WMMD1102, assembly GCF_029626265.1. Taxonomy (NCBI): domain Bacteria; kingdom Bacillati; phylum Actinomycetota; class Actinomycetes; order Micromonosporales; family Micromonosporaceae; genus Micromonospora; species Micromonospora sp. WMMD1102. The sequence goes on along the minus strand of NZ_JARUBN010000001.1, from coordinate 776,281 downwards.
ATCTGACCCCGGTGGGCCACCCCGACCCGGTCCACACCGCCGAGACGGTGCAACGCGCCGCCGGAGTCATCGCCGCACGCCGACGCGGCGATCTCGACGGCGCCGAAGCCCTCCTCTCCACCTTCCCCACCGAACAGGCGAAAACGCTGGGCTTCTATCTCCTCGCCGACCTCGCCCTCGGCCTGCTACAGGCGCAGTCTGGGCAGTCGATGGACGACCTTGTCCGGGAGCTGTCCTTGCACCTCGCCACGGCCGCGGACCAGCCACCGTCGGGAGGCCGGTAGCGGCGGTCGAGCGCGGCCCACCGTCGCACGGGCCGGAAGGGGTTCCCTTCCGGCCCGTCGGCCAGGATCCGGATGCCCCGGGGGTAGCGGTTAGGAGCGCCGCCGCCGTGACGTGGCCGCGTACGGCGGGCTACGGTTGCAGCGCGTCGAGGTGTCGTTCGGGCCCCAGCCGGGAGGTGGCCTATGCGGTCCGGGGCATCTGGTGTCGTCGCGATCATGGGATCCGGTGAGACCAGCCCGACGATGGTCAGCGTCCATCGTCGACTCGTCGATTTGATCAACCGGTCTGATCCCCGGGCTGTGCTGCTGGACACACCGTACGGCTTCCAGCAGAACGCGGCCGAGATATCCGCCAAGGCCCGGTCGTACTTCCTCACCAGTGTCGGCCTGCGGGTCACCGTTCCCGCCGGTCTGCACGGTGGCGGTGACGACGACACCGACCGGGCGCTGGCGGCGTTGACCCGCGCCGACTGGATCTTTTCCGGTCCGGGCAGCCCGACGTACGCACTGGCGTGCTGGCGCGCTAACCGGACCGCACACGTCCTGCACGATCGGTTCGCCCGGCCACACGGTGTGGTCGTGTTCGCCTCCGCCGCCGCGGCCACAATGGGCCGGTTCACGGTGCCGGTGTACGAGATCTACAAGGTCGGCGCGGCGCCCCACTGGCTCGACGGGCTCGACCTGTTCGGCCACCTCGGCCTACCGGTGGCGGTCGTCCCGCACTACGACAACACCGAGGGCGGCACCCACGACACCCGGTACGCCTACCTTGGCGAACCGCGCATGCGTGTCCTCGAACAGCAGCTACCCGCCGACGCCGCCGTCCTCGGTGTCGACGAGCACACCGCCGTGCTGCTCGACCTCGGCACCGCTGACCTGGAGGTGGTCGGCCGCGGTGGGATGACCGTACGCCGCGACGGGCGCAGCCAGGTCTTCCCGGCCGGCGCGACCTTGACCCTGACCGACCTGCGCGACCTGGTCCACGGCCGATCCCGGATTCCCCAGCCCCGCACGGCGGGCCAGAGGCCGCGGGCACCGGTCCAGCCGGCGCCGGCCACGCTGACCGAGACGGCCACACGTTGCACGGCGAGGTTCGACGACGGCCTGCGGCGCGGCGACGCCGAGGCGATGGTCGGCGCCGTCCTCGACCTGGAGACGGCGGTACACACCTGGGCGGCCGACACCGAGGAGGACGACGGCACCACGCAGGCCCGTACCGTGCTGCGTACCCTCGTCGTCCGGCTCGGCCAGGCGGCCACGATCGGGCTACAGGATCCCGACGAGCGGCTCCGCCCGCTGGTGGAGCCACTCGTCGCGCTACGCGAGCGTTTACGGCAGCGCAACGACTACGGCGCCGCGGACGGCATCCGGGAATCGCTCGCCGTCGGGGGCGTCCAGCTCAGCGACACGCCCGACGGTCCGCGCTGGGCCCTGCGTGTCGTTCCGACCGAGTGACCGTCACCGGACACCCGCGAACGTTACTGCCGCCTTTTCGCAGTTGCATATGCTGCGCATCGTGGCATACCGAACGACGGCGCGTCCCGACCTGACCGACCCTCCGGCTGCACCGGCGGTGCCGGTCGAGGTAGAGACCATCCTGCTCAGTGCCGTCCGGGACGGACTGCGGTTCCGGGTACGCAGCGGCCCGCTGGTCGAGGGCGAGCACCCGGACGCCCTGGCCCGGAACCTCGCCGGTCTGTCTCGCCGACACCCGCACGCCCTGCTCCACTCGACGTCGTGGCGCTTCCAGGGCACCGGAATCGTCCTCACCTACGTGGCGTTGCCCGACCCGGACCTGGAGACCGGGCAGTGGACCCCCGTCCACTCCGGTGCGATCGCCGGCCAGGACGACCCGCTCACGCCTGCGTCGGTCACGGTCCGGCCGGTCGATGTCGCGGTGCACGCCTGCCGGCACCTGGCCTTCCTGCGCCACACCGACCCGCTGGTGGCCGGCTTGGCGGCCGACCTGCCGGATCTGTGGCGGCACATCGAGCGGTTCAGCCCCACCGTCGCCGGACTGCTGACCCCGCCGACGTCACGACAACATCCATAAGCCACTCGCTGAACCCAGGCCCGGATAGGACCACCACCGGCAGGCGGCCGGGCCGGCACGAGCACCTACACAAACCCTGCCCACATCCGATGTCGGGTGAGCAGCTTCCGGTACGAAGCTGGGTCGCAGCCCTACCGTTGGCCGGTGATGAGGAACTGCATCTGATGCTCGTGGTTCGGGGCCACCCCGAAGCGCCGGTCCAGTTCGTAGATCGACGTCAGGGGCGTGACGGTGACGTCCCGCAGACCCGCCTCCTCCATGACCGCGACGGTCTGGTCGATGGACTTGGCGGTGGCCAGGGGCAGCACGGCTTGGACCTGTGCGTCGTAGTGGCCGGCGAAGTCCTCCGAGGCGTTGTCGAGGCCGTTGGGGAACCAGGTGCTGTCGACCACCGCGACCGTGCCGCCCGGGCGCAGCAGGCGGACCCAGTTCGCCACGGCGACCTGCGGTTCTCGTAGGGTCCACATCAGGTACCGGCTGGTCACCGCGTCGAAGCTGGCGGCCGGGAAGTCCGGGTGGACGGCGTCGCCGTGCCGGATGACCGGCCCGTTCGCGATGGCGGCGGCGTGTTGGCGGGCCCGCTCCAGCATGCCGTCCGCGAGGTCGATTCCGGTGACCCGGTGACCGAGGCCGGCTAGGACGATGGCGGCCTGCCCGGTGCCGGTGCCGACGTCGAGCACGTCGAGGGGGGCCGGTGGCAGGGCCCGCTCCCAGATCGCCGACCAGACCTGCTGGTCGTCGGCGAAACGGTCGGGGCGCTGCTGGTACTCGTCGTAGCTCGGCGCACGGCCGGTCCAGTAGGCGTTGATGCGGTCCTGCGCACTCATGCCGCAGCGCTCCTTTCCTCGGCGGCCCGCTCGACGGGCTGGAACAGCAGGTGGATGGCACCCTCCAGGTCCAGGCGCCGGATCCCGATGCCGTAGACGGGTTCGAGGAGCGCAGGGTCCAGCACCTCGTCGGTGGTGCCGGCGGCGACGACCCCACCGTTGCCGAGCAGCACCAGGTCGTCGCAGTACCGGGCGGCGAGGTTGAGGTCGTGCAGCACGACGACGCAGCAGGTGTCCAGGGTGCGGATCAGGTGCAGGATCTCGTGCTGGTAACGGATGTCGAGGTGGTTGGTCGGCTCGTCGAGCAGTAGGTGGGTGGCCTGCTGGGCAAGGGCGCGGGCGATCAGCACCCGCTGACGCTCGCCGCCGGAGAGGTGGCCGAACGCCCGGGGCCCGAGGTGGGCGGCAGCGACCCGGCCCAGGCAGCGGGCCGCGATCTCGCGGTCGGCCGTACCCGTGCGCTGGAAGGTCGACAGGTGCGGGCCCCGGCCCAGCAGCACCAGCTCCGCCACGGTCAACGCTGTTTCGCCGCCGCTCTCCTGGACGACGACGGCGAGCCGGCGTGCGGCTTCCCGCGACGGCAGAGTGCGCAGGTCGTCGCCGTCGACGACGACCTGTCCGGTGCTGCTGCGCAGGGCGCCGTAGAGCAGCCGCAGCAGGGTCGTCTTGCCGCTGCCGTTCGGGCCGATCAGCCCGAGGACACGGCCCGGATTCGCGGTCACGCTGACCCCGTCGATGACCGGGTTGGCTCCGTAGTGCCAGGTGACCCCGGTCGCCTCGATCACGGCTTCGCCTTGAAACGCTGCGCGATCCGCTCCAGACCGTCGATCGACAGCGGGGTCGGCGGTTCGGTGAAGTTGAACAGCTGCGTCATGACGTTGCCGTTGCGGACGGCGTTGAGGTTCTGCGCGCCGGGAAGGCCGGTCAGGCCCTGCTCGACGGCCTTGGGGTCACCGTCGCCGTACAGCAGGATCAGCACGTCGGGGTTGCGGCCGAGCAGCTCCTCGATGGTGACCTCGAAGACCCGTTCCTTGACGTCGCCGAAGACGTTACGCAGGCCCGCCGCCTCCAACTGGGGGTGCGCCATGCTGGCCGTGCCATAGGCGTACGTGACACCGCCACCGACCGTCGGATACAGCACCGCCGCGGTCCGCCCGGACGCCGTACCCGCCTCTGCCTGGACTTTGGCCATCCGCTCCTTCAGAGCGGTCACCGCGGCGGTGGCTTCCGCTTCGCGGTCGAACACCTTGCCGTAGCTCTGCATCTGGGCGTAGATGTCGTCGAAGGTCGGCACCGCCTTACTGTCAGGACACATCGCGGGCTCCTCCAACAGGGGGATGTTCACCGCGGAGAGGGTGTCGCGGGACAGGTTGTCGACCTCACCGAGCACCAGGTCCGGCTGTTGGCTGATCACCACCTCCTTGGAGATTTGCAGGTGGCCGCTGGTGTCGGTCTTGTCGGTCAGCAGTGGAATCCGGTCCAGCTCGGCGATGGTCGCGGCGTCGTAGTACTCCTTCGGGTACTGACCGGCCCGCGCGGTGACCCGGTCCATGACGCCGAGCGAGTGCAGGTACGGCACGGCCGCGCTCTTGAGCAGGACCACCCGCTGCGGCGCGGCGTCGAAGGTGACCTGCGCACCGCAGTTGGTGACGGTGAGCGGGTACCCGCCGCCCGCCGCCGTCGGTCCGTCACCACCACCGCACCCGGCGACGAGCATCAGGGTGGCGGACGCGGCGACGGCGACAGCCAGACGGATCGTCTTCATCATTCTCCTCGACGGATCGGGGGCTCAGGCGCCGGTGGCGTGCAGACGACGAATCAGGATGACCAGGAACGGCGCACCGAGCAGGGAGGTGATGATCCCGATCGGGATCTCCTGCGGGGCCAGTAGGACCCGGGCAAGCACATCGGCCCAGACCAGCAGGATGGCTCCGAGCAGCGCGGCGACAGGTACCACCCGCACGTGCGGGGCGCCGACGAGGCGTCGGGCCAGGTGCGGGACGACGAGCCCGATGAATCCGATACTGCCGGCGGCGGAGACCAGCACGCCGACGCTGAGCGAGACCGCCACGAGCAACCGCATCCGGAACCTGTCCGGCGAGACACCCAGAGTCTGCGCGGTCTCGTCACCGATGGCCAGTACGTCGAGCCGCCGTCCGGCGACGGTCAGGTAGAGGATCGTGCCACCCAGCACGACCGCGGCCACCAGAAGCAGGGCGTCCCACCGCGCCAGCCCGAGCGACCCGAGAAGCCAGAACATCACCGACCGGGCGCCCTCGGCCGACCCGGACGCGAAGATCAGGAAGCTGGTGGTGGCGTACAGGGCGTAGCCGACCGCGACCCCGGAGAGCAGCAGCCGAATCGAGGTAACCCGACCACCGCTGCGGGCGATCAGGAAGACCAGCAACGACGCCGCCAGCGCGCCGACGAAGGCGCTCGATGGCAACGCGTACTCCCCGAAGCCGGCACCGGCCCCGAACAGGATCGCGGCAGCGGCACCGCTGGACGCCCCGGAATTGATACCCAACAGGTACGGGTCGGCCAGCACATTGCGCACCATGGCCTGCAACGCCACACCGCACACCGCCAGCCCGGCACCGACGAGCATGCCGAGCAGCACCCTCGGCAGGCGAACCTGCCACACGATCGCCTCCTGCGGCAGGGTCCAGGTCACCTCGCCGGGCACGCCCACGAGCTGATGGCCGATGATCCGGGCCACGGTCACCGGGGCGATGCCGATCGCGCCGGACCCCACCGCGACCACCCCGGTCAGGACCAGCCCGACCACCAGCGCGATCAGCCAGAGCCCGGTCCGGCGTCGCTGAGCCCCGACCCCGAGCAGGTCCTGCTGGCCCTTCTCCAGGGCGGTGGCCATCGCGACTCCCAGATGCACTCTCGTGGTTCTTGCCAGAATATGGCAAAAACTAGCAGCAAGATCAAAGGAGGTGGAAGGCATCCGAGTCGGTGTTCATTCACACCATGCCCGGACGACTACCTACGGTAGGGAGCGCTACATACTTCCTGCTCTTCGACGAGGTGTGCGTAACTGTTAGGGCGGTCGCACGACGCCGTGGCGGCGTTCAGTACCCGACCAGGATCAGTTCCGGCGTCACGACCTCAGCAGTCCGGTCCGCAACGGCGTTGGCGTCCGACCTCTGCCCTGTGACGTTGTCCTGGCGCAACGTGACAACCTGCGCGAACATCGGGCACCACAGCGCACCGACCGCGAACTCCAAGCCGTGACGGCTATCGGCGGCGGACGCGTCGTCTCGACGAACGCGGCGCGCCGACGAGGTCTGGACGCCAACCGGCCAGGTAACTACCGTTACGGATATGGATCCTTACGTGGTCACCGCGCCGTCAGCCTGGCAGGAGAGCTGGGACCGTCAACAAGAGGCGTACCTTCCGGACCGGGAACAGCGCATCGCCGCGATGCTCGACGCCGTGGCCGCTGACACCGATCGGCGCCCGCCACGGCTCCTCGACCTCGCTGGCGGCACCGGCACCATCACCCTGCGTGCCCTGGCCCGGTTCCCCGACGCCGAGGTCACCCTCGTCGACCAGGATCCCGTCCTGCTCGCCATCGCCGCTGCGTCACTGGTTGACCGCGCGGCCATCGTCACCGCCGACCTCAACGAACCCGAGTGGGCTGCCACGCTGCCGCGCGAGCACTTCGACGCCGTGCTCACCGCCACCGCCCTGCACTGGCTACCCCCGAACCGGCTCACCCTGCTGTATGCCGAGGTCCGCGAGTTGTTGCGCCCGGGCGGGGTGTTCGTCAACGCAGACCACATGCCTGACGACGGGCTGCCGACGCTGACGAAACGGCTGTCCGCCGACGCCGAGGCCCGTCGCCAGGCCCGGTACACCGCCGGCGCGGTGCTGTCCTGGCGAGCGTGGTGGGACCACGTCGCCGCCGATCCCACCCTGGCGCCGCTGGTCGAACGCCGTGAGCGGATCTACCCCGACGGGCACGCCGCCGAGTGGACCCCTCCGGCCTCCTGGCACCTGCGTGCCCTGCGTGACGCCGGCTACACCGAAGCCGGACTCATCTGGCGAGGTGGCGCCGACGCCGCCGTGGCCGGCGTCCGCTGAGGTCAGCGACCGCCCGGGTCGACACCTAACGCGTGACGACCAGTCCCGACAGTCATCCGGCAGCCGCGAAAGCCTGCCCGTGCGTCAGCTTCGCGCTAGGAAGCGGACGCAGGGCCACCAGGCCACGATGTCCGGTAGTGGAACCAAGGGCACCATGCGCTGCGGTACGAGTCGGAGCCGTCACAGGAGTCGCTCGCGGCGTTCTCCACGGCTTGCCACGAGACCTGGGCGCCATTGGACCTACTCGCCAGCTATCCAACCGACCGGGTGCGTTCTCGTCTCGACGGCGGTGGGAAGCTACCGTGGCACGGTGACCCGGAACCGCCTGCTCGCCACCGCCGCCGCCCTCCTCGTCGGGGCGCTCCTCGCCGTCTCGCCGGCCGGTCCGGCACACGCGCACACCGAGCTGAGCCGAAGCTCACCCGCGGCCAAGAGCACCGTCAGCAAGGCGGTGACGGCCGTGACGCTCACCTTCAGCGGGCTGATCAAGAAGCCCGGCACCAGCGTGGCGGTAACCGGCCCGGACAAGGTCTCCTACAGCGACGCCGACGCGCAGGTCCTGGACAAGACCATCACGCAGAAGGTGAAGGCACTGCCCGTCGGCACCATCACGGTCACCTGGCGCACCGTGTCCGCCGACGGTCACACCATCAAGGGCACCTTCACCTTCACCAACAGGTTCGCGGCCCCCACCCCCACCGCCGAACCGACGCCGACGACCGACCCGACCCCAACGGCGGCTGCTACGACGCCGTCGGCCCAGTCGCCCGCACCGGCTGCCGCCAGCAGCGACAGCGGAACGCCCTCGACCCTTTGGTGGCTGGTGGGCGTGGTCGGGCTGCTCGTACTCGCCCTGCTCGGAGGTCTGCTCCTGCGCCGCCGCAGGTCGTCGCCCACTACCTGACGTCAGGACCGCCCGGGACGGACGGGCGATTCGACAACGCGCGGGCCGGCCGTCGCGAACCACCGCTCAGGTCAGGTGCGCCGGCTCGGCGAGGTCAGGACGGGAGCACCGCGTCCCCCGGCCGATCACCGGACGACCAGCTGGCAGATCACCACACCTGACCTGTGAGTTTCGACCTCGAACAGCCCGGCCTGGTCGGCCACGAACTCAAGGGTCGCCGCACCGCGTGCCGGCAGTTCCTTGCGCACGTCGTAGCCGTGCACATGGACCTCGTCGGCGATGTCTGTCGCGACGGTGATCCGGACCGTGCTGCCCCTGGCGACGTCGACCCGCTCGGTCGCGGGGGTGACCCGGCCCCCGTTGACGATGACGGCGATCTCGACCGGCGCCCCGGCGACGGCCGGCGCCGGCCGGGCGGCGTCTGACCGGGTACCGCCGCCACAGGCGGCGAGGGATACGACCAGCGTTGCGGCGGCGATCGCCAGCGTGCCGGTGATGAGGTGGCGGCGGCGGCTTGCGTGGCAGACGTCCATACGGTCTTCCTTCCCCGAAGGCGGCACGGTGATCGTGTCTCTCGGAGTAGTCGATCATCGATGGTCGCGAGTTCCGGACCTTCTCCGGCGGTGCCGCCGGGTGGTGCTCGCCGAAGCCGTGTTCGAGTTGGCTATCCGGTCCTGCTGGGGGTGCCGGGGCGCAGGATGAGGTGGGGTGCGCCGGTGTCTGGTGTGGTGGTCACGTGGGCGTGCACACCGAAGACGTCGCTGATCAGTTGTGGGGTGAGGATCGTGTGCGGGTGGCCCTGCGCCACGAGATGGCCGGCGGCGAGGACGTAGACGTGGTCGCAGTAGGTGGTGGCGAGGTTGAGGTCGTGCAGGGCGGCCAGGACGGTGGTGTCGGTGGCGGCGACCAGGTCGAGCAGTTCGAACTGGTGGCGTACGTCGAGGTGGTTGGTGGGTTCGTCGAGGACCAGGACGGGTGCCTGTTGGCTGAGGGCGCGGGCGAGCAGTACCCGTTGTTTCTCTCCGCCGGAGAGGGTGGCGAAGCGGCGGTCGGCCAGATGCAGGACCCCGGTGTGGGTGAGGGCGTCGGTGACGATGCCGATGTCCCCGGCGGTGTCCGGCGCGAACGGGCGCTTGTGCGGAGTGCGTCCCATCGCCGCCATCTCGTAGACGGTGACGTCGAAGTCGGAGTGAGTTTCCTGCGGTAGCGCGGCGACGAGTTGGGCGGCGCGGCGTGGCGGAAGCCGCGACAAATCTTCGCCGTCGACCAGGATGCTCCCCTGCCGCAGCGGCAGGTGCCCGTAGATGGCGCGCAGCAGGGTGGACTTGCCACTGCCGTTCGGGCCGATGATTCCGACCCGCTGTCCGGTTCGAGCGGTGAGGTCGACACCGCTGACGATCGGGATGCCGGTGAGGGCGATGTGGACGTCGCGCAGGGTCAGGGTCGCCATTTACAGTCCGGTGGTGTCGCGGGCGCGGGTGTGTACGAGCCAGAGGAACAGTGGGGCACCGATGATGCTGGTGACCACACCGACCGGTAGTTCCTGAGGGTGCAGGGCGGTGCGGGCGGCGATGTCGACCGCGACGAGGAACGCGGCGCCGGCGAGCGCGGCCAGGGGTAGGAGTCGGCGGTGGTCGCTGCCGACGAGGAGTCGGGTGGCGTGCGGGATGATCAGGCCGATGAAGCCGATGCCGCCGGCGAGGGCGACCATGACGCCGGTGAGCAGAGCGATGATCAGGAACAGGTGCCGGCGGATCCGGGCGGCGGGGATGCCGAGGCTGGCGGCGGTCTCGTCGCCGAGGAGCAGGGCGTTGAGTGGTCTGGCCTGGGCGAGCAGGGCGATCACGGCCACGGTGAGGACGGCGGCGGGTAGGCCGAGGGCGGCCCAGTTGGCTTCGGCGAGGCTGCCGAAGAGCCAGAAGAGCACGGAGTGGGTGGTGCCGGGGTCGTCGGCCTGCAGCACGAGGAAGCTGGTGACCCCGGACAGGGCGTAGGTGACCGCCATGCCGGCGAGCACGAGCCGCAGCGGGGCGAGGGTGCCGCCGGCACGGGCCATGGTGTAGACGACGGCGAACGCGCCGAGCGCGCCGACGAAGGCGGCCAGGCCGGGCGTGGCTGCGCCGAGTGGGGTGACGCCGGTGACGATGACCGCGACGGCGCCGACCGCGCCGCCGTAGGTCAGTCCCAGGACGTACGGGTCGGCGAGGGGGTTGCGGACGAGGGCCTGGGTGGCGGCGCCGGAGACGGCGAGACCGGCGCCGACCAGTGCCGCGAGCAATGCCCGGGGCAGCCGCAGGTTCCAGACCACGGTGTCCTGGCTGGCGCTCCACGCGGTCGGGTCGCCGTGGCCGGTCAGGTGCCAGACGATGATCCGGGCTATCGTGTCGGCCGGGATGTCGACCGTACCGAGCAGCACCGAGCCGGCCAGTCCGGCGACGAGCAGCCCGGTCAGGGCGGCGTAGATGAGCCAGGTGCTGCGGCGGCGCCGGCCCGGGCGGGTCGGCACCGAGACGTCCGGGTGTCGGGTGGCTGTCACCTGGCGGGGTGCAGTTGTCCGGTGAGGTCGACGACCGCGTCGGCGTTGCGGACCCCGCCGACGGATGCCTGCTCGTAGACGAGTCGGGCGAACCGTTGCTGGGTCACGGCCGCGACGCCGCGCAGTGCCGCGCTGGTACGCACGAACTTCTCGGCCTCGGCGAACCGGGACGCGTTCGCGGCAGGGTCGCCCTGGTCGTAGATGACGATCAGGATGACCTGTGGGTTACGGGCGACGACCTCTTCCCAGCCGACCTTGGTGTAGGCCTCGTTACGGTCGCTGAAGACGTTACGGCCGCCGGCGGTTTCGATGACCGCGTTGACCGCCTGCCGGTTTCCCGGGGCGTACGGGGTGGCGGTGCCCTCGTCGTACTCGAATGGGAAGACGGTGGGGCGGTCGCCGTCGCCGAGCTTCCCGACCTTCTCGGTCACCGTGGTGATCTTCTGCCGCATCTCGGTCGCGACCCGGGCGGCCCGGTCCGGTACGCCGAACATCCGGCCGAGGTTGTCCAGGTCCCGCCATACCAGGTCGAATCCGGTCTGCGGGCTGGTGACGGCCGACTTGCACGCCGTCGACAGCGCCAGGTAGGACGGGATCCCGTCGCCGGCCAGCTCCTGCTGCGACATGGCACCGGCGGCCTCGAAGTTGCTGCTGAACCCGCCCAGGACGAGGTCGGGTTCGGCGGCCAGGAGTTCCTCGCGGGGAACTGGCTTGTAGCCGCTGCCGGCGGTGTACTTACCGGACAGTGACGGGAGTTTCGCGACCTGGGCGGCGAATCGGGTCGGCAGGCTGCCGGGGCGGGGCGCCTGCCCGAGCGCCGCGACGCGGTCACCGAGATCGAGCCAGAGCAGCAGTTCGAGGACGCTCGGGGTGAGCACCACTGCCCGGCGAGGCGGTGCCTTGATGGCCACCTCGACTCCGTTGCAGTCGGTGACGGTGACCGGGGTGAAGCCTGCCGGCGCCTCGGCCTGCCCCGCGCGCTCCGGCCGGTCCGCACAGCCTGCGGTCAGCAGCAGGGCAGCCGTCGCGGCGACGACGGCGCGAGCAGCTGTGGCGAGGTCACGCGAATGGTTGACGGTTTCGCGTGCGGAGCGACGGCGGGTGGGTGACGCGGGGGGAAATTTCATCGGGCACCTTTCTCGGTGGTGGGGGTGGGTGGCGCCAGCGGTGGTCGCGCTGTCGGCGTGGCCTCGACGCTCTTCTCCGCTCGGCCTCTGCCGAGCGCGCGTGTACCGGCGCTGGCGACAGCGGCGGCAAGGGCGGCGAATCCGGCGGCGACGGCGAACACCACCGACGCTGGCACGTCGGCGTCGGAGAGCAGACCGGCGACGAGGTTGCCGAGCGCTGAGCCGGTGAAGGTGGCGGTGATCCCCCACGCGAACGCCTCGGTCAGGGTCCCCTGCGGTGCGCAGCGGCCGACGAGTTCGAAGTTGCAGATCACCAGCGGGGCCAGGAAGAGCCCGGCCGACACCGACAACACCACCAGCGCGGGCACGCTCGGCGCCAGCGCCAGTAGCGCGACCCCGCCGGCGTACCCGGCGAGGATCAGCCGGATTCGCACGGCCGCGTCCGCCCGCCACGCCCGAGCGCCGTAGAGCAGTCCGCCGAGCAGGCTCCCCGCGCCGAAGGCGGCCAGCGCCAGGCCACCCGCGGCCGGGGTGGATTCCCGATCGGCGAACTCCACGAAGCCGAGCCGCAGCATTCCCAGCAGCGCCCCGGCCAGGACGCCGATGGCCAGCAGCACGCCGATGCCCGGGGAACGCAGCGGACCGGCCAGGCTGCCCCGGCGGCGGGTCGGGATCCAGGACCGCGACGGCGGCAGGGTACTGAACCACAGTGTGCCGCCGAGCAGCACGACCGCGCAGCCGGCCAGCGCCCAGCCCGGCCCGGCCAATATGCTGACGGCGCTGACCAGCAGTGGACCGGCCACGAGGGCGACGTCGAGGACCATGGCGTCCACCGCCAGCGCGGTGCGGCGGATGTCGTCGTCGGTGATCACCTGCGACCACAGCGCCCGGGCCGCGGCGGCCACCGGGGGCAGCGACAGGCCCACCGCCGCCGACCAGACCGTCAGGGCGACGGTCGTCGGCCGCAGCTGGGCGGTCACGAGCAGGCCGGTGAACGCGACGGCGTTGGCCCCGGCGGCGAGCAGAAGCGGCCAGGTCTGGCCGTACCGGTCGACGAGCCGGCCGTGCACCGGCACCCCGACGCCGTAACCGACTCCGGTCGCGGCGGTCACCACCCCCGCCGCCGGGTAGGAGCCCGTCCGGTCCACCGCCAGCAGCAGCACCGCGAAGACGTACGCCTGCAGCGGCACCCGGGCACAGACACCGACAAGCAGCAGTGACGGCACCCACCGGTGCCGCCACAACCGCCGATACGCCGACAACGAGCCGCTCACCCGCCGGCGCGCTCGTCCGCCGGATGTGGTGCGACGAGGCGAGCCGGATCGGTCAGCCGGGCTCGGGTGATCCCCGCCGGCATACCGGTCTCCGCCAGCACCGGGTCGCCGGCACCGAACATGTAGAGGGATCCCTCGGCGAAGCCGTCGACGCCGAGGGCGCTGTCGAGTTCCTCGTCGCGGAACGCCGCGCTCTGCCAGGCGCCCAGCCCGACCGCAGTCGAGGTGAGCACGAACGTCTGCCCCAGGTGCCCGGCCGACAGTAGGGTCACCCGCAGCGCCCGGGAGTGCCGGTACTTGTACATGGTCCGTTCGAAGACGACGGTGACGAAGCAGACGAACGCCGACGGCGTGCACATCTCCGACTCGTAGGTCAGCCGGTGCAGCCGGTCCCGGTCGAAGGCGGCGTCGACCAACTCCAGCGCGTGTGCCTCGGCGTTGTAGTGGTAGAGCCCTGGCGGGACGTCCTGCACGTCGAGGACGGCGACGTAGCCCTCCAGTTCGTGCCGGGCACCGCCGCACGGGCTGGTCCGCAACATCAACGTGCCCAGGTCACCGGCGTCGTAGAGCTGCATCGGCGCGAAGGTGTAGAACAGCACCGTCGACAACTGCGCCAGACTTGTCGCCGCACCGGTGAACACCCGGTGCGTCCGACGACGGGTCAGCACGTCGCCGAACGGGTCGGCCAGCGGCAGGAACGCCCTCGGCAGGTACACCCGCGGCGCGTCGGGATACGACTTGAAGATCGCTGGAGGGGTTCCGCCGGTCTCCCGTACCCATCGGGCGTCGGAGCGGCGCTGTTCGAGGCTGTCGCCGGTGTAGATGGTGTTGCGGGTGCCGAAGTGGAAGAAGCGGGCCTCCTCCCCCCAGTCGCGCCACGCCCGCAGGAACCGCTCCTCGCGTTCGGCGGCGGTCCGGTCGAGCAGCAGGCCGGCGTCGACCAACGCCCCGACCGCGTCGTGGACCGAACCGGCGTCGAACTCCCCGAGGCCGGCCGCCACCTTGTCCACCGTCGACCAGTCGGTGAAATACTCGAGCAGTTCCACCGCTTGCCCGTCGACGGCCACCGCATTGTCGGCCTCGGAATCTGTCGAACGGCTCTCCAGGTAGTTCTCGGCCGTCAACTCCCCGTCGTGCCAATAGATCATAAGGGTCTGGGCACGCCGGAACTCCGCTTGCGTCATGCCATTCTCCCTGCTGCAGGAGCCACGTTCCGAACTCGAAGGGTCGCCGCCGGAGGAGCAACTCCGGCGGCGACCTTCTTACCTGCTGGCGACCTGTCAGCCGTGGTTGTTCAACAGCCAGCTACGGGTCTTCTTCCGACGCACCACGATCTTGATTCGCTTCTTGACCATCGTCGGTCCTCCTCCCCCGGAAGCACCTCGGCTCCCGGATCTGGACAGCAGTTAATCCAGTAGTCGCCCCGGGACAGGCGGTAGTTCCGGGTGATTTTGGAACATCAATGCCACCTGTCGCAAGCAAGCACGATTGATCAAGGAAAAGAGATCGCGAGGGGTTCAGTAAGTCAGGAGCCGGGCCGACTCCGCCGCCGAGCCACCGCCAGCACGAGCGGCGGGAGCAGGATGCACTGGGCGGCGACGGCCAGCCAGAACCCTGGCAGCTGACCGGCCTGCTCGAACGATCCGTACACGGTGCCGCCGACGACGCCGCTGAGGAAGGAACCGACCCCGACCGCGAAACGCTGCTGTCCGAAGACGACGGTCGCGGACCGTTTCGAGCCGGCCAGCGCCATCAGGTCGTTCTTGAGGAGCAGTACCGCGTTGCCGACGCTGATCGCGGCGACCCCGGCTCCGATGGTGAACATGTCTCCGCCTGCGAACGCGACCATCCCCGTCGCCAGGCAGCCAAAGCCGAGCATCATCGCCGCTGGATAACTCATTCGCTCGACCCGCTGCGCCACGAGAGGTTGCACGAGGACCAGACCGAGCGAGTACCCCATCATCGCCGCACCGTAGAACAGCGCGGGCACCCGTCCCTCCGCGTAGCTGGAGAGGTACTGGTAGAACTGCATGTAGAGGTAGATCGACAGGGCCGTGACGACGAATGGCAGCACCGCGATGCCGTGCAACATCCGGTAGTACGGCTCGACCGGCGGGACGTTCTCCACCACCCGCTCCCTGGGCAGCAGGAAGTGCCAGACGCCGAGAATGACGTAGACCACGGTGACGACGGTGAACAGGCTGCCCGGATGCCGAATGAGCAGAGCACCCAGCACCGGCCCGAGAGCAACGCCGAGGTTGCTTGCGGCATTGCCGGCCGAGACCAGCCGGGGACGCTGCTCGGGGTCGGCTCCGTATATGAGGTAGCTGCGGTACGCCGGTGAATACAGCGACCCGCCGCTGGAGATGAGGAACAGGCCCGCGATGGTGAACATCGGGTTGCCCGCCCCGAGAAGGAACGCACTGCCGCCGAGGCTGTAGAGGACCATGGCGCCACGCAGTGCGCGCTGCAACCCGATCCGTTCGGCCAGCACCGCGCTGAGCGGTGCGCTGGCGAACTGCACCAGGGTGGCGACGCCGAGCACGACGCCGACCTGGGCCATCCCGACGCCCATCCGGTCTCGTAGCAGAACGGCGAGGTACGGGTAGACGGAGAAGGAGCTGACGTTGAGCAGCAGACCGCCCGCCAGCAACGCGAACTGGGCGCCCGTGAAGGGGTGGCGCCGCAACGGGCCCGGCCAACGGCGCGAGGCTGGCCCCGTCCGGGGAGAGGCCGGAGCCGCCATCAGCCGACCCGTACGCGCGCCGCGCCCGAGGCCGCCTCGCCGGGGCCGGAGTGCCGCTCGTCGCACCAGCTCACCAGCTACCTCCCGGCCCCAGCCCACGGGCGGCACGACTCGGCTGCGTGCTCGTGGTGACGGCTATCAGGCGGACACTACCCGCTTGCCGGGACGGAGCCCGAGCCACGAGTCCTGACGTTGCGGGCATGCCCACCAGTCTCCAGAGCCGGCCGGTCCTACCAGCGACTGAACGACGCCGTGTTCGCATATCTCATCAGCTGGTCGGCTATTGACTTGTTTCGATTTGATGAAGTCTTCTTAACCCTGGCCTTGGACGGCGAGGGTGAGGAACGAGGACGATGGTGGTCCATCGGCTGTCCCGGCGCCCTTGAGCATGCGTGGATTGAGGAATCGTGGCGCGATGACCGGCATCAGCAGCAACGCGACCGTCACCGAGTTGGCGCTGGCAGCGGGCCGGGGCGACCGGAAGGCGGCCGCGGCGTTCGTGGCCGCGACCCAGCGAGACGTATGGCGGTTCCTAGCCCATCTGTCCGGCGCCGCCGAGGCGGACGACCTGACCCAGGAGACGTACCTGCGGGCACTACGCAGCCTGCCCACGTTCGCCGGCCGCTCCTCGGCCGCCACCTGGCTGTTCACCATCGCCCGCCGGGTCGCGGCCGACCAGGTCCGCGCCGCCGCGAGCCGCTCCAGGCTGGTCGGGGCCAGCGACTGGAGCAAGGCCGCCGATACCGGCCGGACCGACGAAGCTGCCCGGTTCGAGGAAAGCGTGGTGCTACGCCACCTACTCGACGGCCTGTCCACGGACCGACGGGAGGCGTTCGTGGCCACCCAGGTGCTCGGACTCTCGTACGAGGAGGCGGCACGGGTGTGTGACTGCCCGGTAGGCACGATCCGGTCCCGGGTCGCCCGTGCCCGGGAGGACCTGCTCACCGCGATGGCCGAACCGCCGCGCAGGCTCCGAGCCATCTGACGTCAGGCGGCCCGGCGTTCGCCGGCACAGGCGTGTGCGGTTCCGGACGGTCGGCTCTGCCCCGAGATCAGCCGCAGGTCTGGCACCGGTGGCGGCTCTGGGTCGAAGGTGGCCCGCCACCGCCGCCGGGAGTCCTGCCGATCGGCGGGCGGCGTCTCGGAGCCGCCGCCGAGCCGTGACATGACCAGGATGACCACGTAGCCGGCGGCGACGATGCCGTGGCTGAGAACCCGGGCGAGGTCGACCCGACCGGCTATCAGATCGTTGGTGGTGAGCAGGCTCAGCACGCCGACGAAGACGGTGAGCATGGGCACGATGCCGGCCGGGCGGGTGCGACGCAGGGCGATCCAGGCGAAGCCGGCGCCGATCGCGACATTCCACGCGGCGGACTCGTGCCACAGATGGCCGCCGGCATCGGCGCTGGCGGAATGCAGACGGTGGGCGACGGTGGAGCCCCCGATCTGGGCAGCGCCGAGGAGGAACTGGGCGATACCGAGGGTGCCGAGCAGGAGCCGGAGCACGGTCACCAGACGGGCTCCGGCCGGACCGGGTGCCGCGTCGAGGACCATGTCGTCGACCCGGACGTTCGTCCGTGCCGGGCCGGTGCGGGCCAGGCGGGTGATCCTGGCGGCGGCCTCGTACCAGCGGCGGCAGGCAGAGCATTCGGCCAGGTGAATGTCGGTGGCGGCGCGCTCGGCCAGGCTGTCCTCGCCGTCGAGGCACGCCGAAAGAAGCTCTCGGAACTGCTCACACCCCATGCACCGGTAGTCGGCCGCGAACGCCGCCCGGTTCCCGGCAATCCCCTTCCGGTCCGGGCGGCCGTCCCGGTACGCGGCAGGCTTGACCAACCGCAGCGGCGACCAGCCCGCGACAGTCGGTGGCCTCCCGAGCAGCGCCTTGGGCCGCAGCGGGTGCCGCCGACACCACCGCGCCGATCAGCCCGGCCGACGCCGCCCCGCACCACGCCGCATCGTTCCTCGATCCTTCCGCACACTTCCGCCGATCGTGTCAACATGTCCTGTCATCGCGCCCGCGAAGCCCGTGTGCCAGGCGCCGGCACCGCCCGTGCCGCCGACCGACCTGCTCCCGATCGGGCCTCTTCCCCTCACCAGAGCGTGCGCCAATAGTCCCAGAACCGCTGTCCGATCAGGCCCGCCAGCAGGAAGAACCAGAGCATGACCGCCACCGTGTGGTAATCGACCACCGCCGAAACCGGCCTGCGTAACCAGGACGGCACCGGCAGGTGTGCGTCGTGCAGGTTGTGGAGCGTGACGTACCAGAACAGCACGATCATGACCACCCAGACGACCATGCAGTACGGACACAGCGCACCGATCCGGTAGAGGCTCTGGAAGAACAGCCAGTGCACGAAGACCACGCCGAAGACCGTCCCCGCCTGGAGCCCCAGCCAGCACCACCGGGGCAGCACCGCACCCGCGAGCACGACCACCCCGAGCGTGGCGACCACGGCGAACCCGGCCACGCCGATCAGCGGATTCGGGAACCCGAACACCTCGGCCTGTGGCGTGGACATAACCGAGCCGCAGGAGAGCACCGGGTTGATGCTGCAACTCGGCCGGTAGGTCGGGTCGGCCAGGACGTGGAACTTCTCCACTGCGAGGGTGAACGCGGCGACGCCGCCGAGCACGCCGCAGACGGCGAGTACCCACCCGATGATCCGTACGGCGAACGGCACCGCTTCGGTCGCCTCGCCAGGTGGCCCGGCGTCCACCGGGACCGCCGTCGGAACGCTCACTTGGCCAGGGCCGCGTCAACGGCCGCCTTCAGTCCGGCGTACGTCGGCTGCCCCTCGAAGCGCTCACCGTTGACGAAGAACGTCGGCGTGCCCTGTACGCCGACCGCGATGCCGTCCTCACGATCGACCCGAATCCGTTCGGCGATCGCGGGATCGGTCAGATCGGCCTGGTACCGGGCCAGGTCCAGCCCGATGGCGCGGGCGTGCTCCTCGAAAACCGGCTGCAGACTCTCCTGCTTCCCGCCCCAGGACTGCTGAGTCTCGAACAGCCTGCGGTACATCTCCTCGAACTTGTCCTGCCGGGCGGCGGCTTCGGCGGCCCGGGCCGCGTTCTCGGCGTTGGCGTGCGAGTCGAGCGGGAAGTTGCGGATCACGTAGGTGATCCGGTCCGCGTACTCGGCCCGGAGCTGCTCGACCCCGGGATAGGCGGCACCGCAGGAGGGGCATTCGTAGTCGAGGAACTCCACCACGGTGACCCGATCGTCCGGGGCCGAGGTGAGCCGGTGGCTGTCGGCACGCACCAGCCGTTCGGCAGCGGCCTGGCCCGCGCCGTCCTCGGTGTTGCGGACCACCACGAGGAGCACGGTCAGGCCGACGAGGATGACCGCGAGAAAACCCAAAGTGATCTTCGTGTTACCGCTCATCCCCCGCCGGCTCATCGCCCTGGCCGCCTTCGCACCGCTCTTGTTCCGGCTGCCGCCCTTTCCCCCATTCGGGCGACCTGGGCCAGGGGCCCGGACCGCGGATCGCCCGCCGGTGTTCTTGGGCACTCCAAATCTCCTCTCAGAGGGATCCCGGTACCGGCAGGTCACGCCGTACCGGTGTCGCGGGCAGCCGACGTCGGTGCGTCCGGTGCCGGACGGACGCCCCAGGTGGGCGTCCCGTGTTTAGTCGTCCCGGACCGTCACCGGGTTCCCGAACCGCCAGAAGCCGGTGGCCGTCCCCTCGCGGGGACCGCCCCGCCGTCAGGTCCACAAGCCGGTGGACATCACCGAGTGCCGGCCGTTCGGTGCCGTCAGGCGGAACGTCAGGAGCCAGGACCTGCCCGGCGCGAGGCTGCCGGTACCGATCGCCGTGTCGTCACCCAGCGGAAGAATGGCGAGCGCCAACCGGGTCCGCGAGTCTCCGCCACTTTCCGCGGTAGCCGACCAACCCCGGACCGGACCGGCCGATCCGGGGCCGGCGATGACGCAGAGTCGCACGACCAGCGCTCCAGGGCCGGTCTCCGGCCGGATCCGCAGGGTGTAGTCGGAATCGCTGACCGTCATCGAGCGACGGGGCGGGCAGGGTGAACGGTCCGCAGCCGGTGATCGGCTGTGCAGGAGAAGGCCGGTCCCGACCGAGACGAGCAGGATCGGCAGGAGGACCAGGAGTGCGGCCCGGAGCATCGTGGGTGAGCGCCGCCGGTGCGGCTCTGCGGCCTCCCGGCAGCCGCCGGTACACCCGGCCAGGGCCAGCAGGTGCCGATCCGGACCGCCAGAGGTGCCCGGCAGGACATCTGGCGCGGCGGCCACCGCGACCACCTGGTGGCGCAGCACCGGCCCCCGGTTCCGTCCGCACCCCCGGCGGTGGGCCCGCACGGGCGGCAGCGGCAGCGGGATCCGCCGGGCGGACCGGAGACGTAGCCGCTGGTGGGTCCTTGCCCGGTGTCCGATCGCCGCGCCGCCGGCGGGCGGATTCCCGCGCGACGACTCGACAGGATCAACCAGCGGCGTACGTCCACGCCGACCCGGCACGATCGAAACGGCCACCGCGAGAAGAGCCAGAAGTACCAGCCCTGCCGCGCCGTCCAGCGCCATCACCCGGTCCATCCCATCCCATCAGCCGCACCGTCCCATCGACCGCTCCGCACCGTCATCCGGCGACGGCTCCCGTTCGTCCGCCACTGCGTAGTCGGATCGCCCCGGGCATCGGTTTCCGGCGAGGTTGGGCGCGGACAACCTGACCACTCGGCCCAGCCGGCAAATCCACCGAACGGGCGGGAACCAACCACCGATCCACGACGACCAGTAGTAGAACTCGGACCGAGAACCGGAGGAATACAGATGCGCAGGTCGGTAACACCCGGCGTACGAGGCTGGGCGACCACGTTCGCCGTCACCGTGGCGGCGGTACTCGCCGTGGCTGGCTGCGGCGGGAACGGCGACACATCGGGGGCCGCGCCCAGCCCTGCCCCGTCGGCGAGCACCGACAGCGCCAGGTTCATGGTGCGGGACCCGTGGATCAAGGCGGCCGACAAGGGGATGACGGCCGCCTTCGGCACCCTGGTCAACAACACCACCAGCGATGTCACCATCACCAGCGTGAGCACGACCGTCTCGCCGATGGAACTGCACGAGATGGCCATGAAAGACGGCAAGATGGTGATGCAGCCGAAGACCGGCGGCATCACGATCGAGGCCGGCGGCAGCCACGAGTTGGCGCCCGGCGGCGACCACCTGATGTTGATGGAGCTGACCAAGCCGGTCCGGGCCGGTGACGAACTCACCTTCACGCTCACCTTCGCCGACGGGAAGACCACCGACTTCACGGCGGTCGCCAAGCCGTTCACCGGCGCCGAGGAGAGCTACGACCCGAGTTCCGGCATGCCGATGACCCCCGGCCAGGGCATGACGATGAGCCCGGCACCGTGACCGACCGTTCCGAGACCGCTGGGGACGGGGTCTCCGGCCGGTCGGCGGACACTCGCTCGGTGAGCAGGCGGCGGCTGCTCACCGGCGGTGCCCTGGGTATCGGCGGCGCCGTCGCCGGAGCGGCGGCGGGGGTCGCCGCGACCGCCGCCGGCCGGCAGCCGCCGGCACCGGCCCCGGTCGATCCGGCCGCCGCCACCGCCGTCGGTACGGACACCGTGCCGTTCCACGGCCGACGGCAGGCCGGCATCGCCACCGACCCGCAGGCGCACGCGGCGTTCGTCGCCTTCACCCTGCACCGGGGCGTCGACCGGGCCGCACTGGGCCGGCTGATGCGGCTGCTCACCGACGACGCCGCCCGACTCACCCAGGGCCGGCCGCCGCTCGCCGACACCGAACCGGAACTCGCCGTCCTACCGGCCCGGCTCACCATCACCTTCGGCTTCGGCCCCGCCCTCTACACGGCGGCCGGGCGGGACGACCGCCGCCCGCCGTCCGTCGCCGCACTGCCGGTCTTCGGCATCGACCGGCTGCAACCGGCCTGGTCCGGCGGTGACCTGCTGCTCCAGATCTGCGCCGACGACCCGCTCACCGTCACGCACGCCCAGCGGATGCTGGTCAAGGACGCCCGACCGTTCGCCACCGTCCGCTGGGTGCAGCGGGGCTTCCGACGCAGCCGAGGCGCGCAGACCGACGGGCACACCCAACGCAACGTGATGGGACAACTCGACGGCACCGCCAACCCCCGCCCCGGCACCGCCGCCTTCGAACAGTCCGTCTGGATCGGTGACGGCCCGGACTGGCTGCGCGACGGCAGCACCCTGGTGCTGCGGCGGATCCGCGCCGAGTTGGAGACCTGGGACAAGCTCGGCCGGGCCGACAAGGAACTCGCGGTCGGCCGTCGGCTGGACACCGGAGCACCGCTGAGCGGCCGGCACGAGCAGGACGAGCCCGACTTCTCCGCCCTGAACGAGGCCGGACTGCCGGTCATGCCGGACTTCGCCCACGTGACCCGGGCCAGGGTGATGGACGACCGGCTCAAGATCTTGCGCCGGCCGTACAACTACGACGGCGTGCCGGACGCCGACGGGCGGGCCGACAGCGGCCTCATCTTTGCCGCCTACCAGGCCGACATCACCCGCCAATACCTACCGATCCAGCGCCGGCTCGCCGAACGGGACCTGCTCAACGACTGGATCACCCCGATCGGCTCCGCCGTCTTCGCCATCCCACCCGGCTGCGAACCCGACGGCTGGATCGGCCAACAGATACTCGGATGAACGACACGATGACAAGCAACCACCAGGACGGACGACCGATGCGCCGCGTCCGACAAAGGACGGCGACGCTGGCCGTACTCACCCTCGCCGCCGCCATGGCGGGCGGGCTGTTCGGTGCCCGCCCGGCGGCGGCGCACGCCCAGCTACTGGGCAGCGATCCCCGGGCGGACTCGACCGTCACCACTCAGCTCGACGAGATCACCCTCACCTTCAACGAACTGGTTCGGGCCAATTTCAGCACCGTCGTCGTCACCGCACCGGACGGGGTCCGGCACGGCGCCGGCCAGCCCCGCGTGGTCGACAAGCAGGTACACCTGCCCGTCGAGCCGATGCGGTCTGGAAGCTACCGGGTCGCGTACCGCGTCGTCTCCGCCGACGGGCATCCGATCCAGGGACAGTTCCGGTTCACCGTCACGCTGCCGCCCGGGCAGGAGCCGGCTCCCGCCCCCGCAGGCAGCGGCTCGGCGACCGGCGCCGCCGACGCCACGCCGGTCGCGGCAGCCCCCGAGGAGACCGGCTCCGGCACCGGCTGGTGGTGGGCCGGTGCCGCCGCGCTCGTCGCCGCCGGGTATCTCCTGGTACGCCGCCAGCGCCGGACTTCCGGCCGGTGAGCACGCAACAACGACGACAGGACATCGCACAGCGGCGCCGGTGGCTACCCGCCGGTGTGGCGCTCGCCGGCCTCGGCGTGCTGCTGCTCGGGCTCGCCGTCGGCGACGGCCTGAACGCCACCACGGTCTCCGGCCTGCCCGACCCGGGACCGGTCACCAGCTACGGCCTGCCGCTGGTCCGGCTGCTGCTCGACGTGCTGGCCACCCTCACCGTCGGCTTGGCGGTGACCGCCGCGTTCCTGCTGCCCGGCGACGGCCCCAGCGTCTCCGCGCCCGGCTACCTGCTGCTGCGCCGGGTCGCCGTGCTGGCCGCCGGCTGGACGGCCACCGCCCTGGTCCTGATCGTGCTGACCGTCTCGGACCTGCTCGGCGCCCCGCCGTCGCAGCTCGGCATCGCCACCGTGGTCAGTTTCGCCACCTCGATCTCCCAGGGACAGGCCCTGCTGCTCCAGGCCGGCCTCGCCGGGCTGGTGGCAGCGCTGTCCTGGGTCGGGGTGTCCCGGACAACCGCAGCCACCACCGCCGCACTGGCCCTCGTCGGAGTGCTGCCGCCCGCGTTCACCGGGCACGCCGCCGGGGCCGGCAACCACCAGATCGCGGTCACCAGCCTCGCCCTGCACATCCTCGCCGCCACCGTCTGGGTCGGCGGGCTCGCCGCACTACTGATGATCCGCCGGCACCGGCTGCTCGCCGACGCGGCCGCCCGGTACAGCCGGCTCGCCCTGGCCTGCTGCGTCGCCGTCGCGGTCAGCGGCCTGACCAACGCCTGGGTACGCCTCGGCGCCTTCGATCAGCTCTGGCAGTCCCGCTACGGCTGGCTCATCCTCGGCAAACTCGCCGCCCTACTGCTGCTCGGCGCGCTCGGCGCCGCACACCGCCGCCGTACCCTTCCCGCGCTGCACGCCGGACGACGCGGAGCGTTCATCCGGCTCGCCGCTGGGGAACTGCTGCTCTTCGCCGCCACCTTCGGCCTGGCGGTGGCGCTGTCGCGCACCCCCACCCCGATCCCGACCGACCCGGTCGGGGCGGACCCGCTGGTCGAACTGCTCGGCTTCACCCCACCCGCCCCACCCAGCCCGGCCCGGCTGCTCGGCGACCCGCTGCCCGACCTGTTCTTCCTCACCGGCTGCACCCTCGCCATCGCCGGCTATCTGGCCGGCGTGTGGCGGCTGCACCGCGCCGGACACCGCTGGCCGCCGTCGCGCACCGCGAGCTGGCTGGCCGGAATACTGCTGCTCGCCGCCGTCACCAACCTCGGCCTCGCCCGCTACGCCTACGTACTGTTCAGCGCGCACATGGTTCAGCACATGGTGCTGTCGATGGCGGTACCGATCCTCCTCGTCTGCGGCGCCCCGATCACCCTCGCGCTACGGGCCCTGCGCCGGCCCGCCGACCGGCAGCTGCGCGGCGCCCGGGAATGGCTGCTGCTGCTCATCCACAGCCGACCGCTCCGCCTGCTCACCCACCCACTGGTCGCCCTCGGCATCTACACGGCCAGCCTCTTCGGCCTGTACTTCAGCGACCTGCTCGGCACCCTGATGCGCTACCACCTCGGCCACCTGGCCATGCTCACCCACATCGTCGTCGCCGGATACCTGCTCTTCTGGGTACTCATCGGCGTCGACCCCGGACGGCCACGACTCCCCCCGCCCCTGCTGGTGATCATCCACTTCGCGGCCATGATGGCGCACGGCTTCTTCGGCCTGGTCCTGATGCAGTCGACCACCGTCCTCGCCCCGGACTGGTACACCGCCGTGCATCCCGACTGGGCATCCTCGCTGCTGGCCGATCAGCGCCTCGGCGCGGGCATCGCCTGGGCGTTCGGCGAACTCCCCGCCGCCATCGTCATGATCATCCTGCTCCGTCAGTGGATCCGCGCCGACCAGCGGGAACAGGCCCGGCTCGATCGCGCCGCCGACCGCGCCGACGCCACCGGCGAGGAGGACGACCTCGCCCGCTACAACGCCTTCCTGCACGCCGCCGCCCACGTCGACGGCGGCGGTGCTCCCGGCCGGAACGGAGGCACCGGCCGGGAGCCGCATTAGGGGCGGTTCGCCGCGTGATCGGGCTGCTGCCTGGCTCGCTGACGCGCTACCGTGCCGCGTCGGCGAGCAGTTTCAACGCCAACTGTTGAAGTTCGGGTCCGGCCTTCTCCGGCCTGCCGGTGTCGTAGGGCGGCTGCGGGTCGTATTCGACGGCGAGTTGCAGCGCCTGGGCGACCTGCTCGTCGGCCAGCCGGGCGGCGAGGCGCAGGGCCATGTCGATCCCGGCGGACACCCCGGCGGCCGTAATGATCTTACCGGCCTCGACCACCCGCTCCGGTACGACGACCGCTCCGAACTGCGACGCCAGATAACTCCGCGACGCCCAGTACGTGGTGGCGCGTACGCCCCGCAGCAGGCCCGCCGCGGCGAGCAGCAGCGAGCCCGTGCACACCGAGGTCGTCCAGGTCGAGCCCCGGTGGATCCGGCGAATCCACTCCAGCGTTTCGGCGTCGTCCATCGCGCCGAGCACGCCACGGTCGCCGGCCCCGGGCACCACCAGCACGTCCGCCGTCGGCACCTGCCGCAGCGACCGGTCGGCGGTCAACGCCAACACGTTCGTGTCGGTACGCACCGGACCGGGCCCGCAGTACCGTCCGTCGCCCCTCGTCCCACCGCGTCATCGAAGACCCCTCCTCTGGTCGCCCCGCTGGGCTCGGTCCTGCTGCCGGTCGGCCAGTGTCATCGGCGCCGCCAGACGGTGCCGCGCCGCTCGTACTCCAGGACCTGCTCGACCTGGACGGCGAGGTCGGCGCCGAGGAACCGCTCGACGATCCAGAGCGCCAGGTCGAGGCCGGAGGTGATCCCACCGGCG
The DNA here is from genome assembly GCF_029626265.1 of Micromonospora sp. WMMD1102. NCBI lineage: Bacteria > Bacillati > Actinomycetota > Actinomycetes > Micromonosporales > Micromonosporaceae > Micromonospora > Micromonospora sp. WMMD1102. Next base: position 750,317 of record NZ_JARUBN010000001.1, on the reverse strand, counting down.
GTGACCAGATCACCGTCGTCGACGACCCGCGCCTCGGTGACGACACCGCCCTGGGCGCGCAGGTCCTCGACCGCCCGGTGATGGGTGATGCACGGCCGGCCAGCGGTCAGACCGGCCGCCGAGAGCAGCATCGTGCCGGTACAGACCCCCGCGATCGTCAGCCCACGCCGTCGGGCGGCGGCGATCGCGGCCGGGACCACACCCCGCTGGATCTCGTACAACACCCCCGGTGCGTCGGCCCGGCGGTAACCACCACCGGGAACGAGCAGCACGTCCGCCTCACGTGGTGCCCACTGTCCGATCGGTCCGACCTGACTGCCGTGGAACGCGACGACCGGATCGTCACCGTCCACTGTCACCATGCTGGTGGTGATCGCCCCGCCACCAATGCCCTTCGCCATGCCGAACACCTCGATCGGGGCGATGAAGTCCAGCTCCTCGACCCCGCCGAACGTGACGACCTGCACCCGCAACGGTCGGGCCGGGGTGAAGGACGGCGCCGCCGAGGCGCTTCCCTGCGCCAGTACCGCACCACCCGCGACGGCTCCGGCCGCGACCGTGGCTCGAAGAACGTTCCGGCGATCCATCAGCTGCTCCTCATCGTGGTGGTGGCTGCGTCACGTCGACTCGCAGAGATAGTCGCCCACCGATGCGGAAAAGTTCCGGCACCATCAAGGCGCTGCTCGAACCGGTGCCCGAGCCCGACATCGTCATCCCGTCCCATCTCGACCAGGCCGCGTGGCGGCACTGGTTGTCCTGCTGGCCGTTCGACACCATCTGGCAGATCCGCAAGCCCCGGAAGCCGGCATGAGGCCGACGCCCCCCGGGGGATGAATCGGACAACCGGTCGTCCTGCACCACTCTTCGGGAACCGATCGCCGCCCGGGTACGACTAGTGGTCGTGCGGAGCAACAGTCTGCGATCGACGCCGGCGTCGGACGAACCCTTGGTCGTCCGGAAGTCGGGCCGGACGGGCCGGCGGTGCGCGGTTGCCCCCGCGCGCCGCCGGTCACCTGAAAAGGTGCGACGGTCGCTCCGGTGCCGTCTGGGGCAGCGGGCCGGATGACCGCCGCAGCACCAGTCACCTTCACCGCAGTCACCTGCCGCTACGGCCGCCGTACCGTCGTGCGGGAGATCGACCTCGACGTCGCCGCCGGCGAGCATGTGGCACTGACCGGAGCGAACGGCTCCGGCAAGACCACCCTGCTACGCGCCGCGCTGGGCCTGCACCCCCTGACGGGCGGCGACGTCCGGGTCGGCGGCACCGTCGCCCGGACCCCGACGGACTGGGCCGCCCGGCGCCGCGACGTCGCCTGGGTACCGCAACGACTCGCCCCGGGCCGCTTCCCGCTACTCGTCGACGAACTGCTCGACAGCGGCGGGCACCCGGACGCCGCCCGCGACGCGGCCGAACGGCTCGGCACCGCGGGTCTCGGCCGCCGTCCCCTGCACACCCTCTCCGGCGGGCAGCTACAACGGGCCTTCCTCGCCCGCGCACTCGGCGCCGTCGCCGCCGGTGCCCGGGTGCTGTTCGCCGACGAACCCACCGCCGCGCTCGACTTCGCCGGGCAGGAACAGGTCGCCGCCCTGCTCGCCGGCCTGCCGATCACCGTCGTCGTGGTCTCGCACGACCGCGCCATGTCCAACGCCTGCGACCGCGTCGCCGAGATGGCCGCCGGCCGGCTGCGGGTGATCTGAGGCGTGGACCAGCTCGTCGACTTGCTCGCCCTGCCCGCCGTGCAACGCTCCGCGATCGGGCTGCTCATCGCCGCCGTCGGCCTGCCGATCGTCGGGGTGTTCATCGTCGGTCTGGACATCATCGCGGTCCGGTTCGCGATGATGCACGTGGCGCTGCTCGGCATCGCCGTCGGCCTGCTGGTCGGCCTCGACCCGGTGCTGTGCGGTCTGCTCGCCTGTGCCCTCGCCGGCGCCGGCGTCGCCCCACTGGCCCGCCGCCCGACCGGCCTGCCCGGCGCGATGGGCCTGCTGATGACGTTCGCCATCGCCGGCGCGCTGCTGGTGCTGTCGCTGTCCGGGGTGAACGCCACCGGCGCGTTCGAGCTGCTCTGGGGCTCGATCCTGGCCACCCGCGACACCGACATCGCGATCATCGCGGTGCTGGTGGTGGTAGTGCACGTCCTGTTCTGGCGCTACCGTCGCCAGCTCGCCTTGTTGCTGTTCGACCGGGAACTCGCGCTCTGCTCCGGGGTCGCCGCCGGTCCGCTCATGCTGGTCCTGCTCGTCGTGGTGGCGGTGTCGATCGGCGCGTCGATCCGGCTCACCGGCGCGCTGCTGGTCGACGCGCTGACCATCCTGCCCGCCCTCGGCGCCCGCAACCTCGGCCGCTCACTGCGGTCGATGGCGGTCTGGGCCGTCCTGCTCGGCGTGCTCGGTAACACCGCCGGCTTCGTCGTGGCGCTGCTGCTCAACCAGCCGCCGGGACCGGTCCTCGTGCTGGTGGCCGGCACCCTGACCCTGCTCACCTATCTGATTCCCCAAGGAGTACTGGATGCGATCCACTCGTCTCGCGGCGCTGGCCGCGTCGGCCCTGACGCTCGCGCTGCTGACGACCGGGTGTGGCAGCACTGACGACGAGCCGAGCGGCGAGGCCAGCGCACCCGCTCCCGGCGGACCGAAGGTCGTCGCCTCCACCTCCTGGGTCGGCTCGCTGGCCAAGGCCGCCGGAGTCACCGACATCACCGTGGTAGCACCGGCCAATGTCCAGCACCCGCCGGACTACGACCCGAAGCCGAGCGACCTGGCCGCCGTCGCCGGCGCCGACTACGTGCTCTTCGCCGAGTTCGACGGCTTCGCCGCGAAGCTCAAGGACGCCGCTGGCGGCAAGGGACAACTGGTACCGGTCGAGCTGGAGAACACTCCGGCGAAGATCCGGTCCGAGGTGACCCGGCTCGGTGGTCTGTTCGGCACCGCAGACAAGGCCGCCGCCTGGCTGACCACGTTCGACCGGGAGTACGTCAACCTCAGCTCCGGGTTGAAAGACGTCGCGCCCATCCCACCGAAGACCGCGGTTTCCCACCTCTTCATGGCGTACTGGGCGGAGTTCGTCGGGTTCAAGGTCGTCGGCACGTACGGGCCGCAGCCGGTCAGCGCCGGCCAGCTCGCCGAACTGACCGCGAAGAAGCCGGCGGTGGTACTGGCAAACGCACACCTGCCCGGCGCCAACCCGGAGATCCCCGGCGCCAAGCGGGTCGACATCGTCAACTACCCCGGCGCAGACCTCAACCTGCTCGCCGTCTTCCGCACCAACGCCGAACGACTCGGCGCGGTGCTCGCCAGCTAACCTCCCCGGCTGGGGCCGGGGGCTGCTCCTCCGGCCCCAGCCACCCCGCACCTCCGCTCTGCGAAGGTGCCGCCGTGCACGCCTCTACTCCACGCACACGCCGACCGCCTCGCGCCCGGGCGGAACCGGTTCGGCACCGCATCCGGCGATGTCACCGACGGCCCGCAGCGGCGTCACCGGCGAACCACGCCAGGACGACCGCGAGGAGCCCTGCCGGGCTGGCTGGCCGGCCGGCCGGCCGCGACACGGAAGGAGGCTGATCCTGTGCCAACCGTCCCGTTATCGGAAGTTGTCGGGAACCATCCGGCTGATGGAACCGACCAGTGATGGGGCAGCGTCCCCGGCAGCCCGTCGTACCGCCAGCCACCGCCCCACCTGGAGAGTCTGTGCCGCGATCACGTCCCCTTGTCGCCTGCCTCGCCGCGTCGGTAGCGCTCGTCACCGCCTGCAGTCCCGGCTCCGGCGGCACCGCGTCGTCCACTGTGCTCCGCGTGGGTCTGAGCGCGGAGTCGGGTGCGCTGGACCCGCACGCGTTCACCGGCAACTTCCTGCTGCTCGACGCGATCTACGAACCGCTGGTCAGCTATGGCAAGGACGGGCGGCTGGGGCCCGGTCTGGCGGAGTCCTGGGCCGTCGCCGAGGGTGGCAAGCAGGTGACCTTCGACCTGCGCGACGGCGTCCGCTTCACCGACGGCACACCACTGGATGCCGCCGCCGTCAAGTGGAACTTCGAGCGCTGGGTGGGCAACAAACGCTTCTCGTTCTTCCGGGCGTCGCAGGTCATTTCCACGGTGGAGGCCTCGGACCCGGACACCGTCCGGCTGACCCTGTCCGAGCCGTACGAGCCGCTGCTGCAGGAACTGTCGATCGTACGGCCCGTCCGGCTGCTCAGCCCGAAGTCGGCCACCGCCGACGGGAAGTTCCAGACGCCGGTCGGCACCGGAGCGTGGAAGCTGGCGTCCAACACGGCCACCGGTGCGGTACTGGAACGCAACGGCGACTACTGGGGCGAGAAACCGCGCCTGGAACGCCTCGAGTTCAAGGTCATCCCGGACTCGCAGGCCCGGGTCGACGCACTCGCCAACAACGAGATCGACCTGATCGGCGGCCCCTACCTGGCCCCGATCACCCCGGTGGAGGCGAAGTCCCTCGACGGCCGCGACGACGTCGAACTCCTCACCGGCGCCCCGGACGTCTCCATCATGCTCGGGTTCAATCCCGACGGTCCGGCCGGCGACAAGGCGGTACGCCAGGCCGTCGGCAAGGCGATCGACACCGCCTCGATGGCCAAGGCACTGTTCCTGGACTACGCCGAGCCCGCTCGGCGGGTGTTCCCGCCCGGCGTGCCGGACTCCGGCAACGACCTGCCGGTCGGCTTCGACAAGGGCGCCGCCGGCAGCGTGCTCGACGCGGCCGGTTACGTCCGCGACGGCGAGGGCCGGGTCAAGGCCGGTAAGCGGCTCTCGCTGCGGCTCCTCGTTCCCGCGACCCCGGCCGAGGGACAACTCGACCCGCGCACCATGGCCGCGGCGATCGCCGCCGCTTTGAAGGAGGTGGGGATCGCGGTCGAGATCGTCCCGGTCGACGCCGCCGTCTACTACGACGAGCGGGCCGAGGGCCGGTACGACATCACGTTCTTCGAAACCCTCGGCGCGCCGTACGACCCGTCCAGCTCGATCGTGTCCCTGTTCACCGACGAGGCGCGGGCGCCGCTGTGGACGACGCCCGCCATCGAGGGTCTGGTCGACAAGGCGCTGTTCGCCGGTGATCCTGGCGCCCGGGCAGCGGCCTACCGAAGCCTGTACGACGCCGTCGCCGCCGACGCCGGGTTCGTGCCGTTGGTCTACCGGCCCCGGATGTGGGCGGTGCGCGCCGGGGTGGACGGCTTCGCGGTCCCGCCGAGCGACGTCGATCTCGAACTGACCGGGGTCACCGTCGGGTGAGGGCGCCGCAACGGCTGCGCTCCGCCGGAGGGTACGTGGCGCGGTGGCTCGTCGACACCGCCGGTGTGCTCGTCGCGGTGTCCGCCGGCACCTTCGCGCTCGTACTGCTCGCGCGCGGTGACCCGGCGGCGATGCTGGCGGCGACCCGGGCCGGCCGTCCCGCCACCCCCGAACAGGTCGACGCCGTCCGCACCGAACTCGGCCTGGACGCCCCCGCCCTGCTGCGGTATCTGCGCTGGCTCGCCGACGCCGCGACGGGCGACTTCGGACTGTCGCTGCGGACGAACACACCGATCGGCCCGGAGATCGCGGACCGGATGGGTGTCACGCTGTGGCTGGTCGCCGGCTCCGCCGTGGTAGCGCTGATCGTCGGTGTGCTCGTCGGGGTCGCCGGGGCGGTGTTGGAGCGTGGCCTGCTGCGTGGAGCGCTGCGCACCGGAGCACTGCTGGCCACCTCGGTGCCGGCGTTCTGGCTCAGCTATCTCCTCGTACTGGTGCTGGCCCTGCGGATGAGTCTGGTGCCGACGTCCGGAATGGCGGGTCCGGCGACCTGGGTGATGCCGTTGGCGGTGCTCGGCCTGCCGGCCGCCGGAGTGCTGAGCCGGGTGGTGGCCGTGACGCTACGCGAGGCCCTCGACCAGCCGTACGTGCTCGCCGCGCTGGCCCGCGGCAGCCGACCGGCGTCGATCGTGCTCCGCGACGGCCTGCCGAACGCCGCCGGACCGATCCTGTCCGTCGCCGGGTTCACCGTCGGCACCCTGCTGGTCGGCACCGTCGTGGTGGAGCAGATCTTCGGCTGGCCCGGCCTCGGCGCCTACTTCGTCAAGGCCGCCGCCGGCCGCGACATACCGGCACTACAGGCCAGCACCCTCATCCTGGGCGGCGGGTTCATCCTGGCCAACCGGCTCGCCGACGTGGCGCAGATCATCATCGACCCCCGAGTCCGCCGGGGCACCGACAGCCAGCGCTGCCCGCCCCGGCTGCCGTGGGCCCGGCCGGGCCGCACCGGTACCGGAGACACCTCCGCGCGCCGTGGGGCGGAGACGGCATGAGCACCCGCCACCGGCGCATCCCAACAGCGACTGTGCGGACCACGCTGGTCGCGCTGCCGCTGCTCGCGTTCACCGTCGCGGGGCTGCTGGCGCCGGTACTCTCCCCGGCCGACCCGACCGCCACCGACCTGGCGGCCAGCCTGCTGCCACCGTCGGCCGAGCACCCGCTCGGCACCGACCAACTCGGCCGCGACCAACTCAGCCGACTCCTGCACGGCGCCCGGATCTCCCTCACCGTCACCGCAGCGGTCCTGACGATCTCGCTGACCGTCGGCGTCCTCACCGGCACCGTCGCCGGCTACCTCGGCGGTACGGTCGACCGGATCATCTCCCGGATCGTCGACCTGGCCGTCTCCCTCCCCGGCATGCTCGTCGCCCTCGCCGTCATCGGCGTACGCGGCCCCGGAATCGACAACCTCATCATCGCGATGTCGCTGTGGGCCTGGGCCCCGTACGCCCGCATCGCCCGCGCCCGCGTCGCCAGCCTGCGCGACAGCCCACACCTCGACGCCCTGCGACTGCTCGGCGCCGGACCCACCCGCATCATCGGCCGGCACCTGCTCCCACCAGCCGTCGCACCATGCCTGGTCTACGCCAGCACCGACGTCGGCGCCATCGTCCTCGGCATCGCCACCCTCAGCTTCCTCGGCCTCGGCATCCCCCCACCACACGCCGAATGGGGCCAGATGCTCATCGAAGGCCGCCCCCACCTCGCCTCCGCCTGGTGGCTCGCCTACCCACCCGGAATCGCGATCACCGCCGTCGTCTTCGCCAGCAACCTCCTCGGCGAACGCCTCGCCGCCGGCGACGAACGACCCTCGATCCTCCGCTGGGTACTCCCGACCCGGCTACGCCGTGCGACAGCCCGGCGCTCGCCCGGCGAGCCGTCGGCGACGGCGCCCGACGAGGCCGGCCCGCTGCTCCGGGTACGGGACCTGTCCGTCAGCTACCCGCACAGCGACGGCCGCCGCCGGGTCGTCGCCGACGTCTCCTACGAGCTGCCTCGGGGACACGTCCTGGCTATCGTCGGCGAGACCGGCAGCGGCAAGACCACCTCCGCGTTGGCGCCCCTCGGCCTGCTCGACCCCAGCGCGGTTGTCACCGGCTCGGCGACCCTGGCACCGGCCGGGACCCACGCCCGTCAACTCGTCGGACTCGCACAGAAGGAACGGCGCCACATCAACGGACGCCGCGTGGGGGTGGTCTTCCAGGACAGTCTCGCCGCGCTCAACCCGTTACGGACGATCGGCGCGCACGTCGAGGAGGCCGTCCGCAACGCCGGGCGCGGCGGCCGTCGCGCTGCCACCCGCCGCGTCACGCAGGAGCTGCTGCGGCTGGCCGGGCTGCCCGACCCCGCCGGGATCGCCGGTCAGTTTCCTCACCAACTCTCCGGCGGGATGCGGCAACGCGCACAGCTCGCCGTCGCCCTAGCCGGCGAGCCGGAACTGCTCGTCGCGGACGAACCGACCTCCGCCCTCGACGTCACCGTGCAGGCGCAACTGCTCGACCTACTCGCCCGACTCCGTACCGAACTGCACATGTCCATGATCATCGTCAGTCACGACCTCGCCGTCGTCACCCGGCTCGCCGACACGGTCGCCGTCATGTACGCCGGCCGGATCGTGGAATCCGGGCCATTGAGCACCGTCGTCAACAATCCGGCGCACCCCTACACCAAGGGCCTGCTCGACGCGGTACCGCGCCCCGACGCGCCGCCCGGCACCCGGTTCCGCACGATGCCCGGACACTCCGGCGGCGGCCCGGACGACACCGACGGGTGCGCGTTCGCCCCCCGCTGCCCGATCGCCGTCACCGAGTGCGGCCACGGGCAGCCGGCGCTGCTGACGCTGGGTTCGGCGCACCGATCAGCCTGCCCTCACCCGCTCGGCGACACCATCGCGGTGGACGAAGCTGCCTCCGGACGAGAGGGCGTCTGAGCGATGCTGGAAATCGAGCAGGTCACCGCAGGGTACGCCCACCGCCGGAACGGACGCCGGGGGCAGACGAACGTGGTCGAGGACGTCAGCCTGCGCGTCGAGTCGGGCGCAATCCTCGGACTCGTCGGCGAGTCCGGCTGCGGCAAGACGACCCTCGCCCGCGTCGTCACCGGACTTCACCGACCCGAATCCGGAGTGGTCCGGTACACCGGGATCGACGTCCACAGGTTGCGAGGCCGGGCGCTGCGGGAGCATCGGCGCCACGTCCAGATGGTGTTTCAGGACCCGTACCTCACCCTCAGCCCTCGCCAGACGGTCCGGCAGGCCCTCACCGAGCCGCTGCGCATCCACCGCATCGGCGATGCCCGGACACGGTCCGCGCGCGTCGACGAACTGCTGGATCTCGTCGGCCTCGATCAGCAGGTCGGCGCGCGGCGGCCCCGACAGTTGTCCGGCGGACAGCAGCAGCGTGTCGCGATCGCCCGCGCGCTGGCCCTCGGACCGCGGCTGCTCGTCTGCGACGAGCCCGTCACCGCACTCGACGTGTCGGTACAGGCGAAGATCCTCAACCTGCTCCTCGACCTACGACAGCAGCTCGGTCTGGCCTGCCTGTTCATCTCCCACGACCTCGCCGTCGTGCGACAACTCGCGGACCGCATCGCGGTCATGCGCGACGGCCGGATCGTCGAGCAGGGCCTGTCCGAGCCCATCACCAGCGGCCCCCGCCACCCCTACACGCGCGCACTTCTCGCGGCGACCCCCACCATCGGCATTCCGGTCCGGCATGCGACGGGGTCGGTCACTCCGAGGGTGTGACGTACGGGATGGTCGAAAACACGGTTCATCACCCCGCGCTGGTTCACCCGCCGCGCAAGCCGGCGTCGCCGATACAGCCGGCCCTGCGTCGGCGGTCGCCGCCCGAACGCGAGACGCGTCAAGCGTTCATCAGCAGCAGCATCGTTCCCATGCCGCCGGCCATGGTCGCGTAACTCGCCCGATGCAGCCGATGGCCGGCCGCCGTCGCGGCCCGGTACAGCCACCACAGCGCAGTGCCCGCGGCGAGCACCACGAACCCGACGTTCACGATGTCCGCCCACATCGGCGTCGCCGTGGGCACCGCCGCGGAGTCGCCCCCGCCGTGCGAGTGTCCCGAGCCCCCGCCGCCGGTAGCCATCTCCGACATCAGCGTCGGCATCGCCGCGAGCATCCAGATCATCGCCACGTCCATCCCGGCGTGGCCGAGCAGATCGACGCGCTCCGCCGCGCCGCGCGCCCGCCGGAAAGCGGGCAGCAGCGAGAGCGCGAGGATCGCGAAGATGGCGACCTGCGTCCAGGCGACCACGCCCTCGACCATCACCCATGCCATCAGGATCATCGCCACGCTCATCACGCCGTGGTTGATGTCGATCAGCTCATCGTCGGAAAATGCCTGGTCGGTGGAGGTTCCACGGCGGCGGATAAAGAGGTCTCCGACGCAGACCAGGCCGGTCACCAAAAAGACAATTGTCAATGCGGGAACCCACGGCGCCTCGAACACGACTACAACCTAGACCACGTGATCTGGGAAGAGAACGACGACGATCGAGAGAGGCGAACCTCGATGACCGCCACCGAAACCACCCCGGCGCCCCCCGCCGAATCGCCGTCGTCGCCAGCCAGGGCCAAGAAGACCAACTGGTTCGCCGCGTTCTGGCGCTGGCACTTCTATGGATCGCTCATCGTCATACCCGTGCTCTTCTGCCTCGCCGTCACCGGCATGACCTACATGTTCCGAGCCGAGGTGGACTCCCTCGCCCATCCCGGGGTGCTGAAGGTGCCGGTGGTCGACGGCGTCGAGCGAACGGCGCTGTCCGCCCAGGAGGCAGCCGTCCGCGCGGAGTTCCCGGATCGCCCGATCCTGTCCGTTCAGGACGGCACCGGTGACCGGGCGACCCTCTTCGTCGCCGGGCTCGAGGACGGCAGCAGTACGAACATCTACGTCAACCCCTACACCGCCACGGTCACCGGTGAGCTCCGCCAGGACCAGCTCATCTCCACCTGGGCCGAGCGCATCCACGGCGACCTGCTCATCGGCGAGGACGGCGTCGGTGACCGCATCGTCGAGCTCGGCGCCTCCTGGGCAATCATGCTGACGATCACCGGGTTCATCATCTTCTTCCTCGGCCGCCGCGCACGCGGCGGCGCACAGGCCAAAGGCAAGCGTGGCGCCCGGCTCCGGGGTTTGCACGCCATCGTCGGGCTCCCCGTCGGCCTCGGCATCCTGCTGCTTGTCCTCTCCGGCCTGCCGTGGACCGGTTTCTGGGGCGCCAAGGCCCAGCAGGTCGCCGCCCAGGGTGGCTCCGCGCTCTGGGGCGAGGACCCCGGCGCCGAGTCCACCATCCGGCAGCAGATCGAGGACACCGACGGCCAGTCGGCTCCCGCCGGATGGGCATCCGGCAACGCCCCCCAGGGCACCAGCACCGGCAGCGGCACACCGATCTCGATCGACAAGGCGGTCACCGCGGCTCAGGCCCAGGGCGCTCCCGGACCTTACTTGATCATGTACCCCGAGGGCGAAAAAGGCGTGTTCAGCGTGATGAGCAGCCAGTGGTACAACGTCGGCAACCCCGCCGAATCCGACGTGAGCAAGGAAACGACCATCCACGTCGACCAGTACAGCGGCGAAGTGGTCGGCGAGTACGGCTACCACGACTACAGCGCCGCGGCGAAGGTGGTCTCGCAGGGAATCGCCCTGCACGAGGGGCGGCGTCTCGGCACCGCCAACACGATCCTCTCCACGCTTTTCTGCCTTGCCGTGATCTTCATGTGCGTCACCGGCCCGATGATGTGGTGGACTCGCCGCACCACCGCCTCCGGCCTTGCCGCCCCCCGCGCGAAACTTCCGGTCTGGGGCAACTGGACCCTGCTCGGCGCGATGGCCGTGCTCGGCGTCTTCCTGCCCCTGTTCGGGCTGTCCCTGCTGATCATCCTCGCCCTGGACCAACTCCTGATCCGCAGGCTCCCCGCACTCAGGAACTTCTTCGGCACCGTCTGACCTTGCCAAGCGCCGGCCGATCCAACGATCCGGAATCATCAACGGTGATCGGGCGACTGAACGTAGGCTGCGGCTAGATCGTTCGGCACCCCCTTTGGTTCCCCGTCGTGGACAGACGGGTATCCCCCGAGCAGCCAGCTGACCCGCAAGCTCTGCCACGGCCACGCCGTGATCACCGGCCTCGACCTGCGAATCTCGCCCGGCCGGATCACCGCCGTCGTCGGGCCCAACGCCCGCGGCAAGTCGTCACTGCTGCGAGGTGGGCCTCCCGCTACGCCCACGAGATCGTCGCGATGCGCGACGACGCCGTACTCGCCCAGGGTCCGCCTGCCGAGGTCGTCGACGCGCGACTGGTCGAGACGGGTATTCGGGGTTCGAGCCCGCGTCATCGCCGATGCGACGATGCGACGATCGGAAGACACTCGTGCCGCCCGAGGCGCGAACCACCCGGAGCACCCCATGAGGGCTCCCGGCAGTCGCCCTGCCGCAATCCCCCTCGGGAACAGGCGTCGAGCGGATGCTTCAGCGACCCCATCCGTACGTAGCGACACGGGCCGGCACCGCCGTACTACACGATTTTGCGCCCCACATTTCGGCCTCGGTATCTCGGGCAGCCCGAAGGGCAGTAATAATCCCTGCTCAGGGACGGTTTCTTCGGGCGTTTCAACACTGGTCGCCGAAGCGTAGTGTGGGGCGCTCGGTGACCAGCGCTGTGACCACAAGATCACAGAGAATCGGCACCAGTCGATGACTGATGCCGATTGACCTGCACAAACACAAGGTGGAGCCGAGGGGACTCGAACCCCTGACCCCCACACTGCCAGTATGGTAACGATTCTGTCACGCCGTACCGCCGCATGCCGACAGGTGCTTTGAGCAGGGAAAATCCTCCACGGCAAATCACACCCCCTGTCGCCACATGTCGCGCAATGATGGGTATTTGATCTTGGGCTGTGACCACCAATGTGACCACGCTCAGTGTGGGAGGCTTCGTGCCACCTCGTCCGGCCACCACTACCCGCACCAGATCGACTGCCCAGGGACGCCGTTTGGGGAAACGGATTGTCTTCGCGATGCTTGCACCAGCGAAGCCGTCCACTGCGACGGAGAGGCCGCAGACCCGAGCCACCGGAGAATCGGGAGAGGGCTGCCCTGGACGGGTTCGGCCGAGCTGTCACTGTTCCCCTTGGACGTCTTCAACCCGTTGCCCCTGACCGACCCCGGTGTTCGTGACTCCGGGAACAACCGAGCGCCGTGAAGTAAGCTCGATCGTCGTATGCGAGGCGGCGATGCCGGTGGGGATGTCGTTGTCGGCGACGATTATCTGGATCTTCCTGCCGTAGGTCTCTGCGAGGGTCACCAGTCGGGCGTATAGGCGCCGGCCAAGTGCCACGTCTGGCTCCCGGTTTCCGATTGCCTTACGCGGCGAGTCGATAATCAGAAGGTCAGGTAGAAGGACGCCGGGGTGGTCGATGGCTGTCGTGAGCAGGGTCAGGTGGTAGGCGACGTTGAGGGCGGTGCTGGCTCCGCCTCCACTCGCTTGGAGCGCCTCGAAAGCCGTATCGCCTACCAGCGGCAGGAAAGTTGTGGGGTCGATTCGAGCCACACCGTCAACAGGTATACCGATGCGTTCGACTTCCTCCTTGAACGCCTCGTCGATGTCTTCGAGCTGAGCGCCACGGCGCCGTAGAGCCTTCTCTCGTTCGCTGATGTCGACTGCGAGTTGACGCTGGTTTTTGCGGTGCTGGGCCACCTGTGCGCGAAGCTGGTCGAGCCGGCGCCACATCGCAGCGTGGCGGTTGGTCTCGTCGACTCGCTGCCGCAGCGCTTCTGTCTCGCGGCTCAGCCTCGCAACCAATTCGATCCGGGGAGATACGGCTCCCGCGGTCGCCTGGTCGTACTCACGATGGAGCACCTCCAGTTCGACATCCGCCTGGCTCGCCGCCTGTTGGGCCTGTGCGTGAGCTGCGATATCGCTGCGCAGCAGTTGCTCGGTTTCGGCCATCTGATCGTGGATGCGCCCGACGTTCTGAGCTGACGACTGGATGTCGCCCAGGTCTACGGGCTCGATGGGCTGGCAGCAGAGGAGGCAGTCCGTCTCGGCGAGCTCGCGCGGTCCGAGTTCCTGCATGCATCGAGGGCAGGTGGAGAATTCGAACGGCGAGAGGAGGCCGACCGCTGTGCTGAGCCGTTCTGCCTTGGCGAGGTCCAGGTGCAGCTGGGCCAGTACGGCTTCCCTGCCGCGTACCGCCATCGCCATGAGGTCGGCTTCCTCGTGAAGCTTCTTCGAGTTGGACACCGCTGCGGACAACCGTCCCCGGCGTTCCTCTTCAGCCGCTGTCAGGGCCTCTACCTCTTCGCGCGTCGCCCGGAGCCTGTCCTGGGCCGCTCCGAGCTGTTGCAGAAGTTGCAGACGGCGAGCACGCAGCTCATCGGGATCGGCGATGCCGTCCTCTCGGATGAAGCGGTCGATCGCGATGGCATCCTTCTCCAGTTGCTTGGCTTGGTCGCGCTCAAGCCCTCGCCGGCGTTTGAGGTCGAGTAGCTCGGGGTCCGTGAGACCGAACATCAGCTCGAACGTGGCGATACGCTTGGGGTTGACGTTTTGGTCGAGGTGACCGACCACTGAGCGGTCGATCTCCTTCGCCTGGAGGTAGCAGTAGCGGAAGATGTCCCTGAAGGTCAGCGCTGTCGTTCGCGCGTTGACACCCATGCGGCTCGTCGGCACGCGTTCGACGGGTATCCCGAGTGCTTCCAGCAGGAAGCGGGAGATGGACGGCCCGTCCGCTGGCGTCGGGCTCACCGGCCAGGTGTACTCCACGACGCCTGATCCCGGCTCGATGATTTCCACGGTCCCTGCGTCGGTGCCGATGCGTCGGCGCAGGATCAGGGGGCTGTTGCCGGCCTGGATAGCCAGGTCGACGTGCGTGACGTGCTGGACCACCGCCGGTGTCAAGGCGGCGTTTCCCCCCAGCACGTGCTTGATGAGCATCAGGAGCGTCGACTTGCCCATGCTGGTCGTGCCCGTGACGAGCGTGAGCGGCGAGGCGAAGCCGAACGAGTGCGCCGCGGTGTTGGTAGCAACCGAGAGCGACCTTATACGAAGACTCGTGGCCATCTAGATCTCACTTCTGAGCGGGAGCGCGACAACGTCCGGCAGCCGCTCGTAGATCAGGTCCTTCAGATCACGGCCGGGCAGATCGAAGTGCTGCCGGAGGAACCGGGCTCGCTCGGCCACAACCGTCCACGGAAGCGTGGCTTCGAGCTGCCCACTGAGTTCTCGGCCGGCGTCCGTCGGCGTAATCTCGGTAGCTCCGTCGACGCTCGCGAACGTCGCCAGGCGCTTGCCAACCAGAGCACCGAGTATCGGGTAGTACCGGTCGTCCCAAGGCCCGTACTTGTACCGGATCATCCGAGTCTCCACCGCTCGACGCTCGTCGGAGGTCGGTGCGGTGCCTGGCCATGGCGTGCCCGCCGGCAGCAGGCGTTCCGCCATGACCGGATACCTGAGCAGAAAGTCGACCTTGGCGAGCTTGGTCAGGCCGCGGAAGGCGTGGCCTGGATCAGCGAACTGGCAGATGAGAATGAGTACGCGGGCCTCGTGATACAAGCTCTCCTGCCGGATGGCCAGCACAGCGGCCCGTGACAGTGGCGAGGGCACCATCACGCGGCCTCCGGACGCGCGAACCCGAACCTGCACAGGTCACTCAACTCGTAGGCGAACCCCAGGATGTGAAAGTCGTCCAGCGGTACGCTGATCTTCGAGCTGAGCTTCGCCTGACGTAGCTCTTGGTGGAGAAGCGCCTGGAACTGGACACCGTAGGGACCGGCCTTGTCGATCAGTTGATGACGAACCCGGCGGACGATGTCGAGGATCTCCATCTCCAACCGGAACTCGGTCTCGATGTCTTCGGGAAACCCAGTCCTCGCCTGCGGCCATGTGTGAAGCCACAGGTCCCGAAGCCGCAGGGCGTTGTCCTGTTCGGCCTCGTCGAGCAGACCGAGCCGCATCTTGTCAACGAGACGATGGCCACCGGCGGCCCGAGGCGGCGCCTGCCCCGAACGGAGCAAGGGGACCGTGTCGCCGGCTGATCGTCGTGCCCCGAGACGCATAGCGGCGAGCACCGCCTCCCGGGACACGGTCCGCCGGTCCACCGTCTGCGCCAGTTCCGACAACGGGTCATACGCACCGGGGTTGGTCAGGAACCGGGCCAAGTCCGTTGGTCGGCCGCTGCGATCTCGGCTCGCCTCCCCGATGAGCTGGGCCACCGCACCGTAGGCATCTGAAGCCGCCGCCTGCGAGTACCCCAGCCTGACCATCGCCGGCTCCGCTAGCTGCCGGATGTTGATGTCCTGGATGTGGCCCTTCGCCGCCCGGTCGCAGTCGAACCTGAAGACCAGCATGAACCGAAGGAGCATGTCGAACAGGCCGGGTGGTAGACCGCTCGGGTCGTGCCTCTTCGCCTTGGGGGGTGATGGTGATGCCGGTCTCGGTAGGTTCTCCAGCTCGGCGGTCCGTCTCGCGACGTCCATCATGGCCCACGCCAGGTGCGCGAGCAGCCTTGTTCCGGCCGGGGTAGCGAGCGTAGCTGTCCGGCACACGTCGTACAGGGCGAGTGGTGACGGGTCGCTGCGTTTCCCGCCCAGTCTCGTGTTGCTGGCCAGACGCGCTGCTGGGCCGCTGGTGTATCCGAGCCACTTGTCGAAGAGGTGCGTCAGGCCGCCTTCGTCGCACAGCTTGTTCATCGTGGTGTACACCATGTGGTCGTGGTGCTTCACCGACACCAGCTCTAGGAACGGGGGCTGGTCCCGCACGATGAGGAAGTCCTCGTGCCACTCGCAGACGATCTTGCTGATCGAAGGGTCGGACGGCATGCTCAGACAGAAGGAGGCGATGATCTCCGTCTGGTAGTGGTAGTTGCCCTGAGTCGGGGCACCCGCGTCCTCGGACGGTTGTCGATACAGGTCGAGTGCAAGCTGGCCGCTCGGGTCGACGCTCATGATCAAGTCGTGGTCCTGATCGACTCTCGATGAAACGTCACCTGTCACGACATGCCCCACCTTCCTTGCGATCGGTAAGCGCGGCCTCACATCCAGCGAACCCGATCACACGGTGGTCACGCAATAGCCCATCGGATATGTGAGGCTGCATCGTCGCCCAGAGATGATCCAGCCGTTCGATCGCGGCGCGTGGGCCGTGCCCATCAGTCCGGCAACCAGACGTCTCCCGCTCGGTAGGCATTGCCGACCACGCGTCGGTGCCCGACGGGAATCGCTTCGCGACGGTCCTCTGTCACAGAAGGTGACCGGCTTGGCCCGCCGGCAGTCCTGTCGGATGTCGAGGTGGCGGGCTCGCGGGAGGCTAGCCGACCTGGCGCGGTTGGCACTTGTCAACGCCGGCTGAACTTTGGCTCTGGCACACATTTTGTGAGTCGCGCTCGTCGGTAGTTCGGGTTGGGTGCCCGGATGGAGATCATTTCGGCGTTGCTGCCGCATCTGATGGGCCTGCGGCTGGAAGCGGTGGTGGTCCGAGGCGTCGGGGTCAGGATCGACGCGGCGACGCGAACGGTGCGGGCGTCGTGCGGCACTTGCGGCACCTGGTCGACCACACTGCATGGTCGCTATGTGCGGCGGTTGGCCGATGTCAGGTTGGGCGGCCATGAAGTGCTGGTCGCGTTGACGGTCCGCCGATTCGCCTGCGTCAGCAGCAGCTGCCGGCGGCGGACGTTCGTCGAGCAGGTACCGGGCCTGACTCGTCGGCATGCCCGTCATACGGTCCTGGCGGCGGGGGACTTGGAAGCGGTCGCGGTGGCGTTGGGTGGACGGCCCGGAAGCCGGTTGGCACATCGGTTGACGGTGTCGGTGTCTCGGATGACGTTGATCCGGATGATCCGGCGGATGCCCGACCTGCCCTCGGTGACACCGACGGCGCTGGGCGTGGACGACTTCGCCCGACGCCGGGGCCACCGATACGCCACCGTGCTGATCGACATGCACTCTCGCCGGCCGATCGACGTGCTGCCTGACCGCAGCGCCGACACCCTCGCCGACTGGTTGCGCGAGCATCCCGGCGTCCAGATCATTTGCCGGGATCGCGGTGGTAGTTACGCCGACGGCGCCCGCAAGGGAGCTCCTGACGCGATTCAGGTCGCCGACCGGTGGCACCTGCTCAAGAACCTCAGCGACACCGTCGAGAAGGTCGTCCGTGGGCACCGCCGCTGCCTACGGACGCACACCGATCCGATACCCGCGCTGGCCGCGCCGGCCACTGCCGAGTCGGTCAGGACGGGGCGCCGGGCGGCGAACACCCGCCAACGCCACGCGGCCGTGCACGCCCTGCGGGCCGAAGGGCTGTCGATCAGCGCGACCGCCCGTCGGCTCGACATGAACGTCAGGACGGCCCGCAAGTACGCCCGAGCCGCTACCGCCGAGGCGTTGATCGGCCCGAACGCCAGCAGTCGACCCAGCGTCCTGACCCCGTTCCACACCTACCTCCGGCAACGCCTCACCGACGGGGTCCACGAGACAACCGCCCTGCATGCCGAGATCCTGGCCGGCGGCTACCAGGGTAGTTTGCGTGTGCTGCGGGACTGGCTTGCCACGAACCGCACCCGGCCCACCCCCGTGGTCGTCCGGGTGCCGTCGGCCCGGCGGATCACCGCCTGGATCATGCGACCCGGCCACAAACTCACCGACGACGACCGCAGCAACCTCGCCGACGCCCGCAACCGCTGCCCGGACCTCGACAATCTCGCCGATCTCGCTCGCGGGTTCGCCGCGCTGGTGCGCCACCAGGGCACCGGCCAGCACCTCGACGCCTGGATCGACCGCGCCCGACACGCCGGATACCCAGAACTGCGCGGTTTCGCCGCCGGCTTGATCAGCGACCGCGATGCCGTCGTTGCCGGCCTTACCCAGCCCTGGAGCTCAGGCGCGGTCGAAGGCCATGTCAACCGCATCAAGACGATCAAGCGACAGATGTACGGCCGGGCGAACCTCGACCTCCTCCGCAAACGCGTCCTCGCCGCGCCATGAACTCGCACCAAGATCAATCACACAATGTGTGCCAGAGCCAGTTTTCAGGCGGAGCCGACAGCACTTCGGGTCGCATCTGGCTCTGTGCCGGGGTTGGTCAGCCGCCACCTCGTACACCGGCTGACTCGGCGCCGAGCGGGAGCCCGGCGACACCGAGCGGGCGGACCAGGTTGTCAGGCGATGGCTGGCTCTACCGCGAACAGGGACGCGAACTGCCGCAGGATCGCCGTTCGGGGCCGGTGGTAGACCCAGGTGCCGCGCCGCTCCCCACCACCGACCGCCGACAGCGACCCGGCCGAACATCAGGCGAGCTGACCACCGGGCACCGCGCCGTCCAGCGACACGGGCCTGTCGAAGCAGCGCAGTAGGGTCGGTGTGTGCTGAACATGGACACGTCCAAACGACCCGTGCGCCCTGCCGAGTGGGCGGCCGTACTGGACGCCGTCTACCACGCCGAGCCCGCCGACGAGCAGACCTGGCTGGAGTGGAAGTCCACCCTGAACCTGCGCACCAAGGAACACATCGCGGCGGTCGTGGCCAAGGCGATCATCGCCTTCGCCAACCGAGACCCGATCGAAGCCGCCACCCACGTCGATGGCATCGGCATACTGATCATCGGATTGGAGCCCGGCAACGTGCCCGGCGTGGTCCAGATCGACAACGCCGACCTCGACACGGCCCTCACCAGCTACCTCGGCACCGACGGACCGGTCTGGCAACCGCACTGGACCCAGTACCAGGGCCAACCCATCCTGATCATCGAGGTCGCCGCCCCCGCCTTCGGCGACCCGCCACACGCCTTCCGCAAGGAGTACGACAAGATCCGCGACGGCGACGTGTACGTACGACACCGCGCCCGCTCCGTACCCGCCAACCACCGCGAGGTACGGCGCCTGGCCGACCGCTACGCCAACCGCCCCGTCAACAACACCCTCGACATCACCGTTGACGTCGACTACCGCACCCCACTGTCCCGCTACTGCGGGCACGAAGACCTCGACATCTTCATCGAAGCCGAACGCGACCGACTCCTCGAACCACTCAAACAGCTCGACACGACCTCGCACACCACGACCGGCCTGGGCGGCCTCCCCATAACCACGATCGGACTCATCCGCGAAGACCGCTCCCCACAGCAGTACAAGGACGAAGTCGAGCAGTACCTCGACAAGGTACGGCTGGCCTGGCCCGAGATCGTCCGCTCCCTCGCCGCGTACCTGCTACCCCCGACCGTCTTCACCGTCACCAACCGATCCGAGCGCAACTACCACCGACTAGAGGTCAGGCTGCACATCACGGGTGACGCCGACGCGGTCGAGTGGGAAGACGGCCTCTCCGAACTGGACCTGTGGGACCTGCTGCCCGACCAGCCGCGTGAGTGGGGACCCCGGAACTCGGTACTCGGCGCCTACCACCCGCCGACCATTCCCCTGCCCCGCACGGCCGGGCCGACCACGGCCGTGCAACGCGGCGGAAGCCTCACGCTCATCATCCGGCCCCTGGATCTACGGCCCGGCCGAACCGAAATCCTCGAACAGGAGTACGTGCTGCTCATTCCAGCAAGCCGCACCGATGACATCGTCGTCTCCTGGTCGGCGACGGCGACGAATATCAACGCCACCGCCCACGGCCAACTCACCCTCGCCATTGAGGGCCCCGACACGAACATCCTCCAGGCGTGGGCCCAAACCTACAGCGAGCGCGCCCTAGAGGCATGAAAGCTCGGGTGTGCCGCGCACGGCCCGGTCAGCCTGCGACCGGGCTAGGCACGGCGAGGTCAGCGGTCTGCTGGATAGACGCCAATGTCTCCTCTAGCGAGGAGGACCCGGGGATCACCACCTCGTCGGGCAGGCCGAGGAGGTCGCGGGGCCGGTACCAGCCGCGCATGTCCTCGGCGGTGAACTCGGCCGCCTGCGGCCGGAGCGTGTGGCGGCGCAGCGTCTCCTCCAGGGACACGTCCAGGTAGAACACGTACGTGTCACCGCGATGGTCCCGGCGCAACGCCGAGATCATCGGCCCGTACCGGTGGGAGATGAGGATCCCTTCGAGGACCACGTGGTAGCCGTGCCGCAGGGCGAGCCGCACGGTCTGGGAGATCAGCTCGGGGGCGAGGCCGCCGTCGACGTCGCGTTCCCGAAGGACGATGCGGCGCAGGTAGTCCTGCTCGACCAGCGCCATCCCCCGCCCGTACCGGTACCGAACTTCCCGCGCGACCGAACTCTTCCCGGACCCGGAGTTACCCCGGATTACCAGCAGCTTCGTCTCCGGCGATCCCACCACCGCATCCTCGGTCACCCGCCACATCCTGCCATCGTGCCCGGACTTAACCGTTGACGCGCGCCGCCTGCTCTGCTGACGATATCGGCGCTGCGTCGCCAGATCCCCAGCCGCACGAGCGCGCAGACGCGCAGAACGCTTGGGAGCATCAGCGACTACCAGCCGAACCGGTTCCGAGCGCCGTCGGGTCAAGGTCGATCCGGATGGGAAGGTGGTCGGACAGCAGGCGTGCCGTGGGTGTGTCGATGACGTGATAGCCGCGCAGCGCCTGTGGCCGGGTGGTCCAGAACGCGTCCAGCCGCCGGGACAGGTCGGCACCCATGTGACCGCCGGTCGCCTGCCAGGGCGCCCGCAGATGAGGTGCGGCGTCGTGCAGGCCGCTGCGGCGCAGCAGCTCGGCCGGGCGCCGGTCGGCTCGGAGCGCGCTGTCCCGGTCGTCGCTCCACCGCACATGGCGCCACACCTTGTGCGGGGCCAGCTGCGACCAATCCGGCTCCGGATCGTAGGTGTCGTCGGCCCCGAAGCTGTTCCAGTCACCGGCGATGACCGTTGCCGCCACGGGATCACTCAGCAGCCCGGTGATGGTGCGGACGTCCGCGAGCCGTTGCTCGGGATCCCAGGGAGCCAGATGAGTGACCGCTACGCGCAGCGGGACAGCGGCGCCGACATCGAGTTGGACCACGCCTAAGCCGTGCCAGAGGGTCAGGCCGTGGCTGCGCTGGGACAGTGCCGCGAACTCAGGACGCCACAGGATCGCCATGTGGCAGTGCGACCGCCGTGCGGGTACCGCCATCCCGCGCATCCCGAGGGCCTCGGCGATCGTCGTCACGTGCCGCCCGAGGACGGACAGGTCGTCGTTGTCGTCCCAGATCTCCTGCAAACACAGCACATCCGGCCGTTCGAAGCGCAGCAGCTCGTGTTGCTGCCGGCGCGTGGCCACCGCTGATTTGCCGTAGTCCTTCAGGTTGTAGCTGAGGATGCTTACCACTTCCGCTGTCACTTCGCCTCCCACACCGTGCGGGTCCGGCAACCCGGCAGCGCCGAAGGAAGATGACGTGCCTCGGAGTTGAGTAGGGCCAGGGATAAACGCCTCATGTCAGCGATCTCCTTTGTGACGGTTTCAAGGGTTGGTTGTGAGTTCTGAAAGACGGTTCGCTATGGCTGACCGATTCCGTCTTGCAGGTGGATCAAGAAGGCGAAAACGAGGAACAGGACCAGGCAGGCAGTGAGTACTCGTGTGAGACGAAGTCGGAACAGCACCCACGTAATGGTCGAAGTGCTGCTCCTGACTAGTGCTGCGACCAGCAGTAGCAAGCCAACGACTACGGCGACGAGCTCACCCATTGCCGTACCTTGGTGCTCCGATAGATGCGGTGAGGTAGACGACGGGAGTGGTGAAGGTGATGCCGCCGCGGTCGGCCGCGAGGTCGAACGCGCGATGCCACGCGGTGATGTATCGAGCGGTGGTGCCGGCGCCCAGGTGTCGGTTGATGAGATCGACGGGGTTGGGGGCGCCTGGGTGGGGCCTTCGGTGCAGGTGGGCGTCGACGTCGGCGTGGGTGCTGAGGTGCTCGGTGACGGTGGTCTCGTCCACGGCGGGGGTGGTGAAGCCGGCGTGTATGGCGGCATCGATGAACGGCATCACGTCGAAGGACATCATCGGTCCGGCGCTGGGACTGCTTGAGCTGCGAAGCCGTTCAATCGCCTCGATCTCGTCGGGGGTGACGCCGTCCAGGCTGGCGTCATGGCGGCGGCGGGAGTTGACAGGCTCGAACGCCGACAGCATCCCTTCCGGCCGGAGAACGCGGGCGACCTCGCGTAGCGCGGCGCGCAGGTCGGGCAGGTAGATCAGAACGCTGCGAGCGACGACGCGGTCAAAGGTCGCGTCGGCGATCGGGAGGTGACAGGCATCGCCGACCACGGGCCGGATCCGCTCCCCGTGCGTCCGGATCTCCGCCAGCGCTGCGGCGGACCGGTCCACCGCGAAAACTGATCCAGCCGGTGCGACTACCCGCGCGGCAGCGTGAGTGAGCAGGCCCGTGCCGGCACCGAGATCGAGAACATCGTGGCCGGGCCGCAGCCGGGCCGCGTTCAGCACCCGATCGCGGATGTCCGCGAGCAGCCCGGTCAGTACCGCGCGGTCAGCGCTGTCGCGCCCGGCGTACCGTTCTCGGGCCAGCCAGCGTCCCGCCGAGTCGGCGGATGTCACTTCTTCGGCCTGCTCACCCACTATGGGCCTCCGTTACGCCGTCGCGGTCGTGAAGTGGAACTGTGGCGCGACCGCGCTGTTCAGTGATGGAAGAAGCTCGGCGAGCCGGGCGTCCTTCTCCGCGTGGTAGATCTGGTCGATGCGCGCGATCTGCTCGTCGGTGAGGATCTCGTGCCCGTGGGCCCCGTAGCTGAAGAAGAGATCTTCCTCAGCGCGGAACAGTTCGGCGTGGCGGTCGAGTAGTTCCTTGCGGCCGACCAGGGCGTCGTTGTCCAGACGCCCCCGCTTGTGCTCCAGTTGCTCCGTGATCTGGGCGAACTGCA
Organism: Micromonospora sp. WMMD1102; assembly: GCF_029626265.1. Lineage (NCBI taxonomy): Bacteria > Bacillati > Actinomycetota > Actinomycetes > Micromonosporales > Micromonosporaceae > Micromonospora > Micromonospora sp. WMMD1102. The sequence continues at coordinate 727,206 of NZ_JARUBN010000001.1, read as the reverse complement.
CCCGGATGGCCGTCAACGACGCCTGGTATTCGGCGTTGAGGTCGATGAGTCGGGTGATCTGCTCGGGGGTGAGGCCGATCTCGGCATGGTGAGACAGCATCCTGGTGAACAGGACTTTCGCCGCGATGCTCTCGCAGCTGATGTCGATGAGGTATCCGGGTCGGGGAAAGAGGTTGTGGTTCACGCCGCACATGTCAGGTAGATCCTCCAAGTCGTCTGCTGCAATCCGGTCGGGGTGCTTCGGTCATGCGCCCGGGCGGGGCCCGTGCACCACCCGGCCTCGCTGTCTGTGTCGTCGAAGGCGGCGTAGGTGGGAAACGCGGTCCGCTCGCACCGATGGCGGGCGTGAGTACCGGGACATGCCGGTGGGCAGTTGCTAGACAGGCTGCTTGGTCCCCATCCGGGACCTGTGCCAGGGACGGCCTCAACGCGGTGACACCTCGCGGCAATTTCAGAGAGCTGCCGGCGGTCGTGTCATTCGAGGTACGCCTTAGCGATTGGCGGGCGGGAATAGGCGGATGGGTCATGGCTTGGCGGCCGGGTGCTGGCAGCCAGCCGCCGGAGTGCGGGTGTCCGGGGTGCGGCGGCTGTCGACGTAGAGCCGGTAGCTGTCCGCCTCAGCAAGGATCGCCTCCCTGGCATCGGCCCCGAGCTGCGGATCCTGAGGTGGGATGGCACCGGCGATGGTGCTGACCGCGGCGAGGAGGACGCCGGTGGTCGCGTCGATCGTGAGGATGTCGCGCCGAGGCACACCGGCCTGGTCGGTGTACGGGAGGATGACGTCCATGCCGGGCCGGTGGATGCGGTCGGTGACGCCGGTCCGCACGAGCAGGCCGGGCTGCGCCGCAAGCAGCCGCAGGAGCGCGGCACGGACCGGGCGGGCGAGCGCCTGGCGTTCGTAGAGCATCGCGACGCCGCCAACGATGTGCTCGGGCCTGGGCTGTTCGGGTCCGGTGGCGGTGAGTAGGTGGGCGAGCAGGTCGGCCGGGTTGCTCGGTGGTGGCCGGTCGAACGGGTCGGTGGACCGCCCGGTCCAGCTACTCTCCCCGCCGTCCGGGGAGCAGCCCTCAGCCGCGACGTGCATGCTGACCTGCCGGCCGCTGGCGGCATCGTCGGTACGCCATAGCTGGTCGATGCGGACCCGGGCGGGCCATCCGTCGGGTCCGGGCGGACCGATGATGGTGCGGTACCAGGTGCGGCGCTCGACGTACTGGTAGCCACCGGTGGTGGTGTCGGCGGGCGCGTCGGCGAGGGTGTCGGCCAGGCGGGTCAGGACCGGACCGGCCGGGACCGGCGGTGCGCTGGTCGGAGTCTTCATCGGTACCGACGGATGCGCGTCCACCCCGGCCGAGGATTCGGCGCAGGCGGCCAGGAGGACAAGCGCGCTGAGCAGCAGTGCGCCGGTTCGGGCCTGGGTCACCGTGTGGCCCCCGGCGGGCCGATGGTGGATCCCTGCGATCGGTGGACGTCGAGGCTGTGCGAGCACGGGCGGGGCGCACCCTTTCATGCCGGCCGGTGCGCCGAGGTCGGTGGTCTCGTGGGCGGGGACCGAGCCGTCGATCACGTGTTCTTCCTGTTTCACGGATGGGAGCCCTTGGGGTGAGTTCGTTTGCGCGAGCGCTCGATGCATGGCGAGGTGGGGAAGCCGGCCCGGCCTGTGTCCTGGCGCCGCGCGCCGCTGGCACGTTGTGACCGGGCCGGCTCCCGCCACGCTGGGTGTTACTGGGTGAAGTCGAGCTTGAGGCGGTTCATCAGCTCGGTGGTCGTGGCTGTGAGCGTCCTCGGTGCCCAGACGGACGGCTGCGTCTTCCGCGTGCGGATCGTGTTGTAGGTCCAGATGCGGTGTTGGGGGTCCGTGGCGTCGGTGTAGACCGTCGGCCCGCCGCACGGGTCCTCCGCACTGGCCTCCCGGCTGGCGGCACCGAGCGACACCCATGCCGGGCGTGCGCCGAGCCTCGGCCCGGGGGCTTTACGCAGGAGCGGGTTGCCGGAGTCGCCGAAGCAGGGGCCGGTGCTGACGCAGATGTCGCCGCGCCCGATGAAGCCGCCTTCGCAGGCCGCGTCGGGCAGCCGGGTGAGGTCCCGCTCCTGGAGCAGCGCGGGCGGCGTCACGCCCGGCCCAGGCGGGAACTCGGTAAGGCCCCACCCGACCGCCCGGACAGGACCGCCGACGGGTGCCTGCCGCAGCGCGGTCGGCAGTAGGTCCGCCCGTACCGGACGGGTCAGCTCGACGAGGGCGTAGTCGGAGACCGGCTCGACGGGGTAGTTGGCACCCCACATCCACTGGTGGTGCAGGTAGACGCGCTTGCCGGTGACGACCTGGCCGCCGGTGGTGCGGTCGAGGCTGCCGACACGCGCGGTGACGTTCTCCCCGGGCACCGCGACCGGGGTGGGCGCGACGTCCTGTTGGCTGACGCAGTGCGCTGCGGTACGGATCCACCGTGGGTGGACCAGTTCGCCGCCGCAGAGCGCGGTGCCGAGGCCGGGGTGGAGGATCTGGACGGAGACCACGCCGTCGTGCTGCGTGGCGTTCCGTCCGCCGACTATGGCGGCGGCGGGGGTTGCTGTGCCGGCGAGGACGCCGGCGAACGCGACCGCCACGATGGTCGACCGTTTGAGGAGTTTCATCGATGCCTTTCGTTGATCGGCGTGCGGGGCCCGGCACGGTGGTGTGCCGGGTTGTCTTCGGATGCGGCGATGGCTTCGCCTACTGGTCAGCAGGACGTTGCGTCCGGCCCGGCGGACGAAGGCTGCTCAAGAAGCCGCTTCTGCCACCGCGCAATATCGCGGTGAGCGTCTGCCGGCCCTGCTCGGTCAGCTCGACGGTGAGTGCGCGCTGGTGCGGGACTTGCTTCACGATCCGCTCCGCCAGTAGCAGGTTGAGGTGGTCTCGCAGGGTGTGCGCCGTGATGTCGGGAAGGGTTTCGGCGAGTCCTCGTACGGTCCAGTGGTGCTCTGTGGTGGTGAGTAGGGCCTCGTAGATGCGCCGTCGGGTGCGGGTGAGGTGTCGGACGAGTGGCCCGACGGTCTGCCCGCTCGGGGAGCCGGGCTCGCTGGTGGGGGCTGGGCCACTCGTGCCAGGGGGTGTGCCGGTTCGGGGTTCGCCATTACCGCTGGCCGGCGGAGCGTTGTGCGGTCGGCGGTTGTGCTTCTCGGTCATCGGCGTGACCGGCATGTGTGGCCGGTGATCGTGGGTACGAGCGCCTGGCGACCGGCGCCGTTGAGGACGCCGTTGGTCTTCTGGTCTTGCGGAACCGCAGGTTGTCCGCAGGCGTGTTGCATGGCGGTGAGGTGGGCGAGCATCCGGCCGGCTACGCGGGTCTCGTCCGGGTGCGCCCGCTGGAGGGTCGTGACGGCATCGACGAGCATCGTGTGGGCACGGGTGCATTGACCTTTGGCGTGGAGGACGACAGCGAGATTCGCTTGTGCGCGTAGGGTCCGCAGCGCATCGCGGCCGTCGAGCGCCGTCAACTCGGCGGTGAGTCGACGGAAGATCCTGTAGGCGTCCTCGACGTTGCCAGCGTGCCGGTGAGCGGTGGCAAGAAGGTGAGTGGCGGACAGCGTGGCATCCGCATCGTCGCCGTGGAGGAACCGGTGAGCACGGCGGGCGTAGTCGGCGAATCGAAGGCCGAGGTTTGGTTGACCGGTCTGGACGAGGAGCTGCGCGAGTAGGTGGGCCGCCTGAGCTCGATCGTTGTCCGGTGCGGTCGTGGAGGTAATGACCGGGGACAGGGCAGTGTGCAGGACATCGGCAGCGGCGGCCAGTTGCCCGCGGTCGATCAGCTGGCGGACCCGTTCGGTCAGGTCGGCCAGCGGCAGACCGGCGACGATGTCGGGTACCGGGCCGAGTGACCAGACGAGGCGGAAGTCCTCCTCGGTCTCGCCGACAGTGACGCGTTGGAGGACCTGTTCTACCCGGGCGATCACGGCATCTGGCGGTGGCGGGGCGCTGGCGTGTCGGGACAGCCCGGTGGAGGTGTGGCGCAGTACCGCCCGCCCGACGGCGTCGGTGAGGAGGTAGGCGTCGAGCGGTCGACGCCGGCACCGGGGCCGGCACAGGTACAAGACGCGGTCCCGGGAGCCGATCTTGACCGGTTGCCGCGCGCAGCGGCGGCAACGGAGCAGGCTGACGGGCAGCAGTGCGTGCGAACACGTCTGCGGGACGAACGCGAGAGCACAGCCGTTCGCCACGGGTTCGTTCGGCATGACGGCGGGGCGCACCCGAGGTTGCGTTGCCGGAGACGGGACACGGGTGGCGGCTGCCTGGCCGCAGGCGGGTGGCGCGTGCTTCGTCGTCAACGCGGCCTCCGGCGCCGTGGAGTCGTACGGCAGACCGGGCGACGGTGCGGCGTTGGTGTCTGGTTGGTCGGCTCGATCGGGGCGGCTGACGGCCTTGGGTTGCGCCAGCGCGGGGCGAGGATCGGCGTGGGGGTGGGCACGACGGTGATCTCGTGGATCAGTCGGAGAAGGTGCTGGCGCAGCCCGGCCCGGTTCGCTTGTTGCCAGGTGCGGTATGTCACCAGGGGTCGGGTGGTGGCGATGCGGCGGTCGTAACTGGCGGCGGTGCCGACGGCAAGCGCTTCGAGGAGGTCCGCGTCGTAGAGGTGGCCGCAGGGGCAGTGGTAGAAGCGGCGTGCCCGGCCGGCGGGATAGGGCAGCAGCTGGTGTCGGCGTCGGGCGCAGTGGGCGAGGTCGGCGAGAAGCCACACGCTGGTGTCGACTCCGATCATGATGTTGTCCTCCTCGTCTGGCCTCGTTCCTGAAGGGTCTGGTTGGCGGCAGGTTCCGGGGGGTGGAGCCTGCCGCCAACCAGGTGCCGCCCGTCTCCCGCTGCTGGTGGGCCTTCGGGGTGGGCGGCGTTCGTCCCGGGATGGTTCGGACACCCGGGACGGCTGGCGAGGAGGGGCGTCCTCGCCTGGAGGGGATGCCGCTGGTGCCCGTCGTCGGGCTGTGCGGGATGCCCGGTCATGGCGCGCTTCCGGCGGGGATGACGAGCAGGTCGTGCAGACGGGCGGGGACGGTGCGGGCTTCGTCGGCGGACAGATGCAGCGCGATGGTGCCGTGGTCGAGTACGGCGATCTCATCGGCGACCCGCAGCGCGAGGTGGAGATTCTGCTCGGCCAATAGCACCCCCGTTCCCGAGGTGGCGAGGGTGCGGATGGTCAGGGCGAGAGTGTCGATGATGGCGGGGGCGAGTCCTTCGGACGGCTCGTCGAGGAGCAGCACGGCGGGTGCGGCGAGCAGCGCGCGGGCGAGGGCGAGCATCTGCTGTTCCCCGCCGGAGAGCTGGTGGGGCCGGTGGCGGCGGCGGTCGGCGAGCCCCGGGAACAGGGCAAGGACGTCCGCTGGTGTCCGGTCGTGCCGACGGGTGCGATGCGGTCGGGGCAGGGCGAGGTGCTCATCGACGGTGAGGCCGGCGAAGAGGCGCCGGCCCTGGGGTACGAGACCGATCCCCGCCCGGGCGCGGCGGCGGGCCGACAGGCCGGTGATCTGCTGATCGTGCAGGAGGATGTCGGTGGGTGCCGTGGCCGGGTGCAGGCCGGCAACCGTGTTGATCAGGGTGGTCTTACCGGCGCCATTGCGGCCGACGACGGCGGTCACCCGTCCGGGGTGTAGGTCGAGGGTGATGTCGGTGAGCGTGGTGGCGCCGTGGTGGCCGGCGTGCAGGTGCCGCACGCGCAGCACCGGCTTGGCCGGTGTCGCCGGCCCGGGGTCATGACCGGCGGCCGGGTCCGCGGGCTCGGCGTCGTCGCTGGGCTGGGACAGGTAGATGCGGCGGACCTCGGGGTCGGCCTGGACGTGGGCCGGGGTGCCGGTGGCGATCTGCGCGCCGTGGTGCAGCACGGTGATGGTGTCGCAGGCGGCGGTGACCAAATGCAGGTTGTGGTCCACGAGCAGCACCGCCATCTCGGCCGGTAGGTCGCGGATCAGGTCGACCAGGTGGGCGACCTCGGGCCGGGTGAGGCCGGCCGACGGCTCGTCGAGCAGCAGCAGCCGGGGTCGGCCGGCGAGGGCGACGGCGATTTCCAGGCGGCGTTGGTCGCCGTAGGCGAGCTGGCCGGCGGGCGTGTCGGCGTACGCGGTGAGGCCGACCTGCGCCAGCGTCGTGTGCGCGGCTATCACCGCCCGAGGGTGGGGGCGAATCGTCGCCGGGTGCTGTCCGGGGACGGCGACCAGCACGTTCTGTAGGGCGGTAAGTGGAGTGGCGAGGGCGGGGTGTTGCCAGGTGCGGGCGATGCCGGCGCGGGCCCGCCGGTGCGGTGGCCAGCGGTGGATGTCGCATCCGGCGTAGTGGATGCGGCCGGTGGTGGGGTGGAGGGTGCCGGCGACGAGGTTGATCAGAGTGGACTTGCCGGCGCCGTTGGGGCCGATCAGGGCATGCCGGGCGCCGGGGTGGATGTCGATGCTGACCTGGTCGACCACGCGACGGCTGCCATAGTCGCGGCTGATGGCGTCCAGCCGCAGCAGAGGTTCGGTCATCGCCGCCTCCCGGTGAGCAGACTCGTCAGGCCGGTCAGCCGGTGTCGGGGTAGGTAGGCGACGGCCAGGAAGCACAGGCCGAGCAGGGTGGGGCCGTGGCCGCCGAGGAAGCCGCTGGCCCAGTCGCGGGCGGCGACGAGCAGGACGGCACCGGCGCAGGCGCCGGTCATGCTGCCGGCGCCGATCAGCGCGGCGGCCAGGGCGAGAGCGGAGATCCCCATAGCGGCGTCGGCCGGTGAGATGTAGCGGGTGACGGTGATGGTGAGGGCTCCGGCCGCCCCGGCGATGCCGCCGGCGAGGGTGTAGGCGGCCAGCAGCAGCCGGCCGGTGTGGTGCCCGGACGCTTGCATACGGGGTTCGTGGGCGGCGATTCCCCGCAGCAGCAGGGCGAACCGGGTCCGGACGAGGAGCGCGACGGCGGTGGCGATGAGCAGGGTGCAGGCCAGTACGTACAGGTATGCCCAGCCGTCGAGGACCATCGGTGGCAGGCCGGGCAGCGGCACGACCGCCGGGGTGTGGATGCCGTCGCTGCCGCCGGGCGCCCACGCGTTCGCCGCCGCGTGTAACAGCTCCCCGATCGCAAATGTGACCATCAGGAAGGTCGTGCCGCGGGCGCGGACCGCGAGCAGGCCGGTGATCGCGGCGGTTATCGCTCCGGCGGCGGCTGCGGCTGCGAGCTGGATCGGGCCGAGGCTGGTCAGCGTGGCGAGGCTGGCGGCGGTGTAGGCGCCGACGGTGAGGTACGCGGCCTGGCCCAGCGGCGGCTGCCCGGCCAGCCCGGCCGGTAGCTGCGCGCTCATCGCCAATACCGCCATGACCAGCGCGGTGGAGGCCAGGGAGACGAGGTAGGCGTTGACCAGCCACGGCAACGCCACAGCCACCCCGACCACACCAGCGACAACGATCGCAACGACGACGACCGGGATACGTCGGTGGCCGGTTCGAGGCCGGGGGCGTTCGTCGGTGTCGACGGGGGTGAGGGTGGCGGTCATGCTGGCCGTCCGAGGTGGGTGAACTCGTCACGCTGCCGAATCGTGAGGGCGGCGAGCATCATGGCGGCCAGGACGAAACTCGCGGCGGCGGGGGCGAGCGCGACGCCGAGGGTGAGGGTCTGCCCGACCCCGAGCGCGGTGAGCAGCGCGCCGCGGATGCTGCCCAGCCCGCCGACGACGCAGATGATCAGCGAGTAGAGCAGGATCGTGGTGTCCACCCCGGGCGCCGGGCCGATCACTGGCGCGCCGAGGACCCCGCCGACGACCGCGAGTCCACCCCCGCCGGCCAGCACGGCGGTGCGTACGGCACCGGTGCGGATTCCGGTCGCGGCGGCCATCCGTGGGTCGGCGACCACCGCCCGCACCACCGCGCCCGCCCGGGACCGCTCGACCAGCCAGAACAACACACCCGCGACGACGGCGGCGATAGCGATGAACAACAGCCGGTAGGTCGGGTAGGCGTGACCGGCCACCGAGATGGAGCCGGCCAGCACGCCGGGTGGGTCCACCGACCGGGGTTCGGCGCCGAACACCGCGCTGAACTGATCCCCGGCGATGTAGGCGATACCCAGCGTCGCGAGCACCTGGTCCAGCGGCCGGCCGGCCAACGGCGCCACGACAGCGGCCAGCGCGGTCCCCCCGACGGTGCCGACCACCGCGCCGACCGCGAGTGCCACCCCGAACCCGATCCAGCCGCCGTCGCCCAGCAGCCAGGCGGTGTAGGCGCCGGCCAGGTAGAGCGTGCCGTGAGCCAGCGAGAACACCCCGGCCACGCCGAAGATCAGCGTCAGGCCAGCGGCGATGACGAACAGCAGCAGCCCGTAGGCGACGCCGTTCAACGCGATGATCGCGTAACCGGTCAGCCCCACGACACGCTCTCTCCTTCCGATCCGGGTTGGTCAGGCCGCTGGGCGGCGGCCGACGGTGGTGTGCATCAGGTAGCCCGACACCGCCAGCTCCGGATCCATCAACACCGCGCGAAGCTCGACCAGGTCGTCGAGACTCATCCCCGCCGCCACCAACTCAGCCTCCTTCTGGATCGAGTTGGAGTGGTGCAGCAGGCAGATCCCGGTGCCGCCCCGCCACGAGCGGGACTCGATGTGGCTGGTCACGCCGACCAGGCCGAGCCCGTCCATCACCTCCGGCGCCCGTTTGGCCCAGCCCATGTCAGCGCCGCGGCTCTCGCCGAACGTAAGCAACTTGTCCTGGAAGCGTTCGAACAGCTCGGTGGCGCGCGGGCTGGGGCTGCGGCGGATCAGGTCCCGCCAGGTGCAGTCCCAGTCCGCCACCACGATCACCCCACCCGGGACCAGAGCCCGCACGAGACCGGCGAGGACCTCCTCCCGATCCGGCAGGTGCATCAACACCAGCCGTACCACGATCGCGTCCTGACTGGCCTCCGCCGGAACCAGATCCCTGATGTCACCGGCGCAGACGGTCAGGTTCGGCCCGGACGGAATGTGGCGCGGGTCGAGGTCCACGGCGGTCACCCGGCCGGAGGGCGCGACTTGGTCGCAGATCCAGGTGGTGAGGGTGCCCGCGCCCGCGCCGACATCGGTGACATTCCAACCCGGGGCCAGGCCCGCCTCTACCAGGGCACGCCGGGTGCCGAGGTCCAGAACGGTGCCCAGGTACTGCAACTGGTTACGGGCCTCCATCGTGGCGTTGTCGAACATGTAGCGGCCGGTCATGCCGCCGTCCGGCCCGACCATGGTCGTCATCGTGATCTCCTACGAGCCGAGGGTGGTCAGCGTCTGAAGGGTGCGGTTGACCCACACCTGCCCGTCCTGGGCGACCTCGCGCAGGTAGTACGCCTGCACCGGGGTGTGATTCACCGGCCCGAACTGCCACTGCCCACGCGGGCTGTCGATCGCACCGACCCGGGCCAACGCCGCCGTCAACGTCTCCGACGACAGCCCGTTCCCACCCGCGACTACTGCGGCCGTGGGCGTGGGCGCGGTGGTCGGGGACTCGGCCGGCGTTCCGGCGGCGGAGGACGCGGTAGTGGACGGCGTCGGGCCCGGGGCATCGGGGCGGGCCAGCGCCTCGGCGATCGCCTTGTCCAGCACCAACGCCGCGTCCCACGAGGTCACGTGGTACAAGTTCGGCAGTTTCCCGTTGTTCGCGGCACTGAACCGCCGGACGAAGTCGCGGTTGGCGGCGTTGTCGAGCGTCGCCGAGTAGTTCAGACTCGTGAGGATGCCCTTGGCCTGGTCTTTCAACGCGTCCAGCGCAGCGCCTTCGGTGAGGAAACCGGACGCGTACAACGGCAACTCAACACCGTACTGCCGGTACTGCTTCACGAACTCCACCGCGCTGGTGCCACCGTAGAAGGCATAGACTGCGGCGGCGTCCGACTCCTTGATCTTCGCCAGGACCGGCGCGAACTCAGTCGTAGGGGCCGGCACCCAGGGCGTCCACTGCGGTTTCCCGCCCGGGTTGGCGAGGACGCCGCCCGCGGCCTTGAACGCGTTGACGAACCCGCCGATCTGGTCGTGCCCGCCGATGTAGTCCGGACCGACCACCCACACCGGCCCCTTGACCGCCGTACGCATATAGCCCGCGATCGCGGCACCGGTCTCCTCGCTCAGCCACGAGGTCGACCACAGATAGGTCGGATCCTCAACCGTGGACGGCCGACCACCGATTCCGATCAAAGGCACCCGGGACTCGGCCAACAACGGATACAAGGTCTGTACCGTGTCGGCCGTAGCGCCGCCGACCAACGCCAAGACCTTGTCCTGCTCGATGAGTTTGCGCGTCGAGGCGAGGGCGCTGGCCTTGCCATCGCCCTCATCCGCCTCGATCACCTTGACCGGCCGGCCCCCGAGCCGACCGCCCAGCTTCTCCAGCGCAAGGCGCCAACCGACCGCCTGATCATCACCAATCGCCTTGTACGGCCCGGACTTCGGCACGATCAAGCCAATCCGGAGTTCACCTCCGGCCTCGTCGGTCTGGTCATCGAGGCTCGATCCGGCGCAGCCGGCCGTGGCCAGCAACGCGGCCACGGCGAGCGGTGCTAGGACGCGCCGCCAACGGTCGCGGGCATGTCGTTGAGGGGTCACATGATTCCTTTCGTATTCGCGCCCATCAGCAAGGAGATGGGGATGGGCGTAGCGGGGGTGCGTCGTCGGCTTCGAGAGTTGGCAGGCTTCCGAACGGCGCCAGCAGCGCCGGCAGGGGATCAGTCGGTCTGCGGCCGGGGTCCGGGTCCCATCGCTTCGCCGATCCGGACCGCCAGGTTCGCCAGTTCATAGGCGACGAGCGACGGGTCGCAGTCGGCACGGGCCAACGCGGCCAGCGACGAGCCATCCGGTACCTGCTGCACGACGAGGACGCCGTCCTGCATCATCAGCAGTTGGAACTGCACACCACCGGTCTGGAGCAGTTCGCTGGCGCCGCGACCCAGACTGACCAACCCCGAGACGATCGCGGCGAGTTGATCCCCCCGATCGGTACTCAGCGCTGTGGTACTCGCCAATAGCAGCCCATCGGCGGACACGGCGACCACATGGGCCACGGCGGGCATCCGCTCCGCCAAGCCGTCCAAGACGGCATTGAGTTGAGGGCGGCGGACAGAGGTGGGGGCGGTCATGAGGGTGCTCCTGTCGATGTAGCAGCGTGAGGGGGGTGATGAGCGACGGCGGCTCGTAGGCCACGCATGGTCCCGGCGACCTGTGCCCGGATTGCCGCCGGGTCGATACGGGTGGCGGCCTCGCCCGATCGCCGTTGCCCAGGGACTCCGGCGCCCCCGGGAACAACGTGGGCTTGTGGGCGTCGTCGAGGCAGGCCCGAGACCGTGTGTCCGTCGATCGCCGGCTCGGCGGCGGCAGCCGCCGCTTGCCACCCCGCATCCGATGCGGTGGAGAACCTCGCCGTTTCGCTAGCGGGCGCGGTCTGCGGCCACAACCACGGTGATGCCTCGGCCATCTGTCGGAACAGCGGCGGCTCCGACGCTGGGCCGCCTGCCGGCAGCGGCAGTGCAGCGTGAGTGAGTCGGGGCAACTCCAACGTCACGTCCGCAGTGGGTATCCGAGGCAACACCTGCGTCCGACCCGACGTGTCGGGGGGCTGGGCTGCCGGTCCGGTCCAGCCGGTGCCAGTAGTAGGAGCCTCAACTGGGTAGGGATTCGCGGGCGGAGCCGGAAGCTCGGCGGCGGGCCGACGGGCGGGACCGTGTACCACGATCTGCCGAACATGAACACGGGTAACGAAATCGGCAGGCACCAGCACCTCGGCGACCAGGCCAACCGGTTCACCACTGCGAAGGTGGACCCGTACTCCAAACTCGGCCGCGAGACGGGAGATCACGACCAGACCCATCTGGTCGGTGACACCCACCTCGGCCGCTGGGCTGGTCAATAACACGTTCGCCCGCTGGAGTTGCTCCGCGCGCATTCCAATCCCTGCGTCAACCACGCTGATTCGCAGGTCGCGGCCCTGCCATACCGCCGTGACCAACACCTGCTCATCGGCCGAGAACCGGGTGGCGTTATCGAGCAGCTCGGCGGTGATTTGCTTGACGGCATCGATGGCGCGGGGGTCGACCTCCGCGTCGACCAGGTTGCCAACGGTGATACGCGCGAAGCCTTCCACCTCCGACAGCGCCGCGTTGACCAGATCCGCGAGCACCACCGGTTCCCGTTGTGACTGGCCGGGACCTCCGCCGGCAGCGATGAGCAGGCTGTTCGCGAACCGGCGTAGCCGGGTCGCCTGCTGGTCTACCGCGAACACCCGGGCCAGCCGATCCGGGTCCTCCTCATCCCGTTCCAGCCGGTCAATACTGCCCAGCAACAGCTCAGTGAGGCCCTGCACACGTCGACCTACCGACATGATCATCGCGCTGACCTGGGCACGAGCTCGTGCTTGACCGACCGTTGCGTCGACTGCGGCCCCCAGCACGCCGTTGAAGGCATGCGCGACTCGGCCCACTTCGTCGCGACCCACCACCGGCACCGCGACCCCACCGGCCCCCTTGGCCATGCTCTGCGCCTTTGCTGGGTCCGTGACTACCCGCAGCCGAGAGACCAGGCTCGGCAGTTCCACATCCGCTACCCGCCGTGCACCCGACTCCAGCAGGGACAACTGGGTGATCAGTGACCGCGCCACCTGCAACGCGGTCAACATCGCGACCAGCAGCATCGCCAGCAGAACAGCGCCCTGTGCAAGCGCCGCGCGCAGCTGATCCGCCCGCACCTCAGCGGCAGTGGCCGCGATATCCGCATCGACGTCGGTCTGTACGTGCGCCAACAGGTTCGCCCGAGCGGTCATCACGCGGCTCCATTGCTCGGCACCGCCCGGCAGTCGGACCGGCTGGTACACGGTGGTGCTCGCGACAGCGCCATCCAGCCGAGCCACAGCCACCACGTCCGGACCCGTCAAAGTCCGGCCGAGCAGTGCCTGCCACCGTGGCCGTGCCAACGCCTGGAACTCCCGCAGCGCCTCTTCCTGCGCGGCCCGAGCCGCGACGATCTCCGCGTGCAGCGCTGGCGTCAACCGTCGCGCCGCCAACGCCTGAATCACCGCCACTTGTTGCAGACCCACGGCCTCGCGCGCCCGCGACAGTGCTACGGATGCCCGCATCTCATCGGCGAGCTGAGGATCAACACCGCCCTGCGCCACCGACACCAGCAGTTCGTCCAGATCGGCGATCACGATCCGGTACCCGAACGCCACCGCCGACAGGGCCACGACCCCCTCGCCGCGTACCCGCTGTCGCTGCGACTCGACATCGGCCAGACCGGCGTCCACGCGATCAAGCACCGCCCGCACGCCAGCGGGCGGGTCAACCAGACCAGACCGCTCGGCGTCGAAATCTGCGATCGCCGCATCCGTCGCCTGCGCCGCACGTTCGAAATCGGCCGCCGTCGCCGTCGAGCTAGGCAGCAACACGTTGACGGCGGCGATCCGCTCGGCCTGCAACCGCTGCGTCGCCTGCCCGGCCGCCGACGCGACGTCGAACAGAACTCGGCTGCGTCCGGCCGACTGGGCCTCCATAACCGATGACCACAACCCGACCCCGGCCGACACCACAGCGACCAGAACGGTCGGCACGACAATCAAGGCTGCCTTCGCCCGGACCGACACGTCTGCCAAGCGTCGTCGCAACCCGGGACGGGCACCGTGCGTCATCGAACTCCTCGCCGCCACCGTCGCTTGCACACTCATCGCGCTCGGACTCCTTGCACGCGCCGGCTCCCTCGTGCTCGGACGTGACCTACCCGTGCATAGCTCGTTACGAATAAACGATCACTGAATCGCACACGGCTGGGAATACCCACCTGTGGTCCGACCTCGGGTACCGACCTTCGGTCCGACCGCCATCTGAGCTGCACGTTTGTGCCGATCCGGCAACGACGCCAAGATCATTTATTCGGCTACCCGGGTTACATTTGGATGCGCCCGGTCGGCCGTGATCGCCGACCGGGTCCGAATTGATCCTGGAGGCCGCCGTTGACCCGCCCCAGTCCCTATGTCCGAAGACGGTGGCTCGGATGCGAGATTCGGCGCCTACGCGAGGAGCACGGCATGCAAGGCGATCGGCTCGCAGGCGCCGTCGGATTCTCCAGGCAGCAACTCAGCGCCCTAGAAAATGGTCACCTCGGCCCCGACATCGATTTGGTCAGTGGCATCTGCGACTATCTAGCCGTCGGCGCTAAGCGACGGACAGCGATCATGGACGCAGCAGCGGATGGCTGGGCGCGCGGGTGGTGGATGGAGCATGCCGACCAGATGGGAGCCCGGCAGGCAACATACGCCGACCTGGAGAGCGGCGCCAAGGCCATCACCGAATACACCATGCTCGTTCCAGGACTCTTGCAGACTGCGGAGTTCAGCAACGCGAGGTTGCGCAGCGATCCCGGCCGCCACAACGACAAGTTCGACCCTGACGCCGCCGTCGCCGCTCGCGCCCACCGCCAGAAACTGCTACTCGCCGTCGGCGGTCCGGAGTATGAGGTCATCATCGACGAGGTTGCGATCCGACGCTGTGCCGCCGATCCCACGATCGTCGCCGACCAGTTTCGACACATCGTCAGCCTTTGCGAGAAGCATCGTTCCGTAACTGTTCGGATACTTTCCATGAACGCCACCATCACGGATCACAGCTCGCCCAAATCGGCATACTCCATCTACCGCTATGGTGATCCGCAACGCTCCCGAGCTGTCGCGGTCGACACCCTCACCCGAGATCTGGTATTTACCGACCTCTACGAGGTGGACCAGTACGTGAGCCTCCAGGGCCGACTTAAGTCCAAAGCCTTGTCTCGGGAGTCGAGCATGCGCCTTCTGCGGGAGACCGCAGAGCACCTGTCACCAAACAAGGGAGCCCCGTCATGACCACACCGCAGTACGCGTGGCGTAAGTCCACTCGTAGCGACGATGGCAATTGCGTCGAAGTCGCCCTCGCCACCGAATCCGTTCTCGTGCGCGACTCCAAGACCACCGGCGGCCCGAGTTTGCGATTCGACTTGACACAATGGCAGACCTTCATCAGCGAGATTCACGCCGGCAGCTTCGCGTCTCCGAATACCTCAGGCTGAGCTGACGCGACAATATCCCGTCGCACCCCCGCAGAAGGCCGCCCGAATCTCGCTACCGAACCGCCGCAACGTACCGAAGGGGGCGGGGGTGGCGCGATGCCGGTCCGGCCTGCGATGCTACGCCTCGACCCGCATACTCCATGTCTTCCCCTGGTCACGCTGCGGCAGAGGTTCGTGTTTGTGGAGGTGGCCTGTGCCACGTCACCCCGGGACGGTCATCGCGCCGAACAAGCTGCTCCGTGATGCCCGCAGGGCACTCGTCTCGCCCAACCGACACGGCCAGTGCATGTCCCGGCCCGAGCTGGCCGACGCTGTCAACGCGGCGCTCGATCTCCTCTACCCCAACCGCGATCTCAGCACCCAGTACGTCGACCACCGTTGGGTAGGCAAACTGGAGCGCGGAGAGCACCGTTGGCCCAGCGAGGAACGACGTGCGGCCCTCCGACGTGTCCTGGACGCCGGCACCGACATCGCACTCGGCCTCTATAGTCCGCGGCGCACACCTGACGCTCCGCCCCCGCATCCCGTCCCCACGTCCGAGTCGCCGGCATCGCACCTGGTTCTCAGCCACGTTGACGACGAGCTCCTGTCCGGCCAGTCGCAGCCGTGGCTGCGCGCGCTCAACCGCATCACCGCGCAGCCCTCGCGCACGTGGCCTGAGCTCGGCCTCCAGGTGCGCGAGCACCTCGACGCCCTCGATCGCTTGCAACGACGTCTCGGTGGGGCGCACCTGGCGGGTGTTGACGCTCGCTGGTCCGAGTTCATGAGCTGGATTGCCGACAACACGTCCTCCGATGGCGGCGTGTGGTTAGAGCGTTCCCACCTGCGCGCGAACGAGGCCGGCGACCGCCCGCTCGTCGCGTACACCCTCATGCGGCAAAGCCAGCGTGCCCTCGACAACGGCGATGTCCGGGCTGCGATCACACTCTCGCGCCGGTCGCTGGCGCACGGCCCGGTGCCAGCGCGCACGCGCGCCCTCTGCCTGACCCGGCTGGCCGAGGCGCTGGCGGCCGGTGGCGACGCCGACATGAGCACCGCCATCACGGCGGCCCACCGGGAACTTCGGAGTGCCGGCGCCGACAGCGGGGACGAAGACGAGTTCGCGCGACACTGCGACCCACGGTATGTCGCCGCAGTCGAAGCCCGCTGTCGGCAGCTACTCGGTGATCCGGCCTCCGCGAAGGCGATCTTCGAGGACCTCCTCGACGACCAACCCGTCAGCGCGTCGATCGACAGAGGGATGTGGCACGCTCACCTCGCCGACTGTCTCCTCCACCACGATCGGGAACGCGCCGCCGGCCACGGATTAAGGGCACTGCGACTGGCCCAGGAGACCGGCTCGTACCGCATCGTCCGCGCGACTCAGCCGCTCGCGATCGCGCTACGCCCGCACGGCACTTTGGCGTCGGTACGCGCGTTCGTTGAGGCACACCGCGTCGCCGTGACCCGCCAGTGACAGAATGGCCGGGTGGACGCGTTCCTCACCACCAGCACCGACATCGCCGCCCGCACGCCGAGCATCGCGGTGCTGCCCGTCGGCAGCTTCGAGCAGCACGGCTCGTTCCTGCCGCTGGCCACGGACACCATCGTCGCCGCAGCGATCGCCGCGTCCATCGCGCAGCGACACAACGTTCTAGTCCTGCCGCCGATCACGCTGTCCTGCTCACATGAACACGCCGGCTGGCCGGGCACCGTCAGCATCAGCCATCAAACCCTCTCGGCCATCGTCGAGGACGTCCGCGCCTCCCTCGTAGCAAGTGGGATCACCCGGCTGGCCATCGTCTCCGGACACGGCGGCAACTACGTACTCTCCAATGTCGTGCAAACCGCCAACGCCGCAGCGCCGAGATCGATGACGCTGTTTCCCACCAGGACAGACTGGACGAGGGCCAGAGAAGCCGCCCGGTTGGACAGCGACGTACACCAGGACATGCACGCCGGCGAACTGGAAGTATCCATCCTGCTGCACGTGTGCCCCCAAGCGGTAGGTGCCGACTTTGTCGATGGGGACCACATCGCGGATGAACGACCGATGTTGTTGGTCCACGGGATGGCCGGGTACACGAAGACCGGCATCATCGGCCGACCCTCAGCCGGCACCGCCGACAAGGGCCGAGCCCTGCTGGCGAGCCTGGCGGAATCGTTCGACGATCATCTGTCCAGCCTGCTAGACGAACAGTAATCGACCGCTGCCAGTGGAAGGAGGTGCAAGTGCCCCGCCATCCGGAGACAATGGTCACGCCCAACCATGTGCTCGCCGAGGCGCGTCAGCGAATTCCATCACCCCGACGCCTTGGGCAGTGCATGTCCCGGTCCGAACTGGCAGACGCCGTCAATGCGGCGCTCAATCTGCTCTATCCGAAGCGGGATCTCACCACCCAGTACGTCGATCACCGTTGGGTGGGCAAGCTAGAGCGCGGAGAACACCGTTGGCCCAGCGAGGAACGCCGCGCAGCCTTACGACACGTCCTCGACGCCACCACCGACATCGAACTCGATCTCTATAGTCCACGACGCACAGAATCCAGCAACGCTCTCCCGGGTGGTCAGCCACAGCCGCCAGCCCACAGCTGGGACGAAACATTCTATCAACTGCGAGCACAGTGGCATCTACTGGTCCAAAACGACAAACTGTTCGGACCAGAATACGCCCTCATCGGCGTCGCCAATCAGCTCACGCTAATCGACCAACTCCTCAGCGACGTGCCCGCCCAACTCCGCCCCAACCTCATCCGATTCGCCGCTCAGTACGCTGAATCCGCAGCATGGCTGAACCAGTCACTCAATAAGCACCCGGCCGGTCACGTATGGACGGAGAAAGCTCTTAGCTGGTCGAACCAGATCGCGGATCCAACAATGACGGCCTGGGCGACGTACCGAAGCAGTCAGCATTGGCTAATGGCCGGCCAACCCAAGCGGTCTATCGAGTGCGCCGAAGCGGCAATGCTCTACGACCGACAGGTACCTGCACCCATGCGCGCGGCCATCCGTGTGCAGCACGCACACGCGCTCGCCGCGACCGGCAGAGCCCGCGAAGCCATGAACCTACTCGACGCCGCTCATCACTGGGCAGCGGATCGCCGACCTGGCAAGCCCGAAGGCGAGCACGGCTCCTACTGCACGAGCGGATACATCGAGGTCCACCGCGGTACCTGTCTCCGGCTCAGTGAGCGCCCGCACGAGGCCGTCGCCGTGCTCACCGAGGCACTTCCTGCCATACCGCCACTGCACCGCCAGGACTTCGCCCTCGCGCTCGCGAGCAAAGCCGCAGCGCACGTAGCTGCCAGGCAGCCTGAACTGGCCGCCACCACCGCGCGCACCGCGCTGCCGATCGCTCGCCGCGCAGGATCCCGCCGCGTCCTCCACCAACTCGCACAGGTCGGCGCAGCAGTCGACACCCACGGCCACCTTGCCGACGTGCGTGCGTTCCTCGACGACCTGGCGGAGGTCACCTGATGGCATCGAACATCGAACTCGCCGCGATGCGACACGCCATCGCGCTATCGGCTATGGGCATCGGAACCACGAGCCCAAACCCGCCCGTCGGATGTGTCATCTTGAACCGACAGAACGCGATTGTCGGCCGGGGCTTCCACCGCCGCAAAGGAGAAGCACACGCCGAGGTACATGCCCTTGCGGAAGCCGGACCGGCAGCACGCGGCGGCACCGCTGTGGTCACTCTAGAACCCTGCAACCACATAGGAGTCACGCCGGCCTGCCGACAGGAACTGATCGACGCCGGCATCGCCAGAGTGGTCATCAGCGTCATCGACCCGACATCGAGGGGTGACGGAGGCGCATCGATGCTCGCCGCAGCGGGCATCGATGTCGAAACCGACGTGCTCCGCAACGAGACCCTCGCGGTCCTCGGCCCCTGGCTCACCGCAACCCTACGACGCAGGCCACACCTGATCTGGGCCTACGCGCTAGATGACGATCACGACAACTCCATGACCCGACAGCTCGTACGCGACCTACGCGCCAGGGCGGACGTGGTTCTAGCGAACAGGTCCCCCGTCGAGGGCGTTCCCGGTGGGCACTCGGTAGCCCACTTCACGCTTCCAGAGCACGTCGATCTCGACACCGACCTGATGCCGTGGCTAACAGCGGCATACGCGACAGGCGCCCGAAGCCTGCTGCTCGCAGGATGCGAATATGCCGGCATGCTTCGGCACGAAAGGAACATCGTCGACGAACTCGTCATCGCAGTGCGACGGACGTCCTCGTCACCAATGCCGAACGTAGCCGGCTTCGAAATTGTCGATTTCTGGGCCGGGCTTGACTCGGTGAGGGTTCGTTTCCGACAAGCCGAAGGAGAGGAGATGTGAATGGCCAGTCATTCGAAGACGGTAGTCACATCCAACTCCGGGCCCGCAGGCACACGCCAAGTTCAGGTTTCGCCGCACCGGCCGGGACAACACATGCCCCGGCCCGAGCTGGCCGAACCGCGCTTCCCGGGCGGCCAGTGCCGACCGCCCACCAAACCCACAGCACTACCCACCCTGGTTCACCGAGTGTCGCCCCCTGCTCACCCCGGCACTCCTGCATCGCGGCCGGGGCGACCCGATTCCAGATGAGCTGTACGCGCACCTCCAGGTCCGCCCTGGCGCATGAAAGACATCCCAGGAGCTTTGAATGTCAAGCAGCGGCCTCGTTGAGGTGATGCGGCCAGGCGGTCGCCTCGTCGTAGACGGTGCCGGTCTTGAGACATCCGTGGAGGATGCTGTCGGCGTACGGGCTTCCGTGCAATGCCAGGTACGCCAGACGTACACACGCCGGGAGGTCTGCCGCTTCGGCTCCGTTGGCGGGCTGCCGATCCAGTGCCCGCCACCCCGCTTCTCACGCTGGGTTACCAGTAGAGTCGGGTCGGCGCTCGGATCGCGGCAGAAGCGGATGCCGGTACCGCCTACTTCCATGACAGACCGGGACAGGCGTCGTCGGGAGCGGTCGCGCACCTGACCTGGTGCAAGAGCCATAACGACTGATTGGCCTTCTGCCAGTTCGGCCAGTCAACGTCTGGCCAGCCGGATACTCCGCGAAGTCGCTCGAAGTGCCGGCGAAGCCCCCTCACCTGCTCGTGTTCCGCTGCGGAGAGGTGTCCCCCGGTCTCCAGGCAGATCGAGGCGAGCTGGAGGACATCCGCGTCAGCCTTGACGACCCTGCCCTGGTTCAGCAGCAAGAAGCCGACCGTGTAGATGGCTGCCCTTCTCGCATCGCCGTACCAGCAGGCTGGTGAGTTGGCGTTGGGCTCAATTTTCCTTGGGACCCGCTGGCCCAGGCGTTTCGCGTCCCGCCGCCGTTCCGCATACGCGGCCAGCTCGACCAACCACCGGTCTCGGCTTGCCAGGAGTGCGTCCAACGCCCGGAGGAGCGCAGCCTCCTCCCGACGGAAGGGCCCCGCGATATGTTCCAAGTATCCGAACGTGGCCAGGTAACCAATCGGTCGATAGCGCTCGACGCATCCCGCCAAAGCGTTGATTCGGCGTCCGTACGGCAGGGAGTGGTCACGTACCCTGCGTGCATAGGCACCGAAGCTCACACAGCAAGGCTAGCGATCTCGGCAATCGGATATCCGGGTCTGACGGCCCGGCGCCTGCCGAACCTGCTGCGAACCGCGCACTCATCTGGCACGACCGTGCGCCACACGCCAGCTGGGAGCCGTCGCCCTCTGTCACCTGTCGACAATCTGTGATCGCGCCCGGTCTGCGACATGAGAGTGAAGGTGATCTTGTGTGACGCCGGCGCGCGAGAAACCACCGGCCGTGGGGTTACTAGTCGGTGATCCTCGGTGGCGCTTAGGTGGCACTCGGCTTTCGCTTCATCATCCATTCGAGCGGCCAGCTGCCATCTTCCAGCCTGGCGTCGGGTATATCCAGGCTTTGGCGTGCGGCGGCGTAGAACTCGGTCCGTGAACGGCTGGCCGTCGCCACCGCATCCTCCCATCCAGCGGCATCAGCGCCGTCGATCCACCCATGGGCGTACCACTCCATGCGCCAGACGCTCCGGTGCCATGTCCGGGCTGCTTCTACCGTCGCGGGATCGCCTAACAGAAGAACGTGCTCCCAGTCTCGCTCACGTTGAGCAGACGCCGCTTCTAGCTGGGGTAAGCCGTCCTCAGGAGACAGAGACGGGGTTGTTGCATGGAGCCCCCTCCCCGCTGCGATCCTATTGGACAGCGAGTAACACGCTTTGATGGCGCGACCATAGTCCGCGTACGCGGCTGACCGCTGCTCGATGAGCTTCGCCGCCTTGTCGCGCCGGAACCGAAATCGATCGTTAAGGCTGGTGCCCACGAACGACAGCAGTGCGCCCGCAAGCACAGCCCCTACCGTGAGGAGCTGCTGAGTCACATCCATCGAAGCGGCCTCCTCATCCGCGAGTCTCTAGTTTGGCATGTGGTGTCGAACATTCTTGCCCTGTTTCCCGGTTAGCGCCCGCGAAGGCTCAACCTGCGCTGTCGTCGCGTGCGGGCGTGCAGTGATCGTATGCAGCATGCTCGCCACGCGATCGGTGGCAGTGCCGGATCTCCGGGCAGAAAGCGGTGGACACTATGCCTCGAAGCGCATGTTGGCCCAGAAGACCCGAGCGGGCGCCTCTCCAAGGTCTGCGCGATAATCAACGAGACGGACGTGTAGTCGAATTCGAGAACCCGCTTCTATTGTGGCAGCAATCGCTGCCGGCTGCATGTATTTCAAAGTTCGTTTAAATATTGCCGATCCGTCGACCTTAAGAATGCTGCATTCTACTCGCGCCGTAGTATTTTCCGAAGCGTCGTCAAATGCAACAAGCCCGCGAATTGTCGAATACCCTTCGGGTACGAGGAAGTCAACCCACCCGTATACGCCAGGGCCATTGAATTGGCACCCGAAGGAGTTATTGTGCAACTTCCCTACCAGGCGGGGTGATCGCGTGAACCAGATGGAGCCGCCGTCGTCATCGGGCTCACACCATCGGAACGTGATTGCTTCATCCAACTTCAGCGGCAGGCTCTGCCTGACGGCAACACTGGCCGTCGAAGGCGGGGATGTCACGCTAGCTGTGGGCTCGCCTGCGGCCTCTGTGTGCTTGGACTGAGTTGTCGCAATACTGGCTTGGGGTGCAACAGCACCATCACCACTCTTCGCGGTCGTTTCGCCGGACTTTGCCTCAATAATCGGCACAATAATCGCCACGACGACCCCGGCGACAGCGGCGATGCCGCCGAGAGCCGCCCAAAACTCTTTAGACGATTTGCTTCTACTGCCGTCCGATCCGATCAAACGAGTGCCCCTTGGCCAGGTACGTACAACTCGGGCATTTCTCACTTCCATTTTTCGCTCATGGGCGAGCATGCCACGCCGATGCTCACTGAGTCGTCCCCGAACCGGATCCTGTCCATGATCCGACTCTGCTGTAAGTGCCGCCGATTGAGGAGGTTCAGGGTGTTTCATTCCGATCTTGCTGTGGGCGTACATCGCCGGCTTCATCAAGCGTCGGTTAATAGGTGTCCCGTACCAGATGCAGGTACCGACGCTGCGCGCAGTTGGCCGAGACGTCGGCGCTACACCTATCATCCGTTATCGGCGTGAACAACAGTGCGGGCTATGTCACCATCTATATCCACCGGGGACTGTCGGCAGCGCACTCAACTCGGCAGTTCCGGACGTTGACAGGCACGGGGCGGGCCACGGGGCGTGGCGGCTGCCATCTGGGTGGTTCGTGGGTGGCTGCGCCGCGACGGCGCGACCCCGCCGGCGCGGTGATCGATGGTGATGATGGTGTGCTGTACTGCCGGGCCTGAGGCAGCGGGCAGGTTGGTCATCGGTGTGGTGGTGCTGCTCATCGGGGTAGGCAGTCTGGCCGGCTGGCGGTGGTGGCGTAGCCTACGGCCGTACGGGCCGGAGGTGCTGGCGGCGACCCTGAATCTAGTCGACCAGGCCACCGCGGACGCCGCGTCCAGCCCTGCTAGGCGGTAACGAGACATCTGCCGGAACGGGCCTTGGACGCGCATCGGTTGGCCAGTGCTGTGGATCAGGGCTGGGACGCCATGGTGAGCTTTGCGATGTCTGGGGCATAGACGGTCATCCAGTGCGGATGCAGCCGGTAGTAGACCACCTCGTTGTCCCAGTCGAAGAGGTCGTCGCCGTAGAAGTCCTTCAAGTACGCAAGCACGTCCGGCCAGTCCCTGGCCTGGTCGCCGTTCTGGGGGTTGAGGATCTCCACCTTGCCGTGCGTGAAGACGCCGAGGTCCTCACCGCGCATATGTGCGGCGCTGACGGCGGGCCGCGCCGCGAGGTGGCGCGCCTTGGCCGCGTCGCGCGCCGTGCCGAAGTACCACTTGCCTCGCAGGAAGTGCCCGTCCACACCGCTGATCCGCGGCTCACCCTTCGCCGTCACGGTGGACAGAGCGAGGGTGCACATGCCGGTGAGGACCTGGGTGAGCTGCTCCGCGTTCAGTGTGCGCTCGGTGTCGATGATCGAGCGGAGGTGGGAGGTGGAGCGGGCGAGGGAGGCGTCAAGGAGGGCCTGGAGCTCTTCGAGATCTTCTGGGGTTTCGCGCATGGAGGTCCTTGTCGTTCCGCATCTAGCTGTGCCGCGGTCCGCGCCTATCACCGGCGCCGACCGATGAACCTATCCTCCACCCAAAACCTGACACCTTGCGTCATATTTCTTCAACTGGCTTGCGGACGCCAGCGGGCCGCGCGGCAGCCGGCGTGAGAGGCCGGCGGCGCGACGTGACGGCTCCCCGCTGGCGACGCGCGTGCTCTGCGGCTGCATCGACCGTGAGCTCTACGCTACTGATCCGGTCACGCGGCTGGCGGCGTCAGGCCCCCTTTCTCAGTACGGCATGTAGCGGCATCATTACGAGATGGCTCGCAGGTCGCGTCGACCGTTGTATGCGGTGTTCACCGTCGCCGCTTTGGCACTGGTCGTCGCCCTCGGGACGCAATTCGGCTGGTGGCGGGCGTTCGGTGACCCGGAGAAGGGCGCCTGGCCGTGGATCGAGGCTACCGGTTGGATCGTGGGCGCTGTCTCCGGCACCCTCGGCGCTGTCTTCGGCGGCGCGTCCCTGGTGATCACGCTGCGTTCGATGCGCAAGGAGGTCGACCGGGCTGCGCCGGCACCTCAGCTGCGGCGAGATCCTTCACTGCTGGACCGCGACAGCGAGTACGAGCGCCTACGCGACCGGCTGACCGAAGGCCCGTGGGGCGTCGTTGCCGTCACCGGCCCGCCCGGCATCGGTAAGACCAGACTGGTCGACGCGGTGCTCGACGAGGTGAGGGCTGCCGACAGGACCGTTCGGGTGTACAAGCATGAGGCGGTGCCGTACGGCCGGCTGGACGTGCGCCACCTAATCGCGGATCTTGAGGGCTGGCACGGCAGGCCCGCCGTGCTCCGGCCGGGCGAGTCACTGCTCGGCCGCCTGGAAGCGGCGTTGGAGGGGACGGATCCGAGGCACATCGTCATCGTCGTCGACTCCGCCCAGCACCTCGTCGTCCCGGGCGATCGCAGACACGTCGACCTTCAGCTCGACGAGGCGCTGGAAGCGTTCGCCACCAACCATCGGCACCGAGTGGCTGTCGTGCTTCTCAGCCGGGATCCGCTGGAGGCTCGGACCCGTGGCAGCTGGTCCACCGTGGATCCGCCGATCGTTTTGGGGCGCCTACCGAAGCCGGACTTCGTGAGCCTTCTGCGCGCCCTGGACAAACGGGGCCGGCTCGGACTGACCGATCTCCCCCCGGCGGACCTGACGATGCTGTACCGGAAGCTGCACGGCAATCCGCGCTGTGCCCAGCTGATGCAGGCGATCATCACGCACTCCGAGCCCGCCGTCCGGGTAGCGACCCTCCTCGCGAGCGTCGCGAAGATGGAGCCGGCGGACGCGCCGCGGCGCCTCGCCGACTTCCTATGCCAGCACCTGCCCGCGCCCCGCCGCCGCGTCATCGAGGCGCTCGCCGCCTTCGCGACACCAATCGACGCCGCCGGGGTGACCGCGGCGCTGGCTGGCAAGGCCACCCGGGATGAGGTCGAGGGCATCCTGGAGGTACTGGCGGAGAGCGAGTTCGTCACCGCGACACAAGGCGGGCTGTACCACCTGGAGGTGACTGACATCGACGCGTTGCTGCCCCGAGACGCCGCGGAGCGGCGTGTTCTGCTGCGACGCGCGGCAAACGTGCTGGGGCGGCGGCGGGTGGCAGAGCCACGCGAGATTGATGATCTCCACATCCACTTCGCTCAGATGCGCGCGCTGCTCAGGAGTGGGTGGTATCCGGTGGCCTACGACGTAATCGAGCTGACTGCCGACATCCTGAATGAGTGGAACTGCGGCTTCCTGCTATTCGACCAGCGCCTGGAAGTTTGCGGCAAGCTCGGCGATCCGGTCCTGGAGATGGCCAACGACAACGAGCTGGGCGACCTATATGGACGGCGTGGAGACTTCGACGGGGCCAGCCAGGCGTACGGCCGCGCGCTGGACCGGGCGAAGGAGATCGGAACTCCCGAGATCCGCACCAAGATCCTAGCCAACCTTGGGGCGATGTACTGGCAGGACGGCAACGCCGAGTACGCCTACAACCAGTTCGAAAAGGCGCGGTCGGAAGCGCAGGCACAGGGCGCGTTGGTGGTGCTGATGGGTACGCTCGCAGGGCTGGCCGACTGTCACCGGCGCTGGGGACAGTACGACCAGGCCTTGGGCCGCGCGGAGGGGGCGCTCGCTATCGCGACGCGCCCTGACTTCGCGGACGCATCTGGCACTGGAGGCGCCGGCTACGCGTTGATGATCCGTATCCTGTTGCGGCTCGCCCGCTGGCATACCGAGATGAAGGACCCCGACCGGGCCGAGGAGTACATCGAGGACGCCGAGCAGGCGGCGGCATCCCGTGCGGACGATTGGCGGTTGGTCGCCTGCCGGGATGCCCGCGCCGACCTCCTGCTCGCGCAGGGCAGGCTCAGCAAGGCGATCGGGATGGCGAACGACGCGGTCGAGCAGGCGGTGCGAGTGCACGATCCGGTGACCATCCTGCAGGCCCGCACCACCCTAGCCATGGCGTATCTGACACGGGACGAGGTCGGGACGGCCAGGCAGCACATCGAGAAGGCGGACCGGTACCGGCGGGACGGGCAGGCCCTCATCGTGCTCGCGCTGCGGGCGCTCACGACCCAGGAGTCGGATCCTGTCGCCGCCGGGCGTCTCTTCGACGACCTCGCCGGGCAAGCGCGCAAGCGGATCGACCGGGACGGGCGCGACTTTGGCGCGCGCCACATGTTGGGGTTCGCCATCTGTGGTCAACGCCTGAACACGAGCGAGTCACTCCGCCCCGCCCACGACGAGTTCACGGTAGTCAACGACGCGACCAAGGCGGCCGCACCATACCTCCGCGAACGGATGCAGATGCTGGTGAGCCGGCTCGATGGTTACGCCCAGCGGCCCGGTGGGCTGCGATCGGTGCTCGACGTGCTGGCCGACACCGGGTCACGGCCGGCGGGATAACCGATCGGCGGCGGGCGGAAGCCATCCGAGCTCCTGTGCCCGCAGGACCGCTTGCATCCTCGTCTGCACGCCCATGTCCCGGTACAGCGACCGCAGCATCCGAAACATCGCACGCTCCGAATAGCCGACGCGACCGGCCAGCTCAGCCACCGTCGTACCGGCCGCGAGTTGGCGTAACCACGACAGCCGTTCCTCCGCAGGCCGGTTCGGCGAACCGCCGCTCGGCAGGCTCGCACTGGCCAGCGCGGCGAGAACCTCGGCAGGCAGCACGGCCAGACCGTCGGCGGTTGCTTCCACCGTCCGCAACACCGCCTCCCCCTCGGAACCTCGGGACAGTACGGACGTGGCACCGGCCCGCACTGCCCGAACACCGGCCATGCTGGGTGTTTGCTCCGCCGTCTGCTCCTCCAGCAGCGCCACGACGTGGGCGGACCCGGCGTCGTGCAGCGCACCCAGCAGATCCCAGCTCTGCTGGGACGACAGCGTGACCAGGACGACCGCAGGCTGGCGGGAACGCGCCCACGCCAGGACGTCCTCCGGTGTCTCGACCCGGTGACCGGCAGGAGACAGCACGGTCGCGACGCCTCGCCGGAACATCGGGAGGGGATCGACGACCGCGACATGGACCACCACCGGCAAGAGCTAAGCATCTACCGTCGACGAGTAGATGGACCGCCGCGCCCCGGGCAGGACCGTGCCGCATTCACGTCACCGTCCCGCCGCAGCCTGGCATGGACCGGCATCGGCGCTCGTCTTTAGCGTGGTCACGTGGATGACCCCACTGGAGGTCCGCATGGTCCATGACGACGACACCAGCGAGCCGGTGCACAACGTCATCCGCGACGGCGACTTGGCGCCTGCCGAACGGCCGGCCGACCTGACCGATGCAAAATACAACTACATCAAGAGAATCGCGATCGATGAGCCCAGCTGGGGGCCGCGGCAGATTTACGAGTGGATCCGCGAGGAGCCGAACCGGCACGATATCACTCGCGCGATGGTCTACTACGTCCTGAAGTGGGAACGGCCCGCGAGGCAGCCACGTCCCGCCCACCCTCCGGTCGCTCGGCGGCCGGGCACCAACATTTGAGACCGACCCCACCGATGGGGCTCGTGACAGTCCGCGCGACGCGGCAGATCGATCAGGAACCTCCACACGGCGCAGCGCGTCCAGGCAGCTCGTTCACGAGACAATAGACGAACTCTCCTCGACATGAGCGGATACTATCGGACGCCTCCAAGCGCGCCGTTGGTTGAGAGGGGAGGGCCGAAGCGTGGTAAGTCGAGAAAGAACTCGCTGCCTTCGATGTCTTGCATCACGATACAGACACTATTGATGCTGTCGGCATCGAGGCGGTGAAGCCGGCGTGCGCCGAGAGCGAGCAGCGAGCCCCACGTTTCGAGGGCGTCGGATCTGCCTCTGGCGGTGCGCACCGACTGGCGCAGTCGTTGGCCGGCCGCTGATATCTCCGTGATGTGGCTCCAGCATCTTCCATTCCCGGATGTCAGTCTCGATTGATCTCAGGCACGCCCGCGTCGTCGAGCATGGCGAAGAGCTCGGCGATGCGCCCGTGCCGAGCGTACGGGCTGGTGGTCGTGAAGATGATCCGCTGGGCAGCGCGGGAAAGCCCTACGAAGAAGGTGGAGGTCGATTCGATGGGATCTCGATCGTGTGCCCACCATTGTTGGTCATCGAGGCCAAGAAAGAACACGGTGTGGTATTCCAGGCCCTTGGCACGGTGGGCGGTCAACAGGACGACTGCGTCGGAGCACTCGAACTGATCGGCCACGTCAGTCCAGTTGGTGCTCGTCGAGATCACGGTAGCAAGCCGGGCCTGGAATGCGTCGGTGACGAGGTGTAGTTGCTCGCCAGGCGTTGCCGACTTGACGTATCGGCGTAGCGCGGCCAGGTCGAGCATGCCGAGCAGGAAGCTGGCCACGTCGTCGGCAGCAGTCTGTTCTGGCGGATGGGCCCTGAGCCAGGCTCGCAGTCCGACGATCAACGTGGACAATTCGTCGCCGACGCGCCGTTGCGCCGTGTTGTCGCCCTCGGCGCCGTGGATCCGGGTCAGTGTCGCCAGCACCTCGCGCCACACCTTGGGTAGTCCCCGCGGCTGGTCAGCCAGCCGGAGCAGGCCCAGCAGCAGGCGGGCGATCTCGTGTTTCAGTAGATCCTGCAAGCGCATCGTGGCGACCAGGGCGTCGTCGTTGCGCACGTTGATGCCGTGGCGGGACAGCTGTGTACGGAATCGGGTCTCGAAGTCGGCGATCTTCTGCCGGGCCAGCAGGGCGAAGTCCGCCGGTGCCCGGCCAGAGGCAGCGATGTCGCCGGCGATCCAGTCCGCGATGACGGCGGCCTCCCGGTCGAGGCTGGAGAAGGTCCACACCTCGGCGGGGTTGCCGTCGATGTCGTTGTCGGCCTTGGACATCACCGGTACCGCGTTGGGGTCGAGCTTGGTGGCGATGACGTGCTGTACGTCGACCAGGGCTTTGGTGGACCGGAAGTTCCACGTCAGCGGGTGAGTGGTCGCGTCGAACGCTTCGGCGAACCGTTCGAGGGCCTTGGGTAGCGCGCCGGCCCAGCCCATGATGCGCTGTTTGCTGTCGCCGACCGCAGTGGCCGTGGGACCGCCGGCGAACACCGAGACGAGGAACGAGAACTGGGCGCTGGTGGTGTCCTGGAATTCGTCGACGAACACGTACGGATAGGTCATGCGCAGTGCCCGCCGCAGCTTCGGCACGCACCGGACGAGCAGTTCGGCCAGCCGGTTGAGCATGACGAAATCCACCCTTGCCGGGCCGCGCCCGAAGTAGCGTAGGCGCCACCACTGCAGCGCCGCATACGCGGCGGCGTCGTCTGGGTCGGCGGCTGGCACTGTGACCGGCAGGTCCCAGCTGCCGACGGTGTCGGCGATGAAACGGCTTGCGTGCAGCTGGGCAACCTGGAGACGTATCGGTCGCGGAGCGGCCGGGATGATGTCGCCGAGGAAAGCCTCGACCTGACGTTCGGAGGCATAAGAGATCTCGTACCCGTGCGGCATCCGCCAGCTGTCGGGCAACGCGGAGGCGAACCGGTCGACTAGGCTTTTGGTGAACGCGTCGAAGGTCATGGACACGAAGCGGTCGGCGTGGTCGGGAACGCGGGCAGCGACCCGCCGGCGCAGGTTGGCGGCGGCGTCACGCTTGAACGAGATCGCCAGGATGCGCTGCGGCCACGGGCAGCTGCCCGTCTGCAGCAGGTAGGCGGCTTTCTGGGCGAGGAACTCGCTCTTGCCGGCACCGGGGCCGGCGACCACTGCGGTGTTTCCTTCGTGGTACAGCGCTCGCCAGGCGGCCGGTTCCAGGTCATCGATCCCGCTCGGCCGCCAGTGGGCGGCCGGGATCAGCACGGTAGGCCGCGTCGTCGGCCTGCTGGCCTCGTCGGTGTCGGGTCGGCTCATAGGCCGACCCGGTCGCGAATGTGTCTGATCAGGGCGGTGAGTACCTTCGGGGCGCCGTCGCGCAGCTGTTCGTCGGTGAGGCGGCCTAGTGCCCGTAGATGGCTGCTCGGCTTCGAGTGGGTCAGAAAGAGGTAGCGGTACCAGCGCAGGCGCTGGGCACGATGCGATTCTTGCCAGAATGCCTCGTCGCTGCTCTTGTCGCCGATGACGCGGGCCAGCGCGTCGCTCGTGTGTGGTCCGGTCTCGCCGGGTTCGAGCTTCTTGTACGCCGCAGGGAATTTGGCCAGCATGATGTAGTCGAGATCGAGCGGCTTGGCGTAGAAGATTCCGAATGTGCGCAGGTGCTTGATGATCGGCCACAGTTCGGTGAGTTTCAAGTCGTCATCAATGTCATCGACCTCGGCGTAGTCGTCCAGGCCGGCGAGTGGATTGATGCCGTTGGCGAGGAGCCGGTCGCAGGCGTCGCGCAGCCGGGCCGGGCCTGCGCCGGTGCGGCCGTAGTCGAGGTCCAGTAGCGTCGCGTGCGGGATGTCCAGGTCGTTGAGCAGCTTCCACATGTGGTTGGTGTGCCGGCCGCCGAGTGGCACTAGCGCGACGAAGGAGGGGTCGAGGTCGACGCCTTGGGCCTGGGCGATGCGGGGGATGACTAGCTGTTCGGTGTCGCCCTCGCCGAGCACGACGAACTTGGCGAAGTACAGCTCGGGGTGTGCGCGTACCGCCTCGCGAATGTATTTGCCGGCTTCGGTGTCGTTCGGGGGGAGCGTGATCGGGCGTACCGATGATGTGGCCGTGGTCGGGTCGTTGCGGAAGTAGCGCAGGTCTTCCGGTTCGATGCGGGTCAGTACGCTGGCGGAGTGGCTTGACAGGATGGCCTGGGCTGCTCCGCCGCCGGCAAGGTCCTGCATCTGGCTGACAATCCGAGACAGGTAGAACGGTGACACGCTGTTTTCCGGTTCCTCAACGCCGACTAGCGTCAGGTTTGGCAGCTGAGACGCATCCAGCGTGAAGTCTGCCCCGTGGGCGCGGTCACAGACTGCGGCTTCGACGTCCAAAGCGGTTGCCGTCAGCGCGAGGTGTAGCAGCGACCGTTGCCCGTCGCTGAGCAGGCGAGCGGGCCGGGCGCGTCCGGTCGGATCCGGTTCGAAAACCAGCTCGGTATCGCGGACGAGCTGGTCGAAGTCGTCGTCGAGCAGGCGCAGTTTCGGGACCGCGTGCGTCCCTCCATCGTGCAGCTGGCGCCACCGCGACCCCAACGCGTCGACGACAGCCTTTACGACCGGCTCGGCTGTGAACTGCTGCGCTACCTCAGCGGCGTGCTTCCCTACCATGGTCCGCAGTTCGGCCGTCCATTGTGCGGCCCGCCACAGCCTGCTGCCTAGAAACGCGGTCATCTGGCGGGCGCCGTCACGCGACGCCGGGATGTAGATCATCTGGATACGGCTGCGTTCGGCCGGAGGAAGCGGTGCGTAGTCATCCTCACCGTAGTCCTCGGCCAAGGTGCTGACGACGATACGGGTCTCCGTGATCGTGCCGTCCACGGTGCCGTCGTCTTCCCAGGTGGCCTTCAGGACGATGCGGACCTTCAGCTCGCCGTTGTCATCGGCAGCCATCCGCGAGAAGAACTCCGGAACTGGCCGCCTGCCGACGGCGGCAGGTTCTGCGGTTCGGCCGTGCTCGCCTTGACCGGGATCCTCGTCGTCGCTCTCCTCGTCGTCGCCGAACTCTCTGTCGACGGCCTCCTGAAGATCGGTTACCTCGTCGGCCCCGGCATCCGTCTCGTCGGTCTGTTGATCGTCCTCATCGAGCTCTGGGAAGGCGAGCACCACCTCGATCGTCAAATTGCGGCTGGTGGCGGCTTCGGACTCGTCGACGGGAACGTGGAAATCGTCCACGCGTACGGCACGTTCCCGGCCGGTGATCCCGAACAGCCGCAGCAGCGCTTCGCAGGCGGCGGTCTTCCCGCTGCCGTTGGTGCCGATGAAGGCGGTCAGGTCCGGCCCCAGGTCGATCGTGGTGCGGCCCGGCCCGAAGCACTTGAAGTTCTCCAGCACAAGCGTCTCGATGTACATCCATCACTTCCGGTACGACAAGATCGAAGGCAGCGCCACCGCGTCGATCAGAGTATCTGACGCCCATGATCTTCGTTGCGGGGTGGCAACATCCCGCTCAGCCGTTCGCGCCGCCTTGTGCGTGGATAAGTGCTACGGGTTCTCGCCAGCGACCGGGCGTGCGCGCCTACGGCCGCAGCAGCGTCGAGTAGCTCGCGTGGACCGCAATGACCTTCCCCCCGGCCAGTATCCCAGCCGCGACCAGCGCGCCATGGACTCACGGCACAGCACCAACGTCCACTTCCTGCGCAACCCAGAAGGCAAAGATGTGTTGTCGGGATCAGCCGACGCCCTCCGGCGCCGGCCGGTATCGGTAGCGGCGATCCGGTGTTGTGAAGAGGTGATAAGTCCGATCCTCGCACTCCTCGCGCCGCACCAACGTCGCATCGCTGAGCCAGATCTCCATTACGCCCAGATTCACCTGATCGCCGCCAACAACGACGTCCAGCGGCCGTTGCATGCCGAGCGTGCCGCCGTCCGGAACGTCGACTTCGGAGCCGAGATCCAACATCAGACAGTGGCCCGCAGGATAGGTTGCAACGACTTCTTCCCCGCGCAAAAGTCGCGCGGCGAGAAGCCAGCGTTGCTGTTCCTCGGGCAAGACGAGGCTGAGGTCTGGAACCCGGATCGGCGTGCTGGTGTGCTGCTGGATGGTCGCCAGCGCCTCAATTGTCAAGGTCAAGATGCGTAGCCTGCGCTGCCAATCCTCGGGGAAGTCAAGGGCCCAGGCCTTGTCGAGGCTGCCTCTTTCCGGCGGTGTGTGGCGCACGCTTATCCGCCCAATGTTCGGCGCCTGGCAGACGTTGAGGAACTGCAGCGTGGAAAAAACGGCTGCCGGGGGTTCGCCGGTGAAGTCAGCGAACCGGAACGTACGCCTCAGGCTCGTCTCGGGCAGCCGGTAGCGGTCCTCAATCTGGAAGACGTGGTGGATCTCCTCCAGCACCACCCGGACGCCGTCGGTGCCATGGCTTCGCTCGACCCGATCGAGGTCGGCCGCAGCCAGAACCTCACCGTCGGGGTTCATGATCTCGACGTGCAACTGCGGGTTGGCCCCGAGGCCCTCGCGAGCCGGCAGCGCCATGATTCGCGCGTTATCCAAGCGTCCGCCGAGGCCGCCAGGAGCGTCGACCTCTCCGGTATAGGCACCGGCGGGGCTGATGAACGGTGTTCCGAAGGCGGCGAAGTCGCGCAGTTCGTGCGCGAAGTCGCTGTCGTTCTTCGCAACAAGCCGTCCGGTGATCGTGATAGGGCGCTCATCGGTGGCGGCGGCGCAGCGGGCGATCACGTCTACGGCTACCCAGGGACCGCCGCCGCTGCGGCCGCTGACCCAGGTCATGACCAAGCGCTGGCGCTCGACCTGCGGAGGAAGGTCGTCGCTGCCGAAGCGCAGCTCATAGCGGTAGTGCGGGTCGGCGTCGAGGGCCGGCAGCGCCGCTTGTACGCGAGCAGTGACCGACGGGATGTCGAGCGTCTCCTGTTGGTCGCCGCCGAGAGCGAAGATAGCGGCCACGGCTTTATAGGCGTTGTCGACCGCGGTCTTGCCACCGTGCAGGTAGTAGTCGACGACATCGGGATACTTCGCCGCAAGCTGCTCGACGTACGAGAGACCACGCCAAACCGCCTTCAGCCCATACCGGGCCGCAAGCTCCTGCAACCACGTCTCGGCCTCCGGGGTCGGATCCCACGGAGTGACCAGGTACCACAGCTCGACGTTCAGACGATTCCACCGGGGATCCTTTGTGAGCGTCCGTAGGGACGTCTCTACCTCGGCCTTCTGCCGGGACGTCAATGCCCTGCAGTAGCCCTTGACCTGATGAACGAGGTCGCGACCGCCAGAGCCGGGGCGACGTTCCAAGATGTCTACGCCCCCATCGCCACGCGAAGTTGAGATACGTACCGAGTCTGGTCTCTCCCTATTCACAAGCATGGCGATGACGGCTTCGACGTCGTTGCCTTCGAGACGAGTCCACTCCACGCGGCCCATCACTCAATCATCTCGTGGCGGGCGCCACCAGTCGCCAGCGGCCTGCGGGGTTCCAGCCCTGAAGACTGACCTATTCTCATGGAGGAGGGTGGGCGGTGCTGGCGGGTGTGCGGTGCGGGTGCCTAATCTCAGTCGGTGGCGGAGCGCTAGAGGTGGCGGTCGTCTTGATCGAGCGGGATGGGAGCCGATGAGCGAGAGCCGGGCGACGAAGCGGATCTCCGGTGCTGCGTACAACGCGTTGCGGGCCGCGCTGGCCGGGGTGTTCTGGTATCGGCCGACGCTGGAGAAGTTTCTGCGGGCCGCGTTGCGGGAGCATCCGGAGTTGCTGGCCGGGGTGAACTTTGGGGTTTCGAAGCGCGAGATCGCCGACGAGGTGGTCGACCGGCTTATCGAGGGCGAGCGGGTCTATCAGCACGCGAGTGTGCAGTTGATGGTCGAGCTGGCCAACATGCAGCGGTTTCCCGAGCTGGAGCGGCACGAGAACGCCGAGAAATGGCTGCCGCGGGCGCAGGCCGCCGTCGCCGACCTGAAGACGTATACGGCCGCGTACGAGGATTTGATCAGCGAACGTGAGCGCCTGGATGCCGAGCGGGCGGCCTACACCCAACAAGTCGAGCTGCAGCGGCGCTTCGCGCAGGACCTCGACGACCTGCGCGGCCGATTCCTGGCCATGCACTCGATGGCCGACGTGCACGAGCGGGGTCGGCAGTTCGAGGACTTTCTCAACACCCTATTCGCGATGTTCGACCTCTCCCCGCGGCTGGCCTACTCGCTGGCGGCCGAGCAGATCGACGGGTCGATCAGCTTCGACACTGACGACTACATCATCGAGGCGAAGTGGACCAAGGATCCGGTCAGCCGGGAACAGGCCGACGCCTTCGCCAAGAAGGTCGAGCGTAAGGGCAAGAACGCGCTCGGGCTGATCATCAGCATCAACGATCTGAGCGAGCCCGCGCGTACCACCTACAGCGAGGGCACCTGCTTCATGACGATGAGTGGCGCCGACCTCTTCACGATCCTCGACGGGCGCATCCCCTTGGACGATGTGCTGCGGCGTAAGAAGCGGCACGCCAACGACACTGGCAGCTGCCACTTTCCGGTCGCCGAAATGTTCTGACCCGGCCCACCGGAGACTGTGCAGGCGCGGTCGGGCAGCCTTAGGCGGCCGGGGTCAGGTCGGCCAGCAGGGCCTCGATCAAGGCGCGGATCTCGTCGCGGATCGGGCGGACGGGCTCGACGCTCTGGCCGGCGGGGTCGTCGAGTTTCTAGTCCTCGTAGCGATTGCCGAGAGATCGGGCAGGCGTCGCTGTCACCCATCGTGATGATCACGTCGGATCACTCCGCGCCGTGTCGTACTCCAGGCGTTTCGGGGTCTGGTCGGTGATGTCGATACCGACCTCGCGCATCGCCTCGACCGCCGCCGGGTTGATCCGATCCACCGGCTCCGAGCCGGCCGAGCGAACCGAGCCTTTGCGTGAGTCAAGCCGGCGGGGCTGGATGCGTCCGCGTGGGTAGGGGTGCCGAAAGGTGTCGGGACTCCCCGAACCTGCACGCAGACCAGGCCGGTGATCATCTACCCGTTCAGCGGCGCAGGCGCGTACTGCTCGTGCAGCTCGGTGATCCGACGTTGCCGGGCGGCGGCGCGACCTGTTCGACCCGCTGCCAACCGGAGGCGAGCCCTTCGATCTCGTCGCGGGCGAGCGGCGGCAACGCCGAGCGGGCCTGGTTGGTGAAAGTCCGGGTTCAGCTGCTGCCCGTGACCGCGCTCGCCTTGTCGTAATCGCCCCCGCGACCGGCCTCGCTGGACAACCCGGCCGACGAGATCTTGACGATCACGGCTATCTTCACCGCGGATGACGAGGTGAGGAGCCGACCATCAACGACGACATGTACCTGTTCCAGGATGGCGACGGTCTGACGGCCGTCGGCGAACCGGCCACCGTCGAGCGGTTCCTGCACGCGGAGGAGTTGTGGGCGATGTCCGAGAACGTCGCCGAGAACTTCGGGCAGGTGCTCGGCGTCGGCTCCGCCGCCATGCGAGGCTGCGCCGAGATCGCCGCTGGCTCGGCCCGCTGGCTCAAGATCACCGAGGAGTCGGCCGCCCGCCTGGAGAAGATGGGCCTGCGGAAATCCGCCACTACCGGCCTGTCCACCACCGTTCTGCGCGGCAAGACGGGCGGCCAGATCGGCGGCTTCCTCGAGATCGCCAAGGGCCCCGGCTCGCTGCTCAATCCGGCGACGTTGGCCGGAGTCGCTGGCGTGATGGGCCAGCTGGCGCTGCAGCGCGCCCTCGCCGAGATCAACACCAAGCTCACCGCGATCGACGAGAAGGCCACGGCCATCCTGCACAACCAGAGGATCGGCGAGATCGCGCAGCTCAACGGCGCGCGTCTGTCGATCCAGGAGGCGGTGACCATCCGCGAAAGCGTTGGCCGGGTGACCGCCGACCAGTGGTCCACCGTGCAGCAGGAGCACGGGCGGATCGCCACCCTTCAGGCCCAAGCACTGGGACAACTGCGGCAGATCGCCGACGGCCTCGACGACACCGCCAGGATCGGCGACCTCGCCAAGGCGCTCAAGCGGGCCGAGCATGACGTACCCCTCTGGCTGTGGGTCCTCACACACGCCTGCCTGCTGCATCACATAATCCAGGAGCTCGAGCTCGACCGGGAGAAGCAGACCTCCCCAGACGACGCCGAGGCAATCCAACGCGGCATGCACCAGGTCCGGCAGGATCGAGTGCGGCTGATCGCGCAGGTCACCGACTCGCTGCTCGACAGCCTGACGCGGGCCGCCCGCCGCGCCGACGCCAAGGTGCTACTCAACCCCGTCGACTCGCCGGCGATTGTGAAGTCCCGCAACCGGGTCGCGGCGAGCATCGGCGAGTTCCACGAACTCCTCGGACTCGACCTCGGCCTCCCGGACTGGCCGGCGCGGCAGTGGACGGAGGCCGCCGCGCACGCGCGCGACCTCGCCATCGAGATCGGCACACCGGTGGCCGAGGTGGCGGCGAAGGTCGCGCTCCCGATCGCCCTGTCCTACCTGGGGAAGAAGAAGATCTGAACAGGGGTGCGGGTGACTCAGCGCGATGCGTGCCGCCAACACTCGAAGCCGTCCAGGGCCGCCGTGAGCGCCCGCTCGAGCTGTTCCTTCGGACGGTAGCCGCCACCGAGCCGATACTTCCGCCACGCGCCGTTGGGAATAGGGACTACCGCGACGCCTCGCTCGTGTCCATCGGCCTTATGATCGGGTGCACTCATCTCGGCTACAGATCCTGGGCCGCCGGGTCGCCCCTACCGTCACATTGCGTAGCTGGTGAGCTTCAGGAGCGGGCCGTCGCCTCTATTGCCGACCACCTACACACTTGCCGACGCCGGTGGCTGCTGGGAAGTACTCCCGCAACGCGTGCCGCAGCCGCTGGCCGGCCCGGGTGCGTTCCCAGATCAGCGTCTTGTGCATCCGGGTGACGACGTTGACCGCCTCCGCCTCGGCGCTGTCACCGGCGACCGGGCGCAACTGGTGCGAGTCGGTGCGCACCATGTCGGCGAGCATGTGCGCGTCGGCGGCGTCGCTCTTGGCCCCGGACAACACGAGGCGTTCCCGGTAGCGGGCTGCCTGCAACGGGTTGACCGCGTATACCGTGTAACCGGCGGCGATCAGCGCCTGGACCCACGGACCCCGATCAGTCTCGATACCAATCTTCACCCGCGCGCCGACATCCTCGGTGTCGTCAACGTCGTCGTCGAGCCACTGACCGATCATCGCGTGCAGCCTGGTGATACCCGCGACGCCCTCGGGCAGCCGGGCCTTGGCCAGCCGACGGCCGGAAGCCTCCATCACCTCGACATCGTGATGGTCCTCCGCCCAGTCATCTCCTACGAACAGCAACACATCTCCCGCCTATCGAACCGATCACCTCCGGTAGCCAGGAGGAGAACCATCAGCGACCTAATGAAGCAGTGCTCATGCCGCAACCGGGCGGGCACGACATCCCATCAGCGATCAACTCTCCACACCGACCAGCAGCGGCACGCCTTTCAACAGGACTCAACGTCCAGGCTCAGGGAGTGCTCAGCTGCCGGTGGCTACCTACCCACCAGGAGTTTGCCGGATGGCTCGCTCCCAGAACTCATTAGGCCCAGGGGAGGAGGCGTCCGGGTGTTATAGCCGTGCCGCCGCTATCTCCGCCAACTGAGCTGCGGATTCGTGCAGTTGGGCTGTGCCAACCTCGGCCATGAAGGACACCTCCACCATCCGATCGCTTTTGAGGAATACCACACTTGGCACGGAGTCGCCGGTGCTCTTGAGAACGGCATCACCAATGCTGCCGTCCGCACTCCCCTTCCACTTAGCCGCGATGTCGGTGTCGGTCCATAACGAGGTATCTGCGACGACCCGGATCGATACAAGGCGTAGATCTTGCGATGTGCCGCCGACGCGCCGAGATGTAGTTGCGTAGATGCAGTTCTCCATCGGACCGCCGAGGTAACCCTCGGTGTAAGTGGCCTCGGTGACCGTCGTCTTTAGGACTTCCTCTATGTCCTTAGCTTGTATGACGAACGTGGCGCATTCAGAGGCGATGGCGGCTGGCTTGATAGTTTCTTCCAAATCCGGTGTTTGCTGCTGGATTGACCCGCCTGATGAGAGGTGGAGGATGGGGATGGGGATGGGGATGGGGACTGTCCGCTTGGGATCGACGCACACCCTCCCGCGCATAGGACGGAAATGGCCAGAGCGGTGGAGGCTCTTGATCGTCGTAGCATACGATCTCCAGACGTCGGGCTTGTGAAGATGGATAAGATTAGACCAACCGAACGCATCGACTGAGCCGATCGGGCAAATGACTAAGGGGACTTCGTCCCGTATCGAGCGTGGCAACGCGGGATCCGCGGATTCGGCGCCCACCCAACCCGGTGCTGGCGTATTTCATTTGCGCCGCTCAAGGTATGGAAGGACGCTCACGTCGGGGCTTCCGTTAGCTGCCGGCACTTCACCTAGCAGTCTGTTGCTGAGCAGGAGAACGAGGACCACCCGAACGGCCATAACCGTGACGCGGTTTGTACACTGGCGA
Source organism: Micromonospora sp. WMMD1102 (assembly GCF_029626265.1). NCBI lineage: Bacteria > Bacillati > Actinomycetota > Actinomycetes > Micromonosporales > Micromonosporaceae > Micromonospora > Micromonospora sp. WMMD1102. The sequence continues at coordinate 688,120 of NZ_JARUBN010000001.1, read as the reverse complement.
CCCGCCGGTCGGTCCGCCTGATGCCCTACATGATGCAGCCGGGCAACGCCATCATTGCGCCTTGACGCCGCTCTAGCCGGCAGCCTGGCCAAACGGTCCGCTGAAACGTCCCTCACCGGGGAAGGGCTGTCGTGCTGCCGACAGTCGACTGACCCGAACATTGATCAGCGGTACTGTGGCCGGCGACCGGACGCCGATAGCAATCCTCTCGCGAGGATCCGAGATAGCCGTTAGGGCGGTACGAGTGACCAAGATAGCGCTGGCGGACGCGGTCGCGCTCGTTCGACAAGAGCTGTTACAGGCAATGGCGACGACAGACGCGTCCGGTATTCAGTTCCCAGTTGGGCAAATCACGCTGAATTTCCAAGTCGGGCTCACTATGTCTGGTACTGGCTCAACTGGTCTGAAGCTTTGGGTCTTTGAACTTGGAGCGGAAGGGTCCTACGCTAGAGAAGCCATCCAGCAAGTGACAATCGTTCTCGACCCACCTGTGATCGGTGATCACGAGGGTATCAAGATCGGTTCTATCGCCGCCGATCTTCCCGGCTGACAAGGTCAATCTCGATGGATGCCTCGCAGATTGGATTTTATAATCGCGTTGTCGAGGTCTTGGTCGACAATGGCGTCACCGCCTCGCCCCGTTGGTCACAGGGCTCCGGACTTCTAGTCGGAGGCCGAAAGGTCCTCACCTCGGCACATGTCTTGACCAGCGGCCACTCTGTCTACGTGCGGGCAATGCGGACCGCGAGTTTACAAGACCAGGATTCCCACCGTCGTGCAACTGGCTCGCATCAAGGCCCGCAGTCCCGCCATGTCTCTAAAGTCCTCTGGCAAGCAACAGTTGTCGATCCTGGTGACGCCAAGCTCGCGGATCTTGCACTGCTTGAGGTGGCGAGCCGTGAGCATGGTGGCACCGATGAAATTAGCAAGTTGCCCCAACTTCGGTTCGCCCGAGTGGATCGTCATGCAACACTTCCCCAGGTTGTCCCGTCTTGCAGCGCCGTCGGCTTCCCCAAGTTCATGGAGTACGCACCAGCCCAAAATCATGCTCGGACTCCAATCAGGGAAACGGCGCAGGTAAATGGAGAGATCCCGACACTAGATCGTCTCGTTTCGGGGCTCTTGACTCTGCGTGTTACAAGCACTCCCCGGCCGCTGCCACCGCGAGCCCAAGCTATCCACGAATCCGCGTGGTCGGGAATGTCCGGTGCGGTTGTCGTGGCGGGTGGTGCTGTGCTGGGCGTTGTCACCGAGCACTTCCCCCGAGCTGGCGACTCTCAACTAACTGTGACGCCTATCACCCAGGTCAGCAGCCTGCCGCCCGCCCGGCGACGCGCCTGGGAGCAGGCGATGGGCATCGATTTTGAAAAACTTCCCGTATATGAGGCGAACCTTGAGCCCGTGCGTAAGTTGATCCATCCAAGCCGGAATATAGCCGCACTGGCTTGCGTGGCTGCGGTGCTCGGCGGGAGTCTTGCGGGCTTGGTCGTTCAACGCCTTGACTGGGCAGTCGCGTTTGCAATCATGGTTCTCGTCGCCGTAGTTTCCGCAAACGCTGGTGTAAAGCTATTGCGTATCGACTCGATATTGGAGGGTCTGCAGCAATCGTCGGATCAGGTAGCTATTCGACCCTCGGCTGCCGATACCACTATCCGTAGGGTCGAGGTTGCCGCCGCCACGATCGATATGAAGCACTCGGTGATTGCCGCTGGCGACGTGAACCAGGTTCGCAAGACGAACATCAGGCTCGGCGGCCTCGCGGCGATAGCAGTGGCCGGGGTGATGACACTAGCTAGTGTTTCTGGCACGGCCGCCATTTCAAGCCTGACCGACTCTCCTGACTCTCAAGGGCCCACAGCTTGGAGTTCACCGGTCGCTGTCGACGCTGCTCGGAGCGACATGCAGACTGGTAGCGTAAACCGAGGTGCATGGTCCTGCCCGTCAGCGGATCGAATCGGCTCCGAGCACGTCGCGCTGCTCGCCGAAGACGCCACGTTCGCCCAGCTTGTTGCGGCGCTCGAAGGTATGAAAGCGCACGGGGCACGGGTAAGCCACGCGGCGACGGCGTTGGCGGACGCGATTGGACGATTGACCCCGCCACCGACCACTTCCGTGGAGGCGCTAGGCCGTCTGCGGTTCGTAAACTCTGACGTCGACGCCATGCTCGCCTCACTTAACTCGGCGGTGCTTGATGCGTGCGGCAACCCTGAGTTCGCCGACAGTGAGCTCGCCTATTTCAAAGAACAGGTCCGGCCTAGACCGATACCCGGTGGTGTACTCACCGGCGAGGTGTACGGGCAATGTGGATCAGCTGAGTTGGGGTGGATTGCCCCGTTTACCCAGGTGATTGACTGCCAGAACGGGACGGTGGCCGCCGTTGACATGACTACTGGCTCGGTGACCCGGTTGACGGGGTTCCCTAGTGGCTCGACCACAGGCATTAAACTGGCGGGCGAGAAGCTGGTCTGGGGAACCGTTGCAACGCAGCCAGCACAGGGCCTGAGCGAGGAGACTTGGAAGGCCACGCTGCATATCCGGGACGTGCTTACGGGCAATGAGACGACGGCGCCGGCGGACGAAGGCAAGGGCACGGCGATCCCGGAGAGCGACGTGATCCTCGGGGCGTGGCCGGATCGGATCCTGCTTTCTGCAGGGCAGAAGTCTCGAATGGTGGACGGGACCGGCAGGACCTTGTGGACGAGTGCGGGGTACACCGGCCACGTTTCGGACCGCCCCACCGCATCGACGCTGTGGATCGACCCTTTGCTCATCGATCTGAACACCGGCAAGGTTATCCGTGACTACGGCCCCGCCACACTCAATATCCCTTATGCCGATAACGGATGCGAGAACTCAGCTGTTCTGCCTGACTATCGCGATGGCATTTGGATTACCGAGTCTGTAACGGGCAAGCGCACCGTGCGCGCGCTCACCAAGGAATTCCACCGAAAAGTGAATGCCCTAAAGCCAACAACGCATACCCTTGTGAACAAGGACAGCACCGGAGGGCTGCACGGGGTGACGCTGGCGGGGAAGGTGAACTGGAATGTCCCTACCAAAATCGTGAAGAGCTTCGAGATCCTTGGGCGCTGGATCGTGGTCACCTACCAGTCGGGCAACCGGGTTCTCGTGGACGCTGCCACCGGAGTTGACGAGACGCGTGCCCAAACCACTGTAGCCGACGCCCTTTTCCGAAGTGGTGAGAAAATTCATCTGACCCACTCCGATCCCGCCGACGACCTGGCCCTCGTCCGGGGCGATGCGGATGGGGGGATTGTGTTGCGCGCTTCGTGGTCGGCTATTTGCCTCTAGTACGGCAGTCGGAGCTCGCTCACGGTGGATGTCCGCCGTTCACCTCGTTGCAATCCGGGCGAGGAGGAACGGCGCAGTGGCGTCGATGACATCGTCGAAGTGCCTTCTGTTGGTCGCGAAGACGTGCCGGTCGCCGAATCTGCCTGACGCACGGGGGCGGGGTCGCTGAACCATTCGCACTGCGCGTACAGGTCCCGGTCGACCAGCGCGTGACCGTGCGCGGTGCGTAGACCGCGACGATCGCGCTCTCGATGCGGCCGGCGGTGCCGGTGTAAGCGTCCGACTCTCAGCGGTGGGCCTGCCCCTCTCTCAAAGTCTTCCGTCTCGTCGGAGATCATGGCTCCTTCTGCCGGGCGACGAAGGCACGCACCGCGTCGTCATCCCAAGCTGCCCCCAGAGAGCAGGTGCTGAAGCTGGTAGGGGCGATCTCGTCCACAACGATGCCCACCCCGGCAACCCCTTACCCGACCCGACAAGCTCGTACGGCTACGTCCTGACCGACTGGGAAGGTGCTTGCATCGGACCGCGCGAATTGGATGTGGTGCTCGTCGGCGCTCCCGGCAGCCGATTCGGTGACTCCGACGAACGCCTCGCCTTTACCAGTGCCTACGGATACGACATCGCCGCCTGGCCCTCTTACCGGACGTTTCGCGATATCCGGGATCTCCACTCTCTTGCGGCATACATCCGAACTGGGCTCCACAAGTCCGCCGCGCTGACCGAACTCCAACGCCGAGCCAGCTCGCTGCGCGACAACAACCGCACCATTCGCTGGACAGCGATCTGACGGCAAGGTTGGTCGGCGGATCAAGCCGGCACCTCGCCGACTACGCGCCGTGATCAAGGTAGGCATCTCAATCTAGAGGGTCGGCCGCTTCCCACGTCATCCAGGCAGCTGCAGACGTATAGGCAGCTCAAGGCCATGTCGGACCGAAGGTCGGACTCGAGGTCGGACCACAGGTAGGTATTCCCAGAGTGCAATGCGCTCTGTGATGGTTGGTGGTGCAGTTGGTTACATCAAGCGTCGTAATCGCACCGTCCCGAGAGATCCGCCAGGGCTGCGAAGTGATTGTGGCGGCTCTTGTCGAGGCGAATTCGGAAGGCAGGACGAGAATGTCGACGCAAGCGTCCGTCAACACCACAACCGCAGGACAGCTTGATGTCCGCCCGGTCGGCGGCCACATCGGTGCCGAGGTTGTCGGATTGAATTTGGCAGGGTCGTTGGCCGAAGATGCCGTGGCGGAGATCCGGAGGGCGATGCTGGCCCACAAGGTACTGTTCTTCCGCAGGCAAACGCTCACTCACGCCGAGCACATCGCGCTCGGGCAGCGGTTCGGCGAACTCACGCGTCGTTCTCGTACACAGAGCAACGCGGCCTTGGACGAGTACCCCCAGATCCTGACGATCTCGCCCCAGATCGACGAGGAGCGCTACGGCCAGGACTACGAGGCTCACTACCGGACGCGGTGGGCAACGACGATCACGGGTTGGCACTCGGACATGACCCATGCCGTCAACCCCCCGGCCGCCTCGATCCTGCGCGCGGAGGTGGCCCCGCCGGTGGGCGGGGACACCCAGTGGACAAACCTGGTCGCGGCCTACGAAGGGCTGTCGGCACCGCTGCGCGCCTTCGTCGACGCTCTGCGGGCCGAGCACAGTTTCTTCGCCGGATACCGCATGGTCGACCACGACCCGATCGATCGAAGAATCATCGACATGATCGAGGGGGACCCGCTGGTCGCCGTCCATCCGGTGGTACGGGTCCATCCGGAAACGGGCGAGCGGGCGCTCTTCGTCAACCCGTCGCGCACGGGCCGGATCCTCGGGCTGTCGCCCGCCGAAAGCAGGCACATCCTCGACCTGCTGTTCGCGCAGATCACGAGGCCGGAGTACACGGTCCGCTTCCGTTGGGAGGAGGGTTCGGTAGCGATGTGGGACAACCGGTCGACGGCTCACATCGCGGCAACCGACCTGAAGCCTGGGACGAGGCGAACCCTGCACCGCGTGACGATCGTCGGGGACAAGCCCGTCGGCCCCGACGGCTTCGTCTCCGAGCTCGTCAGCGGGAAGCCGTTCGGTACCGAGCCCGGCGCCTAGACCTCGTAGCACCGGAGCGGCGGCCCTGCATGCCGTGTTCGCGCCCACGCTCGGCATCCCCATCGCGCGATCCCTGAGTGATCCGGCTCGGTAGCCACGCCGCAAACCCCGTCCCTGCTCCTCGTCCCGCGCCTAAGCAGCGCCACCTAAGTGATCATGGAGGAAGACGATGGTAAGCCCGCCAACCGGCATGGCGCAGGTGGCCCATGCCGTGGTTGAGCGCTATCCCTTCGAGAACGGGTCACTCACCGACATCAACAACGCTTCGGCGCTGTTCGCGCGGTACCCCACGTACCGGTCCTGTCTGCGTTGGCTCGACGAGTTCGTGGCGGCGCCGCATCCCGACATCAAGCGACCGGGCGACGTGTGCACGAGGCTCAGGTACGCGATGCAGCGCAACCTCGTCTGGCTCGTGACGATCCGTACCCAGCGGTCGGACAGGGACGAGGCCGTGGAGAAGGGCCTTTACCTGCCGGCGCTGTTCCGCGAGATCTTCAATGAGCAGACGGACTTCCGTTCGGGAACACTGCTGGCCTTCTTCCCTGACGTTCAGCCGGCCGAGGCGGCCGGCTTCATCGACGGCGGGCACCGGGTGTTGCGGATGGAGTTCGTGAGGCGAGGTCTCATGCTCGGCGAATTCCATCCGTCCAGCACCGTCGCCAGCGTCCGTAACCCCGACTTCCAGGTCATGCGCGCGCCTGCACCGATGTACGCCGTCAGGGCCATGACCCCGCATGACCTGATGTTCCTCGATCGGCCGGAGACGCCACCCGCCGAACGGGTCGAGTACCTGCGGCACTTCCTGGAGCACCTCGGGGAGCAAATCAGCCCGGCCATTCGGGATCGGGTTGCCCGCAGCATCGCCGATGCCGAGTCCGGCGCGACCGGGAGGGTTCCATGCTGATCGACCTGGGTGGGCACCTCGGCAGCGCGTGGCGGGCGATAGCGGCGTCTCACGCGGATCGTCCGGCGCTGCGGTACAAGGGCCGGACGACCACATACTCCGAGGTTGACGAGGCATCGCGAGCGGTGGCCGCGGCACTGGTGACGCCGCTCGGCGAGACGACCGGGTCGGTGCCGCTGGTCGCCGTGGTGCTGGAGGCGTCGGTGGAGTTCGTCTGCACAGTGCTGGGCGTGGTGCGGTCCGGCGCTGCGTATCTCCCGCTCGATGTCGACATGCCCGACGACTACCTACTCGACGTGCTGCGGCAGGCCCGGCCGGCGCTGGTGGTAACCACGTCGGACCGTGCCGCGCGACTCGGCACCTCCGGTGCGCCGGTCGTCACCTACGACACCCTGGCCTCCACGAATAGGAACGACCCCGTCGACGCCTCCCCGCGTGCGGTTGATCCCGCCTATGTGATCTACACCTCCGGCTCGACCGGACGGCCGAAGGGCGTCGTGGTCACCCACCGGGCGCTGCTGAACTCGACCGGGGCGCGGACGCTGGCCTACGGGATCCCGGAGCGGGTGCCGCTGGTGCACTCCGTCGCGTTCGACCTGGCGTCCGGGGTGCTGTGGTGGGCGTTGCTGTCGGGCGGCACGCTGGTGGTCGCCGACTCGCGGCTGCGCGACGTCGGCGCCACGCTGGCCCTGGTACGAGACGAAAACATCACGCATCTGGTCTACGCGGCGTCGCTGTACGCGCCGTTCTTGCAGCGCGCCGCCGCAGCTCCGCCGACCGGGCTGTTGGCGGTGATGATCGGCAGCGAGCGGTGGAGTGAGGTTCTGATCGACCGGCATGCCGAGTTGCTGCCCTCCACATCCTTGTACAACGAGTACGGGCCGACCGAGGCGTGCGTGTGGTCGAGCTACGCGCACGTGTACGACGGGCAGACCGGCCGGCGGGCGCCGTTGACGCTCGGTCGGCCGATCATCAACACCGACTACCTCGTGCTGGACGACGCCGGTCATCCGGTCCGCTCGGGCGGTCGGGGCGAGTTGTGCATCACCGGCTCGAACCTCGCCTTGGGCTACCTGCATCAGCCCGAGTTGACCGCGCAGCGGTTCGTCCAGCTCGACGGGCAGCGGGCCTACCGCACCGGTGACCTGGTCGAGGTGACCGACAGCGGTGAGTGCGTGTTTCTGGGCCGCATCGACCGGCAGGTCCAGGTGGGTGGTAACCGTGTCGAGGCCGGGCACGTCGAAACGGTCTTGATGTCCCATCCCGGGGTTGTCCAGGCGTACGTTCGCGCCGCTGCGGCCGGACGCGGAGTCGTCCTCGTGGCGTACCTGGTCACCGCGCCGGGCGGCGGCGATCGGGAGGGGTGGGACACCGCCGGTCTGGACGCCTACCTGAGTGAGCGGCTGCCTGCCTACATGAAGCCCTCGGCGTACCTGGTCGTGGACGAGTTGCCGCGCACACCGTCCGGGAAGGTCGATGAGTCGCGCCTCCCGGAGCCGGCCGCGCCCGCCGGTGACTCGGCAGACGAGGTGGCGAGCCCGTTGGAGTCGTCACTGGCCGTCGAGATCGCCGACATTCTGGGCCGCTCCGCGGTCGGCGTGGTGACGTCGCTGACGCAGGTAGGTGCGAACTCCCTGGCGTTCGTCCAGATCGCGGCGATGATCTCCACCCGGTACAACGTCGAGGTGCCGATCAGCGCCATGTTCGCCGAGCCCACCGTTCGGGCGATCGCGGCCCACATTCAGGTCGCGATCCCCGGGAGTCGGCCACCACTGGTCGCCGCGACGCAATCCCACGGTCCTACGCCCTTGAGCGCCCAGCAACAGCAGATCTGGGTGCTGCACCAGCTCGCCCCGCGCAGCTTGGCCTACAACGCGCAGTGCTCGCTGCGGCTGACCGGCCCACTGGACGTGCCGGCGTTGGAGGCCGCCCTGTCCTACATCGTGGCGCGGCACGAGATCCTGCGCACGACCTTTCACGACGGCCCGGACGGGCCGGTCCAGGTTGTCCACGAGCCGTGGCCGGTCCGCGTCGATGTCGTCGACCTGGCCCATGTCGGTGAGGCGCTGGGCGCCGCGGCCATGGCAGCCGAGGTGGAGCGGGAGACCCGGCGCCGGTTCGATGTCGGCGCGCTGCCGCTGGTGCGCTGGCACGTGTACCGGCTGTCGCCGACGTCGTTCAGCCTGTTGCAGGTCGAGCATCACTTCGTGCACGACGGCTGGTCGGCGGTGCTGTGGCTGCGGGAGATCCGGGACGTCTACCGCACCGCTGTCGAGGGCAGGCAGCCCGACCTCGCGCCGCTGCCGGTCCAGTATCGGGACTACGCCCGCTGGTACCAGGAGTGGACCACGACGGAGGACTTCGCGGAGCAGGGCCGGTTCTGGCAGCGCACGCTCGACGGCTGCCCGGCGCAGGGCGTCACGTTCCAACCGGATCGTCCCCGACCGCAGCGGCGAGCCTTCCGTGGCGGCTGCCTGCGTGCCGAGATACCGGCATCGACCGTCGCCGGCGTAGATGCACTCTGCGCGCAGAATCGGGTCAGCCGGTTCGGGGTGTTCCTGGCCGCCTTCGCGTCCCTCGTCTGGCGGCACACCGGCGAGGACGACATGGTGATCGGCTCGGCGCTGTCCAACCGGCGCCTGCCGAACACGGCACCGGTGATGGGCATGTTCGTCAACGCGCTGCCGCTGCGGCTATCCATCGCCGGGAACCGGACCGTGTCGCAGGTGGTCGCGGACACGATGCAGACGATCTTGCAGGCGCAGGACCACCAGGAGTTCCCGCTGGTCGAGATCGTCCGGCGGCTGAGGCTGCCGCGTGACCCGTCCCGCAATCCGCTGTTCTCGCTGATGTTCGCCTTCCATGACAGCCCTCGGCCCCGGTTCGAGGTCGACGACTTGCGCGGTGAACTCGTCATCGAGCACAACGGGTCGGCGAAGAACGATCTCAACGTCGTGTGCGTGCCGCATCCGCCCGAGGCAGGGTCCGGCCTGTCGCACGCCGGAGTGCAGGTGCTGTGGGAATACGACGAGGAGCTGTTCGACCGGGCCACCGCGCAGGCCCTGCTGACGAACTTCAGCCACGTCCTCGACGTGATGATCAAGGGCTGGGACCAGCGAATCGACGCGCTGGACCTGCTCGGCCCCGATCAGAACGCCACGATTCTGCGCGCCGGGACAGGCCCGCAGGTCGCGGTGGCGCACCCCACGCTGCACGGCGGCGCCGACGCGAACATCGCCCGGCGACCTGACGCGACGGCGGTGGTACAGGGCGACCGGCAGGTCACATACCAGGACCTCGACCGACTCTCTGCGCACCTGGAGCAACAGCTCGCCCAACATGGGGTGGTCGCGGGGGCGATCGTGGCGATCGCCGTACCGAGATCGCCGGAGCTGGTCGCCGCGTGCCTGGCCGTCCTGCGTCGAGGCGGGGTGTACCTGTGCCTCGACGATCAACAGCCGCCCGCCCGCGTGGACCTGCTCGTCGCCGACGCCCAACCTGTCGCGTTGGTCTGCACGGCGGCCACGGCCGCCGGTCTGCGGCGGCTCGACCTGCCTCTCATCGTGGCTGACCGGCCGGACGTCAAACCTGTCTCGGCACCCGCCCGGCCGCAGGTCGAGCCGCAATCAGCGGCGTACCTCGTGTACACCTCCGGCTCGACCGGCACCCCGAAAGCCGTCCTGGCCACCCATGGCAACGCCGCCGCCGCGATCCAGGCCCGCACGGCACTCGTCGGGGCTGCGGCGCCGCGCACCCTGGTCACCCTGCCACCGATCTTCGACGTGGCCACCTCGGTAATCTTCTGGACCTTCACGCTCGGCGGCACGGTGGTGTTCCCGCCGGCCGATGACGAAACCCGCGATCCCAACGCGCTACGGCACCTGGTCGAGCAGCACGCGGTCACCCACCTCAACCTGGTGCCCTCGTTCTACCGGCACCTCGTCGACGGCCCCGACGGGTGGGGGCGGTCGCTGCGTCTCGTCGCAGTCGGCGGCGAGCCCTGCCCCCCGGACTTGGTGATCGGGCATGCCACCCACCTGCCACACGCGGTCCTGCTCAACGAGTACGGACCCACCGAAACCACCGTGTTCAGCTCTGCGGCGCGCCTGTATAACCCGCAGACGCAGTCGACCGTCAGCCGCATCAGCGTCGGGCGCCCGGTCGCGAACGCGAGCATGTTCGTGCTCGACCCGCAGCGCGGGCTCGCACCCATCGGTGCCGCTGGCGAGCTGCACATCGGCGGCGCCGGGGTGGCCGCCGGTTACCACCAGCGCCCCGGCCTGACGCTGGACCGGTTCGTGATCGCCGAGGGCGGGCCGCTCGCCGGGACGCGGCTGTACCGCACCGGGGACCGGGCCCGGCTGAACCAGCGCGGCGAGTTCGAGATCCTTGGCCGCTTGGACGAGCAGGTCAAGCTCCGCGGGTATCGCATCGAACTCGGCGAGGTACGCCGCTGCCTCACCCGACACCCCCAGGTCAACGACGCGTTCGTCCTCCTCCAACCGTCCAGCGACCGGGCCGGCCGGCTGCTGGCCTACGTCGCCTCCGACCAGCCGGCCGACCACCTGGTGACACAGCTGCGTGGCTGGGTCACCGACCGGCTGCCGAACTACATGGTGCCCGCCTCCTACACCGTGCTGCCCGAGCTTCCGCGGACCTCGACCGGCAAGATCGATCCGAGCCGGCTCCCCGCACCCCGCGAGCACGCCGAGACGGCACCACCCGGGCGGACAGCCACCGAACGGGAAGCCCGGCTGATCACCCTCGTGCGGGAAGTGCTCGGCACCTCGGCGAGTCCCAGCGACGACTTCTTCGCCCTCGGCGGCGACTCACTTCAGGCCATCCGTCTGGCCAACCGGGCCCGCGCGCACGGCATGCGGCTGACTGCGGCGCAGGTGCTCCAGGCCCGCACCGTCGAAACCATGGCAGCGCTAATGGTCAGCACTGCGGCGGGCGCGACGGCGGTACGCCGACCGCCGGGAACGGTGATCGACCTCACCCCGATCCAAGGCTGGTTCTTCGCCCAGCGGTTCGCCAACCCGCACCACTTCAACCAGGCCAGGCTGTACCAGATCGCTCCGGACACCCCACAGCCGGCGCTGCTGGAGGCTCTGGTCTGGACCCTCGCACGACACGACGCCTTCCGGACCCGGTTCCGCCGAGACGGCCACACTTGGGTGGCGTTCCTGCAAGACGATCCCGTACGCATCGAACAACGGGTGCTGTCCGGTCCCGCCGAGCAACACCTTGCACAGGAACTCAACGAGCTGCAACGGTCCCTCAACATCGAGGACGGCCCGCTGTTCCGGACCGTGGTGTTCAGCAGGCCGGGCAGCCCGCAGCGATGGTTGTACCTGGTCGCACACCACTTGATCATCGACGCAGTGTCCTGGGACATACTCGGTGAGGACATCGAATCGGCGTGCCGGCGGCTGGCCCTCGGCGAACCGCTGCCTGACCAGCCCGCACCGGGTCTCCCCGAGCTGTCCCCGCCGGGTGCGCCCGCCGATACGGAACTCGGCTACTGGCAGGGCCTGCTCGACCAACCCAAGCCCACCTTCGGGACCGATCAGCCCACAGAACCCGCGCCGGTCGGCCACCTGCGGCACACCGCCCGGAAGCTGACCCCGCACGCGACCCACCACCTCCTGCACGACGCGCCGCGCCTGTACTCCTCTACCACCGAGTCGATCCTGCTCGCTGCGCTCGCCCAGGCACTCGCGCCGCTATCAGATCGGCCAGGTCTGTACACCTTCGTCGAAGGGCACGGTCGGGACGGCGATCTCCCAGCCGATGGCGTCGTCGGCTGGCTCACCAACCTGTACCCGATCCTGCTGGCCCCGCCACAGGGCGACAGTCTGCTCGACTGGGCCGCCGCGTTCGGCCAACAACTCGCCCAGGTACCCGCTGGCGGGGCCACCTTCGGGCGAGCCCGCTACCTCGAACCCGACAGCTCCTTGGGCACGCTGCTCAGCAAGCTCGACCTACCGAAAGTCACCGTCAACTACCTCGGGCAGACAACGACCGTCAACGGCCGTGGCGTCCTGCGTTCCTCCCCGCTCGATACGAGCCAGGCCATCAGTCCGAGCAACGTCCTGCCCACACCGCTGCACGTCACCTTCGCAATCGATCGAGGAACGCTTCAGGCACGGTTCAGCTACGACGAGGGCGTGTGGGCCGACGCCATCGAATCCGTCGCCGACCGCTTCGTCGCTTCCCTCGAACACACCGCCCGAGCGGTACCGCTGACCGACCGGTGGCACGAGGCCACCGCCCAACCGCACTGGCTGGTACACCCGGTCGGCGGCGCCGTCGACTGGTACGCCCCGCTTGCCCGCGCGCTGGCGCCGGAGCAGAGCTGCTACGGCCTTCCATACGACCGCGACGACAACGCCCGCGACATCCCCATGCTGGCGGCGGCCTACCTCGACCGGATCCGCTCGGTGCAACCGGCCGGCCCATACCGACTGACTGGATGGTCGTTCGGGGCCGTGGTCGCCTACGAGATCGCTCGCCGGCTGGAGCAGGATGGCCAGAGCGTACGGCTGACGCTGTTGGACCCGGTCGTGCCATTCGACCGCGCTGGTGACGCCGCCGCGCTGGTGGCGCAGGTGAGCACACTCGCCCCTCACCTCGACCAGGCGACGCTGGTGACCGCCGTCGACACGACCAAGAATCTGCCGCCGCTGGCGCGGGCCCAGGTGCTGGCCGAACAGCTCGGCCTGACCGGTCCAGAGCCGGAGCACGCGCTCGCTCAACAGCGGCTGGACATCATCGTGCGCAACCACGCCGCGCTGACCTCCTGGCAGCCGGAGGGATCAGTGCAGAACCTCCTGTTGATCCTGTCCGCGCAGACCGCTGCCCGCCAGATGGAGGCCCTAGCCGGCTGGCAGGACCTGGCCAGGACGTGCGTCGGCGTCGAAGTCGTGCCCGGTGACCACCAGACGATGCTCACCGGCCCCGGGCTCAAGGAAATCGAGGAGCACCTGCGCGCTCCGTTGCAGGATCCGCACGGCGAGGGGCGGTAGCCGTGTGCGGCATCGCGGGAGTCCTTCGGTTCGCCTCTGGCGGCAGCAGCGTGCCCGGCGTAGACGAGATTCGGGCGGTCACCGCCGGGCTGGCCCACCGCGGCCCTGACGGCGGAAATGTCTGGCACCGACGCGAGATCACGCTCGGACACCGGCGGCTGAGCATCCTCGACCTCACCGAGCATGGCACGCAGCCGATGACCCGCGACCACCTGACGCTTGTCTACAACGGGGAGTTGTACAACTTCGCCGACCTGCGCAGTCACCTACAACGCCAGCACCGCTTCCAGTCCGGCACCGACACCGAAGTTGTCCTGCGCGCGTGGCAGGAGTGGGGACCTGCCGCCCTCGACCGGTTCGACGGCATGTTCGCCTTCGCCCTCTGGGACGACCGCGCACGGCAACTGCACCTCGTGCGGGACCGGCTCGGCGTCAAGCCGCTGTACTACCACCGCGGCAGCGGGTTCCTCGTCTTCGCCTCCGAGGTCGAAGCCCTCCTGCGTTGCCCGCAGGTACCACGCCGACCGAACCTGGACGCCTTCTACTCGCAACTGCTGTGCTCCTCCACGCTCCAGGTCGACCGGCAACTCACCCTCATCGACCAGGTACACGCCCTACCGCCCGCCACCCACCTCACCCTCGACCACGAGGGATCCGAAACCACCCACACGTACTGGCAGCTCCCCATCCAGACGGCCGGACAACGTCCGGCCGAGGCCCCGGCGGCGTCCACTGAACTGGGCGCCCTGTTCCGGCACAGTGTGACCAGCATGCTCGTGGCGGACGTCCCGGTCGCCGCCTTTCTCAGCGGCGGCCTGGACTCCAGCGCCATCACCGCCACCGCCGCGGCCACCGGCCCGCTCACCGCCATCACCCTCACCCACACCACCGCAGGGTGCCGGCGGGCCCGCGACACCGCCGACGCCGACCTGCGCTTCAGCAAGCTGCTCGCCGCGCACACCGGCCAGGTCACCCACCGCATCGCCGCCCGCCCGAGTACGGTCACACTCGACGACGTCGATACGGTCTGCGACCTCGCGGCGATCGGCGACGACGTCCGGCACGTCAGCATCGCGCACAACTACCGGATGGTCCGAAACCTCGGACTCAAAGTCGTGCTCAACGGACAAGGCGCCGACGAAACCATGGGCGGCTACGTCAGCCTGCCCACCTTCGTCAATCACATCATCGACGTACGCCAGCCGTCCGCCGCCACTATCAACTCCCTGCCCGGCTCCCGGCAGACCGCCGGACTCACCTGCGAAGTGCTCGCCCACCGGGCACAGATGCACGAGCGCGTCCTCGACTTCCACGCCGGACTACCCGGCACCCCGCTGGAGCGCGCGCATCGGCTGCTCGTGCACACCCAGCTCAACCGGGTCATGCAGTTCGAGGACCACCTCAGCATGCGCTCCGGGGTGGAAATCCGAGTGCCGTTCCTCGACCACCACCTCGTCGAGTGGTGCTTCACGCTGCCCTTCGAACACCACGTCGACATCCAAGCCCAGCAAGGCAAGGCAATCCTGCGCGCCGCGCTCACCGGAACGCTCCCCGCCGCGCTGCTGGCACGGCCGAAGCAGGTCTTCCCCCACCCCGAACCGGCCGCGCTGCATCGGAGTCTCGCCGCGCTCGTACGCCTCCACGCCGCCGAGCTGCACGCCGACCCGCTCGTCAACCACCTCTTCACCCTGCCGCGCGGCGGCAGACTGTCCGCCCTGCCGGCCAAGACGCTGTGGCTGCTGCTGACCACCTGGAGATGGCACCACAAACTCCAATACCCCCACCCCGGCCCCGCCTGTCCGAAGCCGACGAGAAGCGAAGCTACCGAGCCCGAGCCCGCCTCCCACGACCCATCAGCCCGCCCCGTACCCGCGCCCAGGGGCACCGATGAAAGGACACCACGATGACGACACAGACCCTTCCCGACCAGATCACCGTCCAACGGATCGCCGGGCACATCGGTGCCGAAATCCACGGCGTCGACCTCGCCCAGCCGCTGACCGACGACGTCATCTCGACCGTCCGTGCCGCGCTGCTCGCCCACAAGGTGATCTTCTTCCGCGACCAGCAACTGACCCACGCAGAGCACATCGCCTTCGCCCGCCGGTTCGGCGAACTCACCCGCCGCCCCGGGGCCAAACACGGTGTCCACCCCGAGGGCTTCCCGCAGATCCTCACCATCGACCCGGACGCCGAGGACGCGCGGTACGGGCGCGACTTCGAGGAGCGGTACCGCCAGAAGTGGACCTCCTACACCGCGGGCTGGCACACCGACCTCACCCCGGCCGTGAACCCACCGGCCATCTCGATCCTGCGCGCCGAAACGGTCCCGCCCTTCGGGGGCGACACCCAATGGACCAACCTCGTCGCGGCGTACAACGGCCTCTCCGAGCCGATGCGCAACCTCGTCGACGGACTCCGGGCCGAGCACACCTTCTTCGCCGGCTGCCAGATACACCCCGCCGACCCCGAGGACATCACGATCCGCAAGATGAACCGCGACGACCCACAGATCTCGCTCCACCCCGTGGTCCGGGTCCACCCCGAGACCCGCGAGCGGGCGCTGTTCGTCCACCCGGCCTCCGTCAGCCGGATCCCCGACCTCACCCCTGCCGAGAGCACCACGCTCCTGGACCTGCTCTTCGCCCAGATCATCCGCCCCGAGTACACCGTACGGTTCAACTGGCGGCCCAGCAGCGTCGCCATGTGGGACAACCGCGCGACCGCCCACCTCGCCGCCACCGACCTGTCCCACCTCGACGTACGCCGCACGATGTACCGGGTGACAATCCTCGGCGACCGCCCCACCGGCCCCGACGGATTCACCTCCGAGATCATCGCCGGCGAACCACTCACCGCGTTCGAGGACTGAGCACAGCAGCGCCGGCCCGCCCGACCACGATCGACTGACGAACCGCCGTCAGGGAGCGCAGGCAGCGCCCCAACGCCTTTCCGGGCGGGCCGGCGTTGCCGGCCGAATCACGGACGGACACAAGCCCTGGCAAGATCCGCCCTGGTGCGGCGGGCGGTTGCGGCAACACTCACAGGAATCAGCTGACCAACGGGCCTCGGCTGATAACCTGCCGCAACCGCCAACGCACATAGCTCGCGGAGCAAGGAGATCGCGTGAAAATCCTCGACGAAACTTCCCGGACGCTCAACGAATACCTGCTCGTCCCCAACCTCACCACCGAGGACTGCACACCCGGGAGCGTCGACCTCAGCGCACCGCTGGTACGGCACCGCCTCGGCGAACAGTCGCCAATCCGGATCGCCGTCCCCCTGGTCAGCGCCATCATGGGAGCGGTCTCCTCACCACGCATGACGATCTCCCTCGCGCAGTGCGGAGGGCTCGGCTTCATCCATCACAACCAACCAATCACCGCCCAGGCGGAGATGGTCAGCAACGTCAAGCAACACAAGGCCGGATTCCGGCACAGCGACATCAACATCAAGCCAACCGCCACGCTCGGCGAGGTCGCCGGACTCCTACAGGCGGCCGAGCGCGACATCGCCGCAGTCACCGACGACGGCACACCTCACGGCACGTTCCTCGGGCTGATCTCCACCCGCGACTTCCACCCCAAGCGCCACGACCTGAACGACTCCGTCGAATCGCGCATGCAGCCCGCCAAGTCCCTCGTCGTCGCAGACCCCTCGATCTCACTCTCCCAAGCGAACGCGATGATCTGGGACAACCGCCTCGACGTACTTCCCGTGGTCGCCGACACCGGAAGCCTGGAGTCCATCGTCCTGCGTCGCGACTACGAACTCCACAAGACCTTCCAGAACGAGACGATCGACAGCGACAAGCGGTTCCGGGTCGGAGCAGGCGTCAACACCCACGACTACAAAGAACGCATCCCCGCACTCGTCCGGGCCGGAGCCGACCTCCTGTGCATCGACTCCTCAGACGGATACTCCGTCTGGCAACGCAACACCCTCCAGTACGCCAAGGGCGAATTCGGAGACCAAACCCCTATCGGAGCCGGCAACGTCGTCGACGGACGAGCCTTCCGCTACCTCGCCGACGCAGGAGCCGACTTCATCAAGGTCGGGATCGGTGGCGGCTCCATCTGCATCACCAGAGACCAAAAAGGAATCGGCCGCGGCCAGGCATCAGCACTCATAGACGTCGTCGCCGAGCGCGACGCCTACGCCAAGGAAACCGGCGTCTACATCCCAATCTGTTGCGATGGCGGCCTGCTGAGCGACTACCACATGGCCATCGCGCTCGCGCTGGGCACAGACTTCATCATGCTCGGCCGCTACTTCGCCCGCTTCGCCGAAAGCCCCTCCAAACTGGTTCGCGTCAACGGCCAACTCTACAAGGAATACTGGGGCGAAGGCTCTCAGCGGGCCCGAAACTGGTCCCGCTACGACCAGGGCGGCGAGCAGCACCTCGTCTTCGAGGAAGGCGTCGACGGCTACGTACCGTACGCCGGCAGCATGTACGACACTGTCACGATGACCATCGCCAAGCTCAAAGCGACAATGATCAGCTGCGGCTCAACCACGCTACGCGCCTTCCACGAGAACGCAGTCCTGGTGCCCGTATCGCATCAGAGCTACCTGCAAAACACCGCCGAAATTCAACTTCGCGACCGACCGAGCGACCCAGGGCAGTAAACGCGAACCATGGAACTCCCGGCAAGCTGCGCCTTACCGTCCGCGTCATAGAGGATCGCGATTGCCGAAGCGTTGACCGACGTTGAAGTGAACGTATTGGGCAGCCAGGAGGGGATCGATGACCACGAAGCCAACGCTAACCGTCATCTATCGCACCGACGATTTCGATCCGGACTACCTCACGAAAGCCACTAACCGCTTCTTCGACGCCTCCTCAGAAGCGGCAACGCGAGCCGGATTTCGTTTCCGCGCCATCCCTATCAACGAGCTTTCGCCAAGCTGTGTGGGCCAACCGCAGCTTTGGCGCCACGGAGAGAACCTGCTCCGGACAAGGCAGCTCTTCCAAGTCGACGACTTTAGTTGGGATCCCCAGACTGCCCATCACCTAAAAGCGGTATGCCGCACAGTACGGGAAAGTGATTCAGTCCTCCTTAACCGCTCATTCACTGACGCGGAGTACCTGTCAACCGATAAGCTCGCCATCATTCAGCGGGCCTCACGGCTCGGGCTGCCGACCCCGCCTACTGTAGCGATCCCGTTTGGCCGCTATGCCCGCACCGCAATCCCTTTGATTGAGCAGCAACTCGGCCCAGGACCCTATATTGTGAAGCCCCGAGAGATGGGCATGGGGTTCGGCGTAATGAAAGTCGACAGCATCGAGCAACTGTCAACTACCCTCGACGTGACGGCTCAGGCCGGAATGGGATACGTCGTACAACCCTTCATTCCCAACTTGGGCGACCTAAGGGTTTACGTAATCAACCGGCAGGTCACCGCGACGCAACATCGCTCGCCTTCCCCGGGGCGCTATTTGGCCAACATCAGCCAGGGTGGGGCTAGTGCGGCCAGGGCAGCAGATCTGGACATTCAGTCGGCAACGCTGCGCATTGCCGACAGCCTCGACGCAGCCTGCCTGCAAGTTGATTGGCTTTTGGGCGAGGATGGTCCGGTAGTCAACGAGTGGAGCAGCGGATTTGGCGGGTACTCAGCCCTGCCCGACCTCGAACGCACCCGCCTGAGCAATGCGTTCTTCGATTGGGCCAGGACCCTCCTTTGACGCAGAAGGTGGCTCCCAAGGAAATGCTGTTTATCTACTCAGTGCCCTCCGAGGTACGCGACGTTCCGGTCCCCGCCTTGCCGACTCCAATGCTGTGCTGGCTCACCGCAGCAGCGATGCGTCACCGCTACTACGGCTTACCAAGGGCTTCCCGGAGTCCGCAGTTGGGAGATCATCAACATAAGTCGCCGGTAGGCTCCTGTCACGTGGGCAACGGGCGGCACGAATGAACCTCGGCGAGGTCGCCGCCGGGTTGCAGGCCGTGCTCGAAGAGATCGCTCGTCAACGATCATCGCTGGCCGCCACCGTTTCTTCGCTGAACAGCACGTCCATGCGTCTACGGGCTGTTATCAGGGGCAGCGACCACGTCCTCGTTCAACAGGCTCTCACCGCAACGGCAGCATCAGCCGAGCAATTGCGTGAAGCAGACCGGCAGCTCGCGGGGACCGCGATGGCGATTATCGAGTATGGGCAAATCATCGGTATCGCCCTCACCTCGGCCTCGGACAGTACACCATCCGCGCTACCCGCGAGTCCAGGGAACGTGGCCGCTGGCGATGGGCCGCAGGCCAGCCCGCCTCCGTCGTTGACCGGGGCGCCGTCGTCTGGTCAACGAACGGAGGCCGGCGATGCTGCCCCGGCCCCCTTTCTGCCGGGCTTCCTGGAGTCCTTGCCAGCGCGCCGTTCGTCGGACGCGCCCACCGACGGGGTGCTCACGACCACCGGTGGCAGGAAGATCAGCGATGTTCACAGCGGCAAGGAAGGGCCGGGCAAGGGCGGTCCTGGTCTCCGGCCGCCGTTCAAGCACTACGTGTCCGCCCTCGATCACGCCGAGGGGCATGCGGCGGCGGCGATGCGCACGCGGGGGATGACGGAGGCCACCCTGTACCTGAACAACACCCCATGCCGGGACCCCATGGGTTGTGACAGGGTTCTGCCGTATGTTTTGCCGAAAGACGCGAAACTCACCGTCTACGGACCGAACGGGTACGTCAAGGTGTACCGAGGAAACGGAAAGGGGTTGGCATGAGTGCCGAGCCAGTCATGGTCTACTACGACCGCGCCGAGCCGGTTGCTGTAGAGAGGATCGAAGATCTCGATGGGCTGCTCGACCGCGTATCGGCCAACCCCGAGTACCAACAGTTTCCCGTCATGGTGTCGCTGGAAACGGGCGACAAGGAACATGTACTCGAAATCTGCCTCGGCCGGCAAGACCTCAGTGTGCTGGTCTGGCACCATGCGTTTCTCGACATAGCAGCGAGCAAAGGCACCCTCCACCAACCTGCGGGCCTGGCCTACAACTTCGGAGGTTCACGGACGGACGCCTATGAAAATTCGGCAATTCCCGTGGCGACCGCACGACAGGCGGCACGAGAATTCTTCTCCACCAACGGGCAACGACCCACCTGTCTTGACTGGCAGACGCCAAACTATGGTGAGCAGGGCGAGACGACATAGGGGCCGATGTTGTTCTCAACCGTTCTGCTCAACGTTGGACCTAGGTTGACCTCTCAGGTTAGTCGGTCGTGGGCGCCGACCAGGGACGTTCCTCGTCAGCCATTTCGGCCGAGACACCTGCGGCAATTCCGGTTCGGAGTTCCAAAGAGATGTGGCGAAGCACGGATGCGACTTCTGTGAATGCGGCAAGGTTTCGGCTAATGGATGGAAGCCAAGCTGCACCCTCGTTGACTACTTGGTCGGCCACGTCGAGGAGGACGTCAGCGGCAGCACGGAGGCCGTCACCAACATCGCCAGCGTCGAAGGCTTCGGCCATGCGATGCATTGGATTGCATGGGATTGCTTCATAGGGGATTGGCGCCCCTGGGTCAGCTACCAGCCGCGCTCCGAGTTCAAGTGCTGACGTAACCCTAGAGCGTTCCGCCAATGAGCGAACGCAAGCGGATGCACTCGTGTCTACGATGACGACGCGGGGATGATGCTCAGGTGAGAGGCCAGACGCTCCCCGCACCACTGGATCGAACGTAACCGGCGCAGCTGGATCCAGGTCGGCTATGACGGCGGCGAGGTCGGCGACGGTACGGATAGCCCTCGTAGTGTCTCCGGTCGAACGGAAGTTGTCTTCGCGCTCAGGGAAGGTCGGGTGACCCGTTGGCGCCGTCCTCGTAGTGGTCATTTCCGCCGTCCTCCCCCTCGATACAAAAATCCCGGCTGTCTGACAGACCGCCGGGTCGCCCGCGAACGCAGGCCGCATACCGAGGGTAGCCGGCGAGCGGAACCATGGGAACCGCCTCTGCTAGTCGTGGAATCCAGAAGTCCATGTGGGTCCGAAATGGTGTGTTCCGTCCATGCTCGTCCGCTCTCAGCCAACCCGCAGGAGATCTCCAACCAGCTCGTGAATCGCCGCGTACGTGTCAGGCGAGAGATCCTCCGGGACCTCGACTTCGCGCGTGCGTACGAGGTCGTCGAGGAGGGCGCGGAGTTCTGCTGAGCGGCCGTCAGCGTGGGCGACTCGCATGGCGTCGACCCAGGGATGGTCGTCGAGGCGTGAGGGGTCGGCGAGCCAGGCACGTTCGACGGCCCATCGCGCGCCAGTGGTGTCTCCGGCGGCGAGGTAGAGGTCCACGAGTTGGTGTGCGGTGTCCACCACGGCCGAGGCGAGGTTGTGCGGTTGGACGTCGCTGCCGGGTAGCCAGGTGTATGGGTTGCGGTAGCCGGACGAGTAGGGCAGCTCCGCACCGGCGAGGGGTTCGCCTCGGACGAGTTCGAGCGCACGGCGTAGGTCGGCTGTGCCTGCTGCTCCCCTGGCTTCACCCCGGGCTCGGAGACGGCGAAACATCTGCCAGTCAAGAAGTACGCCAGGTGTGAGGCGGTAAAGCCGGTCCGCCCCCGCGTTCGGGGGGAGCCACTGGGCTCCTTCGTCTGTTTCGCCGAGCCAGCGACGTACCTTGCTGATGGCGACGCGGCGGCTTCGTGCGTTGACACCACGCTCTGGCCAGAGCGCTTCGTCGATCTGTTCGCCGGTTGCTCCGGCTCGTCCCCGCTGCGCTAGGTAGACGACCAGTTCGGAGTAGAAGCGGAGTCGCTCGTCGGGCATTTCGCCGGGTGCGTGGACTTCGACTGGGCCGAGGATAGCGACACGCGGTCGGTGCGGGTCCGGTCGGTACCAGGCGTCAAGATCTTCATCGAGGGTTGGGTCATGAGGCTCGCGGGAGCGGCTTCGTGCTGCGGGTGCGATTCGAGCAGTCGCTCCGTTGGCGATCGGGGTGAGGGTCGCGAGATCGACTGGTTGCGCCGCGGTGGTGCCGGGCTGGGCGGGCGCCGGGGTGCTGCGGTCGGGTTCGGGCACGGCCGGTCGCCTTTCTTGTGCGTGTTGGTCCGTAGTGGGGTGCGCGTTGACCGGATCGTCGGGCAGGGTGTGGTGCTCGCTGTTCTCCGCGTCTTCGCCCTGGACGTGCCGTGGGGTGCGGTCGGTATCGAGCAGGTGCCCGTGTGCGTCGGTGCCCTCGGCCCAGGGGTCCAAATCGGCTGCGGCGGGCACTCGCTCGTCGCCGGATTGGTCGTCGGTGGGTACGGCAGTGCGGGCGGCGCGCATGACAGGTGCTAGCCGGGCGAGTTGGTCGCGGGGCAGTCGGGTGGCGGCAGTGTTGGAGATGCTCAGCCAGTCGATGGCCAGGCTGCCGTCTTCGTCGACGTCGACGTGCCAGGTTGTCGGGATCTCGCTGACGACGGCGACGGCTACCGCGCATCGGCCGGCCAGGCGGAGTTCGTCCGCGAGCGCCGTGAGATGTTCCTCGGCGTCGGTGGCGTCTGCGATGAGGAGGACGTGGGGCATCCATGCGTCGGCAACATCGTCTGCGATCCGTCCGGCGAAGGTTGAGCCGATGCCGCTGTCGGTCATGGCTTTGGCGTTGGCTGCGGCGCGGCGTCGGGCACGTTCGATGGCGTTGGTTGTTGATGTTGCGGCGGTGATGCGGTTGCCGCCGATGGTGATGAGGTTGTCGGCGTCGACGGAGTCGAAGCCCGCGAGCACCACTTCGGCGTCGTCGCTCCATTGGTTGGTGGCCAACTCGGCTGCGATGTATCGAATCAGGTCCTTGGTTCGATCGTGGTCGCCGCCAATGGTGAGCAGGCCCGTGCGTTCGAGGTCGATGAGGAGGTGGTCGCCGCCGGGTCGCGATGCCACGGTGACGAGGACCGGCAGTGGCGCCAAGGTTTCTTCGACGTCGGGAAGGGTGGCGTTCGCGGGCAGCATCCAGTCCATCGCGGTGCTGTCCGCCTGGAAGGGGGGCGGTGCGTCGGCGTTGGCTTGAGCGAGCATGAGGTGGACCTCGCCGCCGGACAGCCATGCAGCGGCGAGGTCGGGCAGTTCGGCGGGGTCATGATCGCGCAGGCCGTTGGCCAGTGCCCGCAGGGCCTGATCGAGCCGGTTGACGTCGACTGGCTGGGCGGCGGCACGAACTCGCTGTTCGATGGTGGGGTGGGGCGTGGGAATCCGGCGGCCGGGGCGCCGGTGCTGGCGTTGACGGCGTCGACGTTGGGTGAGGCGGAAGAGCAGGAGGGCAGCAAGAAGGCCAGCGGTGGCAAGAGCTGCGGTGATGGGGAGGGCAGCGTCGAACTCGCTATCGTCGGCATCGGCGCTTGGTTCGTCCGCCTCGGCGGCGGGGGTGGTTGTAGGAGCCGCCGTTTCGGCGGGTGAAGACGGTGCCGGGTCGGACGCCAGGGGTGTCGGCTGAGTTGCGGCTGTCGCCGGCGGTGTCGGTGCTGCTGTTACTGCCGGCGGACTTGGTGGTGTGGCCTGGACGTTCGGCTTCTGTGGGCCTGCGGTGCCAGGGGTGCCCTCGGTCGGCGGTGGTTTTGGGGGCGTGCGGAGCTTGCCGGTGGCGTGGTGTCGGGTACCGCTGTCGTTGGCGTCGGCGGGGAGCTTCAACGCCTGTCCGGCGACGATGTGGTCGGGGAACCGGGGATCCGCCTTTTCAAGTGCCGGGTTGAGCTTGGCGATGTCGACGTAGCGGTCGCCGTCGCCGAGGAATCGTTCGGCGATGTGGTAGAGCCAGTCACCGCGGGCTACTTCGTAGACCGGTGTCCTCACCGTTGGGGCCTTCTCGCCGGCGGAAGTGGCTGTTGCCGAGTTGAAGGATGCAAGCGTGACTGCGGGCTGCACCTGTGCCGTGGTGTGTGAGGAGGCGACGCCCGAGGGTGCAGCCGGCATCGTGATCGCGTTGGCGCTCGCGACGGCGGGCGCGGCGCCTATGGACAGGGCTGCGGCGACAAGCGTTGCTGCGCGGCGTTGCTGCCAGGCGAGGCCGAGGATTCGCGGGGGCCGCCAGCGGAAGACGTGGCAGGTAATCTCCACGAGGAGTGGTAGTGCGAAGGATGCCCAGCCGATCCAGCCGGCCCAGGTGATCGCGGTGAGGAACGCGCTGCCGTCGTCGCGGGTGGTGAGTAGTTCGCCGAGGTGGGACCAGGTGGGTAGCTGGTCCGGCAGCGGGTTTCCGGCCAGGGCGTAGAGGGCGTAGGGGATTCCCCCGAGGGTGGCAAGGATGCTCAGCTGGGCGGAGAGACGTGTGGCGAGGCCGACGGCGCGCGGGCGGCGTGGCGGAGTGTTTCTGCGAGCCGGATTGGCCATGGATCATCCCACCAGCAGGGTTGCGGTGACGGTTGCGTTTGCCGGGATCGTGGTGACGCCCGGCAGTACGTCAACCAGGAGGGGGTTGTACTGCACGGTGACGGTGACGGTGAGCTGCTGGCCGTCGTCGTCGACAGTGGCCTGCCAGTCGGTGATGCCTGCGGTGTCGAGGTAGTCCGCGACGGCGTCGATGGCTTTGGTCGTGTCGACCGCCTTCGTCTCGCCGTTGATGGCTTCGGGGAGCCGGATCGCCTGACCGCCCGCCCGCGCGGCCTCGGCGGCTATGTTGTGCGCCCGTTGGGTGGTGCGGACGTATCCAGCGCCGTCTCCGGCCAGGCCGATCATGGCGATCAGGCCGGGCAGGACGATGGCGTAGAACAGCCCGATTCGGCCGGCGTCGTTCCGGAGTGCGGAGGGGTTTCGGTTCATCCGGTTCTGCTTCGGAAAAGATCGAGCGGAGAGCTGTAGACGGCGGTGATCCACCGTGATGTCGGCATGCCTGGCATCGCTCCGGCGGACAGGTCGACGCGGCATTCGACACTGACGGTCACGCTGGCCGGTTCGCCAACGTCGCGAGCGAACTGGCTGGTGTCGACGTTGACGAGAAGGTTGAGACAGTGGATGTCCTGTGCGTCGAGCGTCGTTTGAATGGAGGACTCTGCGCGGCTTTGCGCGGTGGCCGCGTCGCGGGCGAGCGACGCGGCCCGTGCTGCTGAGTAGGTTGCCGCGTCGAGCGCGGCGTTTGCCAGAGAGACCCGGCCGACGAGCATGGCGAAGGCGGCAACCAGCAGCATGCTGGGTGCCAAGATCGCCAGCTCGATGGTGACTGAGCCGCGTTGTCTCTCTGGTTGCCGTCTCACGAGTCGTCTTCCGTGGTGAATTGCTCGATGGGGCTGTAGGCGGTCTGGCTGATCTGGAACCGCATGCCCAGCCAACCGAGGGTTGTGCCCGTAACCGTGACGCGCACCGCGGTGGGCTCGGGCGCTCCCTCACCGGCAGGGGCAACGGTGACCTCCCAGTCGTTGAGGACGTCACCCATGCGGGTCAGGTACGCGCTGGCCTGGGTATGCCCAATTCCGTCGGGAGCGCCGTAGGCCGCCTCGGCGACGGCCCCCTGCTGGGCGGCGGCCAGGGCCACCGTCCTCCCGTAGAAGATCAGCCCCACCTGCACGCCGAGGAGGATCAGCAGCACGAAGACCGGGAACAGGATCGCCATCTCGATGTTGGTCGAGCCCCGGTCGCCGGCCAGGCGCCTGAACCAGCGTGTCCCCCGGCTCAGGCGCCTGACTCGGGTCTCCGTCACGGAGCGGGCGCGGCCGGGGCTGCGGCGTCCGGCCAGAGCCCGATCCATCCGAGGACGTAGTCCGACGCGGCGGTCAGCAGTGCGACCGCGATCACCGCGCCGATCGCGTAGATGATCGCGGTGGGTACGACTTCGCCGCGGTCATCGCGGCGCAGCGCGGCGAGTAGCCGCAGGGCGTACGTGGCCCAGATAGATGGTCTTGTGACATCCATGGCAGCAACCTCCTGATTGTGGTCAGTTGACGGTGGGCGCGGCGAGTAGGCGGGCCGCGAACGGGTAGAGGGCCAGCAGCATGAGCACGACCAGCAACAACGCGCCGGGAATCTCCAGTTGCGAGGTACGCAGCTCGGCGCGGGCCAGCTCGTCGGTGCGGATCTGGGCGCGCAGGGACGTGGCTCGGGCCCGCAGTGTCCGGTAGACCTGGGCGCCTGTGACGCCGGCGGCCTGCATGATGTCGCCAAGGTCGCCGAGCTCTGGCACGCCCAGGTCGGTCCCGAGCTGTTTGAGCCCGTCCCACGGTGCGGAGACGGAGAGCTCGGCCCGCAGCAGGGTTTGCCGGATTCTGGCGAATACCCAGCCACTGCCCTTGCTCGCAGCCCTCGTAAGGGATTCCTCAGTGCCCCGGCCGGCCGCTCGTTGCAGCGCGACGAGGTCGATGAACGTGCACACGGCGCGGCGGCACTCGCGTCTGGCGATGACGGCCTTGTGGCTGACGTCCCGGTAAACGATGAGGATGAGGAGCGCGGCGAAGCCGAGCGCCGCGACCACCGGTACGCCGGTACCGAAGCCGCGTCCCATGAGTGCCAGCAGGCCGAGGATGACCGACGGCACGGCGAGCCCGAGCAGCCCGGCGACGATGAGACTGGTGACGAACTCCTCCGGGCTGCGGCCCAGCAGCCTCAGATCGGTGGCTGGGATGATGCGATGCACTCGGGTGGTCAGACGGCCGATGGCCTTGGATCCACCGGACTGCGCCGTGACCGCGCCGGTTGGTGGTTGCAGGCGGGCGAGCGCCGGCCCGAGCGCGGGGCTGGCCGGGCGGAGTTCGTGCACGGCGAGGAAGACCGCGAGACCGAACCCCGCGCCGAGCACCGCGGTGATGCCGATCCAGGTGGGTGTCATGACGGACTCCCTCCAGCGCTCGCATTCGTGGCCAGGAAGCGCTCCTCGGCCGGCGGCAGGCCCAGCGTTCGCGCCCACCACAGGCAGCCGACGAACCCGGACGCGAGGACCGCGAGCACGACCTGTCCGCGGGGCTCGGCGTACGGGGCGGTGTACTGGCCGCTGGCCAGTCCGAAGCCGACCAACAAAACAGATCCGATGGTGAGGAAGCGGATCTGGAACCGCGCCCGGGATCGCTTAGAGGAGGTTTCGCGGCGCATCGCCACTTCGTCCGCTGCGGCTTCCGCGATGCCGGTCAGCGCATCGGTCAGCTTGGCGCCCCGATCGCTGAGGTGCAGCGCGAGGGCCACCACGACCTGATCGCTGACCGGATCCCGGAGTGACTCGGCGAATTCGTAGAGCGCAGCTTCGGCTTCCCAGCCGGCTTGAATACGCGCGGCGAGCAACTGCACCTCGGCAGCGATCGCGGCGGGGGCGGTCTGGGCGGTGTCGACGATCGCTTCCTGGAGGCCAACGCCGGAGTCCTCCACGTCGCGCAGGCGGCGGGTCCATGCCTCCACCGCCTCGACCCGGGTTATGGCGCGCTGTTCCTCCTTTCCCGCCGACAGCAGCCAGGGCACGCCCGGCACCGCAACGGCGACGAGGAGCGCCGCCACCGGTATTCCGCTGATGACCCAGGCGAGGGCGCCAGCGGCGAGCGCACCGATCACCCAGGCTTGGTGGCGCCGTTGGGCCTGGCGGGTGGTCCCGGACCCGTACCAGAGCCACCGAGCGCGCATCGTCCACCGGGACGGCGGGCGGTCAGGCTGGGCGGACCCGATGACGGCGCTCACGCCCAGCACGAGGCTGCCGACGAGACCGGCGCCGAGCATGGCGGCAACGAGGACCGGGTTCACGTCCGCACTCCCAGTCGGGGCAGAGGCCGTGGCCAGCCACCCCGACCGCGGTGCGCGGTCAAGATGGTCGGGTCGTAGCCGGCGAGGAGGAAGTGCTGCTTGAGCCGGTCCGGCTGGTGCATCGGCACCGCACGGCCATCCGGCCCGGGCCCGAAAATCTGCGTGGTCCGGGGACGGCCGTCTTCGACCAGTCCACCCACTTCGATCACGTGGGACACGAAGCGGTGCTTGCGGCCCCCGATCGCGCTTTCGTCGATCATGCTGACGTAAACGACCAGGTCGAGCGCGTTGGCGACCTGGAGGTAGGCGCGCCGGTCGGACCGCTCGTCGCGGTGGCTGAGGGCCAGCTCCACCACGCGGTCAAAGACCAGGCCGGGCTCGCGGGCATGGATCGTGCAGAGAGATCCGTTGGTCGTGCCCATCGCCTGGAGCATGGCGACGATCTCTCGGGATCGGACCTCGCCGACGATGATCCGGCGTGCGTTGAGCTGCAACCCGATCGGGATCAGGTCATCGAGGGTGATCTCGCCGACCGGTCGGCCGTCCGGTCCGCGTTCACCATGGCCCTCGCGGGTTTCCATCGAGACGGCCCACGGGTGGCGCCCGGTCTTGTGCAGGCCGAGTTCTCGCGCCTCCTCCATGATGATCATCCACTCGTCGGCGGGGATCTCGCTCGCCAGCGCCCGCAGAAGAGAGGTCTTACCGCTGCCCGGCACGCCGGCGACCATGATGTTGAGCCCGGCCCGCATCGCCGCGCGGAGGAAGTCACGCAGGAGCGGATCGATCATGGCGCTCTTGTTGGGATCCGCCTGGTCCAGGGTGACCAGCTCGTCGAGGGTGACCTTGAGGATCTGGTGGTTACGGATGACCGCGACCGGTCGCTGCGTCACCAGGTAGGTGGCCGCGAGCCGCTGACCGCCGGGCATCTCCATGCTCAGCGTGGGTTTGTCCTTCGTGAGTGCGCGCTCGGTGCCGCCGGCTCGCCGCGCGAGGGCCTGGAGCAGCAGGACGAGTTCTTCGTCGCTGTCCGCTACCGGGGCCTCGAAGTCGACGCGTCCGTCCGGGCGCTCGACTCGCACACCGTCGCAGCCGAGGATGGTGATGGTGTCATAGGGTTCGCGCAGCAGCCGGTCGAGCCGGCCCAGGCCCAGCAGCGCGGCGAGCACGCCGTCGAGCAACCGTCGCTCGTAGTCGCCGCTGAGCGGAGTGCCACTCATTCGTTGCTGGTCGACGTACTGGCTGACGCGCCGTGACGCGATCTGCCGCCCCTCGGCTTCTCGCTCCGACGGGCTGACGTATTCACGTCCGGCCAGCAGGCGCGACAGCTCGTCACTGACGGCGTTCTGGAGTGACCGGATGACGGCGTAGTCGGGCTCGTTCAGCCTCGGCCCAGGTGTCGGAGGCCGCGGTGCCGCTACGAGGGCGGCGACGTTGCCGTTAGCGCGTCCATTTTGTCGCGGTGGAGCGGCGCTCTCTATCGTGGGTGTCCCGTCGGAGGGGTCGCGCCACCGTGGGTGCTCAAACGTCGGCATGAATGGTCTCCCGGGATCCAGGGCTGCGGAGGCGGTCACGTCGGTCGGTGATGGATCGCATGACCTTGCCCTCGGCTGCCGCCGCCGCGCGGAGCAACGGCCGCCGGGTCCGGACCGTGCCTCCGTGGGCGAGCACCCGGGCGGATCGGTCGTCGTCGGGCAGGTAAGCGATCACCGGTACGTCGAGGTGCCGCGACACGGCGCGGTCGTCGTAATCGCCGTCGCCGACCACCAACAGCCCAATCCGGCCCTCGCCGCCAGGACCGCCGCCCGCGAGCAGCGTCTGCACGGCAGCGCGAGCAGGCAGGAGGGAGGACAACGTCGGCTTCACCGCCAGCAGGACCAGGTCGGCGCGACTGAGCAACGGCCACGGGGCGTGCGGGGCGACGAGCCGGCCGCAGTCGGCGATGACGTCGAAGCCTGGGTCACCATGTTCAAGTGAGGCGAAGAAGCCGGCGAGGCCGTACCAGTTCGGGTCAAGGCTGGCCGCCTGTGCGGGGGTCGCGATGCCGGGCAGCAGCAGCCGCTGCGCATTCGGCGGGTCGAGGTCGACCAGTTGGGACCAGAACTGCTCGCTCGCCTGTCCACGCAACTCGGCCACCACCAGCTGCATAAGGCCGTGTCCGCCGTCCAGTTCCAGGTGCCGCAGGTACCCGGCCGCGATGTCACCGCCGGCCGGGTCGCACTCGGCGAGCACCACCGGCCGCGACCAGGTCAATGCGAAGGCCAAACCCGCCGTGGTCACCCCCGGCGACCCCTTGGCGCTGGCGAGGCAGATGACCGCCATCGTCAGCTCCCCGAAGTCATGGTCAGCACCAACCGGCCCTGTGCGGCCAGCCGGGCGACAACCGGCCCGTCGCTCTCCCGGACCGCGACCGACACCGTGGCGGTGCCGTCGCGTGCCCCCGCGATCACGTGCACCACCGTGGCCCGGATCGTCGGCGCCGCGGTAGTGGGCTTGTCCTGGGTGGCTTCCTCGGTGGACACGAGCAGAACGTTCGCGCCCGGCCGCAGCGGCGCGGACGGCATCTGCCCGGCCTTGAGGGATATACCGACCACCTGTTCACCGGGTGCGGGAAACGGCTTGTCGACCAGGGCATTCGCATTGAGCAACGTGCCGGACAAAAGCGCCACCGAGGCGTATTTGCCGACCACGGACTCGACCCGATCGGTTGACACCCCCGCGATGCCCGGGTCCGGGTTGAGGTGCACGGTGGCCAGGTCGGCAGCGGTGATCTGACCTCCCACCGGCACATCCCTGGCAATCGCCAGGTACGGCTGGGTGCGGCTCACGTAGCCGAACAACGCCACCGCACCCAGGGCACACACGGCCATGAGGGCGACCGCGACGCCGAGACGTCCCCGGCGCACGCTGCGCTCGCGGACCACGCGCCGCTGCGGGATGGCCGCCGTAGGAAGGCTCACAACGTCGTCCGTCGTTGTCACCCGGTCACCACCTGAAGTTCGTCGATGCGGATTGATGTCGTGGATTCGCGGGTCACCGTTTCGGTCCCCGTCGCGCCGCCGCCGACCACCCACCAGTCGATGTGCCATGTGGTCGTGGCGGTGATCGGGTACCGGCCGGAAGGCTCGTTGCGGCTCGGCAGCGGGTACCCGTCGTATCCGCACGTCGGCGATGGAGACGCACCGTGCTTGGCCTTGTTGTACGGGGTGCCCGGGTTGTCGCAGGTGATGGATTTCTCGTTGCCCATGTTCCACCTGATCTGGGTGGCTTTCGCCCGAGCGGTGACGGACATCCCGGGCACGGAGGCGGTCGCCGTGATCGGTCCCCAGGTCTGTGGGGTGACCGCGGTCCACAGCCAGACCGGAAGGCCCACCAGCCCGGCGCCGGAGGGGTTCGGACTGATGCCGATCTGGGCGCCCCGCATCGGTAGCTCCTTGACGGCCCGAGCCGCCAGCTCCGCCGGGCTCAGGCTTCCCGGTGTGCCCGGTGGCGGGTCCGCCCGCCACACCAGTGCGCCGATGATGTCGCCGTAGCACCGCTGCCGGTACACCGCCCCGTCGCCGGGTTCGTGGCCGGCCCACGCCTCATCGCCGGCGGGTGGCTGTGGCGATTCGAGGATGTAGTAGCAGCCGTCAGCGGGGTTGAGGTATCCCCAACCTGCCTGCCAACACGGCACGACGATGCCGCCCGAGGTGCACTCCTGCGTACCGCCGCCCTCGCCACCACCGGGCGGTGTACCGCCACCGCCGTCGCCCGGCTTCTCGATCACGAGGTAGCAGTCCCCGATCGGGGGGCACACCCAGTAATCCGCTCTGGCCGGCGCGACCGTCAGCCCGAGGGCCACGACCGCGACGGAGACGGCGACGGCGAGGGCTCGGAAGGTTCGAGTCAGCATGTGGAACTCCGCTGGGCCGTTGACTCGTACACGTACCACTTGTCGTTGACCCGCTTGGCCTTCACGACCACCGGGTACCTCTTCGCCTGCGCGGTCGGCTGCGCCTTACCGCCGACGGTGTTCCAGTTCGTGGAGTCGAAGCAGTCCTGGATCACGGCCTGGTTCGCGTCGAGGCGCAGCTCGGTGACGGTCGGGCTCCAGGTCGGTCGGCCCTCGTTGTGCACGCCGCTGCGCGACATGTTGAACAGGTTGTTGAGCAACTGCCCGAGCAGCGGTTCCCCCACGTACGTAGCCAGTTCCTTGGTCCGGTAGTCGGCCGTGGCCGACGCCTTGACGTACGCCTCTAGGTACCCGTTGTAGGCAGCGAGGATGTCGTGTCGGGCACCTTCCTCGACAGCATCAGGGGTGGGCGTTCCCGCCGCGGTCGTGGCGCTGGTGGGCGCGACGTCCGGCTCGGCGGGGTCCGATGTGCACCCCGCAAGCACGCACAGCGCGACCCCAAGTCCGACCACGATCGACCCGCTCACCTTGGCTCGCTTCGTCATCTGGATGCCTCCCTGCCCTCAAGGCCGCACCGAGGCGGCGCAACTGGTGGGGATGATGTCCCCGCTCCAGCTTCGTCGGCGAGACCGGGCGGCAGCAGATTGACAGCGGCGTGCGTGTCGGTGAACAGCTCGAAACTGAGCACTGCACGATTGGGCATCCCCTGCCACCTCCCCCGCGCGGTAGGACGCACCCATTGGTCTTAGCGCATATGAACTGGGCTCCGCTACGCACCGTCAGGTACGCCGTCGCCGTGCGTTCTCCTGCGTACGCACCGCTGTGTGCGTTCCTGACGGAACGCTCATTGCGGCTGCGACCTCGCACTCGTCGGTACCCTGCCGTCCCACGACGAGCTAACGCCGGATCGCCCTGGCCCTGGGTGCACTAGTGAGTGCCACTCACTCTCAGTACATGTCCCGTTTGACATCGAGCCCGGAAACAGTGAAGGAAGTTCCCTCTTGTACCGTCCCCTCGCCACCGTCACACTGTGGCCATCAAGCTCTGATCACCGATGACAGCGAATGCAGCCACCACTCACGGAAAGTCAGATGGGGATGCCCGAAGACCGTAGCGAATTACAGTCCGTGATTGACTTCTTCGGCACCCCATTGATTGTCGACGTTCTTCTTGCTGTTCGGGACGGCCGCCCTCCTCACGACTGCCCCGAGCTAAACACGTACGGTGATGCGATCAACACGGCGATCGCGGCCCTGGCTGCCGCCGGCGCCGTAACCGGGCCGGCGGCAGCGAGCCTCGACGGAGCACACTCCCTCACCCTCACCCGCAAAGGCCGCGAGGTCTGTGCGTTGGTAGAGCGCGTCGTCGACTTCGAGGGGAACGACCGCAGGACCGAGCTGTCGACCGAGCGGGTAGCTATCGGATAAACAATCGATCGACCTTTTTGGGCCGAATTGCCTGAACGCGGCGCAAACTTTGCGCCTTCGCACTTGACAGCGAGGTCACTACCGCCTGCACACTGGTGCCTTACTGTCGGGTAGCTGACACCCGATAGCGTGGCTGGGGGCTACGCGTTGAGGCAACGCGGTAACGGGGGGCGGGGTGGAATTCGGAGATCTGCTGGAGATCCGGGATATTCTTCAATATCAACATGTAATCGGGGCAGTAGTGTGCCTCGGCGAACGGCCGATGCGGTACGGCGAGTTGGGCAGTGCGATCACCGAGTGGACCGGCAACCGCATCGGCGACGGCGAGATCACCCGAACGGTCCGCCGTCTAGTGGAGAGCGGGCTCGCGCGGGAGACGTTCGCGGAAGGGCATCGGCTACTGACCCTCACAAAGGCGGGACGTCGGCGGCTGGAGACGATCCGGGCTCTGGGTCACGCGTTGCACCGCAGCGACTCGCACGCTCAAGACGACGGGCTGCCTGATGGCAAGGCGTCCTGAGGTTCTCCGTCGCGACGCTCGGCAACGACCGGCAGCGGAATGAGCCCGTTGATTGTCTCGCTCGCCGCGGCGCTCGCTGTGGCGGCCGGTCCGGTGATGCGGATGGCAGCGTTCCGCTATTCGGTGCCGAGCGGTCCGGCCCGCGCCACGGCGTGTCCACATTGCGAGCGCCCGATTGCCGGCACGGGATCGCTGTGGCGGGGCTTCGTGTGGTGGTGGTCCGGTCGATGCCGTCAGTGCGGGGCGCGGGTGGGGCCCCCGCAGGCGTCGGTGGAGGTCGCAGCCGGCTTGTCGGTCGCGGCCCTTGCGGCGGTGACCGATGATCCACTGCCTCTGCTCGCGTTCTGCTGGCTGGCGCTGGTGGGGATCACGCTTGCGGTGGTCGACATCGCGGTGCACCGTTTGCCGAACCGGCTGACCGCGCTACTTGCGGGCGGGGCGTTGGCCGTCTTCGGCGTACAGACGATCATCTTCGGTGATGCTCGTCGCCTAGGCGGAGCGCTCGCAGCCGGCGCAGGCACCGCAGCGTTCTACGTACTGATGTCGCTGCTGACCCGGGGCGGCATCGGTCTTGGAGACGCCAAGCTTGCGTTCGGGCTCGGTATCGGCGTCGGCTGGATGGGATGGCCGGCGGTCACGGTGTCCACGTTCCTCGCGTTGGTGCTCACTGGGCTCGCGGCCGGCGTCCTGCTGGCGGTCCGACGGGCCGGACGCAAAGACGCGATCCCCCACGGGCCGTTCATGGTGGTCGCGGCGATCGCGGTAGCGATCGCGCTTCAGATGTAGGTTCTCACCGCCAATGTTCTCCAGAATTCGGATGTCTCATGAGACATCTCGCTGGGCGGCGCGGCGGCAGGCTGGGCTTCGCTCCTCCATCGACTTGGCCGGTCGCAACGGCTCCTGTCGGCTCCTCCTTGGTCTTCGTCGTGTACGTGTGTACCGACGGGACCTGTCACAGGACTATGCCAGCATGGCTTCATGTCCCTTGTCCCAGCTACCGTGGCGGGCGCGCTCTCGAACGACCGCTACTACCTGGTGGCGGTCCGAAAACTGCGATCAGACCTGCTGAATATCGCGCTCTATACCCGATTCGCCAGCTTCTCAGCCCGTGATCGCCGGTGGGAGATCCGACAGGCTGATGCAGTGGGCCGTGAAACTTTCGACAGCCTGCTCGTCCGGTTCGGGCACCGGCCTAAGGTGATCGCCGATGATCCGCAGGGACTTGCTGCGGTCCTGAGCCGTGGGGGCTTCGTTGCGACGGCGATCGCCGACGCCCTGCTACGCGAGTTCTTGCCTTCGCTGCTACGGCCAATCGAGTGTGTACGCGACGTGGCGTCGTTCGTACCCACATTCGATCCGGGCCACGATCTCGTCGGCAGGAAAGCGCCGACTCGCCGACAGCGGGGTGATGTCCTGCGCCGCGACGGCCGCCGGTGCGTCCTGTGCGGCCGCAGCCCGGCTAACCACGTTGACCTAGAACTGGATGTCCATCACGTGGTGCCAGTACGCAAGGCCGGACCCACGGTGGAGCACAACTTGTTGACCCTGTGCGGCACCTGTCACGCGGGATTGGGGGACGACCACGACCCGGGCCTGCGTCAACACGGGTACCTCCCGGGACCAACCTACGACGTGAAGACGGCTCCGTTGCCGCTGATGATCGTGGACAACCTCGTTGACGGGATCGTCATCGACGGCCTGGCCGTGGTCGACGCGCTAACCGCAATTCATTGCCCAACGCGGCGGGCGCAGTGAGCGCGCGCGGAGAGCTGACCAACTCGCGGGGTTGCTCGTGTGCGAGGGGCATGAGGCCGGGAACCGACCCAGGTGTCGGCGGC
Source organism: Micromonospora sp. WMMD1102 (assembly GCF_029626265.1). Lineage (NCBI taxonomy): Bacteria > Bacillati > Actinomycetota > Actinomycetes > Micromonosporales > Micromonosporaceae > Micromonospora > Micromonospora sp. WMMD1102. Next base: position 652,508 of record NZ_JARUBN010000001.1, on the reverse strand, counting down.
GTCGGCCGCATCGCCTGAACTGAGCGTCTCGACACCGGTGAGCCGATCGGGTCGTTCCTGTCTCGTCCTCGGCGTCGCGGGCGACAAGGAGGCAACGCCGCGGTACCCGCTCGGCCGGTTGTCGCTGGCTGCGGGCGACTCGTACCGTTGCTGGACATCTGGGCAGGGTGGCTTCCCCCGTGGTCACCCTGGCCAGATGTTATCGGCTGGGCCCGCGTCGCCGTTTGGTCAGCGGGCACGGGCGTTGCGCGCGGTGGCCGCAGGGGCGGGTTCTGCCGATGGCGGCTGGCCGGAGCTGGCTGCCGGAACCGGCACCGGGGTTGCGTGGCCGGCCCTGGCCAGGGCTGCCGGTCGCGGCCGTTCTGCGGTGGCCACGTCCGCGCTCTTCGTCGTGGAGTCGGAGGGTGTGGCCGCTCCGTCCACGACGCCCGAGCCGGCCTTGGTCCGCACGATGCCGCGATAGTGATCCCAGTTACCGCCTCGGTCCGGGTGGCCGTCCGGGCAGTACACCTCGGCGTCGTCGAGCCGTTCAAGGGCGAGGTCGAAGTCGCCGCGCCTCATCGCGTCGGTAGCAGCCCCGAATGCTGTCCGGGCGGCCGTGCGGTTGATCTCGACGATGCGCGCGTCGCCGAGGCGTTCGCCATCCAGCACCTCGGGGTTGGCCTGGGCGTAGGTCGCCATCCACTCCCATTCCTGCTCCGTCGCGCGCATCACCTCAGCTGCGTACCTGACTCCGTCGCCGGTGAGCCGGTGGTATCCAGGCCCGTACTGTTCGAGCGCGCGTACCAGTTGGCGCTGTCGCACCTGGGATCGCCGATCCACCGGCGCGTCTTCCCGAGGCATCTGCTGCTCGGGCTGGTCGCCGCGTCCCGGAGTCTCTACCGCCGGGCCAGACGTAGGCGGGTTCGCAGCGCCGCCGTGCGTTCGCACGTAGTCGCGGCCGGCACTCCATTCCGCGAGAGAAAGCACTCCGCACGCCCGTGCCTCGTCGAGCCAGTCCAGTGCACCGGTCAGGTCGCCTGCGGCGTGGGCAGCTTCGGCCTGTTGGAACGCGTCCTCGCCTCGCCGCTGCCGGACCTGGTCCCACTGCGCGGGCGTGCGGTACGGAAGCTCCAGCACCTCGGGGTGATCAGCGATGTAGCCCTTGATCCACTCCATCTCTGTTGGAGTTGCCTTGACCATCTCGCCGACGTAGCGGTGCGCTGATCCGGTGCTCCGGTGCAGGCCAGCTGCGTGTTCCTCGATCTTCAGCACGATCTGGCGGCGGCGCACCTGCTGCTCCCGTTGCTCCAGGTCGTCGTTGGCGGCTGGTTCGGTCTGGTCCGGCGCTGGCGTGCCCGCACTGTCCGCGGCTTCTGCACAGTGGTCGGGACCGGCGTTTGGATCGTCAACGGAGGGTGTGTGGGCCGCCCGGGTGGCCTCCGGTTCGGCCTCCGCCTGTTCTGCGAGTGCCTGGAGATCGGCGGCGGATCGGACAGCGGCGAAGACTGCCTCGGTGGCGGCTTCGCGCAATGCGGTCTGGTCCTGTCGGTCGCCGAAGTACGCCCACCGCAGGAAGTCGATGCGTTCCTCGAAGGCGTCCATGAGGGTGTCGGCGAGCATGTTGGCGAAGGGGTGCGCGAAGTTGTCGGCGGAGTTGGCGAGGGCCCACATCTGCGTTTGCGGATCGTTGGCCAGTCCCGTCAACACGTCGGAGAGCCAGGTGATGTCGTCCTCGCTCGCACGTGCTCCGGGTCCGGCGGCCCAGGCGTCGAGGTTCACCGGGATCGTAACGGCAACGGTGGCGGCTGGCGATGTGATCGCAGACGGTGCCGGAGGTGCGGGTTCGGGTGGAGGCGGAGCGTCGTCGGCCGGTTGGCTGGTGGTGTCGTTGTGGTCCCGCGGCCAGTCCGCCGGCATGTCGATCGGAGCGAGAACGCACCGGCCGAGTTCGGTCTGCCGGTGTCCGTCCGTGGTGTCGTGACCTTTGATCTTGCCCGTGACGTGGACGTACGTCCCGTCCCGGAAGGCGTTGAGGTTGGGTGCCCGCCAGGTCCAAAGGTTCCCGGACGCGTCGGCTAGGTAGAGCGTGGTGGCGGAGGACTGGGCGCCGCGGCGTTGGCGGTTGTAGCTGCGGGCCGCGAGAACCTGAGCGTCGAAGCTGACCTGATCACCCTTCTTGCCCTGCCACGTCGACGTGGCCGTGACGTGGCGGATGGCTTGGTCTTGTAGGTGGCGCTGGTAGCTGGAAACGGCCGAGACCAGGGTGGCGAAGTGGCGTGGGCTTACGCTGGGCTCGGTCGCGGCGACCCGCAGTTGGTAGGCGTAGTCGCTGACGTCACGGTCGGGTAGCGCGATGGCGTACTCCCGCACGGCGGTGGCATAGGCACGAGTTTCGTCGGTTACGGCCGCCTCCAGTTCCTCGCGCAATCCGGCGGCGTCGTATCCGTCGCCGTTGATCGCAGTGTCGACGATCGCGGCGGTCGGAACGAGTTTGCCGTCGCTGGCGTCGGCATCCCGGCGAGACACCCAACCGTAGGTTTGGATGGCTGCGGCGGTGAGGGTGAGGACCTGCATGGTGTCGTTGCCGTCGGGGTGTCCGGGACGGCCGCTGCGGATGATGGCCGGGTCAACGCGCTTCGGCATCGCCGTGGCTTCGTTGGGGGCGGCGGTCGAGGACGCTGTCGGCTCGGACTTGCTCGCCTCGGTGATCTGCGCGTTCACCTGCTCCAGCCGCAGTCTCGCGGTGCGCAGCGCATCGCCGTGTTTGAACGGCGCGTCCAGCCCGCTCGTGATCCGATCAAGGTCCTGTTCCTTGGCCGCGAGGTCACGTTGCAGTTGCCCGACGATGGCGTCGAGCCCGCGCAGCCGCTTCTCCAACCGGCCCACCAGGTCCGCGTTGTCCAGCTCGGTGTGGGAGAGTGCGAACTCGGCTCGGGGCAGGTCGGGCACGTTGACGAACAACAGCCGCCGGTTCTGCGCCTCGATCCACCGATGTTCCGCGACTACCGCAAATCCACCGATCGTGGCGACCTCCTGCTCACCCCGTGGGGGCGGCACGGTGAGGGCCTTGAGCGCGTCACGCAGCAGCGCGTTGCCCTGCTTCCGCTCCGCAGTGCTCTGGCCGAGCACGGCAATTCGGAACTTGTCCCCCGTGGTGTCGACTCGGCGTGCCTGGGCCGCGATGGCCTCCCCGATCTCGGCCCGCAGAATGGCGATGTCCTGCTCACGTTCGCGCCGGACCCAGGCCATCCGATCGCGTTCCCGGTGATGTGAGCGTTCCATCCGCTCCAATTTGGTTACTTCGGCTTGGAGGGCCGCCTGGTCGAGCAGCAACGGGTTGCCGGTCGCCAACGCTTTCACTTCGTTGTACGACAGGGCCGCGTCTCCGATGTCTTCGATTTCTCGCACGTCGAGCCGGCCACGCATGAGCTGCGCGATGAACTCGGCCTTCCTCGCGACCGTCTGCCACATGAACCCGTCGAACGAGCCTTCGGTGACGTACCGGATGATCTCGACTTCAGAGTTCTGGTTGCCCTGCCGAAGGATTCTGCCTTCTCTCTGTTGGAGGTCGGCCGGCCGCCAGGGACAGTCCAGGTGATGCAACGCGACGGCGCGAGCCTGGACGTTCGTCCCTACACCCATTTTCTCGGTGCTACCGACCAAGACGCTGATGCGCCCGTCGCGGGCAGCGGCGAACAAGGCGGCCTTTTCCGCGTCGTTTCCGGCCTCGTGCATGAACCGGATCTGAGCCCGAGGCACGCCACGAGCGACGAGTTGAGCCCGCAGTTCTTCGTAGGCGTTCCATCCGGCCGCAGGCACACCGAGGTCGCTGAAGACGATCTGAAGCGCGCCGGGGCGCGGATGGGGTTGACCGTCGCTGTCGTTGAAAATGTCGTCTCGGTGCTCGGCGTAGATGCCGGCGATCGTCTCCGCTGCGATGGTCAGCTTGCTGGCCGCATCCGTGTCCATGGCGCGGATTGCGAGCAGCGCTGATTGGACCTCCTCGCTGAACGACCCCGACCACAGCAACTCCGGCGGAGCGGTGATCGGGTCCGGCCATGCCGTCTCCGCTGCTCTGGCCACATCGTGACCGACGTCCGGTCCAGCGGGAGGTTCCTGGCTCCATAGACCGGCGAGGTCCGAGGCGAGCCGCTCGCGGATCCTCGGGTCCGCGAGGCGGTCGTAGGTGTCCATCAGCTCGACGAGCCGGTCTGCGGTCACGGGGTGTTCGTCGTCTGCGTCCCGATAGGCAAAGACGAGGGCCTGCTTGAGGGTGTGTGGCAGTTCGCCGCTCCAGACCACGCGGCCGGTAGCGTCCTCAACGCGGTCGGGCCAGCGGACGCTCCGGCCGACCTGTGCGTACGGCGGTTCGGTCACCCAGTGGTCGATCAGGTGCTCGGCCACTTGCTGTCGGATGTCGGCGTCGCCGAGCCCGTCGTAGTTGGTCAGCGTGTCGAGGATCTGGCCGCTTTCCAGCGGGCCGACGCTCCAGTCGTGGGTGTCGGAGAGCCGGAGCAGGGCCTGTTCGGTGGCGTGATCGAACTGCCCCGACCAAAGTGTCTCGCCCTGTTCCTGCCACACCTCGCCGGGCCATACGGCTGTGGTGGGGTCCAAGCGGTTCGGCCGCTGCCGGGCCCACAGTGCGGAAAGGTTGGCAGCCACCGCCGCGATAGCTCGCTCGTCTTCGAGCACCTCGAAGCGGCGCAACACGTCGGCAATCTCGTCTGCCGTGGGTGGCACCAATCGCAGGTCCATCGCCGCAGAGCGGCCGTTGTGCGTGATCTTCAGGAGGTTGTCCTCGGTCGGCTCGACATCCCCCTTGCGGACCTTGTCGGCCCGGTCGACCAGGGCCGTGAGGTAGTCGGTCAGCCCGTCGCTGGGGGCGACGACAATGGTGCGGGGCAGGCGTTGGCCGTCCTCGCGCTGTTTGAGCGCGGGCACGGGCAGAGCGAGGTCTTCCGCCGTCTTCACGTCTGCGACCTGATGCAGCAGCCGCAACAATTCTGGGACGTTGTAGAACTTGGCGAACCGGCTGTTCATTCGCAGGCCGCCGCCCTCGGGAACGACCTCGATCCCCTCGACCGTCTCGCCGAACGTCGCCGCCCAGGAGTCGAACTCGTCAATACGCAGCGAGCGCATCAGATCCGGGGCGAGGTACATGAGCATGGTGTGGACCTCGCCGAGGGAGTTCGCGACGGGGGTCGCCGTCGCGATGGTGCCCACCCTGTCGTTACTCTCGCGCAGCCACCGCAGCTTCATGTCCAGGTCGGTGGACCGGTTGGATCCGGGGATGCCCATGCCCGGAATCCGGCTCGGCCGCTCCAGATTCTTGAACAAATGGCCTTCATCGACGAACAGGTAGTCGACGCCCAGCAGCTCGAAAGTCAGGCCGGGGTCCTTCTTCGTGGCGAGCTTCTTCTTGATCCGTTCCTCTGCCCGACTGATGGCGCCTTCAAGCTGCTTGACGAGCCGCTTCTGGCCGGCAGCCTCCGCCGACGCCAGCCGAATCTCCAACTTCTCGATCTTCGACTTCAGGTACTTCCGCTGGTACTCGGGTGACATGGCCACCTGCTCAAACGCGCGGTGAGTCATGATAACTGCGTCCCAAGTGCCGGTCGTCACCCGAGCCTGGAACAGCCTGCGTCGGTCCGCCGTCAGGTCCGCGCTGCTGGCGGAGAGCAGCCGAGCCTGGGGATATAGCTGGAGGAACTCCCTGCTGAATTGCTCCAACATGTGATTGGGAACGATAATCATCGGCTTGCGGACCAGGCCCAGGCGACGAAGTTCCATCGCCCCCATGACCATTTCCGCGGTCTTGCCGGCGCCGACTTCGTGCCAGAGCCCGACCGACGGTTCGGCGACGATCCGGGCCACCGCGCTGTACTGGTGCGAATGCGGCTTGAAGGTAAGAGCCAGACCCGGCAGGGTCAGCTTCAAACCGTCGTAGGAACGCAGCACGAGAGAGTTAAATCTCTCGTTGTAGGTGGCCAGGTGGGCGTTGGCCCGCTGCGGATCCGCCCACAGCCACTCGCTGAACCGTTCGTTGATCTCGGTGGCCTTGGTCTGGGCAGCGAGAGTGGCGTCGGCGTTCAGCCGCCGCTTCTCAGTCACCGGGTCGACGTCGTACACGCGCACCGGCCGCTGCTTCAGCAGGTCCTCCGCGATGTCGACCGCAGATCGGCGTTCGGTCCCCCACGTGCTCGTCGCGAGGGTCGTCGCGCGACGCTTCGAGGTGACGGTCCAGTCCGTGCCGCCGTCGCCGTGCTCGACCGCGAGCGTGGGGTCGTCCAGAAGCTCTTGCAGGAACTCCTGCACCGTGCTGCCGCTCACCCAGCTCGCACCGAGCCGAACGCGGATCTCCTCCGGGGTGAGGTCGACTGGTTTGACGGCGGTCAGCGCCTCGACGTTGGGCGCGTACCGCTCGTCTTCCTCGGCTGCGGCGCGGGCCTGATCCAGCTTGACCCGCACGTTGCCGGACAGGTACTCCGCCGCCGGGACGAGTCGGTCGGTGCCAGGCTCGTCGAAGACCAGGGTTCCCAGTCGCTGGCGCGCTTCCGCCTCGTCCACGCCGAGCAGCCACGCCACCCGCTCCAGCGTGATGTGGCCGTACACGTCCTGGCAGACCGCGATCGCGTCCTCGGGTGTCTCCGCGCCGAGCTTCGGCGCACGAGGAGCGATGGCCCGCGTGGTGAAGATGTCGGACTTGTAGGCGAGCTGGGACGCTTCATCGAAGCGCTCCAGGGCGTAGACAACGTTGGAGAACGGGTCGGCACGGAACCCGCCCTGGGCCGGGGCGACCCGCCGCAGGACCGGTTCGCCGGTCTCTTCGTCGACCTTGCCGGTCTCGTAGGTGTTGTAGCGGTTGATCGGCCCAAATCGTGAAACGTAGCCGTCGTAGCGCCGCCCGAGCTGGGCGCGCAGGTAGTCGATCTCTTCGGTGTCGTCGCGGGTCGCGGCCTCGGCCTCCAGCAGCCGCATCGCGATGTTGCGCAGTCTCAGCAGTTCCCGCAGCTCGTCCGCTTGAGTCTTCGGCGGCGCGTAGGGCTCTGTCTGCCCGTCGATGACCCGCGTGAACGTGCCGTCCTTGTTCAGCGCAAGGTAGCCATCCGGATGCTGTTGCGCGGCGGCGACGAACGCGATCGGCTGCGGTGCCGGGGCCCGCCGGGCTTCGCTGTACGTCAACGCCTGCATCTCGGCTACCGCCACGACGTCCTGCAACGCGGCTCGTAGCGCCGGCGCACAATCACGGTCTCCCACGACGGTCAGTTCGTCCCTGCTGTGCAGGCCGCCGGTGCCCAGTCGGCCGAGCACGCGGTCCGGGCGATCCAGGAAGTAGCCGTTGATCCTGACCTCGTCCTCGCCGAGGGTGACCCGCCGAGTCGTTTCCCAATCCTGCGAAGTGGCGGCTGGGCGGCCCTCTTCCCGTCGGCGCAGGATCAGTACGTCGATGACGGCGTCGGTACCGGCGGCTTTCGCCATGGCGCCCGACGGCAGGCGTACGGCGCCGACCAGATCCGCGAGTGAGGCGATCTCTCGGCGGGCTGCGGGGTTGGCGCGGTCCATGCTGAAGTGCGAGGTGAGCACCGCCATAAGCCCGCCTGGCCGCAGCAGGTGCAATCCCTTGATCATGAAATGGTCATGAATGCTGTGGCCGCCCGGGTTGTGGCGACGGTCAGCGAGCGTGATCTTGCCGAAGGGGACGTTTCCGATCACGAGGTCGAAGGCGCCGGTCGGGATGCGGGTGTCGGCGAAGCTTTCGTTGAGGATCCGGGCGTCCGGGTAGAGCGCGGCAGAGATTGCTGCGGTGACCGGGTCCAGCTCGACCCCGACCATCCGGGCGTTCTCGGGGGCGAAGGCGATGAAGTTGCCCGAGCCGCTGCCGGGTTCGAGTACGTCGCCGCCGGTGAAGCCGAGTTGCTGCACGGCGTCCCACACGACCTTGACGACAGAGGCGTCGGTGTAGTGGGCGTTGAGGGTGGTACGTCGTGCGGCACGCCACTCGGTCTCGTCGAGCAATTCGACGAGTTGCTCCCGTGCCCAGACGTAGGCGGTGTGGTCGTCGCGGTCCGGGTCGAAGACGGCGGGGACGGCGCCCCATCCGGACCAGCGGGCGAGTACCTGTTGCTCGTCCTCGCTGGCGGACCGCTGATCGGCTTGCAGCGTACGCAGCACCCGCAGCGCGGCGATGTTCGCCTTGATTCGGGCGGCCTCCCCGGAGGGGGCGAGATCGGCCTGCTCCGTGGGCCGGAACCTCGCCCCGGTCGGCGCTGCCCCGGCGTCCGGTACTGCCCTCGCGTCGTGCGACTCGGATCCGGAGAAGCGGTCCGGAGGAACGGGGTCGTCCTCCGGCTCGGCTGGGGGTGCCGGCGGGGCGGGTGGCAGGTTCGCCAGTTCGCCGAGCAGATCTGTGGTGGCGGTCGGGCGTGGGGCGGGTTGAACGACGTGTGGCGTGGTGGAGTCGGATGAAGCCGTCGCCGTCGCCGTCGGGGGCGGTAGCGCCGCCCCCGACGGCGGCGCGACGGGTTCTAGCGGGTCGGGCTGAGGTCGGTCTCCGGGTCGGGCAGCATCTCCCGCAGCACCTGGCCCTCGGCGCGCAGCCTGGCGTTGTTCAGCCGGCCGAGCTTGTCCAGGTACGTCTCCTGCTCCGGGTCCGGGCCGGCCAGCGTCCTGCTCAGGTCCTCGATCTGCTGGGCGATCTGCTCCCCCAGCGCCGTGAAGAACTCGTCCGGGTTCCCGATCTGTTGGTACCGATTCGGCAGGTACTTCTTCCAGTGAGTCTGTGCTTGCGCTGCGTACTGGTTCACTCGTCTCCACCTCCAACTCGTCGGAGCCGTCCGGTTCCGACGCACGCGCCCAGAGGTAGTCGTCGAACGACAGCTGCCCGGCTATCTCCTTGCGCTTCCTCGCCAATGGAATCACATCCCCCGCGGCCTGCGGTCGTCCTTATCCAGGCCGTTGTTGTGGTGGTTCTGGGCCGCCGATGGGGCCTCCCGGCTCGCCGGGTCACCGCTCGCAACCGGTGGCGCCTCGGTCGGCCCGGCCAGTCGGGCGAGCCGGACAGGATGCTGGCCGGGTCGCTCGTCGGCGATCGCCCGAGCCGCATCGGCAAGGTCGTCGAGCCAGGCGACGGCCGGTATCCCGTCGATGGCGCTGGTGGCGGAGAGCTCGCTGTCCCGGATCGCGATGATGATGCGGTTAGCGGCCCAGTACGCCTGTCCCCAGCCGTCCTGGATCCCGTGGGTCCAGGCGACGCCGGCAGCGGCTGCGGCGCGCTGCGCGTCGGTGTTGGCGCGGTTGTCGCTGGCCGCCACGAAGTAGGTCCGCGGTGACGGGCGATTCCGTCCGTCGTCCGCCGCCGGTCCGGCGTGGCGCCGGACCTCGTCGTGGGCGGCAGCCGTCAAGCGGCCTAGAAGTCCGCGCACGATGCGCCCCGGGTCGGTGTCGTTGCTGAGGCGGGTGACCGCCTCACGAGTGGCTGCGGTGATGTGGTCGGCCACGGCCTCGACCCCGGCTCGCCTTGCGGCGGCGTACCCGAGCGGGAAGACGGCGTCGACCACAGCATCAGCACCTGCTCGGTGCCGGTCGTCGGCGGCGATCGTCCTCGCCTCGTTCCAGGCGGCGGCTGTGCGGGTGGCCAGGTCAGGCGGAGTCGGCCAGTACGCATCGGGGTGGTAGGTGGGAAGGTGCGCGGCGACAGTGTCGCGGGTGACGGGTGGGTCGCTCATGAACTTCTCCGGGCCGGAGCGGAAGCCGACTGGCCGGCCGAGGACGGGGTGACCGGTTTCGTGGCCGCGGCTTGCGGAGGTCGGCGCGATGGCGCGGGCATGCTTGTAACTCCGTCGTCTATCGGCTGTGCGGGCGTGCTGCTGCCCGGTGACTCGACAGGTCGCGGGGCTGGAGAGGCGGGGATCCGGCGGCGGCCGGCGCGGCAGTGGGTGGGGCCGCGAAGCTCAACTGGGCAACGCCGCGAGGCAGAGAACCGGTGTTGGCCGTCTCAGCGGTGTCCGCGCTGGGAGCGAGTGCGGCGGGCGCCGGTCGCGGGTGGGCGGGTGCGAGCCGGGAGGTGACCACTGATGTGCGGGCATAGGCGCGAGCGGTGTCAGCGCGCAGTGGCCCATTGGCGGCATCGGCGAGCAGGGTGAGGGTGGTCGGGGTGGTCCGCACGGCTACCCACGGCCGGTCTGCCAGACCGAGGCCGTCGGCCATGCCACGCACGATCTGCGACCAGTCGTAGTCGGACATCTGGCGCTCGTTCGGCTCGGTACGCAGGGCCAGCGCGGTCACGCGAGCCCGGTCGGCAAGCCGGCGCAGGTCTTCGCGCCAGGTGCCCGGGTGCCAGCCGCCGCCGACATCGACGACGCGGGTGCCGGCGAGGTGCGCTCGGGGACCGGTCCGGCCGGCCGCCCCCACCGTGATTGACGTGGCGAGCTGACGTGAGGATTGAGAGTCGTAACCGCTTACGAGCATTGGGAATGCCTCCAGGTATCGCCGGGTCATGAGGAGTGCCGGTAAAGGCCGGCGGTGCAAGGTTTCGGAGGTGACGACAGTGGCGGCGGACTACCTCCGGATACGCACGCCCACCGAATCCATCCACGGCAACGGATCGATCGCGTTCGCGGCGGTCAGGGGCGGCGCATTTCGGTGCACCTCGAAGTGCAAATGCGGTCCGGACGAATGGCCCGTGCTGCCGACCCAAGCGATGAGTTGCCCGGCTTGTACCTGGGCACCGGCGGAGACAGCGAGGCGGACCGCGTGGCAGTAGCGGGTGGCGATGCCGTTGCCGTGGTTGATGTTGATCAGGAGTCCGCAGCCCAGCAGGTTCGGGTTTCCGGGGCGGTCGCAGTACGCGCTGTCGCATCGGGCGGCCAGGACGGTTCCGGCTGCGGCGGCGTAGATCGGGGTTCCGGTGGGCGCGGCAAGGTCGATGCCGTCGTGGCTGGGCCGCGATGGCGGCCGGAACCTGCTGACGAGTTGGTAGCTGTCGGCGGGTAGGGGCAGGCGCCAGGCGCCGGTGCTTCCGGACGCGAGGGTGTACTTGCCGATGCGGGAGCGGACCTGTTGGGGGTAGTCGTGCGCCTTGCCCGCAGCGGGTACGCCGCCGGCGCCGATGACGCAGGCTCTGCCGCAGAAGTAGGCGGCCCAGGCGATGTCGAGGGGGTTTCCGGTCACATGGTTCGCCTCGATGTTGCGGCTGGCCCATGCCACGAGGTCGCACATGAGGCGGCCCATCGCGTAGATGGCGTCCTCGGGGTCGTCCGGCCCGTTGCGACCGTCGTTGTCGTAGTCGTCGCCCCACGTCGCCCACGTGCCGAGCTGGAATTGGGCGATGCCGATGGCATCTCCGCCGCGGTCAGGCGGATTGTGGGCGACAGCGTCGGCGTTCCAACTGCTTTCGAGGTCGACCTGCGCTGCGATCATCGGCGGGGTGATCTGTGGGCAGATCGAGCCGGCCCGCACCACCCAGGGAGCGAGATGGCGAGCGTGCGGCGGGATGGCGTCGATGTTGAGTTGGCCGCTGGCGGGGGCGGAGACCAGCGCGGGGCTCGCGGCCAGCAGCGTGGCGGCGCCTGAGCTGACGAAGGCGACCAGACCAGCGCCCACCGCGAGTACGCCGACGAGCAGTAGTACCAGGGCCCGTCTCGACGTCGTGCTGGCCTGGCCGGTCGTGTTGGTCATCACGGTCAGCCGATCTCGTAGTCGCTGATCCGCCAGCCGCCTGTGCTTGGCTGAAGGGCGCACACGACGGTGTGGCGCTCCAACGGGCCACGCCAGCCGTCGCGTCCGATCGGCTGGACGGTGATGAGTACGGCATGGTGCCGCTGCTCGGCGGTGTCCGGCGGGAGCGCGTCTCCGGCGTACGGGGCGATCTGGACCTCGGTGTGGGCCCGGTGATGGACCCACTCCTGCCACTGAACGGTCTGTCGTACCGGGTCTCGGAGGGCTGCCGACCCGGCAAGCGTGGCGTCCAGGTACGCCACGGCCCGCTGGTAGGCAGCGGCCCAGTCCTCGTCGATGGTGGTGTCGATACGGTGCACGGCGGCGGCGAACGCCTCACACACCGCTGGCGGATCGGAATAGTCGGTCGACGGGTCGACCGGCGGGGCAGATGGTGTCGTGGATGCCTGGAGCCGGGGCGTTGGGCTGGCCGTGGAACAGGCTCCAAGCAATCCGATGAGAGCGACCGCCAAGGCGGCGGATCGGATGCGAGTCATGCTCGTCACGGTCACGTCCGCGCCTTTCCGGCGACGCTGCCGTAACCCCGTAGCGCTGGTGTTACCCAGGCACGAAACGCTCTCCACTCACGCGCGTCCCCTGGCCCGGAAACTCCATGCCGAGCGGCGCTTCGCCCGTCGAGTTCCGACATCGACGCGTGGACGGCGGCGGCGACGGGGTCGCCGTCGCTCAGCCTCGCCCGCCGCTCGCGGTAAGCCCCCGATCCGAGGGCGACGAGTCGCCGCCCCCACCTCTACCTCCCCAGCAGCCGAAAGCAACGAGGGCTACCCCTAGCGCCCGTAGCGCTGCCGCTGACTCCGGCGGCAACCGTAGCGGCACCGCACCGACGCGAACGTCTCCGGCAGCGGCCCCCATCGGGCCGCATTCCCTTGTCGGAGGAGATCAGCATGATCCTCAAGTTCGTCGTTGCCGGCCAAGCGGCGCTCGCCGCAGACGCCCCGAATCCGGCTCCCGCCGCACCGCCCGGGATGGAGGCGATAGCCAACACCTTCCTCGGCTGGGGCAAGTGGATCTTGCTCGTGGCTGGCGTTCTCGGGTTCATGATCTGCGCCGGAATGATGATCATCGGTCGGAGGAACCGATCGCAGACCGCCGTCGACGGCGCGGCGGGCGTTCCCTGGGTGCTCGCCGGGCTGGCACTGACCAGCCTGGCGGCTGGCATCGCGGGGGTGGCGCTGACATGAGTCGGCCCCGTTTCCGTCACGCCGCGCCACGCCGGGTCCGTCCGCTGGTCATCACCGCTGCCGGACTGGCGCTCCTCGTGCTGGCGTCGCTCGCGGTCGCCCGGTCCGGCGACACGCGGCCGAAGGACGAGCACGCTTCGCCCGACCGGCAGCCCGTCACAGTGCTTCCTCCTGCCGACGACCAGACGGCAGAGCCCCAGCAAGTGGAGGTAGCCGTTGCCTGGCCAACCGATCTCACCTGGGTCACCGTCGCCGGGCTCGACCTCCCCGTCTCCGCCATGCAGGGTCCGCGTGAGCTAGCTGGCGGGCAGGCTCAGCAGTTCGCCCAGACACCGCCCGGTGCGGTTCTCGCGGCGCTGCACCTGCTGGTTCGCACCAGTCCGCAGGTGGGCCCGCGAGTGTGGGGACCGACGCTGCGAGAGCAGGTCGTCGGCCCGGACGTGGCCGCGTACGTCGACGCCGTCAACCAGGACTACACCGCCGGCCGCGAACAGCTTCAGATTCCCTACGGGGAGCCCCTCGCGCCGATCTACGCCTCGATCGCTGGCGTACGGATCGACGCCTACAGCCCGCAGGCGGCCAGCCTGCGGCTGCTCATCGAGGCGCCGGACGGCGACGGTGGCGTCGCCCGCGCGGCCACCGTGGTCCAGGTTTCCTGGTCAGGCTCGGACTGGCGCCTGATCGCTCCGCCGCAGGGCGACTGGTCCACGGTCCGCGCCCTAGTCGGTCCCGCTGTCGTCCGTGACTACACGCCACTGCCGGGCAGGTAGCCATGTGCGACGCATGGGACCTCAAGTGCCAGTTCAAGGAGGGCGCCACCGAAGTCGCCGGGGCGGTGGCGGACAGCATGATCGGCCATCTCGCCATCCTCATCAGCCAGGCGCAGTCCACACTGATCAAGTCCACGGTGACCTGGTGGCTGTATCTGCCCCCGGTCAACGTCGAACACGCCCCGGCGGCGAGAACCCTTCAGCAGTGGATGCTGCCGTTCGCGCTGATGGTCTCCATCGGCGGCATCATGTGGCAGTCCCTCCTGCTGATCATCAACCGGAAGGGCGAACCGCTCGTCACGGTCGTGAAAGGGCTGTTCACGACCGCGCTGTTCGGCGCGGTGAGCCTCACCGGCACCCAGATGCTGCTCAGGGCCTGCGAGTCCTACACCGAGTGGGTCCTGACCTGGGGGATGGACTGTGCTCCAGGTCTGGGCCAGGACCAAGGATGCAAGACCAACGCGCTGGCCGAGCGGATGCAGCTGCTGCTGCTTCCGGTCGGCCCCAGCATCGGCAGCATCCTGGTGGTCGTCGTCGGCTTGTTCGTGCTCGTCGCGAGCATCGTGCAGGCGATGCTGCTGCTGTTCCGCAACGGCGCCATCATCATCCTCGCCGGGATGCTGCAACTCGCCGCCAGCGGCAGCTTCACCGCAGCCACAAGTAACTGGCTAAGGCGGGTGCTCGGCTGGCTGCTGGCACTGGTCTTCTACGAACCGTTCGCCGCCACCAGCTACGCGGTCGCGTTCATGCTCATCGGCGATCCTGCGAACCGGGACATCTCGACCTGGTTCACCGGCGCCGGCATGCTCGGGCTGACCCTCGTCGCACTGCCGGCCATGATGCGGTTCTTCAACTGGACCGTTGGCGCCGTCCAGCAGTCCGGCAACTCGGCGGGCATGCTGGCCGCTGCGGGTGCGGCCGGGTTGCACGCGGTGGCGTCGAGCCGCGGCGCGTCCGGCATGACCGCGACGGACTACGCCCGCGACATGGACCGCCGCTATCCGCCGTCCTCGGGCAGCAACGCGGACAGCGGCTCGGGCACACCCCGGCCAACGCCACCGACGTTCAACGGTCCAGCCCCCACCGCCAGCGCCAGCCCTTCGGCGGGTACCACGACGGCAACCACGGCAAGCACCGCGTCCGGTAGCGCTACGACGGCTACAGCCGCCGGCACTAGCGCGGCGGCTGGTTCCAGCGCTGCGGGTGCCGGTGCGGTCGGGGCCTCCGCCGCTGCGGGTCCTGCCGCGCCCGTCGTTGCGGGTGTCGTCGTCGGCGCCCAGGTCGCGGGAGCGGCGGCCAAGTCTGCGGCGAGCACGGCCGCCCGGTCGACGGAAACCGGGTGAGCGGGATGTCTGCTGACTCTCCGGTCAACGAGACGCGCACGTACGGCGGTTGGCGCCGGGCTCGAACGCTGGGCATGTTCGGGCTCGGCTTCGGCCAGACCATGGTGGTGCTCGGGGCCATGACCGTCGCCCTGATCACGGTGTCGGTAAGTCTTGCCGCCCTCGTGGTGGTCGGCCCGGTCTGTCTGATCATCATCGTCGGCAACGTCGCCCAATGGGACGGGGTGTCGCTGGCGCAGGCACTGGTGCAACGGCTGCGCTGGGTCAGCGGCACCGCGCGGGGCCGGACCAGCTACCGCGGCGGCGTGATGTCGGCCGAGGAGCACGCCTGGCAGTTGCCGGGCGTGCTCGCCCCGACCGTGCTGTTGTCCGCCGACGACGGCCACGGCGGCACCTACGGGGTCGTGTGGCATCGCCGGCTCGGGACCATGACCGTCACCTTGCGCTGCGCCGCCCAGTCGACCTGGCTGGCCGACGCGGAGGCGGCTACCGCGTGGGTGTCGAACTGGGGTGGCTGGCTGGCCGGGCTCGGCCATGTGCCGATCGTGCGGTGGGTTGCGGTCACCGTGGACACCGCCCCGGACTCCGGCACCCGGCTTGCCGACTACATCACCGGGCGGCTGGCCCCGGACGGGCCAGCGGCGGCGGTACGTGTGCTTCAGCAGCTCGTGGCCGCCGCGCCGCAGGCTGCCGCCGACGTGCAGACGACCGTGTCGATCACCTTCGACCCGGGGTCGTCGCCGGCACGCCCCAAGACGGTGCCGGAATGCCTCGCTGAGGTCGACCGCGCCCTGCCCGGATTGCAGGACGCTCTGGCCGGCTGCGGGCTCACCGTGCTGGGGCGGGCGACAGCCGCGCAGATCGCGGGGATCGTCCGGCACAGCTTCGACCCAACCAGCCGAGGCGACGTGACCCGGCTGCTCAGCGCCGATCCCGGCGCGGCGGCAGACCTGCTCGACTGGAGCAACGCGGGTCCCGTAGCCGCGCAGGAGCACACCGACCGGTACGAGCACGACGGCGCTACCAGCGTGACCTGGGCGTGGCACGAGGCGCCGCGCCAACCGGTCACCCATCACGTGCTCGCCCGGCTCCTCGCGCCCGGTGACCACCCAAAGCGGGTCACCCTGCTGTATCGGCCGCTGACCGCCGCGCAGGCCGCCGGTGAGGTCGAACGGCAGGTCAACGCCGCCCAGTTCCGCAGCGCCTACCGGCGGGCGCGCAAGCTCGACCCGACCGCCCGGGACATCGCCGACCACGAGCAGGCCGCGCAGGCCGCCCGGGAGGAAGCGCTCGGAGCCGGCGTCGGGCTGATCAGCCTGTGGGTGACCACGACGGTGCTCGACCAGGCAGACCTGGGCCGGGCCGTCGCCGACGTGGAGAGCCGCGCCGAGACGTGCAAGGTGCGCCTACGCCGCCTGTGGCGCTCCCAGGCCGCCGGGTTCGCCGTCACCCTGCCGGCCGGCATCTGCCCGCCAGTGCTGGCCCAGCAGTGGCCGCACTGACTCTTCTCTTCTTCAGGAGCATCACCGTGACATCTGCGGATATCGACGTGTCCTCATTCGGCCCCGTCGCCCCGGCATGGGGATGGCGGCAACCGGGCGCCGGCCGGGCCGTCCACGTGACGGCCGGCACCGAGTACCAGGCCACGACCGTGCAGGCCGCCGGCTTGTACCCGTTCACCGCCGGCAGCGGATCTCCCCTGCTGGGAGTGCCAATCGGCCGCCATCAGCTCTGGGGTGAGTCCGTGCTACTCGATCCGTTCGAGTGGCTCGGCGCCGGTTTGATCACCAACACCGGCGTCTTCGTGTTGGGCCAGCCGGGCGCGGGCAAATCTGCCCTGGCCAAGCGGCTGGTGATGGGGATGGCCGCGACCGGTGCCCAGATTCTGATCTTGGGTGACACGAAGCCGGACTACACCCGGGTCGTGCAGCATCTGGACGGCCAGGTGATTCGGGTCGGCAGGGGCCTGGACCGGATCAACCCGCTCGACGCCGGCCCCTTAGGCACAGTGCTGTCGCGGATGAGCGGCCCGGACGCCGAGCAACTTCGCCTGGAGGTACGCGGCCGGCGTCTCACCCTGCTTATCGCCCTGTGCACCCTGGTCCGCGACGGCGGCCGGGTCAGCAACACCGAAGAGGTCGTCCTCGGCAGGGTGGTCGACCTGCTCGCCGAGCGCCGGACCGGCGACCCGGTGATCCCTGACGTGCTCGCGGTACTCGACCAGGGACCGGACACGATCCGCGCCGCCGCGCGGGCCACCTCTCTGGCGGACTACCGCCGCCGGATCGATGACCTGGTCGCCACCCTCCGGCTGCTGTGCGAGGGCACCCTCGCCGGTGTCTTCGACTCCGCCACCTCCACCCCCATCGACCTGTCCGCCAAGGCGGTCAGCATCGACATCTCGCGGGTGGCCGCCGCGGGCGACAAGCTCGTCGCCGCCGCGATGCTGTCCACCTGGAGCTACGGGTACGCGGTTATCGACGCCGCAGCCGTACTCGCCGACCAGGGCCTCGCGCCCCGGCGCCGTCACCTGGCGGTGATGGACGAGTTGTGGCGGGCGCTACGGGGAGCACCGGGACTGGTCGAGCCGGCCGACGCGCTGACCCGGCTGTCCCGCAACCTCGGCGTCGCGCAGATCATGCTCACCCACTCCCTTGACGATCTCGACGCGCTCGCCAGTGACGAGGACCGGGCCAAGGGACGTGGCATGGCCGAACGGTGCGCGATCAAGATCCTGGCCGCGCTACCTGGCCGGGAACTGGACCGGATCGGCCAGATGGTCCGTCTCTCCGGGCCCGAACGGGACATGGTCGCGTCCTGGGCCGCCCCGGAGGCCCTGGTGCCCGGCGCGACTCATCCCGGGCGCGGCAAGTACCTCGTCAAGACCGGCGAGAGGGCAGGGCTGCCCGTCGCCCTGCACCTGGTCGGCGACGAGATGTCGCTCTACGACACGGACGCGGCGGTGCGGGCGGGTGCCCGATGAGCGGTATCCGCAGCCAGCAACCGATCTACCCGCGTGGTAGCGCGGGCGGATACCCCGTAGCGCCGTGGCTGATCCTGGGTGCCTGCTCCGCCGCCATGGCGCTGACCTGGCTGGCGTGGTTCGCCGGCCGCCTCGCCGCCGTGGCGTCCGGGCGGCCGTGGGACACCGGCCCGCCGTTCGGGTGGGACTTCACCGGACGGCTGCTCGATCGGGACTGGCAGCAGTTGTGGCCGGGGGTTGCGCCGCTACTGGTAGCGCTCATCTACGCGCTTCTGCTCACCGCGACCATCGTTCCCGGGTTCTGGGGGTGGGCGTGGTGGCAGGCTCGCCGGCCGCAGGCCGGAGACCCGTTGGCGTCCCTCGCCCGCGCCCGCGACGTTGACGAGCTCATCGGTTCGACCGCCCTACAGCGGGCGCGGCGGCTGCGGCCGAGCCTCGCCGGACGCGCCCCGAAGCAGGTACCGGCCGCCGCGATCGGCATCGCGCTCGGACGGCTCGTCACCAGCAGTCGCCGCCGAGGTCCCGTGCTCCGATCGAGTTGGGAGGACGTCCTCCTGGCCGTGATGGCGCCCCGGGCCGGCAAGACGACCAGCCTCGCCGTTCCCCCGATCCTGGACGCGCCGGGGCCGGTTCTGGCCACGAGTAACCGCTCCGATCTGTGGGCGGCCACGTCCCGAGCCCGCGAGCGGGTCGGCCGGGTGTGGTCGTTCGACCCGCAGCGGGTCACCCGCCAGCGCCAAACCTTCTGGTGGGACCCACTCGCCACGATCAACGGGGTCGAGGACGCCGCGCGGTTCAGTGATCACTTCATCCAGGAGATCCGGGGCGTTGGCTCCTCCGATCCGTTCTGGCCGCTCGCTGCCGGGGACCTGCTCACCTGTCTCTTCCTCGCCGCCGCCAACTCCGGCGGCACGCTCACCGACGTGCAGGCGTGGTTGTCCGACGTGACCAGCCGCGAGCCGGTCACGCTGCTGCGCGCCGCCGGCTATCCACAGGCCGCGCGGTCCCTCGCCGGGCGTCAAGGTGGTGCGCCGGAAACCAGAGACGGTGTGTACGAGACCGCGCGCACGGCCGCGCGGTGCCTGTCGGACCCGGAGATCATGGCCTGGGTCACCCCACCGGCCAGCGCCATGGACCGGCTCGACGTGACCACGTTCCCCGCCTCCCGCGACACCCTCTACCTGCTCAGCAAGGAGGGAGCGGGAGCTGCCGCGCCTCTGGTCGCCGCCCTCACCGACGCCGTGTTCCGCACCGCGGTCGTGCACGCCGAAGCCGCTGGTGGTCGCATCGACCCGCCCGTGCTGGCGGTGCTCGACGAGGCAGCCAACATCTGCAAGATCAACGATCTGCCGCAGCTCTACAGCCACCTCGGCGGCAGAGGAGTTATCCCGATCACGATCATCCAGAACATCGCCCAGGGCCAGGGCGTGTGGGGCGAACGCGGCATGACCGCCCTGTGGAGCGCCGCGACCGTCAAGGTCATCGGCGCCGGTCTGGACGATGCCCGCCACGCCGAGGACATCTCCCGCCTGATCGGCGACCACGACGTGGCAACAACCTCGATCAACCGCGACGGCAACGGCCACACCAGCTACTCCACCAGCGCCCAACGGCGGCGGATCCTCGAACCCGGCGACCTGCGCGCGCTCAAACGCGGGCGGGCGATCTTGCTGGCGACCGGCGCCCGAGCGGCCATGATCGACCTGATGCCGTGGTACGGCGGCGAACACGCCGACGTCATCGGCGCTGACACCGCCGCCAGCGTCGAGGCCATCACCCGGACCGCCCGGGCCGACCTCGCCGCCGGGAAGCACGACGTCGATCCCCCGAGCTTGAACCGGCCGGCTCCCGATGGCGAGGACCTGCCATGAGCGGCCCTGAAGCCCGGATTTCGGCGGACCTGCGTTGGGTCGAGGCGATGCTCGCCGACCTACAACGGCAGATCGATCAGCTCGCCGGCGAGCTCCGGGCTCTCTCCCAGGTCGTGAACGCCCAGACCCTCGCGTCGCTAAAGGGCGCACCAGCTACGGACACAGGTGCCCGGCCGCCCGGGTCGGAGGAGGCCGACGATGGCCAGTGAACAGCCGACCCCACCGCCGGAACGCCTGTACGCGGTCAACGCTGCCGCAGCCCACTTCTACGCCGGCCGGCTACAGACGTCGCGCAAGGCTGCCCGCTATCTGCAAAGCCACGGCATCAGTGCTGCGGCGGACTCAACCGGGCCGTGGCAGGTGGGCTACGCGCCGGGACGGTGGACCGAACTGGCCACCCACCTCCAGGCAGCGGGATTCAGCGCCGGGGAGGTGACCGCCGCCGGCCTGGGTTTCATCCACAGCAGGAGCGAACACCTGCTGGACCGCTTCCGCGACCGGCTCATGTTCCCGGTCACCGACGCACACAACCGGGTTGTGGGGTTCACCGCCCGCGACCTGAGCGGACGAGCCGAGGCCAAGTGGATCAACACGCCGGAGACGGCCATCTACCGGAAACGCCTGCTGCTCTACGGTCTCGGGCAACAGCTCGCGGACCGGCCCGCCGGTGTCGGCGACCCGGTCGTGTTCGTCGTCGAGGGAGCCGCCGACGTACTCGCGATGCACCGCATGGCCGCAGCGCACTCCGCCGTTCCCGAGACGCAGCCGGTGTACGCCGTCGCCCCGTGCGGTACCAACCTCACCCGGGAACAGCTCGACCTGATCCAACAGACCCTGCCCGGTGCCCACCTCATCCTGGCCTTCGACGGCGACGACGCCGGACGCCGGGCCGCCGACCGGGCGTACCCGGTCGCGTCCCGGTGGCCCGGCCAGGTCTCCGGTGTACGTCTGCCGAAGGGGCAGGACCCCGCCGACGTGCTCGCCACCATGGACCCGATCTGGGCGATGAGCGAGGTCCTCGGCGCCGTCCAGCCCCTGGCCCAGCTACAGATGACCAACACGATCAGCCGGCTGTTCGACACCAGGCGGATCACCAATCCCGCCCGGTTCGTGGAGGACCGGATCACCGCCTACCGGGCGATCGCCGAGTTGTTCGTTGACGCCCCGCACGCCACCCGCGAGATGGCCGAGGCCGCCGCCGAGCAGCTCGGCCTGCACTCCACCGACGTGGTGCGCGGCGTGGTCGAGGCGTGGCACGCCCGCACCGGTGCCCCCGGCGGCACCGACCCGCCGCCCGACTGGGCCTCGCCGGCCCCACCGCATCCCGAGCAACCACCCGCCCCGTCCGACGATCCGTCGATACCCTCGGGCGCCCGCGTGCCGGAGAAGGAACCTACGACGGTGTCGGCTGCGGCCCGCAGCGCGGGTGGCCGGGGCATCGACACCACCGCAGTGATCACGCGCCACGATCCGGACAGCGGCGTTACCGTCTGGGCCCTCGCCGATGGCATCGGCCGGCATGCTCCAGCAGCGACCGCCGCGCAGATGTCTGCCGACATCGCCGCCACCGTCACCTTGCGCTCCAACCCAGCAGCCGGCCTGCACGCGGCGCGGGCCGCGATCAACGCCTTCTACGGCGGGGTCGACGCCAGCCAGGCAGGCGACGCCTCGCTGCTCGTCGTCTCGGCATACCCGGCCAAGGGGAACCGCCACGGCGTACGGTGGGAACTCGCGTGGGCCGGCGACTGCCGCGCCTACACCATCCGCGCCGGGCAGCTCGCCCAGGTCACTGCCGACCACACGACCGGCCGGCGACGCCGCGACCAGGGGGAAGCCGTGCCGCTGGGCAGCATCGCCGACCTGCTCCTCACGTCCAGCGTCCGCGCCGGTGACGTCAGCGTGTGCCCGCTCGACGCGGGTCCGCTCCTGCTGTGCAACAGCGTCGTGCACCGCACGGTCCGCGAGGACCGCCTCGCGGCCGAACTCGCCGGCATGAGCGACGCCCAGGCCAGCGCAGACCGGCTCGTCAGCGTGATCGGACAGCAAGACGACCGACGTGCGGCAGTGCTACTGATTCACGCCCGATCCGCCCCACCAGCCCGCGTCACCATCACCGGATCCTCGCAACGGGCGACGGCCATGGCTTCAGGACCTGCGGCGGCCCTGGCGAAGACCTCCTTCGCTCACCCAGGGCCGGCAACGGCGACGACACCGCCGTTTGAAGCGGCAGCGCCGGGCCGTAGTCAGTCACGTCCCGGCCGCCACCGCTGACAACACTCTCGCGAGGCAAGAGGAGGGCAGGCGCGGCGATGTTCGTGGGACTGGTTCGGCTAGGAAACGGCATCGGTCCCCCAGGAAGATTCCTGGGGGACCGATGGAAGGCCGTGCTTCCGGCGTCATAGCCGCATCTCCGAAGAGATGAGCCAGAGGAGCTGGGTGTCTGCCGGTTGCGCACCCGGCAGGCTCCCTTGATCCGGAAGCTTACAAACAAGAGCGTAAGGCACGCGCGGGCGAACCGCTACCCGATTTCCTCGTTGATGCTTCACCGATGAGAACCAGACAGTCCGACCTCATGGTCCTGGGCCGGCCGTCCTGCGATTCACCTCGCCGGGTGGACGCCAGGTGGGAATGGCTTGCGGGGCTGCCAGGAGCACCGGGAGCCGTTGTGTCACGCCTCCGCTTCAGACAGCGTCTTGACCACGAGGTCTGCGACCTGTTCCGGGTGCGCGTACCAGCAGTACAGGCCGAACGAAACCGGCTTCCATCTCGACGGTTTCCCGGTCGGGAAGAGCAGGCTCCAGCTGTTCTCGCTGCTAAGCGCCAGGTGCCGGTCTCCGCCCAGTTCCCACCTTGTCTCCGAATCGAAAACGTGCACCTTGGCAACCTCGATGCCACGGGCTCGCAGTTGCTCGATCACGCCGGCGATCAGCGTGTCCATATCGAGAGCCGGGCTACGGTCTCCCGGCACAACCACCTCGCGCAAGGGCAGGCCAGCCGCTCGCAGGAGATCTGCGGCCCTGCCCAGCTCCGTCCGGGCGGCGGCCGGCTCGCCGTCGAGCTCGCCGCGCTGGTACGCGGCGTCCAACCAGACGCCCAGACCTTCCGCGACCGCGGCCAGGGCCGCGATGTGCTGGCCCAACGCTGCGAGCACCGCCTCGACGTCCCGGGTGGTCCGCAGCGTGTACGGCTCGCGCAGTACCTCGCCCAACGTGCCGGTCTTATCCGCCAGGTAGCGGGCACTCGCTACGGCGTACAACGCGGTGGTGGTGCCGGGCTCGCTGTCCAGCCCTTCGAGGTGCTCGCTGTCGTGGCGATCCTCCTCGTAGATCCGCTCGTAGTCGTCTTCCACGCTCAGCACGTACTCGCCGCGGTAGTGCACCGGCACCCCCGCGATGATCTCGGTTACGGTCCCGCTCTCGGCCTCGGTCATCCTGGTTCCTCTCGTGCGCGCCACCGCCCAACCCGGACAGCAGCAAGGTACGCGCTAGGTGTTCCGCCTCGGCGTAGGACCAGAACCCTGCCAGCCGCGCCGCTGGTGGCACTACCGACCGGCGTCGCGATCCTCGCCGGCTGGTGCGCCGGCCTCGCCGCCGAGATCCGCGACGCACTCGGCCTCGACCCGATCGACGAGAAGCTCCCCGGCTCGGAGTGCCCCGCCTGCGGGTTGCGCCTCCTCCGGTCCCTACCGGCTGTCCGGGCGCTGCGGTGATCGTCTGCCTGCCCGACTGTCTCTGCTCCGGCGAGGGCTGCCGATGCAGGATGCAGGTGCAGGTGGAGGGCGTGGCACACATCTGGGCTGGGCGACGGCGGCTCGGGCTGCCTGACCTAGTCATTCAGGGTCGTCACGGCGAACAAATACCACATTTCGCGGAACTCGTTAGATAGGCAGAGGGGAACCCGAGGTCAACATCCTGGGATGGGACGCCCGCCTCCAATCTCGCGAGGGAGGCGAACGTCCTCTCTGGAGGGAGACCGTGCCGTATGAGTGCGCCACATCTCGCACCACTCCGGCCAACCAAGACCGACAGGTGGAGCAAGGCAGGCGAGGTGACCGTCCTGGCGCTCAGGGCGCTTGCCGCGACCGCGACGCTGATAGCCGCGATCGTGTCCGGAAACGGGTGTGGGCCCACCTGACCGACCGGTCGGTGAGCCCACACCAGAGCGGGAGACCTCCGCCTCGGGGCCGCAAACCGTGGGGCGGAGGTTCCTCCGTCACATCTAACGAGCCCCGCTGGGCGGACGTAGCATCGGGCGATGACCATCTCGGCCGACGGAGTTACGCACGCCATCGCACTCGTCACCCTCGCGATCGAGGCCGGCGCTGATGGCGACGCGCTCGCTGACCGCATCGGACCGCTCATCGCCGAGCGCACGGCCGGCACCTCCATCAGTGGCCTGATCGCTCTGGCTTCCCTGCTCGCCCAGCTCGCCGCCAACCGTGGAGGCGACACTCCAGCCGAGGTTTTGGAGCAGGTGGGCCTGGCCGTTGCGGCACACGAGGCCGAGCACGGTCCCGGCTCGACCGGTTGACCGCGCGGGTGTAGCGATGATGACCGCCTGTACCCGGACGCCGTAAGCCTCGCCGAATCGTGCGCGCCACGAGGAGGAGGCGGACCGGCTCGACAGTTACGGCGGTCAGGCAGCGTGACGGGCGGCGAGGCGGTCGAAGAAGGCGGTGAGCCGGCGTACAGTCTGTGGGCGGTCAACGAGTTCGGCGCCACCGAAGCGGTACACCTCGTAACCGTTGAGTCGCAGTTCGCGATCCTCGGCCGTCATTGCGGCGTAACGGCGAGGGCTGGCCCGGCCGTCTTCGTCGGCGTAGTGCTGGCGGCCGTCGCATTCGATCACGACGCGGGCCTGGTGCGGCAGGAGCAGTAGGAAGTCCATGCGCTGACGCGGGAGCGGTGCCGTGCCGGGCGGGTAGTGGCTGCGTACGTTGGGGTCGTAGTGCAGGTAGACCTGCGGAATCAGCGCCGGGATGTCGGTGCCAAGCCGGTCGTATCGCTCCTTGTAGGTGTGCAGGATCCGTCGTTCGGCGTCGTTGTCGCCCAGGGACAGGTCCAGCCGTTGGTGCAGGCTGTCGGAGACCTCCTGCGCGGTCGCGCCGATCATGCTCTCTCGGTCGGCCCACCAGACGGCCATTTCGGCCCAGGTCAGGCCGTGCGCGGCGAGTGGCCGGTCGTAGACCAGGCAGTTCTCCGCGTTTCGGACGATGCGTATGTCGTTGTTGACAGCATCGGCGAGCACGATCTCGGGCTTCGCACCGATCGCGGCGAAGATTAGGTTCTTCATCGTGCCGGGCACGCCGGAACCAATGCGACGAGGGGCGAAGATCGGGGCCCCGCTGATGGCGTCGACCTGGACGAGTTCGTAGCCGTCGTGCACCAGGACGCCATTGAAGAGGTCACGCAGTCGCTCGACCTCGGCGAGGTCGGTGCGTACGGCTG
Organism: Micromonospora sp. WMMD1102; assembly: GCF_029626265.1. Lineage (NCBI taxonomy): Bacteria > Bacillati > Actinomycetota > Actinomycetes > Micromonosporales > Micromonosporaceae > Micromonospora > Micromonospora sp. WMMD1102. Next base: position 627,195 of record NZ_JARUBN010000001.1, on the reverse strand, counting down.
GGTGCAACATCTCAGCGAGGAACTCCAGGAGCTTCCCGTCGCTGTCGGCTAGGCCGAACCGTGGATCGTCGAATATCCAGTCGTCGGCCCAGTCGTCGTTGGCCATGCGGTGCTGGACGATGTCCTCGAAGGCGGTGCGGAACCGGGTGTCCGTGCTCGGAAGCTCGCCGAGGTCGTACAGCCGGGAGAGGAAGTCGGTCTCCGTCAGTACGCCGCTCCAGTAGGTGTATCGCGGTGCGAGAAACTCGCGGAAGCCCTCGGCCTCGGCGATGAAGGGCAGCCGGCCCAGACCCTTGATGAGTCGACGGCGGGTGACCTCAGTGATGTAGTTTGTGATCGTCGCCTCCCTAGGATGATGCCTCGATCCGTCTTACCGGCCAGCGATCGCTGTTGTCCAGCAGCCTGTGACACGAGCTGAGCAAGCCCGAAGCGTGCGCCGTCGCCGAGCACGGCCGCGCGGGCATCATCGACCAGCATGGGTGCCGCTGCTCGCCTGGACGACGTTCGCGCTGAGCTGGCCAGGCCGGGACCCTAACGTGCTCGTACCCAGGGCGCCCGGACCTCCAGCCGGCGAACGTCAACGCGCCATATCTCACGAATGACGCCGGATAGGTTCGGCAGCGAGCACTCTGGGCAGCGCTCGCCACGCTGAACATGCCCCGTGATGTAGGAAGCACCCGCACGGCTACGGCTGGGGCTGCGAAGGATGCTCAGCGCTCTCAGGCGTTGACGCTAGACGGGACACGCGCCTGCCTCCTCGCAAGTGGATAGGCCCGGTGCGACCATCATGAGGTGACAGATCTGTATGGCGCGGGCCAGTGGCGTACATGGGAAGAGTTCGAGAAACATGTCGCATCGGGCGAACTGCGTGAGTCGCACACCCTGGAGCTGAAGCGCGACGACTACTCCAGCGGGGAGAGCGGTAAGAAAGAGCAGGCCAAGGACATCGCCGCGCTGGCCCTTGACGGGGGCGTCCTTGTCATCGGGGTGGAAGAGGACAAGACGACAGGCGTCGCGATCAAGGCGTCTCCGGTGGCCCTGGCCGGCGTCATAGAGCGGATCGACCAGATCTGCGCCAGCCGGATCGCGCCGCCGCTGCGAGTGGCCATGCGCGACGATCTACGCAGCCCATCCGACCCGTCCACCGGCGTGCTCATCATCGAGGTGCCGGCAACCGGCGTTCCCCACATGGTCGATCACCGCTACCTCGGCCGGGACAACCGCACAACGCGGCCGCTCGACCACACCGAGGTAGTACGCCTGCTGGCCCGCCGCGACCTCGACGCCGAGCAGGTGAACAAGGAACTCGACGCGACGAGCGCGCTGATGGGCGAGGAGGGGATGTCGGCCTCCCGGCTGATCATCACCGCGACCCCGATCCCCATGCTCCGCCGCGATGCGCTGCGCGACCATCTCGCGGCATCCGGCACGGCCAGCTGGTTCAACGACCGCATGACAGCTGCGGCCGCGCGTGCCAGCGCCGCGCGTGCGGGCAGCGAGGCGATGTCCCGGCTGTTCAAGCCGTGGACGTGGATGGATCGCTCGAACGGTTGGGGTGCGCGTCGGATCCCCGGGGGTGCGGCTCTGCGATTCGGATCCGACGGCAAGACGCCGTTCGTCATCGAGGTACTGGAGTCGGGTGGGGCACGGTTCGCCGCTGACTTCGTCACGCAGGTCTACAAGGACCGGTATAGCGAAGCTGAGACGAAAGTGCTCTACCTCGACTACGCGATGTCCTTCACCTGCGAGGCCCTGGCATGGATCGCCGAGGTGGCTGAGGAGGCCGGCCTGCGCGGGACCTACGGCATCGGCCTGCATCTGGGCGACCTCGCCGGGGCCGTGCGCGCGCCGACCAACTCGATCGAGGAGACTCGCCTGCACGTACCGGACAAGACCAAGTACCGCGACGACAGTTACCGGCAGATCCTCCTGGCGACCGGCGCGGACCTGCGTGGCCCACTCCAGCCCATGCTTGACCAGCTGTTCGGCCAGCTGCTGCGGGCGATGGACTACGGCGACCCGCTGCGCCAGCGGTAGGTGCGCCCTCAAGCTTGCTGCGAGACCGAAGGCCAACCCGTGACGTCACTGACGTTCGATGTCGTTTCCACTGACGTTCTGGTTCGCTCAACACCTCGCGGGTATCCGTAACGATGGAGCCGTGAACCTCTGAAAGCGGAAGCGTACGATCCCGTTCTGGATCGCGCTCCTCCTGCAATCGCTCAGCCCGATCACTGATGATCTTTTCGTGCCGAAACCGCCCGAGCCAGTGTTGGAGATTCTGGACGGCCACGAAGCCCAGCACCAGACGGCACCGCTCCAAGACTGGGCGCTCTCGGTGACCGGCGGCGCCAGCGTGTCGCGGGAGGATGGTCCGGGCTGGGCCAGGATTCCCGCGTAATCCAGGTCGAGGGCGGGGAGCGCGTGACGGCGGTGTGGTGTCCATTTTGCCCCGACCGTATTCGGCTTAGGACCCTGAAAGATGCCAACTCGGCCCGAGATCCCACCGACGCGGGCGGGGGGTCGGTCGAGTGTCACGCTCGGTGGCTACAGTGGTCAGTAGCACAGCAACAACACCGCCTCACCAACCGAAGCGAGGGAGGCACAGGGTCTCCCCCGACCCGAGGAGGTGGCGTCATGGCTGTGCCCGGCAACACAGAGGGCCACGCTGGCCCAGCAACCCCGCCGGCCGAAACCAGCAAGTGGGCGAAGGCGAGCAGGGTTGCCACCGCAGCTCTCGACGTCGCAACGGCGGCGGCGAGGCTCGTGGTGGTGGTGTTGTCGGGCTGTGGCCCTACCTAGCGCCTGAGGTACAAGGCGCCGGTAGGACTCACAGTTCCGATCGGATGGGCCCTCGTCACGCTTGGCGGCTCGGCGGGGGCCTTTCCGTTGATTCATTCCGCATCTGATTCTACTACCACACGACCGAGGTTACGCCTTTGCCATAACCTCAATCGTGCCAACGACAGCTACCTACCCAGGTAGCAGCCGATGTTGAAGAGGCAGACTCGCCTGCTCCGTCATCAAGCAGCGAGCACTACCTGGCGAGCTTGACCCATGCCGTGGAGCAGGTTGCGTCCGGCCTGGTCGGTCGGATCTGGCCCGGCTTGCGTCGGGCTACCCTCACCCCATGACCACCTACAACGGGCCCGCCGTACTCATCGAGGCCGACGGCACCGAGCACGACACCACCGCGACCCTCAGCGCCGGGGTGAGGCCGGGCCTGCCTGTCCGGCGGATCTGGGCCGGTCGCCTTGACCTCGACGGCGATGTGGCGTGGCGCGCGTTTGAAGCCTCCGACCCGCTCACCCTCCGACTCCCCGATGGCCGGGAGGGAGGCGTCCTGGTCCAGGCTGACGGTCAGGTGACCGGCTCCGGGCCGGCGCCGTTCGGCGAGTAGCGATGATCCGTGTCGAAGGTCGGGAGTACGGGACAGCGGCCGAGCTGGCCGCCGATCGTTGACGCGGGGCCGGATCATCGTCCCGGACTACATGATCCAGATCCAGGGCCCGGGACAGGGGGCGACGACCTGGGACGCCAAGCGCGAGGTCCTGTCCCGGCCTGGAGGACCGGATCCGGTACCGGGCACGTTCGGCGTTTAGCGTCCCCGTTGGGACCGGTCGCGATGACTCTGCCCAGGGAGAAGCTGTCCCGTCGCTTGGTGGCTGCCAGCGTCCGCGTCGTTTCTGGACGTCTGTTCGGCGGTGGCCGCGAAGGCTAGCTTGGCCAGGCGCGGTGCCGTGCGCGGAAGGTGCGGCGGCGCCGACGCGAGTGCGGAAGAGCCTGCGTCGAATAGCGCTGCCCTCAACCGGTAGACCTGCTCGTCGTCCGGGCGTGCAACACGCCACCGCGCGACGGCGTGATACACGAGCGACCTCGGAACCCGTTCAAGCTGTCGGCGGCCGACGACGAAGAAGTTCCCGTGACGAGCGGCGTTCCGGGCTGCCGTGCTGAGGACTTCCGCCAGCGACGGCAGGACCGCGGCGAGTTTGTCGATCGCTTCGGCTCGGGAGCCGGAACTGGTGAGCTGGCCTGGGCGTGGTGGTCCAGGACGGACCCACAGTGTGACCAGGTCAAGTTCACGGGCAATGGACGCGCCCGGGCCATGTGGTGGGGTGCCGTGCAGTTGGCCTGCGGAATGCGCCGCTGCGCTCCAGGAGCGCCAGTCTGCTCCGGCGGTGTTTGGTGTCGCGAGCACGCTGATCGCGAGGGCCGCGTGGGTTGCCTTGGCCAGATGAGCGGCCCGCACGTCTCCAGGGTTGCGGTACATCCAGTCCCGTGCGGCGGTCAACGATCGCCGGGCTGTCTCGCCATTCCTGATGGCACGCTTGCCCGCCGGGATGGGCGGCGACTCCAGCAGGTGCAACAGTGGTGGATCGTCGCCGGCGTCCGACCTCACCTGCTGGATGACTTCGCTGAGATAGCCTTCGCTGGCCCACCGTGCCTCATCGGCTACCGTGTCGTAGACGTCGTACGCGAGCCGGTGGCTGTTCGACAACCAGCTAGGGAATCCCGCATCGACGGTCAGCATGTCGTGTGCCAGCGCGGCGATGTCGGCCAAGCCGGCTTTCTGCCCCGCGCCGGCACGAACCGCCATCCCTTCCGGGGTCAGCGGATCCCTCATCGGCGGCACATGGCCAGCCAGGATCTCCCCGGCCACCGCGACCGCCTCCGCCGCCGAAGCCAGGTGGCGCCCGACTCGGCAGATCGGGACCGCGTCCCGAACACCCTGCCGGTCGAGGCGAGCCGCCGTGGTGAGTCCCAGATACAGCCGCGTCATTGGCTCTCCTGCCTGCATCCGCAGTGCGATGTCGACAGTGCCGCGGTCGATATCAGCGCGAGCCGGCTGACCGCCGGTCACCAGCTCTATGAGCTTGGCCAGCCGGAGGTACACCCGGTGCCGGGCTACGACCGCCGCGCCGACATCATCGAGGGTGACAGCAGGGTCGGACCGTAGGCGTGCTTGGGCGTGGGCTAGCTGCTCGTGCGCCCGCGAGAGCCACTCTCCGTACGTCACACCAGTCCTCGCACGGCAGCGTTCAGGCGAGCGGCTGTCGCGGCATAGGCGAAGCGCCGCTGGGTCGGCAGCTCCGGCTGTGCGCTCGCCCGGTCGTAGCCGGTAGCGAGTGCCGACGCGAGGCGGATGAGGGCCTGTTGCGTCGAGGTGGACGTGATCGACGGGCTCAGGGCGGCGATTGAGATGGGTGCCGGATCAGGGTATAGATCGGCGAGCGCGGTGAGCAGCTCGAAACCGAGCAGCGCCCACTGTTGAGCGGGCACGCTCGGGGAGTCGTCGAAGGCCAGACACGCCAGCCGCAGGCTGGCCTGAGCCTCGGTCTCATCGTTGACTCCCCGAGCCTCCAGGCGGGTGATGGCCTGCTCCAATGCGGTGATGTAGTTCATCCCGGGATCCTTTCGGCGGGTGTAGGAGTACGGCCACCGAGACAGTGATGTTCTGTGGATAACCGGCCGGCTGGGTGGGCGTCACGAAAGCCTGGCGAGGACAGCCCCTCGTCACGGCTGTCACTCCCACCATCCGTCTGGGGCGGGCTCGGCGGTCGCTGGCTGGAGTTCGGTGTGCCGGGCAGCGCGGTCGTCATCGGCCGCCCGGCACTGTTTGAATGGTCCGTCGTCGCCGAGCAGTTCGTGGATGTGCCGGTCGACCTCGACCGACCAACCGGACATGCCGGTCGGTGCGAGGCGGCTGACTTCCCACGAACGCCACAGCAGTTCGAGGCGCCAGATGGCCTCTGCGTGGCGCCACCACTGCGGGCACCAGTGCCACCGTTGGCCGTCGACGCGCCACCCGAACATCGGGAGGAACAGGCCGACGACCCAGGCTTCGACGGTCGGGAACCTCAAGGCGGGCGGCGCGTCGGTGGAGATGGGGGCCTGGTCGTCCAGACGCTGGGTGAGTTCGGCGACCTGGTGCTGCAACGCGGCGACCGTACCGGCTAGGTCTTCGTCTCGGTTCCGGCTGGTCACCGGGTCCTCCTCTGCGCGGGGCGTGCTGTTGGGGTGCGGGCTGGCATGGCAGTTGGGTGGGCGGTGAGTGCCCGCTGTGCGGGCACGGCGAAGGATTCAGCGGCCAACCGTGTCGGTTCCGCCGCCGGTGTGGCTGCGCCTTCTGCGGCGGCGTCGGCGGCGAGGTCACCGGCGCGGCCGGTTGCGGCGGCGGTGCCAGCGCGAGCCGCCTGGTGCTCATCGACCGCCGTGTCGGGGTTATCGAGCGTCCCGGCGGTGGTGGCCGCGGCGCGCTGCTCGGCCTCGGCACGGTCGAGGAGAGATTCGACGTGGGCGAGCGACTGTGCGGACCAACCGCTGTCTTCGAGGTTGCGCAGTAGCCGGGCCCTGCTGACCGGGTCCAGGGTTCCCGCGAGTCGCATGATCTCCTGGTCGAGTTCTTCGCCGACTTGGGTCAGCGCGCCCGTGGTGGGTGGCCGCCCGCTGTGCGGGCGGGCAGGGCCTGATCCGGACCAGACATAGCGGGCAGCCTCCGCCATCGCTTCCTGGCGTGACAGTCCCGCGTCGCGTCCGAGGTGGTAGAAATCGATCAGGCTCGGGGCCCGGCGACGCAGTTCTTCTTCGGCGGCGGCCAGCACGGCACCGTCGGTGGGGTTGCTGTCGGCGTTCTGGGCTGCCTGTCCCCAGTGCCGTGCCACCTCCACGAAGGGCAGATCCGCGAGGTAGTCGCGTAGCCGCTCCTCGTCCCCCGCGAGGCGGGACCACTCTCGCTTCCGTCGGGACGCCTCCGCCGCAGCGAGCCGTTCGGCTTTCCGGTCCGCCTTCCGTTCGTCCTGCTCCTGGCGAGCCTGGTCGCGTAGCTCCTGTTCGGCTCGGTTGGCCTTGGCGCGGGCGTTCTCTGCGGCCAGCCGCGATCCGGCCTCGACGAGTACGCCGAGGGCCATGAGTCGTTCCATCGCGCGCTGGGTGCCCTCGCTCCAGGGATCGTGATGCTCGGGTTCCATATCAGCGACGCTGCGGGATGCGGGTTTCCGGCGGCGCTACCGGGAGCGGCCACGGGTGGGCTGCGCGGTGGGCGGTAGCGGCGCTACGGGTAGCGGCTGCCCTGACGCCGGCGCTGCGGTCGGCTGCCGGTGGGTGGCGGCCGTCGAGTGCAGGTGGGCTGCGGCGGTGGAGGCCGCAGCGGCTTGGCTACGGCGTTGCTGGGCTTGTCGGAGGGTGGCCAGGTTGTCGGCGAATCCGGCCAGCAGGTAGACCAGTTGCACGGCAGCGGTGCCGTTGCGGTCGTTGCTGAGTTGGACCATGAGCCCTATCAGCCGGGCGAGGGAGCGCAGGTGCACGGCGCGGGCGTCTGGAGCGGAGGGCGGGGTTCGACGCCGTTCACCGATCGCGCGACGGAGTAGTTCGGCGGCGTCGGCCAGGCGCTGTGCCTGCGGTTCCGGAACCGCCGTCGCGGTGGCGGTCAGAACGTCGGCTACGGCGTGGGCTGCCTGTGCGGACAGCGGTTGCGACGGCTGGGTGAGGTCGTTGGTGGCGCTCGTGACCGCGTCTGCCGTCTCCTGCCACAGGTGCTCGCGCTGCTCTGGCGTGGTGGGCGTGGAGGTTCCGGAGGGTCGGGGTGCCTGGGCCCAGCGGACACGCAGGTGCGTCAGGGTCAGGTCGGGGGCGAGCTGACCGCCGCCGAACCAGCGCGGCTGGTCGCCGCCGGGCGGGACGGGGTGGCTGACGGCGTAACCGGTGACGCTGTTGTCGGCACGGCTGCGCCGTAGTCGCACCCGCATCCCGGCTGCCCGCAGCCGGTGTACGAAGTCGTCCTCGTCGGTGGCGACGATGGCTGCTGCTCGGACCTGGCGGCGCAGCCGGTCACGGGCCGAGGGGGGCGTGGAGCGTCGTGTCGGGGCGGCATGCGGGGTGCCGGGCGTTGTCGCGCCCGGCTCCGGCGGAGGCGGTGCGAGTCCGAGTCTGCGCTCGATGCTGCGGATGGCATGCACGCAGCGGTGCCGATCGTCGCTGGCCGGTTCGGTCCGGCCGTCCTGGCGGACGAGGGTGGCGACGATGTCGACCCGGGCACGCCCGTGGGCGACGGCGATCCACCGCACGGCGTTGCGGTCGCCGTGTGGTGCCAGGCCGGCTTCGTCGAGGAGATCCCTGACGGCGGCGGCCCACTCCTGATGGGTGAGCCGCCGTTCGGCGGGGTCGAGTTCGAGGGTGCAGCGCCAGACCGGCCGGGCCGGGGCGGTGCCCGCCCTCATCGGTTCGGCGAGCATCGTGGCCAGGTGTGCGGTGTCGTAGCCGCCCGGTCGGGGCGCTGGTTCCAGGTCTGCCAGCTCGCCGCTGCCCTCCCAGGCGGCGACCAACTGGGGTGCTGGATCGGTCACGTCGCGGGCGGCGTACGCACGGCGGATCGCGGCGCCCACGAGGGTGCCGCGGGCGTGCACTCGGCTGATCATCGAGTGGTCCGGCTAGTCCACGCCGAGGAGCTTGAGCAGGGCCGGGACGCTTACGAGGTAACGGCGACCGATGCGGAGGATCTTCACCGGAAACTCGTTGGTCTTGGCCAGCTCGTACGCCTTGGTTCGGCCGATGCCGAGGATCTCCCCGGCGGTCTCGATGTCGGTGGTCATGCCGAGGGCGCGCACGGCCTGTTCGGTCCAGACCTGGGACTGCGGCGTGGTCGCGGTGGTGGTCGTCATCGGTCCTCCCGCTGTTATCTGGTGCCGACCTGTGGGTCTGCGACAACAGCGACGGTGCCGATGACGGGGTGGCGCCGGGGCTACCCCTGCGATGTCATGCGCTAGGCGTAGCGCAACCGGATCAGGTGGCCGGCGACGACGACCAGCCGCGGTGCTACGGGTAGCTCGGGCTCACCCTCCGGCGCCCGGTTGCGCGTCCTGTTTCGGCCGGCCGGTGCTCGACGCCGATCCAGTGCGGTTGTTGATCCAGCTTTCGACCCGGTGCCGCTTCCAGGAGCGGATGATCCCGCGACGGCCGGGCTCCTCCAGATCCGGCTTGATCAAGTAGCCGTCCCGGCCCTCCTCCCAGGCCGGGGCGCTCTTCTCCACGTACTTGGACCAGGCTCCGTGGCTGACTCGGATCAGCGTGCGGAATTCCTTGGCGGTGATCAGCTCGTCCGGGTCCCCCTCCAGGCTGACCTGGTGCACGCGCGCCATGCGAGCGGTCCGCTTCGCCTGGAAGTACGCGATATTGAACGCGTCGAGATCGTCAAGCGCGTACCACTCCTGGCCGTCCACCACGTCGACGGGCTCCCGCCAGCCCGTGGTAGGGCGTTGTTTGGGTGAGGCGACCAGGTTGATGGTGTGCAGGCTCCGGTCGAGGTATTCGGCAGCGCCGCGTCGGTTGGTGCAGGGGCGTCCACTGATCACTCGTAGCTCCACGCATCCCCCTGCGTTCACGTCCCGCCGTGCCCCGGCCTCGCCCGCCAGGCAGCCGTTTCCGCTTCCGCTCACCTCAGCCGGGCGGCTCCGGTCGCGGGTGAGGGTCACTGTACCGGCAGCAACGTCACCGAGTGCTTCCGCTGCTTCCGGAAGCACCACGTCAATCCGCTTCATGAACCGTCCTCCGCGAACGTGGCCAGGTGCGATAGACATCCGCAGGCGCCCGGCGACGCTCTTGGCGTCGGCCGGGCGGCTGATCGAGCGGGGCCGGCGGGGCTGTGCGGGCGGGCGATGGCATCGCGCTCGGGTGTGAGTATGGGCAACGCCTCCCGGGAAGCCCGGGAGGCGTTGCCGAATCGGGGAGTGACTTGCAGGTCAGGTGCCGGCGGTGGCGAGTTCTTTCCGCGATGCCGCAGAAAGCACGCTCCGGACCGTCCGGTCGGTGACGCCCGCCAGGGTCGCCAGGTCCTGCTGCTTCGCCTCTGGGTGATCCCGGTGTGCTTCGAGCACTGCCAGGACGGTGGCCGGGCTGACCCGGTCGACCTGCGGTACCGGCCGCCCGTCGAACATCAGTGGCTCGCCCGCTGAGGCGTTCGACGCCGTGCGGCGACGGCGTGGCGACATCCGCTCCATGAGCCCGCGGATCTGCTCCTCCGCGGCCTCGCGGCGCTGCTGTTCGTCAGCGAGGGCACGCTCGGCGGTTGCCGTCCGCACCTCCAGGTCCTTCTGGACCCGCGCCTGCTCCCTGCCCTTGAGCCGGAAGTTGGCGACCTCCGTTTCCGCCAGCTCGCCGCGCCGGCGCCACTCCTGAGCTTCCGCTTCCGCCTGACCCCGGCCCCGGGCCGCCTGCTCCGCTTCCGCTCGGGCAGTCGCTGCTGCTTCCTCGGCCGCCGCCCGCAGGGCCGCTTCGTGCTCCGCTCGCCGCTTCGCTCGTTGCGCCTCCTCGGCTGCTTCCGCTCGCCGCGCTGCTTCCGCTTCCGCTGCCTGCCGAGCCGCCCGGATTTCCGCTTCCGCCTGAGCGCGCCGCGTCGCTTCTGCATTCAGCCGCGCTTCCGCTTCCGCCAGCGCCACGCGGGCCAGGCGGGCATCCTCCTGCGCCGCTTCCATCTCCTTGCGCGCCGGCCCGGGTAGCGCCAGTGACGGTACCGAGGTGCCGGTCTGTGCGAGGTGCAGCAGCAGCGTCAGGGTCTTGCCGGTCTCCCCGGCACGGGCAGCCTTGCGGGCGGCGGTGCGCGCCTGCTTCCGGACGTCTGCCGCGAGCGCCTCCCGCCGTTCCCGGTCGCGTTCGACGGCGGCGAGCCGGCGGCGCTCACGGCGAGCGGCTTCGGCACGAGCGACCAGGGCCGCCGCGCCGGGGCTCAGCCGGTCAAGCACGTCCAGCCGCCAGGCCGTGAAGGTCGAGCGCGGGGCCACCAGCCACCGCCGCCATCCGAACCGCTCCGGCGGGGGCGGCAGCATGCCCCGGTCGCGCAGCGTCGGCCTGTGCTTGGCTCCGCTGCGGACCTCGTAGACGATGATGCCCAGCGCCGAGAGGAACGACAGCCCGACCGCCTTGACCGGGTCGGTGTGGTGGCCGATGGCGTTGATCGCGACCGCCGCCGCCGTGCAGATCCAGATCAGCGCCCGCGCTGCGAGCGCACGCTCCCCGGCAAGGCGCTGCTGCTGGGCGGTCAGGGCCATCGCCAGGCCCGTGCCCTCGATGGCGACCGCCGCCACGACGCCGATCGGCGTGGGCAGACCGTTGATCCTGGCAGCGTCGACCTGCCCATACACGGCGCCCGCTACGGCGAGGCCGTAGATCACGCCGGAGTAGACCGAGGCGGCGTTGGCCCGTACGTACTCGACGCGACGCGCGTACCAGGCCGCCGTGTCCTGCCGGCGAGTCTGCCGCCGCTTCCGCCTCGCCTCACGCTTGTCCTCGCGTTCCTTCCGGCGACGCTCGGCGCGGTCAGCCTTCTGCCGATCGCGCTGGTCATCCAGACGCAGCCGCCCTTCCTGCTCGCGAAGGCGTCGCTCCACCGCCGCGTCCTCGTCCGCGATCCGCTGCTCGCCGGCCAGCCGCGCCCGTTCGGCGGTCGCCAGCTCACGGGCGACCCGCCGGTCGGTCCGGGCGAGGTTGGTCAGGTCGGTGCTCATCGCGCCACCGGGCCTTCCAGCACCCCGCGCGCCGGCACCGACCCTGTCGGCACCTGGTGAATCGGGGGCCGAGGGAACGGCGATGTCGAAGCCGTAAGGTCTGTCATAAGTCGGACCTCCGTTGTCCGATCAAGGTCCCGGCCGGTGGGTTGCCTCCACCGGCCGGGACCGCTGCGTTTACGGGCCGAATGGGGCACCAACGGTGGGTGATCATCCGGCTTATCGTGGGAGCTACGGGTTATCGGCAGCGCTACGGGTAACGCGCCTGGTGTACGGTGCGCGGCTTTCCCTTCCCGTCCGGGGCCGGCGGGTCGCCCTGGCCGCACGCTCCGGTTGGCGCCGTTCAGCGCGCCGGCGGCTGGCGGGGCGAGGGTCGGCGCGGCGCGGCGAACGCCTTGACGCAGTAGCCGGAGCAGTGCTCCTGCCAGGTGGTGTCGTCGGCGTCGTCGGCGTAGAGCAGGTGACCGGCGGCCCGGCGGGTGCCAAGCCGATACCCGGCGGCGCGAAGCCGGGTGGCGGCGTCGGCGCGGCTGATGACGCGCCAGCCTTCCGCGCTCAACACGGCCTCCACCTCGGCCGTCGTTCGCTGGGTGAAGGGATGCCCGGCCGGCAGCGGTACCGGCGTGGTTGCCTCCAGCAATCTGAACCCGCGGGCCGGGACCGGGCCGTTGTCGTGGTGGGGACGGATGCCGATCAGGCCGGCGGCCCCGGTCGGCAGGTGCAGCCACACCTCACCGATGTCGGTGGCAGCGAGCGGGTCACCGGGCCAACCGTCGAGGCGGCCGGCCCCGTCGAGGTGGCTCGTCACGCGCGTTGTCATGAGGTCTCCATAAGCATTTGGCGTCGGGCACCGGCAGCACGCCCGACAAGACTTGTAATGATACCGCATTTAGTCGGCGTTGCCGCCCGGGTCATCGAAAAGCGTGAGCTGGTCGGGGTGCGGAGCCCCGGGATGGGAACGCCGGGGCGATGTTCCACGCCGGCCGGTCAGCGATGTCAGGGGCGGGGCTAACGGTAGGTCGACCAGCGGTGTGGACGGCGTGGGCGTAGCGCGTGCGGCGTACCGCAGGGCGTCCATCACCTCCTCTCGGTAGGCCAAGGCGTAGCGGAAGCAGTTGCGGCAGTCGGTGGGAACTCGGCAGCCGGTCAGCGGGTCCGGACGGCTCACATGGGTGCAACCGGGCAGGCGGATGCGCTCCCTCCGGGCGGTGGCCGACCAGGCTTGGCTGTCGGAGCTGGCCAGCAGCGGGCCGACGAGCCGTAGCGCGTTGATGCTCACGCCGAATCCGTGCATCCGCATACCCAGCGGCGCGAGGGTACCCAGGACGCGGGCCACCTCACGCTGGGAGCCACGCCGGCACAGGCTGCCGACACCGACGCGCATGGCGCCCAGGTCCACCCCCGCGTCCTGGTACATGCGGTGGTGCTCGACGTACTCCCACGGATGCCACCCCTGCAACGTCGGCAGCCACGGGACGTGCGGGAACTGTTCGGCCAGGTAGAGGTAGTTGGTCAGGGTCGCTTCCTGGTGCTCCCGCACGGTGGCTCTGGTGCGGCGCAGGCACTGCGGTTCGCAGGGCCAGTCCTGGATGCCGACGACATCGGGCGGTCCCACGTCCTCCTGGAAGCGGGTCCACATGGCTCCGTACTCGTCCGGGTGCGCGAACCAGGGATGTCCCTCCGGGTCGGCGCGCAGGATCAGTGCGGCGTAGGCGCCGGAGTCGCCGGCCCACGGTGCCCCGTTCATCCGTACCGGGAAGTCGTCGCCGCGCCGCCGGTAGCAGGCCAGGGTTGTCGCCGAGAGGAACAGCGGCACGGGTGAGTCGTTCAGCCGATGGGGATGCCCCACCCCGAGGTAGAAGGTGGTCCGGCGCGCGGCGTCGGGATGGAACTCGCTGATGGTCCAGGGAGTGACCGGCCCCCAGGGCGTGTCCAGGCGTTCGGGGCCGAGGCCGAACCGGGCCACGTGCGCGTCCCAGCGGGCGCGACGCTCCTGCACCGTTGGTGGAGGCGGGGGCCACTGCGTCAGGTTCTGCTTCCGCAGCAACGCCAGCAGTTTCGCAGCTCGTCGCGGGGAGACGCCGGAGGCTGGAACGGTGAAGCGGCGGATCGTGTCGACGATCATGCCGGCACTCCGGTCGGCGCGTCGAAAAGCGTGAGCTGCTCGGTCTCGGGCCGGATGACGGGCACGATCTCGGCGAGGATACGCCCCATGGTGAAGCGCAGGCTCTCCACGTTCAGGTCCCCGCCGTAGAAGCGTCGCCCGTCCTGGAGGGCGGCGATGGCGGTGGCGCCCGAGCCGAGGAACGGGTCCGCGACCAGATGGTCGAGGTCGGTGGTGGCCCGGATCACCCGGGACACCAGCGCCGGGTGCAGCGAGTTGTCGTAGCGCAGAAGGTTCCGGCGGCGCTGCTCCGGGATGTCGGTCCACAGGTCCGTGGCGTAGATCTGCCCGGTACGGCCCCTGGGCATCTCCGGCGGAAGGTGGAACACCCGGGCAGGATCGGTGAGCGATCCCTTGCACAGCAGCGTCACCCGATGGTGTTGGTGGACGAAGCGGCGCCGGGTGTAGAGACCGAAGCGGCGCGCGACCGTGATCGAGTTGACGTAGGTGAGCCCGGCGTCTTCGGCCGTCACCTGGACCCGCGCTGCCTGCTGGGCGCCGGTGACCACGGCGAGGTAGCCGCCGGGGCGAAGCGCCGCGCTGGCCGCCCCGATCCACTCCGAGGTGAACGCGGCGTACTCGGCCGGGTCAACGTCCTGGTATCCCGGTATCACCTGGTCCTGGTTCCGGCCGTACGTGCGCCGGTAGGCAGAGCGGTGGTCATCTCGGCCCAGCGCCCACGGCGGGTCGGCGACGATGAGGTCGATTGGCTCGTCGGCCTCGCGCAGCACGGTGGCCGCCGCGCCGAGCACCAGTTCGACGTGCGACGGGTCGGCGGGCAGCCAGACCAGCAGCGCCCGGCGCGGCCGGGTGGTCGAGCCTTCGATCAGCCAGGCGGCTTTGCCGGTACCCGCCGGGCGGGCGCGGCCCTGTCGCTTGAAGGCGTGCAGCGCCGAGCGCAGCCGCCGCTTGTACTGGGCCTGACCGTCCTGGATGATTCGGCGGCCGTCCGCCCGGTCGGCCAGGCCCGCCTGCTCGGACAGCCGGTACAGCTCGGGCAGGGTGTAGCAGCCACGCTCCAGGGTGCGCAGCAGGTCGGCTTCGGTGCGCAGCGGGATCACAGGGTCACCGCCGGGTCCGTGGCGAGCGGGTACGGCAGTTCGACCAGGCCGATCCGGCACCGCCTGCGCCAGCCCCTGTCCCCCACCGGCCAGGCGAAGCGGTGGCAGCCGCGATGACGGACCCGCCGAGCGCCGATCTGAGCAAGAGCGAGTTCCAGCCACTCGCCGGGGGTCAGGCCCATGCCCGCCCGCGCGTACTCGGCAACCATCTGGGGCAGGGATCGGGCGCCCAGCGCCATGAGCCTTGCCCGGACGCCCGCTGCCCCGCGCTCCCCGGCGCGCACCTTCTGTGCCGCTCTGGCCGTCAGTACGGTGCCGTCCGGCAGGATCGTGATGGTCCTGGCGGTCCCCCGCCCCAGGTACCTTCCGCGAGTCGCGCGGTACACGTGCCCGACGTGGCCGGGCATGAGGAGTTCCCCTGCTAGGATCCGGGGCATCGGGTCGGAGAAGGCGACGAGCCCGCGAACGCCCTGCTCTGCGGCGAGCCGAAACAGTCGGCCGAGGACCCAGCTCTCCGCGTTGGACGGCACCTCATCGAGCAGGACGAGGCGGCTGATCTCGGCAGCCCGGCCGGGTCCGAGGGTGGGGAACGGCTTGGTCAACACGGCGGGGTGCATCGGCACGCCGAGCACGACAGCCCCGACCAGATGGTCGCCTTCGAGCAGCCCGAAGGACATCCGGGCAGCGGGAAAACTCTTGCTGTAGTGGTGCTCGGCGACGAACCGGCGGGCCGCAGCCTCCGGTACCGGTTCCAGCCGGTAGCGGCGCTGGTCGAAGCCACCCTCGCGCACCGGCCGCCAGGTGTGGTTCCCGCCCCGCCACCGCTGGCAGAAGGCAGGGTCGAACAGAGAGAGTTGTTCAAGCATGGTGTGCCCCCGTTGATCCGTTCGAGGGATATGAGCGGGCGGGTCCCCGCCCTGGGCAGGTCGACCTGGGCGTCACTGGCGCATCGCTGCTCGCCGTTCCTCCGGCCGCCGCCGGACAGCGGCGGCCGGAGGGTCGCGCCGGCTACGCCTCGGCGGCAGCGAGGTTGGCGTCGGTGGCCGGCAGCGGTGACTCACCGCATGCCCGCAGCTCGACCGTGGACAGCTCGTACCCGTTGGCTTCGAGATAGCGCAGGTAGCGGGTGGTGCTCTCGCTGACGCTGCGCCACGAGTTGCGGCTCGTCGCCTCCTCGTACGCGGCGAGCAGCAGGCCCAGCGCGATCATCTGGGCGCGCTCGTCGCTGGCCTTCCCGACGAGTTCCACCATCGCCGGGGCTCGCCGGCCGAGCGTGGGAGCCTGGTCCGGCAGCCCGAGCAGGTCATGGGCCAGCCGGTTGCCGCCGGTCAGCGCCGACGTGACGGCGTGGTCGGTACGGGCGAGGCTGCCGGCGATGAAGCCGGCGGCCGTCTTCGGCGCGGCCTTGCGAGCGAGGAACGTACGCAGCCAGTTCCGGCGGACCGTCTCGGCGCTGTCCCACGCCTTGTTCGACTGGATGACGTCACGGCGCTGGGCGCGGGCTTCCTCCCGTTCGACGTCGGTCATCTCCGCGATGGTCTTGCGTCCGCTGGCGGAGTCGTGCTCCTGCCAGCGCAGCGCGTGTCCGTGGGCGGCGAAGTCTGTGCACACGTACTCAGGCAGCCAGGCACGGTACGGGCGCGCGGGTTCCGGCCTCTCGGCGTTCTCGTCTGCCCCGGCCGGGGTGTCGTCGCCCCACGGATCGTCCCCGTCGTCCTCGTCTTCGTCCTCGTCCGGGTGGACCCATTCGTCGTCGAGAAAGGCCGCGTGCCCCGGGCAGGAGGCGTGGTTGTCCTCGGTGAGTTGCTCCTCGCCGTGCTTCAGCCTCGACAGCCGCTTGACCTTCTCGTCGTTCCACGACGGCCGGTCAACCAAGGTGATGCCGGCGGCGGCAAGGGCTGCGGCGGCTTCGACCTTCGCCGCCGCCTCCGCGCGGGCGTCACGCAACTTCTGCGCCTCGTGGTCGAATCCGCCGCGCTGGGCGGCGACCACGAGCCGCTTGACCGCCTCCGGGTCGTCCTCGAACTCCGCGACCACCGCGGCCTGATCGATGCTCAGGAACTCCCACCGTTGGGTCGCGCCGCGAGCGAGCTTGCTGCGGGCCACGGTGAGCGCCTTGTCGACCACGGGCCGGCTCGTGGACATCCGCTTGGCGATCTCCCCGGCCGGGACACCGCACAGGGCGAGTTGCTCGTACGCGGCCACACGCTCAGCGACGGTGAGGGGCTCGCGGTGGTCGTTCTCGTTGACCTGGTCGGTCAGCCGATCGGCTTCGTCCGGCTTGGGGACCACCGTCACGCGGACCCACGGGCGCTGGGCTTGCACGGCCGCGAGGGTCCGGCGTTGCCCGAACAACACGACGAGACGGCCGTCGTCGTCACGGTAGGCCACGACCGGCTCCAGCACGCCACGAGCGCGGACGTTCTCCACGTAGCTCTTGCGCAACCGTGGGTCCAGGCGCACGTTGGCGCCCACGACCAGGGTCGTGGGGTCGACACGAAGCAGCTCATCCTCGACCTGCTCGTCTTCGACGGCAGTCGCCGTGGCCGTGGCCGTCATGGGAGCAGAAAGCGTCACAGTGAAGGTCCTTCCAAGGGGTGTGCGGGCAGCAGCGACCGCGACGGCAGCGGGCACGGCTGACCCACCGCGTAGGCGGTTGATGAAGGGGTGGGACGGCGATGAGCTGCGCTACCGGCAGCAGCAGCGGCTACGCTGGCCCGTGCGAACCGTCTGGCGGTGCGCCGGGCTCGGGTTGTAGCGGCCTGGAGCCCCGGTGTCGGCCCGCGCGACGCAAGACCGCGCGGGCCGCTCCGTTACTCCTGGTCCGGCGAGATCTCCAGCTCGCACTGACTGATCAGTTGCTGGTGCATCCACGTGCGGATCCGGTACCGGGCCATTCCGTCGACGGCGGGTAGCTCGGTGGTCTCCACGTCGACCGGCACCAGGGCGTCAGCCATCCGGACGTACACCGCCACGAGGGCATCGCGCACGTCGGGTCCGTGCAGACGCCGGGTGATCTCCGCGTGCGCAACCGCCCGCACGCCTCCGACGAGGAGGCCGGAATCCGGACGCAGCGTGGTCAGGACGATGTAGGTCGCGGACTGGCGGGTGGGCGTCACGTTCTCGGCCGGCGCGGGGTTCGAGTGTTTGGCGTCGCCGGGCTGCTGGCCGGTCACTGCGCACCGCCGGGGCGTTCGACCCTGGTCACGTCCTCGATCGACGGAAGGGCTTCCCACACCTGCCCGGTCCAGATCTGGTAGATCTCGCCGTCGTTCAGGGGCCGCTTGTGGTGAAGCGCTCGTACGATCGCTCCCCACCAGGTCCGGTCGGCCGGTGCGCCGGCGCCAAACGGAAGGCCCTTGACGTGGCCGTGGCCTTGGCCGGCGGGTTGAATCGGTGTGAGCAGGCGCACCGGCGTCCACTCCCTCGTCAACACCTGACGCACGGCGTCGGCCGCCTCCTGCTCATCGATCAGGGCGTCCAACACAGTCTCGACGGTGACGGTCGCACCGTCCTCGTCGCGGCACTGCCCCACGAACGCCGCCAGGTCGGCTTCACCAAATGGCGTGGCCTCGACGGGCTCGAACCAGGTATCGGTGCCGTAGTCGTTGAGGATTCGGCCGGCAACCTGTTCATCGAGGTAAAGCACGGCGCTGTACCCCACCCGAGAACCCCCGAGGTCGCGGTGCCGCAGGTCTCGCGCGCTCAGGCGTCCGTGCGGCACCCCCAGTCCGGTGTGCGGCAGCACGATCGTGGCGGCCGCGCCCGTGGGCTCGGATGATGGTGCCGGTGGGGCGAGCAGGAAGGTCTGTCCGCCGGAAAGGTCCAGCACCGAGCCGGCGTCGGTGACGACGTTGTAGCGGGTGCGTCGACCGGAGATGGCCTGCTTGTCGAGGACCGTCGCGGCGGTCGCGCCGGTCTTGACTCGGCTCGGGTGCCAGTCGCCCCGGGTGCGAGTCGATGCCTTGGCCGGGTCGTCGGTAATGAGGATCCGGTCGCCACGAACCAGGCCGGTAGTGGTCTTCTTGCCTTGAGCCGTCATTTACGTTCCTTCTGGTCTGGCGGTTGTCGGTGACGACGTGAGCCGGGTGGTAGCGACACCCGAAGGGCAACACGCCGCGAGGTCGGGACCGTGTGAGCAGCAGGTGGTAGGGGCGGATCTAAGTCGCGCTCGGGTCGCCGTCGTGACCGGGAGCGCCGTAGTCGGCATTGCCGCAGGAGGTAGTCCCGACCCCGTGCCCGGCTTCGCCGTCCGGGTTCTCGCTCCGCTGGACGTCGAGCAGGAAGTCGATGAACTGCTGCTGCGTCTCTTCGTCGGCGGCGTCCAGGAATCGCCGCGCCAGCTCGCCGAGCGTCGCGTCGGTCCAGCCCTGCTCCACCGCAATCAGGTGCGCGATCACGTCCGGACTCTGGCTTGTGTGCCGGCTGTGCCGCCCAGGTCGCTCGTGATTCATATCCATCGCTCCCTTCTAATGATGCCGCAATTAAGAGGAGTGCGGATCCGAGGCACCCTGGGAGCCCCCCGCTTGGACGGAGATCGGACCGGCGATCAGTCGAGCGATCCGACCTGGCAGCATCTCGACCAACCGATCGATGTAGTTGGTCCATCCGCGCTCGGACTCAATGTGCGAACGACCTGCACCGATGAGCTGATACCAGGCGTAGCAGAGTTCGTAGACGGCGATGGCGACCCCCGAGCCGTGCGGGCAGCCGGATCGGGCCGCGACCCAGGCCGCAGCCCTGCCGCCGTTGACGGTGAACAGGTTGGCATTCAGGGCAGAAGAGGCTGCCGGGAAGCCGTTGATGTCCGGCACCACCAGTTCGGGCACCGGAAGGCACTCGGCGGCAGCCGGGTGCACGGTCTCGATGGCAGCCGCGATCTCACGTCGGGCGTCCACCAGGACTGCGCGGATCGCGTCGAAACGTTTTTCGGGAGTCGAAGCGCTACGGGGCACATGAACCTCCGAAGGGGTCTGGATTCTGTCCGGAAGGATTCGATCTCCTTACACTTATAATGATACCGCATATAGGTCGGATTCGGTAGGCTCCCAGGTCACTTGACCTGCAATAACGGGGGAGCGGCGCAGCTCCGTCGACCACCACAGCACTCTTCGGCGCCGGCGACCGAGCCGCCTCGGCAGCGCGACCCAAGATCGAGTTTTCGGACACCGCCGCCCTATCGGTGATCCGAGCCGGCCGCTGCGCCGTCCCAGTCCGGAGCCCGGGTGCGTGGAGGGGCGGAGCAAGTTGTAGTACCGGTCACCGGATGTGCCGACCGAGCGCGGTCGGCACATCCGGCAACCGGCGAGAGCACTGACCCAGCGGGGTCAGTGGACGACAAGGTAACGCGGCGGCGCCGCTCGTACGGCAGCAGCCACGCCGACGCTCCGGCGAGCTTCCGCCTTCGCGGGCAAGCGTCGTGCTTCACGTCGAGCCAGATCCGCCTGGTTCCGCTTCCGCAACCGGCGGCTCCGGCACGTTCGCTTCCGGTCGCAGTCTCTTGCTTCCGCCGTCATTGCCAGCCGGAACCGGAAGCAACGTCACGCCGAGTCGCTACCCGTAGCGTCGCCGATAACCCCGCCGCCGCACGTTCGGACGCAGGAACGTGCGAAGCGGAGGCGATGAGGGTGGACACCAGTACGCGAGCAGCGACCGGCGACACGCCAAGCCCACGTGGTGCCGACCGGCGTCACCAGTTTCCGGGCCGGCAGCAACGAATCAACCTCCGGCTCGACGACGCCGAGTACGGAGATGTCGTGACCGCCGCAAGCCGTGCCGGGCTGACCCCTACCGGCTTCTGCGCCGATGCCGCATTGGCAGCCGCCAGGGGCAACGCCGCCCCCGGGGGCTTGATCGGCGGGACCGGCGTCACCCGGGCGGAACTCGCCGCCATGCAACGCGATCTCTTCGCCACTCGGACGGCCATAACGCGGACCGGCACCAACCTCAACCAAGCCACCGCAGCACTCAACGCCACCGGCGAGGCGCCGGTCTGGCTCGACCACGCCGTCAGGCGGTGCACGCAGGCGCTCGACAGACTCGACGCCCTCGTGGCCGACATCGACCGGCGGCTGCGCTGATCCCCGCCATCCATCCCCGCGGCACGAACGTAGGCGGCCTGCTCCGCTACCTGTTCGGCCCGGGGAAGGCCGAGGAACACGTCAATCCCCACCTCGTCGCCGCGTGGTCCGGCCCCAGCCAGCTGCCCTCGCTGGAACCGCCGATCCACGCCTCCGGGCGCCACGACATCCGGGCCCTGGCCCGCCTGCTCGAACAGCCCGTACGGGCTGGCAGGAACCCGCCACTGAAGTTCGTCTGGCACGCCTCCGTCCGCAACCACATCACCGACCGCATCCTCAGCGACAGCCAATGGGCGCACATCGCCGCTGAGATCGTCGCCGCCGTCGGCATCGCCCCGCACGGCGACCCGGACGCCGTGCGATGGGTGGCCGTACGCCACGCCGACGACCACATCCACATCGTGGCCACGCTCGTCCGACAGGACGGCGAAACCGCCTGGGCCTGGAACGAACGCCTCAAGGCACAATCCGCCGCCCGAGACCTCGAACAACGCTACGGCCTATACCAGGTCGGCCCGGTTGACCACACCAGCCACCGCCGGCCGACCCCTGCGGAGCAGAACAAGTCCCACCGGCAGGGCAGACCAGAAATTCCCCGCGACCGGCTCCGCCGTGAGGTACGTGCAGCCGCAGCCGCAGCGAGCGACGAGAACGACTTCGTCGACCGGCTCCAGACGGCAGGTGTTCTCGTACGACTCCGACACAGCACGATCAACCCGGACGAGGTCACCGGCTACGCAGTCGGGCTCCCCGACCACCACACCAGCTCCGGCGACACCGTCTGGTACGGCGGCGGCCGACTCGCCCCGGACCTCACCCTCCCGCAACTCCGACGACGCTGGGACTCCGGTCCCGGCACAGTGCCGCGCAACGGCGGGCACAGCCCAAGTCGCCCAGGAGTTCAGCACCGAACGGACGCCTTCCGCCGGGCAACGACAGCCGTGGACACAGGCGCCCGTCATCTCGGCGGCAGGCGGCCTGACGATGAGGAAGACATCGCATCCCTCGCCGATGCGGCAGCCGATGTCCTAGCCTCCACGGCACGGGCATTCGAGGGCCGCAAAGGCGGCCCCCTCACCGACGCCTCGGAAACCTTCGACCGGGCGATGCGGGAGCCACAGCGACGCCACGCCGGGCGCCTGCACCCGGCGGCGGGCCAACTCCGATCCATGTCTCGACTCATCTCGGCGGTCGGCCGGCTCACCAGCGACGACGACACAGCAGCAGCTCTGCAACTGGTCCTGCGCATGTCGATGGTCGCGGACAACCTCGCCCGCCTCCGCGAGGCTCAGGGCAGGCTCCACCAGGCTCAGGCAGCTAGACAAGCCGCAGAAGACCTCCGCGAACTCGCGGCAAAGGTGCCTGCCACGCTCGCAGGGGTTCGACCCGCCGCCGCGTCCGTCCAGACGTCGTCGAGACGTACCCCTTCCAAGGGCCGCGCAGTTTGAACGCCGCTCAGTTCCGGCGGACGTGCTGCACACCCAACGGGTCACGGATGAACCGCGGCACCGCCGGCAGCATTAGCTGTGGCGCATGCCTCGCCACCGCAAGCTCCACATCCGAGTCGCTGACGCTGCGCGCGGGTGGGAAGCGGATGGCCTTCAGAGCGGGCCAAAGGGGTACCCACTGGTCTGAGTTGCGCTCAGGCGCCGGCACTCCCCAACCATCAACGGTGTACGCCAGCAGCGCCACGCCCCGGAAGACAAGACACGTCCACAGAGCGTGCCGTACCTCTGCGTGATCCCAGGAACGGTCTGTCCGAGTAATTCCCAAGGTGGCTTGCGGAAGCGAGAAGTCGCGTTCGCCGACATGTCGCCCCAACCAAACGGCGCTGTATTCGGGCGGCAGTTCGGTCTGCTGGAGTCGTCGACGCATTGCGAGAGTTGTCACCGGAGGTGACGGCGTAGAAAGCTCCCGCATCCAGGCCGTCTTGATCGCCCATGCGGCAAGGTCGGCTGCTCGATCAGGCGGGATCGCCAGCGGCGTTCTGCTGCCGGCTGATTCGATCAGCTCTGAGATCGTGGGCCCCACCCGCTGCTCAAGCTGACTCATCCAACCGTTGTTACAGATCTGGCAAACCTCGCGCGCGACCAACGTCAGGACCGAGCCCTGCCGCTCGGTCACCACCGTCGGCATCTCGGTAAAGGTCTCGGCATCACTCCGCCGGAAACCTGCCTGGTGTACGTACCTGTTTGGATTCGGGTTGTCGAGGTACGGGTGAAGCCATCGCGGCCAGACGTGTTCCTTGGTCATCCCTCCCGATTGACCGCAGAAGGCGCAAGCCTTCGCCTGGCGCGCTCGCCCCCGGGCTACCAACATGATCACCTCTACGCGTCGCCCACCTTGCGGCGATTCCCCTGCCGTCATCGTCGATCGAGTGCTGCGCGCCGACAGCCTGACGCAGCAGGTCTGCTAGATCAAGTCACCGCTCCAGTGACGCCTCCCGAGAGGATGATGGCAGAAGACAAGTGGGGCGGCGAGTTAGCAAGCAGGGCGGGTTCCCGAAGTCTCGGGAACCCGCCCTGCGCCCGGCTGGGAGCACCGCTCAGGAGCAGCAGGTCCCAAGCCAGAGCTGATCTCTAGACCTGATCACCGATCATGCCGCTTCACCCAGGATGGTCTGTTCCATGATCTTCGCCGCCGCGCGTTCCGCCTCCGGCAATACGTGGGTGTACCACTCCTGCGTGGTCCGCGACTGCGCGTGTCCCAGGCGACGCTGCATCGCGTGCTGAGGGATCCCGTTATCGGCTCCAACCGTCGCCGACGAGTGCCGACCGTCATGAAGCGCGATCACCGGTACCCCAGCCTGGATGCAGAGGGCCCGGAACCGGTCGGTGAAGTACTTCGGGTGGTAGGGCGAGCCGTCCTCCTTGCAGAAGACGTAGCCCCTCTGCTTGTAGAGCACGCCCACCTCGGCCATCTCCTTCTCCTGGCGGCGAAGGTGTTCCGAGAGCACCTTCGTTATCGCGGCGCCGATAGCGATCGAACGCTTGCTCTTGCCCTTGGGCTCCTTCTCGATCACGCCGCCCTCCACCTCGCCGCTAGCCACCGCGCGCTGCCAGTGGACGTAGATCACTCCACTCTCCAGGTCGAGCTTCGGCCACTTCAGTCCGGCCAGTTCGCCGCGGCGCATGGCGCACACCACGACGAGCACCCACGCGGCGTACAGGCGGTCGTTCGCCGCAGCGGTAAGGAACTTGGTGCACTGTTTGGCCGTCCAGATGCCCTTGCGGCCCCGGTCTTCGCGCTCAGAGGGCTGGGGTTGGCGCACCCCTTCGATCACGATGCCGAGATCTTGGAGCGCCTTCTTGAGGGTGCGGTGGACGTGCCGGACCGTCTCCGCCGACAATCCGGTACCCTTCCTGCCCCCCTTCTTGAGCAAGTGACGGTAAAGGTCATTAATGGCCCTTTTGTCGAGGTCGTAGAGCTGTAGAGCGCCCAGCCGAGGGATGATGTACTTCATGATCGCGTTGCGATAGTTGCCGAGAGTCGTGGCAGCCACGTCCAGCTCACGCTCCTCCAGCCAGTGCACCAGCTCGGCAGCGACGGTTCCGTCCGCCGCCAGTTCGGTCTTGCCGAACTGCTTGACAGCCAGCCCTTCTTCGCGGATGGCCTGCTTCTCGTCCTTGAACCCACGGCGCTTCATCTGCTTACGCTTGCCGTCCTCGCCCCTGGGAAGGTCGATGACGAAGTACCAGTTGCGCCGCTTGGGATCGAAGTGAACTGCCATGTTCTTATCCCCCTCAGCTCACGCCACGTTCACGAGGGCAGCAACAGCACCAGGCGAGAAGACCTCGAATGGAACGGTGGTTACGCCTGCCGAGGTGAAGGCGGAGCTGGAGTACCGGAACTGCGCCACCGGAGGCAGCGCGCCTGCCGGAACTGCCGATCCCTCGGCAGCGCGCGGGCTGGCCGCACATGGGGTCGTAGAGTTGTGCATGGATTGGACCTCCTACGTCCGATCTAGGCCCCGGGCTTGTGGTGGAGTCACGTGCTCGGGGCCGCCTTGGTGTTGCAGCCATCTCGTCGCACCTCGGCACGGTGATCTCCCCCGCCGATGCTGATCGGCGCGGGTTATCGGCGGCGCTACGGATAAGCGCTCAGCCACACCCGTGCAGGGTTACGGAAGTTGCGGCACCGCCATGGAGTGAGCCCAACCGCAGTGGGCTCCTGGCGTTACCGGAGTGCGTCCAGCCGCAAGGCGACCAAGACGCAAGCCCGCCCGATAGCTCGACCCCGGGCATGCACAAACGTGGATTGAGGGGCTACGAGACTCCCTCGCCCCTTGGTCACAGAGGACCTTCATCTGTGCCTCCCGTGGTCACACGCGACGACTGCGAGGACCACGGTAACGGATCTCTGTGACCACGGCGGTGACCACAAGATCATCGCCGTACTTCTATATCACCAGGTCAATCCTGGTGGAGCCGAGGGGACTCGAACCCCTGACCCCCACACTGCCAGTGTGGTGCGCTACCAGCTGCGCCACGGCCCCTTGTTCCACTGCCTGCCCGGTCTCCCGGGCACCCGCGCAATAGTACACACCCGCTCGCCCCCGGTCATCCAAGGGGGCACCGTGCCGCCGGGGGTCAGTTCAGCAGTACGTCCGGCGGGAAGTGGGCCACCGCGGCCATGATCCCGCCCTGTCGGCGCAGCACCATCGGCCACAGGTCGTCAGGGCGCTCCATGAACGCGTCGCCGGGAAGCGCGTCCAGGACGAACCAGGAGCCTCGGGCCACCTCCTCCTCCACCTGCCCCGGTGACCAGCCCGAGTAGCCGGCGAAGACCCGGATCCCGGTGACCGCCTCCCGCAGCCGGTCCGGGTCGACCGAGAGGTCCACGGTGCCGACCGCCCCGGTGACCTGGTGGATGCCCTTCACCCGCTGGTTCGGGGTACGCATCCGGGCCAGGCAGATCGCCGACTCCGGCTGCACCGGACCGCCCTCGAAGAGCACCGCCGGGTCCCGGGCCAGCCCGCCCCAGGCGCCGAGCACCTCGGAGACCGGCACCTCGGTGGCCCGGTTGAGCACCACGCCGAGGGCGCCGCCGGCCTCGTGGGCGACCAGCAGCACCACGGTCCGGTCGAAGTTGGGGTCCTTCAGCGCAGGGGTCGCGACCAGCAACTGCCCGGTCATCGACTCCATCGACCGTCCCCCGATCGCCTGCCCCTCGCCGAACACGCCTGCCACCGTTACTCGGCCGGGCAGAGGACCAGGAACCGCTCCCCGGGCCGCCGCCGTGTCTTGTCGTCGGTCACCCCGACCCGGCCCTTCACCGGCCTCGCCGGATCCACAGGATCGATGGTGATCCTGCGCGCAGTAAACGCCATGCCACGCACCATAGCTTGCGGCACTGGTGCTGGTTAAGGTCTGTAGGGCTAGTCCACAGAGCGCTTTGACGACAGTTGGCGAGCCGGACGAGAGCTGAGCAGGAGAGGCGGGGGCATGGGTCCTCAGGCGGAACTCGCGGTGATCGGCGGATCCGGGCTCTACGCGCTGCTGGAAGATGCCACCGAACACCGCCTCGAGACGCCGTACGGGCCGCCGTCCGATCCGGTCACCGTGGCCCGGGTCGCCGGTCGGACCGTCGCCTTCCTGCCCCGGCACGGACGGGACCACCGGTTCCCGCCGCATCTGATCCCGTACCGGGCGAACCTGTGGGCGTTGCGGTCGCTCGGGGTACGCCAGATCCTGGCTCCGTGCGCGGTCGGCGGGCTGCGACCGGAACTCGGTCCGGGGACGTTCGTGGTCCCGGATCAGCTCGTCGACCGGACGAGTGGCCGGGCGCAGACCTACTACGACAAGGGTGCGGTGCACGTCTCGTTCGCCGACCCGTACTGCCCGAGGGGGCGGGAGACGGTGCTGGCCGCGACCGCCGCGCACGGGATCGAGGCGCACGACGGCGGCACGATGGTGGTGGTGGAGGGACCGAGGTTCTCCACCCGGGCGGAGTCCCGCTGGTATTCCGCGATCGGCGGCGCGGTCATCAACATGACCGGACACCCCGAGGCGGTACTCGCCCGCGAGCTGGCGCTCTGCTACACCGCTGTGGCACTGGTCACCGATCTCGACGCCGGAGTGGAGGGCGGGCACGCGGTGACCCAGGAGGAGGTGTTCCGGGTGTTCGGCGAGAACACCGCGCGGCTGCGCGAGGTGTTGCTCGACGCGCTCGGCCGGCTCTCCACCGACCGCGACTGCCCGTGCCCGCACAGCCTCGACGGCATCAAGCTGCCATTCGAACTGCCCTGAGCACCCGCAGCGCCCGGCGACCCGGCGTCCCGGCACCGTCCGGCGTCCCGGCACCGTCCGGCGTCCCGGCACCGTCCGGCGTCCCGGCACCGTCCGGCGTCCCGGCACCGTCCGGCGTCCCGGCACCGTCCGGCGTCCCGGTCGCCCCGTCGCTCAGGTTTCCCCGCCGATGTCCGTCTGGTATGCCTCGTAGACCAGGTCGGCGCCGCGCTGCCGGTGCCGGTGCAGCTCCCGGAGCAGGTCGGTGGCCCGGTTCCGGAGTTCGGTCACGCTGACCTCGGGCAGGTCCACCCGGCGTTGCAGGGCGGCCATCGTGTCCACCACGGCCGCGTGTTCCCGGAGCAGCACGTGTACGCCCCGGGCGAGTCGTGGCGCGTGGTCCAGCAGTTCGGCGTAGAGCCCGTCCGGCCCCTCGGTGCTGACCATGTGCTCGACGAAGGCGCCGCGCAGCCCGCCGAGGCTGGACCGGATCCGGGGCCGCCAGCCGGGATCCCGGGCCGACGCGGCGAGCGCCTGCGCCAGGACGTGGATCTCGCCCGCAGGCGCCGGTACGCAGCTCGGTAGCTGCTGCTGGTTCGGGTCGGTCGGCATGACCACCTCCCGCTGAGCGGCACCTACCGGACGTAATCCTGATGGTGCGGCCGGCCGCGTACCGGTGTCGACCCCTCCGGCCTGTCTCATCTGCCCATCCGGCCCCACTGGGCGCATCGGCCCCAGCGGCACCGATCGTCGCAGCCGGCCCGGGCCCCGGGGCGCGACCGGCGCTGCGGACAGTTGCGCCCCGGTCCGTCCGGACCGGGGCGCAGCCGTTGTCGTTGTCGTGGAGGTGCCGGGAATCGAACCCGGGTCCTTCGTCGCCTTACCAGGGCTTCTCCGAGCGCAGCTCGCTGTGCCTCTACTCGGCCCCTCCGATCACGCGAGCGAGTCGGTGTGACGGGCCCAGTCGCTGATTAATCTCGCCGCACGGACCCCGCGACCGGGTCCGGTTGGCCAGCCTCCTAGCTGATGCCGGCTAACTGGGTCGAAGGCACTCCCAGGCCGACAGACTTGCTACCCGCCTCAGGCGGCGAGAGCGAAGTCAGCGCGATTCTGCTTGGCGCTTATTGGTTTCCGACGAACGATTCTCGAGACGACGTCGGCTTCCTCGGCTCGCTTCCCCTGCCGCAACGTACGAAGTCGAAACCAGTCACCCCCTGTGTCCGACCGGTGCGCGTGCGCACGCCGGTGGAGTTTCTCGGCACCGCCGGTCGGCGGTCCACCCCAAGCCTAACGCCTCACCCCGCCGACTTCATTCCAGATACCGGCCCGCCACACCGGTCGAACCGGACGCCACGCCGGTAACGTGCGTCACAGCAGCCCCGGGGCGAGTCGGCATCCCAGGAGATCAGTCCGACGAATCAGGACGTCAGGACAACATCCGGACCAGGTAACCTCAGGACGTCAGCGACGGTAGGACATCCCCTTGCCGCGCCGGCCGGCGACCCGGGAGATCTCCCGGTCCGCGTCCCGCTTGGCCAGGTCCTGCCGCTTGTCGTACGACTTCTTGCCCTTGGCCAGGCCGATCTCGACCTTGGCCCAGCCGTCGGAGAAGTACACCGAGAGCGGCACCAGGGTCAGTCCGCTCTCCTTCAGCTTGCCGATCAGCCGGCTGATCTCCTGGCGGTTCAGCAGCAGCTTGCGGGTGCGCCGGGGTTCGTGGTTCGTCCACGTCCCCTGGGCGTACTCCGGGATGTGCATGCCGTGCAGGTAGATCTCGCCGTCCCGTTCCTGGGCGAAGGCGTCGACCAGGGACGCCCGGCCGGCGCGCAGCGACTTGACCTCGGTGCCGGTCAGCGCCATGCCCGCCTCGTAGGTGTCGAGGATGGCGTAGTCGTGCCGCGCCTTGCGGTTGGAGGCGACGACCTTCCGCCCCTGCTCCCGTGGCATCGGCGCCACACCCCTTTCCTCGTCGCACCCGTCCGTGCCCGGGCCGTCGTGCCCGTGCACAACCGCGCAATGCTACCTCGCGGCACAGGGCCCCTGGCTCGCGCTTTTCCACGCGTACCAGGGGCCCTGTGGTCGATCGTTCGACGGCCGCGACGGCGGCTGCGGAGAACTACACCCTCGGGTGAGGGAACTAGACCCGCAGGTAGAACCGGAGCGTCACCCAGGCGGTGACCGCGCTGACCAGGCCGCCGACCCCGGCCATGAACGGGAACATCAGCAGCACCGTGCTCCACTCGATCGGGGTGAGCAGGTCGGTCAGGTCCCGCAGCGAGCCGTCCAGCAGGAAGATCTTGCCCAGCACCAGGGCGCCGAACCCGATGATCGCGCCGAGCATGCCGGCGACCACCGCCTCCAGCACGAACGGTGCCTGGATGAACCAGTTGGAGGCGCCGACCAGCTTCATCACCGCGACCTCACGGCGCTTGCTGTACGCGGCCACCTGGATGGTGTTCGCGACCAGCAGCAGCGCGGCGATGGCCATCACCGAGGCGGAGACGAGTGCCATGTTCTGGATCGCGCCGAGGATGTTGAAGATCTGTTCGAGCAGCCGGCGCTGGTCGATGATGTCGTCGATCCCCTCGCGGCCCTTGTAGGTGTCGAAGATCTTCTGATACTGCTCCGGGTCGACCAGGTTGACCCGGAACGACTCGGGGAGCTTGTCCGCCTGCACCGCCTTGACCAGGTCCGGCGAGTCCGCGAAGAGCTTCTGGAAGCGCTCGTACGCCTCCTGCTTGGACTCGTACTTGACCTCCCGGACGAGCGGGTCGCCCTCCAGGTCGGTCTGCAACTGGGTGCGCTGCTCCTCGGTCACGCCCGCGACGAGGAAGATCGAGACCTCGATGTCCTTGTAGTACGCGTCTTTCATCGCGTCGACCTGGAGGTACATCAGGCCGCTGGCACCGAGCATGGTCAGTGAGACCGCCATCGTGATGATCATCGCGATGGTCATGGTCACGTTGCGCCACAGCCCGACCAACACCTCGGACAGGACGTATTTCAAGCGCATCGGGGGGTTCCTTCCGGATCTCCGCAGGAGTCGTTCGTCGTCGAGTCAGGGCCGGTGCCGGGCCGGACCGGGGGCTGGTCGGCGCCGGCACTGCGG
Source organism: Micromonospora sp. WMMD1102 (assembly GCF_029626265.1). Taxonomy (NCBI): domain Bacteria; kingdom Bacillati; phylum Actinomycetota; class Actinomycetes; order Micromonosporales; family Micromonosporaceae; genus Micromonospora; species Micromonospora sp. WMMD1102. Next base: position 597,062 of record NZ_JARUBN010000001.1, on the reverse strand, counting down.
GGCGTGGTCAGCCGTAGACGCCCCGGGCCTGGTCACGCACGATGCGACCGCTCTCGATCTCGACGACGCGACGGCGCATCTGGTTGACGATGTTGGAGTCGTGGGTGACCATCACGACCGTGGTGCCGGTGCGGTTGATCCGGTCCAGCAGACGCATGATCTCGATCGACGTGTCCGGGTCGAGGTTTCCGGTGGGCTCGTCGGCCAGCAGGATCAGCGGCCGGTTGACGAACGCCCGGGCCACCGCGACGCGCTGCTGCTCACCGCCGGAGAGTTCGTGCGGGTAGCGGTGCTCCTTGCCGCCGAGCCCAACCAGCTCCAGCACCTCGGGGACGACCCGGCGGGCGACCGCCTTGGTCTTGCCGATGACCTCGAGGGCGAACGCGACGTTCTCGTACGCGGTGCGGTTGGGCAGCAGTCGGAAGTCCTGGAAGACGCAGCCGATCGAGCGCCGGAAGTGTGGGATCTTCCAGGAGCGCATCGAGGTGACGTCCTTGTTGTTGACCATCACGCGACCCTTGTTCGGGGTCACCTCGTGCAGCAGCAGCTTGATGATCGTCGACTTGCCGGAACCGGAGGGACCGATGAAGAAGACGAACTCACCCTTCTCGATCGAGACCGACACGCTGTCGAGCGATGGCCGGGACGCCTTCGGGTACGTCTTCGTCACTTGCTCAAGCTGAATCACGGGTGGTGAGTCTACGCGTCGTAACGAAAAGGCCAAGCCCGGAGCCCGGCCTGTCCGGGCGACATTTGTCGTGAAGCTGCGCTGCGTCCGGCGTCCCTCACGCCCCGCACATGGAAACCATCACCGCTGTCGACGCACCGCAGCGACGCGGACGCGAGCCGTGTTCACGCGGCGTCACCGGCAAGCTGTCGCTGCTTCCGCCACCGGATGCCGGCCTCGATAAACCCGTCCAATTCACCGTCGAACACCGAGGACGGGTTCCCGGTCTCCTGCTCGGTACGCAGATCCTTCACCATCTGATACGGGTGCAGGACGTACGAGCGCATCTGGTCGCCCCACGACCCGGCGGCGTCGGTCTTCAGGCCCTCCAGTTTGGCCTGCTCCTCCTGCCGCTTGCGCTCCAGCAGCCGGGCCTGGAGCACGCGCAGCGCGGACGCCTTGTTCTGGAGCTGGGACTTCTCGTTCTGGCAGGTGACCACGATCCCGGTCGGGACGTGTGTGATCCGCACCGCCGAGTCGGTGGTGTTCACGCTCTGCCCACCAGGACCTGACGAACGGTAGACGTCGACCCGCAGCTCGTTTTCCGGAATGTCGATATGGTCCGTCTGCTCGGTCACCGGCAGCACCTCGACCCCGGCGAAACTGGTCTGCCGGCGACCCTGGTTGTCGAACGGACTGATCCGGACCAGTCGGTGCGTGCCGGCCTCCACGCTCAGTGTGCCGTAGGCGTACGGGACCTTGACCGCGAAGGTGGCCGACTTCAGGCCCGCCTCCTCGGCGTACGACGTCTCGTAGACCTCGGTCGGGTAGCCGTGCCGCTCGGCCCAGCGCAGGTACATCCGCAGCAGCATCTCGGCGAAGTCTGCCGCGTCCACCCCGCCGGCACCCGCGCGGATCGCCACCAGCGCCTCCCGGGAGTCGTACTCCCCGGACAGCAGGGTACGAACCTCCATCTCCTGGATGGCCTTGCGCAGCCCGCCGATCTCCGTCTCGACCTCGCCGAGCACGCCCGCGTCGCTCTCCGCCTCGGCGAGTTCCAGCAGCACCCGGGCGTCGTCGAGCCGACCGCGCAGGCTCTCCAGCTTGCCGATCTCTCCGTTGACGTACGAGAGCTTGGAGGTCACATCCTGGGCTCGGGCCTGGTCGTCCCACAGGTCCGGCGCGGAGGCCGCTTCCTCCAGCTCTGCCTTCGACCGGCGCAGCCGATCGACATCGAGGACGGCCTCGATGTTGCGGAGCGTGGCGTCAAGATCCTTGAGCTGGTCGGCGTACTCGGCAGCGGTCACGACAGTCAAGAGTACTGGTCGTCCGCGGGACCGGGTCGTCGCCGGCCGCCAAGCGCCCCGGCGCGTCCACCGTCGTCGCCGAACCGGTCCGCCGACGTGCCGGCGCGGCACGGAATCGACACCGGGCCGAGCCGGGCCGAGACGCGGGCCGGACCGGGCCGAAGCGCTGGCCGAGCCGGGCCGAGACGCGGGCCGGACCGGGCCCAAGCGCGGGTGGGACGAGCTGTCGCTGGTGGGTCGGTCGGGCCAGCCGGCTCAGACCGGCGCCGTCTTCAGCCAGGACAGCGCCGCCTTGTGGTACGCGACCGCGAACTCCAGGGCGGCGGCTCCGTACGAGTCACCGGCCTTCTTGGCGTCCCGGGCCTGCTCCCGAGCGGCCGCGAGCGCCTCGGTGTGGTATTCGTTCGCGCTGCTCACCAGGTTGCGCAACTGGGTGGCCGAGTGCTGCGGACCGAACGCCACCCGGAGGGCGGTCGGATTGCGTACCGTGTCCCGCCCCGGCATCTCGGTGAGCCAGCGGGAGAACGTCCGCTTCCCGGCCGCCGTGATCGCGTACGGCTGGCTGGACCGGGGGCCGGGCTTGCCGAGCCGGACCAGTCCCTGCTCGGCCAGTGCCGGCAACTCCCGGTAGACCTGGCTCCGGGTCATCGACCAGTACGGCGCCAGGCGCCGCTCGGCGGCGGCCATCAACTGGCCGCCGGTCTTCGGTCCTTCGTGGAGCAGCCCGAGCAGGGCTGCCGCGGTGGGATTGATAGCAACATCCGCCATGGCCTCCACGCTGCCACTTTGCTGGCGCCGCGTCCAGGATTTGCCACTATCCGCCGGTTGTTGTCTCCATTGTGCACTGTTCTGGGACGACAGTCGGATGAGGACGATCGATGGAAGGGGGCTCGGCGGGCACGGCGGAGCCGACCGTCGGCGGGGAGACCAATGACCGTCGGCGCCCGCACGGCCACCGTCGGCAGCCGACAGCGCCCGGCACGGGCGACGTCACTTGGGGAGGCTAGTCAAGTTTCACCGTTTATGTGGGCTTTTGCCGGAAACCTGCTCCGCCCCCGCCCAGCGCCCCGGCATCCGCCGCCACCGTACCCAGGAACGCGGCGGCGACGATCGCGCGGGCGCCGGCCAGCACCGTCGCCTCGCCCCGCCGGTGCTGGTGGTGACCTCGGGGCGGCGGCGCGGGTGGGTCGGGCGGTGCGCCGCTGTCGGTCGAGCCGGACCAGCGCCCGGGACCATCCACCGGAGCCGAGGACCGACCGACCGGGGTTGAGGAACGACCGACCGGGGTTGAGGGACGGCCCACCCAGGCCGAGCGGCGACCCACCCGGCCCGAGGCGCGAGCGGCCGAGGTCGAGGACTGACCCGACGGGGCCGAGGGGCGAGGGACCGGCGCGCGCCCGGTGGCGGTGCCGGTCGACCGGGGCCACCAGGTGACCAGGTCGGCGGTGGGCCGGGGCAGCGCGGTCAGCCCGTCCACGGCCGACTCCATCCCGCGCAGCCGGGCGGCGGCCCGGATCGCGTCGGGGCGGTCTGCCGGGTCGGCCGTCAGGCAGTCCTCCACGAACTGCCAGACCACCGGCGGCAGTCCGGGCGGCGGCACCGGCCGGCAGGTCCGGTGCCGGTTGAGTACCTCGGCCGGCGACCCGCCCCGGTACGGGCTCAGCCCGCTGACCAGCTCGAAGAGCAGGATGCCGAGCGCGTACACGTCACTGGCCGGGGTGGGTGCCCCGCCGGCCGCCACCTCCGGGGCGACGTACTCGGGAGTTGCCTGGGTCTCCGGCCAGGACGGCCCGGCGCCCACCCGACGGGCGGCGCCGAAGTCGACGAGCCGGACCAGGCCGCCGTCCGCCGGCACGACGAGATTGCCCGGCTTCACGTCACCGTGCACGATGTCCCGGCCGTGCAGGTAGGCCAGCGCACCGGCGAGCTGCGCGGTCACCTCGGCCGCGATCGCCGGCGGGACCGGCCCGGTGCGGCGCAGCCGCCGCCGCAGGTCCTCCCCCTCGACCAGTTCCATCACCAGGGCCCGCTCCCGCCCCTGCCCGAGTACGTCGCGGGCGGGTACCAGGCAGGGGTGGTGGAGGCCGGCGACCAGTTGCGTCTCGGTGACGAACGCGGCCACCAGGTCCGGTCTGGTGGCCGCGTGCGGGCGCAGCATCTTGACCGCCACCGGTACGCCGTCGCGCAGGTCGACGGCCCGCCAGACGATTCCGGTCGCGCCGGAGGCGACCTCCCGGACGAGCCGGTACCGGCCGGCAAGCACCCGATCCATCACGTGCCCTCCCCTGACCCCGGGTCGCCGCCCGTCCCACCGACGCTGGTTGACGGATGGTCACCTTCCGCTGTCTGGAAGTGACGCTAGGGCGAACGGACCGGGCCGGGCGCCGGCCGGGACCGGGCTGGCACGAACCCGGGACGCCGGCCGGAACCGCTCGGCACGAACCCGGGACACGCGACCGGCCCGCTGACGCGGAGGCGGGACACGCGACCGGCCCCGCTGGCGCGGAGGCGGCGCGCAGGCGGGAGGCGGAGGCGGAGGCGGAGGCGGAGGCGGTCAGCCCATGTGCGGGTAGCGGTGGTCGGTCGGCGGGGCGAAGGTCTCCTTCACCGTGCGCGGCGACATCCACCGGGCCAGGTTGTGCCACGAGCCGGCCTTGTCGTTGGTACCGCTGGCCCGGGCGCCGCCGAACGGCTGCTGCCCCACCACCGCACCGGTCGGCTTGTCGTTGACATAGAAGTTGCCGGCCGCGTACCGCAGGGTGTGCGCGGCCCAGTCGATCACCCGGCGGTCGGTGGCGAAGATCGAGCCGGTCAGGGCGTACGGCGCGACCGACTCGGCCTGCCGAACGGTCTCCTCGAACTGCGCGTCCTCGTAGACGTGCACCCCGAGGATCGGCCCGAAGTACTCGGTGGTGAAGGACTTGTGCCCCGGGTCGGTGCACTCGAAGAGGGTCGGCCGGACGAACCAGCCCACCGAGTCGTCGGCGGTGCCGCCCGCCAGGATCCGGCAGGCGGAGTCACCGGAGATCATCTCGAGTGCGCCGGTGTGCCGGGCGAACGCCTTGGCGTCGATCACCGCACCGCCGAAGTTGCCGAAGTCGGCGACGTCGCCGTACGCCAGACCGTCGGCGGTGGCGGCCAGCCGGTCCCGCAGCCCGCCCTCCCAGAGCGAGCGGGGCACGTACGCCCGGGACGCGGCCGAGCACTTCTGCCCCTGGTACTCGTACGCCCCGCGGACCAGCGCGGTGTGCAGCGCGTCGGCGTCGGCGCTCGGGTGCGCGACGACGAAGTCCTTGCCGCCGGTCTCGCCGACCAGCCGGGGGTAACCCCGGTAGTTCGCGATGTTCTCGCCGACGCCCTGCCACAGCTTCTGGAACACCTTCGTCGAGCCGGTGAAGTGGATGCCGGCCAGGTCAGGGTCGGCGAGGGCAACCTCGGAGACCGCGATGCCGTCCCCGGTGACCATGTTGATCACGCCGGGCGGCAGGCCGGCAGCCTCGAAGAGCCGCATCGTGAAGTGCGCCGCGAACTGCTGGGTCGGCGCCGGCTTCCAGACCACGGTGTTGCCGACCAGCGCGGGTGCGGCCGGCAGGTTGCCGGCGATCGCGGTGAAGTTGAACGGCGTGACCGCGTAGACGAAGCCCTCCAACGGCCGATGGTCGAACCGGTTCCACACCCCACTCGACGACAGCGGCTGCTCGGCCAGGAGCTTGCGGGCGAAGGCGACGTTGAAGCGCAGGAAGTCGATCAGCTCACAGGCGGAGTCGATCTCGGCCTGGATCGCTGTCTTGGACTGGCCGAGCATGGTCGCCGCGTTCAGGGTGTCCCGCCACGGTCCGGCGAGCAGGTCGGCGGCCCGGAGGAAGACGGCAGCCCGCTCTGCAAAGGACAAATCACGCCACATCGGGGCGGCTTGCTTGGCGGCCGTCACCGCTGCCTGCGCATCCGCGTTGGTTGCGTTGTGGGTGACCCCCAGCACATGCTGGTGCCGGTGCGGCGCTACGACGTCGATCGCGGCACCCGCGCCCATCCGTTGCGTACCGCCGATGGTCATCGGCAGTTCGAGCCGCTCGGCGGCCAGCTCGCCGAGCCGGCGTTGCAGGCTGGTTCGCTCGGCACTGCCGGGCGCGTAGTCGCGGACCGGCTCGTTGCGCGGCTCGGGTACGGAGAGAACGGCGTCCATGGGATTCTCCTGGGCGATCTCGACAGCGACGGCGAAACCGGACCCGCCGGTGCCGACCGGTCGGCCGGGCACCTCGACCCCGAGCCCGGGCTGTACCGGGAGTGCGAGGGCGGGACCTGCGCCAATCCTTGCATGGTCGGCACCGCCGGCTCCCCGCATGGTGGACAGCGCCGACCCGCCGACGCCGGGCAACACCCACCCGCCGGCGCTGGTCGTGCGCGGTGTCCGCGACACCGGCCCGCCGGCGCTGGTCGTGCACGGCGCCAGGCCGCTGGCGCTGGTCGCGCGCGACATCCGCGGTACTCCGTCCAGGTGAGCGCGGCACCGCCCCGGCCGGTCCGGCACCGGGGCACCACCCCGACCGGCCCGCGTACGCTGAGGGACCGGCGGCCCGGCCACACCGGCACAGCCCCGTCGCCGCCGCCGGCCACCTGCTGAGGGGGAGATGATGACAGACGAGTCCGGCCCCACCGCGACCTCGGCTCCCGACCAACCGGTCGAGCCGGAGGCGCCGGTGACGGCCACCCCGTCCCCGGTGCCGGCGCCCGGCGCGCTCGTCCTCGCCCTGCTCGCCCTCGGCTGGCTGGCCGCGATGCTCTGGTCGGCCAAGGCCGAGATCTCCTCGGCCGGGTTGAGCAGCATGGCGATCACCCTGGCCGCGTACTCGCTGCCGGGGCTGATCTCGGCGAGCCTGGTGGCCGGTGCGGCCGTCAGCCTGGTCCTGGGCAACCTGATGACCCGGCTCGGGATCTGGCGCAGTACCCCCCGGTTTCTCGTCTCGCTTGTCGCCGGTCTCGCCACCGGTTTCCTCGCCGCGCTGGTGGTGACCCTCAGCTACGGCGAGGGCTCGGCGATCATGGTCCTGGCCGGTACGGCGGCTGCTGCCGCCACGGTCGGCGGGATCATCGGCGGCCTGCGCGGCACCCTGGTGGTGGCCGCCGTGGTCGCCGCCGGGTTGGCCGTCTTCGCGGTCGGCTTCGCCCTGAACTACTTCAAGGATCCGCTGCTCGAACTCTACGGCTTCGGCGAGACCCAGGTGTCGCAGGTCACCGCCGCCCGCTGGTTCGCCCGGACCGTCTCGGTGACCAGCGCGCTGGCGGCCGGGCTGCTGGTCTTCGGCTACCTACGGGCGGCCGGGCGGCGGGCCGTCGAGCGGGGCACCGGCGCGGTGCCGACGCTGCGCTGGCCGGCGTACCTGATCGCGGGTGCCGGGCCGGGACTGCTGCTGCTCGTCACCGAGATCCTCGTCCGGACCGCCGGTGCCGAGGTGATCAGACTGGCCGGCGCGATCAGCGAGGCCGACCAGATCGTGCAGAGCGATTTCGGCAACTCCCGGGTCAACCACCTGCTGTTGGTGCTCTTCGGTGGTGCGCTCACCGCGATCATCGCCTTCGGCCGTACACTCCGGCCGGCCGGGGAGGCGACCTCGCCGCCCTCCGACCCCCGGAACCCGGACCGCGACGACGCCGAGGGCAACGGGCCGGAAGACGGCGCCCGGGACGGCACCGGGACCGAAGCCCCGGACGACGCGGCCGCCAGGTCGGCGGCAGACGGACCGGCGCCGGCCACGGACGACGACACCGGAGCCGGCACGGACACCCGGGCCGACACCGGGCAGGAACATCAGCCTGCGGACCGTCCCGAGCCGGTCGCCGGCCGCTGATCCCGCCCGGCTCCCGACCCGGGTCAGCTCGCCCCGGTCAGCACGCCGCCACCCTGGACACCAGACCACCCCGGACACCAGACCACCCCGGACACCAGACCACCCCGGACACCAGGCCGACCCGGAGATCAGGCCGACTCGATCATCGTGCGGCCCAGGTAGTCCCCTTCGCCGGTGCCACCGGGCAGCAGGAAGTAGTAGCCGCCGCCGAACGGCAGGGTGTAGCGCTCCAGGGCCTCGCCGGCAAGCCGGCGCTGGATGGTGGCGAAGCCCCGCTCCACGTCCCGCTGGAAACAGACGAAGATCTGCCCGACGTCCTCGCCACCCGCGCCCCGGCCGGTACGCCGGTACGAGTAGCCGCGCCGCAGGATCCGGTGCCGCTCACTCTCCGGGGTACGCGGGTTCGCCCGGCGGATGTGCGCGTCAAGTGAGATCAGCCGGCCGTCCGGGTCCGCCGCGTAGTCGGGCTCGTCCGCCTCGTGGTGCCGGCCGAGCGGCGCACCGCCGATCTTCGCCCGGCCGAAGACCCGTTCCTGATCGGCGACCGGCTCGGCTTCCCAGGTCGGCATCGCCAGTCGGATCAGCCGGACCACCTGGTAACTGCCGCCGACGCACCAGGTCGGCTCGTCGTCGCCCGGCCCCACCCAGACCAGCCGGTCCATCAGTTCCTGGTCCGTCGGGTCGGGGTTGCCGGCACCCTCCCGGAAGCCGAACAGGTTGCGCACCCCGGACCCGCCCGGCGGGTGGAAGCCCTCGATCCGCCAGCGTTCGCGCAACCCGGGAACCGGTCGGCCGAGCAGCATGGCCGGCGGCTCCGGGTCGTCCGCCGAGACCTGCACCAGCAGGTCGCCGTGGCACCAGTCCGGGTCGAGCAGGTCGGCCCGGAACGCCGGCATCGGGGTGAGCAGCCGGGGTGCCGTCAGCCCGTACCGGCGGTCGAAGAGAGAGGCGCCCACCGCGACGGTCGCCGCCGCATCGCCAAGCCGGGCGGTGACGGCCCGCAGCGCCGAGGCCAGCCCCGCCCGGTCCACCGCCTCGACGTCGTACGCGACCAGCAGCGTGGTGGCCGGCGCCGGCCGGACGATCTCGGTCTGCCGGGCAGGTGCCGCCACGGGAGTACCGGCGGGCGGCGGCGCCGGGTCCGTACCGTGATCGCCACAGCCGGCCGCACCGGTCAGTCCGGCCGCGCCGACGGCGCTGAGGAAGGCCCGCCGGCTGACCGCCTCGGGACGACGGTTCACGGGACCGCGGTTCACAGGACCGGGCGGGCCGGCGGGTCGACGACCTCGGGAGCGTAGAGGAACCGGTTCGGCGAACCGCGCAGACTGGCCGGGCTGATCGCCCCCGGTGTCGACCGGCCCACCAGTACCGCCGCCACCTGGGCCGGTGTCGCCGCGGGATACTCGGAGAGCACCAGCGCGGCGGCACCGGCGACGTGCGGCGCGGCCATCGAGGTGCCGCGGAGCACCCGGGAGGCGAGATCGGTGGCGTTGTGCGCCGAGCGGATGCTCTCCCCCGGTGCGAAGAGGTCCACGCAGCTACCCCAGTTGGAGCCGGGCTGGTCGCCGCCCCAACCGGTCGCCCGGTCGCCGTTGGGGTTGCTCGCCGCCACCGTGATCGCGGCCGGCGCCCCGGCCGGACTGTAGACGCAGGAGTCCTGGTCCCAGTTGCCCGCCGCCACGACGTAGGTCACGCCGGACGCGATGGAGGCCGTGACCGCATCGTCCAGCGGCTGGTATTCCCGGCTGCCGAGGCTCATGTTCGCCACGGCGGGGCGCTGCGCGTGCTGGGTGACCCAGTCGACCCCGGCGAGGATCTGGCTCATCAGCCCGAGGTTGTTGCAGGCCAGCACGCGCACCGAGACCAGCGAGACCCGGTTGGCCAGCCCGTATGTGGCACCGCCGATGGTGCCGGCAACGTGCGTGCCGTGGCCCTGCTCGTTGCAGTCCTGACCGTTCCAGCCGTCGCCGATCGCGTCGAACCCGGCACTGGCCCGGCCGCCGAACTGGCCGTGGCTGGTCCGGATCCCGGTGTCCAGCACGTACGCCGTCACCCCGGCCCCGGCGCTGGCCGGATAGGCGTAGGCGTCGTCGAGCACCGACGAGCGCTGGTCGACCCGGTCGAGGTTCCACAGTGGGTACCACCGGGTGTCCTGGCCGTGCACCAGCACGTCGGCGTCGACCCGGGCGACCTGCGGATCGGCGGCCAGCCGCCGGGCCTGCGCCTCGGTCGCGGTCAGCACGAAACCGTGCAGCGCCTTCTGGTACGTCCGCTCCACCTTGCCGCCGTACCGGCTCGCCACCGTGCCGGCGGTGGACTGGATCGACACCCCGGCCGGTCCCTTCAGCGTCACGATGTAGCGGCCCGGCACCACCGTCGCGTTCACCGGCACCTGGACCGGCCCCTCGGCCGGCGACGCGGCCCACGCCACCTCGGCGCCGCCGAACAACGCCATCGCCGTCACACCGGCGAGCGCTGCCGCCAGCAACCGCCGTCCCCCGTCGGCTACGTCCACTGCGCGTCTCCTCACGCTCGCCGGTCGCTCAGGCGTTCTGGGTCACATTCCATATCTGAAAACGAAGTCTGGTCGGACGAGTTTCTTCGTCACCGGAAATCCGCACCCGCGACGAGCCGGGGTGGTCTGTTGTTATCTTCAATCTCACGTCCTCGACCGGGTCGTGCAGGACGAACTGTCCCTGGAGTGAGTCGATGATCCCGTCGAAAATGGTGACATCGAGTGATAGTTCCGGAGAGTCATCCTCGTAGAGGTCGACCTCGACTGGCCCATCTACCGGATGTTGAACGCAGATATAGATAGAATCGGCGACCGCGTGGATCAGGGTATCCCACTTGTAATCAGCGTGGGTGTCGGTCGAGTTCACGTCACGAAAGACAAGAAGCCCGTTGCCCACGAATGCGCAGAAGGAACCGAGGAACTCTTCATCATCCTCGTCCTGATACATACCCGACACCTCCTCTTCGAATGGCGGGCGGCGACAACGGGGCACACCACGGATGGGGTCGAGATGTCGAGCAACCATCCACAGCCACTGTCAAACTGGCGGAAAGTTGTAGTGCCCCTGAGTGAGTTGCCTCATGATGCCGCCCTGTTGCGGCTGACATCCGGACCGCCCACACTGCGGATATCCCGTTCCGCGGTACGGCTTGGCAGGGTCGACGGCCGCGACCGGGGGCTGGTGGTCGAAGATCCACTGGCCGTTCCTGGTCGCCGGCGTCGCCCGCCCGCAGGTGTGACACCCGTATGCAATGCCGTTGATTTGGTTATCCGCCCACTCGGGGTCACTTCTCGTCACCTTCCGCTTGGTGGTGGCAACACCTTCCCTGGCGTACGGACCAGCCCCCAGCGTCTGCCGACATATGTCTTCCTCGTCGATGTTGTGGACGAGGACGGGTTCGCTGCCGGCGAGCACATAGTACGTGTGCAGGTCGTCCACGGTGAGGTTGTGAACCCGCTGCACCGCGCTCCGCTGCGCCGCCGAGACGACCTGGACGTACGTCCCGGCGGCGGTGCGGAGCAGGTCACCGGCCTTGAGTTCCTTGGCGTCCCGCCACTGCCGTGGGCCGGCCACCCAGAACGGGTGCTCGTCGGTGGCGGTCACCCGACCGTCCGGGACGCCGTCGCCGTCGTTGTCGATCGCAACGTCGACAAGTTGTTTCCGGCCCTCGCCGACTATTGTCGCGGTGACCTCCCGGTTGCCGGTCCGGCCGGTTTCCGGGTCGGTCGCCAGCACCATGTCACCGACCTCGACGTCGGCGATCCGCCGCTGCGAGCCGTCCGCCATCCGCACCGGCGTCTCCGGGGTAAAGCTGTTGGGGCGGCAGCTCCTGCCACCGGCCCGTGCCGGCTTGGTGCCCATCGGGTCGGTAAGCGCGGTCGGGTGGTTGAAGACGTAGGCGTACGGGTTCGCGTCGCCGGAGGCGATGCCGATCGGGTCCTCGCTGATGAACCGTTGCAGGGTCGGGCTGTAGTAGCGGTTCCGGTAGTAGTAGAGCCCGGTGCCGTCGTCCTCCCGGCCGGTGTACCGGTACGGGTTGCCGCCGTCGTCGCCGGTGACGGCCGTCGCGCCGAACGGCTCGTACGCGTACGTCGCACCGGCTCCGGCGTTGTCGACAAGCCCGAGAGTGCTGCCCAGCCCGTCGGTCAGGTAGCGCTTCGTCGTGCCGCCGGACTCGCGCAGTTGCCAGCCGTCCACCCCGGCGCTCGTGGTCGTCGCGGTTACCGCCCCGTCCACCTTCTCCTGCACCGGGTTCAGCCCGTCGTACAGGTAGTTGACCGTGGCGCCGTCGACGGTCCGGTCCAGCCTCCGGCCGTCGGTGGAGTAGCCGAAGCTGGCCGACAGCCCGGTCCGGGACAGCCCGGAGAGTTCACCCCGGGCGTTCCAGGTGTAGCTGGTGGTGCCGTCGAAGCTCAGGTTGCCGTCGGCGTCGTGCCGGATCGCGGTGCCGGCGAGCGTCTCGATCCGGTTCGCCGCGTCGTAGCTGGCCGGTCCGAACGGCGCCGGCAACTGCGTCCGGGAGTACGCCCCGGTGGTCCGGACCGGCTGGCCCGCCGAGTCGTACTCGTAACCGAGGTCGCCCAGGACCGTCGTGCCGGCCCGGTAGGTGATCAGCCTGACCTGGCCCGCGTCGGTGTAGGCGTAGGTCTGACTGACCCCGGAGCCCGGCGCGCCGACCCGCTCGGGGCGGCCGACGACGTCACGGCTCACGGCGGTCACCACGGTCCCGCCCTGCTGGATCTCGGCGAGCGCTCCGTTGGCGTCGTAGAGGTGCCGGGTCGGCGTCCGCCCGGCGATCGTCATGGTCCGGTCCCGGACCGTCGGGCTGTACTGGTACGACACCGTGCCGTGCGGGGTCGTCTCTCCGGAGACCCGGTCGAGGTCGTCGTAGTCGGTCACGGTGACCCCGGCCACCGAGTCCTCGGTACGCCGCAGCCGGTTGCCGGCGTCGTAGGTGTAGCCGACGGTGGCCTCGGCGCCGATCACCCTGGTCTTCAGCCGGTCCAACTCGTCGTGGTCGTGGTCGGTGAGGATGTCCCGGCGGCTGGTGTGCTTGTCCAGGTTGCCGTTGAGGTCGTACGTGAAGGACTCGGCCGCGCCCTTCGGATCGGTGATCGTCTCGACCCGGTCCATGTTGTCGTAGTCGAAGACTGTCGAACCCTGGCGCGGATCGACGATCTCCGTCTGGTTGCCGTTCGGGTCGAATTCGAAGCGGGTGGTGCGGCCCAGTGCGTCGGTCACCGAACGGAGCTGGTCGACGTTGTCGTAGCTGGTCTCGACGGCCGCGCCCCGGCCGTCCACGGTCCGGACCTGCCGGCCCAGGGCGTCGAATCCGGCCCGGCTGACCCGACCGAGCTGGTCGGTGAACCGCACCGGATCGGAGCCGACGTAGTCGATGGTCACCGATTTCGTGGCCGGATCGGTGATCTTGGTGACCTGCCCGCTGCCGTTGACCGTGTACGTCGTCTTGCGGTTCATCGGGTCGGTGACGCTCTTCAGCGCGCCGCGCGGATCGATCTCGTAGATCGTCGACTTGTCGTAGGAGTCGGTGCTCTTGGTCAGCTCGGCGTACGGGCCGTGGAACTCGAACGTCTCGGTGCGGGCCGCTGCCGTGTCGGCAAGTGTGACGACCCTGTCGACCTGGCCCCTGGCGTTGTAGCCGAAGGTGGTACGCCGGTTCAGCGCGTCGACGGTCGCCTTCCTGCGCACCCCGTCGGCCTCGTACTCGTGCGCGGTGGTCTGGGCCAGCGGGGTGCCGTACGCCCGGGTGTCGGTGAGCACCGAGCCCTGGGCGTTGAAGGTGAACCGCCGGACGTGCCCACGCGGGTCCGTCATCTTCGTCTCGGTGATCACGTTGTTCACGGCGGTGTAGTCGAACCGGGTGATGCCGCCGTCGGCCGCCTGCTGGGTGAAGACCCGGCCGGCGCTGTCGTACTCGTTGTCCAGGTAGGTGATCTCCCGGGGGTCGGTGATGGTGTCCAGTCGACCGCCGCTGTCCCAGGTGTACGCGGTGACGCCCTGCTCCGCGTTGGTCACGAAGCGCAGCCGGTTCGTGGAGTCGTACGTGTAGCCGACCTTGCGACCGAGGTTGTCCTCGATGCCGACCACCTTGGGCGGGCTGGCCGCGTCGTAGCTGAACTTGACCCAGCGGCCACTCGGCGAGGTGATCTGGGTGATCGCGCCGTTCTGCCGCACCTTGCCGTCGGTGCCCGGCGCGGCGGTGGCCCGGGTGATCGTGGTGGTGTTGCCGTACTTGTCGCGGATCTCCTGCACCGGCGCCTCGTCGCCGAGCACGTAGACGGTGCCGTCCCGCAGCTTGACGTCCCAGCCGTCGCCGTTCCAGGCCACAGTGGAGCCGGCGTACCTGGTCGGGGTCGGGTCGGCGGCGAAGACCGCCCCGGCGTAGTCGTTGCCCGGCGAGGTCCGCCGATAGTGGATCTTGCTGCCGTCCGGCTGGACGAAGTCGAACTGCTGGAAGTCGAAGTTGCCGATCTGCCCCGGCGACCACGGGAACATCCCGTAGTCGAAGTTCATCCCGACGCCGAAGGCGCGGACGTCCTGGTCGCCCTGCTGGTAGGTGCGCTTGATCTCGATCGGCATCACGTCGTCGACCACCAGGTCGACCTGCTCGTCCACCAGCAGGCCGGTGGCCGGGTCGACCGGGTCGGCGACCCGCGTCCCGTTGGCCCGGGGTGCCAGCGCCGGCGGGTTCATCCCGGGTACCGCGGTCATCGCCCCGGTCAGCCGGTAGAACCTGACCTCCGGGTCCGGGACGATCTGCCTGCCGTCGGCGGAGACCCGGCCCAGGCCGTAGACGTGCCAGCCCTTGCCGTCCGGGTCGTAGTTCCAGAACTGGGTCCGGGTGCCCGGCGCTTCCTTCGTGTAGTTCGGATAGATGATCCGGGCACCCTCCGGGAAGAGCACCCCGCCGCCCGGCTGCACCGTGAAGTAGACCGGGACCTTGGTCGGCGGCAGCGGGAACGGCGGCCGGTCGATCGGGATCGGGGTCAGGTTCAGCTCGGTGGCGACGTTCCCGTCGGCGTCCCGGATCACCGTGCCGGCCGGGACGTGCACCTCCAGCCCCGGGATCGCCCGGGTGGTGAGCACCACCTCCCGGGTGGTCGGGCTGGCCACCGACACCGTGCTCGCCGTGTCCAGCTTGGGCAGGAACATCGTGTACGGCAGCACCAGCACCTCGCCCCGGGTCAGCTCGACCCCGATGTCGAAGACGCCGTACCGGCGCTGCGCCGTGCTGGCCGAGCGGCCGTCGACGCGCAGCGACAGGTGCCCACCGGGTACGCCGGCCAGCGCGAACAGCCCGTCCGCGTCCGTGGTGGTCGACTTCCCGCCGCCGCTGACCGTCACCTTGGCCAGCGGCTGGTCGGCGGTGTCCAGCACCCGGCCGACCACCCCGGTCAGCCCGACCGGGAACTGGAGCGCACGTTCCCGGGTCGGCACCGGCTCACGACGGGTGGTCCAGTCCGCACCGCCGAGGTTCCGCTCGTCCGGCGCCCAGCCGGCGTCCACGCAGCCGGGGACCGTGTTCGGCGCCGGCTCCGGTTCCGGCTCGCCGGCCTGCTGGCCGGGTGCGGGAGCGGTCGGCGCGGTCACCCGGGCCGGCTCGGTGTCGCAGCCGGGCCGGACCGGCTCGGCCGGTTCCGCCCACTTCCGGCCGGTCGGGGCGGTCCGGGGTTTGACGGTGATGTCGAACTCGCCGGTGGCACCCTGCGGCGGGTCCATCACCAGGGTGTGCGTGCCGGTGGCGGTGAGGGTCGGCAGGAGCTCCCGGTCCCGGCTCATCCACCACCGGGTCGCCAGCGCCCGGCCGTCCGGGCCGTACAGGGCGAAGTAGAACCGGTTGTTGCCGGTCAGTGCCCAGCGGGTGACCTGGATGTCGAGCCGGTCGTTGGCGTTGCCGACGAAGGTGAGCCGGCCGTTCTGCGCCGGCCGGGGGATGGTCACCGTCAGCGCCGGGCCGCCGACCGTGGCGAGCCCGGCGTCCGACTCGGTGGAGAGATAGAGGGTGAGGTCCCCGGTCTCCCGGTTGAGCGCGCTGACCTCGATCCGGTGCTCGCCGGCCACGGTGAACGCCGGCAGGTCCTGGCCCCAGAGCGGGTCGACGGTGCCGCTCCAGAAGAAGCCGCCGGTCGGTGTCGTGACCCGGACGGAGAGGCCGGCGAGCGCGGTGCTGCTGCCCAGGCTCAACCGCTGCCCCACCTGCGCGTTGATCCGCCCGACCACCTTCTGGCCGGGCAGGTTGATCGGCGCCGGTATCGCGGTGTCCAGGGTGATCAGGCCGAGGTCGACCGGCTCGGCCGCGTACACGTGCACCGCGCCGGTGCCGGACGCCTCCGGGTCGACCTGCAACCGGTACCGGCCGGTGTCCGGCAGCGACGTCACGTCGATGGACCGGCCCGTGCCGAGGCTGACCAGGTTGCCGTTCGGCCGGTAGAGCCGGAGCGTCACCTCGCCCGGCACCGAGTTGTTGATCGTGCCGAGGGCCAGTGGCCGACCCTGCACACCGTCGACGTCCAGCCAGGCGTCCCGGCCCGGCCGGTCGATCGTCACCGTCTTGCGGGTGTTCACCGCGAGCGGGCCGCCCTCGATCGCGGTGGAGAGCCAGGTCCGGACCGTGCCGACCGCCTGCCAGCCGGTGATCAGCAGCGAGTGCTGGCCGTTCTTGCGCAGCGTCGGCAGGTTGCGCGCCTCCGGATAGCCGCCGCTGAGCAGCTCCCGCTGCACCTCGTCCGGCTCGATCAGCAGCGCACCCGGGTACGCCGGGCGGTCGTGCTGCTGGAGGGTGTTCTCCGAGTAGCCGAGTTGCAGCACCTGCCCGGTGGTGCCGGCGAACGGCAGCCGCACCGACTGGCCGGGCCGGTCGATCCGGATCCGGGCGTCGGCACCGTTGATCCCGAGCGTCGGCCCGTTGAGCACGGTCGACAGCCAGACCTTTCCGAAGCCCAGCTCGTTCGGGCCGAACGTGACGGCGAGCCGGTGCGTACCGGTGAGCGTCGCCTTGTAGATCATCGTCGGGATGTACTGGGAGAGCGGATAGTCCCAGGTCTGCGACCGGTTGTTCGGGTCGGTGATGGTGACCACGAACCGGTTGCCGGGCTCGCTCAACTCGGTGAGGCCGAGGCTCAGCCACTCCCCGGCGGTCGCGGTGAACGGGAAGACGGTCGTCTGCTGCGGCACCGTGATCTGGAACGGCACCCCGGCACCGTCCTTGGTCAGGGTGAGCCCGGCCAGCGTGTTCGAGACGGTGACCCGCAGGGTGCCGGCGGCGTCGTCGTTCGGCTTGATCACCATGGCGTACGTGCCGGTGGTGGGTAGCGCGGGCAGGTCCTGGGTGAGCCGGCCACCGGCCCAGACGTCGATCGGGTCGCCGAGCGAACCGCGCCCGAAGTTCCCGCCGTACGGGGTGAACAGCCAGAGCGCCGAGCGGACCGGCACGGTGTTGTTGTCGACCGTGACGTTGACCCGCTCACCGGCGGTACCGTCGAGCAGCAGCAGCGCGGCCTTGCCGGCCGGAACGGTGGCGGTGACCGCCGGCCGCCCGGCGGCGACGGTACCGGCGTACGCCAGGTTGCTCATCACGAATCCGCGCGGCGCGACCAGGAAGTCGGTGGGACTCTGCGCGGTGCCGCCGGGGGTGCGCACCGAGATCCGGCCGGACGACGCGGCCGCCGGGATCCGGACGGTCAGGCTGGTCGGCGTCGCCGCCTGCACCTGCGCGACGGTGCGGTGGAACATCACCACGTTGCGGGCCCGGTCCGGGTCGAAGCCGGTGCCGGTGACGGTGACAAGCTCGTTCCGGTTGCCCCGGTCGGTCGAGACGGCGGTGATGGTCGGCACCGGCGTGCCGGCCTGCACCCGGAACGGTCGTGGGCTCTGCGCCGAGCGGCCGTTCACGGCCACCTCGACGACCCCGTCGCCAACTCCGGCCGGCACCGCGACGGTGAGCCGGTTCGCGGTGGCGGCGGTGACCGGTGCCGCGATGCCGTCGACGGTCACCGTGTTGGTCGCGGCGGTGGCGGAGAAGCCGACGCCGCTGATCTCCACCGTGGTGCCCACCGGTCCGCGCTCGGGCACCAGCGCGAAGACGGCGAGCGCGTCGGCGGCTAGGCGCCTGGTCTCCAGCAGGTTCCCGGCCTCGTCGTACGAGTAGGTCGCCGCCCCGGTGGCCGGGTCGGCGACGCCGACGAGCTGCC
Source organism: Micromonospora sp. WMMD1102 (assembly GCF_029626265.1). NCBI lineage: Bacteria > Bacillati > Actinomycetota > Actinomycetes > Micromonosporales > Micromonosporaceae > Micromonospora > Micromonospora sp. WMMD1102. The sequence goes on along the minus strand of NZ_JARUBN010000001.1, from coordinate 579,014 downwards.
CGGCTGCGTCGTAGAAGTGTTCCCGGGGACCGGCCGGAGCGGGTGCGGCAGCGGGTGCCGGCCGTTCGGCCCGCTCGACGGGCAGGTCCGGCCGCTTGGCCGCGGCCGTGCCGGCCGGTAGTCCGGCGGCGAGGACCAGTGCCGCGATCGACGTTCCGAGTAGGCGTCCGGGCATGCGGACAAGACGCTTCGCGCGCATTGATCCCCCCGTAGATCATCTGCGGTCGTCAGCCAGTCGATGCCGCAATCGCGTCGCGACATCGACGAAGCCGACTGTATTCGATGCGGACAGTGATCGGAACCCGTGCCCGTCAGGCGCGGCGGCACCCGCGCGCCGCGCCGGCACCGCCCGACGGCGGCCGGACCGGCCACACTCCCGACCAGCCGCACCGGCGCCCAGCAGCCACGACACGATCGCCCACAGTGGAGCGGAGGTAGCATCGAAGTACATCCGTCCGCAACAACGAATTAACAATGCCCGATTACCGACAACGGACGGCCAGCCACGTGCCGGACGGTCCGTCCAAGGCTGACGCCGCCAGCCCACCAGCGCCGACGGACCCGGCAGGCATAGACTGGGGTCGTGGTTACATTCCGCAGAACGGCTGCCGGCGCCCTCGCCGCGCTGGGACTCGCCCTGGCCCTGACCGGCTGTTCCGACACCGGTCCCGACCGTGACGACGTGGTGGCGAAGATCCGCACCGACCCGCGCATGGCGGGTAGCCCCGACCGGGCGGTCGACTGCCTTGCCGACTGGTACATGGACAACGCGACGGTCGAGCAGCGCGAGGCGTTCGTGGCCGGCGAGTCGGTGACGAATCCGGACGAGATCGCGGCGGTCGACGGCGCCGTGCTCAACTGTCTCAAGCTGGCGGCCGGCACACCCTGACCCGGCGCCCGCCCGCCACCGACAGGTACGCCGGGCCCCTGTGCCGGACCCGCCATGCCGGACCCGCCGGCCGGCCTCCGCCGGTCAGCCCTGGTCAGCCCTGATCAGCCCTGGTCAGCCGGTGGCGCCGGAGAGCGCGTCCAGCTCCGAGGGGTCGTACCACTCCAGCTCGTGGTCCTCGGCACCGTCCACGGTGAACTGCGCGTCCGGGTCGCCGGCCAGCGCCTGCTCGACCACCTCGACCGCGGCACCGACGTCCTCCGACGCGTCGACGCCGTCCACGTGGATCGCGGCGACGGCGTCGATCGCGATCCGCCCGCCGAGTCGTACCGCGCTGGAGCCGAGTTCGGGGTCGGGCCGGCGCACCGTCCCGGGCGGCAGGTCCACGGCGACCACCACCCGACGCCGGGGCGCCGCCGGATCGGCCTTGAGCAGCCGTAGCGCCTCCTGCGCGGCCCGGGTGAAGGCGACGTACTCCAGCTCCTCCTCGTCGCCCTCGGCGTACCACTCGCGCAGCTCGGGAGTGACCGCGTGGCCCTGGGCGGCCATGATCCAGCTCTCCTGGCGCAACTCGGCGAGCATCGGCAGGGTGGCCGGGACGTACACCCGGACGAGCTGCTCTGTCACCTCTAAAGTCTCCCCCGCTCGACGCCTGCCCGCGACGGCGCCCGGTCCGGGCGACGGCGTCGCGCCATCCACCCGCGACGGTAGTACACCGGCGACCCGGTGAGCGGCAGCGGACCCGGGTCGGCCAGGCCGGGCCGGTGCACTGGACCGGTGCACTGGACCGGTGCACTGGACCGGTCAGTCCCGCACCGGCGCGGTAAGCGGATCGACGGCCCGGGTGAGCAGGCCGGCCCCGGCGACCCGGACCGGGAAGCCCTCCCGGATCCAGTACTCGATGCCGCCGATCATCTCCTTGACCCGGTAGCCCCGGCTGCTCAGCGCGTGGGCCGCCCTGGTCGCGCCGTCGCAGCCCGGCCCCCAGCAGTAGGTCACCACCGGCACGGCCGGGTCGAGCAGCCGCGCGGCGCGCAGCGGGATCATCCGGGTGGGCAGGTGCACGGCGCCGGGGACGTGGCCCTGCCGCCAGGCCGCCAGGTCCCGGGTGTCCAGCAGGACGAAGCCGGGGTCGCCGCCGGTGAGCGCGGCGTGCACGTCGGAGACGTCCGTCTGCGCCGCCAGCTTGGCGGCGAACCAGGCGGCGGCCTGGTCGGGCGCGGCCGGCGGCACGGCCAGCACCGGGTTCGGGGTGGTCGTCGTCATGCCCGAAACGGTACGGCCGCAGCCCGACCACCTGAACAGAAGTTCCCCGGCAGTGGGCGGCTACGGCCGTTGTATCGACGCTATGGTGAGCAGATGACCGCTGATTCCCCGGCACTGGACCCGACCGACTGGCGGATCCTCGCCGAGCTTCAGCGGCACGGCCGGGCCAGCTTCGCCGAGTTGGCCCGACTGGTGGCGATGTCGCCGAGCGCCGTCACCGAGCGGGTGCGCCGGCTCGAGGAGGCCGGGGTGGTCGCCGGCTACCGGGCGGTGGTGGCGCCGGAGCGGATCGGCCTGGAGATCCTCGCCTTCGTCCGGCTCCGCTATCCGAGCGGCAACTACCGGCCCTTCCACACGCTGCTGGAGAGCACCCCCGAGATCGTCGAGGCGCACCACGTCACCGGCGAGGACTGTTTCGTGCTCAAGGTCGTCGCCCGCTCGATGCGTCACCTGGAGCAGGTGGCCGGCCGGATCGCCGGGCTCGGCCCGGTCACCACCAGCGTGGTCTACTCCAGTCCGCTGCCCGGACGGGACCTGACGGCGGAGGCGACGGCGCCGCGGTCGATGGCAAACTGAGGCAGCCACCGACTACCGGGAGTTCTCCGTGGAACCCAGGTTCCTGCTGCTGTCCGACGTCGCCGCCGAGCTGAACGTCTCGGACTCGCAGGTCTACCACATGGTGCGCAGTGGTGAGCTGCCGGCGATCAAGATCGGCGGCCGGGGCCAGTGGCGGGTGGAGCGCACCCGGCTGGAGGAGTACATCGAGCGCAAGTACGCCGAGACCGCCGAGTGGGTGGCCGACAACCCGCTGGTGGAGCGCCTTCCCGAGTAGTCGCCGGAGAGACGTCCCGGGCCGGCCTGTCAGACCGCCCGGCTAACCTCCGCCCCGGACCTGCGCACCGTTTTCTCCGCAGAACGCGCACGACACCGTAGCGATCTCCGCCCTTCGGAGCCGCCCCGACTCCTGGGGTGAGTCGTCGTGCCCGCAGCCGTCCGCACGCGGGAGTCGATCGGATTCCGGTCATTGACGTCGCCGAGTGGATCCGCTACAAATTAGCCCGTCGGAGGCAAACGAAAGCAAACGCAAGATCAAGAAAGGAGCGAGATGCCTCTCGCCCGCACCCGGCCGGCTCTCCGACCTGCCGTGCGCCTGCGCCCCGTACCGCCTCTTGATCCGCCCTTCGACGACGAACGTGTCCCGGAGACCTGGGTCAACCTGACACCCGCACCCGAGGCCGTCCCACCCGCCCCGCCCGCCGTCCGACAACCCCGGCCGGCCCAGCCGAACACCTCCCACCCGAACACCTCCCGGCCAGCCAGGTCCCCGGCCCCGGGCACCAACCCGGCGGCCTCCACTCCGGCCCCGGGCACTGTCCGGGCGGCCTCCGCTCCGGCCCCGGACACTGTCCGGGCGGCCTCCGCCCCGGGGCCGGGCACTGTCCGGGCGGCCAGATCCCCGGCCCCGGGCGCTGCCGGGGCTGCCACCGAGCATGCGCCACGCTCGTTCCCGGCGGGCGCCCGGCCGGATCCGCGCACCGTCCGGACGCCAGGTGTGGCGCTGGCCGTGGCCGGCGCGACTCCCGAGGCCAAACGGGCGGCGAAGCGGTTCCTGGACACCTGCCTGGAGATCGTCAACGGCTACCGTCCGGCCGGACACGTACGGGCGCTGGCCAGTCCACCCGACGCCGCCGGCATGGTCGCGCAACTCGCCTCCGCCACCACCCGGGTCTCCGGGCGGCGCCGACCCGGCCAACCGGTCCGGACCGTGCAACTACGCCGGCTGCGGGTCTGTGAGCCGCGGCCCGGGGTCGTCGAGGCGGCCGCCGCGGTCGGCGTCGCCGGGCGCACCTGGGCGATGGCCTTCCGGATCGAGCGGCGCCGGGGAAGCTGGGTCGGCACCTCCGTGGCCCTGCTCTGACCCACGTCGGTGCCACCCGGGCCGGAAACAGCGTTGCCCCCGACCGCCAGGTCGACGGTCGGGGGCAACGGGGACGATCAGGCGCCGCCGGGCGCCCCGTGGCAGCGCTTGTACTTCCGGCCCGAGCCGCAGGGGCAGGGCGCGTTCCGGGACGGGGCGTTGGCCCCGACCGCCTGGCCGGAGGCGGGTCGCCGAGACGCCGACGGCGCCGGCGGACCACCCACGCCGAGCGCCGGAGCCTGCGGCTGCGGGCGCTCGACCGCCACCCCGCCGGTCGCCGGAGCCTCTCCGTCGATGGTCGGTGCCGAGTACTGGAGGCCCTGGGTCCGGGGTGTCCGGCCCAGGCCCTTGGCCCGGATCTCGACCGGCGACTCCGCCGGCATCGGCATCGGCGCCGGACCGGCGGGGACCTCGGCCGGAGCCGGCTTCGCCTCCTCGACCTGGACCTCCAGGTTGTAGAGGAAGCCGACCGTCTCCTCCTTGATCCCGTCCATCATGGTGGCGAACATGTCGAAGCCCTCGCGCTGGTATTCCACCACCGGGTCGCGCTGGGCGTACGCGCGCAGGCTGATGCCCTCCTGGAGGTAGTCCATCTCGTAGAGATGCTCGCGCCACTTGCGGTCGATGACCTGGAGCAGCACCATCCGCTCCAACTGGCGCATCGCCTCGCTGCCGAGTTCCTCCTCGCGCCGCTGGTACGCCGCGACGGCGTCCTGCTTCAGCTGCTCCAGCAGGAAGTCGGGGTCCAATGAGTTCCGCTCGCCGCCGGACTCCTCGACGATGTCGTCGACGGTGACACCGATCGGGTAGAGCTGCTTGAGGCTGGCCCAGAGCTGGTCGAGATCCCAGTCCTCGGCGTAGCCGTCCGCGGTCGCGCCCGTGACGTACGCCGTGACCACGTCATCGATCATGTTCCGGACCTGGTCGTTCAGGTCCTCGCCGTCGAGCACCCGCTTGCGCTCGGCGTAGACCACCTGGCGCTGCTTGTTCATCACCTCGTCGTACTTGAGGACGTTCTTGCGGATCTCGGCGTTCTGGCCCTCGATCTGGGCCTGGGCGCTCTTGATCTGCCGGGTCACCATCTTGGACTCGATGGGGACGTCCTCGGGGATGTTGAAGCGCTCCATCACGGCCTCGACCGCGCCGGCCCGGAACCGCTTCATCAGCTCGTCCTGGAGCGAGAGGTAGAAGCGGGACTCGCCCGGGTCACCCTGCCGGCCGGACCGGCCGCGCAGCTGGTTGTCGATCCGCCGCGACTCGTGCCGTTCGGTGCCGAGCACGTAGAGGCCGCCGACCGAGGAGACCTCGTCGGCCTCGGCGTCGCACGCCTCCTTCCAACGCGGCAGGATCTCCTCCAGCGCCTTGGCGTACTCGTCGGCGTGCTCCACCGGGTCGAGCCCGCGCTGCCGCAGCTCGGTGTTGGCCAGGTATTCCGGGTTGCCGCCCAGCAGGATGTCGGTGCCCCGGCCGGCCATGTTGGTGGCCACGGTGACCCCGCCCTTGCGTCCCGCCTGGGCGATGATCTCGGCTTCCTTGGCGTGGAACTTGGCGTTCAGGACGGCGTGCGGGATGCCCCGGCGGCGCAGCAGTTGGGAGAGCACCTCGGAGTTCTCGACCGAGACCGTGCCGACCAGGACCGGCTGGCCGAGGGCGTGCCGCTCGGCGATGTCCTCGACGACCGCGTTGAACTTGGCCCGCTCGGTCTTGTAGATCACGTCCGGCCGGTCGATCCGGATCATGTCGCGGTGGGTCGGGATGGTCACCACGCCGACCTTGTAGACCTTGTTGAACTCGCCGGCCTCGGTCTGCGCCGTACCGGTCATGCCGGAGAGCTTGTTGTAGAGCCGGAAGTAGTTCTGCAGGGTGATCGTGGCAAGAGTCTGGTTCTCCTGCTTGATCTCCACGCCTTCCTTGGCCTCGATCGCCTGGTGCATGCCCTCGTTGTAGCGGCGGCCGTGCAGGATCCGGCCGGTGAACTCGTCGACGATCAGGACCTCGCCCTCGTTGACGATGTAGTCCTTGTCCCGCTTGTAGAGCTCCTTGGCCTTGATCGCGTTGTTCAGGTAGCCGACCAGCGGGGTGTTCACCGACTCGTAGAGGTTGTCGATGCCGAGCCGGTCCTCCACCTTGGCGACGCCGCGCTCGGTCACCGCGATGGTCCGCTTGGCGTAGTCGACCTCGTAGTCGCCCTCGCCGTCCTTGCCGGGCTGTAGCCGGGCCACCACCCCGGCGAACTCGCTGTACCACCGGGCGGAGTGCTCGGCCGGGCCGGAGATGATCAGCGGGGTCCGGGCCTCGTCGATCAGGATCGAGTCGACCTCGTCGACGATCGCGAAGTTGTGCCCGCGCTGGACCAGGTCGTCCCGGCTCCAGGCCATGTTGTCCCGGAGGTAGTCGAAGCCGAACTCGTTGTTGGTGCCGTAGGTGATGTCGGCCTCGTACGCGGCCCGGTGCTCGCTGGCCGGCCGGTTCGGCAGGATCACCCCGACGGTCAGCCCGAGGAACTCGTGCACCCGCCCCATCCAGGCGGCGTCCCGCTCGGCGAGGTAGTCGTTCACCGTGACGATGTGCACGCCCTTGCCGGAGAGCGCGTTGAGGTAGGCCGGCAACACCGAGGTCAGGGTCTTGCCCTCACCGGTCTTCATCTCGGCGATGTTGCCGAAGTGCAGTGCCGCGCCACCCATCACCTGCACGTCGTAGTGCCGCTGGCCGAGCACCCGCGACGCCGCCTCGCGTACCGTGGCGAACGCCTCCGGCAGCAGGTCGTCGAGGTCCTCGCCGTCGGCCAGCCGCTCCCGGAACTGGTCGGTCAGCGCCCGCAGCTCCGCGTCGGTGAGGTTGACGTAGTCGTCCTCGATCGAGTTGACGGCGTTGGCGATCGCCTTGAGCCGGCGCACCATGCGCCCCTCGCCCGCGCGGAGGACCTTTTCCAGAATCGACACGGATCAACGCTCCCCTAGACAGTCTGCCGAACCATCGTAGGCGCATCACCGGCCCGATCGTCAGTCGCGCCGCCCCTCCGGTTCAACGAACCGGACATTCTGTCCGATAGCAGCCTTGAGGACCGGTAAATCCGGTTACGCCCAGCGCGAACCCTCCGGCACGATGACCCGATGAACGAGTACAGCCGGCCGGACGGGGTCGAGATCGTCGAGGCGGGGCTGCTGCTGCGGCCGTGGCGCGCCGAGGACGCCGAGAACGTACACCGGGCGTGCCAGGATCCGGAGATCCAGCGCTGGACCAGGGTGCCCAGCCCGTACCGGCTGGAGCACGCGATCGAGTTCGTCGGCAAGCGGGCCCCGCAGGTGTGGGTGGACGGCACCGGGGCACCCTTCGCGGTCTGCGACGCGGCCACCGGTGAACTCCTCGGCTCCTGCGGGCTGGTCGGCATCGACCCGGCGCTCCGGTCCGGAGAGGTCGGCTACTGGACGGCTCCGCAGGCCCGGGGCCGTGCCGTGGCGGTCCGGGCCACCCGGGCGGTGAGCCGGTGGGCCCTCGCCGAGCTGGGGCTGCGCCGGATCGTCTGGCAGGCGGAGGTCGGCAACCACGCGTCCCGGCTGGTCGCGCTGCGGGCCGGCTTCACGGTCGAGGGACGGCTCCGGCTCGCCGACCCGCATCCGCGGGGCACCCGGGACGGCTGGGTGGGGTCCCTGCTCCCGGAGGACCTGGCCGGCACCGACCCGGCCGAGGAGGCCGGCGCGGACCCGACGGCGGGCCCGGCCGGCAGGGGCTCGCTCCAGGCCCGCCGGGCGGCCGTCTTCGCCGCACCGCAACCGGTGCTCTTCGCCCGGGCCGGCGACGGTACGGAGTTGCGGCTGCGTCCCCTGGACGAGCCGGACCTGGACTGGATCGTGCGGACCTGCCGGGACCCCGAGGTGGTCCGCTGGACCACCGTGCCGGACCCGTACCAGCCCTCGGACGCCGAGTTCTTCGTGCACGGGCACGGGCCAACGGTGTGGCGGCGCGGCACCGGCGCGGTCTTCGCGATCGCCGACGAGTCCGACAGGTACGCCGGGGTCGTCGAACTGCGGATCTCCCCGGCTGATCCGCTCGTCGCCGACCTGGGATACGTGGTCGCGCCGTGGGCGCGCGGGCGTGGTTACTGCCCGGCGGCGGTGCTGGGGGTCTCCGCCTGGGGCTTCACCGCGCTGAACCTGGCCCGCGTCGAGTGGCGGGCCAACGTGGGCAACACCGCCTCGCGGCGGGTGGTCGAGAAGGCCGGCTTCACCTTCGAGGGTACGGCGCGGCACGCGCTCAACCACCGGGGCGACCGGACGGACGCCTGGGTCGGCGCCCTCCTGCCGGCCGACCTCGGACTGTCGACGACCACCGGTGGCCGGAGCCGCGAACGGGGATGACGGTCGTGCCCACCGGCCCCGGGGCAGCGGCCCCCGGGCCGGTGGGACACGATCGGACTCAGTTGGCCAGGGCGATGATGCCGTAGTCGTAGCCCTTACGCCGGTAGACGACGCTGGGGCGGCCGGACTCCTTGTCCAGGAACAGGTAGAAGTCGTGGCCGACGAGTTCCATCTGGAACAGCGCGTCGTCGACCGTCATCGGCTCGGCCGGGTGCACCTTCTCCCGGGCGATGTGCCAGGGCTGCGCGTCGTCGTACTCGTCGTACTCGGGTTCGGCGGTCGCCCGGCCGTTGCCGTTCGACTGCGCCGGTGCGGGGGCGGTCAGGGTGGCCAGGGCCGGTCCGCCGGCGTCGACGACCGGCAGGCCGGCGGTGGCGGCGGCGACGGAGACCGGGGCGTGCCGGCCACGGTGCACCCGACGCCGGTCGGCGGCCCGGCGCAGTCTCGTGTCGAGTTTCGAGATCGCGGCGTCGAGGGCACTGTAGAAGTCCTTCGCGCACGCCTCCGCGCGGACCACGGGTCCCCGGGAGATGCAGGTAATCTCGATTCGCTGGCAGTGATCGGACTGTCGCGGATTGCGTTCGTGAAAAAGCTCCACGTCGATCCGAATAAGCTTGTGGTCGTAGCGCTCGATCTTGGCGAGCTTCTCGGCTACGTGCACCCGGTAATGGTCCGGCACCTCGACGTTACGGCCTTTGACCACGAGATCCATGCGTGACCTCCCTGCGCCATCGGAGAGTCTGCGGAAACAAAAATGCCGGTCAGCCCGCCCCTGGAGTGTCCATTCGGCTTGACCGGCTCGGGAACAACGGCGATGCCTCCCTCCGAGTCGCGTCCGCGGGGCGGTGGAACCACGGTCATACCCCCGGTGAACAAGACGCTAACCCCAATCGACCCGCCCGTCACCCCGCTCGGCAAGACCAGTTCGAGATTATTTGCAGAAGTACGTGACCAGCGTCAATCCACTGGCACGCAGCGTGAAGTCGTGAACAAAGCTCAGTCAACCCGGCCACGTCGGACGGTGGCCGCCAGCACGGCTGCCCCGTACACCGGGATGCCGGCACCGGCCAGGTGCCGGGACACCGCGGCCAGCGTGACCCCGGTGGTCACGATGTCGTCCAGCAGCACCACCGCCCGGCCGGCGGCCAGCCGGCGGACCGAATCCAGCCGACCGGCCCGCAGCCGGAACGCGTCCCGGGCCGCCGCCGCCCGGCCCGCGCTGTCCAGCGTCGCGGAGTCCGGCCGGGGCGCCGCCCGCAGCGGATGGGCCACCGCCACCGGCCAACCGGCGTCCCGCAGCCGGCCGGCACAGTGCCGGGCCAGCCGGCGCAGGTGGTCACCGTGCCGGGCCCGCACCGCCCGCGCGGTCGCCGGCACCGGCACCAGCAGCACCGCCCGGCGACTGCCGGCGGCCTCCGCCACGACCTCCGCGAGCAGCCTGCCCAGCGGCCGGGCGAGACCGTGCCGACCCCGTTCCTTGTACGCCAGCAGCGACTCCCGCAGCACCCCCTGGTAACTGCCGAGCGCCACGCAGTCCGGCAGCCCCGGCGGCGCCGGAGTGGGGCGTACCGCCCTCGGGCGCAGTGCCCCGAGCAGGGCGGCGCAGGCCGGGCAGGCGCCCTGGCGCAGCGGCACCCGCTCGCCCCGACAGCCCGCGCACTCGGCCGGCAGCAGCAGGTCGGTCAGCTCGGCCCAGACCCCCGCCAACACCACGCCCTCCGGCCCGGTCCCGTAGAGACAGCTCAGTAGAGATAGAAGGAGGCGGTCGCCGAGTTCGCGTTCGCCGGAGGCTCGCCCGACCCGGGTGCGATCTGGCTCCGCGTGACGATCGTGTCGGAGACGAAGGCGACCTCGTTCGCCTCGTAGGTCAGCGGCAGCGGCCGGGCCTCCAGGAAACTGGGATCGGCGGCCAGCGCCTCGACGGCAGCGGCACTGACGTACCTGATCTGCTGCGACTCCAGCGCGCCGTCGACGTTGATCCGGTTGATCGCCTTGGCGTCCTCGCCGTCCAGGCCGGCCACCACCAGCAGGTTCTCGCCGAACCAGTCCACCGCGCTGAGCGAGTGCAGCGAGGTGGCCAGCTGCCGGGGCGGCTCGACGTTCAGCCCGTTGTCGACCGGCCGGATCCCGGCGACGTAGAGCCGTCCGCCGGAGACGAAGGCGATCCGGTTGCCGTCCAGCGACGCCGACACCGCCGACACGCCCAGCTCGGCCCCGGAGAAGGAGACCGGGGCCAGCTCGGGGTTTCCGGCGGTGAAGGTGTGCAGCCTGCCCCGGGCCACGACCAGCCCGACCGGTCCGCCGACGCCCGCCTCCTTGAGCCACACCGGCCGCCCCAGGTCGGGATAGCTCTCCGCGCTGGTCAGCAGGCTGCCCGCCGCCTGCGGTCCGGAGCCGGTACGCAGCCGGAACGAGTCGCCGTCCCGGGTCACCAGCGCCACCGCGACGTCCTCGCCGTTGCGGCTCAGCCCCGCCGTGACGATGTCGTGGTTCTCGGTGGCGGGGATCGGCAACGGCTTCGGCTCGCCCGGGTTGGTCAGCGGATAGATCCGGCCCGCGAAGACGCCGTACCGGGCGGCCGGGCCGGCGAGCTGGTAGAGCGGGTGGTCCCGTCGGTAGTCGTCGGCGACCTCGACCATCCGGCTCTGGTTCTGGATCTTCAGCTCCAGCTCGTTGTCGAGCAGCTGGTTGGTCCGCAGCGACCAGACGATCTGGGTGAAGAGCTTCCGCAGGTCGAGATCGGCCTCCAGGGCGCCGGCCTTGACCGCGAGGTTGATCTCCAGCCGGCCGCCCTCCTCCGGCGCCGGGACGTTGCCCACCGAACTGGTGCCGTCGGGCAGCGCGACCGCCGACTTGAGCCACTCCGACGGGCCGCCGATCAGCCAGTCGAGCACCGCGGTGGCGTGCCGCTGCACCGGCACCGTACGCGGCAGGTAGCGCAGGTCCGGCACCAGCGAGGTGCCGTTGGCGTTCCAGAAGTAGATCGTGTTCTCCTGGTAGTAGTCCCGGAGAGCATCGTCGACCATCAGCAGCACCGGCGGCGGCTTGAGCACCCAGAGCCCGCCACCGGTGCCCGGATCGGTCGGCGCGGCGCCGACGACGAAGTTGTACTCCGTCTCCTGCTGCACCGGCGCGCCCATCGAGCCGTTGGCCCGGAGCACCCCGATCTGCTGGACCTTGACCGACACCAGACTGGTGCCGTCCTTGTTCTGGGTGACCCCGATCCCGCCGCCGTCGACGTCGACCCGCACGACGTTGATGTCGCCCTTGTCGTCCGGCTTCGGCTTCAACCGCTCGCCCGGCTGGATGTACTCGTTGACCCGCTTGTACGCCTCGCCCGCCTCGCCCGCGGCGGCGGTGAGGAAATTCCTGGCGAACGCCTCCGGTTCGCTGCCGCTCGCGGTACGGCCGGGCGGCTGCGCCGCCGGGCGGTCGGCCGGAGCGCTGTCGGCGACCGGCCCCCGGCCGTCGACCCGCACGTCGGTCTCGCCCGGGATGCCGCAGCCGGCCAGTCCGGCCAGCAGCACCGCCACGGCCCCGAGCGCGATGCGCGGGCGCTGCCGGACGCCCAACCCGACGCCACGCCGGCTCATCCGGTCACCTCGCTCCGCTCGGCCTCGGCCGGGCTCCTGGGGTTGGCCAACCGGTCCCGAACCGGCTCGACCCCCTGCTCCGCGCCCGCGCCCTCGTCTGGAGCGACCGGCGACGGCGACGGCTCGGGGTCGTCCGCGCTCCCGTCGGTCCCGCCGTCGGGCGGGGCCGGGACGGTCCAGCTCAGCCCGTCCGTGATCGCCAGCGGCGCGTCGGGCGGCACCAGTCGCAGCGGCGACGAGGTCAGCCGGTCACCGGCCCGGGCCGGCAGGGTCAGCCGGAACTGGGCACCCTCGCCCGGCGCCCCCCACGCCTCCAGCCAGCCGCCGTGCAGCCGGGCGTCCTCCAGACTGATCGAGAGGCCGAGGCCGGTGCCGCCGGTCTGCCGCGCCCGGGACGGGTCCGCCCGCCAGAACCGGTTGAAGACCAGCTTCTCCTCGCCGGGCTTGAGCCCGACGCCGTGGTCCCGGACCGTGATCGCCACCGCGGTCTCGTCCGCGGCCAGCACCACCACGACCGGCTTGCCGGCGCCGTGCTCCACCGCGTTGCCGACCAGGTTCCGCAGGATCCGCTCCACCCGGCGCGGATCGACCTCGGCGATCACCGGGGTCTCCGGCACGGTCACCCGCAGCGGCGTACCGCAGCGGCTGGCCAGCGACTCCAGCCGGTCCACCACCCGGTGCACCACCGGCACCAGGTCGGTGGGCTCGGCGTCCAGCATGGCGAACCCGGCGTCGAACCGGCTGATCTCCAGCAGGTCGGTGAGCAGGTCCTCGAACCGGTCGAGTTCGGCGTGCAGCAGCTCGGCGGTCCGGGTCACCGCCGGGTCGAACTCGTCCCGCTCCGCGTAGATCAGGTCGGCGGCCATCCGTACCGTGGTGAGCGGGGTGCGCAGTTCGTGGGAGACGTCCGAGGTGAACCGCCGTTGCAGCCGGGACATCTCCTCCAGCCGGACGATCTGCCGTTGCAGGTTGGTCGCCATCTGGTTGAAGGAGGAGGCGAGCATCGCCAGGTCGTCCTCGCCGTTGACCACCATCCGCTGGTCGAGCAGCCCCGCCGAGAGCCGCTGGGCGGTGCGGGCGGCCACCCGTACCGGATTGACCACCAGCCGGGTGACCAGGCCGGAGAGCAGCCCGAGCAGGACCACCAGGGCGAACCCGGTGGCCAGCACGGTGGCCCGGGAACCGTCCGCGATCTGGTCCCACCGGGTCAGCGGTACGAAGTAGTAGAGCTCTACCTGGCCGAACTGGGTCGGCACCGGCGAACCGTAGACGAGGTATTTCGTCGGACCCTTGTCGAACAGGTCGCCGGTGCGGAACTGGTGGGCGATGTCGCCGCTCTTGACCGCGTTCTCCAGCCCCGGCGTCAGGATGCCGCTGACGTCGACCTGCGGCGAGGTGGCCGGCGCGACGCCGGTGACCCGCAGCGACACCACCACGCCGCCGAGCTGGGCCGGGTCCCCGCCGGCCAGGTAGTTGACGGTGTTCTCCAGGGTGGCCCGCAGGCCCTGCTCGGCCACGGTGGTGTGGTTGCTGAGCTGCTCGGAGGCGTACTCCTGGCCGTCGTCGAGCCGGGTCTTGACGTCCGTGGTGGCGTTGTCCAGGACGATCTCGGTGATGTTGTCGGCGACCAGATAGGCGAACCCGCCGACCAGCAGGCTGGACGCCACCAGGGTGATCGTGACGACCCGCACCTGGAGCGAGCGCCGCCAGGTGCGGTGCAGGGCGCTGGCCGCCCGCGCCAGCCGGGCCGAGCCGACACGTCGCAGCCGCCGGCCGGTCGCGACGGCACGGCCGAGCAGCGCGGAGGAGGAGGTCAGGGTACGGGCCACAGTGCGCCCAGGTTATCCGGTGCCCGCCTTGTAGCCGACTCCCCGCACCGTCAGGATCACCTCGGGTCGCTCCGGATCCGGTTCGATCTTGGCGCGGAGCCGCTGCACGTGCACGTTCACCAGCCGGGTGTCGGCGGCGTGCCGGTAGCCCCAGACCTGCTCCAGCAGCACCTCCCGGGTGAAGACCTGGCGCGGCTTGCGGGCCAGCGCCACCAGCAGGTCGAACTCCAGCGGGGTCAGCTTCACCTCTTCGCCGTCCCGGCTCACGGTGTGCGCCGGCACGTCGATGTTGATCTGGTTGCCGGGCGGGCCGATGGTCAGCATCTCCGGCGCGGCGTCCTCGCCCCGGCGCAGCCGGGCCCGCATCCGGGCGACCAGCTCCTTGGGTTTGAACGGCTTGACCACGTAGTCGTCCGCGCCCGACTCCAGCCCGAGCACCACGTCGACGGTGTCGCTCTTGGCGGTCAGCATCACGATCGGGATGCCCGACTCGGAGCGGATCGCCCGGGCCACGTCGATGCCGCTCATTCCCGGCAGCATCAGGTCGAGCAGGACGATGTCGGGCCGATTCTCCCGGAACGCGGCCAGTGCCCGTTCTCCGTCGGCGACGAAGGAGGGCAGGAAGCCCTCACTACGCAGCACGATACCGAGCATCTCGGCCAGCGCGGGATCGTCGTCGACGACCAGTACCCGGGCTCTCATGACACTAATATTCCACCCTCTTCTCCACCCCGCCGTCCCGGCGCGGCGTACCGCCGGACCTTCCCGGGCCGCGAGGCGCAGAAGCTTACCCCGGCCACCCGCCCGGCACCAGGGACGGCCCGCGCTGATCAGCCCCGCCCCGACGCACACCGAACCGTGACGCGCGAACCGGCCCAGCGGCTCCGCCCGGGGTGAGCCGACGTGTCACCATGACTGCTGCGGTGCGTTCCCCCACCTCCCTCGAAGCCCGCCAGGAGTACGTTTGCCCGACGCCGGCCCGACCGCCGTACTGCCGCTGCGGCCACTCACCGTCGGTGAACTGATCGACTCGGCGGTCCTGCTGCTCCGCGACCATGCCCGGGTGCTGGTGCCGGTCGCCCTGGTGCTGGCCGGGCTGGAACAGCTCCTGCTGCACCCGTTGCGGCTGGTCGCCGAGGTCACCCCGCCGGCCTATCTGCCGAGGGTGGACGGGCTGCCGGCGTACTGGTTCCTGCTGGCCGTCGGCGCCGGCTGCGAAGCGGTGGTCATCGCACTGCTCGGCAACCTCTCCGCCCGAGCCGCCGGCACCGTGCTGCTCGCCCCCGGCACCCGGGCCCGCCGGCTGCTGCATCCGGCCGGCGCCCGACTGCCGGTGACGGTCCTGGTCGCCATGCTGGCCGGTGCGCTGATGTTCGTGGCGTCCCTGTTCCTGCCGCTCTGGCTGGTCGGCTTCGCCCTGCTCGGCGGGGTGGCGCCGGCGATCGTGCTGGACCGGACCGGGCCGTTCCGGGCGCTGTGGCGCTCGGCCACGCTCGCCCTGCGCACCGGCGGCCGGGCGGCGGCGGTACGCCTGCTCGGCTACCTCGTCTGGTGGCTGTTGCGGATCGGGCTCGCGGTCGGCGCCGTCACCGGCCTGGCCTCGGCCGGGCTGCTCGCACCGCACTGGCAGGTGCCGGTCGCGCTGGCGGTCTGGGCCCTGGTCAACAGTGTCGCCTATCCCGCGCTGGCCTGCCTCGACGCGGTGATCCACCTGGAGGCCCGGATCCGCACCGAGGGGCTGGACATCGCCGTCAGCCGGGCCGGCCGGACCGGAGCCCCGCTCCTCGGCACACCGGACGGAACACGAATCCTCGGCCTGCCGGACGGAACGCCGGTCCTCGGCCTGCCGGACCGGGTGCCGGTGCCGGGTCCCGGCCAGCAGACGGCGGGCCGACGGTGACCTTCAGCCGCTGGTGGACCGAGACGACGGCCGCGCTCGGCGACCGGATGCCGCTCTCCCTCGTGGCGCTGCTTCTGGTGCTGGCCGCCGTACTCGTCGCGCTCGGCTGGTTCCACTACCCCGCCTGGGCGCCCCGCCGCCTGCCGCGCTGGCGCCTCTCCCGGTGGCGGAAACGGCGGCGCCCCCGTCCGACGCCGACCCCGCAAGCCGAGCCGGAGACCGCCGCCGAGGATCCGGAGCTGCCGGACGTACCGGCGCAGACGCTGATCGCCCTCGCGGACCGGCTGGCCGCCGAGGGCCGGTACGCCGAGGCGGCCCGGGAGCGGTTCCGGGGGATGGTCCGGGAACTGGTCGACCGTGGGGTGCTGGAACACCGGCCCGGGTTCACCGTCACCGAGCTGGCCACGGCCGCCGCCCGGAACCGACCCGAGGTGGACCACCCGCTCGCCGAGGCCGGCCGGGTCTTCTCCGACCTCTGGTACGCCGAGCATCCGGCCCGGCGCGAGCACGACGACCGGATGCGCGCGCTCGCCACCGAACTCTCCCGGACCCTCACCGACAGCGCACCGCCCCGGACCACCGCGGACAGTGCACCGAACCCCGAGGCGGTTCGCGGATGAGCCCCGACCCGACGACCCGGCCGACACCCGACCCGACATCCCGGCCGACACCCGGCCGGACGCCTGATCTGACACCCCGGCCGATGCTCCGCCCGACGGCGCGTGGCCGGCGGCGTCGCTGGCACCGGATCGCGATCCCGCTCGGCACGGTCGCCGTGCTGCTCGCCGTCACCGGCATCACCCGGGCGGTCGACCAGCCCGACCCGGGCTCGCCCGGCTTCCTCTCCCCGGTCGAGACCGGTGACGAGGGCGGGAGCCGGCTCGCCGAGCGGCTCCGTGCCGAGGGCGTCCGGGTGGAGCGGTTCACCAGCACCCGGAGCGCACTGCTCCAGGCGACCGCCCGGGGGTTCACCCTCTTCGTACCCGCACCCGGGCTGGTGCATTCGCTGTACCTGCCGTACCTCGCCGAGCCGGCCGACCGCGCCCGGGTGGTGCTGGTCGACCCGCCGCAGCGGGTACTGGACGGCGCCGAGCTGCCGCTGGCCACCGCCGGCCGGCGGTGGGCCGCCGATGCGGTCGAGGCCGATGCCGGCGGCCGGCCCTGCCCGCTGCCCGAGGCGGCCGGTGCCGGGCGCGCCGCCGCACTGTTGCAGCGGTACGCCAGCCCGCCCGAACTGGCCGGCAGCACCGACTACTGCTACTCCGACGGGCTGGTCCGGACCCAGCGGCGCGGCAGCGAGGTCGTGGTGATCGGCGCCAGCGACCCGTTCCGGAACGACCGGATAGCCGAGCGGGGCAACGCCGCGCTGGCCACCGGACTGCTCGGCCGGCACGACCGGGTCGTCTGGCTCGACCTGGCCGGGCCGGAGCCGCCACCGCCGATCCATCCCGACGGTGAACTGGACCCGTGGACGTCGACGCCCGACGACTCCGACAGGTACGGCGACGGCACACCGGAGGCGACCGACGACGCCCCGGAGGAGTACGCCGACGGGGAGCGCCCGCCGCCACCAGGGCAGGACGACCGGGCCGCCCCGCCCGAGCGGAGCAACCCGCTCTGGGACGCCTTCCCGCCCTGGTTCTGGGCCCTGCTGGTGCAGCTCGCCCTGGCCCTGCTGCTGGTGGTGCTCTGGCGGGCCCGCCGGCTCGGGCCACCGGTCGCCGAGCCGCTGCCGGTGACCGTGCCGTCCGCCGAGACCGTCTTCGGACGCGGCCGGCTCTACCAGCGGGCCCGGGCGTACGGGCCGGCGGCCGGGACACTGCGGGCAGCGGCGCTGCACCGGCTGGCGCAGTCCCGGGGGGTACCGGCCGACGCCGGGCCGGACGAGCTGGCCGCCGCCGTGGCCGCGCGCACCGGACGGGGTACGGCCGAGGTGCACGACCTGCTGCACGGGCCCGCCCCGGAGACCAACCAGGAGTTGCTCGACCTGGCCCGCGCCCTCGACGACCTCGCCGGTTCCGCCGGCACCGCCCCGCCCGGACAGCCCCGGCCGGCCGGCACCGCCCCGCCCGACGAGCCCGGGCCCGACCGACCCGACGAAGGAGTTCCCCGGTGACCCGACCAGCCGGAACCACAGACCCGCGCTACGCCGCCGTGCCCTACCCGGCGCCGGCCCAAGCGGCCCATGGCGGCAGCGGCCCGATCCAAGGCGGCAGCTGCCCGGTCCAGAGTGACAGCGGCCTGGTCCAGGGCGGCGGTCCGGGGCACGCCGACGAGGCCCGGGCCGCGCTGCACCGGTTGCGTACCGAGGTCGCCAAGGCCGTGGTCGGGCAGGACGCCGTGGTCACCGGGATGGTGATCGCGCTGCTCTGCCGGGGGCACGTGCTGCTGGAGGGCGTGCCAGGGGTGGCCAAGACGCTGCTGGTGCGGACCATCGCGGCCGCCCTCGACCTGGACTCGAAGCGGCTCCAGTTCACCCCGGACCTGATGCCCGGCGACGTCACCGGGTCGTTGATCTTCGACCCGCGCACCGCCGCCTTCACCTTCCGGGAGGGGCCGGTCTTCACCAACCTGCTGCTCGCCGACGAGATCAACCGGACGCCGCCGAAGACCCAGGCCGCGCTCCTGGAGGTGATGGAGGAGCGGCAGGTCTCGGTGGAGGGGAACCGCCGGCCGCTCCCGGACCCGTTCATCGTGGCCGCCACACAGAACCCGGTCGAGTACGAGGGCACCTATCCGCTCCCCGAGGCACAGCTCGACCGCTTTCTGCTGCACCTGACGATGCCGCTGCCGAACCGGGACGAGGAACTGGGCGTACTCCGGGCGCACCACGCCGGCTTCGACCCGCGCGAACTGGCCGCCGCCGGGGTACGCCCGGTGGCCAGCCCGGCCGACCTGGCGCTGGCCCGCGCGGCGGTCAGCCGGGTCGGTGTCGCCGAGAGCGTGCTCGGCTACCTCGTGGACCTGTGTCGGGCCACCCGGGCCGCGCCCGCACTCGAACTCGGCGCCTCGCCCAGGGGCGCGATCGCGCTGCTGGTCACCGCGAAGGCGTGGGCCTGGCTGGCCGGGCGGGACCACGTCACCCCGGACGACGTCAAGGCGATCGCCCGGCCCACCCTGCGGCACCGGCTGCGGCTGCGGCCGGAGGCCGAACTGGAGGGCGTCACCACCCGGTCGGTGCTGGACGCGGTGCTCAACACCGTGCCGACACCCCGATGACGGACGACCGACACGACGACCGGACAGCCGACGCGACGACGGGACGGGCGGCACGATGACGGGACGGGCGGCACGATGACGGGACAGCCGGCACGATGACGGAACGAGCGGCACGATGACGGGACGGGCGGCGGTGCTGCTCGGCGCGGGCGCGCTGACCCTGCCGCTCTGGCCGGCGCCGTGGCTCGGCGTGCTGGTGATGTCCGGTGCGGTGCTGGTGCTCACCGTCTTCGACTGGTGGCTGGCCGCCCCGCCCGGCGCGGTCGAGGCGAGCCGGGACGGCGACCGGGCTGTCCGGCTCGGCGACACCGCCACCGTCACGCTGCGGCTGCACAACACCTCGGACCGGCCGCTGCGGGCTGTCCTCCGGGACGCCTGGGTGCCGTCCGCCGGGGCCCGCTTCGACTTCCCCGGCGCCCCGGCGGTACGCGTCGAGCCCGGTGACCGGGTGGAGCTGCCCAGCCGGCTGACCCCGACCCGGCGCGGTGACCGGCCGGCGCTGCGGCTGACGCTGCGCTCGTACGGGCCGCTGGGGCTGGCGTTCCGGCAGCGGGCCGGGCGGCCGTCGACTCCGGAGTGGACGTTGCGGGTGCTGCCCCGGTTCGAGTCCCGGCGGCACCTGCCGGAGAAGCTGGCCCGGCTGCGGATCATCGACGGGACCGAGGTGGCCCGGGGGCGGGGCCAGGGCACCGAGTTCGACACCCTGCGCGAGTACGTGGTCGGCGACGACGTGCGCTCGGTCGACTGGCGGGCCAGCGCCCGGCGGGCCGACGTGCTGGTCCGGACCTGGCGGCCGGAGCGGGACCGGCGGGTGGTCTGCGTACTCGACACCGGACGGACCAGCGCGGTACGCGTCGGCGACGAGCCCCGGCTGGACGCCGCGATCGACGCCGCCCTGCTGTTGGCGGCGCTCGCCTCCCGGGCCGGCGACCGGGTCGACCTGCTGGCCGTGGACAGCGCGGTCCGGGTGGCGTTGACCGGCGGTGCCCAGTCGACGCTGCTGGCCCGGCTTGTCGACGCGCTCGCCCCGCTCCAGCCGAACCTGGTGGAGACCGACTTCGACCTGGTCGCCGGGGAGATCCTCCGGCGCGAGCGACAGCGCTCGGTGGTGGTGCTCTTCACCGCCCTGGAACCGGGTGCCCTGGGCGAGGGGCTGCTGCCGGTGCTGCCCCGGCTGGCCGCCCGGCACCGGGTGATCGTCGCGTCGGTGCACGATCCGGTGCTGACCGAGCTGACCACCCGGACACCGGTTCGGGTCGAGGACGCCTACGCGGCGGCGGCGGCCTGGCGGGCGCTCGGCGACCGGGACCGGGTACGCGCGGCGCTGGCCCGGCACGGGGTGACCGTGGTGGACGCCCCGGCCGACCGGCTGGCGCCGGCGGTCACCGACACCTACCTGCGGCTCAAGGCCCTCGGCCAACTCTGAGCCGCCCCGCCCACCAGGCAGTGGCCCGCCCCGCCCACCGGCCAGTGGCCAGTGGCCCGGCGACCGGCCTGGTGGCCCCGCCCACCGGGTCAGGCTTGCCGCGCCACCCGCGATCACGCCGCGGCGACCCGGTCGGTTCTCTCCCGCAGCGCCGCCCGGCGGCCGAAGTAGCCGACGTAACCGAGGAAGCCGAGCCAGGCGAGCACGCCGATGCCGACCCGGATCCCGGTCGGGACCGCCGCCGGGGTGACGAACGCCTCGATGAGCCCGGCGACCGCGAAGAGCCCCACCAGGCCGACCGCGACCCCGACACCGGCACGACCGGCCCGGGCCACCGCCTGGCCCCGGGTCAGTTCGGGCGGCGGCGCGATCCAGGACCAGCCGATCCGCAGGCCGACGCCGGCCGCCACGAAGATCCCGGTCAGCTCCAGCAGGCCGTGCGGCGTGATCATGCTGAAGAAGACGTCGGTACGGCCGTAGGCGGCGAGCACCCCGCCGGTCACGCCGATGTTCAGGGCGTTGTGCCACAGCAGGTAGAAGACCGGCAGCACCAGGATGCCGGAGGCGAGGCAGCGGGCGGCGACCCAGGCGTTGTGCGTCCACAGTTGGAAGGCGAAGCTCGGTGCGGAGTACTCGCTGTAGTAGCCGACGAACCGGGCCTCGAACGCCTCGGCCGCCGCGTCCTCGCCGATGAGCGCGGCGGCGGTCTCCGGATGCCCGGCCGTCCAGTACATCAGGAAGCCGGCGACCAGCACGAACCCGGCGCCGACGGCGGAGCACCACGGCCAGGCCCGGTAGACGGCCAGCGGGAAGCCGGTGGAGAAGAACCGGCCGACCGCCGCCCAGGAGAATCCGGTCCGGCCGGCCAGCCTGCCCCGGGCGGCCAGCACCAGTTGGGAGAGCCGGGCGACCAGCACCGGATCGGGTGACCGGCTGCGCACCACCGACAGGTGCGTGGCGGCCCGCTGGTAGAGGGCGATCAGCTCGTCGGCCTCGTCGGCGTCGAGCCGGTACCGTCCGGTCAGCTCGGCCAGCCGCCGCCATTCCCGGTCGTGCTCGGCGGTGTACGCGTCGAGATCCAACTCGCTCCTCCAGGGTTCGCGACCATAGTGTTCACTGTGCGGGTGACAGCGCAACCGCCGAAGTCGGCTCCGGGACGGCCGGGCTACCCGACCGGGTACGGCACGGACGCCGGGCTGGTCAGCGGCGAGGCGGTCGAACTGGACATCCGGGCCGCCCGGCTCGGCTCGCGGATGCTGGCGCTGCTCCTCGACGTCCTGGTGCAGTTCACCCTGGCGGTCATCCTGGTCACCTGCGCGGGGATCCTGCTCGACTCCCTGGTCGACTCGGCGGTGCTGGACCGGGCCGCCCTGACCGGGTTGCAGACCGTCGGCGTGGTGCTGCTCCTGGTCGGCTACCCGGTCGCCTGCGAGACCCTCAACTCCGGCCGTACCCTCGGCAAGCTGGCCGTCGGGCTCCGGGTGGTACGCGCCGACGGCGGCCGGGTCGGCTTCCGGCAGGCGATGACCCGCAGCCTGGTCGGGGTCGCGGTGGAGTGGCCCGGACTGGTGCTGCCGCTGCTGACCTGGGCCGTCGGCGTGACGGTGATGCTCACCGATCCCCGGGGACGGCGACTCGGCGACCTGGCCGCCGGCACCCTGGTCATCCACGACCGGAGTCCGGCCGGCACCAACTACCTGCCGACGATGGTCCCGCCGCTGGCCGGCTGGGCGGCAACCCTCGACCTGACCCGGCTGGACGACGACCTGGCGCTGGCCGTACGCCAACTGCTCAGTCGGACCTCGACGCTGACCCGGGACTCCCGCCGCCGGCTGACCCGGTCACTCTGGGCGGAGGTGGCGGCGGTGACCTCACCACCTCCCCCGCCCGGCGTGCCCGAGTGGGCCTACCTGGCCGCCGTACTCGCCGAGCGGCACGCGCGGGCGCGACAGCGGCTGGCGGGCACCCGCTCGGTGGCCGCGACCCTCTGGCCGGAACTCGCCGCACCGGCCACCGACCCCCCGACCCCGGTCCGACCGGCAGCCCCGGTCGCGGCAGTCCCGACCGGCGCGGGCCCGAGCACGGCAGTCCCGACCGGGGTGGTTGCGACACCGGCGGCGCATCCGGTGCTGTCGCAACCGGCACTGGTACGCCCCGCGGCGGTCAGTCCCGCCGCCGAGCCGGAGAGGTCGAGCCGGTGAAGGCGTTCCTGCCCTGGCTCCTGGTGCTGGCGCTGGTGATCGCGCTGAACGCGCTGCGCCTGCGCCCGCTCGCCACGGCGGTGGCGATCGCCTGGCTCGTCTACTGCCTCTGGAGCTGGTTCCGCCCCCGCCGCCGACCCTGACGACCGACGAGCCCGGACCGGCAGTCCCCTGCCGACCCGGGCTCGTCGATCGTCCACCCGGCGGGCCGCCGCACCGGTGATCCGGCGGGCCCACCCGTTGCTCAGTAGCGGTAGTGCTCCGACTTGTACGGCCCCTCGACCGGAATGCCGAGGTAGCTGGCCTGCTCCTTGGTCAGCTCGGTCAGCTTGGCGCCGAGCGCGTCCAGGTGCAGCCGGGCGACCTTCTCGTCCAGGTGCTTCGGCAGCGTGTAGACGCCGACCGGGTACTGGTCGGTCTTGGTGAAGAGCTCGATCTGCGCGATCGTCTGGTTGGCGAACGAGTTCGACATCACGAAGCTCGGGTGCCCGGTGGCGTTGCCCAGGTTCAGCAACCGGCCCTCCGAGAGCACGATGATCGAGTGGCCGTCGTCGAACTGCCAGACGTCCACCTGCGGCTTGATGTTGATCCGCTGCACGTCGGAGCGCTTGGCCAGGCCGGCCATGTCGATCTCGTTGTCGAAGTGGCCGATGTTGCCGACGATCGCCTGGTGCTTCATCCGGGCCATGTGGTCGTTGCGGATCACGTCGAAGCAGCCGGTGGCGGTGATGAAGATGTCGGCGGTCTCCACCACGTCGTCCAGGGTGGCGACCTGGTAGCCGTCCATCGCGGCCTGGAGCGCGCAGATCGGGTCGACCTCGGTGACGATCACCCGGGCACCCTGGCCACGCAGCGACTCCGCGCAGCCCTTGCCGACGTCGCCGTAGCCGAGCACGACCGCGGTCTTGCCGCCGATCAGCACGTCGGTGGCCCGGTTGATGCCGTCGATCAGCGAGTGGCGGCAGCCGTACTTGTTGTCGAACTTGCTCTTGGTGACCGAGTCGTTGACGTTGATGGCCGGGAAGAGCAGCGTGCCGTTCTGCTGCATCTCGTAGAGCCGGTGCACGCCGGTGGTGGTCTCCTCGGTGACGCCCTTGATGCCGGCGGCGACCCGGGTCCAGCGCTGGCCGTCCTGAGCGAGCGAGCGGTGCAGCAGGTCAAGGATGACCGCGTACTCCTCGGAGTCGGCGCTCTCCACCGGCGGCACCGCGCCGGCCGCCTCGAACTGGGCGCCCCGGTGCACCAGCAGGGTGGCGTCACCGCCGTCGTCGAGGATCATGTTCGGCGCCTGGCCGTCCGGCCAGAGCAGCACCTGCTCGGTGCACCACCAGTACTCTTCGAGGGTCTCGCCCTTCCAGGCGTAGACCGGGACCCCGGACGGGGCGTCGGGGGTGCCGTCCGGCCCGACCACGATCGCGGCGGCCGCGTGGTCCTGGGTGGAGAAGATGTTGCACGAGGCCCAGCGGACCTGGGCGCCGAGTGCCACCAGGGTCTCGATGAGCACGGCGGTCTGGATCGTCATGTGCAGCGAGCCGGTGATCCGGGCACCGCGCAGCGGCTGCTCGGCGGCGTACTCGCGACGGATCGACATCAGGCCGGGCATCTCGTGCTCGGCGAGGCGGATCTCCTTGCGCCCGAACTCGGCGAGCGAGAGGTCCGCCACCTTGTAGTCGCCCTCGGCGACAGAGCCGGGGCGGGACGCGGCGGACGAACCACCCGCGGTTGCCGGGAGAGTGCTGGTCATGAAGGCTCCTGTCGTACGGTCTGCGGCGCGACTCTCCACGTTACGCCCCGGGCGTACGGCGACGGACCCCGGCCGGGTCGCAAACTGGACAGAGCGGGGCGGACCGGCGTCACCCGGCTGACCTGACCGCTGGGCCACTGCCGCCGGGACAGCGCACGGGGCGGTCGGTTCCGAGCGGTGTTCCGCCCAGCCTCCGGCCGCCCCGCGCATCCCCCCGGTTTGGTTCCCCGCGCGTGTCTCGGACCTGCGTCACGATAACGCTACGTACTCACAGCGTCACACTGCGCGAAGTTGATGTCAAGCCGATTCGAGATTCCCGCTCACTCGAACCGAGGAAGATCGCGCAGGATCGCGGGAAGAGTCCCCTCGTGCGCCGGCTGAGGCCACCATTTCCGGGAAGTAGTTCGATCTCGCCGGTCGGGGGCGCGCCGGGGTCAGCGTGGGGCGCCGACCGAGGCCAGGTAGAGGTCGCCCTCGCCGGTGACGGTGACGGGGCCGCCGTCGGCCCGGCCGATCGCGGCGCTGCCCTGACCGAGCAGCGTCGAACCGGCGCCGTCGGCCACGGTGACCTCGCCGGCCAGGCAGAGCGCGATCCGGGGACCCCGCAGGTCGAGCCGGGCGGACCGCACCCCGCCGTCGAGGCGTACCCGGTGCAGGGCGAAGTCGTCCACCGGCACCGGCCAGGTGACCACCCCGGGACCGACCGCGACCGGACTGACCACCGGGTCGGCCAGCACCTCGAAGCGGAGTACCCGGAGCAGTTCCCGGACGTCCACGTGCTTCGGGGTCAGCCCGCCACGCAGCACGTTGTCGCTGGCCGCCAGGATCTCCACCCCGGCACCGTGCAGGTAGGCGTGCAGGTTGCCGGCCGGCATCCAGATCGCCTCGCCCGGGGCCAGGCTGACGTGGTTGAGCAGCAGCGCGACGAGTACCCCCGGGTCCGCCGGATAGCGTCCGGCCAGGTCCCGGGCCAGCTCGACCGAGCCGGCGAACTGCTCGCCGACCTCCGCCGCCAGCACCGCCGCGACCAGCCCAGCCCGCTCGGACGACGGCCAGGTGAGCAGGGTACGCACCGCCGCCGGCAACCCGTCGACGCCACCGCGCAGCGCGGCGACCACCGGCGCCAACGCGGGTACCCCGAACGCGTCGAGCAGGTCCGCCGAGTGCTTCGGGTCGCGGAATCCGCACAGCGCCCGGAACGGCGAGACCGCGACAAGCATCTCCGGCTTGTGGTACGGGTCGACGTAGTTGCGGTGGGTCAGCTCCGGGTCGGTCGTCTCGGCCGCGTATCCGGCCCGGGCCTGCTCGGCGTCCGGGTGCGCCTGCAACGACAGCGGCGCCTCCGGAGCCAGCACCTTGAGCAGGAACGGCAGCCGCTGCCCGAACCGGTCGACCACGTCGGCGCCGAGCCAGCGACCCGGGTCCTCGGCGAACGCGTCGACCAGGTTCCGTGGCGCCCCGTCCCGCTCCAGTGTGGAGGGATCGCCGGGGTGGGCGCCGAGCCAGAGTTCCGCCTCGGGGCCGTCGCTCGGCACCGGGCGGCTCTGCAACCGGGCCAGGACGGTCCGCGACCCCCACGCGTAGTCGCGGATCCGACCGTGCAGCGGCTCCACCTGCTCAAACCTCCTTGAGTTCCGGGACCCCGTCGGCGGGCTGCTCGGCGGTGCGGTAGATATCCGGTTCCAGGTAGATCACCCGGGCGATCGGCACCGAGTTGCGGATCCGCGCCTCGACAGTGTTGATCCCCTCGGCCAGTTCGGCCGCCGAGGCGTACGGCCGGACCGCGACCTTGGCCGCGACCAGCAGCTCCTCCGGCCCCAGGTGCAGGGTCTTCATGTGGATGATCCGCTCGACCTCGGACCCCTCGGTGATCGCCTGCTCGATCCGGCGGACCTCGTCCGGGTTGGCCGCCTCGCCGAGCAGCAGGCTGCGGGTCTCGATCGCCAGGATGCCCGCGATGGCCACCAGCAGGATGCCGATCGCGGCTGTCCCGGCCGCGTCCCAGTAGCCGTTGTCGGTGATCAGGGTCATCGAGACGCCGACCAGGGCGAAGACCAGACCGAGCAGCGCGCCCAGGTCCTCCAGCAGCACCACCGGTAGCTCCGGGGCCTTGGCCCGGCGGACGAACTGTGTCCAGGACGCCTTGCCCCGGACCGCGTTCGACTCCACGATCGCGGTCCGGAACGAGAACGACTCCAGGATGATCGCGACCACCAGCACGACGACCGGCAACCACTGCCAGGACTCGATCCCACCCGGGTGTATCCGCTGCTCGTGCCACTTGTGGTACGCCTCGTAGAGCGCGAAGAGGCCGCCGAGGCTGAACAGCACGATCGAGACGATGAACGCGTAGATGTAGCGCTCCCGGCCGTACCCGAAGGGGTGTTCCGGGGTGGCCCGGCGGCGGGCCCGGCGCCCGCCGAGCAGCAGCAGCGCCTGGTTGCCGGAGTCGGCGACCGAGTGGATCGACTCCGCCAGCATCGACGACGAGCCACTCAGCGCGAAGGCGACGAACTTGGTGACCGCGATGCCGAGGTTGGCCAGCAGCGCGGCGACGATCGCCTTGGTGCCGCCGCTCGCGCTCACGACCGGCCCCCCGCCGGATCGGCCGGAGCCGGTGCCACGGCGGCGCCGGCCCGGGTGTTCTGCTCGGTCACGGGTTCGCAAGCTCCTTCATTTCGGTGATCGCCGGTACGGCCATCGGGTCGAGGCCGTGCGCCAGCGCCAGGTAGATCGACGCGAAGTCGGGTACGGCGACCAGCGAGGCGAGCCGCTCCAGCGCGGAACCACCCTCGGCGGTCACCACGTCGCAGCGCACCCCGCGCCGCTCGGCGAGAGTCTGCACCGCGTCGGCCCGGCGCTCCTCCACCACCAGCGGCTCGTCGGTGTCGTCCTCGGCGTTCAGGCCGCCGTCGCGGAGCAGCACCAGCCGCAGCCGGGTACCGCTCGGCTCGTCGTCCGGATCGGCGAAGATGTCCCGGCTCGACTCGCCGAGACCGCCGAAGACCCCGTCCAGCAGGCCGACCCGGCCCCGGCCGGCCTCGCCGAGTGCCCCGGCCACCACCGGGTAACGGGCGTTCGCCGAGAGGGTGTCGCCGAACCGCCGGGCGGCGGCGGTGGCCAGCGGCGACGAGCCCCAGACGATCGGCACCGAGCCGGCCAGGCCCAGCGCCAGCGACTTCGCCGGGTTGACGAACGACTCGGCGGACGGGCGGCACCGGTCGGCGTCCGCGTCCAGCCGGGCCGCCGTCTCGGCCAGGTCCGCCTCGTTCACCTTGACCAGGCCGAGCGCGCGGGCGGCCAGCAGCACCGGCACGGTCAGCGCCCAGAGGCTGGCCCGGGCCGGCGCCCGGCGGGGGACCGGGACGAACGGGGCGCGGACTCCCTCGGCCACCGACTGGAGCTGCGAGTCGGGTGCGCCGACGGCGACCAGCCGGGCCCCGCGCCGGGCGGCGGCCTCGGCCGCGCCGAGCGCCTCGGGACTGCGCCCGGAGGCGCTGACCGCGATCACCACGTCCGCCGCGCCGACCCAGCCGGGCACCCCGGCGCTGCGGTGCTGGATCACCGGGACCGGGCAGCGCGGCCCGGCGACGGTGGCCAGCACCTCCCCGGTACGCGCTGCGGTGCCGATGCCGGCGATCACCACCGCCCGGGGGCGGCCCTCGTCGGCCAGCGCCCCGAGGTTGGCCTCGGCGGCCAGTGCGGCCGACTCCCGCACCTGGGCACCGCCCGAGGCGGTGTGCCGGAGCATCCCGCCCGGGTCGCTCTCGTTCATCGCCGCGACGTCGTCGAGCAGCGCCTCGTCGGCGACCGCGCGACCGCGCAGACCGGCCGTACCGTCCATCACCGCTGGTCCGCGCTGCCGCCGGGGACCGCGTCCGGGCCGCCGGGGGCGAGTGCCGAACCGGCCGCCGGGGCGACAGCCGAGCCCTGCGCACCGCTCGCCGGTGCGGCGGCGGAGACGTCCGCCGGGCCGGCCGCGGCCGGACCTCCGGCAGCCGCCGGGCCGCCGCGCGCCTCGTCCAGCAGCAGCACCGGCACGTCGTCGCGTACGTCGAAGATCCGCGCGCACTCGGTGCAGGTCAGGGTCTGCGCCGCCGGGTCGTAGTCCAGCGGTGCGTGATGGGTGTCCGGGCAGGCCAGGATCTCCAGCAACTGCGGGTCGAGGGCCACCGTGCGGCTCCTTCCACTCCTCGGGCGACAGGTCGGTACGCCGGGTCTCCGACCAGCGCGATGGATCTTATCGGCGAACCAGTCCGAGCACCTCGTCGCGGAGCGTCACCATCCGGTCCGGGGTGGGCGCCTCGACGTTCAGCCGCAGCAGCGGCTCGGTGTTGGACGGGCGCAGGTTGACCCAGGCGCCGTCCGGGAAGCGCAGCGTCAACCCGTCCAGCTCGTCGGTCTCGGCGTCCGGGTAGGCCGCCCGAACCTCGGCGAGCTTGGCCCGCTGGTCCGGTACCGTCGAGTTGATCTCGCCGGAGGCGGCGTACCGCTCGTACGCCCGGCCGAGTTCCGAGAGCGGGCCGTCCTGCTCGCCGAGCGCCGCCAGCAGGTGCATCGCGGCCAGCATGCCGGTGTCGGCGAACCAGAAGTCCCGGAAGTAGTAGTGCGCCGAGTGCTCGCCGCCGAAGGCCGCGTTGGTGCGGGCCATCTCGGCCTTGATGAAGGAGTGCCCCACCCGGCTGCGCACCGGGTCGCCGCCGTGCTCCCGGACGATCTCCGGCACCGCGCTGGAGGTGATCAGGTTGTGGATGATCGCCGCGCCGGGGTGCTTGGCCAGCTCGCGTACGGCCACCAGGGCGGTGATCGCCGACGGGGAGACCGGTTCACCCCGCTCGTCGACCACGAAACAGCGGTCGGCGTCGCCGTCGAAGGCGAGCCCGAGGTCGGCGCCGTGCTCGCGTACCGCCGCCTGGAGGTCGACCAGGTTCGCCGGGTCGAGCGGGTTCGCCTCGTGGTTGGGGAAGGAGCCGTCGAGTTCGAAGTAGAGCGGAACGATCTCCAGCGGCAGCGCCGGCAGGACGGTGTCGCCGAGCACCGCCGGTGCGGTGTGCCCGCCCATCCCGTTGCCGGCGTCGATGACCACCTTCAGCGGGCGGATGCCGGTCAGGTCGACCAGGGTGCGCAGGTGGGCGGCGTACGCCGGCAGCAGGTCGCGGTGTTCGAGCGGCGGCAGCGGCTCGTCGGCCGCCCGGGTCTCGCCCTTGTCCAGCATCGCCTGGGCCCGGTCGCGCAGCTCGGCCAGCCCGGTGTCCTGGCCGATCGGCCGGGCGCCGGAGCGGCACATCTTGATCCCGTTGTAGCCGGCCGGGTTGTGGCTGGCGGTGAACATCGCACCGGGCAGGTCGAGGCTGCCGGAGGCGTAGTAGAGCAGGTCCGTGCTGCCCAGGCCGAGGTGGAGCACCCCGAGCCCCTCGGCCCGGACCCCGGCGGCGAACGCGGCGGCCAGCCCCGGCGACGAGTCCCGCATGTCGTGCGCGACGGCAACGGTCCCGGCCGGTTCCCCGGAAGTGCGCAGGAGTTGCGCGAAGGCCGCGCCCAACGCCTCGGCGGCCCGCTCGTCCCACTGCTCGGGCACCGTGCCCCGGACGTCGTACGCCTTGACGATTGCGGACAAATCAGACAAAATCCCGCCCCTCGGTCGGCCACTCGGTCAACGGCCTGAGCGTATCGGAGCCAGGCCCCGCGCCCTGCCCCAAGGCGATCCGCCAACCGCGAACAACCCCCGCCACCCCCACCGACCTCCCCCGGCACCCCGACACGCCGCCACCCTGCGGGTGCTGCCGGGGGCAGCGCCGTGGGCGGCAGCGCCGTGGGCGGCGGGATCAGCGCGGCGGGCGGCGGGAGGGCGGCAGGATCAGGGTGGCGTCGGGTCCACCGGTCGAGGGCGGGTCCGCCGGTGCGCCCGCGTCCGGTCCCGTCTGCTCGGCCGGCACCCCGGCGGGATCGACCGAGCCGGCCCGACGCGGCGGCACCGGGGCGGCATCGGCCGGCCGGGACGGGGTCGTCCCACGCGGTCGCCGCGGGGTCGTCGCCGAGACGGGCAGGATCAGCGTCTGGTCGCCGCCGGCCACCCCACCCGGCGCGACCTGACCGGGCACGGCGGGCGGTGAGGCTGGAGCGGGCGTGGCGGGCTGCGGGAGTGGCCCGGGAGCGGTGGCCGGCGGCGGGCCGGCCGGCAGCGTCGCACTGCGGAAGACCGGGCCGGCCGGGGGGATCCGGGTCGTCGGGTCCGCACCGGTCGGCGGGATCCGGGTGGTCGGCTCCGCGCCGAGCAGGACGATCCGGGCGGTCTGTTCGGCGCCGGTCGGATCGGCGGCAGCGGCGGACGGCATACCGGCTCGGGCCCGCTCCGCCCGGCTGCGGCGGACCAGCAGCACGATCAGGGCGATGCCGATCCCGACCATGACCACGCCGACCACCATCACCATGCCGCCGAGCCCGAGCGACCCGCCGGAGTCCTCGGCGGCGGCCGGCCGCACCGGCAGCGCCGCCGCGACCTCCTGACTCGGCTCGGCCTCCGCCGCCTCGGTGGCCTGCGGGGTCGCCGACGCAGTCACCAGACCGGGGGTACGCTGCGGGGCCTTCCCGGTCCGTCCGGTCACCCGGGCCGCGTCGCCGCCCCGGCCGAGCAGCCGGCCGCCCGCCGCGTACGCCTCGGCGACCAGCGTGACCCGACCGCCCGGCACCCCCTCGGCCAGGTTCACCCGGTAGCGGCTGGAGACGTTCTTCCGGGCGCACAGTTCGGGCCGCTGCGGGGCGGTGCGTTCCGTGACGAACAGCCCGTCCCCGGCCGCCGAGACCGGCACCCGCCGCCAGTCGCGGCCGGCGGGGACCCGCACCTCGACCCGGTCGGCGGTCAGCCCCGGCAGCTGCACGGCGAGCGCGGTGCGGACGTTCACGCAGTCGCCGCCGCGCATCGAGACGTTCACCGTCACCGAGGCCGCCGAGCCGCCCGCGCTTATCGAGTTCGGCGCGCGCACCTTCACCTGTTCGCCCTCGGCCCGGGCCGGGGCGGGTGCGAGTGCCACCGCCGCACCGGCCAGCAGGCCGACGGTTCCCAGCCAGGTCGCGCCACGCCGTACCGACATGTTTACCTCGCTCGTCGCAGTGCAAGATCAGGGCACAGGCTACCGGTGTGCCGGCAACCGTCCTCTCTTCTGCCCGGCCGGCCCCGCGCCGAATCCTCGGCCGGTGGCCGGAGGTGAGCTTCCCGCGCCCGGAAGCGAGCCGAGGCCCCGCACCGTGAAACCCCGACGGATCTGCCGCACCGTCACACCCCGACGGATCTGCGCAGCTCGGCCCGGCATGCCCGGTCGGCCTGCCGGGTGGTCTCCGGCAGCCGGTATCGGGGGGTCAGCCGGAGCACCTGGGCGCAGGCGTTCGCCACCCCCATCCGGTGCCCGACCGAGACGAAGACCGGCTTGACGCCGTCCCGGGTCCGCAACACCCGGCCGACCTCGTCGGTGCCGTCCCGCAGCGGGGTCCAGGAGCCGCGCCGCCGGTCCGGCTCGGCCCAGGAGCCGACCAGCGGAGTCTTTCCGACGCCGATCGCCGGGCGGTCGGTGAGCACACCCAGGTGGCAGGCGAGCCCGAACCGGCGCGGATGGGCCAGCCCGTGTCCGTCGCAGACCAGCAGCTCCGGCTCGACGGTCAGCCGGGCGAGCGCGGCGAGCAGGGCGGGCAGTTCCCGGAAGGCGAAGAGCCCGGGTACGTAGTCGAAGGCGGCCCGGCCGGTGACCACCGCCGTGTCCAGTACCGCCAGGGTGGCCGTGTCCAGCACGGTCACGGCGGCGGCGAGCCGGTCGCCGTCCTCGGCGTACGCGACGTCGAGTCCGGCCACCGTGCGGGGTGCGGCCGGCCCCGGCCCGGTCAGGTCGGCCAGTGGACGCAGCCGGTCCTGCACCGCCACCGCCTCGGCGACGGTGCCCGGGATCTCGACGGTGGCGGAAACGGTGGACAGGGCCGGCGGCCGGTCGGTCACCACTCGATCCCGCTCAGCACCAGCACCCGGGACTCGGTGTAGTCCTGCATCGCGCTGCGTACCCCCTCCCGGCCGACGCCACTGCCCTTCGTCCCGCCGTACGGCATCTGGTCGGCCCGGTACGACGGCACGTCACCGACGATCACCCCACCGACCCGCAGCGCCCGGTACGCCGCGAACGCCGTCTCCAGGCGATGTGTGAAGATCCCGGCCTGCAACCCGTACGTCGAGTCGTTGACGGCGGCGAACCCGGCCGCGTCGTCCGGCACCGGCGCCACCACCAGGACCGGCCCGAAGACCTCCTCGGTGTTCACCCGGCAGCCCGGCGGCACCCCGGTCAGCACGGTCGGGGCGTAGCTGGCGCCGTCCCGCCTACCGCCCAGTTCGACGGCGGCGCCGGCCGCGACGGCCTCGTCCACCCAGCTCTCCACCCGGCGGGCGGCGGCCTCGTCGACAAGTGGCCCGACCTCGGTCGCCTCGTCCGCCGGGTCCCCGGTGGCCAGCCCGGCGACCGCCGCGACCAGCCGGGGCAGGAAGGCGTCGAGCAGCCACTCGTGCACGAAGACCCGCTGCACCGCGATGCAGCTCTGCCCGGCCTGGTAGTTGCCGAAGGTGGCGATCCGGCGCGCGGCGTGGTCGAGGTCGTCGGTGCCGGCCCAGTCCGCGCAGACCAGCGCGGCGGCGTTGCCGCCCAGTTCGAGGGTCACGTGCTTCTCCGGGACCGAGCGCCGGATCGCGGTGCCGACCGGCCCGGAACCGGTGAACGAGACCACCGGCAGCCGGGGGTCGCGGACCAGGTCGCCGGTCCGGTCGTTCGGTAGCGGGAGCACCGAGACCAGCCCGGCCGGCAGCCCGGTGCCGGGGCCGTCCGGCTCGGTCACCTCGGCCAGCAGCTCGCCGAGGAGCAGCGCGGTCAGCGGGGTGGCCGGGGCTGGCTTGACGACGATCGGCGCCCCGACCGCGAGTGCCGGGGCGACCTTGTGCGCCACCAGGTTGACCGGAAAGTTGAACGGGGTGATGCCGAGCACCGGGCCCCGGGGCAGTCGGCCCACCAGGGCGAGCCGGCCCTCGCCGGTCGGTTCGGTGTCCAGTCGCTGCACCTCGCCGGACCAGCGCCGGGCCTCCTCGGCGGCCCACCGGAAGGTGGCTACCGCGCGGTCCACCTCGGCCCTGGCCCACCTGACCGGCTTGCCGCTTTCGGCGGTGACCAGCCGGGCGATCTCCTCGGCCCGCTCGCCGAGCCGCCGGGAGACGTGGTCGAGGGCGCCGGCCCGGACGTGCGCGGGCAGCGAGGCGGCCCGGTCCGCCACCGCCGCCGCGGCGGCCACCGCCGCCTCGACCTGCTCCGGATCGGCGAAACTGGTCCGGCCGACCTCCCGGCCGTCGTACGGATGCCGGACCACCAGCGGGTCGGCACCCTGCGCCGGCCGGCCGGCGAGGAGGAACGGCACGGACTCCACGCCCGGCAGCCTATCTCCGGGTACCGGCCGACAGCGCACCGCTGGCCGACCAGCCCGAAGCGGAGCCGCGCCCGCCGACCGGCCGCGGCAGCGGCCGAGCCTGCGATCGCGGCAGCGGCCGGGCCGGCGATCGCGGCAGCGGCAGTCGCCCCCAACACGGCAGCCGTCAGTCGGCCGGCGCGTCGGCGGTCAGGTAGTCGTGCAGCCGGCTCGACCCGGCCAGCATCGCGGTGGCCCGCCCGGTCAGCTCCTGCCGGCGGCGGGCCACGGCAGCCCGCAGTGCCGCGGTACTGCCGGTGCGGCGCAGGCCGTCCAGGATCGGCCGGATCTGCGGCAGCAGGTAGCGGCTCCGGCGCAGCATGTGGATCATCTGCGCGTCCCGGATCTCGGCCGGGCCGAACCGGCGGTACCCGGTGCCCGGCTCCCGCTCCGGCACCAGCAGCCCGGCCGCCTCCCAGACCCGCAGCGCGGAGGTACGCACGCCGAGCCGGGCCGCCAGCTCGCCGATCCGCAGCGTCAGCCGGGGTACGGCCGCCGACTCGGTCTGCTGCCCGGCGACCGCCTCCAGCGCGGCGGCGGTCTCGGCGAGCGCCCGCCGCTCCTCGTGCAGCCCCGCGTGACCGGCGTCGACCAGGGCCAGCGCCGACGGCAGGTCCCCGGCGTGCACCGCGTGCATGATCGCCCTGGCCGTCTCCCATCCGTAGCCGGCGGCCAGCGCCCGATAGGTGAGCAGCGCCCGGCGGTGCCGGTCGTCGAACTGGCGGTATCCGGAGGCGCTCCGGGACGCCGGGGGCAGGACCCCGGCGTCGAGATAGTTGCGGACCTGCTGGGTGGAGATGCCGGCCAGTCGGGCGAGGTCGACGGGACGCAGCCGCCGCGGCGCCCCGCTCACCACCGGGCCCCGCCCACCACACGGGCCCTGCCGAGCACACCGCCCCTGCTCACCGGCTGACCCACAGGGCTCCGCCGCCCCGCCCCGGGTCCGCGCACCGGGTTGAGGGTTTCCGGACACATCGGCCCAGGATATGTCAGGTCCGCGCGGAAACCCTCAAGCCGGTGCCGGATGGCGTTGGAGGGCCGGTGGCCGGGCGGTCAGGCGCCCGCGGCGTCGAGCCGAGCGAGCTGGTCGCCGCTGAGTTTCGCGCCGAGCGCCGGCAGGGCGGCCGCCAGCTGTTCGAAGGTACGCGGGCCGATCAGTGGGACCACCCGGGGCGAGGTCTGGTGCAGCAGCCAGGCGAGTACGAGCTGGTTCGGGGTCAGGCCGACCTCGGCGGCCACCTCGGTCAGTACGGCGATCCGGGCCTCGGCGTCCGGGCCCTCGTACGGGGCCATCGCCCAGTGCCCGGCCCGCTTCGCCGGGTCGTCGTAGATGCCCTTGACCAGTGGCGAGAACGACACCAGGGTCAGGTCGTCGTGTGCACGCAGGTAGTCGAGCTGTTCGTCGTCCACGATGGAGACTTCGTCCAGCCCCGCCCGGCGGCGCAGGTAGGAGTGCTGCTGCTGCACCGCCACCGGGGCGGGCCAGCCGTGCCGGGCGCAGAGCTGCCGGATCCGCTCCAGCCGCCAGGTGCGTACGTTCGACCAGCCGATGTGGCGTACCTTGCCGGCCCGGACCATCCCGGCCAGCGCCTCCAGGGTCTCCTCCAGCGGTGTCGACCGGTCGTCGACGTGCACGTAGTAGAGGTCGACGTGGTCGACTCCGAGCCGTCGCAGGCTCTCGTCCAGGGCGTTGCGCAGGGCGTCGCCGCCGGCTCCCTCGAAGTTCTCCCGGGCCACCGACCAGTCCGGGTCGGGACCCTCGCCCCAGAGCAGTTCGGGGTTGCGCTGCATGGCGCTGCCCTTGGTGGCCAGGAAGACCCGGTCGCGTACGCCGGACCGGCGCAGCCACCGGCCGAGCAGTTCCTCGCTCTCCCCGCCGTAGCTGCCCCGGTTGGGCCACCAGGCGTAGCAGTCGGCGGTGTCGACGAAGTTGCCGCCCTCGTCGAGATAGCGGTCCAGCATCCGCACCGAGGTGGCCTCGTCGGTGAGCGTGCCCATCAGCATGGCGCCGAGCGCGAGCTGGCTGACCTGCTCACCGGTCCGACCGAGTTCTACCGTCTGCACAGTCCGTCCTTCCAGTGTCGGCCGGTTCCGCCGGCCGTGTGCTTGAACAGATTCGGCGGATCCGCCGGGTGTCAGGCGTCGGCGTCCGCGTCGGGGCGTACCAGCAGGAGGGCCGCGATCAGCAGTGGGGGCAGCAGCATCGCCAGGGTGCTGTGCTGGTAGACCATCGTCGACTGCCAGCCGCAGTTGAGCACGGCCAGGGCGTGCACCGCCAGCGCGGTCCGGTGGGCTTTGGGCGTACCGGGCAGCCGGCGGAGCAGCCGGGCGCCCACGACGGCCAGCAGCACCACCCCGGCCAGCGAGAACCACATCAGCTTGATGTCCAGCCGGCTCACCCCGGTGGCGGCCAGTTGCCCCTCGCTGGACTGGAGCGTGGTGACCCAGAGCGCCGTGTACCCGGCCAGACAGGTCGCGACGACCAGGTGCACCCGGGCGACGACCCGGGCCACCCGCAGCGCGGCGGAGGGTCGGGTGCCGGTAGCGGCGGTATCCAGGGCTGCTGCGGTCATGGTCTGCCTCCAGACTTCGGGAATCGGGCGCCGTCGGCGCGGTGGCCGGGCGGCGGGTGTGGACCGGCCGGCGGCGGGTGTGAACCGGCCGGGGTGGCGCGGTCAGCTGCCCGGCGCGGCGAGCGAGAGCTGCATCCGTTGCAGGGCGTGGTCGGATCGTCCGCGCGGGTCGACCAGGTCGTATTCGTGCACGGCCAGCCCGGGGGTGGTGAACGCCCGGTCCACCCGCCACAGTTGCAGCGGCCCCTGGGTCTGCCAGGAGACCGGGTAGAAGGAGCGGTCGGCCCGGATCGCGTCCTCGACCAGCCCGTCGAAGTCCCGGGTCTCGCTCATCGAGGGCGAGGTGTTGAAGTCACCCACCACGAGCGACTGGTTCGGGTTCGCCGCCACGTCGTCGGCGATCGCCCGGTACTGCAACCGGCGGTTGTCGAAGCGGCCCCGGGAGTCGCGGATCAGCTCGACCGGCTCGGCGCTGGTGTCCACCGACACCTGGAGGTGCACGTTGTAGACCGACAGCGTCCGGTCCCCCACCGCCAGGTCGGTACGGATCGTCTTGACCTTCCAGTAGTCCGGCCACTCGTTGCCCAGCTCGGGCATCTCGGCATCGACCCAGAGCGGCCGGCTGGCCGAGATCGGGAACCGGGAGAGCGTGACAAGTTCGCCGACCGCGTAGATGTGGTAGCCGGGGAACTCCTGGCGCAGCCGGGCCAGGTCGTCGTACTCGACCATCCACATCCGGTCCGGGTCGTGGTAGAGGTACTCCTGCAACACGTAGACGTCGGCCGGCTGGCTCTTGACGAAGGTGTAGAAGTCGGCCGGGTCCTCGCTCTGGTGCCAGTAGCTCGTGTTCCAGGAGACCACCCGGATCGCGCCGGGCGGTGCGGGCGGCGGCGGGTCGCCGAGGGCGTACCAGTTGACCCCGAGGTTGCCGGCACCGGCGACCAGGCCGGCCGCCGCGACCAGCGCGACCAGCCGCCGGGCGCCGCGCGCCGTCCAGGCCAGCGCCGCCAGGA
Source organism: Micromonospora sp. WMMD1102 (assembly GCF_029626265.1). Classification (NCBI taxonomy): domain Bacteria; kingdom Bacillati; phylum Actinomycetota; class Actinomycetes; order Micromonosporales; family Micromonosporaceae; genus Micromonospora; species Micromonospora sp. WMMD1102. Next base: position 541,602 of record NZ_JARUBN010000001.1, on the reverse strand, counting down.
GCAGCGGTACGAGCAGGAATACCAGCGGCGGGGCCAGGTCGGGCAGTTGCATCAGCCACCAGCGGCCGGAGAGCACCGGCTGGAGCAGCGCGTACCCGAGCCACAGCACCGCCGCCACCAGCAGTCCCCGGGTACGCCGGGACCAGCGCGGCTGCGCTGCCGTCCCGGGGTCCGGCCCCGGCTGCGCTGCCGTCCCGGGGTCCGGCCCCGGCGCCTCCGTCGTCCCGGGGTCCGGCCCCGACTGCGCTGTCGTCCCGGGGTCCGCTCCGGGCGCCGATCGGATCGCTGAGGTCGTCATGGCCCGAAGCTACGGCGGGAACCCGGAGCCGGACTCTAGGAAACCTCGACTACCGAGCGTGTCCGTCCGACGTCGTCGGAAGCCGTCACCGGAGTGGGCCGCCGTCGGGGTCGATGAGTCGGGCCGCGGTCGCCTTCCGGATCGCGTCGACCCGGGAGACCGCCTGGAGTTTGGCGTAGATGTTGGTCAGGTGGCGTTTCACGGTCGCCTGGGTGATGTGCAGCCGGCTGGCGATCTGGGCGTTGCTGAACGCCTGCGCGGTCAGGGTCAGCACCTCCAGCTCCCGGTCGGTCAGCGGGCCCGCCGAGTTGCCGGCGCGGTCCCGCTGGCTGTCGAGCTGCGACACCGTACGCCGGGAGACCGAGAGCAGCACCGTGTCGGAGCGACTCGCCACCGAGCGGACCGCGACCACCAGCTCGTCCCGGAGGATCGTCTTGACCAGGTACGCGGCGGCGCCGCAGTTGAGCAGGTCGCGTACCACGTCGGCGTCGTCGTGCATGGTCAGCACCACGACCTGGGTCTGCGGGCGGACCCGGCGCAGTTCCCGGATCACCGGGCCGGCGCCGGGACCCGGCATCTCCACGTCGAGCAGCAGCACGTCGGGGCGTTCCGCCAGGACCAGCCCGACCGCGTCCGGGCCGGTGGCGGCCTCGCCGACCACCTGGATCCCCGGGTCGGTGGAGAGCATCTCCCGGATGCCCTGCCGGAACAGGGTGTGGTCGTCGGCGAGGGCGACCCGGATCAGGTTGGCGGTCACAGCCGCTCCCCGCGCAGCGGCACCCGCACGCCGATCCGGGTGCCCTGGCCGAGCCGGCTGTGCAGGTCGAGATGGCCCCGGAGCAGATCGGCCCGCTCCCCCATGGACGGCAGCCCGCCGCCCTGGGTGAAGGCGACGTTGCCGGGTTCGAAGCCCCGGCCGTCGTCGGCCACCGTCGCCTGGACCAGCAGGTCGGTGACCTCCAGGTCGATGGTGATCCGGGTCGGCGCGGCGTGCCGGAGCGCGTTGCGGACCGCTTCGCGCAGGATCAGGTACAGCTCCTCGCTGACGTCGGAGGGCAGCAGTTTCGCGTCCCCGGTCACCTGGAGGGTGGCCCGCACCGTCGTCGGGACGTTGGCCCGCAGGTACGCCCGCAGCGCCCGTTCGATGCCGTCCGCGCCGACCGAGCGGCGCAGTTCGGCCGAGAGCTGCTGCACGGTGCGCAGCGCATCGCCCAGCGACGCGACGGCGGCGGCGAGCTTGACCTCGGCGCGTTCGGGCTCCTGCGCGGCGTAGAGCCGGTGCAGGTCGAGGTGCTGCAACGCCAGACCCATGCCGTGGCCGACCCGGTCGTGCAGCTCCCGGGCTATCCGGCGGCACTCCTCCTGGCGGGACGCCTGGAGCTTCTCCATCAGGAAGCTGACGTAGGCGAGCGAGGCGAGGGCCACCCGGTCCATCACCGCCCGGTGCAGGGCGGCGCTCAGCACGAGCGGATCCGTGCCGTCGGATCGGCCCGCGGGCCCGACCAGCACCGGCAGGGCGGCGTCGAACAGCGCCGACGCCGCCCGCAGCGACTCCACCGGGTGTACGCCGCGCAGCGCCCGACTGGCCCCGATCTGGACCGCCAGTGGCGTCTCGGCCACCGGTTCCCCGGGGTCCTCCGGAACTCCCTCCGGACTGTCGCCAGTGGCTGGCAGGTCGGGCCGGCCCAGCACTTCGGCCACGATCGACGCCACCTGGCGCCGCAGTTGGCGTACGGTGTCCGGGCTCTGCATCAGTACGCTGTTCTCCGCCTCCAGCCGTTCTCGAAATGTGTCGAAAATCTGCCCGGCAAGGACAGCAGTGTCGCCATGCGACTCGTCGTCCGGCTGCCTCGGCTCCAATCCGGCCTCCCCCGAAAGGCATACTGACCGCGAACGGTCAGCCGTCCGGATGACCGTACCGAATTTGGATCAGAAAGACAGTGGCGTAGGTCAACGACTGAGCCCTTTTTGGGAGCGCTACCACGGTAGCACCACTCAGAGCAGGCACTGACCCAGTACGGTGCCGTGCACGCCGTACTGGGTGACCATAAAGGCCCGGTACGGGAGCCGGAGCCGGTTTCGTCCGAACTGGACGGACGCCTCGCCGGGCCGGCCGCTCACCATCGCCGCGAGCCGGGCCGGCAGCGACGCCCCGGAGCGGGTCGGCGGCACGGGTGCGGCGAGGCAGCTGGCCACCGTGCCGCCACCGAGCAGCAGCACCACGCCGGCCGGCAGCAGCTCCGGCACCCGGGCCGAGGCCACCAGGCAGAGACCGGCGCCGACCCCGACCGCGAGCACCGCCATCAGCCGGCGTGCCCGCCGGTCGCCGAGTACCACCGGCAGGGTGCGCCGGCCGGCCGCCCGGTCCCCGGCGACGTCGGAGAGGTCCTTGGTCATCCCGCCGAGGCTCATCCACAGCGACATCGCCGTGGCCAGCACCAGCAGCGGCAACGGGGGCAGCGGAGGCAGGCCACCGCCGAGCGCGGCAACCCCGCCGGCGGCCAGCCAACCGGCCAGGTAGGTGAGCAGGCCGCCGGCGGTCACCACCAGGACGAAGCCGTACACGTTCGCCTTCTGCGGCCGGGGTCCGGCCGAGTACGCCCAGCCGAGCCCGAGCATCCCGAGCACCACCAGCACCATCGGCCAGGAGAGCAGCGCGGCGCAGCCGAGCGCCGCCACCGCGAGCCCGGCGGCGACCGTCCGGGCGGCCCGCAGCGGCAGGGCGCCGCTGGCCAGCGGGCGGCCGGACCGGTTGTGCCGGTCCTCGACCTGGTCGCAGAGGCCGTTGAGCAGATAGATGTGCCAGGTCGCGCAGAGCCAGGCCAGGGCGCCGATCCCGACCCCGGCCAGCGCGCCCGGCGTCAGCACCCGACCGGGTACGGCGGCGAAGCCGGCGAGGCCGAGCAGCGCACCCGCCAGGAAACGGAGTTGAAACATGACCTGCACCGTCGGGCGCGACTCGATCCAGGCCAGCCGGACGGCGCGGAACAGCTCCCGGAACACGGCCGCGGGCAACGGGGCGGGCAACACCTCGGAAAGAACGCTCACGACAATCCCCCCAGGTCATGAATTGCCGAAGATCCCGGTCGGGATTTGATTCGGCGTGGTTGGGGAAATGGTGGTCCCGCCCCCGGTGGCAGACGCTTCGAACGTTGATCGAGCCACGTCTACCACCTTGGTCGTACGACCCTCTGCGACCTTGGTACGAACTCTGCCTTCCAGGGGCTCTGCGTCCTGTCGCGGGCCGCCTCGACCGGCCTAGGGTCACGCCACGGCCGGCACCCGCCGGTCGACCCGGACCCGGCGCGCAGGAGGACCCGCCATGCCCGAACTGATCACTCTGGATCAGGCCGAAGAGTTGACCGTGAAACAGGTCCACGACCTCTACCGGCGGTACGTGAACCGCAGCCAGGTCAATCTGATGACGTCATTCGGATTCGGCCGGGAACTGGTCGACCACGCCGAGGGCGCGATCGTGCACACCCGCGACGGGCGGCAGATCCTCGACTTCACCGGCGGGGTCGGGGTGCTCAACCACGGCCACAACCACCCGCGCATCCTGGCCGCCCGGCAACGCTTCCAGCAGCAGCGGCGGATGGAGGTGCACAAGACCTACTTCTCGCCGTACCTGGCCGCGCTCAGCCACAACCTGGCCGCGGTGCTCCCCGGCGACCTCAACATGTCGTTCCTGCCCAACTCGGGCGCGGAGGCGGTCGAGGGGGCGGTGAAGCTGGCGTACAAGTACCACGGCGGGCGGCGCAACACGATCATGCACGCCGACATCAGCTTCCACGGCAAGCTGCTCGGCTCCGGCAGCCTCACCGGCAGCGCGCAGAACCACTTCAAGTTCCCCGGCATCTCCGGCACGGTCGCCTACCCGTACGGCGACCTGGCCGTGCTGCGCGAGCAGGTGGCGGCGGCCCGGAACGCCGACGGCGGCTGCGACGTGTACGCCATCCTCGTCGAGCCGTTCAGCGCCTCCACGATGCGGCACTGCGAGGAGGAGTTCCTGCGCGGGCTGCGCCAGCTCTGCACCGACGAGGACATCGTGCTGATCTTCGACGAGATCTACACCGGCTGGGGCAAGACCGGCACGCTCTTCTACTTCATGCGCTACCCGGGGCTGATCCCGGACGTGCTGACCACCTCCAAGTCGTTCGGCGGCGGCAAGTCGTCGATCTCGGCGTACGTCGCCCGGGAGCCGGTCTTCCGCCGAGCCTACGACAGCCTCAACGACGCGCTGTTGCAGAGCACCAGCACCACCTACTACGGCTTCGGCGAGGAGGCCGCGACCGCGATCGAGGCGATCAACATCGCGGTCGAGGAGGACTTCCCGGCCCGCGCGGCGCAGATCGAGCGGGTCCTCGCTCCCGGGCTGGCCCGGCTGGCCAAGGAACACCCGGAGGTGATCTCCGACGTGGCCGGCGTCGGCGCGCTCTGGGGCGTCTTCCTGCACCGCGACTCCGCGCTGCTGAACCTCGCCGCCAAGCTGGCACCCGGCGGCTTCGCCAAGGACCCGCAGTTCGGCACCAAGCTGATCACCTGCGCGGTGATCGAGACGCTCTACCGCGAGCACGGCATCTACACCTACTACACGCTCAACGGGCGCAGCCCGCTCGTCGTCGGCCCGCCGCTGGTGGTCTCCGACGCCCAGGTCGAGTACTTCCTGAACTGCCTCGACGCCACCCTCGCCGAGGGGCTGCCGAAGCTGCTCACCCGCTTCGTCCAGGGGAAGGTGTCGGCGCTGTGGTGAACGTGGTGACGGTGACCGGCGGCAGCGGCATGCTCGGCGCCAGCCTGGTGCGCCGGCTGCGCGCCGAGGGACACGTGGTGCACAGCGTCGACCTGCGCGAGCCGGACGAACTGGTGGCCGGGGTCCGGTACAGCGTCGCCGACGTCCGGGACCCGGTCGGGATCGGCCGGGCGGTCGCCGACGCCGACGTGGTGGTGCACACCGCCGCGGCGCTGCCCAGCTATCCGGCCGACGAGATCCGCTCGATCATCGTCGGCGGGGCGCAGACCGTGCTGGAGGCGGCTCGGGCGCACCGGGTCGAACGGGTGGTGCAGATCTCCTCGACCGCCGTCTACGGCCTGCCCAGCGTGGTCCCGACCACCGAGGCGTACCCCCGGGAGCCGGTGGACGCGTACAGCGCGGCGAAGGCCGGCGCCGAGGAGGTCTGCGAGCGGTTCCGGGACGCCGGGATGTGCGTGCCGATCCTGCGGCCGAAGACGTTCCTCGGGCCGGGCCGGATGGGGCTGTTCGCGATGCTCTTCGAGTGGGCCGAGGAGGGGCGCAACTTCCCGATGCTCGGCTCCGGCGACGTCCGGATCCAGATGTTCGCCGTCGAGGACCTGGTCGACGCGGTACTCGTCGCGATGCGGGCCCCGGCCGACGTCGCCAACGACACCTACAACCTGGCCGCCGCCGAGTTCGGCACGATCCGGGAGGACTTCCAGGCGGTACTCGACGCCGCCGGGCACGGCAAGCGGGTGGTGCCGATACCGGCCCGGCCGGCGGTGGCAGTGCTCGACCTGCTGCAACGTGCCCGCCTCTCCCCGGTGTACGGCCGGCTCGTGCACAAGCTGCTCGCCGACTCGTACGTCAGCATCGACAAGGCCCGCGACCGGCTCGGCTTCCGGCCGCGCTATTCCAACCAGGACGCGATCCTCGCCACCTACCGGTGGTGGCGGGCGCAGCAGACGACGGCCCGGAACACCCGCTCCGCCGGCCGGACCAGCCGGGAGCCCTGGCGTCAGGGAGCGCTGTCGCTGGCCAAGGCCTTCTTCTGACCCGCCGGCATCTCCTCCGGCGGTTTCCTCCACCGAATGGGGACCCCGCAATGCAGACAGTGGACGCAACGCAGACAGTGGACACCTCACCCCCGACCGCATCCGGCGGACCGCTCGTCGTTCAGCCCGCCGGAGCCGCCCCTGCCGTCCTGCCGACGCCCGTGCTCGCCCCGCCGCCGGCCGGGCTGTTCCGGGACCTGCTCCGACTCGCCCGGCCACACCAGTGGCCGAAGAACCTGCTGGTCGTACCGCTGGCGCTGATCGACGCGCCGGGGCTGACCCTGGCCGGGGTGGCCAGGGTCGGCTGGGCGGTGCTCGTCTTCACCCTCGCCTCGGCCCTGGTCTACGTCTGGAACGACGCGGTGGACCGGCACCGGGACCGGGCACATCCGGTCAAGCGGCACCGCCCGATCGCCTCCGGCCGGATCGGCCTGCCGCTGGCCTGGGCGTACGGCGGGATCCTCACCGGGCTGCTGCTTGCCGCCGTCTTCGCCGGGCCGGCGGTGCCGTGGTGGCCGCTGACCGCCTACCTGGTGCTGAACGTCGCCTACAGCCGCTGGCTGAAGTACGTGCCGCTGGTGGACGTCTTCGTGGTCGCCGCCGGCTTCGTACTCCGGGCCGTGCAGGGGTACGTCGCCGCCGGCACCGACATCTCGTCCTGGCTGCTGATCGCCGTCTTCGCGCTCTGCCTGCTGCTGATCCTCGGCAAGCGGCGCAACGAGCTGGCGGTCTCCGGCACCGAACACCGCCCGGCCCTGAGCGCGTACTCCGCGCAGTACCTGGAATACCTGATCGTGCTCTGCGCCACCCTGGCGGTGACCGCGTTCCTGTTCTACCTGGCCGACGGCGGGCTGGTCACCCCGTACACCGATGTCGCGCTGCTGGTCTCGGTGCCGTTCGCGACCTTCGGACTGGCCCGCTACCTCCAGGTGGTCGTGGTGCACCGGGAGGGCGGCGACCCGGTCCGGGTCCTGCTGCGGGACCGGATGATGGTGGTCAACGCGGTGCTCTGGGCCGCCCTGCTCGGCCTGGTCGTACTGGCCGCCCGTTTCCCGGGTCTGGTCGAGGTGCTGCGATGACCGCGGGTGTCCTCGACCTGGTTCCGGCCGCGCCCCGTGCGGAGGGGGGCGCGGTCCGGATCCGCCTGCTCGGCACGATCGGCGCCGAGCGGGACGGCCGACCGCTCTACCTCGGCCCGGCCCGGCAGCGCGAGCTGCTCGCCATCCTCGGGCTGCGCCGGGGCGGCCCGGTCTCGGTGGAACAACTCGTCGACGACCTGTGGGGCGAGGACGCCCCGCGCAGCGCCGACAACCTCCTGCACACCTATCTCGGACGGCTGCGCCGGGCCCTCGGAACCGGGCCCGGCGACCGGCCGGTACTCCGGTCCCGCTGCCCCGGCTACCAGCTCGACGTACGCGCCGAGCAGGTCGACTCGGAGCTGTTCGAGCGGCGCCTGGGGCAGGCCCGCACCGCGCTCGCCACCGGTGACCTGGCGGCCGCACAGGCGCTGCTGCACCGGGCGCTGGACGGCTGGTCCGGGCCCCGGGCGATGGACGGTGCCACCGGGCCGCTGGTCACCGCGCAGCGCTGCCGGCTCGGCGAGTTGCGGCTGGACGCCACCGAGGACCTGCTGGCGGTCCGGCTCGCCCGGGGCGACAGTGCCGGAGTGGTGGCCGAACTGCGCGCCCTGGTCGCCCGCCATCCGCTCCGGGAACGGCTCTGGGCGCTGCTGCTGGCCGGGTTGGCCCGCAGCTCCCGCCGGGGCGAGGCGCTGGCCGCCTTCCACGACGTGCGGGGCATCCTGACCGAGCAGCTCGGCGTCGACCCGTCGGCGGAACTCCAGCAGAGCTACCGGTCGCTGCTACACGGCAGCGCCCCCGCCATCCCGCTGGGCGTACCCGGCACCACGTCCGGCGCCGGCACCGCGCCGGGCTACGTACCCGTCGCCGCCGCCCGTACCCTCGTCGCCACCGCCTGACGAGGACGGCCCGGCCCGCCGCCCTCGTAGCTGGGGGCACCTTCCAGATCTAGATGACTTGTGGTTGCCGCGGCAACCACAAGTCATCTAGATCTACTTTGTGCCTGAGCGCGCATGCGCCGAGACGACCGTGCGAGGCGACCCGGGACGGGCCGCCCGGGACGGGCCGCCCGGGACGGTGGCACGGGGGCGGCGGCTTCGGGCGTGGACCGGCCGGCCCCGGGGGGCCGGCCGGTTGCGGTCGTCAGGCGGTGGCGCGCAGGGCGGCGACCCGGAGGCGGTCGCCGGCGGCGGCCCGGAACGCCTCCTCGTACGCGTCGACCGAGACAGTCACCCCGAACCGGGCCTCCGCCCGGCGGGCTCCCTCGACCCGGTCCGCCGCCGAGGTCGCGCCCACCCGCACCAGGGCCTCGGCGATGGCCGCCGGATCACGGGGCGGCACCAGCTCGCCGAAGCCGGTGAGCTGGACCGGTACCCGCATCCCGGGCAGGTCGCTGGCGACCGACGGCACACCGGAGATCATCGCCTCGGCCTGCACGATGCCGAAGGACTCCTCGGCCACCGAGGTCAGCGCGAATACGTCGATCGAGGCGTACAGGTCGCTGATCTCGGCGTCGGTGAGCCGGCCGAGGAAGCGGATCCGGCGGTCCCCGGCGGCGCGGGCCCGCAGCTCGCCGATCACGCTGCCGCCGGCCACCGAGCTGTGGTCACCGGCGACCAGCAGCCTCGCCTCCGGGTCGCCGATCAGCCGGAACCCGTCGACCAGGTGGGTCAGCCCCTTCTCCGCGGCGATGCGGCCGAGGAAGCCGACGTGCAGCCCGGACGAGCCCCGGAACGAGGGCCGACCCGGCGGCCGGTGTACGCAGGGCGGCGGCACCGCGTGCACGGTCCGGTCCCGCATCACCGGCCAGTGCCGGGAGTGCTGGGCGTGGTCCACGTTGTTCACCAGCACGCCGACCGAGCGGCGCAGCGCGGCCCGGACCGAGCGTTCCACGAGGTCGATCTGGGCCCGCGCGACCAGGCCGCCCGGCACCCACACGTCGTCGTGGTGGTTGCAGACGATCGGGGTGTCGCCGGCCAGCCGGGCCACCAGGCCGGCCTCCAGCATCGGCAGGTGCAGGTTGACCACCGCCGAGTCCCGGGCGATCCGGCCGGCCAGGGTGGGGAAGCCGGGGCAGATCACCCCACGGCCCACCCGGGCCAGCACCGGGGCCCGGAACACCTCCACCCCGTTGCGTACCTCGTGCCGGGGCAGTGCCGGGTCGTGTTGGGAGGCGACGACCGCCACCCGCCAGCCCCGGGCGGCCAGCCCCTCGGCGACCACCCGGGCGACCTCGGTCAGCCCGCTGAGGTACGGGGTGTAGTAGGTGAGCACGACGGTCAGGTCGAAATGCTTCATCGTGACCTCCAATGTGTGTCATGGGTGAGGGAGTCGGGATCAGTGCACGGAGATCGCCAGCTGCTGTGCACTGTGGTCGGAGAGCCCGTCGTCGCCGGTCAGCCGGTACTCGTGCACGGTCAGCGCGCCCCGGCTGAAGGTCCAGTCGAGCCGCCACAGCCGGGGCAGCGGTACGCCCCGGGTCGGCCAGCTCGCCGGCAGCGGGGAGCCGGCGGTCGGGTCGTGCCGGCGCAGCCCGGCGCCGATCCGCCGCAGGTCGCGCATGAGGCTTGTCGAGTTCAGGTCGCCGCTGAGCAGTACCCGGTGCGGGTTCGCGGCCAGGTCGGCGTGCAGGGCGCGCAGGTGGGCGTCCCGGCGGTTGAATTGGCTGCGGACGAATTCGTAGAAGTCGGCCCGCAACGGGCTGCGGTCGATCTCCACCTGGACCGCCAGGTGCACGTTGTAGAACGACACCACCGCGGCACCGACCCGCACGTCGGTCCGGAGCGTCTTGCTGGTCCAGTACTCCGGCCAGTCCGTGCCGGGCGGCGGGGTGCTGCCGTCGGCGGCCGAGAGCCAGCCGCTGGCGTCGACCGTCCGGCTGGCCAGCACCGGCAGCCGGGAGAGGGTGACAAGTTCACTGCCGACCACCACCTGATAGCCGGGGAACTCGGCCCGCAGCCGGTCCAGCGCGTCGATGCGTACCGGGCGGTCGGTGTAGTGCAGGTACTCCTGCAACAGGTAGACGTCGGCCCGCTGCGCCCTCAGGTAGGCGTAGAACCGGTCCGGGTCGTCGTCCTGGTCCCAGTACTCCGGGTTCCAGGAGAAGACCCGGACGGCGTCCGGCGGGGTCGCCGGATCGGGCAGTGGCGCGGCCGGGGTCAGCCCGGACCGGGGTGCGCCGAACAGCAGGGTGGCGACCAACAGCACCAGCATCGGCGCGCGCACCGGCCGGGCGGCCAGCGGCACCGCGCCGAGCAGCACCAGCGGCACCACCAGCAGCAGGATCGGCGGGACGGTCTCGACCAGCAGCCAGAACCACCACCGTCCACTCAGGAGCGCGTGCAGCAGCAGGAGCACCGCCCAGCCGAGCCCGCCGCCGACCAGCAGCCGGGTACCGAGACACCACCGCCCAGCACCACCCACGCCCGGCGCGGCACCAGCCGGCGCCGTGCCGGCGGGGCCGGGCGGCGGGGTGGCCGACGGTGGGCGGGAGGTGTCGAGGTCGGGCAGCATCAGGCCCGGCCCGAGACGGTCGCCGGGGCGGGCCGGGCGAGGTGCCGGGGCCGGACCAGCCAGCGCAGCGCACCGACCGCCATCCCGGCCACCAGCACCAGGTGCACCAGCAGGTGCACGCCGAGGAAGAAGGCGGTGAACCGCGGGCCGCGCTGGGCGTACACGAAGCGGGGCAGCGCCGGGTCGGCCACGCAGAACGCCAGCGCCAGCACCGCCGGCAGGACCGCCAGCCAGCCCGCGTACGCCGGGGCGAGCAGCGGGGCGAGGGCGGCGAGCGGCAGGCTGCCCAGCAGCAGCGCGGCGGCGAGCACCCCGAGCGGGTGGTTGGCCCGCTCCAGGCGTACGCCGTCGGTCCGGCCGGCGGCCAGGGCCAGCGGGACCAACGGAACGGCCCGGCGCCACTGCTCGGTCAGGATCGGCCAGAGCCGGCTGCCGTCGTCGTGCCGGCCGACCACGGAGCCGGTGAGTACCACCCGGGTGTGCCGGGCCAGCCGGCTGCTGTACTCCACGTCCTCGCAGTCGCGCAGCCCCTCGTGCAGCGGACCGACCGCCCGGAGTACGTTCCGGCGCAGCGCCGCCAGCGCGAAGATGACGGTACGCACCTCGCCGACGTGCCGCCGCCGCCAGTGCACCGCGTGCAGGATGCGGTACCGCTCCACCGGCCCGTCGTCGACAAGCGGCTCGGTGTCGTACGTCCCGTGCACCGCGCCGACCGTCGGGTTCGTCGCCAGGATGTCGACGGCGTTGCCGAGGGCGTCCGGGGCGAGGGCCACGTCGGAGTCGAGGAAGAAGACCACCTCGCCCCTGGTGGCGGCGACCCCGGCGTTGCGGGCTGCCGAGACGCCCCGGTTCTCCGGTTGGCGCAGCACCTGGCAGCCGAGTTCGGCCGCGATCTCCCGGGACTCGTCGGTGCTGCCGTCGTCGACGAGGAGCACCTCCACCGGCCGGTACGTCTGCGCCAGTACCGACCGCAGGCAGGCGCGCAGGGTCCGCGCCGCGTTGTAGCAGGGTACGACCACGGAGACGGTGAGTGGCCCGGAGGCCGTACCGCTGATTCCGGTCCTGGTTCCAGTCATGGTCGCGGACGCTAGCCGCCGATGGTGGAGTCCTCCCCGACTACCGACCGTCGCCGCCGGTGACGGTGCGCGCTAGGGGTTTCCTCCAGCCCGACTACCCGGCCCGGCCCAGGTCGCCCGCCTAGCGTCTCGCTCGACGGACCGCCCGGCGTCCCGATCGAAAGGCCCGAACGCAGTGGACACGAACGCGATGGACACGAACGCAGTGGACACGAACGCGCCGGACACGAACGCAGTGGACAGGAACGCGCCGGACACGAGCGCGCTGGACACGAGTGCCGGCACGGTCTCGGTGGTCGTCCCCAGCTACCACTCGGCGAAGACCCTCGCCGCCTGCCTGGACGCCGTCTACGCCCAGTCGCACCCGCCGCTGGAGGTGATCGTGGTGGACGACGCCAGCTCCGACGACTCGGCCGCGATCGCCCGCCGCTATCCCTGCCGGCTGATCGTCGCGCCGGTCAACCGGGGCGTGTCGGCGGCCCGGAACACCGGCGCCGCGGCCAGCCGGGGCGACGTGCTCTTCTTCGTCGACTCGGACATCGCGCTCGCCCCGGACGCGCTGCGTTCCGCGCTGCGGGTGCTGGCCGGTGACCCGGAGTGCGCGCTGGTGCAGGGCATCTACGACCGGGAGCCGCTCTTCGCCGACGGACCGGTCGAGGAGTACAAGACGCTCTACGAGCATTTCTGGCGACGCCGGGCCGCCGGGCCGGTCACGGTGACGCTCTTCGCGCTCACCGCCGTCCGGCGGGAGGTCTTCGACCGGGTCGGCGGCTTCGACGAGGGGCTGCGGGACGGCGAGGACGTCGAGTTCGGCACCCGGCTGCCGGCCGGGACCCGGATCCTGATGAGCGCCGAAATGGTCGGCCGGCACGACGACGTGGACCGGCTCCGGCCGCTGCTGCGCGAGCAGTACCGCCGGGCCACCCTCTTCGCGGTCAACCTGGCCCGGGGCCTGCGCCGGGGCGGGCGGGCCGGGGTGGCCACCGCCCGCACCGACGCGCTCGGCCCGGCGGCGGTGCTGAGCTGCGCGGCCACCCTGGCCAGCCTGCCGCTGCCGCTGCTGGCACTGCTGTTGCCCGGCACGGGTGCGGCGTCCCCGCTGCTCGATTCCGGCGCCCCGTTGCCGCTGCTCGGTCTGCCCGCGCTGTCGCTGGCGCTGCTCGGCCTGCCGGTGCTGGCCGCCGCCGCGTTTCTGGCCGCGAACCGGGACCTGCTCGGCTTCGTCCGCCGGGTCCGGGGCGTCCGCTTCGCCGGCCGTTTCGCCGGGCTGCACTTCCTGCTGACCGCCGCGACGGTGTGCGGCACCGGGGTCGGACTGCTCCGGTTGCTGGCCGCACCGTGGCGCTGGCGGACGGCCGGCTCCGCCGCACCCGCCCGGGTCGCGCCGGGAGCCCTCCGATGACCGCCGACACCCTCCGGGTACGCCTCGGCGTGCTGCGCCGGGTCGCCACCGTACTCTTCGGAGTCGCCCTGGTGGTCGGCATCGCGATCGCGCTGCGCGACGCGGACTGGGCCGCCGTACGCGACCTGACCGGGGCGGGCGAGTTGGGCCTGCTCGGGCTCGCCCTGCTGGTCAACTCGGTGGGGCTGGTGCTCGGGATGCTCTCCTGGCGCCACCTGCTCGCCGGCCTCGGCTCGCCGGTCGGGGTCTGGACCGCCGCCCGGATCTTCTTCGTCGGCATGATCACGAAGTTCGTGCCGGGCCGGTTCTGGGCACTGATCGCCAACATCAGGATGGGTCGGACCGCCGGGGTGACCCCGGCCCGGATGGCCACGGTCTACGTGCTGAACATCGCGGTGATGTCGCTGACCGGGCTCACCGTCGGGCTGATCGCCGCGCCGAGCGTGCTCGGCGGGCGGGGTGGCTGGCTGCTGCTGGCCGCGCTGCCGGTGCTGGCCTGCGCGGTCCGGCCCGAGCTGGCCAACCGCTGGGCGGCGGCGCTGGCCCGGCTGCTGCGCCGGCCCGCACCCGCACCGGCCGGGCACCGCGACCTGCGGTACGCGATCGCGGCCCAGGCGGTCTCCTGGCTGGTCGCCGGCCTCCAGTTCTGGCTGGTGGCGGTCGCTGCCGGCGCCCCGCCGGCAGCCTCGTTCCCGGTCTGCGTCGGCGCGTTCGGGCTGGCTGCCGTGGTCGGCAGTTTCGTGGTCTTCGTCCCCGACGGCATCGGGGTGCGCGAGGGCATCCTGATGGTGGCACTGACCGGACTGCTGCCGCTGCCCACCGCCGGGGCCGTGGTGCTGGTCAGCCGGCTGATCTGCACGGTCAGCGAGATCGCCTCGGCCGGCGTGGCGCTGCTGGCCGCCGAGCTGATCCGCCGCCGCGCCCGACCGCCGGCCGGCGCCGAACCAGCCGGCGCGGAGTTGCCGGCTGGGGTGTGAGCTGCCCTGTCCGGTCCAGATGCTCCTGAAGCCGGGAGTGTCGGAACTGATAGACAGCTCCGACCTGTCGTAGCACCCCCCGTGCATGAGCGTCCCTCAAAAAACGCATCAAAGACCAGGGAAGCTTCCCGCGCGCGGCAAGCCACGATCGGGCTATGACGAATCGCACCCATGCACTCCCGGTGCCGGGACGGAGCCCAACGACACCTATGTGGCGGGATATTCGGTCAAACAGCAGTCGGGGCGCCAGTCCGAGCCCGACGCCGGAGAACAGGCCCAACATGAGCACTGCGGCCGGCCCAGGTAACGGCACTGGAAGAGCAGCCATTCCGCTCCCGTATGCAAGACCCACTATCACCCCGCCCACAAGCCCAATCGCCAGAAAGACGGTTCGGTCATCACGAAGCGTCGAGTGCGGGCCGAAGAGTTCCGTCTCCGTGGCCTTGGCCCCGAACCCGAACAACAAGCCGGATCCGAGCGCGAACCCGAGTCCGATAAGCAGACTGACCCGCAGACTGAGCCCCGATGTCAGCCCATGTAAGTATCCCACGACGAGGCCGGCAAATAGGCTGAACAGCAGTCGCCACAGCCGGAATCGCACGCGGCTCGGTGAGCCGTCAGAAAACCACAGCCCCGCCGGGAGCGCAAAGCCAAGCGTGAAGCCAAGCCACGCCAGAACTCCCTGTGACCCATCGAAGACCAGCCCTATCCCAATCCCGAAACCGAGTCCCATTCCTGAACCAAAGATCAAACCCAAAGCTGGCTTGTAGTGGGGGACCGCACGGATGAGCCTCCACCAAGCGAGGTCAGCGTTGCCCTGGCGCTCCAGATGCGAGGCAAGGAACGACAACCAACGCTCGGATTTCTCAAGCGGATACGCGGACAGCGGCACGCGTGCGGCATTTTTTCTCCAAGCTGGTTCCTGCCGGTAGATGGCCGGCAGGTAGGCGTTCAGCAGACGAGTTTCGATGACGGCTACGTCGGAGTGGCCGATCAAATCAGACGGATCGGCGCTGGGAGACGCGTAGGCCGTTCGCGCGAGGTACACCATCAAGGGAGTCGACAGCGTCTGGGCCAACGCCCCTCCGGGATGCTCCTTCAATTCTGCGAGCACCGACGCCCACCTACGTGGGCCCTCGGGTTGCCCCGTTGGCAGGTACTCCATCGCATCGCCAGCGGTGACCGGCTCGATCTCGACCACCGCCGCACGTCCCAATGGATTGCCAATCGCATCTACTGCAGCCTCGTATTCATCAGCTCGGCAGGTCACTACAAGGGGACGACTCGGCCCCACCGCGTCTGTCAGCGCCCTGACAGCGGAGACGTGCACGCCAACGGGCATCTCATCCAGTCCATCCAAGACAGGAAGGACCCGACCCTGATCTACCAGCCGCATCGCCGAATTCAAGCCGTATCGGTCCTGCGCGCGCAGAAATTGATACTGCTCAACGAGGCAATCGGCCAGCCAATCGTCAAAATGTTGACGGCGCGGGTTCCAGGAGGCGGGGTTGAGCAGAACCGGCACCGGTTCCCCCGGTATCCACTCTCGACACAACCCAACCGTAAGCAGGACCGCAAGCGCCGACTTACCAGCCCCCGGTCCGCCGATGACCACCAGCTGCCGCGCGGGAAGTTGCCGGAAGGCCGCCACTATCGCGGTCACGTCACCATGCAACCGAAGGCGTACCGGCCGCCCCGCGACCACACCGGGACCAAGGATCTCCGCGGCCGACGGCCCGACGCGACGCGTAGTTGACGACCAACGGACTCGTAGCGCCGCCGGGCGCAGCAGGCGGATCGCCGCCTCCCGTTCCCACTGGCGTCCGACAAGACGGGCAAGATCCTCGGCCGCAGCGCTCAGCATGGCCGACGGGTCGGTGGACACGTTCGCCGGTCGCCGGCTGAACCGCATGGCCGCAACGCTGACGCCGAGGCCCACGGCTGTCAGTACCAGGCTACCGACGCTGGCCAGCTTGTCCGTGCGGTCTAGCCGCTGTTCGGAACCGAGAGCGAGGAAGCCGAAGAATGCTGCTGCGGCTACGACAAAGGCGGCACCGGCGAGCCGTTGCCACCATTTCCACTGGTTGTCGAGCTTCCCCATACCGGCGCGGCTCAGCGGCGGTTCCGGTTGCGGGTCCGCAGCTCGGTCATCAGCTCCCGCCACTGCCGGGGAATGCCGATGTCGAAGTACTCCGACTTCAGGCCGATGATCTTCATTTCCCGGTCACTGAGCAGCGATTTCATCGCGGAGTGCAGCTCGGCCAGGAAGGCCGTCTCGCCGAGTCGCCGGATGCTGCCCGGCTCGATGTCGACGTTCCACTGCATCAGCCCGTAGGTGCGGACCCGCACCGCACCACCGGTCGAGACACCCTCGCCCTCGATGGCGTTCAGCTCCACTTCGTACTGCCGCCGGTACGGGTCGTCGCTGGGCCGCTCGGCGTCGGCGAGTTCGTCGGAGCTGAGCCCCTGGGACAGCCGGTACGCCTCGGAGCGGGCTCGGTGGTACGCCACCCAGGTGGTCAGCCCCAGCCGGCCGAGCTGGTGGCCGAGCTGCTCCTCGTCGTACCTGTCGAAGGCGCCGGGCGCGAAGGTGATCTCCACGTCGTGATAGTTGGAGACGCGTGCCCGGATGCGCTCGTCGGGAGAGTCCACCGTGACAACCATGTTGTCGAGGTACTCGCCGATGTGGGGCATCTCGCTCCTTTCGATGGGAAGCGTGTGGCGGCTCGATGGAAGCGTGTGGCGGCGCAACCATAAACCTTCCACGCACGAGGATTCGACCACTCGGTGTGCTGTGGTAGACAAAGGTCCATGCTTTCACCACGCCGGGTCGCCGTGCCGCTCGCCGCGCTCGTGATCGGGGCCGCTCTGGTCCCGCCCCCTCCGGCGTACGGCGAGGCGGTCGATCTCGACGTGTTCGCCGGTACCGGAACTGCCGGGGCGACCGGGGACGGCGGTCCGGCCTCGGCGGCGGCGCTCGACCGTCCCGGCGGGGTGGCGGTGGCCGCCGACGGCTCCGTCTACCTCAGCGACGCCGGCAACCGCCGGGTCCGGAAGGTAGCCCCGGACGGCACCATCTCGACCGTCGCCGGCAGCGGCCGGGCCGGCACGCCCGGCACGGAGGTGACCGACGGTACGTCCGGCACGGAGGTGGACCTGGCGCTGCCGCAGAGCCTGGCGGTCGGTCGCGACGACACGCTCTACATCGCGGACACCGGCCTGGCCCGGGTGTTCCGGCTCGCTCCGGACGGCCGGCTGTCGGTGGTCGCCGGCACCGGCGTACCGGGTCCGGTCGGCGACGGGGGCCCGGCGGCTCGGGCCTCCTTCGGCCAGCTCGGCGGTCTGGCCGTCGCACCCGACGGCACCGTCTACGTCGGGGACGTCCGCAACCACCGGGTCCGGGCGGTGACGCCCGACGGCACCATCGACACGGTGGCGGGGAACGGGAACAGCCAGCTCGTCGCCGCGGGCGGGGAGGCCACCACGATCCCGGTGCCGAGCCCCGGAAGTCTCGCCGTGGACGGCAGCGGTGACCTCTGGATCGCCGACGGGCTCGTGCTGCACCGGCTGGCCGGCGGCAAGCTCGGCACGGTCACGCTGCCGGACCAGCCCGACGGCGCACGGTGGGAGCTTTCCGAGGCGGGGAACTGGCCGCCGCCGGAGCCGCCGATGAACAACGTCGCCGCCGTCAGCGCCGCCGGTGACCAGGTCTACGCCCTCGACCAGTCGGCCCGGACACTGCTGCGACTCGGCGACGGCGCCGCACTCGGCACCGTCGCCACCCTCGACGCGGCCGGCAGCCCGGTGGTCGGTCCGGTCGCCGTGGGCGCCTCCGGCGTCGGCTATCTCGTCGACAACGCCGGACACCGGGTGTACTCGTTCCGCTTGTCCGCACCGAACCCGGAGACTCCGGACGGCGACTCGTCGGTGCCGTGGTGGCCGTTCGCGGCCGGCGCCGTCCTCGTCGTGATCGTCGTCGTCGGCTGGCTGGTCAGGCGACGATCCCGCTGAGCCGGGACCCCTCCGGGCGTCCGCGCAATACCCGAATTCCACAGCGAAACAGCCAAAGGAGCCCTTGATGGCAGAGATCGTCGGTGGTGACCTGTACCACCTCTGGCGGGTGTCCGACGTACACCTGCCCCGAATCGCGGACGTCTACTACGACGCCAGCCGCAGCCTCGGCGGCGCGACCGGTGACGACGGCGGCGGGTTCCGGGCCAACACCCCGACCGGGCCGGGCGGCACCATCATGTCCAGCGCCGGAGCGGCGGCCTGGGGCGCGCTGCGGGACGAGATGCAACGGATGTACACCCAGACCGGCGGGACGGTCCTGAACGCGGCCGAGGCGCTCCGGATGGCCCGCCAGGCGTACGTCGACGCCGACATGGCCAGTGCCGACGCCCTGTCGCAGTACCTGGCGGACCCGACGAACCACGACCCGAACGACCCGGCGTCGAACCCGCCCGCCGAGGGCGCCGACGACCACCCCGGCGAGCCCTACCAGGGCTGACCGGGCGGGGACGACAACCGCACAGACCTGGATCCGCAAGCCGACGCCCCGAACGGGGGGCAGTTGAAGGAGCGTCAGCAGTGAGCAGCCAAGTTGACACGCCGGCAGACCTCGCCGGCGGGACGTACAAGGGCACGGTCCGGGAGAAGGCGTCGCAGCTCAAGCAGGAGCTGATCCGGCAGACCCTGGACGACATCGAGTCCTGGCGCAAGGCCGTGGACCTCGAATGGGCGCAGACGCACCCCGAGTCCCCGCACTCGCCGATCCCGCCGGAGGAGATCGAGGGATACCGGAACACCGTCCGCAACGAGTACTACGAGTGGGTCGAGCCGGCCTTCGAGAAGTACCTGGAGCCCGATCCGGACGCCACCAACCCGATGATCGCCTCGCTGCGTACGATCGAGAGCTCCTTCGGCGGCAGCCAGGACGACGCGGGCAACTTCAGCGGGGCCAACTCGGCGCTGTCCCGGATCAACGACGTCCGCACCGACATGAGCCAGTGGCAGGGCGACCTCCAGGTCAACTTCATCGACAACTTCGTCAGCCCGTTGCAGACCGCGTCGATCAACCAGGCGGCCGTCGCCAAGGTGGTGCGCGAACAGCTCGAATGCAACAAGATCCTCTACATCCGCTACCGCAAGGGCATCATCGAGCTGCTCGACAAGTCGATCCAGGCGGTGCAGACGCTCAACAACGGCAAGGATCCGAAGAGCTTCACCTGGGGCACCCTGGTCGGCATCTCGATCGGTACCGGCCTGACCCTCGGCCCGGCCGGCTGGGCGATCGCCGGTGCGGTGCTGATCGCCGGCAGCACCCTGTCCCAGGGCCTGGTTCCGGACCCGCCGAAGACCAACGAGCTGAGCGCCCCGACCGCCCAGGAGGTCGCGGTCAAGGTCTCCGAGGCGATGATCAAGATGGACGGCGACATGGTCGAGGAGGAGCGGAAGGTCGAGCAGGCGCTGAAGAACCTCCTCGACACGATCGGGGACGCCCGCACCGGCAACGGCCCGCTCGCCGTGCCGGAGCCCGCGATCAGCTCCGCCCGGCCGGGCGAGATCACCGACGGCTCGCTGCGCCCGCACGACTGAGCCGTCCCGTCCCCGATCTCAGTGGCGACGGGGGACCCAGTAGAGGATCTGGCTGGCGACCAGGGCCGGGTGTGTGTCGGGTAGTGCTTCCAGGGCGCGGGTGAGGTGTGCGGCGAGGTACATCAGCAGGCCCACCCGGTCACCCCGGAAGCCGATCAGCAGGGCGAGTCGGGCCGGCGCGCACGGCCACGGGTCGGAGCAGCTCTGGCACCGGTACGCCTGGGCCGGCAGGTGCCGGCCCGTCGGATAGCGTCGCGGGTTGCGCCGCATGTGCCGGTACCAGCGTTCCTGCGGCCCGATCACGGCTCACACCTGCTGCCGCTGCCGGGAGCGCGCGGTCTGGGCCGGGGTCAGCGCCCCGGGCCGGCCGTTCGCCTGGAACGAGCGGGTCGGTGCGTCCAAGCCGGGGCCGCGGTTGACCGCCCGGAACCGGGCCGGCGAGGGTGGAGCGTCCGGCTGCGCTGTCGGCGTCGCCGCGCCGCGGCGGGCTGTCCGGTACGCCGTCCCGGTCAACGGCGGCACCGTCGGCGCGTACGGCATCGGCACCGGGTCGACCGAGTCCGGGCAACGCCAGCGAAAGCCGCACCGGCAGTACCGCCAGAGCCGCCGCCAGTCCCGGCGATGACGGTTTTTCTTCGTTCCGCGACCGAACATCATCCGGCCCTCCCATCCGTGGAAATTGCGTTTTCCGATCACCGGTGGCGGGTGCGGTAGACCCGCCGAAGGTGTCGGTTCCACCTTGGACGCACAGGCCCTACGCTGGGAACTGCTTATCCGCTGGTGGGCGCGGCTGACAGATTCAGGCAGTGCGTGAATGGCCGGTGGAGAGCCGTGAATAATTGATCTATCTCCTGGGGAATCCTGATGACCGACGTACCGGAACCACTTGCCGCATTCATCGTTTCCGAGATCCGCCAGGGCAGGCAGACCACCGGAACGACGCAGGAGGCGTTCGGGCGGGTGGCGAACTTCTCCGCCTCACACGTCAGCGCCGTCGAGAAACGGACCCGGGCCCTGACGATGGCCTTCATCGCCGGTGCCGACCGGGCCCTGAAGACGGGCGGGGTGTACGAACGCCTGGTCACCGCGCTCGGCACCCCGACCTGGCTGCGCGAGTGGATCGACCAGGAACGCGAGGCGGTCGCCCTGCGGTCCTTCCAGAACGCGGTCCTGCCGGGCCTGCTCCAGACCGAGGCGTACGCGCGCGCGGTGCTCAGGGTCGGGCTGCTCACCGACGAGCAGTTGCAGCAGAAGGTCGCCGAACGGCTCGACCGGCAGTCCATCCTGACCCGGGACGACCCGCCGCAGGTCATCGCCGTCGTCGACGAGTGCGTGATCCGGCGGGTCGTCGGCGGGCGCGAGGTGATGCGGGACCAGTTGGCCCACCTGCTCAAACTGAGCGCGACTCCCCTCGTGCAGATACAGGTAGTACCGAGCAGTGTCGGGGCGTACCTTGGGCTCAGCGGGCCGTTCGTGCTGGCGACCCTGCCGACCAACGTGGACGTGGGCTATCTCGACAACCAGCTGCATGGGCAGGTGGTCGAGCAGCCCGCCGAGGTGCTGCGGTTGCGTCGGGCCTGGGACGCCATTCGCGGCGGCGCGCTGACTGTAGAGCAGTCAGCCGACCTGATCAGGGAAGTGATGGAGCAGCTATGAACCTGAGCGGCGCCCAGTGGCACAAGAGCACGCGCAGCAGCCCGAATGGCGGGGACTGCGTCGAGGTGGCCCGCAACCTGTCCGAGGTCGTGGCCGTACGGGACAGCAAGGACACGACCGGACCGGTACTGGCCTTCGCCCCGGCAGCCTGGCGGGCCTTCGTCGACGAGGTCACCCGACGCCCGTAACACGATTGCCCGCAACACCTGTCGCACCGACACCGACGCGCTGTCCGAAATAGACGATTTTCACCTGCTCAGCCCCAGCGGGCCAGCAGGGCGGCGCAGTAGGCGTCGACGTCCTGCGGGCTGACCGGGGTGCGCCGGTGTTCCACCTCGGCCACCGCGTCGGCCACCGGTCCCGCCCACTGGCGGAGGAAGATCCAGCCCCCGACGTGCGACTGGTGCCTGATCTCGCCGGTCGGGCCGCTGCCGCTGACGTCGCGGCGCACCTCCGGACGGCCCCGGCGCCGTCGGAAGACGTTCCGCAGGAAGGTGCCGGCCAGCAGCCGCATGTCGTCGTCGGTGAAGACCGGGGGCAACGCCGGAGTCGCATGGTAGAGGCGGGCGAAGTCGAGGTCGATGAGCACGTGGGTGACGTCCTCGGGCCGGGGCACCGCCCGGTAGCCGGGACGGAAGCGCGACACGTCGGTCTCCGGATCCCCGGTCGGCTGCCAGCCCCGGTAGACGTGCCCGAACGACGGCCAGTACGGCCAGGTGAAGGCGCCGCCCTCGACCCGTAGTTGCGCACGCAGGGTCCGGGCCATCGCGACGGCCCGGTCGACGTACTCCCGGTCTCCGGTCACCGCCGCCAGCTCGACAAGCGTCCGACCGACCGCGAGAAACTCGTTGGTCGGCAGTTCTGCCCCGGCGAACGACACCGGCTCGTCCGGCAGCCAGGTGTAGTAGCCCTCGCCCTCGGCGGAGAGCCGCCACTGCTCCTCGTGCACGGCCAGCGCCTCGTGCACCGCCGTCAGGTAGTCGTCGACCCGGGCGACGATCCCGGCCGGCACGAGATCGGGCCGTTCCCGGGCCAGCCGGGCGAGCCCGGCCATCGGAAACGTGATCATGCCGGTCTGCGCCGCCAGCACCACCCGGGCCGGCTGGACCCGGTAACTGCCCGGCCGGGGCTGCCGGCGAGCGGCGTCGGCAGCCCCGGCGGTCCCGGCGGCGCCGGCCGACTCGGGTCCGGGTAGCAGGCGCACGGTCGTGCCGTCCTGCCAGGTGTACTGCCGGTAGGCGACCAGGTCGGCCCGGCGCGCGCCGGCCGGGTCCAGGTCGAGCCCGCGCAGCACGGTCTCCGGCCGACCCGGGTCGGCCCGCCGCACGGTGAGGGTGAAGGTGCCGTCGGCGTCGGGCGTGACGACGACGGTGGCCCGGAACGCGTGCGGCGGACAGATCCGCACCTCCAGCGCCGGATCGCCCCGCAGGTCCGGCACGGTCGCGGTGACCACCGTGTACCTGCCCGCCGACCCCCAGACCGGCAGGCTACGCCCCCGGAAGTCCCGCACCCCGCGAACCGAGTCCCGGACGTCGAGCACGCCGTCGACGGTCCGGGCGAGCCGGTGCAGATATTCCGGATCGCCGGTGGCCTCGGCCATCACCAGATAACTGTGCATCCGCCAGGAGCTGCCCCAGCCGATGGCGCCGGCCTCGTTGTGCGGCGGACCAGACCCACCGGTCAATGCGGACAACTCGGCGTCGATTTCGTCGAACCGCGCCCGGCGCTGACTCGCCGTCGACGGCGTAACGCGGCGGCGCACTGCCCAAAGCATCGACGGAGGCTATCAGGAATCGGCCCACCGCAACGTCCCCGAAGCACTCCGGCCCGAACCGTACGCCGAGCGCCCCGAATCTCGCGGCAAGCACTCCTTTCCACGGCAGCACACGCCAACCCCGCACAGGCGAGTCATGACCGAACTCCATTATGCACAACCGAATGTTCCAGTTCGGTCGACGGTTGAACCGCGGTTGTACGCTGACGGCATTCCGGGGGGAGTGACTATCGGCGAGTGACGGCAGGCACCGAGATGAGGGCGGATGGGTAAGCAGCGGACCCGACGGCGCAACAGGCGCGGGCAGACGGAGGAAATGGTCGCGCGCGTCGACCCGGGCCCGCCACCACAGCCGAACCGCCGCACGACACCATCCGACCGTGCCCGTGCGACGGAAAGCGACCCTCGCCGTTCGACAGGAAGCAGGCCGGGCGCAGCCGAGGCGTCGCAGTACAACCTCATAATGGAAAAGGTCGCGCAACCCGGGCCGGTGTTGGCGGTGCTCCTGATTTCGGGGCTCATCGCAGCAGGCTGGCTGGCTCCCAGGTACGTCGCCGACCCCACCACCATTGCCGGCCCGGCGCGTTACGTGGTCGCGGCCGGCCTGGCGGTCATAGCGTTTCTCTCGTTCTCGACGCTGAACCTCGTGGCCTACTGCCTGATCGTGACGAGGCAGTCCGAGCCGACGAAACGGTTCGTGTCGGCGGTCGGAAACCGCGCCGCCATCGGCGCGATCCTGGGTACGCTGCTGGGCCTGCGCATGGCGAGCATGATGGGCGATCGGCCGGTGGAGGACCCGGCCGTCCAGCCGACGACCTTCCTGGACTTCGAGAGCAACCTGAGCAACACGATCACGCTCGTCACACTGGCGCTGATCGGCACCGCGTGGCCCTACTGCTGGGGCCCGGTCAGGGCCTCGATGACCGCCTTCGCATCGAAGCCGCCGCTGGCGGCCCACGCCGGCAAGTTGGGTTTCGCGCTCGGGGCGACCTTGCTCCTCAGCAGTCACTTCCTGGGATTCGGCGTGGCACTGGCCGTGTATCGCGGCGTCGCCAATCCGTAGCCGGTCGCCAATCCGTAGCCGCACACAGGGAAATCCCTGCCACTACCAACATATACCGCACCCCCGGACTTGCGGCAAGACCCCCGTCGTGGCGCACAATCGTCGGCCGAAGACAACAAGCGGCAACCGGGGGGATTCCATGTTCGATGTCATCGTCGTCGGCGGTGGCCCGACCGGCATGATGCTGGCGAGCGAATTGCGACTGCACGGCGTCGACGTGCTCGTGCTGGAGAAGGAGACCGAGCCGCCGCCGTTCGTGCGGTCCCTCGGGCTGCACGTACGCAGTATCGAGATACTGGACCAGCGGGGCCTGTTGCGGCGATTCCTCGACAGCGGCAAACAGCACCCGATCGTCCCCGGCGCCGTCCGAGGATTCTTCGCCGGCATCGAGAAGCCCGCGCCCGCCGGGCTGGACACCGCACACGGTTACGTTCTCGGCATCCCGCAGACGCTCACCGACCGGCTGCTCGCCGAGCATGCCGCCGAAGTCGGCGCCGAGATCCGGCGCGGCGCGCCGGTGGTCGGACTCGAACAGAACGACGACAGCGTGACCGTCCTCGTGGCGAACGAACTCCTGGAAAACGGATCCGTGACGCCGTTGCGGGCACGGTTCGTCGTCGGCTGCGACGGTGGGCGCAGCACGGTTCGGAAACTGCTCGGGATCGGATTCCCCGGTGAGCCGTCGAAAATCGACACGCTGCTGGGCGAGATGGAGGTGACAGCCTCCCCGGACGACATCGCCGCGGTGACGATCGAGGTGCGCAGGACCGAGAAACGGTTCGGGATCGGGCCGTCGGGCAAGCCAGGAGTGTTCCGGGCGGTCGTACCGGCGGAGAACGTTGCCGAAGACCGCTCGGTGCCGCCGACGATCGAGGAGTTCAGCCGACAACTGCGCAGGTACGCCGGCACCGACTTCGGCGTGCACTCCCCCCGCTGGCTGTCCCGCTTCGGCGACGCGACCCGGCAGGCCGAGCGCTACCGGGTCGGCCGGGTGCTCCTGGCCGGGGACGCCGCGCACGTCCACCCGCCGCTGGGTGGACAGGGGCTCAATCTCGGCATCCAGGACGCGTTCAACCTCGGCTGGAAGCTGGCGGCGGCCGTCCACGGCTGGGCGCCGGAGGACCTGCTGGACAGCTACGAGCGCGAGCGCCATCCGGTCGCCGCCGACGTGCTCGACAACACCCGCGCCCAGATGCACCTGACCGTCGACGAGCCCGGACCACGGGCGGTTCGGCGACTGCTGGCGCAGTTGATGGACCTCGACGACGTCAACCGGTTCCTGGTCGAGAAGGTCACGGCAATCGGCGTCCGGTACGACTTCGGCACCGGCCATCCCCTGCTCGGTCGGCGACTGCGCGACATCCGGCTGAGCGGCGGGCGCCTGTACGAGCTGATGCGCACCGGCAACGGGCTGCTGCTCGACCAGACCGGACGGCTCTCGGTCGACGGCTGGACCGACCGGGTCGACCACGTTCTGGAGGCCACGGATGGCGCGGGCATCGCGGACGGCTGCGACGCGTCGGACGTACCGGCGATGCTGCTCCGGCCGGACGGGCACGTCGCCTGGGTCGGCGACGATCAGCAGACGCTCGACGTCGCGCTGGCCAGGTGGTTCGGCACCGCAGGAGCCCCTGCCACCGGCTGAGCGGACGCATCCGAGGACTGCGACATCCCCGGATGCCGACGTCCGGCATGCAGAAACCCGTACACCCCGGAGCCCAACTTCCGGATACCCTGGCGCCGTGGCCAGTCCTGTCACCACCGGCGGAATCGATCCGCCGGTGCCGCCGTACGCGATCGATCCGCTCCCGGCACGTGTGGTCCGGACAACGGACCGGAGCGAGGAAGGCGTACCCGGATGAATCTCGAAAGCCTGCTCAGCGACCGGCTGGCACGGTCGTTCGCCGCCGTCGCCGCCGACGACCCGGTGGATCCGGTGGTCCGGCGCTCGCGGCACGCGGACTTCCAGGCCGAGGCGGCGCTGTCACTGGCCCGCCGGCTCGGCCGGCCACCCCGGGAGATCGCCGCCGAGGTGGTCGAGCGGGCCGCGCTGGCCGACCTCTGCTCGGCGGTCACCGTCTCCGGCCCGGGGTTCGTCAACCTCACCGTCTCCGACCGCCTGCTCGGCGACCTGGTGTCGGCGATGGCCGCCGACCCCCGCCTCGGCGTGCCCGTCAGCCCCACCCCGGAAACCGTGGTGGTCGACTACTCGGCGCCGAACGTGGCCAAGGAGATGCACGTCGGCCACCTCAGGTCCACCATCATCGGCGACGCCGTCGCCCGGCTGCTCGACTGGCTCGGGCACCGGGTCGTCCGGGCCAACCACCTCGGCGACTGGGGCACCCCGTTCGGGATGCTGATCGAGCACCTGGTCGACCTCGGCGAGTCGGCGGCGGTGGCCGAACCCTCCATCGGCGACCTGGACTCGTTCTACAAGGGAGCGCGGGCGAAGTTCGACGCCGACGGGACGTTCCGGGAACGCGCCCGGCGGCGGGTGGTCGCCCTCCAGGGCGGCGACGAGGCGACGCTGCGGCTCTGGCGACTGCTGGTCGCCGAGTCGGAATCGTACTTCCTGGCCGTCTACGACCGGCTCGACGTGCTGCTGACCCGGGCCGACTTCGTCGGCGAGAGCCACTACAACCCGATGCTCGGCCCGGTCACCGACGAACTCGACCGGCTCGGCCTGCTCGTCGACAGCGGCGAGGCGGCCTGCGCCTTCCCGGCCGGCTTCCCCGGCCGGGACGGCGAGCCGGTCCCGCTGATCGTGCGCAAACGGGACGGCGGTTACGGGTATGCCGCCACCGACCTCGCCGCGCTCCGCCACCGGATCGGGGAACTCGGCGCCACCCGGCTGCTCTACGTCGTGGGCCTGCCGCAGCGGCAACACTTCGAGATGGTGTACGCGGTTGCCCGGCAGGCCGGCTGGCTACACCCGCCGGCCCGGGCCGAGCACGTCGGCTTCGGGCTGGTGCTCGGGCCGGACGGCCGGAAACTGGCCAGCCGGTCCGGTGACTCCGTGAAGCTGGTCGAGCTGCTGGACGAGGCGGTCGACCGGGCGGCGGCGCTGGCCCGGCAGAAGAACCCGGACCTGGACCCGGCGACCGCCGCCGCACTGGGCCGGGCGATCGGCGTCGGCGCGGTCAAGTACGCCGACCTCTCCGCCGACCGGACCAGGGACTACGTCTTCGACTGGGACCGGATGCTCGCCCTTTCCGGCAACACCGCCCCGTACCTCCAGTACGCGCACGCACGGATCAGGTCCATCTTCCGGCGGGCCGGCCAGCCAGCCCCGGCCGGCGTACCCGTCTCGGTCGTCGCGCCCGCCGAACGGGCCCTGGTACTCGAACTGCTCGCCTTCCCGACGGTCGTCGACACCGTGGCGGAGACGCTCGAACTCCACCGTCTCGCCGCCCACCTCCACGCGGTAGCGGTCGCGTTCAGCGGCTTCTTCGAACACTGCCCGGTGCTCCGCGCCGAGCCGGCCGTCCGGGACAGCCGGCTCGTCCTCTGCGACCTCACCGCCCGGGTACTCCGGCACGGGCTGCACCTGCTCGGCATCGCCGCCCCGGACCGGATGTGAGCGAACCGCCCCGGGGGTGAACCGCCCGGGGGCAACGGCTCGGCCGGACAGGCCGGACCGAAGCTCTCACCCGGGCGCCGCGCGCCGACGGATTCTTCGCCGGCCGACGAGCCGCCGGCAGCACCGGACGAGCCAGCCCAGCATCGGGGCGAGGACCAGCCCGACCGCCAGCAGTGCCCACCACTGGGCTGCGAACGGGGACGGGCCCGGGGACGGACCGCCGAAGCGCCCCGCCTCGACCAGCTGCCGGGGTACCGCCATCCCGGTGACCTCGTCGGCCGCGTCGACAAGCAGCTCCAGCTCGCTGTTCCGGTTCACCGCCACCAGCACCGTGCGCCGGGACGTCATCTCGGCGGCGGGGGTGTACGACAGCACCGGCTCGACCCCGGCCCGCCAGCCGAGCACCTCGCCCGGCCGGCCCGGCAGGGCGATCGGGGCCCCGGCGCTCGCACCCGTACCGGCGTCGAGGAACTCGATCCGCCAACGCTGCGCCGCGAGTCCGCTCTCGTCGCAGAAACTGGTGCAGCCGTCGACCGCGAGAATCGCCAGCCGCCTGCCGTCCGGGCTCCATGCTCCCGTGCCGCCCAACTGCCGGTGGCCGAGGTCCAGGCTCCACCGTTCCCGTCCGGTGGCCGCGTCGAGCACCGCGAGCCGCTGCTCCCCGTCGACCGCGTGTTGGCTGGCGACCGCCACCGAGGCGCCGTCCGGGGAGTACGCCGCCGCGCCGTACGCCAGCTGGCCGCCCTTGACCAGGTCGCGGAACTCCCCGGTGGTGGTGTCCACGGCGACGAGGTCGTCGGGGTGGTCCGGATCGTTCAACTGCTGCCCGTCCGGCCCGTACGAGATGCCCTCGTCGTCGTTGTTCCGGCCGCAGACGAGCCAGCGCCCGTCCGGCGACCAGGCCAGCGGGGTGAGGCCCCTGCCGGACGCGGACGAGGAGCGGGAATCGGAGCCGGAGCCGGAGGCGCGGCCGAGCTGGCGTTCGTCGCCGGTGGCCAGGTCGAGCAGGGCAGGGCCGAATCGCGCGTAGTACCGACCGTCCGGGGAGAGCACCCCCCGGCTCTCCCCGACGTCGAGGTACACCAGCCGGTAGGCGCCGCCCCGCCCCACCACCACCCCGGTGTCCTCGAAGTAGCGGGTCGCGCCGGTGAAGAACATGACCGTCGCCGGGCCGGGTGCCCACTGCCGTGCCGTGGCCTGCCACAGCCACGGCACCTCCACCCGGCCGGGGATCGCAGGATCGGCCGTCGCCGAGCCGTCGCCCACGGTCCCCGACGACGATCCGGCGAGCAGCGACGGCGACAGCACCGCACCGGCCAGCAGCACGGTGGCGACACCGGCCGCGGTGGCGAGCCGGACCCGCCGCCGCCGACGACCCCGACGCCACAGGTCGTCCGGCAGCCGGACCGGCGCCATCTCGTCGGCGTACGCGGTCAGCACGCCACGTACCCGCTCATCCATTGTCGACGCTCCTCTCCCCCGCCGGCACCTGAAGTGCTGGCCCGGCTCCAGGCGTCTGGCCCGGCGCCCGGACGCCGTCGAGGTCGCGGACGCCGTCAAGGTCGCGGACGCCGTCGAGGTCGCGGACGCCGTCAAGGTCGCGCAGCTCCGGTGCGACGGCGCGCAGCCGGGCCAACCCGTCCCGCACCTGGCTCTTGACCGTGCCGACCGAGCAGCCGAGCACCTCGGCGGTCTGCACCTCGGTCAGGTCCTCGAAATAGCGCAGCACCAGCGCGGCCCGCTGCCGTGGCGCGAGCCGGGACAGCGCCCGGCGGATCACGATGGAGGTGTCGAGTTGGCCGGTGTCGTCCGGCGCCGCCCGGTCCGGGACGTCGGCGTGCGGGATCGCAACCGGACGCCGGCGCCGCCACCACGACACGTGCTGGTGGTAGAGGACCCGCCGGACATACGCCTCCGGGTCGCCGGAGGCCACCACCCGCTCCCAGTGTCCGGCCACCTTCAGCAGCGCCGACTGGACGAGATCCTCCGCGAGATGCCGGTCGCCGGTGAGCAGGTACGCCACCCGGGACAGCGCCGCCAGCCGCGCTCCGACGTACGCGCGGAAGGACTCCTCACCGTTCACACCCACCCCCTCATCCCATACACGCCTGACGGCGCCGGTACGGAGGGGTGCCAGCGCGCGGCAGGATCGCGCTCGTTCCGGGAAAGAGTCCTCGCACGACCGGCGGAGGCCACTCCTTCCGGGAAAGAGCGCGATCTCGCCAGCGAGGGCACGCGAGGGCGAGCGACGGCGAGCAGGGGTGGCGGGGCGGGGCGGGGTGGCGCGGCGGTCAGGAGAGTTCGGCGAGGATGCCCTCGCAGCTACGCACCACGACGCGGGCGGCACGGCGCTGGTCGACGCCGCGCAGCGGATCCTCGGCCAGGTCCTGCCAGCGGCGTACCGCCGTCGAGCCGCGGGCCCACAACTCGTCGCCGGTGGCGTCGTGCTCGACACCGAGCCGGGCGGCCAGGCTCGCCCCGTCCCCGCCGATCAGCCGCTGCGCCTCGGCCGACAACTCCGGGTCGAACCGCAACTGGCCGCCGAGCAGCGCCGCCGAGAGCCGCAGCTCGCGGAACTCGTGCGCACCGGCGAGTACCTGCTCCAGCCGGGCCAGCAGCTCGGCCGCGCCCGGCCGGGGCTCCGAGCGGAGCAGCGACTCCAGCGCCATCAGCACCGCACGGGCCTTGAACACCGGGGCACGGTCCACGAAATACCTGGTCATCGACTCGCGCAGCTCGGTCAGGCCGCTGCGCCGGACCAGTTCGGCGGCGAGCCGGGCCCGGCTGTCGGAGCCGGTCCGGACCAGGGTGGTCGACAGGCGTACCCCGAAGATGCCGAGCCGGTCGAGCAGCCGGCGCCGGGTCTCCAGGTCCAGCGGGATCGGGAAGTCGGCGGCGAGGAACCGGTCGGTGGAGAGCAGCAGCCGGTCGGTCTCCGCCCGGGGTAGCCCGGCGAGCGCGGCCAACGCGGCGTACTCGGACTCGCTGAGCATCCGGCCGGCGAGCGCGACCAGCCCGCCGACCGCGACCACGCTCAGGCAGCGCGCGCTGACCCGGGGGTCGCGGCGGTGCCGGCGGGCGAGTTGCCGGGCGGTGAGCAGCGCGTCGACCCGGCCGCCGGCCAGCTCGTCCACTCTGGACAACACCAGGAGTACGTTCACCGGCGCGGCCCGGGCCACCGAGCCCGACTGGGCCGCCTGGAACGCCGGCAGGTCGTCACCGCTGCCGTCCCGGCTCAGGTACAGCACGGCATCCGCCTCCCGGACGATCCGCTGCACCGTGGCCGCCGCACCGGCACCACCGACCAGTTGGGCGTCCCCACCTGCGGTCGGACCCGCACCGATCGCCGGCCGCCCGCTTCCGTCCCGGCTTCCGGGGCTGGCCGTCCGCGCCTCGACACCCGACGCGGCCGCCGGGGTGTCGATGAGTACGGCGTGCCGCAGCGCCCTCGTCGGCCACTGCACCACGATGTCGTCGACCTGGTCCCACCGCCCGCCGCCGAGATCCACCCGCATCCCACTCGAGGTACGGGTCACCGCCAGGTCCCGGGGCGCACCGTTGGCCGGGTACGCGGTGACCCGGGGTTCGGGGCCGTCCTCGTACCAGGTGAAGACCTGGCGGCCGTCGGCCACCTCGACCGGCGCGACCGCCTCGCCCATCACGGCGTTGACAAGCGTCGACTTGCCGGAGCGCCAGGGACCGGCGACGGCGATCCGCAGCGGCTCCTCGAACCGGGTGAACTGCCGGTGCAACTGCTCGACGGCCCGCGGATCGTTGCCGTAGACCTCCAGCGCCTCGTGCACGAGCCCCCAGGCTGCCTCGTCCAGCCGCCCCACCCGACTCATGAGCCGGCTTCCGGGCCGACCGGGCCGATCGGGGTGGGTGTGCCGATCGGGGCGGAGGTGCCGACGGGCTGCGCGCCGGCCAGCACCTGTGCCTTCTCGTAGAGGTCGGCGAGCCGCTTCATCTCCAGGGCGAGCCGGCGCTGCCGCTGGTCGCGTTCGGCCGCGTCGGCTTCGGCGGCCTGCTTGGCGGTCCGGAACGACCGGACGATGCCCTCCTGCAACTCCTCGGTCAGCGCGGCGAAGTGGTCCCGGAGCATCCGCTGCACCTGCCGGGCGGTGTCCTTGCAGTCCTTGCTGAGCCGGAGGAAGAAGTCGTCGACGTGCCGCTGGGTCGCCGTCTTGACCGCCGCCTGCCGACGTTTGAGCAGCGACTTCCCCTCGTCGCGGACACTCTTACCGCCGAACAGCGCACCGGCGCCGAGCGAGATCGGGTTGATCAGCGGCATCCCGGCCAGCGTGGTGGCCAGGCCGAACATCAGCACCCCGCCGTACGAGCCGCGCAGGCCGGTGACGAGTTTCTGGGTACGGGTGAACCGCTCCACGGTCGGCTGTTCCATGATCTGGATCCGGTCGCCGAGGTTCTCCGGCACCCGCACCGACCAGCCCGGCAGTGCGTCGAAGCCGTACCTGTCGAACTGGCTGGCGACCCGGTTGGCGATCCAGCCGCAGCGCTCGGCCAGCCAGGCGTAGTTCGCCTCGGCCGCGTCGGTGAGGTTCTCGGTCAGCCACTCCTGGAAGGTGTCCCAGCCGTTGAGCGGGTCGGCCTTGTCGAACGCCTCGTCCACCTTGCGGAGGATCTGCCGGGTACGGTCCCGCAGGTCGTACTCGACGTCGGAGATCAGGTCGGCCATCTCGTCGTTGAGGGTGTTCTGCCAGCGCACCGAGCAGCGGCGCAGCTCGTCGACCTCGCGCTGGGCGGCGTGCAGTTTCGAGATCGGACCGGAGTGTTCGTCGGCGGCCTCCTTGGCGACCGTCAGCTCGGCCCGGAGCGGAGCGGCGAGCTGCTCGACGACGGTACGAGTGGTCAGCGCGACCGCCGCCCGGGCCAGCGCGTCGGCCTTGCCTGCCTGGTCGCGCTTGATCCGGCTGATCAGCTCGGGAAAGTGCGACTCGGCGTTGAGCTGCTTGTCGTTGCTCCGGGCCGCCTGTAGCCGCAGCGTCGCGGAGACCGGGATCAGCGCCGCCACCACGCCCGCGTCGGCGAGGTGCTGACGGTTGCGTTCGACCACGCTGCGCCAGTGCGGCACCATGTCGATCTTGCTCTGCACGACGGCCAGGTTGGCGTGCGACCGCGCGATGTGCAGCAGCAGGTCCAGCTCGGCGACGGAGAGTTCCCGGGTCACGTCCGAGACCAGCAGCACCAGGTCGGCCTGGCTCGGGGTGGCGGCCGGACTGATCGCCCGGCCCGGATCGGTGCCGTCGGCTCCCGGGGTGTCCACGAGCACGAGTCCGGAGGCGAGCAGCGCCCGGGGGATCCCGATCTCGGCGTGCTCCAACCCGCCGCCCGGACGTCGTCCCGAGGTCCCGGCACCGCCGACCGTACGCCCGCCGCCGGTCGGTCCGGTGCCGGCCGGGCCCGCCGGCAGGTCGGAGATTCCGCCGCTGCGACCGCTGATCCGGGCCGCGATCTGCTCGATCGGTACGGCGATCCGGTGTGCCGGGCTCGGCACCGCCGTACCGGGTCGGGTAGCGGCCAGCGGCGGCGTGGGCGGGGTGACCGGACCGCTACGGTCCGGTGCCCCCGCCGGGCCGGACAGCCGCCGGGGCTGCTGGCCGTCGGCGGGGCGGCGCGCCGGCTGTTCGGCGACCGGTGGCGGGCTCCAGACCAGGGCGGCGGTCGGGGTCTGGGCGTGTCCGACCACTGTCGGGATGGTGGTGCTGATTCCCTCGCCGACCGGGCAGACCGAGGCGTTGAGCAGTGCGTTCACGAGTTGGCTCTTGCCCTGCTTGGCTTCGCCGACGACCAGTACCCGAAGCCTCGGGTCCAGCAGTTGGGCCCGGCGACGCCGGAGCCACGAGGTCAGGTCGCCCCGACCGTGCGAGCCGGAGACCCGCACGACCTCGTCGAGTACGTCAAGCCAGCTGGGCGCCATCACGCACCAAGTGTGCCGGTTGCGCCGGAATTATCAAGAGGACCGAAGGCCGGACCGTGGGACCACGGTCCGGCCTTCGGCGGGCCTCACGGACTTCCTGCGCTCAGAGAAGGTCGTCCGTGATCCCCAGGAGGCCGCCGGAGGTGGAGGCGTCTACGTCTCCGGCGGTGCCGCTGTTGCCGAGGACACTCGAGGTGGTGTCACTCAGAGTGTGGCCGAGGTTGTCGGTCAGGTCGGTCACCCCGGAGGTGGTGCCGTCCAGCACCGGCGAGCCGGTGGAGTCGAGTGGGTCGAGGTCCAGCGCGTCACCGACCCCGCCCACCGTGCCGGTCACGCCACCGACGGTGTCCGTGACGCCGCCGACCGTGTCGGTCACGCCGCCGACCGTGCCGCCGACGCCGAGCGAGCCGACCAGTCCGGTCACGCCGTCCAAGGTGCCCTGCACCGTGTCACCGGCGAAGTCGACCAGCCCGAGCTGGTTGCCGTCGACGGTGTCGCCGACCAGGCCGTCGGTGGTGCCGACCGCGTCGGTGGCGTCGGTGAGCACCGGCTCCACCACCTCGGAGTCGAGGGTGTCGGCGACGTCCACCTCGGTCGGCACCAGCGGGTCGGCCAGACCCAGCGGATCGGAGAGCCGGTCGGCACCGAGCCCCGGCAGGACCCCGCCGAGCGCGCCCGGCGCGATGCTCATCGCACCCAGCGTCGCCGCATTGACGTCCGAGCCCGGCGAATGCGTACCGACCCCGAGCTGCGTCGCGACGCTCTGCAGTTGGCCGATCACGCCACTCGGGTCGAGCTGGAACTGCCCGAGGCCCGGGTCCTCGCCGACCGGCGCGAACGAACTGAGGCCCTGCACCGGGGCATAGTCCACCACCAGCGGCACCACGTCCTGAACGTCCGCGACGCTGATGTCGGCCAGCCCGGCCTCGCGCAGCGTCCCCTCCGGGTCGATCTCGAAGGCCGACCGGGCGTCCGGATTGGTCAGCAGGTTCAGCACGAAGTCGTGCAGGGTCTGGGGCGAGCCCATGGGCCGGTCTCCTCGGTGCGGTCCTCACACCGGCGCGGATCCGGTGCGACGAACTGGGCGGCGGATCCGCTTCCGGTCGGAGCGGGCCCGTCAACTGGTGCGGCGGAGCCTACGTCGGGTGTTGCGATGAAGCCAGGCGTCACCGGGAGCCGGACCTCGTCTGGTGCGGGTGTTGCCGACCTCCGGCGGCGACGCGCTGCGTTGCGCCGCCGCCGGATGTCGCCATCGACGCTAGCCGCGCCCCTCCGCTCCGGACATCGGGGACGACGCCGAGGTCACCCGCCACCCCCGCTAGGGCCGCGCCTTAGATCTGCGTTAGGGGCATAGGGGATGCGTTCCGTCGGAGTTAGGGTCCCGATGGCGGATAGATCTCTGGTACGAAAAGATGACTCCCCTAACGGCCCACCGGACGATCCCAGCCGCCCCCGGTTGCCCCGGCTGAGGCCACGACATGTACGCGCCGTCCCGGCGGAATGACTCGCGGTGGAGGAATGGTCGGATGCCCTACGTCCTCGGAATCGACATCGGCAGCACCGCAACGGCTGCCGCTGTCGCACGACTCCGGGGCAACAACTGGGATCCCCCCGAGCCCGTCCGGCTCGGCCCGGTCGGCCACGCCGTCCCCTCCGTACTGCTGATGTCGTCGAACCGGTCGATCACCGTCGCCGACCCCGACGAGTACGACGGCCCGGTCGACAGCGGCTGGGTCGCCCGTGACTTCGCCGGCCGGATCGGCGACGGCGTACCGCTGCTGCTCGGCGGCGAGGCGTGTTCGGCGCAGGCGCTCAGCGCCATGCTCGCGATGTGGGTGGTCGAGCGGGTGATGGAGCAGGAGCGCGAGCATCCCGACTGGATCGTGTTGAGCCATCCGGCGGGCTGGGGCGACCACCGGCGGCACCTGCTCGGCGAGGCGCTCTGGGACGTCGGCCTCGGCGACGTGGCCCTGCTCCCGGCACCGGTGCTCGTCGCCGCCAGCCACGCCGCGCACGGCTTCTCCGGGCGCACCCTCGCCGTGCACACCCTCGGCGGGCAGACCTGGTCCACCGCCGTCGTCGACCGGGCCCAGCCGCTCGGCTTCGAGCTGCGCACCGGACAGGTCGGCGCCGAGCCGCTCGGCGGGGCCGACTTCGACGAGGCGCTTGTCGAACACGTCCGTTCCGGGCTGGCCAAGGAACTCGCCGACCAGGCCGACCCGCTGGTCCGGCAGGCGCTGCTCGGGCTGCGCCGGGAAAGCCGCCGGGCCAAGATCGAACTGACTCTCGCCGACACCGCCGACGTACCGGTCCGGCTCCCCGCCCGGCAGACCCGGGTGCCGGTGCGCCGGGCCGAGTTCGAGGACCTGATCCGGCCCGCCGTCACACTCACCGTGCAGGAGCTGGTCCGTACCGTCCGGTCCTGCGGCCTGGCCCCACACCAGCTCGACGGGGTCCTGCTGGCCGGCGGCTCGGCCCGGATCCCGCTGGTGCGGGAGCTGGTCGCCGCCCGCTTCCCGGTGCCGGTCGAGGTCGAGGCCGACCCGCAGCTCACCATCGCCGCCGGTGCCGCCGTCGCCGGCTACCACCTGCTGGACCGGCAGCGCGGCAACCGGCCACCGCCCCGCCCGCCGGTGATGCGCCCGCCCCGGCCCGGTGTCCGGCGCGGCGAACCACCGGCCCGCCGGCAGCGCGGCCGGTCCGGCGACGGTCGCGAACCCGGCCGGTACGACGAGGACCGCTCGCAACTGCCACCCCGCCCACCGATCCGGATCACCCCACTGGAGTTGCCGATGCGAAAGCTGTCCCGCTTCGCCTCCGGCCGGGACACCACTGTCGTCGGCTTGGCGGCGCTGCTTGGCGCGCTCGGCGGGCTGCTCGGCGGGATCGGCGGATCGGATCCGCTGACCGTCGCCGCGTCGGGGTGGGGCTGGTGAGGACCGCCGTCATGCCGCGCACCGAGACCGAGATCCCGCTCGTGCTCGACGAGCAGACCAGCGCCTTCCTCAGCCGGGTCGACGCCGACCCGCAGGCACCGCTGCGCACCGCGATACAGGCGGTCGGCGGGCACGGCAAGACCGCCGTACTCGCCCGACTGCGCCGCGGCTACCAGCAGGCCGGCGTACCGGTGCCGGGCTCGTGGCGGGAACTGGCCGACTCCGGCGACCCCGACTGCGCCGTACTCGTCGACGACGCGCACCTGCTCGACGCCGCCGCGCTGGCCGAGCTGCGCCGGCTCGCCGAGAGCGGCCGGACCCGGCTGGCGGTCGCGTTCCGCCCCTGGCCCCGCCCGGCCGGGCTCGCCGAGCTGGCCGAGGTACTGCACCGGGGCGGCCCGCCGGTGGTGCTCGGCCCGTTCACCGAGCAGCGCACCGCGGCGTACCTCGGCACCGCGTACGGGTCTGCGCTGCCGCCCGGGGTCGCCCGGCTCGTACACGAGCAGACCGGTGGCGTACCCCGGTTCGTCGAGTGGCTGGCCCGGGCGCTGCGCCCGGCCGACCGCCGGCCCGGCCGCACGGACCGGCCGCCCACCGACCGGCCGGCACCCGCCGCGCCGACCCTGGAGATACCCCGGTCGGTACTGCTCCAGTTCGCGCCCGAGCTGGAGAGCCTGGAGATCGAGGTACGCCGGCTGCTGCTGGCGATGGCCGCCGGCCCGGCACTCCCCACCGACCTGCTCGGGGCGCTGCTCAACCGGCACCCGGAGGAACTGGACGAGCCGCTGGCCGCCGCCCGGGCCGCCGGACTGCTCGGGCCGGACGACCGGCTCGCCCCGATCGTCCGCCGGGCCATCGCCGCACTCAGCCCGGCGAGCCAGCGGGCGGCCGTCTGGCAGCGCCTCGCCGAGCTGCAACTCCAGCGCGGCGGACGGGTACTCCCGCTGGTCCGGTCGATGCTCGACGGCGGCTTCGGCGCCAGTTGCCCGGCCGGCGTCGCCGAGGCCGCCGGTGACGAGGCACTCGGCGAGGACCCGGCACTGGCGGCCCGGCTCTTCGCCGTCGCCGGTGCGGCCGGCCGGCCGGTGGCGGCCCGCCGGGCGATGGCGGCGGCACTCTCCGCCGACCTCGACTCCGCACTGCGCCTGGCCGACCGCCTGATCGCCACCCCGGACTCGCCGGACCGGGCCGACGGGGCGGCCGTCGCCGCCACCGCGCTGGTACACCGGGGTCACCCGGACCGGGCGGTCGAGCTGTACCGCTGGTCCGGCACCCCGTCGTCGGTGGCCTTCGCGGCCCTCGGCGCGGCCGGCGCCGGCCGGGTCGACCAGCTCGACCGGATCCTCGCCGACCCGCCGGCCGACGGCCCGCCGACGATGCTGGCCAGCGCGGCGCTGCTGATGGCCCGCGGGCTGAAGGAAACCCTCGCCGGCCCGCCGACCGCCGCGCTCTCCACCCTGGTGCAGGCATCCGCGCTGCTCGAACCGGCCGGCCGGTCGGTGCTGCTGCCGGAGACCCCGGCCGCGCTGGCCGCCCTGGTGGCCCTGCACTCCGGTGAACTCGACATCGGCGAGCGGGCCCTGGACCGGGCCACCGCCGCCGGCCTCGGCGGGGCGCTGACCGCCCGCCGGCACCGGCTGCTCCAGTCCTGGCTGCTGATGGTCCGGGGCCGGACCGGCGAGGCCGCCGCGCACCTGGCGGCGGTCACCACCGGTCCGGTACCCCTGGAATCCCGTGACCTGGTCTTCGCCGCAGCGCTCGACCTCGGCATCGCCCGCCGCAACAGCGACCTGCCGGGCCTGCAACGCGGTTGGGAACGCGCCCGGGAGGCGGTGGTACGTCACCCGGTGGACCTGTTCACCCTGCTTCCGCTCGGCGAGTTCGCGATCGCCGCCGCCCGGCTCGGCGAACTCGACCGGCTCGCCCCCTATCTCGGCGAGGCCCGGAACCTGCTCGCCCGGCTCGGCGACCCGGCACTGTGGACGACACCACTGCACTGGAGCTGTCTGCACGCCGCGATCCTGGCCGACCGTCCGGCCGTGGCGGACGAACACGTCGCCGCCCTCGCCGCCGCCACCGGACACACCCGGTACGCCTCCGTGGTGGCCGCCGCCGGCCAGAGCTGGGTCGAGGTGCTGCGCGGCACCGTCGACCCGGTACGCGTGGAGGCCGCCGCCCGGAGCCTGCACGGCATCGGACTGTGCTGGGACGGTGCCCGGCTGGCCGGTCAGGCCGCGATCCGTACCTCCGACCGGAAGGCGATGACCACCCTGCTGGACTGCGCCCGGATGCTCCAGGGCCGGCCCGCCGGTGCGAAGGGCGGCACCCGGCCGGCGGGTACCGGCAACACCCCGGTGGCCGACGCGATCGCCGCACCGGCCGAGGACCGGCTCAGCGAGCGGGAGCGGGAGGTGGCCGAGCTGGTGCTCAGCGGGCTGACGTACAAGCAGATCGGTGACCGGTTGTTCATCTCGGCCAAGACCGTCGAACACCACGTGGCCCGGATGCGGCAACGGCTCAACTGCGCCAACCGGAGCGAGCTGCTGGCCCGGCTCCGGGCGATCGTCGAGGAGCGGTCCGGCGGCCGGCCGGCCGGCTCCGCCTGGCCGCAGCGGACGGCACGGTGAAGGGGGCGGGGCGCCGGATAGCGGCGCTGGGCGCCGGACTCCGGCGCGGGGGACCGGTCCGTACCCCGGCGGACGCCGCGCCCGTCGACGGTCCCGTCGACCCGGCGGTCCCGGCGGTCCCGGCGGTCCCGGCGGACCGGCAGGACGACCAGCCACAGCCCACGGAACAGCGAAGCGACCGGGTGCGACCTGCGGAACAACCCGCCGACCGGTCACGACCTGGGGACCAGCGGAGCGACCGCCCACGACCGGCAGAACAACCCGCCGATCGACCACGACCGGTCGAACGCGCAACCGACCGACCACGACCTGGGGACCAACGAAGCGACCGGGTGCGACCGGCGGAACAGCGAAGCGACCGGGTGCGACCGGTCGAGCGGGCGGACGACCGTGCACGGCCTGGTCAGCAGCCCGCCGAGCGGCCACGTCCGGCGGAACAACCGGCGAACCGGCCTCGGCCCGCCGAGAGACCGGCCGATCGGGCGCGGCCGGCGGCGCGACCGACGGACCGGCCACGTCCGGCGGAGCAACCGGCGCAGCGCCTGCGGCCACCCGAGCAACCGGCGCAGCGGCTGCGGCCACCCGAGCAACCAGTGGACCGGCCCCGGCCAGCCGAGCAACCAGCCAATCGCGCACGGCCGCCCGAGCAACCGGCGAGCCGGCCACGGCCCCCCGAGCAGTTGGCGAACCGGCCACGGCTGCCGGAGCGACAGGTGCCCGGAGGTGGCAGATCCGGTCCGGGCGTCGGGCCGGCCGGACGCGGTGCCCCGGGACCGGAACGCGGCGAGCCTCGACCCGGCCCGGCAGGACGCGGCAGCCCCGACTCCGGCCCGGCAGGACGCGAGGGCTCGGCCAACCGGCCGACCGACCGCGGCGGCTCCCGCTCAGGGCATGCCAAGCCCGGCACTGATCCCGGGCCGACAGCGCGGACCGGATCCGGTCCCGGGCCGTCAGCACGAACGGGATCCGGTCCCGGGCCGTCGACGCGCACCGGATCGGGTTCCGGTCCTTCCCCGCGCACCGGATCGGGTTCCGGTCCTTCCCCGCGCACCGGCTCTGGTCCCGGGCCGACGTCGGCAACCGGGCCGACGTCGGCAACCGGGCCGACGTCGGCAACCGGGCCGGCGGGGCGTACGGGGGCCGGACCGGGAGGTCGTACCCGGGCCGGGGCGGCAGGGCAGGTGGGGTCCGGATCAGGGACGGTGGCTGCTGAGTCCCGGCCGGGAGGGGCTGGGACCGGTGCTGCCGGCTCGGCCGGTGCGGCCGACGGGACCGCCGCAACCGGCGGGACCGGGGCACCGGAGAAGCCGGGGGGCGCCTCGGCAGCACCCAGCAGGATCGTGGTCAAGGTTGCCGCGCTGCTGACCGTACTGACCGTGCTCTGGGCGTACGCCAGCTTCCTGACCGCCCGGGACGCGATGGACCTGCTCGCGGTCCGCACCCTCGGCACCCAGCTCGGTCAGCCGACCGACGCGCTGATCCTCGGCCTCCAGGCGGAACGCCGGCTGAGCATGGTCGAGTTGGCCGCACCGGGCCGGCACCGCGCCGCCCTGCTCGAACAGCGTGCCCGCACCGACACGGCTGTCGGGGCGCTGCGGCGGTTCGCCGGACGGACGGACCTGCGGCTGGCCACCGTCGGCGCGGTCCGGGAGCGGGCGGCGGAACTGGTCCGGCGGCTGGACGAACTCGGGCGACTCCGGGCTGACGTCGACGGCGGCCGGATCGAGCGGGCCGCCGTCGCCGCGTCCTACGGGGACATCATCGATGCCGGCTTCGCCGTGTACGGCTCGCAGTGGGCGAGCCGGCGCAGCGAGCTGATCGAGGAGACGCGTACCCTGCTCGCGCTCTCCCGGGCCGCCGAGCTGCTTTCCCGGGAGGATGCCCTGGTGGCCGGTGCGCTCGCCTCGCCCAGGTTGACCGGGGCGGAGCACGCCCGGCTGGTCGACCTGGTGGCGGTGGCCCGGTTCGTCCGGACCGAGGCCGCGGCCGGACTTCCGGAGTCGGAGCGGGTCGACTACGACCGGCTGGTCAGCGGTCCGGTCTTCGCCACCCTGCACGCCGTCGAGACGGAACTGCTGACTGCCGACTGGGACGGCGGGACTCCGCCGGTGCAGCCCGCCCGCTGGCAGGCGACGACCGAACCGGCCCTGTCCGAACTGCGGGCGCTGGTCAGCACCGGGGTACGCGACAGTGTCGACCGGGCCTCCCGGGGTGCGGCCGGGGTGGTGGTCCGGGCCGGGCTGGTCGGCGGCCTCGGGCTG
Organism: Micromonospora sp. WMMD1102; assembly: GCF_029626265.1. Classification (NCBI taxonomy): domain Bacteria; kingdom Bacillati; phylum Actinomycetota; class Actinomycetes; order Micromonosporales; family Micromonosporaceae; genus Micromonospora; species Micromonospora sp. WMMD1102. The sequence goes on along the minus strand of NZ_JARUBN010000001.1, from coordinate 500,034 downwards.
GTGCTGCTGGTGGCCGCCTTCGTACTCACCCTGCGCGGCACCCGGCGGGTCGTCGCCCGGCTCGACGACCTGAACAGTGAGAACGCCACTCTGGCCAGCGCCCGGGACGGCCTGGCGGCGGAGCTGACCGCCCAGCGGAACCGGGCGGCAGAGCTGACGGACCGGGCGGCCGAGTTGACCGACCGGGCGGCCGAGTTGACCGCCCAGCGCAAGCGGCTCACCAGCCAGCGGGAGCAGCTGGTGGTGCAGACCGGGCAGCGGCAGGCGGAGGCCGAACGGGTCACCGAACGGGCCGCGCAGATCGCCGCCCGGCTCGCCGCGCACCAGCGGGCCCGGGAGGTCAACGCCTGGTTGGCCCGGGAGAACCAGAGCCTGCTGCACCGGCAGATCGGCCTGCTCGACGCGATGGAGCGGCGGGAGACCGACACCGAGGAACTGGCCGAACTCTTCCGGATCGACCATCTCGCCACCCGGGTCCGGCGGAACGTGGAGCAGATGATCAGCCTCTCCGGCGGTACGCCCGGCCGGCGCTGGCGGCGGCCCGTCCCGCTGGTCGACGTCGTACGCGGTGCGGTGGCCGAGGTGTCCGACTATCCCCGGGTACTGGTGGCCCCGCACTGGTCGGGGGCGGTCGCCGGGCGGGCGCTGCCGGACCTGATCCACCTGCTCGCCGAGATCGTCGAGGCCGCCCTTTCCGGCTCGGCCCCGACCACCACCGTCCGGATCGCCACCGAGGTACGCGACGACGGCCGGGCGATCATCGTCAGCGACGACGGCGTGGGGCGGAGTCCGGCCGAGCTGGCGGCCGTCAACGAGCTGCTCCGGGACACCCCAAACACCGGCCCGCTCAACGGCGCGGTCGGGATGTACGTGATCGGCCGGCTCGCCCGCCGGCACGGCGTCACCGTCGAACTGACGGCCGGTCCCCGGGGCGGAACCGCGGCGATCGTGCTGGTGCCGGCTACTCTGCTGGTCGAGACATCCGAACCCGAACCGGCTCCCGCCCCGGGCACCACCACCGCACCGGGACGACCGACCGACACCGCCGTCGGACCGCCGGCTGGTGCCTCCCGACCAGGGGCCGCACCGGCGCTCCCGGTCCGGGTCCGCCGTCCGGACCCGGGGAATCCGGTCGGCACTCCGAGCCGGGCCGCCGGCTCCGCGCAGAACGGCGCGCCCGTCCGGCGTGCCGCAACCGACTGGTCGGCGACGATGGAGCTGCCGGTAGCGCTCCCGGCACCCGGCGACGACCAAACCGAGAGCAGCGGAAGGACGACAGGTGACTCACGCAGTGGTCACGACGGATAACCTGGTCCGGATACTCGACGAGTTCGTGGACCGGGTCTCGGCGGCCGAGCACGCCGTCGCGCTCTCCCCGGACGGGCTACTGCTCGGGGTCTCCCGGGGAGTCGGCGGCGAACTCGCCGAACAGCTCTCCAGTGTGGTCGCCGGGTTGCAGGCGCTGGCCCAGGCCGCCGCCCGGTACTCCGACGACGGCGCGGTACGGCAGGTCATCGTGCAGATGCAGAAGGCGTTCCTGTTCGTCGCCGCGACCCGGGGCGGTGCCATTCTCGCCGTACGGTTCGCCGGGGACGCCGACGTCGACTCGATGGCGTACGAGGTGGCGTTGGCGGCCGGCCGGGCGGACACGCACCTGCCCACGTTTCCGGTGCCGGCCGATGACCTGACCGGGGGGTGACACGCGGTGCGCACCGGTGCAGGAGGTCGGCACGAGGATGCCTGGTACGACCAGGACGCCGGACCGGTGGTCCGCCCGTACGCGATGACGCGGGGCAGGACGCAGCCGATCCGGGGACAGTTCGATCTGATCTCTCTGGTGGTGGTCCGCTGGCCGGTGCCGCAGCGTTCCGACCTGACGCCCGAGCAGTCCGAGATCCTCGTGCTGTGCCGCCAGCCGCTCTCGGTGGCCGAGATCGCGGCCGCGCTGGACCTGCCGGTCGGCACCGTACGGGTGCTGCTCGGCGACCTGCTGGACGCGGGCCTGATCGACACCCACGAGCCGTCGGTGCTCAACGTGCCCTCGGAGGACCTGCTGGAGGCTGTGCTCGCCGGGTTGCGGGCGCTCTGATCCGCCCGGCCCGGGTCTGACGGGCGGGGGCGGCACGGCGTCGCCACCCGTGCAGCGAAAGGGAAGTCACGTGCGCAATGATCGACAACGTCCGGCGCGTACCCTGCCGGTCGCCATCCTCGACGCGCTGCTCGCCGTTGCGGCGGCGGTGCGTGCCCCGGTCCGCCGGCTGGCCCGGCTGTTGCCGGCACGCCGGGGTGACCGGGCGATGGTGGGCGCGATCGGGGCGGCGGCACTGGTCGTCGTCGTCGGCACCGGATTCCTCGTCTTCGCGCTGCTCCGGACACCGGACCAGTTCGCGCCGCTGGGTGTGGCGCCGCCACCCTCCGCCGAGATCGAGGTGGACCCCGGGGACGGGGCGGGCGACGCGACGGGCAGCGCGACCCCACCCGCCTCCTCGCCACCGGCCGGGTCACCCGCACCACCGGGCAACGGGTCCCGGAGCCGGCCGCAGCGGTCCGCCGCCCCGTCCCCCGTCCCGCCGCCGACCCTGGCCGCCCGGTACGCGACCGAGGACGTCACGCTGCTCAACTACACCGCTTCGGTGACCATCACCAATCCGGGTCCGGGTACGGCCAGCGGGTGGCGGCTGGTCATCACCCTGCCCCGGACAACCCAGTCGGTCGCGGCGGTGCAGGGCGCCGAGGCCAGCCGGGACGGTGCCACCTGGACCTTCGTACCGACCGGAGCGACCAGCCGGGTGCCGGCGCGCGGCTCGGTGCAGGTGCGCTTCCGGGTCGACGGCGCCCTGATCGACGGCGAGCCGACTGCCTGCACGATCGACAACCGCGCCTGCCAGGCGTAGTCGGCAGGCCGCACGACCGACAACGACCCCTGCCGGGCATGACCAACCGCCTGCACGACCAACGACCAACGACCAACGACCAACGACCAACGACTAACGACCAAGCCTGCGAGGCTCAACCGGCGGTCGGATGGTCGGGCGGTTATTCGATCGTCCAGGCGAGCCGACCCTCGGCGTCGACGGTCGGGCGGTACCGAGCGGCGTACGGCTCGCCGGTCTCCAGCGACCTGGCCACACCGACCAGCAACTCGGTGACCGATGCCGGCCAGCCGTCGAAGCCGGTGCCGTCCTCGGGATAGAACTCGCCGACCCGGCCGTGCCCGCCGGAGCGCTGGTCGACGAGCAGGCTGCCGCCGTCGCCGGCCGACGCGAAGGGCACGAAGGCCGGATGCCACCAGTGGTCGTCCGTCGCCATGTCGGCCCGAACGTCGCAGGTCAGCGCCCGGTCGGCGCCGATTTCGTCCAACGACAGCGGCCGGTAGAACGGCGGCAGGTCGAAATGCTCGGCACCGTCGTGCCGGCGCAGCGAGGCGACCAGGTCGGCCGGGAACGGCACCGACATCCGGACCTGGAGCGCGGCGATCCGGGCCGGTGCGGCCGGCGGTCGCAGGCCGGCCAGGCTGCGCGGGGCGTGTCGGGCCAGCCAGCGCTCGATGCGTGACCAGGCGCCGTCGATCCGGGCGGTGGTCGCCCGGTCCGGCACGGTGGGGACCACCTTCCGGACATACGGCGGGCAGGCGGAGCCAAAGGCAGAGGCGGATGGCCGGGACACGGTCGAGGGCGGGACGGGTATCGGGAGCCGAGCGGTCGGTGCCACCCTGTCCGGCACGTCCCGCTGATCGATGACCGTGTGCTGGTCAACGAACGCCGGACCGGTCGACGTGACCAGGTTCAGGCCGCAGAGCAGCAGCACCGAGGCCAGGAAGACGGCAAGCAGGACGATCAGCACCCGCTTGCCGCTGACCGTCCTGCTCCCGGCCGGCCGTCCCGCGTCGCCGCCCGTCGACGGGCCGCCCGACGACAACCCGCCTGACGCCCCGGCCGACGACGCCCCGGCCGGCTGCGGTCCGGCCGGCTGCGACGACCCCGTATCGGGACTGGCCGGAGCCGGCGGCTCGGGCGCACGGGTCGCGGTCGGGCGACGAGTGGCGTGCAGCAGTGGATCGAGCCAGCCCGGTGCCGCAGTCCGGAACGTCTCCGTCGGGAGCGCGGCCAGCCGGTCGGCGGCGTCCGCCGGGATCCGCCCGGCCAGCCGGACCGGCAGCACGGCGAGTTCGTCGCCGTCCCCTTCGCCGACCGCGACGACAGTGCCGGCCAGGTCGCGGCCGGCGAGGACGTCGAGGGCCAACGTCGTGTGGTTGACCGCCTCCGGCCCCAGATCGGCGACGAGCACCACCGGAGCGCCCAGCGTTCGGGCCAGCTCCGCGAGGGTCCAGCCGGCCCGTCCCACGGGTACGACGAGACCTGGTGCCCCGGCCACCAGCACCAGGCCGTGACCGTGGGAGAGGGACCGTACCAGCCTGGCCAGGTCGGTTACGCGGGTCGGATCGGCGGCACCGGCGCGTACCTCCAGATAGCTGGCGACGTTGTCACACAGCACCGCGGGCGGGACGTCCGGAGCGTCGTCGACGATCCGGAGCACCGCCACCCGTGCTGTCGACGCCGCGCAGATGGCCGCGGTGGCCACCGCCCAACTCGTGCTCGACGAAGTGGTGGCGACCACCCACGGTCCACCGTCCGGCCAGGTCATCCACGCCTCCCCCGCGTCGCCCCGGGCAGCCTACCGACACCTCCGGTCCGGCGCGGGGCACTCGATCGGCTGGTGGAGCGGCCGGCGTGGCCGGTTTCGGTGTTGCGGGGTCGGGGCACTAACAAAGCGACGGAGCGTATGCACCACGGCCAGTATTGGAGGACACACACCATGGGCATCGGAGACAAGATCCGGCACAAGGTCGAGGAAGTGACCGGTGCGGCCAAGGAGAAGGTCGGCGACGCGACCGACAACGAGCGGCTTCAGGCCGAGGGCGCGACCCAGCAGACCGAAGCCAACGTCAAGCAGGCCGGTGACCACGTGGGCGACGCCGCCCGCGACACCCGGGACGCGTTCCGGGGCTGACTTCCGTCCCATCCGGCGGGTCCGGGTGGTGGGTGCCTCGACCCTGGCACCCGCCACCCGGGCCCGTTCGTCTGCCGCTACCTCCCGCTCGTCTGCCGCTACCTCTCGTTGGTCCTCGCCGCAGCCGTGCTGGCGCGAGCCGGTGTTCCGGGACGCCGGCTCGGTGACCCGCATCGGACTCCGACACGCGGTCCGTGATCGGCGGGCAGATTTCCATTCCGCGCTGGGCAGGGCTAATCTTCCGCTAGGTAAGCCTTACCTTAGTGGAAAGAGGGACGCCGGGTGGCACCGCCGGAGGAGACTCGTCCGTGCGGCTCTACCTGACGGCGCTCAACCCGACCGACTCGGTACTCGACGGGTTCCTGCCGGCGGCCGTCCGGCTCGGACTGCCGGTGACCGTACTGACCGACCAGCCCGCCGCCTGGCGGGTGGAGCCGGTGCGACGGTCCGGGGCGGAGATCCGGGGTGCGGACGTTCGCGACGTGCGCGGCGTACTCGACGCGGTGCAGCAGGGCGAGCCGCCGGTCGCGCTGCTGTCCAACAGTGACCACCTACAGACCCCGACCGCGCTCGCCGCCGAGTACCTGGGACTGCCCGGAAAGGACTGGCGGGCCACCGTGCGCGGCAAGGACAAGCGACTCACCCGGCGTACCGTCGCCGACGCCGGACTGGACCGGGTGGCTGTGGTGGCGCTGCATCCGGACGACCCGGCGGAGCGGGCCGGGACCGTGCCCTTCCCGGCGGTGGTGAAGCCCCGGGAGGGCGTGGCCAGCGAGGACGTCTACCTGGTCGAGGACATGGCCGAGCTGCGGCGTCGGGTCACCGAGATCCGCACCCGGCGCCCCGGCCGAGACCTGCTGGTTGAGGAGTACCTGGCCGGCGAACTGCACACCCTGGAGACGCTGGGCGACGGCAGCGGTAGGGCGGTGCTGGGCGGCTGGCAAACCAGCCTCGGGCCGCCGCCGACCTTCACCGAGGAGGCTCTGGACTGGGCCCCCGAGCTGCCGGCGCCGGTACTCGGCCAGGTGCTCGCCCAACTCGACGCGCTCGGGGTCGGCTTCGGCGCCTGCCACACCGAGTTCGTGGTCACCGACGACGGCCGGGCCCGGCTCGTCGAGGTCAACTACCGGCTGGTCGGCGACCGGGTCGACCTGGTGATGGCCGACCTGCTCGAACTGCCGCTCTTCGCGCACGTCATCCGGATCCACGCCGGTGATCCGCTGCCGCCGCTGCCCGACCCGGTACGCCTGCCCCGGCACGCCCGGGTCGAGTGGGTCTGTGCCGACCGCTCCGGGACGCTGGTCGCCGCGCCCGGACCGGTGGACGCGACCGGACCGGCCGGGGTCACGCTCGGCGCCCGTCCACTCCGGACTGTCGGGACGACCGCCCCGCTCACCGGCACCAACCGGGACTACCTGGCGGCGTTGCACGGGATCGGGCCCGACCGGGCGACGGTACGCGCCGCGCTGGCCCGCTTTCGGGCGGCCCACCGCTGGAGGATCGAGGGATGACGACGCGACGCCCGGCGGAGCCGACGAGCCTGGCCGGCGGCGGCCCCCACGCACCGCAGCACCGGACCACCGACGACACGGTGCGCGGAAGCGCCGCCGCCGACGACGACGCCGAGCGGCAGCTCTTCCAGCGGGTACTGGACGCGCTGCTCCGCGAGGACCACCTCGGCCTGGCCGGCAGCGGGCGTCCCGCGGGTCGGTGGTGGCTCACCCGGATTCCGGGCGCCCGGTTGGCACTGCCGGTCCGTTCCGACGGCTTCCAGCACGAACTGCGCACCGCCGCCGCGGAACTGCTGGTACTACCCGACGCCGACCCGAACCCCGGCCCCGACCCCGACCCGGGCCCTGACTCGGAGCCGGAGCGGAAGCGCACTCCGGAGCCGTTCGCGGCAATTGGTGGTGATGCCGGCTCCGATGTCCCGGTGCGGGTGGTGCGGGACCTGGACGGGCTGCTGGACGTACTCGCGCCGGTGGGCGATCCGGAGGCCGAGCAGGGGTGGCGGGTGTTCCGCGCCGAGTGCCGGGACGATCTCGTGGCCCGTCGACTCGCCGACCGGACCCGGAGCAGGGTGTACGCAGAACTCCTCGCCACCCGCGCCGGTACCCCGGACGGGATGGCCGGTGCGCTGCTCGACGACGTACTGGCCGCCCGGACGGACCACCCGGTCTACCCGACCAGCCGGGCCCGGATCGGGCTCGACCGCGCCGCCCTGCTCGGGTACGCCCCGGAGCACGCCCCGCGATTCGCCCTGTGCTGGCTGCCGGTGCCGCATGCCGAGCTGACCCTCGCCGGCACGCTGCCGCCCTGGTGGCCGGCGTCCGGACAGCCGGGGACCGTGCTGCTGCCGGTGCACCCGCTGACCGCCGAGCGGTTCGACCTGCCGGTGCTCCGCGCCGACGCGTCCGACCTTCCCGAGGTGCTCGTCCGGCCGACCCTGTCGACCCGGACGGTGGCGCTGGTCGACGACCCGTACACGCATCTGAAGCTGCCGCTGGCCACGGCGACGCTCGGGGCGCGCAACATCCGCACCATCGGCCCCGGCACGCTTGTCGACGGCGCGGAACTACACCGGCTGCTGGCCCGGATCGCCGCCGCCGAACCGGCGTTCGCCGGCCGGATCCTGCACGCCGACGAGAGCTGCTACGGCCATGCCGGCGATCCCGTCCGGTCCTTCCTGGTGCGCCGCTTCCCGGCCGAGCTGACCGGGCGGACCGTCGTCCCGGTCGCCGCGCTGGCCGCCGAGGACCCGGCCGGCGGCACGGTCGCGCAACGGATCGGCGGCCCGGATCCGCGCCCGCTGCTCGAGTCCTACCTGGACCTACTTGTCGACTGGCACGCTTTTCTCTGGCTGCGGCACGGTGTCGCGCTGGAGGCGCACCAGCAGAACATCCACCTCGTCCTCGACCGGCCGGCCCGTAAGCAACAGGCGAGGGCCACCAGCCCGACCAGCGGCAACGCGTCCGACAGCGGTGCGTCCCGCGGCGGCCCGCTCGGCGGTGGTATCTGGTTGCTCTACAAGGACAACGACGGTGCCCGGTTGGTCCGGCGGCCGGGCCCGGCGTTGCGGGACGATCGGATGTGGGTCACTGATCCCGGCGAGCTGGCGGACGTCTTCACCACGATCACCCTGCACCTGGCCGCCGCCGCGCCGCTGCGCGCTCTCGCCGAGCGGGGTGTACCGGTGCCGGACCCCGGTACCGCGCTGCGGACCCGGCTGATCGCCGCCCGGGACCGCTGGGCCGGCACCCCGGCCGGAGCGGAACGAGACGCCCCGGCCGGCTGGGACGTGGCCGCCGCCGGACGGCAGCTCACCGGACGCGTCCTGACCGCCGACCGGTTGCCGGTCAAGGCGATGCTCACCGCCGGCACGCTGCTGTCGAAGCAGCGCACCGGCTGTGCCGACATCAACAAGTACTACCGGCGTACCGGCCCGAACTACCTGCGGTCCGACCGGTGACCGAGGTGGCGAACCGGGCGCCCGGGAGCAGGCACCGCAGCAACGAGGAGCAGTCGATGACCGCCGCCGTGTCCCGGCCCACCGCCGACGTCGCGAGTACGCACACTCTGCTCGGCTGCGTCGTCCGGGAGCTCGCCGGGCCGGAACGGCAGACCACGCTCGCCGACGGGTACGCGGTGGTACGGCTGCCGCGCAGCGCCGTGCTGCTGCGCTGTGCGGTGGCCCGGGTCTCCGAGGTGGGTGCGCACCGCTACCAGGGGCCGGTGCAGCGGCTCTCCGCCGACACCTGGTCACCGGTGGACGCGGCCGAACTCGCCGCGCTGGTCACCGACGAGCTGACCCTGCGCACGGGAGTACGCAACGACGAGTTCGCCGAGCAGGTGGTGGCCAGCCGGGACGCGCTGGACCGGGTACTCCGGCTGCGCCCGCCGGCCGATCCGGACCCGACCGGCGAGATTGCGATCGACTCCTATGTGGACTCCGAGCAGTCACTTGTGCACGGCCACCCCCGGCATCCGACGCCGAAGTGGCGCAGCGGCGACGTCGAGGCGTGGAACGCGTACGCCCCGGAGCTGCGGACCAGCCTGCGGCTGCGCTGGATCGGCGTACCGGAGGAGCTGCTCGGCTCGGCGGGACCGTTCGACGAGCTGATCGGGGTACTCGATCCGCCGGAGGCACCGGTCGGGTACGCCGTGCTGCCGGTGCACCCCTGGCAGTACGCGCTCGCCCGGCCGCTCGACCCCCGGCTGCGCGATCTCGGTACGGCCGGCGCGGTGCTCCGGCCGACCGCCAGCGTGCGTACCCTCTACGCCCCCCGCGCCGACCTCTTCGTCAAGACCAGCCTGCACGTCCGGATCACCAACTGCGTACGCAAGAACGCCCGCCACGAGCTGACCGGAGCGGTGGCGCTGACCCGGCTCCTCGACACGCTGCCACTGCCGCCCGGGGTGGCGCTGCTGCCCGAGCCGGCGTACCGGACGGTGGAGCTGCCGGTGCTGGACGAGACGTACGGGGTGATCCTGCGCGGCGGGCTGCGCCCGCACCTGGCCGACGGCGAGACGCCGCTGCTCGCCGCCGCGCTGGCCGCCGCGCCGCTGCCGGTGGCCGACCCGGTCGGCTGGTGGGTGGCGTACGTCCGGCTGCTCGTCCCGGCGGTGCTGGAACTCTGGGGGCGGCACGGGGTGGTGCACGAGGCGCACCTGCAGAACGTCGTGGTGGTGCTGGACGCCGACCGGTGGCCGGTGCGGATGCTGCTGCGCGACCTGGAGGGGGTCAAGCTGGACACCGAGCGCCGGGCCGACTGGCTCGCCCGACTGCCGGCCCCGATCGGGTACGACCCGGAGCAGGCGTTCAACCGGGTCAGCTACTGCCTCTTCGTCAACCATCTGGTGGAGCTGGCCGGGGCGCTCGCCGACGCGCGGCCGGGGATCGAGGCGCGGCTCTGGGCGGCGTTGCGCGAGGTGGTGGCCGAGACCTCCGCCCGGCTCGGCGAGCCGCCCCGGCTGCGGGCGCTGCTGGCCGGCGTACCGCTGCCGGTCAAGGCCAACCTGTTGGTGCGCTGGCAGCGGGCCGCCGACCGGCACGCCGACTACCTGCCCTTTCCCAACCCGATCGGCGAACGCTGGTGAACACGCGCCGCCCGAGCCCGAGTCCGGGCCCGAGCCCGAGCCCGGGCCCGGTTCGTCAGAGGCCGAGGGCGCCGATGGCGGCCGGCAGGGTGGCCGCGACGGCGAGTTGACGTACGTCGTGGTGTTCGCGGACCGATACCCGGCAGGTGCTGTCTCCATAGTGCACGGCGACAGGTTGCGCCGGATGGTGGCGGGCGAGCCGGCGCAACAGGGGTACCGGATCGTCGACGGTCCTCGAGGTCGGGTTCTGCGGTACCGGGATCGATGCGGTCGGGTCGGCGGGGACGTTGCCGGCGATGGCGAGTTCGAGATATTCGAGGCAGTACGCGGTCGCGGCCTCCGGGGTGGACCAGGTGGGTGGGTCCGCCGGGGCGGGCGGGACGCCTGGACGGTCGACTGTGACGTCCCAGCTCTCGCCCTGGACGAGGGTGAGGTCGCCGGCATTCCGGCTGTGGTCGGTGAGGGTGATCGTGACCGCCAGCCGCAGCCCGAGGAGGAGCCGGAGCAGGTCGGCCAGGGGCGGCACATCGGGGCGACGGGCGAGCAGGAACAGTCGGGCTCCGGGGCGCCCCCGGGCGGCCCAGCTCAGATACTCGGTGAGCGGGTCGGCGCCCGGCTCGTGCAGGGTGACGGTACCGTCTCGGAGACCGTGGTCGAGAGTGCCGCCGCCGTCGAGTTCGACCAGGTCCTCCGGGCGTACGCCGAAGTGGTCGGCCCAGCCGGCGAGCCGGAACTGGCCGGGAAGCTGGTGCAGCGGTTTGCCGCCGGGGTAGGTCGCGACGTGCGACGCCGGGACGTGCTGCCCGGCTCGCCAGTGCTCCTCCCCCGCCGGTCGGGCCGGCTCGTCGCCGTCTCCGGCAAGGTCGCCGTCTCCGGCAAGGTCGTCGGGTTGGGCGAGGTCGTCGGGTTGGGCGGTGAGATCGGCCCGCCAGGTCTGCTCGCCGGTCTGCCAGCCGGACGGACCGGCCCGCCAGTGCAGGTGCGCGACCCGGCCGGCCAGGTCGGTGATGGTGACCGTCACCGCGCTGTGCAGTCGACGGCTGTCGCGGCAGGTGTGGCAGCGCAGTACTGACGGGCTGCGGCCGGAGCCGGCGCAGTGTGGACAGTCCGGGTCGGCGCGGTCGGTGCCGAGCCGGCAGCCGCAGCGGCGTAGCCGGCTGTGCGGGTCGCAGTCGGGGCAGTCGACGTACCGGATCGGTGGACCCTGCCAGGATGGTGCCGGCGGCTGCCATCCGCGCCGCAGCACCGGAGAGCGGCGGCTGACGATCTGCCCGGTGGACCGTTCGGTGAGGGTTTCGGTGCTGCCGTCGGCGCGCAGGCTGGTGTGCCACCAGCGTCCGTCACGCCAGACCGCCTGCGCCCCGCAGGTCGGGTCGCCGGTGCCGAGATCGACGCAGTCGGCGAGGATCCGCCGTTCGAGCTGGTCCAGGTCGATCGTCGACGGCCCGGCCGAGGGTGGCGTGCCGGTCAACTGGTGCCCGGGGACGGTCAGGCCACGGGCCTCCAGCCCGTAGAGGGCGTCGAGATCGGTCGTGGCGGTGATCGCGCCGGCCAGGTCGTCGGCGTACCCGTAGGTTTCGGCCGGGACCGGCCCACCCGGCACCTCGAACCGGACCGCCCAGGTCAGCGAGGGCGTGGCGGCCAGCCGGCGGGCCTCGACCACCAGGTCGAGGCAGAGCAGGTCGGCCAGCCGGCACCACCGGCGCAGTTCGGCCGCCGCCTCCCGTTCCGGGACGACAGTGGTACGGCCGAGGTAGAGCCGCCAGGCGTCGTTGCTCTCCCCGGCGATGGCCTCCGCCTCGAGTACCCGCCGCACCGGCGCGGGTTGGTCCGGCCGCCAGGCGCGCGGCAGCAGGACGAGCGGCCCGTCCGGGTCGGCGGGCTGCCGGACGTCGGTCCACGAGCCGACACCGACCAGGCCGGCCAGCTCCCGCAGCAGCGGGCCGAGCGGCAGATGCCAACTTCCGCCGCCGTCCCCCGACCAGGGCGTCGGCTCCACGACTCCGGGTACGACGTTCGCCGACGCCACCGCTCCGCTATCGAGATTCGTCATTGTCAGCACGAGTTGCGCCCGCCGGCGACCGGTCTGCTGGCAGTCGTGGCACGGGCGGCCGACCGTGCCGACCCCCTGGCACTCCCGACAGTCCCGGTACGCCTCCGCCGCCGGCCGGTCCTGCTCGGTGACCAGCAGTCGGTCGCCGCCGTAGGTGCAGTGGCAGCGGTCGAGAGTGAACGCGAGCCCGTCACACGACCGGCACGACACCACCGGCACCCCGGCCATCAATACCCCGCCAGTTTCCGCGCCGAGGCCGACCGGTACGCCGACCCGAGCCGCCTCGCCGACACTCCCGCCCGCCGCGACAGCCGTTTCAACAGATCACGCACAGCCCTCACCAACCTTCCGACGACCGCAGCAGGTGGGCGGGTGGGCACGGTTCGGTCTGCCCAGCACACTCACCCGAACCGGGACCCCCCGCTCTGCCAACGCGGCCACGACCAGCACGCGCGTCAGCAGGGCGTGGTTGGGGCCAGCACGGCTGGAGGGGAGATCACCAGCCGTGCTGGCAGTGTGTGCCCAACCGGAGGGCCGGCTGCCTACCAGGCTTTCCGTTGCCAGGCGTCACACAGAGGTAACTTACAATGCAAAGCATGTGAGGACAAGTACCCGGCATGCAAAGCAGGCAGAGTATTGAGGCCATGTCGGCGATCATGAGAGGATGCATGGGCCTACCAGGAAGTTGCCATGCCCCGAATCTCAGATCGTCAGCGCATCGCGCAAGACATCCGAAACAAGATCGCGTCGGGTGAGTACAAACCCGGCGACAAGTTGCCGTCGCTGCGCGAGCTGACCGCCCTCTACGACGTGTCCGCCGAACCCGTTCGGTCGGCCCTGCTGATCCTGCAAGCCGAGGGCCTCCTGGAAGGCCACCAGGGGAAGGGCGTGTACGTCACCGAGCCGAAATAGTCGCTTCCCGACTCGGCACCGGCAATCGACCGCTCGATGTACCCTTTGACACTCTCGGATAGTGTTCGACCAGCCCCGCAGGCGCGACGTGGCCGGCAACGTGACCTCCGCCGGCTTGCAAAGGACGCCGCACGACGGCCGGCTGTCGGGAGGATCACTATGGCCACCTTCGAGGAAGTCGAAGCAACACTCAGCCGGGCCGCCGAACAGCGGAAGATCCTCTTCGACGTCGTCCCCCTGCGTTAGCCAGGCGGCGCGGTGAACATCGACGAGGTGAAACGCACCATCCGAGCGGGCAACCAGGCCGCCGAGGAGACCAAGGCCACTTTGGACGTGGCCCGCGCCGAGGCGGCCGCCGCCGAACAACTCGCACGGGTGACCATCCACGACAGCCAGGACGAGGACGCGCAGGCCGGCCTGAAGATCCTTGAGGGCTTCGAGCGTGAGGTGGGACTGGTGGTGCGCCGCGTCGACGCCGCCGTCGAGCACGCCAACGCCTACCTCGCGGCTCTCGGATGACCGATCCTATGCGGGAGGTGGTGGCCCAGCTTCTCGACGTACGCCAACGTCTCGCCGCCGCCACAGTAACCGCGATGAGAGCCAAGGCCGATGCCGAGCAGGTCTATCGGCGATATGCCGAAGCGGCACAGGGCACCGAACATCCGAAGATACAAGAAGCCCTCACCGATATCAGGACTGCCAGCGAGAAGGCAACTAGAACGGCCCGTCTGCTCAACGAGGCGAGAACACGATTCACCGCTTACCTCAACAGAATCGCCCCTGGCAGCGTGCCGGATGTGGACGTCTCGGAAGCAGAGATGCCGCCAGGCGAACAACTGGTAGGCGACGCCGTCCGCCGAGCGGAGAGTTCGTCCGGCATCGGCGCGTTCCTGAGAAGGACGAGCCGCAACATCGAGAACATCCAGGACGCGGGCAAGAGTGCCACCGAGGCGGCACAGAACACTATCAGGATAATCAAGAACCCCTTCAAGCCGCCGGGATCACAAACAACGAGCACCGCGACCGGATCGCCTGCCCAGCCGTCGATCCTGCAGAGAATCGATGCGCCGGAGGCGGTGGGAAATCTTCTCGTCGTGGGTGTGATAGCCGGCGTGTCACTTCATAGATCAACCCCATTTGTTACGCAAGAGCATAGAGAGGTTCAGGTCACGTGCAAGCAAGCAGAGAAGCGAGCGATCTCGTACGAGCGATAGCGAAGAGTGATTGGAACCGAGCCGATCGTCTGGTGGAACGCCTGGATCAAGTCGGCTGGGGCGAGGGGGCGCAGATCATCAGCGCTGCCTTCGCAATCGCCGTCGACCGGCGGTTCCGCGATAAGAGCCTCCAGGACATCGCCGAGTTCGTTGCCAACACACGCGCTCGCTATCAGGACGGCTCCGAACTTCCTGCTCTCGCCATGGAAGGAATGATCCGTGCCGTGCTCGGAGAGGCGCACCTCGTGGACGACATCGCGCCCGACACCGCATTCTCCGCGCAGATCGCGATCCTCGGCACGCTGCTGCATGACGAGAACCTGACCGACACCCAGTTGGATCAGTTCATCCAGCAGGTCGAGAAGACCGCCGCCGAGTACATGTAGGAACAGAGCAAGCCGATGTCAACGACGTCGCGTCTCCGACGACGCGTTTGGGAAGGCGAGCCGGTGACAGGTCCCGCCAAGCCGGGTTACTGGTACGACCTGGCCGGGCTGGACGCCTGGGCGGCGGCGGTCCGGGCCGCGCTGCCGGCCGGGGTCGAGCTGCTGTACGCGATGAAGGCGAACCCGGACCCGGGCATCCTGCGTACCCTCGCCCCGCACGTCGACGGCTTCGAGGCGGCCAGCGGCGGCGAGCTACGGCACTTGACCGAGGTCTTCCCCGGCACCGCCCCGGCGGCGTTCGGCGGCCCCGGCAAGACCGACCCGGAACTCGCCGCCGGGCTGGCCGCCGGGGTGCGCCGGTTCCACGTCGAGTCCCCGACCGAGCTGTACCGGCTGTCCCGGCTGGCCGACGACCGGGGCGAGATCACCGACGTGCTGCTCCGGGTCAACCTGCCGGTGCCGGTCGGCGGGGCGGTGCTGGTGATGGGCGGGCGGCCGAGCCCGTTCGGGATGTCCCCGGCCGACGCCCGGGACTGCGCGAAACTCGAGCTGCCGGGAATCCGGATCCGGGGCGTGCACGCCCATCTCGGCAGCGGACTCGACGCGCCGACCGCCGCCGAGATGGCCCGGACGATCGTGGAATGGGCGGTGGCCGAACTCGACGCCCGGGAGGTGAACGTCGGCGGCGGCATGGCTGTCGACTACACCGACCCGGCCGCCCGGTTCGACTGGCCGGCGTACGGGGCAGCGCTCGCCGACCTGCTCGGCTCGTATCCCGGCCGGACGCTGCGGATCGAGCCGGGCCGGGTCCTGACCGTCTACTGTGGCCGCTACCGGGTCGGCGTGCTGGACGTGAAGCGTTCCGGTGCCGAGTGGTTCGTGGTGGTGACGGGCGGCACGCACCAGTTCCGCACCCCGGCCGCGAAGGGGCACTCGCAGCCGTTCATCGTGCTCCCCCGACCGGAGTGGGCGTACCCGTTCCCCCGCCCGGTCACCGGTGACGCCGGGCCGGTGACCGTCGTCGGGCAGCTCTGCACTCCGAAGGACGTGCTGGCCCGGCTGCCGGACGTGGCCGTACTGCCGCCGTCGGGCCGGATCGCCGCCGGTGACACGATCGTCTTCGAGATGGCCGGTGCGTACGCCTGGAACATCAGTCATCGGGACTTCCTGATGCACGACCCCCCGGAGTTCCGGACCGGCATACCGGAGGAGTGACCAACGCCCGATCTCTGACTATAGTCAGAGAAATGACGGGGACCACACAGGAACAGGCAGCGACACAGGAACAGGCGGCGATCGTCGACCAGGCCCGGTCGGTCCGCGACTTCAACCGCTACTACTCGCAGCGGCTCGGGCTGCTCACCGACCGCTACCTCGGCCAGGACCGGCCGCTGAGCGAGGCGCGGCTGCTCTACGAGATCGGCACCGGCGCCTCGGTCCGCGACCTGCGCGCCCGACTCGGCTGGGACTCCGGCTATCTGAGCCGGTCACTGCGCTCGCTCGCCGGGCAGGGCCTGGTCCGGCTCCGGACGCACGAGACGGACGGCCGGGTCCGGGTCGCCGAACTGACCGAGGCCGGCATCGCCGAGCTCGCCGAACTGGACCGCCGGTCGACCGCCGCGGCCGGCGACCTGCTCGCTCCGCTCACCCCCGCCCAGCGGGCCGAGCTGATCGAGGCACAACGGCGTACCCGCCGGCTGCTCCGGCTGGCCGCCGTCACGGTCGAGCCGACCGGCGCCGACTCGGCCGCCGCCCGGCACTGCCTGGCCGAGTACGCCGCCGAACTCGCCACCCGGTTCCCCGAGGGCTACGACCGGGCCGCCCTGGTCAGTACGGACCAGGTAAGCGGCGGGGCCGGCGCGTTCCTGGTCGCCTACGAGCAGACCCGGCCGGTCGGCTGCGGCGGCATCCGCACCCTGGCACCGGGGGTGGCCGAACTGTGCCACCTCTGGGTGCACCCGGACGCGCGGGGGCTCGGGCTCGGCCGGCGGCTGCTCGGGGAACTGGAGCGGCAGGCGGTGAGGCGGGGACTGCACATCGTCCGGCTCGGCACCCACCGCTCGCTGCCGGAGGCTGCGGAACTCTACCGATCAGCCGGCTACCGGGAGATCCCGGTCTACGGCGACAGCCCGTACAACCAGGATTGCTTCGAGCGGGTGTTGAGCAGCGGCGACGTACCCGGGAAGGGGCTGCCGTCGCTGCACGGCCGGCGGTTCCGGGCGGTGCACGAGGTCGACGGCGGCGAGGTCGGCACCGCGACCGTCTTCGACTACCGGGAACGCGGCGGCGAGATCTCGGCGGCGTACTCCGGCGGCAGCGTCCGGACCGGCCACCTGGTCGGCACCCGGGACGGCGACACCCTCGACTTCCGCTACGCCCAGCTCAACACCGCCGGCCAAACCTCCACCGGGCACTGTGTCAGCCGCATTTCGAGACTGCCGGACGGCCGGCTGCGGCTCGACGAGACCTGGGCCTGGGAATCACGTGAGGGCTCCGGCACAAGTGCGGTCGAGGAGATCGACTAGCTGTTGCAGTTCAGGGCGTCGACGATACGAAGTCCTGACATGCGGGACACTCGCGAAGCACGGGGTGGGAACACTCCAGCACGTGATCGAGAAAGGTCACGACCCGTTCGAGTTGGGCACGTTGGCGGTTGATCGCGTCGCGCTGCTTGGTGACGAGGTGCCTGCGCTCGTGTCGCTGGCCGTTCAACAGCTGGGCGATCACGCTGAGCGACATGCCGGCCTGCTGACACTTGATCGCGATCGACAGCGCATCCAGCGACTCCGGGTCGTAGCGTCGGGCACCGCTCGCAGTGCGATGCGGAGTGATCACCCCTGCGGCCTCCCAATGCCGGAGGAGGTGTGCCGAGACCCCGAGACGTTCAGCCGCCTCGCCGATTCGCAGTAGTTGAATGCGCATGTGCCGATGATCGTTGACTTCGAGCCGACACGAACTTCTACCCTTCACCGGGTGCGAATCCATGAGCTCAACGGCGGAACCCTCAACGTCCCGGGCGGGCAAGCCGTCTTCGGGGTACCTCACTTCGTCTGCAGATGCCTCCTGATCGAGCTGGAAGGCCGGCTAGTCGCCGTCGACACGGGGATCGGGCGCGCGGACATCGAGTCCCCCGGGCTTCGCCTGGGCGAAGGCTGGATCGCGCAGGTCAGCCCAGCGCTCGATCCCGACGAGACGCTCATTGCCCGCGTCATCTCGCTGGGTCTGGATCCCGACGACGTCTCCGATGTGATCTTGACTCACCATCACCGCGACCACGTTGGCGGCCTTGCCGACTTCCCGGCGGCCCGCGTTCACGCCACAGGCGCGTGTCGATCCGCGGTTGAGGACGGTGACGGACGCGTCATGCCCGCACAATGGGCGCACGGCGTGACGTGGGCTCCCCCGCCCACCCCGGCGCCTCCGTGGCGGGGACAAGCCTGCTGGACCCTCGACGACCTTCCGGCATCGATCCGTCTGGTCGAGTTGTCCGGCCACTCGCCGGGACACGCCGGGGTACTGATCGAGAACGCCGCCCAGGGGCAGGAACTCCTGCACGTCGGCGACGCGATCTACCAGCACGCACAGCTTGCCTGCACCGCACCGCCCGCAGTCGAGGCCTTCGCCGCCTCGACACAACATGACCAAACCGCCAGACTCCATACACAACGACTGCTGGCGGAGCTTGCCGACGACAGGTCGGTTCGCCTGGTCAACTCACACGACCCGTTACCTCTCAGTGCGCTTCAGGAAGCACACGGTTGGTAGTCCTGCCTTGCGGTGGGACGGTCCCGGTCTGATCGACTGGTGTCGTGCCGGGTTCACGCTTCACGGCCACCTGCCCGCCGTGGCGGGTCTTCCGGTCGGCTCCACGTGCTGCCACCGGGCCACTCCCGGCGGTTTCGATCCGCGCCGCCAGGGCGGCCAGGTTTGCCGAGCAGGTCTTCGAGGACGGATACCAGCGGTCGGCCACGAGCAGCCGACCACCGTTCCATCCGGTCTTGTACGCCAGTTGGCGTCGGATCTCGGCGAACCCGGCGTCAGCGATGTGCCTGGCCAGCCGCCGGTTGGCGAGCATCCCGGTAACGTTGAGGTCTTCGACCACGATGGGTGCCGTGCTCGCGGGCGAGGCGGGTGGTGAGCTTGTGCAGCCCGTCACGGCGCAGGTTCGCCACCCTGGCGTGCGCCCGGGCGAGGCGGCCCGCGGCCCGCTCCCAGCGTTTCGACGCACGGCGTCCGGCCCGACAGTCCGGGCCGGACTTCCGGGACAGCGCCCGGCCGAGCCCCCGCATGCGCTGCCGCGCGACGACGAGGTGGCGCGGGTTGTCGACCAGCTCGCCGGTGGACAGTGCGGCGAGGTGCGCGACCCCCACGTCGACGCCGACCACCGACTGCGGCCGGGCCGGAACGCGGTCGGCCCGTTCGACCTCGACGGTGAACGCGACGTGCCAGCGGCCACCGTCTCGCCGCACGGTCGCGGACATGATCCGCGCGGTGCCGTTGTCGAGGCGGCGGGCGAGCTTGCGGGCGGACTCGTGAAGCTTCAACCGGCCCAGGCGGGGCGCACGACGTGCGTCCGGTCGGCTGCGACCCGGATCGCGCCGGTGGTGAACCGCACGCTGGGTGCGGTGCGGCGGCGGGACTTGAACCGGGGAAAGCCGACCGGCTGCCCGGCCCGGGTGCCCTCGAAGCTGACGTTGAGACGGACCTCCGACGCTAGACCCCGGAGGGGTACGTCTCGAGTTCGCCGGGGGCGGCGGAGGCGGGCAGCGGGTGCAGCGCGGTGGTGTGGTCGCACCAGACGAAGGCGTCGTACCGGTCGCCGAGCCGGGTCGGCACGTAGTTGCCCCACGCCTCGAAGGACGGGTCGTAGACCACCCCGATCGCCCGGTGGTCGGCCTCGTCGTCCAACCAGTCCGGCCGGTCGCCGTCACCCGCGTCGAAGACCAGCAGGGCACGCTCGGGCAGCACGTGGTGCATCCGCTCCTCCACCGAGCCGGGCCGGGCCGGCGGCACTGTCATCACCTCGGCCGGCGCGCCCCACCGGTCGGCGGCGACCACGCTGCCCTGGTAGCTGCCGAAGCCGACCAGCACCACGTCCTCGGCGCCGTACCGCTCGCGGGCGAGCTGGCCGATGTTCACCATCCCGCCGGCAGCCATGTCGGTGGCGCGGGCGTCACCGACATGCGTGTTGTGCGCCCAGACGACCGCCCGGGACCCCGGGCCGTACCGGTCCAGCAGTCGGTCGAGGGTCTCGACCATGTGACTGTCCCGCACGTTCCAGGACTGCGGGCCGCCGCCGACCATCGCCCGGTAGTACTTCTCCGCGCCGGCCACCACCGCCGCGTTCTGCCAGGCCGAGAAGGCGTCCGCGCCGTCGGCGGCGGCCCGTTCCCGGGTACGCGCCAACAGCCGCACCACCTCCTCCTCGCAGCGGGCCGAGACGAACCGGCTGGCCAGCCCGTACTCCTCGATCCGGCTGCCGTACGGCTCGAAGCACCGGTACGCCTCCTGAGCGGTCTCCAGCGACGCCGGGTCCTCCTCGCCCAGGTAGTCCAGGATCGCCCGCATCGAGTCCCACAGGCTGTAGACGTCGAGACCGTGGAAGCCGGCCCGCGACCCGTCCGGCCGGTCGACGTTCCAGGCCCGCAGCCACCGGCAGAACCGGGCCACCTCGGCGTTGGCCCACATCCAGGTCGGCCACCGCTCGAACCGTTCCAGCGCGCGCTGCGGGTCGTCGTCGCCGCCCGGCGCACCGACCACCGAACGGTGCACCAGGTCGCAGTCCGGCCAGTCGCCCTCCACGGCCACGAACGAGAACCCGCACTCGGCGACCAGCCGCCGGGTGAGCTGCTCACGGAGCCGGTAGTAGTCGTACGTACCGTGACTCGCCTCGCCGAGCATGACCACCCGGGCCGAGCCGATGCGCGCGAGCAGCGGGTCGAAGTCGTCCGCCGCCCCGAGCCGGGATACCAGCATGGGCGGCGGCTACCCCGCGGACCGCCCCGGCAAACCCGTGGTGTGGGTGGGACGAAACCGGGTATCCGACCGGTATGCGAGCCAACGCCATCCAGTTGCAGGAGTCGCTCGCCGGGCTGGACTACCCGGTGTCGAAGGAGGACCTGGTGCGCTGGGCCCAGGAGACCGGTGTCGACACCCAGACCCTCAAGCTGCTCCAGTCGCTGCCGGTCGAGCACTTCCAGACCCCGGCCGAGATCGGCGACGCGATCGTCGAACTCTCCTGACCGGCGGCGGCGACCGGGGGGTGTCAGCCCTGCCGCTGAAGGTACGCGAGTACGGCCCGGACCCGGCGATGACCGCTGTCGGCGGTCACCAGTCCCAGCTTGGCGAAGACGTTTCCCACATGCTTGTGCACGGCGTTGTCGGTGACGAAGAGTCGGGCCGCGATCGTCGCGTTGTCGTGCCCCTCCGCCATCAGCGCCAGAACCTCCCGCTCCCGGCGGGTCAGCGCCGCGATCGGGTCGCGACCGGAACGGCTGAGCAACTGCGCGACGACCTCCGGATCGAGCGCGGTACCCCCGGCGGCGACCCGGTGCAGCGCGTCGAGGAACTCGTCCACCCGGCTGACCCGGTCCTTCAGCAGGTAGCCGATCCCGCCCCGTCCGCCGGAGAGCAGTTCGGTGGCGTACGCCTGCTCGACGTACTGTGACAGCACGAGTACCGGCAGGTCGGGGTGGGCGCGGCGGGCCCGCAGCGCCGCCCGGATGCCCTCGTCGCGGAAGGAGGGCGGCAGCCGTACGTCGACGATCGTGGCATCCGGCCGGTGCGCGTCGACGGCGGCGAGGAAGCCGTCGACGTCCGCGGCGACCGCCGCGACCCGGCAGCCCCGGCTGCCCAGCAGCAGCTCCAGCCCGGCAGAGAGCAGCACGTTGTCCTCGGCGATCACCACCCGCACGGCAACTCCACGGTGATCTCGGTCGGCCCACCGGCCGGGCTTCGCACCGTCACGGCACCGTCCAACGCGGCGGCCCGGCGGCGGATGCCGGCCAGGCCGCTACCGCCCCGCTCGTCCGCCCCGCCGATCCCGTCGTCCACGACGGTGACCCGGAGCAGGTTGTCCTGCCGGGACACCCGCACCAGGGCCCGGTCGGCCCGACCGTGCCGGGCGACGTTGCTCAGCCCCTCGGTGACCGCGAAGTACGCCACCGCCTGCACCGCGACCGGCACCTCGGCCAACTCCCCCACCTCCAGCTCGGCCGGTACCCCGCTGCGGGCCACCACGGTACGCAGCGCACCGGCCAACCCCTGGTCGGCGAGGACCGGCGGATAGATCGTCCGGATCACCTCGCGCAGCTCGGTCATCGCCTCCTCCGTCCCCTCGTGCGCCTCCCGGAGCAGCTCCGCCACCGCCTCCGGGTCGCCCGGCAGCCGGTCCCGGGCCACCGCCAACCGGATGGCGATCGTCACCAGCCGGGCCTGGGTGCCGTCGTGCAGGTCCCGCTCGATCCGGCGCAGCTCGGCACCGTGCGCCTCCAACACGTCGGCGCGAGTCCGGGTCAGCACCGCGATGCGGTCGGCGAGCCGCTCCGCCGCCGACGGCGCCAGGACAGCCAGGCAGACCCGGGCGTGTGCCGTGGCAAGCCGGGGGAAGCCCCAGTACGCCACCGCCGCCAGCCCGGCGACCTGCACCGGCCCGAGGGTCAGTGCCGTGGCCCAGCCGGTCACCGGCACCTCGACCACCAGCCGGGCCGGGTCACCGACGGGGAACGCCCACCACAGTGGCGTCACCACCGCCGCCAGCAGCAGGTTGCCGAGGCAGACCAGCGCCACGGCACCGGCCGGCAGCCCGATCGCGAGATGCGCCGGCAGCCAGCCGAGCGCCCGGCGCGGCCGGATCCGGTGCGTCGGCACGGCCACCCGGCACAGCCGGCCGGCCCGCCGCTCGTGCCAGGCCGCCCATCGGCGGAGCACGGCGGGATGGCCGAGCAGCGGCAGCAGCGGCACAGTCAGTACCACGCTGGCCAGCGTGCCCAGCAGGTATCCCGTCGCCCACCACACCCGGGCCCGGTCTTCTCCTTCGCGCATCGCTCTCCAGCCTCACCGGGCGACGGCGGGATGGCACTACAGCCAGCGGTACCTTTTTGCGGCCGGTCCGGGGTATCGGGTCAGCCCGATACAGCGGCCTAGCGTCCCCGCCATGAGATTCTCGCTTCTGCGCGCCACCGTCGTCGTCGCGACGCTGGCCACCCTCGGCGGCGCGGCGACGGTGGTCGCCGGCAGCGCCGGACCCGAACCCACCCACCGCCAAGACCTGGAGCGCCTGCGCGGGGAC
This sequence comes from Micromonospora sp. WMMD1102, assembly GCF_029626265.1. Taxonomy (NCBI): domain Bacteria; kingdom Bacillati; phylum Actinomycetota; class Actinomycetes; order Micromonosporales; family Micromonosporaceae; genus Micromonospora; species Micromonospora sp. WMMD1102. Next base: position 477,072 of record NZ_JARUBN010000001.1, on the reverse strand, counting down.
GCCGACGCGCTCACCGCCCTCGGGGTGACCGGCGTGCAGGCCCGGCTGGTGCTGCCGGACGGCACCTCGCAGGTCGCCACCAGCGGCGTCGCCGACCTGCCCGGCAAGCGTCCGGTGCCGCCGGACGGGCACTTCCGGATCGCCAGTACCGCGAAGTCGTTCGTCGCGGTGGTGGCACTGCAACTCGTCGGCGAGGGGCGGCTCGGCCTGGACGACACCGTGGAACGCTGGCTGCCCGGCCTGGTCCGGGGCAACGGCAACGACGGGCGCCGGATCACCGTACGGCAGCTCCTCCAGCACACCAGCGGGATGCCCGACGACTTCCCGGACCACGCCTCGGCGGAGGACTACCGGCGGCACCGCGACGACGTGCACACCCCGGAGTCGTTGCTGGCCCGGGCGCTGAAGCACCCACCGGCCTTTCCACCCGGTACGGCGTGGCGCTACTCCAGTACCGGCTTCGTCCTGGTCGACCTGATCATCGAACGGGTCACCGGCCGACCCTGGCACGAGGAGGTTTCCAGCCGGATCATCAAGCCGCTCCGGTTGACCGGTACGAGCTGGCCGGGGCGTACGCCGACACTGCCGGAGCCGCACGCCCGGGCGTACCAGCCGTTCGAGACGCCGACCCTGGTGGACGTCACCGACCAGATCGTCGCCGACCCCGAGGGCGCGATCATCTCCACCACCCGGGACCTGAACACGTTCTTCCGGGCCCTGCTCGGCGGCCGGCTCCTCCGGCCGGCCCAGCTCGCCGAGATGACCCGGACGATGCCGATCGGCCCGGATTTCGCCGAGCTGCTGCCCGACACCCGCTACGGTCTCGGCCTGTTCGAACGGCCGCTGCCCTGCGGCGGCACGTACTGGAGCCACGGCGGCGGGGACGGCGGCTACCTCACCGACAGCGGGGTCACCGCCGACGGGCGGCGCAGCGTCGTCGTGTCGATGTCCAGTGTGCTCGGCCGCGCCCCCGAGGACCACATACGCCAGCAGCGCGCCATGGACACCCTGGTCGGCAACGCCCTCTGCGGCGGGGAGTGACCGCGGCCCGGTCGGGCCGAACCGGACGTCAACCGCCGGCCGCGCCGTTCAGGTATGCCAGGACGGCCAGCACCCGGCGGTTGTCGTCGTCCGAGGGTGCCAGGTCGAGCTTGCCGAAGATGCTGGCGGTGTGCTTGCCGACCGCACTGTCGCTGAGGAAAAGCCGCTGCCCGATGGCGCTGTTGGAGCGCCCCTCCGCCATCAGCTCCAGTACCTCCCGCTCCCGGGGCGTCAACCGGGCCATCGGCGCGTCCCGGCTGCTCCGGGCCAGCAGCTTCGCGATCACGTCCGGGTCCATCGCCGTACCGCCGCCGGCCACCCGGCGCACCGCGTCGACGAACTGCTCCGCGTTGAAGACCCGGTCCTTGAGCAGGTAGCCGATCCCGCCAGTGCCGTCGGCCAGCAGCTCCCGGGCGTAGAGCTGCTCGACGTGCTGGGAGAGCACCAGCACCGGCAGCCCGGGGACCTCCCGGCGGGCGGCGAGCGCGGCCTGGAGCCCCTCGTCGGTCTGGGTGGGCGGCAGGCGTACGTCCACCACGGCCACGTCGGGGCGCAGCTCCAGCAACGCCGCCAGCAGCTCCGGACCGGTCTCCACCGCCGCCACCACCTCGAAGCCGTGCGCGGTGAGCATCCGGGCCAGACCGTCCCTCAGGAGATAGAGGTCCTCGGCGAGGACAACGCGCACGGCACCTCCAGGGTCACCGTCGTCGGGCCGCCCGGTGGACTGCTCAGGTCGACGACGCCGTCGAATGTACCGAGCCGGCGGGCGATGCCGCGCAGCCCACTGCCCCGGGTCTCGTCCGCGCCGCCCCGCCCGTCGTCGACGACCACGATCCGCAGCCGGCCGTCGACATACCCGAGATGCACGGTGATCCGGTCGGCGCGGGCGTGCTTGACCGCGTTGGTCAGCAGTTCGCTGACCGCGAAGTAGGCCGCCGACTCGATCGGCTGCTCCAGCCGGCCCGGCAGCGCGACGGTCACCTTGGTCCGGACCGGGATGTCCAGGGCCAGCGCCCGGACGGCGTCGCCGAGCCCGCGTTCGGCGAGTACCGGCGGATGGATTCCCCGGACCAGGTCGCGCAGCTCGTCGAGTGCCTTCGCCGACGCCTGCCGCGCCTCGGCCAGCAGCGCCCGGGCCGCCTGCGGGTCCCGGTCCATCAGGTATTCGATGTTGCCGAGGTTGATGCCCATCGCGACCAGCCGGGCCTGGGCGCCGTCGTGCAGGTCGCGTTCGATCCGGCGCAGCTCGGCGGCCTGGCTCTCGGTGGCGTCGGCCCGGGTTTCGGTGAGCCGCTGCACCCGCAGCGCCAGCCGGGCCCCGGCGGTCGGGGCCAGCAGCAGCGCCACCCACCGGCCGTTGGACCGGAGCACCGCCGGACCGGCCAGCAGACCGAGCGCGACCAGGGCGAGCCCGACCGGGATCGCCGCCGCGTCGGAGCCGGCGACCGAGGCGTACCAGTCGCCGCCCTCGTCCGGCACCAGCCCGACGGCCATCCAGAGCCGGGGCAGGGCCAGGCCGAAGATGCCGTAGCCGACCGCGGCCAGCGGTGCGGCCAGGGCGAGCCCGCCGGCCACCGGGTCGAGCAGCAGGAAGCCGAGGTCACGCCAGTTCCCCGGATCGCGGACGAGCGAGCGCAGCCGCTCGTGGTACGCCGCCCACCGAGCCGTCCGGTAGAGGTTGTTCCCCACCTGGTAGCGGCCGTCCGGCCGGGGCTGCGGCACCCCGGGCCGGGGCCGGTACGGCGTGGCCACCTCGACCCCGCTCCACCGCGCGGCCAGCTTCCGGCGCAGCTCAGGCAGGCAGCGCTGGTTCTGCATCATCGGCGGCAGCACCACGACGACGCCGAGCCCGTACGCCAGCACCAGGCCGAGTACGGAAGCGGCGGCCATCGGCAGGGCGGCCAGGCTCAGCCCGAGCAGCGCGGCCAGGCGCAGCAGCAGGAGGAGCTGGCGGGCGTACCAGATCCGGAGCCGGCCCGGCTGTCGCTGCTCCGACCCCAACCACCAGTGGGTCCAGCGCCGGTGGGTGGCGAGCAGGCAGGGGGCGACCGCCAGCCCGGCGGCGGCGACGGCGAGCCCGGCCGGCAGGGCCCACCAGTGCCTTCCGGCGTTGCCGAGCGCGTACCAGGCACCGGCGGCGAGCAGCGCGACCGGGAGACCGCCGAGCAGCGTACCGACCACCGGAGTCGCGATCATCCAGCCCAGGTCGCGGTAGCTGGCCGGGTCGCCGAGTACCCAGTCCAGCCAGCGGAGGAAGGCGGGCACCCAGGGCCGCCGGTAGAGCCGGTTGTCGTGCGGGTAGCGCCCGCTCTCCTCCGGCCGCGGCGGCTCGGGCCGGGGCCGGTACGGCGACCCGATCGGTGCGCCACCGGCGCCGGCCAGCCGGCGGACCAGGTTGGTCAGGTACCGCCCGGCCAGGATCGGCAGCGGCACCAGGAAGATCAGCCCGAGTCCGAACCCCGGCACGAAGAAGACCAGGTGCACCAGGAGCAGCACCGCCCCGGCCAGCCCCAGCCCGGCCAGCGCCGCTCCGTGCAGCAGGGCCAGCCCGCTGGTGCGAAGCGCTCTGGATGCCATGCGCCCCAGTCTGGCCGGTCCCGCCCGGCGGCGACACTGCCGGAAGCCGCCGACCCGGGGTGGGGCTAGCCACACCGTCGACCGGGCCCTGCCCCCCTTTCAGGCCCTGCCCCATCCCCGGCGCCCTCGGCCGGCCGAGCACCGACGGCACGGTCAGCCGACCGTCACCGAGACGGTGTGCCAGCCGGTCGCGCCGGACGGGAACGGGGCGGCCCGTTGCCCGGTCTGCACCTCGCCCCCGCCGTCGACCGCCCGTACCCGCAGGGTGTGCGTACCGGTGGACGCGCGCCAGTCGTACCGCCACTGCACCCAGGTGTCGGAGGACGGGACCGGGGCCAGGGTCGCCGGCTGCCATCGCCCGCCGTCGACCTGCACCTCGACCGCCCGGATTCCGCGCCGCTGCGCCCAGGCCACCCCGGCCACCCGCACCGGACCACCCGACAACCGTGCGAACGGTGCGGGACGGTCGATCCGGGAGGCCGTCTTCACCGGTGCCCTGGCCGCCCAGCCCCGCCGCACCCAGTACGCGTCGAAGTCGTCGAACGTCGACAGCTCCAGCTCGGTCAACCACTTGCAGGCGCCGGCGTAACCGTACAAGCCGGGGGTGAGCATCCGGACCGGGAAACCGTGCTCGTACGGCAGCGGCTCGCCGTTCATCCCGACCGCGAGCATCGCGTCCCGGCCGTCAAACACCGTCTCGACCGGTGTGCCGATCGTCATTCCCTCGACGGACCTGGCCACCACCTGGTCGGCGCCGGTCTGGATGCCAGCTTCCCGCAGCAGCGGCGCGAGGGGTACGCCGAGCCAACGTGCCGTGCCGACGTACGGGCCGCCGACCTCGCTCGAAACGCAGTTCAGCGTGATGTCGCGCTCGACCAGCTCGCGCCGGAGCAGGTCGGTGAAGCGCAGCTCGACCGGCCGGTCGACCCGGCCACGGATCCGCAGCCGCCAGTCGTCGACGTCGAGGCGGGGTACCGTCAGGGCGGTGTCGACGCGATAGAACTCGGCGTTCGGAGTGTGGAAGCCCGGCTGGACGTCGGCCGGCAGCGGTTCGGCCGGTCGGGCCGCTGCCGGAAGCATTACGGTCTGCCTCGACCGCGCGGCGTCCCGGTTCCTGATCTGTGTCAGCAGGTAGCCGGCGGTGCCGGTGAGCACGGTCCCGCCGGCCACCACCGTCGCGGCCCGGACGAAGTGCCGTCGGGTCGCCCCCGCCGCCTGGGGTTCGGGAGCGGCGACGTCCGGCGCCGGCGGGGAACTTGGCTCGACACCACCCGGACCGGACGCCCCCTCGGTCGTCCGGTCCGGTCCGGCCCCGAACGGCGCCGGACCGGACCGGCCTGCCCCGACCGCGCGGCGCGGCAGCCGGTGCAGCACGATCGCGGCGACTACGGCACCTGCGGCGGAGGGCAGCAGGTCGGCGGGGCCGGCCGCTGGCCGGGTCAGTGCGGCTGCGGCGCCGACCAGCCCGAACAACACGGCCCCGACCGCTCCGACGGTCGGGCGCCGCGCCGCCAGCAGCCCGGTGAGTACTGCGAACGCGGCGAGCAGCAGCCCGATCCCGCCGAGCAGTACCGGCTTGTCGTACGTGCCGAAGGTCTGGACCGCGAACTCCTTCACCGGAGTGGGTGCCGCGTCGACGACGGCGGACCCGACCGCGACCAGTGGGCCGGCCTGCGGCCGGGTGGCGGCGGCGACGAGTTGCGCCACCGCCACCCCGGCGGCCCCGCCGAGCAGTCCGGCGAGACCTCGGCCGAACAGCTGCCCCGGACGTCCGCGGCTCCCGGCCGGTACGGCCCCGCGCGGCGCTGACATGGCTGTATCCTCCCTCGGGATACGGGAACCGCCGAGCCGACCGCAGCCCGGGCGGCGGGGTCAGGACGGCGGCATCAGGACGGAGTCGACCAGGTACACCACCGCGTTCGCGGTCTGGACGTTGCCGCAGACCACGGTCGCCTCCGGGCCGACCTTGAAGTCGGTGCCGGAGCCGGTCACGGTGACGGTGCCGCCCTGCAGCGTCTTGTGCGAGCCGGCGAGCTGTGCCGGGGCGAGCTTGCCGGACACCACGTGGTAGGTGAGCACCCCGGCGAGCATCTTCTTGTCGGCCATCACCTTGTTCAGGTCGGCCTCGGGGATCTTCGCGAACGCGTCGTTGGTGGGCGCGAAGACGGTGACCCCGTCGGCGCTGTTGAGCGAGTCGACCAGGTCCGCCTCTTTGACCGCACTGACCAGTGTGGAGAGCACCGGGTTGCCGCTGGCGGCGGTGGCCACCGGCACCTTCGCCATCGCCTCGAAGCTGCCCGGGTTCGACGCGTCGGTCGGCACGGCGGCGCAGCCGGGGCCGAACTCGCCGTCCATCATCGCCGGTGCGCTGGTCGCCATCGGCGGCGCGCTGGTCGCCGGGGCGCCGCCCGCCTCGTCCGCCGGGTCGCCGCCGCAGGCGCCGAGCGTCAGGATGCAGGCCGTGGCCACCGCCACCGGCGCGAAAATTTTGGTACGCATGACAGGAAGTCCTTTCATTTCACTTCGTTGGGTGCTTACTGGTGATTCGTCGCCGCATCCCGTCCGGATTGGTCCGGATCCGAACTTCTCGGGAAGCGCGCCCGGAACTCAGTCGGAAGCGCCCTCGGAACTTCGCCGGCCGTGCGGTCGGCGCCGAAGCCGATCGCTGTGAGGACCAGGCACAACCCGAGGTGCAGCAGGTTTTCGGCACCGTTCAGCGCGACGATGTTCGGGGCCGCACCGATCAGCACATTCATCTGGAAGAGTCCGCCGTCGCTACGGCGACCTCACCAGGGATTCGGAGCCGGTCCTCCGCCAGACGGGTCCGGTCAGGTGATCGGCACCTCGGCCACGGTCGGCAGGGTCGGCCGCGCCGAACCCGCCGCCGGTTCCACCGTCAGGCCCAGCCCGTCGGCACCGCGTACCCCGGTGATCAGCCTGGCGGCGCTGGAGGCGTCGGCGGTCAGTACGCCCGCGTCGGCCGGCTGCCCGCCGCGCAGCAGCCACAACTGGTAGGCCCGGTCGGGTCCGGGTGCCGGAGCGCCACCGAGCAGCACCACACCGGCGTCCAGACTCTCCGAGGTGACCAGGCTGATACGCCCGCCACCGGTCACGGCGCCGCCGTGCAGCACCGCGTCCGGAGCGGCCAGCACCGAACGGATCCGATCGGCCTCGGCCCGGGCCGCCTCGGCGACCCCCCGCTGCTCGCGTACCCGCTGCTCCTGAAGGCTGTAGCCGAGCGCACCGGCGCCGGCGGCCAGGATGCCGGCGGCGACCGCCGCGGCCGTCCAACGACGCCACCGCGACAGGGCCGGCGAACCCTCCGGATCGGCGCGGCCCGGCAGGAGTTGCCGGGTACGCCGCACCCGGTCCAGCACCTCGGCCCGCATCCCCGGCGGCGGCACCGACCAGGTCGGCTCGGCCAGCCGGGCGGCGGTCTCCCGCAGTTCGGCCACCTCGACCGCGCAGGTGTCGCAGCCGGCCAGGTGCCGGGCGAAGGCGGCCCGCTCGACGTCGTTCACCGCGTCCAGGACGTAGGCGCCGACCAGCGCGTGGATGTCGGTCATCAGCGGGTCACCTCCACACCCAGGCAGTCGCGCAGCCGGATCAGGCCGTCCCGCATCCTGGTCTTGACCGTCGGCAGCGAGGTTTCCAGCAGCCGGGCAACCTCGGGGTACGTGTGCCCGCCGTAGTAGGCCATGGTGATCGCCTGCCGCTGCAACTCGGTGAGCGCGTCGAGGCAGCGCCGGACCTGCTGCTGTTCCAGCCTGGTGGTGGCCGTCTCCACCACGTCGTCGTACGGGGTCTGCCCGCTCGCGGCGGCGAGCCGGCCGGCCCGGTCCACCCCGGCCTGCTCGGTGCGGATCCGGTCGACGGCCCGGCGGTGCGCGATGGTGAACATCCAGGCGGTCGCCGAGCCACGGGCCGGATCGAACCGGCCGGCGGTACGCCAGATCTCGACAAGCACCTCCTGGGTCACCTCCTCGGCCTGGGCCGGATCGCGCAGCACCCGCCGGACCAGGCCGAACACCCGGGGCGCCACGATCTCGTAGAGCTGGCCGAAGGCCGCCTCGTCACCCCGGGCGATGGCCCGGAGCAGCCGGTCCGGCTCGCCGGCGCCATCGGTCGGTACGGTCCGGCCCGGCTCGCCGCCCCGTTGTGCCGGCACCGCCGAGAGCCGTTCGGGCCGGAGCCGACGCGGCTGCCCGGCCCCCTCGGTCGGATCCGACCGGTCGGTTCCCCGGTCACCCGGTTTCATGGTCGACAACCTCCCGTCCGGTGCCGGCATGGCACAGACGTTATTCGGCGCCACCGGCCCACCGGATGGGTCCGCCCTCCGACCACCTCCGGCCGCACCGGCCCCGTCGTCCGCGCGTTCGTGGCCGTGAGCCGGGCGGGTCGGTTTCAGGATGGCAGCGTGACCGTGCGGCCCTGGCCGCGAGCGGTCTCGGCGGCGGCGAGCACCGCGACCACCTGCCGGCCGAACCGGACGTCGCACTGCTGGTCGCGGGTGCCGCTGTCGACCTCCGTGCAGAGCTGCTCGATCGCCAGCCGGAGCGCGTCGACCGGGGTGACGTCCCGGTCCGGCACCACGCCGATCCCGTCCTCGCCGTGGAAGGCGTACTCGACGGCGGTCGAGGCGGGCGGCGCGTCCAGGGCCAGCGACAGGGTGCTGGTCGCCGCCTCGCCGTGCGCCAGTGTCAGGTGCACGCTGTTCCGGGGCCCGGCCATTGCGGCAACCTGTGTCACCGGGCCGAGCACCGGCAGGACCAGCGAGAGCGCGTGCGGGCCGACGTCCCAGAGCGCGCCGTGCTCGCGCCGCCAGGCCGATCCGCCGTACGGGTTGCCGGGCTGGAAGATCGACGCGTAGTGCACCCCCCGGGCGCCGTGCCAGCCACCGGTGACAGCCGCGCTGGCCAGGAAGGTGGCGATGGCCGGGTGGAAACGGTTCGTGAAGAAGACCACCGAGGCGATCCCGCTCTGCGCGGCGGCCGACACGACCCGGTCGGCGTCCGGCAGGCTCAACGCCAGCGGCTTGTCCAGCAGCAGGTGCCGGCCGGCGGTGGCGGCCCGGACCGCCAGGTCGGCCTGCACGTCGGGCGGCAGCGCCACCGACACCGCCTGCACGTCCTCGATCAGCGCGTCGGCGTCGGAGTAGGCCGGCACGCCGTACCGCTCGGCGAGCGCTGCCGTCTTGGCCGGGTCCCGGCCCCAGACCCCGGCGAGCCGGGTCCGAGGATGCCCGGCGAGCGCGGCGGCGTGCACCTCGGTGGCCCAGACACCGGTGCCGAACAGTCCGAACGTGAGCACGGAAATCTCCTCTTCGCGCCGCCTCGAGCAGGAGCTTCTTCCTAACACAACCGGAAGCTGGTGCAGGAAGAGACGCAGCCGTGCGCACACCCCACGCCGGGCGCCGGCGACCACCGCGGCCCTGGTCAGGACCCCCGCCGACGCCGCCGGGGCCGGCCGCCGTGCCGCTGGGTGAACCGCTGGACGGTGTGGTACGCCTCCCGCGCCTCGGCCACCGACCGGTTCGCCTCGGAGCGCAACTCCCAGGCGGCGGCCTCGGCCATCGCAACCTCCTGCTCGGCGCGCCGGGCCAGCGCGGCGGACCGGTCGTACGCCCGCCGCGCCTCGGCCAGCCGCAACCAGACCAGGTCGAGCTGCCGTTCCCGTTCCTCCTGGATCGGCACCCAGGTCCCGCTGCGCCGGAACACCTCGCGCAGTTGCGACAGCGACAGGTCGCCGCGCCGGTAGGCCGCCAGCGCCGCCCTGGACACCGCACGCTCCCGCTCCGGGTCCGGATCGGAGTCGGCGACCGGTGCCGGAACGGTGCCCGCCTCCCGGGCGGCGAGTACCGTCCGCCACACCCGGTCGTACTCCCGCTCCGCCGCCTCCTGGTCGGCCCAGGCCTCGTCCCGGCACCGCTCGGCCTCGACCAGCGCCACCCGGGCCGCGGTGGCCACGGCGGCGGCCCGGCCGGCGTCGGTCTGCACGGCCATCGCGTACGCCTCCAGCTCGGCCACGGCGGCGCGCAGCCGCGTCAGGTCGGGTCGGGGGCCCCTCGGCCGGTCCGCCAGCAGGGCGAGCACGAGCAACGAGAACAGCACCACTCCACCGGCGATCAGCAACGCGGAGCGCGCGTCGATGCCGGACAGGTCCACGCGGTGGGGCTCCCGGTGAGGTGGCGGTGCGGGGCGGCCCAATCATAGAAGACACTGATGTTCCAGCCATGATCGCCCGGTGCCCCCGCACCCGCCGGCCCGAGTCAGTCGCGCAGCGCCGGCGGCAGCGGCTCGCGGTGCAGCACGACCAGTCCCGCGACGGCCCGGGTCAGCGCCACGTAGAGCCGGTTTCCGCCCCGGGGTTCGGCGGCCACGATCTCGGCCGGCTCCACCACGACCACGTGGTCGTACTCCAGACCCTTGCAGAGGCTCGCCGGCACCACGGCGACGGACGGCAGGTCGGCGAGCCCGGCGGTGAGTTCGTCGGCCGTGTCGTCGGCGGCGATGACCGCCACCGTGGCGTCGGGCGGAGCCTGCCGGGCCGCTGCCCGGACGGCGGCGGGCAGGTCGTCCACCTGCCGCACCGACAGGCTGCCGCCGGCCCGGTACGACCGGGTCGGCGCGATGCCGGGGGCGAGCACCCGGGCCGCGAACTCGGCGACGACCCGGGGGACCCGGTAGCCGGTGTTCAGCTCCAGTGTGCGTACCTCGCGCTTGCCGAGCCGGGTGAGCAGTCCGGGCCAGGAGTCGGTGGCCAGCGGATGGGTTGCCTGGCCGAGGTCGCCGACCACGGTCATCGAGGCGTACTCGGCGCGGCGGGCGATCATCCGGCACTCCATCGGCGACAGGTCCTGTGCCTCGTCCAGGATCACGTGCAGGTAGGGGTCGTCGCCGGACGGCTCGTCGTCGGGTTCCGGCACCGGCAGCGGCTCGGCGAGCAGCGGCACGTAGCCCTCCTCGCCGTGCGGGTCGAAGCCGTCGGTCCAGCCGACCACCCGGTGACCCTCCCGCAGGATGACCGCCTCGGCCCAGCGCTGGGCGGCGGCGGTCGCGTCGTTGTCGATCCCCGGCCCGGCCAGCGCCATCGGGGTCGCGAGACCCGGCGCGTACAGCTCCCAGCCCTCGCGCAGCCCGCAGCTCAGCACGAAGGTCCGCACGGTCCGGGCGCCGACGCCCAGCTCGCGCAGCTGCCACTCCGGCTCCGGTGCCCTCGGCGCGGGAGGCGGCTCGCCGAGCAGCTGGGCCAGCTCGTCGAGCAGCGGCACGTCGTCGACGGACCAGTCGGCCGGCCGACGCCGGTAGGAGGCGGCGAGCAGTTCGGCGTCCCGGCCGTCGTCCAGCCCGACCACCCGGGCGGGGTCGGCGAGCCAGCCGAGTACGGCCGTCGGGGTCAGCACCGGCCACCAGGCCCGGAGGAACCGGTGGAACTCGCCGCGGTCCCCGACGTCCTCGGCGAAGAGGTCCCGGTCCAGGTGACTGCCGTGCACCCTGTCCCAGAGCGCGTCCAGCAGGGTCGCGGCGGCGGCCGGGCGGGCGGCGTTCGGCAGTGTGCCGGTCTCGGCGCAGCGGTCCCGTACCCGGGCGCGGGCGGCGGTCAGGTCGGCTCTGTCCAGGGTGAGCACCTGCCCGGCGTAGACGATCCGGAGCCGCTCCGGTGCGCTCGGCGGGGTCTGCCAGACCAGCTCGGCCAGTACGTTCCGGACCCGCTCGTCGCCCTTGACCCGGGCCACCTCGGCCCGCTCCCGCCGGGTGGCGGTCACCCCGTCGACGAGTTCGCCGATGGCCCGCAGGTGCACGCTCTCCTCGCCGAGCGAGGGGAGTACCCGGCCGATGTAGTTGGTGAAGACTGTCGACGGGCCCACCACCAGGATCCGACCGTCGGTGAACCGGCCCCGGTCGGTGTAGAGCAGGTACGCCGCCCGGTGCAGCGCCACCTGGGTCTTGCCGGTACCCGGCCCGCCGGTGATCAGGGTGACGCCCCGGGCGGGTGCCCGGATCGCCTCGTCCTGTTCGCGCTGGATGGTGGTGACGATGTCCCGCATGTGCGGGCCACGGGAGCGGCGCAGCGCGGCCAGCAACGCGCCCTCGCCGAGCACCCGCAGGTCCGCCGCGGCGTCCGGGGAGAGTACGTCGTCGTCGAGGTCGACCACCTCCGCGCCCCGACAGATGATCACCCGACGGCGTACCACGCCGAGCGGCTCACCCGGGGTGGCCCGGTAGAACGGCGCGGCGGCCGGTGCCCGCCAGTCGACGAGCAGCGGCTCGGTGCCCTCGCGTACGCCGAGCCGCCCGATCCGGTAGGTCTCGCCGTCGTCGAAGTCGAGCCTTCCGAAGACGAGTCCCTCGGCCTCGGCGTCGAGTGCCCGCAGCCGGGTGGCGGCCCGGTGGGCCATCGCGTCCCGTTCGACAAGCCCGGTGAGCGGGCCGGCCGCCGCCCGCTGCCGTCCCTCGTCGGCGACGGCGGCGGCCTGCTCCCGCAGTACGTCGAGTCGCGCGTAGACCCGGTCGACGATCCGTTGTTCGGCGGCGATCTCCTGCGTTCTGGCGTCGGACACAGTGCTCCCCCGGTGCGTCTGCGAAGTGGCTCCGGCGAGCATATGTACCGGTCAGGGCCGAGAAATCATCATTCGCGCCGACGCGAAGGGCTTGCCACGCCCGTAGGATGAAGATGGCAGCCGGAACGAGCCCCGTCACGGCGCCCTACTACGCCGGTTAGTAGACTGCCCGGGTGAGTCGAGACCGGTCCCGCGCCGCAGCGCCGCCGCCGCGCACCGGCATCCGCCCCGGTGCCGGCCGATGAACGACTTCCTGGTCGCCTCCTCGATCGTGCTGTCACTCGTACTCGCCGGCTGGAGCCTGGTGACGACGATGCGCAACCGGCCGCCGGACGTCTCGCACCTCGCCGGCCTGGCCGTGCTGGAGCTGGTGCTGCTCGCGCTCGCCGCCACCGCGGTGGCCGCCTGGATCGGCGGCGAGCAGCCCGCCGAGGCCGGCACCTTCGCCGGCTACCTGGTCACCCTGGTCTGCCTGCCGCCGCTGGCCGGCGTGCTGGCCCGGATGGAACCGACCCGCTGGGGCTCGGTGATCGTCACCGTCGTCTGCCTGGTGGTCCCGGTGGTCGTGCTCCGCCTGCAACAGACCTGGCAGCTGCCCGGTGGCTGAGCCGACGACCTCCGACCCGGCGACCCCGACCGGCCCCGGGCCAGCGCCCCGGCGGGTCAACAGCGGTCCGGGGCGGGCGCTGGTCGCCGTCTACCTCCTCTTCGCCATCGCGGCGAGCTGCCGGGCCGGAGTGCAGATCATCACGAAGTTCGGCGAGGCGCCGGTGGCCTACCTGCTCTCCGCGCTCGCCGCCGTGATCTACATCGTGGCGACCGTCGGGCTGGCGAAGGGCGACCGGGCCGGCCGGCGTACCGCCCTGGTCTGCTGCACCGTGGAACTCGCCGGGGTGCTCGGGGTCGGTGCGTTGAGCCTGTTCGACCCGGCCCTGTTCCCGGACGACACCGTCTGGTCGGACTTCGGCGGCGGCTACGGCTACGTCCCGCTGGTGCTGCCGGTGCTCGGCCTGCTCTGGCTGCGCCGCACCCGCCCCGCCAGCTGAGCGGGGCCAGCCGCCGGGCGGAACCGCCGGCCCGGGCGAGCCAGCCCGCTGGGCGAGCCGGCCGCCCGGAGCGGCGACCGCCGCTATTCGACCGCGCCCGAGCGGAACAGCCGGATCCAGCGGTAGCCGTAGCCGGCCAGCTCCAGCGCGTCGAGCTTGCCGACCGGCGGGTAGTCGCGGTCGGCGAACACGTCGTTCGGCATGTCCGCCTCCGGGAAGAGCGCGCCCAGGTTGACCACCGCCCGCCGGGTGCCGAGGTTGTGCAGGAAGAGCATGCAGCCGGTCGGGCCGTCCGCCCGGTGTGCCAGCACCCCGGGCGGCATCTCCTGGTCGACGTGGGTGCAGGAGCCGGAGCCGATCTCGGGGGCCTCGCGCAGGGTACGGATCATCCGCTCGAACCAGCCCAGCAGCGACGACGCGTCGTGCCGCTGCGCGGTGACGTTCACCCGCTGGTAGCCGAACTCCCCGTCGTCGATCACCGGGCGGACCAGCTTGTCGGCGGGCGCGCTGGAGAAGCCGGCGTTCGGCTTCCCGGACCACTGCATCGGGGTACGGATCGACTCCCGACCCGGCAGCGACAGGTCCTCGCCCATCCCGATCTCCTCGCCGTACCGCAGCACCGGGGTGCCGCGCAGCGAGAACTGGAGGGCGTACGCCAGCTCGATCCGGCGCCGGTCGTTGCCGAGCATCGGGGCGAGCCGGCGCCGGATGCCCCGGTCGTAGATCCGCATGTTCTCGTCCGGCCCGAACTGCTCGTACACCTGCGCCCGCTGCTCGGCGGTGAGCCGGGAGAGGTCGATCTCGTCGTGGTTGCGCAGGAAGGTGGCCCACTGCGCCCCCTTCGGCAGCGCCGGGGTGTCCCGCAGGCCGTCGATGATCGGTTCCGGGTCCTGCCTGGCCAGCGCCAGGATCATCCGGCCGTTCAGCATGAAGTCGAAGAGCATGTGCAGCCGGTTGGCGGAGCCGCCGCTGTCGCCGAAATAGACGCGGAGCTGGTCGGGTTCGACGTTCGCCTCGGCCAGCAGCAGCGCGTCGGCCCGCCGCCACTGGACGTGCTGGCGCAGCTCGGTCAGGAACTCGAAGTCCTTGGGCGAGTTCGGGTTGCCGGGCTCGGTCTGCTCGATGATGAACGGCGCCGCGTCGATCCGGAACCCGGCGACACCGAGCTGGAGCCAGAACGACATGATCTTCTTGACCTCGGCACGTACCGCCGGGTTGCCGAAGTTGAGGTCCGGCTGGAACCGGTAGAACCGGTGGTAGAACCAGGACTTCGCGGTCCGGTCGTAGCTCCAGGTCTCGTCCTGCTCACCTGGGAAGACCATGCCCTGGTGCCGGTCCGGCGGCTCCTGGTCCGACCAGACGTACCAGTCGCGGTACGGCGAGTCGGGCGACGAGCGGGCGGAGGTGAACCACGGGTGCTGGTCCGAGGTGTGGTTGACCACCAGGTCGATGATGACCCGGATCCCCCGGTTGGCGGCCTGGTGCAGCAGCTCCGCGAAGTCGCCGAGGGTGCCGAGCCGGGGGTCGACGCCGTAGAAGTCGGTGGCGTCGTAGCCGTCGTCGCGCTGCGTCGACGGGTGGATCGGATGCAGCCACAGGCAGGTCACCCCGAGCCGGGCCAGATAGTCGAGCCGGCCGATCAGGCCCTGGATGTCGCCGATACCGTCGCCGTCCGAGTCGGCGTACGTGTCGATGTCGAGGCAGTAGACGACCGCCTCCGCGTACCACCGGTCCGTCATAGCCGAAGCTCTTTTCCGATCGGCGGCGCCGGCAAACCGGATCGGCCGGCCGGGTCGCCGGGGTGGCGGGACGGCGGGTGTAACCGGGGCGGTCACGGGGTAACGAGTTCGCTTCACCCGGGGCTTTCCCTGAGCCGGCCGATGAGCCCTGAGCCGACCGTACGAGCCGACGAAGGAGTGGGTGCGCCGTGGCCCTCGCCCAGGACGTGGACCCTACGCAGGTCGGTGGCCTGACCGGCTGGATCGCGGGCGTGATCGACTCGCTGGGCGTACCCGGAGTGGGGTTGCTGGTCGCGCTGGAGAACATCATCCCGCCGGTGCCGAGCGAACTGGTGCTGGCGATGGCCGGCTACCTGGCCGGTGACGGACGGATGAACGTCGTCCTGGTGGCCATCTCCGCCACCGCCGGCTCGGTGCTCGGCGCGATGCTGCTCTACTGGCTCGGCGCGGCGCTCGGCGAGGACCGGCTCAAGCGCTGGCTCGACCGGATTCCGCTGGTCGACCTCGACGACCTGGAACGGGCCGACAGGTGGTTCGAGCGGTACGGCTCCTGGGCGGTGCTCTTCGGCCGGATGATCCCGGTGGTCCGCAGCCTGGTCTCGATTCCGGCCGGCGCCAACCACATGCCGGTGGGGCGCTTCCTGGCACTGACCACGCTGGGCAGCGGGCTCTGGAACGCGATCTTCGTCGGCCTCGGCTACTCGCTCGGGTCGCGGTGGCAGCAGATCGACAGGTACGCCGGCTACTTCGACTACGCACTGCTGGCCGTCTTCGCGGTGATGATCGGACTCTGGGTGGTCAAGAAGGTGCGGCGGCGGTCGGGCCGGCGCCAGGCCGCCGACACACGCTGACGGCCCGGCGCCGGGTGCGGGGTGCCGGTCGGCTCAGGGCAGGGTGGACAGGTGCGGGCGTACGGTCCGGGCGAAGTTGTTGCCGTTGCTGACGTCCCAGTTGATCGACCAGGTCATCGCGCCCCGGATGCCGGGGTAGGTGCGTGGCGGGCGGAAGCTGCCGCAGCTGGTCCCCCTGGCCAGGCAGTCCAGCGCCTGGTTGACCAGGCTCGGCGCGACGATGCCGCCGCCGGCCGCCCCCGGGCCGGCGGGCAGGCCGAGCGCCACCTGCTCGGGGCGGAGTCCGGCTTCGAGTTGCAGGCAGGCCAGCGCCGTCATGAAGTTGACGGTGCCCTGGGCGTACGCGAAGGACTGGTCGCAGCCGAGCATCGAACCGGAGTTGTAGAACTGGGTGTGCACGACGGTGAGGATGTCCCGGATGTCCAGCGCCAGTTTGAAGTACGACACCGAGGGCGACTGCATGTCGATGGTCTGCGGCGCCATCGTGATGATCAGGCCGGCGCCGACCCGGCTGCGCAGTGACCGCAGCGCCTGCGCCATGTACGTCGGGTTGAGCCCGTTCTCCAGGTCGATGTCGACGCCGTCGAAGCCGTACTGCTGGATCAGGCTGTACACGCTGTTGCTGAACGCGGTCGCCGAGGCGGCGTCGTTGACCGCGACCCGGCCGGTCTCGCCGCCGACCGAGAGGATCACCTTCTTGCCGCGCGCCTTGACGGTGCGTACGTCGGCGGCGAAGTCGGCGTTCGTGTAGCCGCCGACCGAGGCGGACAGTCCGGGGTCGATGCCGAAGGTGACCGCCCCGGGGGTGCTGGTCGCCTCGGCGAAGGCGACGGCGATCAGGTCGTACTCGGCGGGCACGTCCCGCAGCCGCAACTCGACGGCGGGGTTGTCGAAGTTGTGCCAGTACCCGGTGAGGAAGTGTTTCGGCAGCCCGGTCGCCGGCGGGTCCGTCGGCGGGGTGGTGGGCGGCGCGGTGGTCGGCGGCGTCGTCGGGGTGCTGCTGCCGCCGCAGGCCGCGCCGTTGAGCGTGCAGTTGGCCGGGCTGCCGGAGCCGGTGGCGAGAAAGCCGAACGAGACCGAGGCGCCGGGGGCGACGGTGCCGTTCCAGGACCGGTTGGTGAAGGTGTGCCGCTGTCCGGAGGAGGTCAGCAGGGCGTCCCAGTAGCTGCCCATGGTGGTGCCGGCGGGCAGGTCGAAGGCGACCGACCAGCCGTTGAGGGTGCCGGTCCCGCCGTTGGTGATTGTGTACTTCCCCTCCCAGCCGGTCCCCCAGTCGGCGGTCTTGACGAAGGTCGCGGTCGGCCCGGCCGCGTACGCCGGCAGCGCTCCCCAGGCGACGCCGACGGTTGCCACCAGGCCGGCGACTACGGACAGGACAAGGCTTCTGCGGCGTCTCATGTGCTCCTCCACCGGGGCGGTCGGGTAGGCACAGCCATCGACTGTCCGCTAATTATTAGGAAGGTTAACTGTTAAAGCAAGAGATGCCGGGGCAGGGTCTCTCGGCGCCGCCCGCCCGCGCGGAGACGCCCCGCCCCGGCACCTCCCCGCGGTCAGCGGCGGAAGGTGAACCAGTTGAGGTTGGCGAAGTCGGCCGGCTGACCACTGTTGAAGGTCAGGTAGACCGTGCGTACCCCGGTCACCGAGGAGACGTTGCCGGGAATCGACTGCCAGCTCTGCCAGCCGCCGGTGTTGCCGACCGACAGGCTGCCCAGCACCGGGCCGGTCGGGCTGTCCAGGCGCACCTGCACCAGGCCGCTCACCCCGCCGCCCGCACCGGAGGCGACCCGGACCACGAAGTCCCGGGGTGGCGTGCTGCCGAAGTCGACCCGGTCGTACCGGACCCAGTCGCCGTTGGCCAGCCAGCCGATGTTCTGGCCGCCCTCGCTGCACGCCTCGACCGCGACACCCTGCTGCCCGCTGAACGCCTCACCCTGGATCGTCGAGTACGCGCTGACCGTGCCGCCCGGAGGTGGCGTGGTCGGCGGCGGGGTGGTCGGCGGGTTGGTCGGGTTGCCACCGCCGCCCCGGCTGTAGACCGCGACGTAGTCGACGAGCATCGGCCGTCCGGAGACGGTCGCGGCGGTCGGGGTTGTGCCGCCGGCCACGCCGTTCGGGAACGAGCCACCCATCGCGACGTTGAGCAGCAGGAAGTAGCCCGCGTGGTCGGTCATCTGCGACCAGTACGAGCCGACCTGCGCCTGGGTGACGGTGTGGTACTGCTGGCCGTCGACGTACCAGCGCAGTTGCTGGGGGCTGACCGAGGCGTCCCACTCGAAGCGGTAGGTGTGGAACGCGGACTGGCAGGTCGAGCCGGGGCAGGCCCGCTGGGCGCCGATGCCGTTGAACTCGTTGCACGGCCCGCCCGGCGCGACGCCACAGTGCAGTACGCCCCAGACCGAGTTGATCCCGTTGACGTTCTCCATCACGTCGAACTCGCCGATCCCCGGCCAGTTCTGGTAGTTGCCCCGGTAGGGCGAGCCGAGCGCCCAGAACGCCGGCCAGTAGCCGGCCGCCTCCGCACCGGTCACGTTCGGCATCTGGATCCGGCCCTCGATCGCCAGTACGCCACCGGCCGGCGGCTTGAAGTTGCTGCGTACCGTCTCGATCCGGGCGGAGGTCCAGCCGCCGGAGGCGTTGCGCAGCGGGGTGATCCGCAGGTTGCCGCCGCCGTCGTGACTGACGTTCGCGGTGCTGTTGGTGTACGTCTGGATCTCCCCGGTGCCCCAGTTCGGCGGGCCGCCGGGATAGCTGGTGCCGGTGTCGATGATCCAGTTGGCCGACGAGGGCAGCGTGTTGGCGGCGCCGGTGAAGTCGTCGGCCCAGACCAGGCTCCAGCCGGAGGCTGGTGGCGGTACGGCGGCGCGCGCGGTCACGGTCACCGTGCCGAAGACCGTGGCGAGCAGGGTCGACGCGGCCGCCAGCAGCGCGAGCCGGCGTCTGGTGGTCCGGCCGGCGGGGGCCGGCCGGGCGGTCCGGGTGGTGTTCATGTCGGGGGCCTCTCTACGGGGGACGGAAAGCCCTACAGGGGACAGTGCGCGAGAGAGCGCTCTCTCAGGAGTTGTACGTGCCGGACCCTCCCGTGTCAACACCTGTCGATGCCCTACCTCGGCGCAGCACCACCTGCTCCACTGCGGTCCACGCGGTGGTGGTGACCAGGTACAGCACCGCCGCCAACGGCACGAACAAGGCCACCAGCACCGTCCCGTACGGCAGCAGCGGCAGCACCCTGGCCAGCACCGCCGCCCCCGGCACCTCGGCGGCACCCGCCGGCCCGGATGCCGCGGCTCGGCGCATCCGTCGGGAGGACCACCAGGCCAGCAGGACCAGTAGTCCGAGCAGTACCCCGAAGACCGGGCCGGCCGCCCCGGCCAGCCCGTCGCCGAGGTGCTGGCCGAGCGGCACCCCGAAGAGCCGCTCGGCCAGCAGTCCCGTCCCGGCCGACCCGGCAGCCGGGCCCGCCCCGGCCGCCGGCACGGCGAAAAGCCGGTACATCAGGAAGAAGAACGGGGCCTGGGCCAGCGCCGGCAACAGGTTGCCGAACGGTGAGACCCCGGCCTCCCGGTGCAACGCGACCAACTCGTCGCGCAGCCGGGCCGGCTGGTTCCGGTACCGCTGCTGGAGTTCCCGGATCCGGGGCGCCAATACGGCCCGACGCCGCTCGCCCCGGACCTGCGCCCAGCTCAGCGGGGAGATCGACAGACGTACTCCGACGGTGAACAGCACGATGGCGGCGGCGGTGGCGCCGACCCCGGCGACCGGTTCCACCAGGGCGGCGAGCAGTGCGACGGCGTGCGCGGCGGCGCCGACCGCCCCGTCGAGTGGTGCGAAGGCGAGCATGCGAGGACTCCTCGGTTCGATTCCGGAACGCCCGGACGGGGATGTGCCCCTGGTCCGGCGGGACGGCCCGACGTCAGTCCCCGGCCACCGGGAGATCACCGCCCAGCCGGTCGGCGAGCCGACGAGCCGGGACGACGTCGCACACGGTGGCGGCGGGGTGGACGTACGGGCGGACTGACGCGGGATCGACCGGCGCGGCATCGTGGAGTCGCACCGCTGGGCGGAATGCCGAATGCCTCCCCGAGCGGAATCTCCGCCGGGTGCGGTGCCGCCTGGGTGGAGCGCGCTCCGCTTCGCTGAGCGCGCCCGCTGGATGGGACGCCGCCGCTGACGGAGCGCTGCCGCTAACCGGCCGAGAGGTGCGCGGAGGGTGCTCGCGGCCGAGGGCGACCCGCCGCGTCGGGATCGAGCTGGCGGAGCGTACCGAGTCGCCGGGACCGCTGCCGGAACGTGGCGCTCAGGCGTACCCGGTCGACGCCGGTGTGCGGACCGGCCGGCAGCCGGCCGGCGAGGGCGACCGTGAGCAGCGAGGCCGCCGCCAGCACCGCGGCGCCGGCCAGCGACTCCACCGCCGGCCCGGTGGGCGTGCCGACCACGGCCAGCGCGTACGCCGACCAGCCGAGCGACACCGCCAGCCAGCCGAGCAGCAGCGCCACCCCGCCGGACGGGACCGCCCGGCCGGAGATGGGCCTCGATCCGCTCACCGGCACGGCGCCCAGGCTAGTCGGCACAGGCAAGCGGCAGCAGCAGGAACTCGGCGGTCTCCGGACGAACCAGATGTTGGTTCGGCCGCGACGCTTCACTTCCGTACGAACGTTCGACAGGATTGCCCGGTCGACGGAAGGACGCGAACGTGGCCGACAAGAGCGCTATCGAGTGGACAGAAGCGACCTGGAACCCCACCACCGGATGCGACAAGGTATCCGCCGGTTGTGACAACTGTTACGCGATGAGCCTGGCTAAACGGCTCAAGGCGATGGGTTCGCCGAAATACCAGGTCGACGGGGACCCGCGCTCGTCGGGACCGGGCTTTGGGGTGACCCTGCACCGATCCGCCCTCGACATCCCGCACCGCTGGCGCGAGCCGCGGGTCGTGTTCGTCAATTCCATGTCCGACCTGTTTCACGCCCGCGTGCCACTAGCCTACGTGCAGCAGGTCTTCGAGGTGATGAGACAGACCCCCCGCCACACCTATCAGGTGCTGACGAAACGGGCGTCCCGCATGGCCAGGCTCGCCAGCAGCATCGACTGGCCGAAGAACGTCTGGATGGGCGTCTCTGTCGAGAATCGCTCTCAAGTACACCGAGTTGACGACCTTCGGCAGGTACCGGCAGCCGTACGCTTCGTCTCCGCCGAGCCGCTTCTCGGTCCGCTGGGTGCAATCGATCTCGAAGGCGTGCACTGGCTCATCGCCGGCGGTGAGTCCGGCGCGGGATGTCGAAGGATGGCTCCCGAATGGGTGCGCGAGTTGCGCGACGGCTGCGCTGCGGCCGGCACCGCGTTCTTCTTCAAGCAGTGGGGCGGCCGTACCCCCAAGGCCGGCGGGCGGGAGTTGGATGGCCGCACCTGGGATGAGATGCCGGCAGGACGGGAACTGAGCGCCGTCGCGTGACCGTTGCTCGACGAGGACGTTGCCGGCACACTCATGGACGCCGGATCATCTCGGCCCAGAAGTCGCCCTTTCCACTGTTCGCTACCCGGTCGCCGGCCAGCAACTTGACAGCGGCCCGTACGTGCCGCTCCCAGGCCTGCCCCAGTGTCGTGCCGTAGACCTCCGGCACAGCGGCATCGAGCCGGAACGGACCCGTCTCGTCAAGAAGTCGGTCGATGTTACCGGCGATGATCTCTGTCCAGGCAGGTGCCGACTGCTTGACGTACTTTTCAGGAGTGACGAGTACCTCCTCCCCGAAGAGCGCCCCCTGCCCGGGCGCCTCGCCGCGCCGGACCATGTCGGTCTTCCAGGCCACCCACCAGTCCAGGCCGGCCCTGCCCAGCGTGTCGGCGAATGACCATGCGCCGGCGTTGTTGGCGGTGAAGAGAGTGAGTACGTACTTCGGCTGCAACTCCGATCGGGGGCGCACCGGCATGCTGATCGCCTGGTATCGAGTCCCAGAGGTCAGCTTGCTCTCGTAGATCTTGCAGACACGCAGCGCACTCTGGGTGGCGGTCTCCTCGTCACGCTCGTCGTGCACCCGGGCGAACTCGTCCTGCCACCAAGCGCCGCCGAGGAATCGATCCAGTTGCTCTGCGGTCTTCTGGTCGGCGGGTGTGAGCGCATCGCCGCGAGTGCGGGCCAGGTGCACCGCACGCCCCATCCGTGCCACCGCCAGAACGCTGAAATGCAGCAGCACTTCCGTTCGGGGCCAGGACGGTCGGCCGAGCAGATTGTTTCGGATCGACTCGAAGTCCAACGCGAGCCCGAAGGGATCAAGGAAGGCGAAGAGAGCGGCGCCGTCCGCGACAGTCAGCAACTCCGGCAGGTGGTCGCTCACCGAACCACAGCGGAGCACCCGGCGAGTGTTGCCACCCTTCGCGTCCAGGACCCTCCGCAGGTTGTCGAAGTTGTCCTCGTCCTGCTCCACGAAGAAGCCCAGCACGTTCCGGTACGTGCTCACGTACTCGGCGCAACGCGAAAGCAGCAAGGGCGATCCCGGTTCCCCTTCACCGTACTCACCGCGACCGGCATATCCGTCGAGGAACACGACCCGGTTGCCCGCGACATCCCGGCCGGTCCGCGAGGCGAAGACCACCGGATATCGCTTCAGGATTCCGTGCTT
The DNA here is from genome assembly GCF_029626265.1 of Micromonospora sp. WMMD1102. Lineage (NCBI taxonomy): Bacteria > Bacillati > Actinomycetota > Actinomycetes > Micromonosporales > Micromonosporaceae > Micromonospora > Micromonospora sp. WMMD1102. The sequence continues at coordinate 454,644 of NZ_JARUBN010000001.1, read as the reverse complement.
GAAAACCGCTGCCGCCCTCTTCGATGCGAAGAAGTCCCTCCCGGCCACGTACCCTCCCCAGGAACTACCAAAAGTGACGCCACGGTAGCGCAGCGATCAAGTCGCAGCGCACCACGGATGAGTGGGCAGTTCAGCCTGCGACCATCGCCGCTGGTAGGAGGCTTCTGAGCGAGAAGCCCGTCCGTGATCCGACAATTTCTCGGAACAGCCCTCACCACGGCGCCCCGCGGTAACCCGGACGGGCTGATGCCGCGATTGGTGCCCCCGGGGAGTTTCCCGGCATCGACACTGAGGGTAATGAACAACCGGTCGGGGCAGCGCCGCTGATCCGACCGAGTGACGGGTCGACCGAGTGACGGGCGGTGATGGTGATGGTGATGGTCGACGGACCGGCCACACCGGTGCGGGGCGGGCTGGCCGCACCTGCGGGGGACGGGCTGGTCACACCGGCCGGAGGCGGACGGGCCGTACCCGTGCAGGCTGCTGGACCGGACGCCGGAACGGAGCGGCTCACGGTCGGGGTCGAGGAGGAGTTCCTGCTCGTCGACCCGGCGACCGGCGCGGCGGCCCCGGCGGTGGAGGCGGTCCTCGCCGAGGTGCCGGACGAGCTGCGCGGGCAGGTGCAGCGCGAGTTCCAGACCAGCCAGATCGAGATCGGCACCCCGCCCGGCCTCGAACTGAGCGCGCTGCGGCACTCGCTCGGCCTGCTGCGTACCGGGCTGGCCGACGCGGCCGAGGCGGCCGGGGTACGGCTGGTCGCGGTCGGCACCGGCCCGGTCGACGGCCCGGTCCCGCCGCTGGTGGACAATCCACGGTTCCACCGGATGATCGAGCGGTTCGGGCCGCTCGTCCCCTCCCCCGGGGTCAACGGCATGCACGTACACGTCGGGGTGCCCGAGCCGGAGATCGCGGTGCAGGTGCTCAACCACCTTCGCCCGGCGCTGCCGATGCTGCACGCCGCCACCGCCAACTCGCCGTTCTACGCCGGCCGGGACACCGGGTACGCGAGCTGGCGCTCGGTGCTCTGGGAGCGCTGGCCGTCGGTGGCGCCGACGCCCTGGCTGGAGTCGCACGCGCACTACGAGAGCCTGGTCGACGAACTGATCGGCACCGGCATGATGCTCGACGAGGGCATGCTCTACTGGTACGCCCGGCTGTCGTCGAAGTATCCGACCGTGGAGATCCGGATCGGTGACGTCTGTCCGGGCGTGGACGACACGATCCTGGTCGCGGCACTGGTCCGGGCGCTTGTCGACACCGCGCTCACCGACATCGCGGCCGGCCGGCCGGCCCCCCGGATACCACACCAGATGTTGACGGCGGCGCACTGGCGGGCGGCCCACGACGGCCTGGAGGGGCTGGCGGTCGACCCGGTCGACGGCGGCCTGCGTCCCGCCTGGCGCCTGATGCGTCGGCTGTTCGACCGGCTCCGGCCGGCCCTGGAGCGGCACGGCGACCTGCCCCTGGTCACCGCGCTGCTGAGCCGCCTGCAGGCGCACGGCACCGGCGCCGCCCGGCAGCGGGCCGCGTACGCGAAGCGGCACGAGATCTCCGACGTGCTGGACGACCTGGTCCGGCGTACCCGGGGCGTCGCGCGGAATGGCTGAGAAGGACGACCGGGATGGCTGAGAAGCTGGTGGTGGTCGGCGGCGACGCGGCGGGGATGTCCGCCGCGTCGCAGGCACGCCGCCGCCGGGACGCCTCCGACCTGGAGATCGTGGCGTTCGAGCGCGGACACTTCACGTCGTACTCGGCCTGCGGCATCCCCTACTGGGTGGGCGGGCTGGTCGACGACGTGGACCAGCTGGTCAGCCGGGACCCGGCCACCTTCCGGAAGGACTTCCAGATCGACGTCCGGCTCCGGCACGAGGTGGTCGGCATCGACCTGGACCGGCGCGAGGTGGTGGCCCGGGACCTGGAGAACGGCGGGCGCGAGGTCCGGGAGGGCTTCGACCAGCTCGTGTACGCCGCCGGTGCCGTCCCCGTCACACCGGAGTGGGCCCGGACGGACGCCGCCGGGGTGTTCGGGGTGCAAACCCTGGACGACGGCGCCGCGCTCATCGACTGGCTGGACGGCGACCCGATGCCACGCAACGCGGTGGTGGTCGGCGGCGGCTACATCGGTGTCGAGATGGCCGAGGCGATGATCCAGCGCGGCCTGTCTGTCACCCTGGTCGAGCGGAGCCCGGAGCCGATGTCGACAGTCGACCCCGACATGGGCGCCCTGGTCCGCGAGGCACTGTGCGGACTGGGGCTGGACGTGCGCAGCGGGGTCGGCGTCACCGGGCTGGAGACCCGGGACGGCCGGGTCACCGCCGTGGTCACCGAGGACGGCACGCTGCCGGCCGACGTCGTGGTGCTGGGTCTCGGGGTACGCCCGAACGCCGCGCTCGCCGCCGAGGCCGGCCTGCCGATCGGCCCGACCGGTGCGATCCGGGTCGACCTGCGGATGCGGGTGGTGGACACCCCCGGCGTCTGGGCGGCGGGCGACTGTGTCGAATGCGTGCACCGGGTCTCCGGACAGCCGGTCTTCGTGCCGCTCGGCACGCACGCCAACAAGCAGGGTCGGGTCGCCGGGATCAACATCGGCGGTGGTTACGCCACCTTCGCCGGGGTGGTCGGCACCGCCGTGACCCGGGTCTGCGACCTGGAGGTGGGGCGTACCGGGCTGCGCGAGGACGAGGCGGCGGCGGCCGGCTTCGAGTTCGTCGTGGTACGCGTCGAGTCGACGAACCGGGCCGGCTACTACCCCGGGGCGAAGCCGATGACCGTGAAACTGATCGCCGAGCGGCGCAGTGGGCGGCTGCTCGGCGCCCAGATCGTCGGCCGGTCGGAGGCGGCGAAGCGGATCGACGTACTCGCCGTGGCGCTGTGGAACCGGATGACCGTCGACGAGATGTCCGGGCTGGACCTCGGCTACGCGCCGCCGTACGCCCCGGTCTGGGATCCGGTGCTGGTCGCCGCCCGCAAGGCGGTCGACGCGATCCGCTGATCCTCGGTGCTCGTTCTTCGGTGGTCGGGTTGTGACCGGGCGGGCCGCCGGCCGCTAGGCTGTGCGGCCATGGAGCGGGAACCGCAGGACGGGGCGGACCGGATCGACGAGGCCGACCGGTTCCGGGTCTCGGACCGGGAGCGGGAGCAGATCGTCGAGTTGCTGGGTACGGCTGCCGCCGAGGGCCGGCTGACCCTGGACGAGTACGCCGAGCGGGCCACCGCCGCGCACGCCGCCAAGACCCGGGGTGAACTGGCCCGGCTCACCGACGACCTGCCGACCGGCCAGCCGCCGGCTCCGGTGCCGGCCCGCCGGGCCGGGTCCGCCGTCGCCGGGCCGGCCCCGGAACGACTGGTCGCGATCTTCGGCAACGAGACCCGGAAGGGACGCTGGCCGGTGCCGGCCCGGCTGGAGGCCCGGTCGATCTTCGGCGACTGCCATATCGAGTTGCAGGACAGCACGATCCCGCATCCGGTGGTCACGATCGAGGCGACCGCGATCTTCGGCTCGGTGACGATCTTCGTACCGGAGGGGGTGGAGGTGCGGCTGACCGGTACGGCGATCTTCGGCGCCAAGGAGTCGAAGCTGCGCGGCGACGCCCCGCCGGGCGGCCCCGTGCTGGAGGTGCACACAAAGATCGTCTTCGGCTCGGTGACCGTACGCCCGCCGAAGCGCCGCTGGCTGGACTGATCCGCCCCAGATCGAACGCGTCCGGTGTCGCGCGGGCGGGCCCGCCCGGTGGACGGGCTTCAGGCCGCCTGGGTCAGGTGTAGGGCCGCCCAGAGCGCGACCACCCCGGCGAGCAGGCCGGCGGGAGTGCTGAGCACGCCGAGCCGCAGGAAGGTGCCGGTGGCCGGCGGCTCGTCGCGCAGGTGCAGGATGCGCCGCCAGAGCAAAGTGGCCAGCGAGCCGACGTAGTAGAGGTTCGGCCCGACGTTCACCCCGATCAGCACCGCCAGCACCAGGCCCGGCGAGTGGGCGACCGCCGGCACCAGGACCAGGGTGGCCGGCAGGTTGTTGACCAGGTTGGCCAGCAGCGCGGCGAGCCCGGCGACCGCGAGCAGCCCGAGCAGGTCGGCCCGGTGTGGGGCGAGCCGGTCGACCAGGTCGTCCAGCCCGTGCCGGCGTACCGCGAGGACGACGACACCGAGGGCGAGGACGAAGACGCAGAACAGCGGCTGCGCCTCGGCCACGATCCGGCCGGTGACCCGCAGCCGCTCCACTTTCCGGGTACGCGCGACAAGCGGCACCCCGAGCAGCAGCGCCCCGAGCCCGGCCACCCAGCCCGGGTGCAGGTGCACCGGCTCGGCCGCCACGAACCCGGCCAGTGTGGCACCGAGAACCCCGAGCGCATACCGGGGCGGTGGCACCGGCTCGACCGATCCGGGTCGGGTCGGGGCGGCCAGGTCGGCGCCGAAGAACCGCCGGAACACCAGGTACTCGACGGCGATCACGGCCAGCCAGGGCAGCGCCATGGTGGCGGCGAAACCGGCGAAGGTCAGTCCGCTGGCGGCGAAGGCGAGCAGGTTGGTCAGGTTCGACACCGGCAGCAGCAGCGAGGCCGAGTTGGCCAGGTGCGCGCAGGCGTAGACGTGCGGCCGGGCGCGTACCCCGGTGGCGGTGGCGGTGGCCAGTACTACCGGGGTGAGCAGCACGACTGTGGCGTCCAGGCTGAGTACCGCGGTCACCGCGGCGGCGATCCCGAACACCACCGCGAGCATCCGGGTCGCCGGACGCCCACCCCGGCCGCCCCGGGCGAACCGCGCGGCCACCGTTCCCGCGTACCGGAAGACGCCCCAGGCGTCGGCCAGGTACGCCAGCACGAGGATCGCGGCCAGGAAGCCGACCGTCGGCGCGAGTAGCGCCAGCTCGGCGCGGGCGGCTGACCACGGCACCAGGCCGACCGCGATCACCAGGAGGGCGGCCGGGAGCGCGACGGCAGCCTCGGGCAGCCGTCGCGGGCGCAGTACGGCGAACCCGAGTACCGCCGCCAGCAGCATCGCGGCGGTGATCGTCGGCATCAGGTCGGCAGCCTATGGCCGTCCCGCCCCGGCCGCCTCCGCTGGAACCGGGGATGTGTCCAGGGCAACCTCCGCCGGTCGGCTACCCGACCTTGACAACGAGCGGGGTTGGTTACATGGTTGGTTACATGAGTAATGAACCGACGAAGCCCGACCGGGTCGAACCGCCCCCCGGCGCCGGGCCCTCGGCGGGCGACCGCGCGGCAGACAGGTCGCGGAACTCGGCGGGCGAGTGCGCGGCGGACGGGCCCGGCTGATGGAAGACGGGCGACCGATCTTTCTGCAGATCGCCGAGCTGATCGAAAACTCGGTCATCGACGGCACGCTCGCCGAGGAGAGCCAGGTGCCCTCCACGAACGAGCTGGCGGCGTTCCACCGGATCAACCCGGCGACCGCCGGCAAGGGCGTCAACCAGTTGGTCGACGACGGGATTCTCTACAAGAAGAGAGGTATCGGCATGTTCGTCGCCACCGGCGCCCGGGCCAGGCTGCGGGACCGCCGTCGCGAGGAGTTCGCCGAGCAGTACCTGCATCCGCTGCTCACCGAGGCCAACAAGCTCGGCATCGACGCCGACGAGTTGAAGCGCATGATCGACCGATGGGAGCAGGGGCGATGAGCACGGTGGTCGGCGCCCGGCACGTCAGCAAGCGGTTCCGCGACGTCACCGCCCTGGACGACGTCAGCTTCACCCTGGAGGAGAACCGGATCCACGGCCTGCTGGGCCGCAACGGCGCCGGCAAGACCACCCTGATGCAGATCATGACCGGGCAGCTGCTGGCCAGCTCGGGCGAGCTGACCATCGGCGGGAAGCCGCCGTACGAGAACGAGGCGGTGCTCTCCCGGGTCTGCTTCGTCAAGGAGAGCCAGACCTATCCGCAGTACTTCAAGGTGCGGCACGCACTGGAGTCGGCCCGGCTGCTCTTCCCCGGCTGGGACGAGGACTTCGCGCAGACGTTGCTTGCCGACTTCCGGCTGCCGGTGGACCGGCACGTCCGCAAGCTCTCCCGGGGCATGCACTCCATGCTCGGCATCGTCATCGGGCTCGCCTCCCGCGCCCCGCTGACCCTCTTCGACGAGCCGTACCTCGGTCTCGACGCCGTTGCCCGGCACCTCTTCTACGACCACCTGCTCACCGACTACGCCGAACACCCGCGCACCGTGCTGCTCTCCACCCACCTCATCGACGAGGTCGGCGAACTGCTCGAACACGTGCTCCTGCTCGACCGGGGCCGGATGCTGCTGGACACCACCGCCGAGGCGCTGCGCGGCCAGGTGGTCACCGTCGCCGGCCCGGCCGCCGCCGTCGACGAACGGGCGGCGCGCAACGAGGAACTGCACCGGGAGACCCTGGGCCGGTACGCCCGGGTGACCCTGCGCGGCAGCTTCGACGCCGCCGAACGCGCCCGGGCTGCGGAGCTGGGCCTGGACCTGGCGGCGGTCTCGTTGCAGGACATCGTCGTCCGGCTCACCACCGCACAGGCCAGGTCCGGTGGCGACGCCGCCGCGACCGACCGGAAGGAGACCGACCGATGAACCGGGTGCTGACAGTGAACCGGGTCCAGCTGGTCGGCTGGCAGAGCACCCTCGGCTGGCCCTGGCTGGTGTTGCTGATGGTCTTCGCCGTCAACTACGCCCTCTTCCTGGCGATCGGCGACCGGGAGCAGAACCCCACGACCGGCGCACTGGTGTCGATCTACATCGTCGTCTTCGTCGGCAGCATCAACTGGATCACCCAACTGCTGCCGTTCAGCATGGCGCTGAGCGTGATCCGGCGGACCTTCTACCTCGCCTCCGCGTTCTTCCTGGTGGTCCAGTCGGTCGTCTTCGGCCTGCTGCTCTTCTGCTGCCAGCTGATCGAGGACGCCACCGACGGCTGGGGCATCCGGCTGCGGTTCTTCGGGCTGAACTTCGTCGACGACCTGCATCCGCTGCTCCAGATCGCGGTCTACACGATGCCGTTCGTGCTGCTCGGTTTCCTCGGCATCTTCGTGGCGGTCTTCTACAAGCGGTTCGGGATCAACGGGATGTGGCTGCTCTCCGCCGGCACGCTGCTCGGGGTCGCCGTCGCCGCCGTCCTGCTCACCTGGCTGGATCTCTGGTCGGTCGTCGGCGGTCGGCTGGCCGACCAGCCGACGGCCGCCTGGATCGTCGGCTGGCCGGCGCTGCTGACCGCCGCGCTCGCCGCAGTGGGCTACCTGACCATTCGCCGGGTCACCCCCTGACGGGACGGTGAACCGGACCCTGCCCGACAGGGGTCCGGTTCACCGTCCGGATGCGGGGGCCGACGACCGGCGGACCGCCTCCAGGGTGAGCACCACGACGATGCCGAGCACGACGTGCATCGCGGCCGGTGCCACCCGGGTACCGGTGTCGGCGCCGGCGTTCAGCGGCCCCAGCACCGTCAGCAACGCGAGTCCCCCGCCGACGACCTGGGCGACGCGGAGGATCGGCCGCCACCAGAGAGAGATCAACACCGCCAGTCCGGTTCCGACCACCAGCGGCGGCACCGACGCGACCAACACACCGACAGCGTTCACCTCGTGCTCACCGGTGGCGTCCCGGTAAACGAACGAGACACCCGCGATCTTGCCGACGGCGAAGACGAGGAGATTGCCGACGGCCGCGGCGACGACGCCGCCACCGATCGCCTGCCACCAGTTCAGTCCACGACCGGTCAACACCGGCCGGTTCTCGGTCACACTCATGGCGATGACTTTCCAGCCTCAACAAGGGTTCAGGTCAAGCCCGGCGGCGGGCCCGGGGCGCCGGCTGGCACCCGGGGCACCAGTAGGAGTTCCGGCCGGCGAGGTCACCGCGCAGGATGGCGGCGCCGCAGAGGTGACAGGGCAGGGCGGCGCGACGATAGACGTAGACCTCGCCGCCGTGCCGGTCGACTCTGGGCGGCCGGCCCATCGCCTCCGGCAGATGGTGCGGATGCACGGTGTCGATCCGGCCGGTCCGCACCGCGGTACCCATCAGTTCGACGAGATCCGCCCAGATCCGCTGCCAGCCCTCCGGGCTGAGGTTCCGGCCCGGGGTGGTGGGTGGCAGGCCGGCCCGGAACAGTGCCTCGGTCACGAAGATCAGACCGGTGCCGGCGACTATCGACTGGTCGAGCAGCAGCGCGAAGAGCGGGGTGGGGCTGCGCCGGATCCGGGCGTACGGCGCGTCGGGGTCGGCGTCGGCGCGCAGCGGATCGGCGCCGAGCCGGGCCCGCAGCGCCTCGACCTCCGGTGGCGACAGCAGTTCGCAGGCGGTCGGGCCGCGCAGGTCCAACCAGTGCCGGTCGCTGCGCAGCCGCAACCGGACCTGGCCGACCGGCTCCGGCGGCTCACCGTCGCCGTCGGCGAACTTCCCGTAGAGCCCGAGGTGTACGTGCAGGGTCCGGTCGCCGGCGTAGTGGTGCAACAGGTGCTTCCCGTACGCCTCGGTGACGTCGAGCACGGAGCCGGAGAGCAGTGCGGCCCCCTCGGCGAACCGCCCCTGCGGGCTGCCGGCCAGCACCTTCTCCCCGCCGAACAGCTCCTGGTGCCGGGCTGCCAGCCGGTGCACGGTGTGACCCTCGGGCATGGTCGCCAAGCATAGACAGCCGGTTCGGGCGGCCGGCGGCTCAGCCGCGTGGCGCGGAGATGTTGACCATCCACGGTACGCCGAACCGGTCGACGCAGGCACCGAACTCGTCGCCCCACATCTGCCGCTCCAGTGGCACCGACACGATGCCGCCGTCGGCGAGCGCGGTCCAGTACCCGCGCAACTCGTCGCCGTCGTCCCCGCTCAGGCTCACCGTGATGGCGTTGCCGGGCTCGTAGTCCATCTCCGCCGGCACGTCGGAGCCCATCAGGGTGAAGCCGCTGTCCGTCTCCAGCATGGCGTGCATGACCTGGTCGCTCTGCTCGCCCTCGGTGCCGAACTCGCCGAAGGTGTTCACCACCAGGTTGCCGCCGAAGACGCGCTGGTAGAACTCCATCGCCGCCCGGGCGTCGCCGCGGAAGCTGAGGTACGGGTTGAGTCGGGTCGGCACCGGATGCTCCTGGAGTCGCGGGGACGGGTCGTCGTCGGGGACTAACGACTCAGGGGCACGCGGCGTTCCACCCGAGCCGGGCGGACATGGCGAGTTCGTCAAGGCAACTTGACGTCAAGGTGATCTGACGGCAGGGTGGACCGCATGACCACTCCCGACGAGTTGGAGCAGCGGTTCACCCTGCTGACCGCCGCCGCCCGGTACAACCAGCTCCGGCTGCGCGACGCGCTCGCCCCACCGGCCGACGACCCGGAGGACGACGACGACGAGCCCGACCCGGACGCCCGGCCGCTGAGCCGGGAGGAGGCGCTGGAACTGCTCGCCCTCGGCGAGGTTCTGGTGCGGAAGGCGGCCTACGGCCGGCAGTTGACGGTCCGGACGGCGCGCGCTGCCGGTGCCTCCTGGACGCAGATCGGCGCCGCCCTCGCCACCAGCAAGCAGTCGGCCTGGGAGACCCACACCCGCTGGCTCGCCGACCAGCAGCCGGACGGGAGCCGGCCGTGAGCGGCGGCACTGACACGGCGGCGGGCGTGCGGCCCCGCCTGGATCACCGCGGCGGGGACGACCTGCGGCCGTACCGGCTGGCGGTGGCCGAGGCCGAGTTGACCGACCTGCGCGAACGGCTGGCCCGGACCCGCCGGAACCGGGGGCGCTGCCGCTGGTGCTGACACACGGCTGGCCCGGGTCGATCGTGGAGTTCCTCGACGTACTCGGACCGCTCGCCGACCCCGGCCGGTACGGCGGCGGCCCCGATCCGCGCCGGCTGGCCGTGCCGACCGGGGTCGCCGTCTTCGGCGCGGACGTCGCCGCACCGGTACGCCGGCTCGCCGAGCGGGACAACCACATCGTGCACTGGACGGAGTACGACCGGGGCGGGCACTTCGCCGCGATGGATCAGCCGGACCTCGTCGTCGCCGACGTACGGGCCTTCTTCCGGGCGCTCCGCGCAACGGCGGTGCGGGGTCAGCCGGTCAGCCGTGCCAGGAGCGCCAGAGCGCCGCATAGGCGCCGTCGGCCCTGAGCAGCTCGTCGTGACTGCCCAGCTCGGTGATCCGGCCGTCCGCCATCACCGCCACCCGGTCGGCGTCGTGCGCGGTGTTCAGCCGGTGTGCGATCGCGATCACCGTACGTCCGGCCAGCACCGCCCCGAGCGCCCGTTCGGTCCGCCGGGCCGTGCTCGGGTCGAGCGCCGCGGTCGCCTCGTCCAGGATCAGCGTGTGCGGGTCGGCCAGCACCAGCCGGGCCAGCGCGAGCTGCTGCGCGTCGGCCGGACCCAGCTCCCGGGCCCCGTCGCCGAGTTCGGTGTCGAGCCCGTCGGGCAGTTCGGCGTACCAGTCGGCACCGACCGCGACCAGCGCGGACCGCATCTGCGGGTCGGTGGCATCCGGGGCGGCGAAGGCCAGGTTGTCCCGCAGCGAGCCGAGGAAGACGTGGTGCTCCTGGGTGACCAGCGCGATCCGGCGGCGGCGCTGCGCCGGGTCGAGGTCGGTGATCGGGCAGCCGCCGAGGGTCACCTCGCCGTGCCGGGGCCGGTCGATCCCGGCCAGCAGCCGGGCCAGCGTGGACTTGCCGGCGCCGGACGGACCGACGACGGCCAGCCGCTCGCCGGGACGGATCACCAGGTCGATGCCGTGCAGCACGTCGGGTCCGTCCGCGTAGCCGAACCGGGCGCCCCGGACCAGGAGTTGCTGCCCGGGTGCCTCGGAGGTCCGGCCGCGCGGCTCCGGCGGCACCTGGCCGACGCCGAGCACCCGGGCGAACGACGCCAGCCCGCGCTGCGCCTGCTCCAGCCAGAGCAGGAGTTGGTCCAGCGGGCCGATCGCCTGTTGCAGATAGAGCGTGGCGGCCACCACCTCGCCGAGCGTGACCAGCCCGTTGTGCAGACCGAGGCCGCCGACGAGCAGCACCGCCGCGATCGGCAGCGGATAGCTCCCCTCCACCACGGGAAAGAAGACCGAGCGCAGCCCGAGGGTACGCCGTCGGGTAGCCCACACCCGGCCGATCCGCTCCCGGCCGTGCGCCATCCGTTCCTCGCTGAGCCGGAGCGCCTCGACGGTCCGGGCGCCCTCGGCGGTGGTGGTGAGCGTCTCGGTCAGCTCGGCCGATGCGGCGCCCTCGGCGAGGTAGGCGGTGGACGCCCGGCGCAGATACCAGCGGGTCACCGCGACGATCGACGGCAACCCGGCCAGCGCGGCGACGCCGAGCACCGGATGCAGCAGGAAGATCGCCCCGAAGAGCAGGACCAGTTGCGCCGAGGCGATCGCCACCACCGGCACCACCCGGCGCACCGTCAGCCCGACCGTGCCGACGTCGACCGAGCTGCGGGTGGCGAGGTCGCCGGTGCCGGCCCGCTCGACGACCGAGACCGGCAGCGCCAGCGTCCGCCGGACGAACTCCTCGCGGAGCCGGGCCACCGCCCGCTCCCCGAACCGGTGGCCGGCGTACTGGGCGTAGCGGAAGAGCACGGTCTGCACGAGTACGCAGCCGACGATCGCCAGCGCCAGCCGGTCCACGGTGGCTGTCCCAGCGCCGGCCACCACCATGTCGACGATGACGCCGAGCAGCCAGGGCGCGGCCAGCCCGGCGACGGTGGCCGCGACGTGGAGTACCAGGATCACCGCCACCGCCCGCCGGTCCCGGCGGATCAGCTCCAGGGTTGCCCGGCGGACTTCGGACGACTCCGCCACCGGAAGTCCGGTCGTCATCGCAGCGCCTCGGCGGTGTCGGCGTTGGAACTGCCGGCCGGGACCGGCTCACCGTCGCGGGAGACCAGCGCCCGGTAGTCCGGGTCACGGTCGAGCAGTTCGGCATGGCTGCCGGTGCCGACGATCCGCCCGGCCCGCAGGTGCGCCACCTGCTCGGCGTGCCCCAGCAGCAGCGGCGAGGTGGCGAGCAGCACCGTCGTCCGGGCGGCCCGGGCCGCCCGGAGCCGCTGCGCGATCCGCGCCTCGGTGTGCGCGTCCACCGCCGAGGTCGGGTCGACCAGGATCAGCACCTCCGGTTCGACGAGCAGTGCCCGGGCCAGGCGTACCCGCTGCCGCTGGCCGCCGGAGAGCCGGCGGGCCCGGGTGTCGATCGCAGTGTCCAGCCCGTCGGGCAGGGCGTCCAGGACGTCCTCGGCCGAGGCGACCCGCAGGCCGGTGCGCAGCCGCGCGTCGTCGTGCCGCCGCCCACTGTGCAGGATCTCCCGGAGCGTCCCGGCGAAGAGGTAGGAGTCGTGGTCGGCGAGCAGGATCCGCTCCCGCACCTCCGGCAGGGCGACCTCGGCCAGCGGCACACCGCCCCAGGTCACGTCGCTGGGTGCGTACCGGCCGAGCCGGTCGGCCAGCGCGGTCGCCTCGGCCGGGTCGGCGGCGGCGACCGCGACCAGCCGGCCGGCCGGCACGGTCAGCCCGGTGGCCGGATCGTGCAGGTCGGCGGGACCGGCCGGAGCGGACCGCGCGGCGGCGGGACGGTTCCGTCCCCGCCCGACAGCCGAGTCCTCCGGTCCGGTCGCCCCGTCCGGTCCGGTCACCTCGTCCGGGGTCAGCCGGAGCAGGTTGACGATCCGGCGGGCGGCGACCCGGCCCCGGATCAACTGGTAACTGCCCTCCAGCATGAACCAGACCGGGATGACCAGCACCGCGACATACCCGTAGACGGCGACGAGCTGCCCGATGGTGATGTCGCCGTGCACGGCCATCCTGGCGGCCAGCCAGATCACGGCGGCGAGGAACCCGGCCGGGACGGCGGCGGTCAGCGCCTCGATCCAGCTGCCGACCGCGCCGACCCGGTAGCCCTCGCTCCGCAGTTCCCGGGACTGGTCCGCGTACCGGCGGGCGAAGAGGTCCCGGCCGCCGACCCCGGCGAGCACCCGCAGCCCGGCGACGATGTCCCCGGCCCGGGTGGTGAGGACTCCCTGCCGGTGCCGGTAGCGGGACTCGGCCCGGTCCAACCGGCGCAGCAGCGGGCCGACCAGCAGGGCGACCGCCGGCACGCCGAGCAGGACGCAGATGGCGAGCCGTGGGGAGATCGACCAGAGGATGACGGCGACGACCGTGTACGCCATGACCGCGCCGACGCCCGGACCGGTGAGCGTCAACACGTGCGAGGTGTTGGTGATGTCGGAGCCGCCGACGGTGGCGACCTCGCCGGCGGCGAGCTTGCGGGGCAGCACCGCACCGATCCGGGTGAGTTGCCGCAGCAGTACGGCGGCGGAGCGGGCGCTGGCGTCCTCCCGGATGAAGGTCATCGTGCGGTGCCGCAGGATGCCGAGCTGGGCCAGCCCGAACCCGGCGACGACGATCGCGGCGACCCAGAACAGCAGGGCACCCGTGTCACCGGTGCGCAGTCCGTCGTCGATCGCCCGGGAGACGAGGTACGGCCGCAGCGCGAGCCCGACCATCCAGGCCGTGCCGATCAGGCTGCCCCGCAGCACCCGGACGGGTTGGCTGCGCACCAACCACCAGATGTAGCGCAGCGGTCCCCGGGTGTCCGGCACCCCTGGATCGGGATGCGGGAGCTGCGGCGGCACCCGCCCAGGTTACCGAGCCGGGCATGGCGGCCCCACCCATTTCAGCGCTGGGCGAAGCGTTCCGGCTGAAGACGTTGGGAAGCATGTCGTCCGGACGGAGCTGCGGCGGCGGCTCCCCGACCTGCCGGGATGACTCAGAGCCGCAGGCCGAGATAGGTGAGCGGACCGGGGTCGGCGACCTCGACGACGTGGAAGCCGAGCCGGTCGTAGAAGGTCCGGGCCGGACGGTTCGCGCTGATCATGCCGACGTGCAGCCCGGGTACGCCGGCCCGGCGCAGCGCCGCGACGAAGGTGTCCATCATGGCCCGGCCGTGGCCGGCGCGCTGGTAACCGGGGAGCAGGTCGATGTGCAGGTGTGCCGGATAGTCGTCGAGGCCCGGCACGACCATCCGCTCCGGGGTGTGCAGTTCGTACGCCATCGCCTCGTCCCGGGTCGCCGGTTCGCCGGCCGGTGCCGGATAGCGCTCGGCGACCCGGGGCAGCCACTCGGCCCGGAACCGCCGGGCGAAGACGCCGGTGTCGGCGGTACCGAGTACGTAGCCGACGGCCCGTCCGCCGTCGTCCAGCACGAACGCCAGTTCCGGCTCCAGTTCGGCGTACGGCAGGGCGAAGATGTTCGGCAGGATGTCCGGGTCGGCGTACGAGCCGGAGGCGTCCTGCCCCAGGTCGGCGGTACGGATGCAGATGTCGTGCACGGCGTCCCGGTCACCGGGCCGGTACGGGCGGATCTCCATGTGCGGCAACATATCTGCTGGTACCGCTCTCACACCTCCCCGTGGTGACCGGTGCGTCGGAAGCGGCCCGGGGCGATCCCGTAGCGGCGCTTGAACGCGGCACCGAAGGCGAACTCGGAGCTGTAGCCGACCCGGCCGGCGATGGCGGTCAGCGGCGCGTCGGACTCCCGGAGCAGCCGGGCGGCGAGGGTCATCCGCCACCAGGTCAGGTACGCCAGCGGTGGCCGCCCGAGCAGCGTGCTGAACCGGCGGGCGAACGGCGCTCTGGAGAGCCCGGCCTCGGCGGCCAGGGTCGCGACCGTCCAGGGCCGGGCCGGCTCGCGGTGGATGGCCCGCAGTGCCACGCTGGTCACCGGATCGCGCAACGCGGCCGCCCAGCCGGAGCCGGCCGCGGGTGCCCGGTCGAACCAGGCGCGCAGGACGAAGAGCAGCAGGGTGTCCAGCAGCGCCGGCACGATGGCGTCGGTGCCGAGCCGGGGTGTGCCGAGCTCGGCGGCGAGCAGGTCGACCGTGGATCGCAGTTCGGGGTGCCGTCCGAGGTGCGCGGGCAGGTGGATCAGTTCGGGCAGGTCGTGCAGGAGCGGGTGGGTCCGGGCTGGGTCGAGTTCGTAGGCCCCGCAGAGCGTCACCGTCACCCCGGCGGACCCCGCTACCGTCCCGGCGTCGACGCCGGTCGAGTCGCCGTGACCGGGTCCGGTGGCAGCGGCGGACCGGACGAGGGCCTGCGGGACGGTCGGGTCGCAGGCGGGTGCGACGGGGCGGGTCGACGGGTTGTCGGCCAGGACGTGTCCGCGCCCGTGTGCCCGGAACAGCACGTCCCCGACGGCCAGCGGCACCGGCTCGGCCTCCGGCCGGATCAGCCAGCACGGGCCGCCGAGGATCACCTGGAAGCCAACGGCTCCGGGCACCGGCCCGAACTCCTGGGCCCACGGAGCGGGCCAGGCCAGCCTGGCCGATCTCGGCCGGCCGGACCGCATCACCGCGACCAGGTCGCTGAGCACGTCCATCGCGGCAACCGTATCCGGACCGAGACGATCGGAACCGAGACGATCGAACATGAATCCGGGACTGACCAGCATGGGTAGTCCCGGCCACCCGGCCTACGTTTCTTCCCGTGAGAACCGAACGAAGCATGCGGGCCGCACGGATCCACCGGTACGGCGACGCCTCCGTGATCCGCCACGACGAGGTCCCCCGGCCGGTGCCCGGCGACGGCGAGGTGCTGGTCGAGGTGGCCGCCACCTCGTTCAACCCGTCCGAGGTCGGTCTGCGCGCAGGGCTGCTGCGATCGCTGTTCGCGCTCGAGTTGCCGTACACCCTGGGTTGGGACGTGGCCGGCACGGTCGTCGAGGTGGGTGGCGGGGTGCGGACCTGGACCGTGGGGGACCGGATGGTCGGCCGGGTCGACACCGGCGGCGCGGCGGACTATGTCGTCGCGGCGGCCGGCACGGTGGTGCCGGCTCCCCGCACGGTGCCGCTGGCGCACGCCGCCGCGCTGCCGGTCGCCGGGCTGACCGCCTGGCAGGCGGTGTACGAGCAGGCCCGGCTCACCTCCGGCCAGCGAGTACTCGTGAACGGCGCGGGCGGCGGCGTCGGCGGCTTCGCCGTGCAACTCGCCAGGTACACCGGGGCGACGGTGATCGCCACCGCGAGCCGGCGCAGCGCCGGGACGCTACGCCGGCTCGGTGCCGACCAAATCGTCGACTACACCGCGACCTCGCTTGTCGAGGCGCTGGACGAGCCGGTCGACGCGCTACTCAACCTGGTCCCGCTCGACCCGCGGCAGGCTGGGGCGCTGCTTCCGCTGGTCCGGCCGGGAGGCATCCTGGTCTCGGCCACCGTTCCCGTTCCCGCGCCGGCCGGCTCGGCGGTCCGGACGACGCGGTTCGTGGCCCGCAACGATCCCGACCAGCTCGCCGGGTTGGTGGAGCTGGTGGACGCCGGTGTCGTCCGGTTGGACATCGCCGGGTTTAGGCCGCTGGCCGAGTTGGCCGAGCTGCACCGGGAGGCGGAGGCCGGGCGGATCCGGGGCAAGACGATCCTGATCCCGGCGGGTGTCACGGCCGACGCGCCGCACTGACCTCCGCCAGGCAGCCGGCCGTCAGCCGGTGCGGGTCCCGCGTCGTACCGTGGGGTTGTTGCGTACCGGCCCGCGCTTCGGGGCCCCGAGCTCGCGAAAGGCCGACGATGCACATCCCCGCCCGGTTCAACGGGCCGCCCGGCTCCGGCAACGGCGGCTACTCCGCCGGCCTCTTCGCGCACGGTGAGAGCGGCGAGGTCACGCTCCGGATGCCGCCGCCGCTGGACACCCCGCTGTCGCTGCTCGGCTGCCAGGTCCGCACCACCGACGGCGCCGTCGTGGCCGAGGTGGCGCCGGGCGCCGGGATCGACACCGTGGTCCCGCCGATCGGGTACCCGGACGCGGTCGAGGCCGCCAAGGGGTACCCGGGTTTCGTCGACCATCCGTTCCCGACCTGCTATGTCTGCGGTCCCGAGCGCACCGACGGGTTGGCGATCTATCCGGGGCGGCTCGCCGACGGCAGCACCGCGGCCCCGTGGACCGTTCCGGACGACGTCTCTACCCCGACCGTCTGGGCCGCCCTGGACTGTCCCGGCGGCTGGGCGGTGATCGGCGCAGGTCGCCCGTACGTGCTGGGCCGGATCGCCGTGGAGCTGGACCGGCTGCCCGCCGCCGGTGAGCGGTGCGTGCTGCGTGGTGCCCTCGCCACCACCGAAGGCCGCAAGGCCCTGGTGCACACCACCCTGTACGGCGGGGACGGCACCGAACTGGCCCGCGCCCGAGCCACCTGGATCGCCCTGCCCGGCTGACCCCGGCAGGGGCGCGACGGCCGACAACGCGCTTTCTCGGCTGGCGGCGTCCTCGTACGCTACGCCGGTGTCTGAGGTGTCGGGGGACTTCGAGATCCACGTGACGACGTACGGGCAGCACGCCGACCGGCTGGCGACGCTGGCGGCGGAACGCGGGGTGAAGTTCCTGCACATCATGCTCGACCGTGGCGAGTTCACCTCGCAGCCGATGCTCACCCTGACCGGCCGGGGCACCCTGGCGGAGCAGCACGCCGTGGTGCGGCGGTGGCAACGCGAGCTGCGCGAGGCGGGCATCCACCCGTGCCGGTCAGAGATCGAGGCGGCGCCGTGGTGTGCCGGCGTACCACGGTCCGACGCCGAGGCGGCGAACGAGCCGGCGGGGCGGTATTTCGAGCACCACGTGAAGCTGCTGCTGCCCACCGCGACCGTGCCGGAACTGCTGGCCGTCACCGACCTGGTCAGCCCGCACGGCGCCCGGCTGTCCCGCAACGCCCGGCGGGAACGGGCCGACGGCGGGCAGGAGAGGTTCGTGACCCAGCGCTGCCACGGCGTCGGGCTCGACACGGCCAGGTTACGACTCGACGCGCTCGTCGAGGACCTCCGGTCGGCCGGTCACGAGATCGTCTCGGTCGAGCAGGAGTACGTGGTCTTCGACAGCGACCTGGCCCACGACCGGGGTTGGCTGACCGGGTACGCCCGATGGCAGCCGAACGAGTACGCGATCAGGCGGGAGGAAGAGTTGCGCTCCGCACCGGTCGCCGGCCCGGACTTTCCGCCGACCTACCGGCCACTGCGCGCCGACCCGGCGGTACGGCAGCGGGCGGCGTTCGATCCCGCGCTGAAGCAGTACCCGAACGCCTACCGTGCCGGCGAGCCCACCTTCCTGGCGGCCGACACCGGCCGGCGCTGGATCGGCGCCCGGCACGCCGCGATCAAGCGCGTCCTGGCGGCGGTCGCCGCGACGTCCTGGGGCGAGCGGCTGGTGCTGCGCGGCAGTGTCACGATGGCGGCCTGGGTCGGCGAGGCCGCCCGGGAGCCGGGCGACCTCGACTTCGTGGTCACCCCGCACACCGTCACCAGCGACAGCGCGGAGGCCCGCGCGCTGCTGGACGGGCTCAGGGTCGCCGTGCGGCGCATCCCGGACGACGCCGGGCTGCGGGCGGACGAGATCACCGAGTCGGCCATCTGGACGTACGAGCGGGCCGACGGGCGACGGCTGGTCGTCCCGTTCGGCGCGCCCGGGGCACCGGACGGACACGTGCAGCTCGACATCGTCTTCGGGGAACGGCTGCCGGTCGCCCCGGAGGTGCTGGTGCTGCCCGGCGTGGACGAGCCGGTCCTGGCCGCGCCCGCCGCGCTCTCGCTGGCCTGGAAGCTGCTCTGGCTGGCCACCGACGCGTACCCGCAGGGCAAGGATCTCTACGACGCCGTGCTGCTGGCCGAGCACAGCACCGTCGACCGGGAACTCGTCCGCACCATGATGCGGCCGGAACTCGGTGCCGAGGCCGACGTCTTCACGGCGGAGACGGTGCTCAACTGGGACGTCGACTGGAGCAACTTCGTCGACGAGTACCCGGGAGTCACCGGCACGGCTGAGCAGTGGGCGCGGCGACTGGCGGTCGCGCTCGACCGGGCCTGGGAATGACGCCGGCCTCGGGGCCGGCGATCTCGGCGGCCGGTTCGTGCACGTCGGGGCCGGCGATCTCGGCGGCCGGTTCGTGCACGTCGGGGCCGACGGCCCGGTCGCGGCCGGCTGCCTCGCCGTCGGTCGCGACCCGGCGGCGGGCGCGACGATGCGGGTGCCCGTCGGGGTGGGCGCGGAGGTGGAGTGGGACGATCCCGCTCCACCGTCCACCGTCCCGGTCCCGGGCAACGGCGGGGCACCGAATCTCGTCCGTCCTCTCGGCTCGGCCCGATGCTGGGCCGGCCCGCCGGTCGCCGCTGTCTCCCCACACCGGCGACGTACGGCAGGCTGCCGACTACCGCTTCTCCCTCCCCGTACCGCTGTCCGGCCGGAGCCGGCCGGACGCTGTCCCGGCGGGCGTCAGCCGCCGTACTCCTCGGCCACCGTCGTGATCAGCTTCCGGGACAGCTCCTCGGTGAGACAGATTTCCTCGAAGTCCCGCCAGAGGGCGGCGTGGCTGTCCACCTCGTGCGGCTTCTCCAGATAGAGCGCGCCGGTGAGGCCGCCGCTGTAGACGATCGGCGGCTCGGTGCGGCGTCCGAGCCCGTCCTTCGGAAACTCCAGGATCGCGAAGCCGCCGTTGGCCCGCTCGGCCCGGTAGAGCCCTGCCGAGAACGGCAGCACCCGTACCGAGATGTTCGGCTGCTGGCTGACCGTCACCAGGTGGCGCAGCTGCTCGCCCATCATCTGCCCGCTGCCGGCGGCCCGGCGCAGCACCGCCTCGTCGAGCACCACGTCGAGCTGCGGCGCCGGTCCCCGCTGCCCGTCGAGGATCTCCTGCCGGGACAGTTCGATCCGGACTGCCCGCTCGCGTTCGGCGGGTGCGAGTTCGGGACTGACAATCCGGGAGACCTCGGTGGCGTACGCCGGGGTCTGGAGCAGCCCGGGTACGAACTGCGGCTCGTACATCCGGAGATGGCTCGCCACGGCCTCCAGCCCGAGGTACGGCTCAAACCACCCGGGGATGGCCTCGCCGTAGCAGTGCCACCAACCCCGGGCCCTGGTTTCCTTCGCCAGCCCGGTCAGAGCCTCGGTCATTTGCGGTGACGCACCGTATATCCGGCACATCGCCTCGACGTCCAGCGAGCGCATGCTGGTCGCCCCGCTCTCGATGCGCCAGATCTTCGGCATCGACCACTCCAACGCCTCGGCCACCACCCTGATGGTGAGCCGGGCATCCTCGCGGAGCTGGCGTAGGTGCCGCCCCAGCTCTCTGCGAGGAACGGTGGAGTCCACCCCTGCCTGCACTTCACTCCCCCTCTCCGGTATTACCTTTTGGATGAACCTTTCATTCGGCTTGTAATGTCCACTGAGTACTCTCCGTGATTCAGGTAATTACAGATCGTTAGAGGGAAATCGTTCAACCAAGACGTAATATTGCATTGTTTCTCGCTCTAGTAAAGCATCGATTCATGGCAGCCGAACCTCTGACGACCGAAGCGGGGGGAACGGAAATGTGGGACCACGATCCGGCCACTCCGCTCTGGACCTGCACCGGATGCGGCGACGACTGGCCCTGTACGGCCCGAAGACGACAGCTGCGGGCGGAGTTCGCCGGCAGCATCGTCTCACTCAGGTACTACCTGGCCCATCATCTCGTCAACGCCGCCGAGGATCTGCGACATGTTCCCGCCGGTTGGTTACACAATCGTTTCATGGCCTGGACGGACCGGGCCGCGGATCCGCCGCCGTACACCTCGGCGGACATCCTGCTCAACAGCTATCGGCTGGCCGACTCGCACAGCCCCGATCGGTTCGGGAGATGCCCGGTCTGCGGCGATGCCGGCAACTGCTGGGTACGACTCGACCCGAACGGACCCGGCTTTCTCATCCCGGTCCCCTGATGCGCGAGCCACCTCGCCCCGGAATGGTGGTGCAGGTCGGGGCGGCTGCGAGCGTACAGTTCGCGGGTCGGCGGGGACTGTTGTTCCGGGTGTCGAGGGTCAGCGAAAAGCCCACCTATCACGGCTGGTGCTGGCTCACCGGCTACAGCTTGGACGAGTACGGCAGGGCAGTTCGACGCCGGGAAATCTACGTCCAGTTGGCCGGTCTGCAACCGGCCCGCCCACGCCCACCCGAGCCGAAGCGGGCCGCCCCGCCGCCGCGAGTACGAAGGGCGGAACCGGTCCGGCGTACCGCCCGGAAGCCGAGACCTCTGCCGGCCGCGCTGATCTGAAGTCGCAAATGACGTACCGCCGCCCGGTCCGACTCCACGGCGGCCCGGGTGGACCGGGGAAAATGCCGGCGGAAGGAGCCCTTCCACTTGCCTTCCCCTCGTTGCACTCGCCATACCCGATACCTGCTACGCATGTTCTACGCCGTTTTCTGGTGATCGGCCGGCCGGCAATGACCGGATCCGTATCACGACGGCGTCCGGTACCCCGCCAGCGGTACCGGCAGCCGAGGCGGCGGCGCCCGCACGAGAAATCCCGGTCGGAAACCATGGGAGGGGGCGACCGGGGTCCGCGCGGCGCGCCGCCGCCCGGCTGGGCGCGACCGCCACCCGGCGAGGACGACGAGCAGCCGGCCGGCCATGACGACGAGCAGCCGTCCGTGCCGCGGGGTGCGGCCGGCGACGGGTCGCCGGAGACGACCGGGTCGTCCGGTACGACCGAACCGGCAGCGACCTTCCGGCCGACCCTGACGCATGGGAGGCTGTCGATGTTTCGCGCGGGACGGGCACGGGTCAGGCCGCCGACGGGCAACGGCGGCGCCCTCCACATGCCCTGTTTCCGACCCGAAGGGAATCCGATGACCGTCCCCTCCGTACGCCGCTGGACCACCGCCGTCGCCGCCCTGGCCCTGGCCGTCACCGCCGGGCTCGTCGCCCCACCCGCCCCGGCCCGGGCAGCGGTCGCCTGCGAGGTCGACTTCACCGCCTCCAACTGGAACGGTGGCTATCTCGGCAACGCCCTGCTCCGCAATCTCGGCGACCTGCCCTGGGAAAGGGTCGTGGTGGAGTTCACCCTCCCCGACGGCCACCAGCTCGCGTCGATCTGGAACTACAACGTGGTGGTCCTCGGCCAGAACGTGCGGGCGGAGAGCAGCCCCGGCCTGGCTGCGGTGCCGCCCGGCGGAACGACCTCGTTCGGCTTCGTCGCCCGGCACAGCGGCACTTTCCGGCCGCCGACCAACTGGCGGGTCAACGGCGCGACCTGCTCGGTGCGCGGCTCGGCTCCGGCCGTGCTCGCCGACCCGACGGCGGCGACGGTGCCCGAGGGTGCCTCCACCAGCTTCACCGTACGACTGAGCCACCCGCCGGCCGGGTCCGTCTCCGTCCGGATGACGACGAGCGGTACCGGCACCTGGGCCGTCCCGCCGATGGTGCTCACGTTCTCGCCGAGCGACTGGAGTACGCCGAAGTCGTTCGCCGTCTACAGCAGCCAGGACGCCGACGCGGTCGACGACGTGGTCGTCTTCACCCTCGCCGTGCCCGGCTATCTCTCCGACACCGTGACCATCACCCAGGCCGACGACGACTGAGCGGTCAGTGGGTGGGCGGCGGTCCGAGCAGTTCGATGCCGTGCCGGGCCGCCGCGTGCCCGAGGGCGGCGGGGTCGACCGGTCCGGGATCGGGCAGTCGCGGTTCCCGGGCCGGCGCGCCGACCTCGGCGGCGAACCGCTCGAACCCGGCGGGCGCGGTGATCTGCAGGGTACGCAGCGGCTCGTCGGCGCCGACCAGGAAGGTGTGGGCCAGACCCGCCGGCAGCAGCACGAAGTCACCCGGCCCGACCGGAAACACCTCACCGGCGCAGCGGAACTCGGCGGCGCCGGAGATGACGTAGAACATCTCGTCCTCGGCCAGATGCCGGTGCACCGGCGGCGCGAAGCCGGGCGGGTTCACGAATTCCACGACGGTGACCCGCCCACCCGTCGCCGCGCCGTCGGCCTTGACCGTCACCAGGCTGCTGAGGAACCACAGGGTCTCCCCTTCGGCCTCTCGGCGTACGAACGGACGGATTGCCGCATCGGTCATGGTGCCGCCTCCTTCGAGCCTCGCCCGGACCGCCGCCGAGTTGTGCGGTTGCGGGACCAATTCAACATACCGCCGTCTAGTGAATATGTAGCTAGTATGGCCAAGTCATGAGTGCTGTCAACCCCAGACCCAGGCGCCGTTACCAGTCACCGGTCCGCGAGGAGGCTGCCCGGCGTACCCGGCAGGCGATCGTGGCCGCCGCCGCCGGGATGTTCGTGGAACGCGGCTACGCGGCGACCTCGCTGGCAGACATCGCCACGGCCGCCGGAGTGGCCCGGCCGACCGTCTTCGCGGCCTTCGGCTCCAAACCGGCGCTGCTGCGCCAGGTGCTCGACCAGGCGCTCGCCGGTGACGACGCCCCGGTCGCCGTCGCCGACCGGCCCTGGTTCCGGCCTGTCTGGGACGCCACCACCCCGGCCGAACTGCTCGACGCGTACGCCGAGGTGTGCGTACTGATCGGCGGACGGGCGGCCCGGCTGTTCGAGACCGTACGGCGCGCCGCCGACGACGCCCCCGAGGTGGCCGACCTGTGGCAGACGCTCTGCCGCAACCGGCGGGCCGGTGCCACCATGGCAGTCGACCGCGCCGCCACCCTCGGCCCGCTCACGCCCGACCTCGACCGGGACCGCGCGATCGACGTCCTCTGGCTGCACAACGACCCCGCGCACTACGCCACACTGGTGCACGACCGTGGTTGGTCCGAACGGGACTTCGCCGGCTGGCTGGCCACCAGCATGCGCCACGCCCTGCTGCCCGGCTGACGCAGCGTCCACCGCACCGCACCGCACCGCACCGCACCGCGCCGCGCCGACCAGCCGGGCCCGAGGTGTGGTGGATCAACCATCGGGGTACACCGATCCCAACGCTGCGTAGGCGCCACCGACGAGGCTCCACGCATGGATCAGGAGGTGTGTTGTGGTCAGGATTCCATCACTGATGCGCAAATCGGAGCCGGCGCCGACGCGGGTCGAGAACAGCGACGGTCGCGTCGACAACCGCGACAGCCAGGTCGACAGCCAGGTCGACAGCCAGGTTGACAGCCAGGTTGACAGCCGCGACAGCCACGCCGGGCGCGTCGAGAGCGCCGAGAGCCGCGTCGACGGCCGCGACGAGCGGGCGACCGCCGGCGCCACCACGACCGACACCGGCACCCGGTCGGCTGCGGACCGGGACGCTTCCGCGCGTACCGGATCGACCGCCACCGCCCGGACCGAGGAGCGGACCGACACCGCCCGGACCGACGCCGCCCGGACCGACGCCAGCCGCGACGACGCAGTCCGGAGCGACGACCCGCCGGCCCGCCGGGCCGGCACCGCCGTCGCGGACCCGGACACCGCGTCCCGGCCGGCCCCGCCGGTCGCCCCGACCACCCCGGGCACGAAGGCCGAGCCCCGGCAGGACGCCGACGGCACGACCGAACCGGAGCGCGGGCTCGGCGAGAGTACGCCGCAGACCGAGCCGGTCGTGGTGGACCGCGGCCCGCGCCCCCGGGCCAGCATGCTGGCCACGCTGAGCCTGGTCCTCGGGGTGGCCGCGGCCGCGTTCGTGCTGGCCGGCGCCCTCGCCGGGTACGGCATCGTGCTCGGCACCCTCGCCCTGCTGCTCGGCGTCAGCGGCGTCTCCGCGACCGCCCGCCGGCACGTCGCCGGCCGCACGGACGCGCTGATCGGGATCGTGCTCGGCGTCGGTGCCGTCGTCGTCGCGGTGCTGGCGATGACCGGCCAGTTCGACTGGCCCACCACCGACGGCGACACCGTCGTGCGGTTCCGCGAGTGGCTTGACTCACAGTTTGTGGACCGGTTCTGACCGGGTAAGGACCTGCGCGGAGCGGTGGTGCACCGCTCCGGCCCCGCCGGCCGGTGGTGGTTCACCACCTGAGCGCACGTTTTCGGGGGCGGCGAAGATGCCGCCCCCGAAGTGCGTCCGGGGCCGGGCACCGGACACCGCCACCGCCGCCGAGGGGTGCGGCGAGGAGGCCACGCAACGGTTCGCCGTCGTCTCCCCACCCACACGCAACGATCAGCCGCGACAAGCAATTCTCAACGGTGGTTCCCGCCGGTCGGCCCCGCATAGCGTTGGGTCCGGCGCCAGCCCGTGAGCCGTACGGAGGCCCGGCGCGCCCGATCCCAGGAGCAGGACCATGACGTTGGACGCCACCGCCATCGGCAGGCGTACCCCGGCCGGCCCGGGACAGACCCGGCACTACCTGATGTGCCGGCCGACGCACTTCACCGTCGAGTACGCGATAAATCCCTGGATGGACCCGACGGCCCCGCTCGACAGTGCACTCGCGCTGCGGCAGTGGGAGACGCTGCGGCAGGTCTACCTGGACCTCGGGCACACCGTCGACGAGATCGAGCCGTTGCCCGGCCTGCCGGACATGGTGTTCGCGGCGAACGGCGCGACAGTGCTCGACGGCCGGGCGCTGGCGGTGCAGTTCCGCGACCCGGAGCGGGCCGACGAGGCCCCGGCGTACGCCGGCTGGCTGGACCGGGCCGGCTTCGAGGTGCACGAGGCCAAGCACGTCAACGAGGGCGAGGGGGACATCCTGCCGGTCGGCGGACTGCTGCTCGCCGGCACCGGCTTCCGCACCTCGCACGCCGCGCACGCGCACCTCCAGGAGGTCTTCGGCCGCCCGGTGATCACCCTGCAACTGGTCGACCCGCGCTTCTACCACCTGGACACCGCGCTCTGCGTCCTCGACGACGAGACGGTGGCTTACCTGCCGGAAGCGTTCTCCCCGGGCAGCCGCGCGGTCCTGCGCCGGCTCTTCCCGGACGCGGTGCTGGCCGAGGCGGTCGACGCCGAGGTGCTGGGCCTGAACGCGGTGAGCGACGGCCGGCACGTCGTACTCCCGGCCCAGGCCACCGGACTGTCGGCGGCCCTGCGCGAGCGCGGGTACGACACAATCGGTGTTGATTTGTCCGAGCTGCGCAAGGCCGGTGGCGGACCGAAGTGCTGCACCCTGGTGCTGCGGGAACGAGAGGCGACCAAGTGATCGTGGACGACATGCTGCGCCCCGAGGCGGCGGGCGGCATCCCCGGCACCCCGCAGGCGGCGGGCGGGAGCCGCATCCCGGAGGCGGCGGGCGGCTCCCGCACCCCGGAGGCGTTACGTGAGGCGGAGCGCTGGACCGCGCACAACTACCACCCGCTGCCGGTGGTGATCGCCTCGGCCGAGGGCGCCTGGGTGACCGACGTCGACGGCTGGCGCTACCTGGACTGCCTGGCCGGCTACTCGGCACTGAACTTCGGGCACCGGCACCCGACGCTGATCGCCGCCGCGCACGCCCAGCTCGACCGGCTCACCCTGACCAGCCGGGCGTTCGTGCACGACCAGTTCGCCGACTTCTGCCGGGAGCTGGCCCAGCTCTGCGGCAAGGACCTGGTGCTGCCGATGAACACCGGGGCAGAGGCGGTGGAGACCGCGATCAAGGTGTCCCGTAAGTGGGGCTACCGGGTCAAGGGCGTACCGGACGGGCGGGCGACGATCGTGGTCGCCGACGGCAACTTCCACGGGCGTACCACCACGATCGTCAGCTTCTCCACCGACCGGGAGGCCCGGGACGACTTCGGGCCGTACACCCCGGGGTTCCGGATCGTCCCGTACGGCGACCTCGCCGCGCTGGCCCAGGCGGTCGACGAGACGACCGTGGCCGTACTGCTGGAGCCGATCCAGGGCGAGCAGGGTGTCGTGGTGCCGCCTCCGGGCTACCTGACCGGGGTACGCCGGCTCTGCACCGACCGGAACGTGCTGTTCGTGGCCGACGAGATCCAGTCCGGCCTGGGCCGCACCGGCGAGACGTTCGCCTGCGACCACGAGGACGTCACGCCGGACATGTACGTCCTCGGCAAGGCGCTCGGCGGCGGGATCGTGCCGGTCTCGGCGGTCGCGGCCGACGCGAACGTACTCGGCGTACTGCGGCCGGGCGAGCACGGCTCGACCTTCGGCGGCAACCCGCTGGCCTGTGCGGTCGCCACCGAGGTGGTCCGACTGCTGTCCACCGGCGAGTTCCAGCGCCGCTCGGCCGAGCTGGGCGAGCGGCTGCACGCCGGGCTGCACGCGCTGGTCGGCGAGGGCCTGGTCGCGGTACGCGGCCGGGGGCTCTGGGCCGGCATCGACATCGACCCGGCGCTGATGACCGGGCGGCAGGCGTGTGAGCGGCTGGCCGAGCGGGGCGTACTGGCCAAGGACACCCACGGCTCGACGATCCGGCTCGCCCCGCCACTGGTCGTCGAGGCACCCGAACTGGACCACGTGCTGGAGCAGCTCGCCGCCGTACTGCGCTGAAACCGGCGCGCTGAACCGGCGCGCGGAGCACCGCGCCGAACCGCCGGTTCAGCACCGCGCCGTACCGGCGGGGCGGTACCGCGCCGAAGTGGCGGTCAGCCCCGGTCGGGGAGCCGGATCGCCATCGTCGGGGCCTCGGCCATCACCGAGGTCGGGTTGGTCATGCCGCCCGAGTTCCAGGTGCTCGACCGCCCCACCTGCACGCCCGGATACAGCTCCACGATGTCGCCGCCGCGCATCACCCGGGACTGCTGGCGGCCCAGCGCGACCCGCTCGGCCTCGTCCATCGACCCACCCGGGCGTACCCCGGAGCCGTTGGTGCTGACGTCCTGCGCCACCAGATCGGCGCCGCGCAGCTCGAACCGGACGTGGCTGCGGCTGATCCAGCGCCGCGCCTCGTCGTTGAGCCACTGGCCGAGGCGGATCCCGCCGGAGTCGTCCGGTGCCCGGCCGACCACCACCGGCCGCTCGGCGGTCACCACGAACCGGCGCCGCACCATGCCGCCGATCCGGACCGACAGCACCTCCTCGGTCGGCCTCGGTCCGGCGTCGCTGAGCCGCTGGTCGTGCCGGGGGCACATCGGCGTGCCGGCGCGGAGCGTCGGCGGCGGCTGGCCGCTCGGCTTACGGTCGATCTCGGCGAGGTCCGCGAAGGCGCCACCGCCGCCGCCACCGCCGAACAGCACGCAGCCGGGCTCCTTGCAGCGCCAGGTGCGGGCCAGCAGCTTCCGCCCGGTCGGGGACGGGCCGGTGGCCGCCACGGCGCCCTTCACCCGCTGCGCCAGCACCGGCCCCCCGGCACCGGGCAGCGGGGCCAGCAGCCGGCCCGGGGTGCTGGTCACCCAGGGGAAGCGCCCGGACACCCCGTCGAAGCGGCCCCGGCTCAGCACCGGCAGGCCGAGCAGGTCGGCCACCTCCAGCACCCGGTCGCCGGGGTTCACCAGCACCTCGACCAGGCCGTTGTCGGCCCAGCGCCGCAGCACCATCCGCTCGTTGGAGGTGAGGTCGGCGTCACTGAGCAGCGCCCGGTGCACCACCGCGTACACCGGGACGTTGTCCTCCTCCAGGTGCCGCCCGAGCGCGTCGATGACCATGCCCAGCCGCATCGTGCTGGCCGGCCGGCCGCCGTCGAGGTCCTGGTAGCGGACGACCTCGGCCAGGTCGAGCACCGCGCGTACCAGCGACGGGTCGGTGCTGACCCGGTCCTCGATCGCGTCGAGGACCTTGCTTATCTCGAATCTCACGCCGCTCCCCGGACTATCTCGTCGATCCGCCGCGCCAGCTCGACGTCCCGTCGGGTGACCCCGCCCACCGAGTGGGTCGCACAGCGGAAGGTGGCGGTACGCCATCGGATGTCGATGTCGGGGTGGTGGTCGAGTTCCTCGGCGACCACCGCCACCCGGTCCACCACGCCGATCGCGTCACGGAACGTGGGCAGGTCGACGGTACGGGCGATGCCGGCCGGGTCGCCGGCCCAGCCGTCCAGTGCCGCCAGCTCGGTCCGCACCGCCTCCGCATCCAGCACCTCTGCCATGGCCAGACCTTACCGCCGGGAATCCCTCCCGTGTTGTCCAACCCGAACGGGTGCGGGCGTGCCCGTGACCCTTTGTCTACCGGGCCGACGCACAGGGCATCGACACGCTTACGATTAGCGTCCCCCTCCGCCCGGTCGACACCACCGGACGGTTCTCTCGCCGGGCGGGGTGTTTCGGCGGGACCCGGTCGCGGGGAAGCGGGACGCGGGGAAGTCCGTCGACGGAAGGAAGCTATGCAGGTGCGCACTGCGCGGTCAGCGGTCCCGGTGTTCGTCCTCACCGCCGCGATGAGCCTCCCGGCCGCGGGCTGCGGCATCGGCACCCGCCCGGTCGACCGGGCCGCGCCGCCTGGACCGGCGACGTCCACGCCGGCCCAGGCCAGCCCGACGGAGAAGCTCGCGGACGCGGCCGCGAAGACGAACCAGGGCGTCATCACCGTCGTCATGCGGGCCCCGGGAGTCGTGACCGACACCAGGCTGGACCCGGCCGCCCGGAAGGGCACCATGAGCATCAGCATCGAGGGGCCGGGCGAGGAGGTGGTCCGGGCCGACCTGATCCAGATCGACACCGACGTGTACCTGCGGATGCCCGACCTGCCCGGCGCCGGGAAGAAGTGGATGCACAGCCGGGTGTCGGACCTGCCGGCGGGCAGCCCGCTGCACCTGTTCCGCGGCGCCGACCACAGCGGCGCGGCCGACCTCGCCGGCTGCGTCGTCTCGGCGACGCGCAAGGGCGGGCACGACTACGTCGGGATGATGGACCTGACCCGGTCGCGCACCCTGAACCGCGGGGTGCTCGACGAACTCGGCCCGCTGGCCCGAGCAGTCCCGTTCAGCGCTCGGACGAGTCGCGGTGGCGATCTGCACGAGATCAGCATCGACGTACCGAGCGTGCTGCCGGAACATGGCAGGATCACGTACGGCTACAGCAGGTCGGACGGTGGGGTGGACGCCGAGCGTCCCGCCCCCGCCGACGTCACCGAACTGCCGGGATCGCTGGCCGACCGCCTGGAGGTGTGACCGGGAGTCCTCGACCCACCGGTCAGCGGGCCGCCCCGGCCGGCGGGTTGTCCTGCCGGCGCAGCGGGGCACCGACCTCGTGCAGGTGTCCCAGCGCCTGCCGGTACGAGGCGAAGAGCCCGGTCTGCTCGTACGGGATGCCGTGCTCTGCGCAGTACCGCTCGACGATCGGCTGGGCCCGGCGCAGGTTCACCCGGGGCATGCTCGGGAACAGGTGGTGCTCGATCTGGTAGTTGAGGCCGCCCAGCGCGAAGTCGACCATCACCCCGCCCCGGACGTTGCGCGAGGTCAACACCTGCTTGCGCAGGAAGTCGAGGTCGTCTTCGGCGGTCAGCACCGGCATGCCCTTGTGGTTGGGCGCGAACGAGCACCCCATGTAGAGCCCCCAGAGCCCCTGGTGGACGGCGAGGAAGACCAGCGCCTTCCCGGGGGAGAGCACGGTGAACAGCGCACCGAGGTAGCCGACAGCGTGCAGTGCCAGCAGTACCGCCTCGGCCCGGCGGCGCCGGATCGGCGTACCGTCGGTCAGTGCCCGCACGCTGGAGACGTGCAGCGCCAGCCCTTCCAGCAGCAGCATCGGGAAGAACAGGTACGCCTGACGCTGGGCCAGCCACCGCCCGAAGCCCCGGGTGGCCTGCGCCTGCTCCTCGGTCCAGACCAGCGCGCCCGCCCCGACGTCCGGGTCCTCCTCCGAGTGGTTCGGGTTGGCGTGGTGCCGGTTGTGCTTGTCGATCCACCAGCCGTAGCTGAGCCCGACCGCCAGGTTGCCGGCAAGCAGCCCGGCCACCTCGCTGGCCCGCCGGTGCCGGAACATCTGCCGGTGCCCGGCATCGTGGCCGAGGAAGGCGACCTGGGTGGTGGCTCCGGCCAGGAAGACCGCCACCCCGATCTGCCACCACGAGTCGCCGACGAGGGCGAAGCCGACCCATCCGGCGACGAAGAGCCCGACGGTGAGCGCGATCCGGGCGACGTACCAGCCGGTGCGGCGTTCCATCAAACCGGCCGCACTGATCCGTCGAGATAACCGTGAGTAGTCACTTCCTCGACGCGACCCCGGTGCGTCCACGGCAGCGGTTACCGCCATCTGCAAGCTCCCCACGTCGCCCTTCGCCCGCCGGTCGGCGGAGCGCTGATCTCCAAGTCTCCGGGCGACGCTTGCACTCAGTAACCCCGACAACCCCCGTATCCGGGGTGGTGGTAGCACCACCACCCAGGATAGGGAGTCGAACTCCGCTGCCCTTCCCCTCCCCTCCGGCGGGCGATCGGGCGGGCGATCTGGTCAGCTCATCCGGTGTACCGCCGCGCGTAGCCGGCGCAGGTCCCGGCGCCGCCGCTCGTACGTCATCGCCAGACCGATCAACGCGAAGCCACCGACGGCCAGGAAGATCCACCGGGGCAGCAGGTCCCAGACGTCGACCATCTCCCGCACGGCCAGTACGGCAAGTACGGCACCGCCGAGCAGCACCGGCGCCTGCCGCCGCCACCGGGCACCGACAAGTACCGCCGCCAGCGCGCCGGCACCGAGCAGCAGCCGTCGCCACGGCTGGTCGGCGGCGACCACGACCGAGACCAGGCTCGGCAGCAGTGCGGCACCGAGCCCCGGCCCGTACGCGACCCAGCTGCTCAGCGCCGGCCAGGCCCGCAGCGCCAGCCAGCCGGCCAGCACTCCCAGCACCGCCGCCGGCAGCGTGTACGCCTCGACCAGCGCCACCCGGGCCGAGGCGAACAGCAGCCAGGCGGCGACCAGTTCGGCACCACCCGCCGCTGCCGCCCGAGCCCAGCGGTGCGGCGCCGGCTCGCCCGGCCGCAGGGCACGCAGTCCCAGTGCCACCCCCCAGAGCGTGCAGACCGCCGCCGCGTACCGGATCTCACCGACGGTCAGCAGCAGCGCGATCGCGGCGGTGACATGACTGGCCACCTCGACGGCCGCCGCCTCGCCCCGCCGCTCCGGCCCCCGGGCCCCCCACCGCCGTCGACCACCAGCCGGCACCGACCTGCCAGCCGGGACCGACGTCCCAGCCCCGCCCGACGTGCCAGCCGGAGCCGACGTGCCTGCCCCGCCCGGGGTGCCAGCCGGAAGTGGGGCGCCGGTGAGAGGGCCGGCCAGCAGGGTCGCCAGGGCCAGGGCCAGGGCGGCGACGCCGAGCACCGCCAGGGCGGTGAGCCGCAGCGGCAGGTCTGCGGCGACCGTGGCGGTGGCAGCCAGCGACGCCGTGCCGGCGACCCCGGTCAGCCACCCCGCCACCCGCGCCGCCGAGGTGCCGCCGCGCGCTCCGGCGGCCAGTCCGGCCACGCCGACCAGCGCCAGCCCGCCGAGCGTGCCGGCACGGGTCGGCAGCAGCCCGGCCAGGCCCGCCGCCACGAAGGCGACCCCCACCGGTACCAGCCAGAGCCGCCACCCGACACCACCACCCGGCACCACGCCAGGCGCGGCCCCGCCCCCTGTTGCCCAGCCGGACGCAGTGCCGCCCCCTGCCGCCGAGCCGGACGCAGTGCCGCCCGCTGGTGCCGCAGCGGAAGCAGTGCTGTCCGCTGTTGCCGCGACGGACGCGGCCCCGCCCTCCGGCGCCACGGCGGACGCTGTGCCGCCCCCCGATGCCACGGCGGGGGCGGTGCCGGGCCGCAGCGCCAGCGCGAGCAGGCCGGCGGCCCCGGCGAGCAGGCTGGACGCGGGTACGACCGGCCACGGCGCCCCGGCGACCGCGAGCCCGACCAGTGCCGTGCCGGCCGCGAGCGGAGCCGCCGCCAGCGTCGCAGCCCGGACGGTCCGCCCGCGTGCCCAGCCGGCGACCGCCGCCGCGACGGTGAGCAGCAGCAGGGTCAGCACGTCGGCCGCGTCCAGCCGCCAGTCGACCGGACCGGTGCCGACCGGGTGAAGTCCGACCCCGGCCGGCGGGCCCGACCAGATCCGGCCCAACCAGGCGTACGGGGCGACCAGCACGACCAGCACCGCCGGTACCGCCACCACGGCGGCCCGGACGAGCAGCACCGCCCCGGAGAACAGTGCCGGTACCCCGGTTGCCCTGGGCCACTGCTCCGGACCGGCCGACCGCGTCGGCCGACCCCGCCCCGCCAACCAGACGCCGAGAGTGAGCAGCAGCGCCCCGGCGGCGTACGGGCCAGCCGGCTCGCCGACCCCGGGCAGTCCCGGTGCCAGGCCGACGGCGAGCGCGACGGTCGACAGCGCGGCGTTGGCGTACGGCCGGTAGTGCGGGGCCGCCCGGCGCACCGGCACCAACCCGGCGGCGAGCAGTACGGCAGCGGCGAGCACGGCCCGCGCCTGCCACCACGGCGGCACCCCGGCGGCGAAGAGTCCGAGCAGGACGGTCGCCGGAGCGGCGAGTACCGCCACCGCCAGCCCGGTCCCGCCGACCACCCGGCGCAGCGCCGCCCCAGCGGGCACCGCCGTACCACCGACGGCCGGAGCAGCGGCGTCGGCGGTCGGAGGCGTGGCCGGGGTGGGCTGGCGGAGGGCGGCCAGTGCGACCGCGGCGCCGAGCAGTACCAGCGCGCCGCAGACGGCGGCGGCACCCGCCGGCCGGGCCAGGCCGACCAGCAGGGCGTGCCCGGCCAGTGGCAGCGCGGCGACCGCCGCCGGCAGCACCGGGCGCGGGCCGCGGTGCGGCCACCCGGCGGCCAGCGCGAGGACGCCGGCCGCCACCAGGTCAAGGGTGGCGACCAGCCACCAGGGCAGGGCCAGCCCGGCCGGCGCCGCCAGCACGGTGAGGGTCGCGGCGGCGATCGCGACAACCGGGCGGTTCCGCCGCCGGCCCAGCAGGGCCAGCGCCCCGGCCGCCAGCAGCAGCGCCACCGGAAGCTGCCAGTCGAACGGGCCGGACCGGGCGGTCAGCTCGGCCCGCCAGGCCGGTTGCGAGCGTGCCGCCACGGCCAGCCCGACCACCAGCGCCATCGAGCCGGTCAGCAGCGCCAGGGCGCCGGCCACCACCAGCCCGCCGGCCCGGGGACCGATCCGGATGCCGGCCGGCAGCAGCCGGGCGGTGGCCGTGACGGCGGCGGCGAGCAGCGCGACGATCACGGCGGCTGGGAGGAGCAGCGGCCAGGATGCCTCGGCGGCGGCCCGGACCAGCGCCACCGCCAGTACCACGACGAAGAGGGCCGCCGCGCCGGCTCCGGCGGCGGTGCTGCGCAGCCGCACGGCTCCGGCGATCGGCAGCAGGGCCGCCACCAGCAGCGGAACACCGGCGAGTACCGCGAGCGGGCCGTCGGCGGTGACCACGGCCAGCGTCCCGCAGAGCGCCGAGGCGAGACCGGCCACTCCGTATCCGACCCAGGCGACGGACCGGCGGACCACGGTCACCGGGTCCGCCGGTCCGTCGCCGTCCCGCCCCCGGGTCAGTGTCAGGTTGACGGCCGCCAGTACGGCCAGCGCCACAGTCCAGCCGGCCGCGCCGAAGCCCGCGTCGTAGGCGAGCAGCGGCACGACCGGCTGGAGCAGCAGCAGTCCGGCGAACGCGGGCGCGGCGAGCCGGGTCAATCGGTGGTAACCCCCCGCCACCACCGCGCCGACCCCGAGCACCAGTGCCGCGTACCGGACCCTGGGCCAGCCTGCCACGCCGAACAGGTCGACGGCCCAGCCGGCGTACCCGTCGAGCACCACCAGGAGCAGGCCGATCGCCGCGAACGTCTCGGCGGTGGCGGTGAGCCCGCGCCGCCGGGCGAGCAGGGGAGCCGCCAGGGCCAGCGCGGTCAGCACACCGAGGATCAGGGCCCGACCGCCGGTCCCGACCGCCGCCCAGGCGACCACCGTGAAGACGACCGCCGCCGTGCCGACCAGCAGCCCGCCGAGGATGAAGAGCAGGTTCTGCACGGTCCGGGTGGAGGCTTCCGGGCGTACCGGTGCGGAAGCCTGCGGGGCCGGCGTGCCGGCGGGGCCGAAGGTGGCCGCCGGTGCGCCGGGGAAGCTCTTCACCGGGACCCGCACGGCGACGGCCGCCGCCGCCCGGACCTGCTCGGCCAGCGTGTCGCGGCGCCGCCGGAGCTGCCACAGGGTGGCGTCCAGTCCGAGGTACGCCCGCCGCGCCTGCTCCACCCGCCCGGCCAGCGCGGTGATCTCCGCACCGAGCCGGACCACCTCGGCGGCGGCCGGATCGGGTCCCCGGCCGCAGCCGGGACAGCCGGTCGCCAGGTCGGCACCGGCACCGCACACCGGACAGGGGTACGCGGTCGGGTTCGGGTTCGGGTTCACGGACGCGGTCACGGTGCCATGTTCGTACCCGTGGCCAACCGGTCGGCAGAGTGCGCGTACCTACTCCGGGTTGGGTGTCCGGACCCGGCCGGGCCGACGATCCTCCGGCGCCCCTGGCCGGCCAGCCGGCGGTCCGTGCCCGGTCAGGGACGGGTCTGCTCGTGCAGCCAGGTCGAGTAGTCCGGGTTGCCACCCTGCACCCAGGTCACCAGCACCTCCGGCACCTCGTACGGGTGCGCCGCCCGCACCTGGTCGACCAGCGCCTCCATCCGGTCCGGGGCGGTCTTGAAGACGACAGTCCACTCCCGGGTGGTCTCCATCCGCGACTCCCACCAGTAGGTGCTGTCCACCGGGCCGGTCACCTGAGCGCACGCGGCGAGCCGGCCGGCGACCGCGGCGGCGGCGAGTACGTCGGCGACCGCCCGCGCGTCCACCACCGTGGTCACGATGCAGATCTGGTCCACGCCGCGCACCCTACGCCCGATCGGTGCCGCCCCGGTGCGTGTCGACCCAGGCGTCGATCCGGGCCCACCAGTCGTAAAGCCAGTCGATCCGCTCCTGGTGGTCCTTCGGCACCTCCTCCGGCGGCACCGACCAGAACCGCATCACGATCCGCTTGTCCATCGGCAGTTCCCGCCACACGTCGGCGCCGGTGAGCATCCGGTCCAGCCCGGTGTGCGCGACGAAGATGACCCCGGCGTCGGGCGCGGCGTCCAGCGCGGCGATCACCCCGCCCGGCTGCGGGGCGACGACGTGCCGCATCGCCTCGGCCCGCTCCGCCATGTCGGTAAGGCCCCGGGCCCGGAGCAGGTCGATGGCGCGGCGCCGCCGCTTGGGGGTGAAGTTACCGCCCTCGGGGAAGATCACGAAGGCGTCGTTCTCGTCCAGGTTGCGGGCCAGGTGGCCGATCTGTTCGGCCAGGCTCTCCCGGGGCGGGCCGGCCCGCTCGGTCGGCCCGACCCGGGTCGGCCGACGGTGGTGCGGCGCGATGAACCGGTTGGGCAGCCGGTTGAGGAGTACGTCCACCGCCGGGTCCCACTGGAGGGTGTCCTTCAGCACGATCCTCGGTTCCCGCTTGAACCAGTTGACCAGTGCGTGGATCAGGATGAACGAGTCGCCGGGTCCGGCGTGCCGGCAGAGCACCAGCTCGGGGCGGCCGGGCAGCGCCGTGTCCGGGTCGGTGCCGACGACGTCGATGCGCAGCCGCAGCGTCCACCGGGCCTGCCAGAACAGCGCGGTGAGGAACCACCCGGCCAGTACGTAGTGGGCGCGCTGGAAACCCGGGGACCGCTTGTGCCAGCCGAAACCCGAGCCGACCCAGAGCCCGAACATCGCCACCAGCGCGGTGGCGTCCCAGACCAGGTAGACGATCCCGACCCAGAGCACCCGCAGCGGGCGCAGGTAGCCGGGCACCAGCGGCGAGGCGGCCGCGGCGACGATCAGCCACACCGGCAGCGTCGTCACCACCAGCAGGGCGAGCAGCACCGTACCCGGCGCGAGCACGACCCGCCGGACCCATCTCGGCGGCAGCGGCATCAGCCGGGGTCCAGGTGTTCGCTGAGGTAACGCCGGGACGCCGTGTACGCCCGGCTGATCCGCCGGCCCACCGCCGCCATGTCCCGGTACGCCCACGGGCTGTCGTCCCGGAGGCCCAGCCCGCCGGTCGGCAGCACGTGCACGTCCACGTCGTCGGGCAGCGCCGCCATCTCCCGGGCGAACCGGTGCCGCCGGGCGATCTCGAAGGCCACCTGGGCGATCTCCCACGGCCGGCGCGGCGGGCTGAGCGGCCGTTCGATCCGGCCGACCTGGAGTACGAAGATCTGCCTGGCGCCGAGCTGCACCGCCTCGCCGATCGGGATCGAGTTGACGATCCCGCCGTCGACGAAGTGCTCGCCGTCGATCTGGGCCGGTGGCAACAGCCCTGGCACGGCCGCCGAGGCGAGCACCGCCGGCACCAGCGGGCCGCTGCGGAACCAGTGCTCGGCAGCCCGTTCGATGCTCGCCGCACAGCACCGGAACGGCACCTTGAGGTCGGCGAAGGTGGTCTGCTCGCCGAGTTCGGCCTCCAGCAGCCGGCGCAGCGGGCGCGGCGAGTGCAGGTGGGTCCGGGCGGCGAACCGGCGCAGCTGCCGGGCGATGGAGTCGCCGTACACCTCGCTCGCCTCGGGCGAGGCCCAGAGCCGGACCAGCCGGTCGGTGACCGCCTCGGACGGGTCGGCCGCGACCAGGGCGCCGTTCACCGCCCCGATCGAGGTGCCGAGCACCAGGTCCGGATAGATGCCGGCCCGGAACAGCGCCCGCAGCATGCCCACCTCGACGGCACCGAGCACCCCACCGCCGCCGAGCACGAACGCCACCGGACCGCTGACCAT
The DNA here is from genome assembly GCF_029626265.1 of Micromonospora sp. WMMD1102. Taxonomy (NCBI): domain Bacteria; kingdom Bacillati; phylum Actinomycetota; class Actinomycetes; order Micromonosporales; family Micromonosporaceae; genus Micromonospora; species Micromonospora sp. WMMD1102. The sequence continues at coordinate 417,452 of NZ_JARUBN010000001.1, read as the reverse complement.
GTCGTTCATCCTGGCACGGGTCGCCCACTCCGACCCGTCGGGCCGCCCGCCGTACCGGTCCGGCGGCCCGACGAACCCCGGCCCGGCGGCCGACCGGCGCGGCAGCGGATCGACACCCGTCCGGGGCAGCGGATCGACGGGTCCGGGGCAGCGGATCGACGCCCGTTCGAGGTGTTGCGTGGACGACCGTTCGGCGCACGGACGGTGCCGTCCGACGACGCGTGACATTCGCGGCCGGCCACAGCCGACATTCCGACCGGTGGTGCCCGGCGGACGGACCGGTCGGGGCACCCGGCTGGGATGTCACGAAAACCGGGCTGTGTCCGGCTGCTGATCCGTCGTTGACAGGAGGTATCCAGTCACGGAGCCTGATACGACCCCCCACACGGCCTGACGCGACCCCCGACTTCCCAGGCAGGTGCGACCGACAATGGCAGCGTTGCAGGCGGGCGGCCTGCTCGCCCGCAGGTACCGGCTCATCGACCGGATCGGCGCCGGCGGTATGTCGGTGATCTGGCGGGCCCGCGACGAGGTGCTCGACCGGGTGGTGGCGGTGAAGGTGCTCGCCGCCGCACTCGCCGCCGACGCGAAGTTCCGGGAGATGGTCCGGGAGGAGGCGCGAGCCGCCGCGCAACTCGTACATCCACACGTCACCGCCGTGCACGACTACGGCGAGACCCTGGGGCCGGACGGCGGGATCACCGCGTTCGTGGTGATGGAGCTGCTCACCGGCGAGGAACTGAAGGCCGAACTCACCGCCGGTCCGCTCCCCTGGCCGACGGCGGTCGAGATCTGCGCCCAGGTGGCCGAGGCGCTGGCCGCCGCACACCGGCTCGGCATCGTGCACCGGGACATCACCCCGGCCAACATCATGATGACCGCGATCGGTGCCAAGGTGCTCGACTTCGGCATCGCCACCCAGGTAGGCGCGCCGGACGAGGACGAGGACGGCGAGACGTTCGGCACCCCGGCGTACGTCGCGCCGGAGCGGCTGGACGGGCTCCCGGCGCAACCGGCGACCGACACGTACTCGCTGGGTGTGCTGCTCTACGAGACCCTGACCGGCCGGGTGCCCTTCCCGGCCGACACCTGGGACGAGCTGACCCGGGCGCTGGCGACGGAGGCGGAGCCGACGCTGACCGGCGTACCCGACCTGCCGTCGGCGGTGGCGGACGTCTGCCTGCGCTGTCTGGCCCGCGACCCGGTCGAGCGGCCGACGGCGGCCCAGGTCGGTGAGTTGCTGCGCCAGCAGCTCCTGGTCGCCGACCCCCGACGCGCCATGCTGGGCCACACCCGGCCGGGGACACTGCCGATGCCGATGCTGGCATCCGGGCCCCCGACAACGGCGGACCGGGCATCGGCGGACCGGCCATCGGCGGACCCGACACCGATGCGGGCGCCGCTGCCGCAGCCGGCTCCGGCGGACCCGGAGGACGCGCCCCGAGCCCGACGGGACGATGCACCGGCAACGCCGGGCAGCCGGCCTGCGGCTGCGGGTCCTCCTGCGGCTGCGGCAACGGGCCTGGGGCCGGCAACCGGCCATGGCCCGGCGACGGGTCCGGGTCCGGGTCCGGTCGGGAGTGCGGGGTCGGCGACGGGCCCGGGTATGGCGGCGGGAGCGGGGTCGGCGTCGGGTGCGGGTGTGACGGATTTGTCGCAGCCCTCGGAACTCTCGGGGCCGTCGGCCTGGTCGGCCACAGCGGGCGGGCCGGAGGTCGCGCCACGGGATCGACCCGCGACGGATCCGGAGCGGCGGTTGTCGCCGCCCGGTCGAACGCCTCCGGACCGGACCCCGCCGCCACTACAGCCGGGTCCGGAGCGGACCGCGCCGCCACCCCAACCGGGTCCGGAGCGGACCGCGCCGTCGACCCAACCGGGTCCGGAGCGGACCGCGCCGCCACCCCAGCCGGGTCCGGCCGGCGAGCCGCCCCGGGGTGGCCGGGTCCTGCTGGTCGCCGCCGCCGTGCTGGTCGCGCTCACCACCACCGTCGTGCTCGCCTCCACCGTGGGGGAGGAGCCGGAATCGCGGCCGAACACCGGACCGACGACCGCCGGACCGGACCGGGTGGAATCCCCTGCTCCGACCGGTACCCCGGCGCCGGAGGTTCCGACGGCCGGGCCACCGGCCAGCACCGCGCCGGGCCGGCAGCCGGACGTCCGGGACAACCCCAACATCCCACCAGCGCCGATCAGCGAGGTGATGGCCCAGCTCTACCAGATCGTCGACGACGGGGTGGCGACGAACGAGATCGAGGACCACGCCGGGGTGGACCTGCGCAACCATCTCCGCAACCTGCGGGCCGACTCGGGCGGCGTGACGGCGGACCTGGCCGGCCAGGTCTCCCTGCTGCGCGACAAGGTCACGGTCCGCCGGGACGAGGGTTCGATCTCACCCGAGTACGCCGAACTGCTCGACACCGCCCTGCTCCGGCTCGCCAGGGCGGTCTGAGTCCCCCGACCGCCGCGGATAAACCGCGACGACACCTCGCCACCCGGCGGGGGTGGCGTGCCGCCCGGTGCAGGTCCGCTCCGCCCGACAACCGGACCCGGTTGGCCACCCGGGTCCCGCCCAGCCACCGATTCCCCGGTCAGCCCAACCGGATCCGGTCGCCGGAGCCGTCGAAGAGCAGCAGTTGGTCCAGGTCGACCGCGAGCGTGATCGGCTCGCCGACCCGGGGCAGCACCGGCATCGGTACCCGGACCACCACCTCGCCGGCCACGACCGGAGTGTCCCGAAGCTCCGGGTCGTACACCGGATAGAAGCCGTACTCGGTGCGGGCCGTGGCCGGCGGCTGCTCCGGCCGGGAGTGCGGCATCATCCGGGCCAGCCGGTCCCGCACCGGGTGCCCGCTCGGCAGCTCGTCGGCGAGCAGCTCGGAGAGGTGCTGACCGCTGTCCGGGTGCTCCAGGCGGGCCTGCGCGGACGAGGTCGGCACGGTGTCCGTGGTGACGTGCACCAGCGCCTCGTGACCGAGGTTCTCGACCAGCCGGACCACCCCGCGCAGCACCGGCGCCTGGCCGGACGGCTCCGGCACCGGCCTGAGCGCGTCGGCCCGCAGGGCACAGGTCACCCGCTCGGTGTGCCGTTCGCGCAGCGGGCGTACCCGGGGGTCGTCGGGGGGCAGCTCGATCAGTTGCGATCCGAGGTCGAGCAGTACGCCTCCGTCGGGTGCGTAGATGGCGGCCTGCAACAGGTTGGCCCGGGGCGTACCGAGGAAGGCCGCGACGAAGAGGGTGTGCGGGTCCCGGTACACCTCGCCCGGCGGTCCGATCTGCTGGAGCCTGCCGCGGCGGAGTATCGCGACCCGGTCGGCCATGGTCATCGCCTCGACCTGGTCGTGCGTCACGTACAGGGTGGTCATCTCCAGCCGCCGGGCCAGGGCGGCCACCTCGGTACGCAGCTCGGCCCGGAGCCCGGCGTCCACGTTGGAGAGTGGCTCGTCGAGCAGGAAGGCCCGGGACTCCCCCGCCATCGCCCGGGCCATCGCCACCCGCTGCCGCTGCCCGCCGGAGAGCTGCCCCGGCCGGCGGTCCAGCAGGTCGGTGATGCCGAGCTGGTCGGCGATCTCGGCGACCCGGGCGGAGGCGGCGGCCGGGGAGTCCGGGCCGAGGCTCAACGGGAAGCGGATGTTCTCGGCGACCGTCAGATGTGGATAGAGCGCGTAGTCCTGGAAGACCATCGACAGTTGGCGGTGCGGGCCGAGCCCGGGGTTCACCGGCTCGCCGTCGATGAGCACCCGTCCGCTGGTCGGTTCCTCCAGCCCGGCCACCAGCCGCAGGATCGTCGACTTGCCGCAGCCGGTCGGCCCGAGCAGGGTGACGAACTCCCCCGAGCCGACGTCGATGCTCACGCCGTCCACCGCGACGGTGCCGTCGGAGAACACCTTCGTCAGCCGGTCGGTGGCGATGCTGACCACGGCGACCACCTCCTGACGCCATCGTCCGGGGCCGGCGGGTTGCGCGCCAGTCCCGGTGCGCCGGACGGCCACGCGCGGTGCGCCGGACGGCCGGACCCGGTGCGCCGGACGGCATAATGCCACGGCGTCCCATGCCGTGCTGTCCCGGCCGCTGCACGACTACAGCCGTGCGCGGCTACGGTCGGTGGTTGGCTACGGTCGGTGGTTGGCTACGGTCGGTGGGCGACTACGGTTCGGTGCGTGGGGCTGCGGCCGGTGCGTGGGGCTACGGCCGGTGTGCGGTGTGGGTGCGACGCAGTGCGGCTGCGACGGGGTCAGCGGGTGCTGCCGGCCGGCGGCGGGTCGACCCGTACGGTCCGGTCCATCCAGCCGTCGCCGTCGTCGTCGTACATCCGCTTCTCGAAGAAGCCGTCACGGTTCTTGTCGTACTCGCTGATCTCGACCAGCCCGTCGGCGTCCAGGTCGTGACCGACGAAGTCGGTCCGCCCGTCTCGGTCGAGGTCGACCAGGATGTCCACCCCGCCGTCGGCCCGGCCCCGCAACGTGTGCCTGTCCCAGTCGCCGTCGCCGTCGACGTCGACCCGGGTCCGGTAGCCCGCCGGCAGAGCCGGCTCGGCCTCCGTCGCGCCGGGAGGTGGTCCGGCCGGTCCCAAGCCCTCCTCGGCCGGCGTTCCCGGCTCGGGCGCGGACCCGAACCCGACCTCGGCCGGCGGCCCGAACCCCGGTCCGGGCGCCGGCCCGAACCCGGACTCGGCGCCGGCCAGTGCGGCGGCGAGGCCGACGTCCGGGTCCGCCAGCGCGCCGGCCAGGCCGCCCGCCGGCTGCGCCAGCGCCCCGTCGGTGGCCGCCCCGAGCTCCCGGCCGATCTCGTCACCGAGCCCGCCCAGCCCACCCACGGGTACGCCGGCAGTGCCCGGCCCGACCGGCGCCGCGCAGCCCGACGCCCCGGCCAGCGGTGGCACGCCGTCACCGGGACCGCCGGCCGCCCCGAAGCCCTGGGTCACCGCCGGTGCGTTGCCGCCGCCACCCCCGGCCGGTCCGAGGCCGGCGCCGCCGACCTCGGCCGCCGTGGGCAACCCACCCGCCGTGGGGAACCCGCCGGGGGTGGGCAGCGCGCCGGCCAGCCCGGCGAGCGGGCTGAACATGCCGAACAGGCTCGACTGGTTGGCCCGGGTCTCGACGCCGTGCTGACCGTCGCCGCTGCCGCCGACCTGGAGCCGGAGCAGCGCCAACTCGTCGGCGTCGAGCCGGTAGCCGGCCAGGGTGTGCACCGGGTCGGCGGCGAGGGCGGCGGCGAACGCCGGATCGCCTACCAGCCGTTCGAGTACGTCGTCGAAGTCACTCACGTGCCGCCTCCTCGCACCCGCCGGGGCGTCCCCAGGCTATCCGGGCACCGCCAGCCCGGGACATCGGCCCGACGGACCGGACGGCGAACCCTGCGACGGACGAGAAGGGGACGACGGGGTACCCCGAACGGGACCGACAGGCCTGCGGACGGGATCAGTCCAGTTCCGGCATCGGCACCGGCTGCGGGCGTGGCCGGCAGGTGCCGCACTGGAGGGCGTCCTCCACCACCAGCGCCTCGGCCCGGCCGCGCGTCTCGGAACGGTGCACCTGCAACAGGTACGGGCCGAACCGCGCATGGTCCTCGCAGAGGCCGCGCCCGCAGAACCGGCACCCGCCCCGGGCCGCCTTCGGACAGAACCAACAGAGCACTGCGTCTCCTCACCTGATGGTCACCTGGGTGCAGCCGGCCACCGTGATCGGGCTGCCCGCCAGGGTGGACTCCGCCTTCTGGCTGTCCGTCGCGGTGACCCAGACGTCGAGCGTGCCGCCCCGGTTGTCCTGCCCGGGGTACGGCACCGGCCCGACGGTGCCGTAGTAGGCGCCGTCCGGGGACATCCGGGCCGAGCCGCTGGCGAAGCCGCTCCAGTGCACGGTCACCACCAGGGACTGGCCGGCGTCCCGGTCGTCCGAGACGTTCACCACCGCAGTCGTGGTGGTCGGGTGCTCGGTGCAGCCGCCGCTCGCGGTCTGCTGGCTCAGCGTGCCGCCCGGGTCGCGCTGCCAGCTGATCACCGGTGGCCGGTTGGCCGGCGGGGTGGTCGGGGCGGCGCTGGTGGGCGGAGGTGTGGTGCGCGGCGGGGTCCTCGGCGGGCCGGTGGTCGGGGTGGTAGCCGGGGTGCTGGACGTGCCGGTCGGGGTGCTGCCCGGGGTGGCCGGGGTCGGCCCGGGAGTGCCGGGGGTGGCGCTCACCGATGCCGTCGGGGTCGGGAACGGCAGGCCGGTCGTCGGTTCCGGCTCGTCCGGGGTACCTGTCGGGGACGAGCCGGTGCCGTCCGGCGCCGTACCACCGCCGCAGCCCAGCGGGCGGCGCTGCTCCGGCTGGCGTACTCCGGTGACCCGCACCTCGCCGGTGGAGACCTCGATCCCCCGGGTCCAGGCGGCGTACCGGGCCGCTCCGCGGTTGCCGATCCCGCCGCCGGTCCGGTCCACCAGCAGCGCCAGTGGCTCGAAGGCACCGCTCGGGCTCTCGGTGTCGGCGACCATCCGCCCGGTGTCCAGGGTCAGCCGGCCGTGCGGGGTGACGGTCCGCCCGCCGTCGCTCCACAGTGGTCCGAGTACGGCCCGGGAGCCGGCGCAGAACGTCACCGTCGCACCGCCCCGGAAGGTCAGTACGGCACGGGACCGGGCCGGCAGCCGGATCTGGTCACCTTCGGAGACGTAGCTCCGCTCGCCCTCGGCCAGCAGCAGGCTCCGGCCGTCCACGGTCGTGTCGACAGTTCCCTCCTCGGCACTGAGCAGTGCCCGGTCGGCGGGCATCTCCGCCCAGGCCGGGCCGGGGACCAGGTTGGCGGCCGTGCTGAGCAGGGCCAGCAGCAACAGGAGCAGGACCAGCCACCAGAGCCGGCGCTCGAAGCGACGGTCGACGTCGGGGTCCGCCTGCGGCGGCGGCGGTCCGGGCGGGGCGGCCAGCGGCGGATAGCCGCCGTCGGGGTGGACGCCGGCCCGGGGCGGGCTGCCCGGTGTGCCGGGTCCGGGCGGGGCGGCCGGGGTCGCGCCGCCCGAGGTGTCGAAGAGCAGCGGCAGGCCGGTGACGGCCGGCAGCGCCCAGACCCGGACCGGCGTACGCGCGGTCGCCACCGTACCCGGCTCGCCCTCCCCGGCCGGGCCGATCAGGGTGCCCCGGCGCAGCTGGGTGCCGTCCGGCAGCTCGATCACCCCGGACTCCACCACCACCGCGTCGTTCGGCCCGGCGAGCACGATCGGGTCACCGGCGGCGACCGACGAGACGAGGGCGCCGGAAACCAGCCCCATCCGGTCCTCGGCGCTGAGCCCGCGCAGCGCCGGAGCCTCGGCGAAGAGCGTCTCGGCGGCGGCCCGTTCGCTGGGCGGCGGGCCGGGCAGCGGCCCGACCCCGACGACCACCGCCGGGGCCGGCAACCCCAGCAGCAGCGTCCCGGCGGTGTGCCAGTCGAGGGTGGCCGGGGTGCCGGTGAGCGCGCTGGCCAGCCCGACCACCCCGCCGGGGCCGAGCCGCTGCCGGACCAGCCCGCCCGGGTCACCCGGCTGCCGGCCCTCCATCGCGCCGTCGACGACCACGAAGACCGTCGACTGCGCGGCACCGGCGAAGACCAGTTGCTGACCGGTACGCGGACGTACCCAGTGGGCCCGCCGGGCCAGCTCGGCCAGGGTCGCCTCGGGCAGCCGGCCCAGCGGCGAGGTACGCAGCGCGTCCAGCCGGCGGGGCAGGTCCAGCCGCTGCCGCCGCTCCGCCCAGCGGGCACGCAGCCGCCGGACCCGCCGGGCGAGCCAGCCGGCGACCAGGTAGACGAGCGGGGCGGCCAGCCCGGCGACGACTGCCACGAGCAGCAGCCTGGCCGGCCAGCCGGAGCGCCACAGTCCGAGTACCAGCCCGGCGACCCGGTCGGTCCAGATCCGCCAGCCGAGGTTGACGGCGACGACCACCCAGAGCAGGGCCAGGGTGCCGTACAGGGCGACGATCCGGCCCTCCCGGTCCAGTTGCGCCCAGCCCGGGGGGCGGCGGCGCAGCCTGGCCAGCAGCCAGGCGAGGCCACGGGCACGCAGGTTGGGGATCTCCAACCAGTCCATCAGCAGGTAGTAGCCGTCGAGGGCGAGGAACGGGTTCAGGTTGAACAGGGCGTTGAGATACCAGGCGAAGGCGAGCTTGAACGTCCACGGCGCCGCCTCCGGCACCAGTACGCCGACGAGCTGGGCGAGACCGGCCAGCACCAGTCCGGCCGCCGGACCGGCCGCCGTGGTCAGCATCCGGGCCCGGCGACCGGCCATCCAGACGTCGGTGGTGTCGACGAACACCGACGGGATGCCGAAGTAGACCAGGAACCCGGCGGCCGGCACCCGCCGACCGGCGTGCTTGGTGGCGAGCGCGTGCCCCAGCTCGTGACAGGCCAGCGCGAGTACGTTCAGCCCGAGCAGCACCGCCGCACCGGCCGCGTACGAGCCGTCGGTGAGGAACAGCGACTGGCTGCCGGCCCACCACGTCCAGCCGAAGAGCAGCAGCCCGGCCAGGGCCACCGCGCCGAGCAGCCCGGCGGCGACCCGGGTGAAGAGCAGCCGCCCACCGGCCCGGTAGACCAGCTCGACCAGCCGGTTCACGTCGGCCACCACCGTGCGCTGCCCCTTGGCGGCGGCGAGCAGCCCCCGGCCGAGCCGCACCGGCCAGGGTCGCCGGTGCACCCGGTCCAGCGGCCGGAACGCGTCCACCGGCAGCTCGGCCAGCATCCGGTTGCCGGCCAGGTCGGCGACGACCCGGGTCACCTGCTCCGGGGCGAGCCGGCCGGCGATCCGGGCGAACTCGGCGACCAGCCGGGCGACCGTGCGGGTGCCGTCCATCAGCTCGGCGAGCCGCCACTCCTCCGGCGACAGCCGCAGGTAGCAGGCGTTGCCGCCGGGGTCCGGCGAACGGAGCATCACGTACGGCACGCCGCGCACCGAGACCAGTTCGGCGCGCTCGATGCCGGGGCGGAGCACCGGGCGGGCCCGGGCCGGGTTCAGCCGTTCGACGACGGCGGTCCACAGTCCACGGTCGGCCGGTCCGACCGGCCTGCCCGGGGCACGACCGGCCAGAGCCTCCCAGACGCTCACCCGGCTCTCGACGACGGCCACCGACCCCTGCCCTCCACGTGCTGCTGCGGCATGCAGAGTAAGGCGTCGATCCCACTCTGACGCCCGCGCGTCCACTACCCGACAGGGAGCGTGGCTGACGTCGTACCCGAAATCAAGTGGCTGACGTCGTACCCGGAACCGGTCGGTGGCCGTGACCGGGGCGGGCGGCGGCCGGCGGTCTCACCAGGCGCCGGTCGGTGCCGACGCCGGCCGGACCGGGTTTTCCGGTCCCGGCGCGAGCACGGACCGGTAGACCCGCTCGTAGTCGTCGGCCATCCGCTCGGCGGAGAACTCCCGGCGCACGTGCGCCGCACAGACCGCCGGGTCCAGTCGGGACACCTCGCGCAGCGCCGGCCCCAGCTCGGCCGGGTCGTCGCAGATCAGCCCGGTCTCCCCGTGCCGGACCAGCTCCGGCACGGCACCCCGGTTCAGCGCCACCACCGGGGTACCGCTGGCCATCGCCTCCACCATCACCATGCCGAACGGCTCCTCCCAGCGGATCGGCATGATCAGGCAGCGGGCGGCGAGCATCAGCCGGACCGTGGCGTCCCGGTCCGGGTTGCGCAGCACCGTCACGTCCGGGCCGAGCATCGGTTCGACGACCTGTTCGAGATAGCGGCGCTCGGACCGCTCGTCGCACTTGCCGGCCAGCACCAGCGGCAGGTCGGCGGCCCGGCACGCCTCGATGGCCAGGTCCGGGCCCTTGTCGGCGTCGAACCGGGCCAGCCAGAGCACCGGGCCCATTCCCGGCGCCGACTTGGTCACCAGGTTGCGGGTCGACATCCCGTTGTGCACGGTGGCGACCCAGGGCAGTTCGGGGGCCAGCCGGCGCTGGGTGTGTGAGATGGCGACCAGCCCGACCTTCGGGTCGACGTCGGCGAGCACCTCCCGCAGCTCGCCGGTCGGCTTGCCGTGCACCGTGCTGACGGTCGGCACCGCCCGGTCGGCGACGTACGGGCCGGCGGTGGTGTGGTCGTGCACGATGTCGAACGACTCCGGCGTGATCATCCGGTTGACCCGGGACAGGTGGGCCAGCTCCGGCAGCGTCTCGCCCAGCCGGGGGTGCTGCAACTCGCCGACGGTGGCGACGAAGTGCGCGGCGGTGCCCGTACCGCTGCCCGCGCCGAAGAGGGTCACCTGGTGTCCCTTGGCCACCAGGGCGTCGACCAGGGCCGAGCAGACCTGCTCCAGTCCGCCGTAGCCGGGCGGCGGCAGCTCGTACCAGGGCGGGACGATCATCGCGATGCGCAGCGGGCGTTCCGGCTGCGCCCGCTCGGGCGGGTCGTCAGCCACGGACTTCGACGGGTCGTTGGTCACGCCAGCGGTCCTCCCCCCGGGGTCGGCTGGTCACGTCGTCAGGCGCAGCCGCAGCTCGACCTCGCCCACCCCGGGCGCGGCCCAGGCCACCCGTTCCGCCTCTTCCCGGGCAAGCCACGACCGCACCTCGCCGGAGAGCACCACCGTCGCACCGGCGACGTCGATCTCGATCAGGTCGGCGTCGACGTCGATCCGCCGGGCGAGTGCGATCCGGAGGGCCCGTTTCAGGTCCTCCTCGGAGAGGTCGCCGGCCGGTGTCACGGTGATCAGGTTTGTCACCCCGCGTACTCCGGTCAGCCGGCGCAGCGCCCGCTCGGCGGCGCGTTTCTGGTAGCCGCGCTCCACCTCGCCGCGCAGTGTCAGCCAGCCGTTGCCGGCGGTCACCTGGATCCGGTCGACCGGCACGAAGGCGTCCCACTCCAGGGCCCGGCTCGCCGCCGTCGCGATGTCGGTGTCGGTGCGCTCGGCGGTGCCCGGCAGGCGTACCTCGATGTCGTTGGCGACCGCCCGGTTGCCCCGGACCCGGTGCGCGATCCGTTCCGCGGCCCACTTCTTCGCGTAGCTGTCCACCCAGCCGGTGAGGGTCACGATGCCGCTGGCGACCGAGACACCCACCTCGCTGGCCCGTACCCGGGCGTCCCAGGCCAGTTCGGCCAGTACGTCCCGCTGGATGTCGGCGTCGCTGCGCGCCATGGTCGCGGTGCTCATCAGCACTCCTCCCCCGGGTCCTCGTGGTCCTCGTGGTCGTCGGCCCACGGCCGAGACCGAGTCCGTGCCGGACCAACCCCGATGTTCGCCCTGGTCCGGGTGAGCCGGGCTCACCCGGACCAGGTGAAGGCGGAAAAGGAGGAGCGGCGGGCGACCTGACCAACCCCCTTGGTCACGTCGCCCGCCGCTCTGGGGAGGAGGCTCTCACTTCCGTGTCCGGAAGGGCTACCCGCCAAGCGTACGGTCGTCCTTCTTCTTACGACGTTTCGGCGAGCGTCACGGTTGCCGTCTTCTCGACTCCGTTTCGGGTGTACGTCACCTGCACCTGGTCACCCACCTTGCCGGCCTGTACCGCACCGACCAGGTCGTCGGCGTCGCCGATCAACTTGTCACCGAACTGGGTGACCACGTCGCCCTGCTGGAGGCCGGCCTTCGCGGCCGGGCTGTCCGGCACGACCCCGCCGACCAGCGCCCCGCCGTTCTCGGCCGGGGTGACCTGGACCCCGAGCGACGGGTGGCTGACCTTCTCGCCGCGCTGGAGCGCCTCGGCGACCGCCCGCGCCTTGTTGCTCGGGATGGCGAAGCCGACGCCGATGTTGCCGTTGCCCTGCCCGGCGGTGAGGATCGCGGTGTTGATCCCGATCACCTCGGCCCTGGTGTTGACGAGCGCGCCGCCGGAGTTGCCCGGGTTGATCGGGGCGTCGGTCTGCAACAGTCCGGCGATCGAGCTGGCGCCACCCTGCTGCGGCTGCTCGAACGGGCTCTGCTGCTCACCCCCGCCACCGGCCCGGATGGTCCGGTCCCGGGCGCTGATGATGCCGGCGGTCACCGAGCCCTGGAGGCCGAGCGGGCTGCCCAGGGCGAGCACCTGGTCGCCGATCTGCATCGCGTCGCTGTCGCCGAGCTTCGCGGCGGTCAGCCCGGAGACCCCGTCGACCTTCACCACGGCCAGGTCGGTCTTCGGGTCGGTGCCGACGACCTTCGCCTCGGCGTTCCTGCCGTCGGCGAAGAAGACCTTGACGGTGCCGTCTTCGGCGCTGGCGACCACGTGGTTGTTCGTCAGCACGAAGCCGTTGGCGCTCGTCACCACGCCGGAGCCCTCGCTGCTGCTGGTGCTGATCGACACCACGCTGGGCTGCACCTGGGCGGCGATCTTCGGCAGGTCGGCGGCGTTGATCACCGGGGCCGCCGAGTATGTCCGGTTCGTCTCCGTCGGCGAGTCGTCGTCCAGCGCCGTCACGATCGCACCACCGGCGATACCGGAACCGAGCATCAGGGCCAGCGCGGCCACGCCGACCGCCACGGCCCGGCCGACCCGGCCGGAACCGGAGGGGCTCGGTGCGGGCGTGCCCGGGGTGGCCCAGGGCGGCGGTACCGGGCCGCCGAGGTGCGACGGCTGCTGCGGCGGCCCGCCGGTGTGCCCCGGCGCCCAGGGCGACTGGGTACGCCCGTCGCTGGGCGCCTGCCACGGGCTGCCGCCGGGCTGCCCGGGTACGCCACCGGGCCGGCCGGTCGGTGGAAGGCTGTACGGCTGCCCGGAGGCGGGGGCGGCGGCGTAGGGGTTGCCGCCATAGGTGGTCCCGGAGGCCGGTGCACCGCCGTAGTGCGCTCCGGAGGCCGGGGCGCCACCGTAGGGCTGGCCCGGGGCCGGTGGCCCCGCGTACGGCTGGCCCGAGGCCGGCCCGCCGCCGTAGGGCTGGCCCGGGGCCGATGCGCCCGCGTACGGCTGGCCCGAGGCCGGCACGCCGCTGTAGGGCTGCTCGGCGGTCGGGTCGGTGGAGCCGGTGGGGCTGGCGGCCGGGGTGGCCGCGTCGGCGCTGGAGGCGCCGGAGTCGGACTGACCGCGGTCGTCGCGCGGCAGCTCGGCGGTGTGGTGCGAGTGCTCGCTGTCGGCGGTCACCGGCCGCCGCTGCGGGTCGGTCTCGAAGTCGTTCATGCCCTTACCTTGCCCCCTCGCTCTGCGACGTACCTGGAGCCCGCCTGAATGTTGGCTGTGAATTACTGTACGTCGATTGATTCGGCGGTCTCCGACTCCTCGGAGACCTCGGGCGCGCGTGGCAGCCGGACCCGGAAGGTCGCGCCGCCACCCGGGGTGTCAACCACCTCGACGCTGCCGTTATGCCCCGCGACCAGGGCGGCGACGATGGCCAGGCCGAGCCCGGTGCTGACCCCGCCACCCGCGCTGCGGGTCCGCGCCGCGTCCGCCCGGTAGAACCGCTCGAAGACCCGCTCGGCCTGCTCCGGCGAGAGCCCCGGGCCGGTGTCGGCGACCTCGATCACCGCGTCGTCCGGCTCGGCCCGCAGCCGCAGCGTCACCGCCGCCTCCGTCGGGGTGTGGTTGAGCGCGTTCGTCATCAGGTTGCCGAGCACCTGCCGCAGCCGGGCGTCGTCGCCGAGCACCACGAGCGAACCGGCGCCCGGCTCGATGTCCAGGTCGATCGTCCGGTCCGGCGCGACCGCCTTGGCGGCCTGCACGGCGTCGCTGGCCAGCACCGGCAGCTCGACCGGGGCCAGGGTGAACGGCCGTTCCCGGTCCAGCCGGGCCAGCAGCAGCAGGTCCTCGACGAGCAGTCCCATCCGGGCCGCCTCGTCCTCGATCCGGCGGATCAGCCGGGCGGTCTCCTCGGGCGGCCCGGCCGCCGCGCCCTGCCGGTAGAGTTCGGCGAAGCCCCGGATGGTGGTGAGCGGGGTACGCAGTTCGTGCGAGGCGTCCGCGATGAACTGCCGCATCCGTTCCTCGGAACGCAGCGCCCGCGACTCCGACGCCTGCGCGGCGAGGGCGGCGTGCCGGGCCGCGGTCGCCGCGCTGCGGGCGTTCGCCTCGGCCGCCCGGGCGGCCGACTCCGAGGCGGCCCGCGCGGTGAAGGCCATCTCGATCTGGCTGAGCATCGTGTTCAGTGCCCGGGACAGCCGGCCGAGTTCGGTCTTCGCCTCCGCCTCGCCCGGCTCCGGATCGGGTATTCGTCTGGAGAGGTCGCCGCCGGCGATGGCCGCCGTGGTCCGCTCGATCTCGACGAGCGGTTTTAGACTGGTACGCACGATCGCCGCGCCCGCCGCGGCCAGCGTGATCAGCACCGAGCCGCCGACGAGTACGTCGATCCAGATGAGTTCCTTGACCGCCAGGTCGACGTCGGTCAGGTGCTGCCCGACCGCCAGGTAGCTGCCGCTGGGCCACTGCACGACCATCATCCGCCAGCGGAACCGGCGGTCGGCCGAGGAGACGGTGAAGAAGTCCCCACCGGCGTGCCGCTCGTACCACTCGGGGTCGTCGAGCGAGCCGGGCAGGTTGCCCTGGTTCAGCGTCCGGTCGTAGAGCGGGTTGTAGAGGCCGACCTCGCGGTCGGCGCGCACGATCAGGTAGTCGGTCGGCAGGGCGCTGCGGCCGGCCGCGGCGGCGTCGTAGAGCCGCTGGACCTCCGTCGCGTTCGCGTCGCGGGCCAGGCCCGCCAACTCGTCGTCGATCCGGCCGACGAGATAGCTGCGCAGGAAGAAGGCGGTCATCACGCTGATCACCACGAGCGCGGCGGCCACCAGCACGAGTACGGCGGCGACCAGCTTGATCCGCAGCGGCGTGCCGCGGAGCCGCCCCTTCAGCGGCAGGGCGACATTCACGCCGCCGGCTTGCGGAGCACGTAGCCCACCCCGCGCAGCGTGTGGATCAGCCGGGGCTGGGTGGTGTCGATCTTGCGCCGGAGGTAGGAGATGTAGGACTCCACGATGTTGTCGTCGCCCCGGAAGTCGTAGTTCCAGACGTGGTCCAGGATCTGCGCCTTGGACAGCACCCGGTTGGCGTTGAGCATCAGATAGCGCAGCAGCTTGAACTCGGTCGGCGAGAGCTGCACCCGCTTGCCGGCCCGCTGCACCTCGTGGGTCTCCTCGTCCAGCTCCAGGTCGGCGAAGGTGAGCCGGGACGGCGCGTGTTCCCCGGTGGCGGTACGCCGCAGCACGGCCCGGATCCGGGCGGTCAGCTCCTCCAGGCTGAACGGCTTGGTGACGTAGTCGTCGCCGCCGAGGGTCAGCCCGCGGATCTTGTCGTCGGTGGCGTCCCGGGCGGTGAGGAAGACCACCGGGGTACGGGTGCCACCCTCGCGGAGCAGCCGGATCACCTCGAAGCCGTCGAGGTCGGGCAGCATGACGTCGAGCACGACCAGGTCGGGTCGGCGCTCCTTCGCCGCGCTGACCGCCGCGCTGCCGCTGGTGGCGGTGGCCACGTCGAAGCCGGCGAACCGCAGGCTGGCGGAGAGCAGCTCGAGAATGTTCGGGTCGTCCTCGACCACGAGTAGCCGGGCCTCGCTCTGCGTTGTCGCTGCCATCTGGACATCATCCGCGCTTCCGCTGCGGCGCGGCTGAGCATCACCTGAAAGTTTTCTGAGAACGGTTGGCGGGGTCAGCGCAGCAGCCGGCGCAGCCCGTCCAGTGCCCCGTGCAGCAGCCGGGCCGCCGTGCCCAGCTGGGCCTCGGTGAACCGGCCGCTGCGGGCCAGCGTGCGTACCTCGGTCACGAAGAGCAGGAGTTGCCGCTCGAACTCGGCGCTCGGACCGTCGCCCTGCTCCGCCGGCCCGCCGGCCGCCGACCAGCCGCCTGCCGGCCCACCGGCGCCGGGCCCGCCGGCCGCCGGCCGCTCCCCGGGACGGGTTCCCGTCGGCCCGCCGCTCTCGGCCGCTCCGGCATTCGGGTACGGCGCTCCCGGGCCCGGCCGCCGGTCACCCAGCCGGCTCTCCCGGACCGCGGCCCGTAACTCCTGTTTCAGGTCCCGCACCGAGCCGCGTACCTCGGAGCGGATCTCACCGGCCAGCTTCGCCAGGTCGGAGACCGAGGCGCAGATCTCCGACTCCAGGCTGGCCACCTCGTCGGCCCGCTGCCGCAGCTCCGCCCGGCCCGCCTCGGTGATCCGGTAGACCTTCCGGCCGCCGACCGCGTCGTGCGCGACCAGCCCCTCGGCCTCCAGCCGGGCCAGCCGGGGGTAGATGGTGCCGGCACTCGGCGCGTACAGGCCGAGGAACCGCTCCTCCAGCAGCCGGATCAGCTCGTAGCCGTGCTTCGGCCCGCCGTCGAGGAGCTTGAGCAGGTAGAGCCGGAGCCGGCCGTGGCCGAACACCGTCGTCATCAGATGCCGCCCGACCGCCGGGCCAGCAGCACGATGCTCCCGGACATGGTGGCGGCGCGCAGACTGCCGCCGCCGGCGCCGAGTCTCCCCCGCCGGTCGCTCGACCAGCTCGGCGCGGCACCCGGCTGGAGCTGGGGGAAGTCCGTGGTGATCTTTCCCGAGGTGGTGTGCAACCGGACGTCGAGGTCACTCTCCTCGGGCACCCGCACCGTGACGCTGCCCGAGGCCGCGCCGAGCTGGATCTCGCCGCTGCCCGGGTTGCCGAGATCGCAGGTGATCGCGCCGGAGACCGTACTGGCCCGGACCCGTTCGGCGGTGCCGTCGGCGAGGACCAGTTCACCGGAGACCGTCTCCATGGTCAGGTCACCGGAGACGCCGAGCGCCTCCACCGGCCCGGAGATCAGCCGTGCCGTGGTCCGCCCGGCCAGCCCCATCAGGGTGACCTGGCCGGCCGTCACGTCGACCCGGGTCGCCTCGGTCAGTCCGGACGCCACCACCGCACCCTCGTGCAGCCGCAGGTCCACCCGCACCCGCGCCGGTACGCCGATAGAGATCTCCGGCCCGCTGTCGCGCCCGAACAGGCGCAGCAGCAGGGTCCAGTCGCGCGGCGTCCGCTGCCGGACCGAGAGCTTCCCGTCCTGGTGCTCGACGACCAGCGGCCGACCGTCCGTCCGGGTCACCTCGATCCGGGCCGGGCCGTCCGTGCCGAAGACGTTGACCCGGCCGGAGTCGAGCCGTACGACGAGTTGGTCGACCGGTTCGACGAGGGTCAACCGGCGCGGGCCGTCCACGGTCCAGCTCGGCATCACGACACTCCCTGGTGCTGGCCGGTCCGTCCTCCGGTCGGGCGACGCCGGACGGGAGGCGGAGGTGGTGCTGCCACGATAACGCGATACATCGCGTTTCCGGAACGCCCGTCGACCCGCCACGGGGGCGTGTCAGCCGGCCGGCTCCGCCGCCGCCGGTGCCTCCGTCAGGCGCCGGCATCCGCCACCAGGGCCGGCGGTCAGGCGGCCAGTTCCAGGGATACCGGGCCGGCCGGCTGCTCCGACGGGGCCGGTCGAGCCGCCGCTCGTACCGCCGACTCGGCCGCCTCGGCGAGCTGGCGACGCAACGCCGGACCCTCGTACCACGGCTCGTCGACCACTGTCATTGTCACCACCAGGCCGCGCAGGGCCAGCACCCGGCGTACCGAGGTGTAGAGGCTCTCCTCGGCCAGGAAGGCCGCGGCCGTGGTCCCGGCCGACGCGGACCCGGCCGGGGTGGGCGCCGGGCCGCTCGCCCGGCCGCCATCGGGCCGCTCGATGCGGTACCCCAGATGCACCGGCACCACCGGGGCCGCCGCGTCGACGGCGGCCTGGAACATCGCCGGGCGGAACCGGACCGCCCAGCCGCAGCCGACGGCGGTCCGGGGCACGCCGCACCAGGTCGTACCCTCCGGGAAGACCGCGACCACCCCGTCGGCGCGCAGCGCGTCCGCCACCTCGGCGACCGTCCGGGGCAGGGTTCGCGGCCTGGTCCGGTCGACGAACAGGGTGCCGCCGAGCGCCGCCAACGGCCCGATCAGCGGCCAGTTCCGCACCTCGTGCTTGGCCAGCAGCCGGGCCGGGGTCACGGCGAGGATGGCGACGACGTCCAGCCAGGAGACGTGGTTGGCCACCAGCAGCGCCCGGCGCAGCGGCGGCCGGCCCCGCACGTCGAGCCGGATCCCGCCGGCCCGCAACACGGTACGGGCCCAGGCCCGCCCGGCGGCCTGCCGGCCGGCCGGGGACAGCAGCGGCAGTACCGGCAGCAGCAGCCCGCCGAGGATCAGCGCGCCGGCCAACGCCAACAGCCGGGCCAGTTGGCGCGGCGCGGACGCCCGCGGCGTCTGGTCGGGACCGGGCAGGCAGGCCGGCCCGCAGATCGAGTTCGGCCGCCAGAGCGACCGCCCGGCGTGCCCGCCGGGACGAGCGGAACCAACCGGACCGCGCTGACCGGAATTCAGTTGACCGGAATTCACCTGACCAGGCCGGGCCGGGTGCTCCGGCCCGGGCTGAGTCGAGTGCACCCGGCCCGGCCGACGGGAGTTCACCGGTCCGTCCCGAGGAAGTGCCGCCGGTACCGGTCGGGCATCCGGTCCATCGAGAGCAGTACGTAGAAGTCGGCCACGTCGAACTCCGGGTCGTACGCCGGCTCGCCGCAGACCCAGGCGCCCAGTCGCAGGTAGCCGCGGAGCAACGGCGGCATCCCGGCCCGGCCCCGGGCGACGGCCGACGCCCCCGGCGGTAGGTCCGCCCCGCCCGGCGGTAGGTCCGCCCCGCCCGGCGGTAGGTCCGCCCCGGCGGCTGCCAGCGCCGCCGCGCCGGCCGGCTCGGCCAGCCAGGGCCGGTGCGGCCGGACCCGCAGCGGCGGCGGCGACAGGTGCCGGCGGCGCACCTGGGACCAGACCTCGACCGCCGTCGCCCCGCCGTCGTCCAGCGGCACCGAGGTGCAGCCGCCGAGCCAGCGCAGGCCGCGTAGTTGCAGGTAGCGGGCGATCCCCGCCCACATCAGGTTGATCACCGCGCCGGTGCGGTGCGCCGGGTCGACGCAGGACCGGCCGATCTCGACCAGTTCGTCGCGCAGCGGTGCGAGCGGGGAGAGGTCGAACTCGCCCTCGGCGTACCGCCGGCCGGCCTGGGCGGCCCGGTCCGGTGGCAACATCCGGTACGTGCCGACCACCGCACCCGAGGCGTCCTCCCGGACGACCAGGTGCTCGCAGTACGGGTCGAACTCGTCGACGTCGAGCCCGGTCACCGGGGTACGCAGATCGGCGCCGAACTCGTCGACGAAGACGCTGTGCCGGAGGCGCTGTGCGGCGGCGACCTGTGACGCGCTGTCCGCGATCAGCAGGGTGTATCCGCTGGTCCTGGTTTGTGCCGGGGCGGTGAGCAGAACGGCCATGGTCTCTGTGTAGGCCCCCGGGCTGCCCGGCACGTGTCGGCCGTCGACCGGTGGCGTGTCGATCCGGTGAACGGGATGTGGTGCCGCCGACCCGCCCGGCCGGCCTGCCGTGTTGTCCCCCGGGCGGCCCGGTGGAGCTGGTACATTCGCCCCTCCTCCCCAAATGCCGCGCGGCTCGTGCTGTAGGAGGACGGGCTCCTGCCCAGGTATGACGACGGGTTCGGCAATGATCCCGGTTGACCGCGCAGCCCACAATGTCGACGCTGGGTGACGGCGTAAGCGGCACGGCAGCGCCACACGGAGGGGAGAGAGATGTCCGACGGGCGAACAGGCCCAACGGCCGGGAGTGGCCAGATAGTGGTCTCCGGTCTCACGAAGGTCTATCGCAATGTCCGGGCGGTCGACGACCTGTCGTTCACCGTCGAGCCCGGCCGGGTCACCGGCTTCCTGGGCCCCAACGGTGCCGGCAAGACGACCACGTTGCGGATGCTGCTCAACCTCGTCACTCCGACGGCGGGCAGCGCGACGATCGGCGGCGCCCGCTACGCCGACCTGCCGCAGCCGCTGCGGCACGTCGGGGCGGTGTTGGAGGCGTCGAGCGCGCACAAGGGCCGGACCGGGATCAACCACCTGCGGGTGACCTGTGCGGCGGCCGGGCTGCCGAAGCAGCGCGCCGACGAGGCGCTGGCGCTGGTCGGGCTCACCCCGGCGGCCAAGCGGAAGTTCAAGGGCTACTCGCTCGGCATGAAGCAGCGGCTCGGCATCGCCGCGGCGATGCTCGGCGACCCTCGGGTGCTGATCCTGGACGAGCCGGCGAACGGGCTCGACCCGGAGGGCATCCGGTGGATGCGCGGCTTCCTCAAGGGGCTCGCCGCCGAGGGACGTACGGTGCTGGTCTCCAGCCACCTGCTCTCCGAGATGCAGCTGCTCGCCGACGACGTGGTGATCATCGCGGCCGGCAAGCTGGTCCGGCAGGGTCGGGTCGAGGACGTGATCGGCTCGATGGCCCAGACGGGCCGGGTCCGGGTGCGGACCCCGCAGGGTGACGAGCTGGTCGCCGCGCTGACCGGTAACGGTGCCCAGGTGACCCGGGGCGAGGACGGCGTACTGCTGATCGAGGGGGCGGACGCCCCGTCGGTCGGCCGGGCGGCGCTGGCGGCGAAGGTCGAGCTGCACGAGCTGACCACGGAGCGCCCTGACCTCGAAGGGGTCTTCCTGGAGCTGACGGCCGGAAAGGCGGGGATCCGATGAACCTGGTCCGGTCCGAGCTGTTGAAGATCCGCACCACCAACACCTGGTGGATCTTCGGGCTCATCACGCTGCCCCTCTGGGGGCTCACCCTGCTGATCAACTATTTCCAGTCCCAGGCCCTGCTCGACCCGGCCAGCGTCGGCGTGCCGGAGTCGGAGCAGAACGCGCAGTTCCAGGCGGCCGGGGAGCACGTCAACGTCGCGGCGAACCTCTACACCAACGGCCAGTTCTTCGGCGTGCTGATCGTGATGCTGCTGGGCGTGATCGTGGTGACCAACGAGTTCTTCCACCAGACCGCGACGACCACCTTCCTGACCACGCCGCACCGCACCGCCGTGGTGGTGGCGAAGCTGGTCGCCGCCGGGATCCTCGGGTTGATCTTCTGGGTGGTCACCACCGCACTGAACCTGATCTTCACGCCACTGATCCTGAGCAGCCTGGACGTGGCCAGCCAGCTCGGCGAGGGTGCGATCTGGCAGGCGATCGGGTTGAACGGGCTGGCGTACCTGCTCTGGGCGATCTTCGGGATCGGGTTCGGGGTGCTGATCCGCAGCCAGATCGGTGCCACCGTCACCGCGCTGCTGGTCTATCTCGCCGGCTACATCGGGGCGATCATCGTGCTGTCGATCCTGGCCGACCGGTTCGGCGACTGGATCAACAACCTCCAGTTGATCGTCCCGTCGCTCGCCTCCCAGTTGATGGCGACCGGCACCGACCTGCCGGGCAGCCCGCCCCGCTGGGCGGGTGCGGCCGTCATGGTCGCGTACGCCCTGGTGACCGGTACGATCGGTACGTTGATCATGCGCAAGCGGGACGTCTCCTGACCGCTGCGGCCAGGGTCTCCTGACCGCTGCGACACGGAGCCTCCACCGCCGCGACGAGGATCGTCGAGTCGACGGGTGAACCCGGCCGGGCCTACGCCCGGCCGGGTTCGGCGTTCGTGGCCCGGTCATCTCGGCGTTACCGAAAGGCCGACAACTCGCAAAACCTGTGAAACACGACACGGGCCCGATGCGACAATGCTGTCGGTTACCGCACGGCGTAGCCTTGAACCCGTCTTTCGACGCCAGCCCCCCGGCCCAGGTGGGCAGGAGACCGCGTGACACACACCCCGCGTGAAAGAGGCGATTACCGGCCGTGTCGACCCAGCAGACTTCGCAGGAAAATCCACTGGCGGGGTTCGGCCCCAACGAGTGGATCGTCGAGGAAATGTACCAGCGGTACCTCGCCGACCCCGCCAGCGTCGATCCCGCCTGGCACGACTTCTTCGCCGACTACCGCCCCGGCGGGCAGCCCACCCCGGACGGCGGCGGGGCCGGTGAGGCGAAGGTGACAAGCGACACCACCGTGACCGGCGACACGACGACGGCCACCCGCGACAAGACGGCCACCCGCGACAAGACGGCGGCCGGCGACACCACGGCAACCGCCGACAAGACGGCGACGGCGACCGGCGACGGTAGGTCCGGGGGCGCCGCCACCACCGTCGAGAAGGCCACCGGAAAGCCCGCCGCGACCCCGCGTACCGCCGCGAAGACCGAGACCGGGCCGGCCAGGCGCGGTGCCCAGGCCCCGGACGGCAAGGCCACCGCCGCGCCGAAGCCGGCCGCGGGCGCACCGAAGGCCGCCCCGGCGAAGCCGGCCCCGGCGGCGAAGGCCGCCGCGCCGACCGCCGGCAAGGGCGGTGCGGCCCAGCCCGCCGGCCCGCAGACCACCCCGCTGCGCGGCGTGGCGGCGCGGATCGTGCAGAACATGGACGCCTCGCTGGCGGTGCCGACCGCGACAAGCGTCCGCGCGGTACCGGCCAAGCTGCTGGTGGACAACCGGATCGTCATCAACAACCACCTCGCCCGGGGCCGGGGCGGCAAGGTGAGCTTCACCCACCTGATCGGCTGGGCCCTGATCAGGGCGCTCGCCGAGCACCCGGAGATGAACAACTCCTTCGGCGAGGTCGACGGCAAGCCGGCGCTGGTCAAGCCGGAGCACGTCAACCTGGGCATCGCGATCGACCTGGCCAAGCCGGACGGCTCGCGCACCCTGGTCGTGCCGTCGATCAAGGCCAGCGAGCAGATGGACTTCCGGCAGTTCTGGCAGGCGTACGAGGACATCGTCCGGCGGGCCCGCCGCAACGAGCTGACCATGGAGGACTACGGCGGTACGACGATCTCGCTCACCAACCCGGGCGGGATCGGCACCGTGCACTCCCAGCCGAGGCTGATGGTCGGCCAGGGCGCCATCATCGGGGTCGGCGCGATGGAGTACCCGGCGCCGTACCAGGGGATGTCCGAGGAGACCCTCGCCGAGCTGGCGGTCAGCAAGATCATCACGCTGACCAGCACGTACGACCACCGGATCATCCAGGGCGCGCAGTCCGGCGAGTTCCTCAAGACCGTGCACGAGCTGGTCCTCGGCGAGCACGGCTTCTACGACGAGATCTTCACCTCGCTGCGCATCCCCTACGAGCCGGTGCGCTGGATGCGGGACGTGGCGGTCAGCTCCGAGGGGCAGATCAACAAGACCGCCCGGGTGATCGAGATCATCCACGCGTACCGGGTCCGTGGACACCTGATGGCGGACACCGATCCGCTGGAGTTCAAGATCCGCAAGCACCCGGACCTGGACGTACTCCAGCACGGCCTGACGCTCTGGGACCTGGACCGGACCTTCCCGGTCGGCGGCTTCGCCGGCAAGCAGAAGATGAAGCTCCGCGAGGTCCTCGGGGTACTCCGGGACTCCTACTGCCGCCGGGTCGGCATCGAGTACATGCACATCCAGGACCCGGAGGAGCGGCGCTGGATCCAGGAGCGGATCGAGCGCAAGTACACCAAGCCGGCGCCGGACGAGCAGAAGCACGTCCTCAACCGGCTCAACGCGGCCGAGGCGTTCGAGACCTTCCTGCAGACCAAGTACGTCGGCCAGAAGCGCTTCTCGCTGGAGGGCGGCGAGTCGCTGATCCCGCTGCTCGGCGAGGTGCTGGAGTCGGCCGCCGAGCACGACCTCGACGAGGTCGTCATCGGGATGGCCCACCGGGGCCGGTTGAACGTGCTGGCCAACATCGTCGGCAAGCCGTACGAGAAGATCTTCTCGGAGTTCGAGGGGCACCTCGACCCGCGCTCGACGCAGGGCTCCGGCGACGTGAAATACCACCTCGGCCAGGCCGGCAAGTTCACCACGCCGGACGGCGAGCACTCGATCAAGGTGTCGGTGACCGCGAACCCGTCGCACCTGGAGGCGGTCGACCCGGTGCTCGAGGGGATCGTCCGGGCCAAGCAGGACCGGATCGACCTCAAGCTGGAGGGCTACACCGTGCTGCCGGTGGCGGTGCACGGCGACGCCGCCTTCGCCGGACAGGGCGTGGTCGCCGAGACGCTCAACCTGTCGCAGCTGCGCGGCTACCGCACCGGCGGCACCGTGCACGTGGTGGTGAACAACCAGGTCGGCTTCACCACCGCGCCGGAATACTCGCGGTCCAGCCTCTACAGCACCGACGTGGCCCGGATGATCCAGGCGCCGATCTTCCACGTCAACGGTGACGACCCGGAGGCCGTGGTCCGGGTGGCCCGGCTGGCCTTCGAATACCGCCAGGCGTTCAACAAGGACGTCGTGATCGACATGGTCTGCTACCGGCGGCGCGGGCACAACGAGGGCGACGACCCGGCGATGTCCAACCCGTTGATGTACAAGATCATTGACTCGAAGCGGTCCGTCCGGAAGCTCTACACCGAGGAGCTGATCGGGCGCGGCGACATCACCCTGGAGGACGCGGAGGAGCTGCTGCGCGACTTCCAGGCCCAGCTGGAGCGGGTCTTCAAGGCCACCCGGGACGCCGCATCGTCGGCCCGGCAGGCCGCCCGGCCCCGCCGGCAGGCCGAACCCGAGCCGCAGGTGCAGACCGCCAGCACCGTCGAGGCGCTCCGCGCCGTCGGTACGGCACACACCTCGCTGCCCGACGGCTTCACCCCGCACAAGCGGATCCAGCAACTGCTGGACCGGCGCGCCAAGATGGCCGAGGCCGGCAACGTCGACTGGGGCTTCGGCGAGATCCTCGCCTTCGGCACCCTGCTCCAGGACGGCGTCACGGTCCGGCTCGCCGGCCAGGACTCCCGGCGCGGCACCTTCGTGCAGCGGCACGCCGTCATCGTCGACTCCCGCACCGGCGTCGAGCACACCCCGCTGGGCACCCTGGCGGGCGACCGGGCCCGGTTCTTCGTGCACGACTCACTGCTCAGCGAGTACGCGGCGATGGGCTTCGAGTACGGCTACTCGGTGGAGAACCCCGAGGCGCTTGTGCTCTGGGAGGCACAGTTCGGCGACTTCGCCAACGGCGCGCAGACGGTTGTCGACGAGTTCATCTCGTCCGGCGAGGTGAAGTGGGCCCAGCAGTCGGCACTGACCCTGCTGCTCCCGCACGGGCACGAGGGCCAGGGCCCGGACCACACCTCCGGCCGGCCGGAGCGGTTCCTCCAGCTCTGCGCCGAGGACAACATGCGGATCGCCATCCCGAGCACCCCGGCGAACTACTTCCACCTGCTCCGCCGGCAGGCGCTCTCGGCGAAGCGCAAGCCGCTGGTCGTCTTCACCCCGAAGTCCCTGCTCCGGCACAAGCTCTGCGTCTCCAGCGTGCAGGACTTCACCACCGGCGGCTTCCAGCCGGTGATCGCCGACAGCTCCGACGTGGCGCCCGAAGCGGTCAAGCGGGTGCTGCTCTGCTCCGGCAAGGTCTACTATGACCTGCTCCAGGCCCGCACCGAACGGAAGATCACCGACACGGCGATCGTCCGGATGGAGCAGCTCTACCCGCTGCCGGTCGACGAGGTCCGGGCCGCGCTGGCGCAGTACCCGAACGCCGAGGACTTCGCCTGGGTCCAGGAGGAGCCGGCCAACCAGGGCGCCTGGTCGTTCGTCGCGCTCAACCTGCTGGAGCATCTGGAAGGCGTACGCCTGCGCCGGATCTCCCGCCCGGCGGCGGCGGCCCCGGCGGTCGGCTCGGCGAAGATGCACGACGCCGAGCAGTCCGCGCTGATCGAGGCGGCGCTGCCCCGCCCCTGATGTGTTGTTAGGAAGGGCCCCTTCATATACAGAAAGCGATATGAAGGGGCCCTTCCTTTTCGTGCCGTCGAGAGAGGACGCCGTGTACTTCACCGACCGAGGCATCGAGGAACTCGTCGAGCGCCGGGGCACCGAGACGGTCACCCTGGAGTGGCTGGGCGCCCGGCTGCGCGACTTCGTCGACCTGAACCCGGAGTTCGAGACGCCGGTCGAGCGGTTCGCCACCTGGCTGGCCCGACTCGACGACGAGGACGATCTCTGACGACGTGAGGTCAGGCAGCGCGGGGATCGGTGAGGCCGAGCCGTTCGCGGAGTTCCTGCCGTCGCTGCGGGGTCCAGTGCCGGTCGGCGTCGGCGAGTTTCCGCCGGATGTCATCGCGGACCAGTTGTCGACGGACGGCTTCGGTGACGTACGCGTCGGTGCCCGGCTCGGGTTCGAGTGAGGCGGCTTCTTCAGTCACGGTGGGCACCGGCCGGCCAGACCACGGAGACAGGAACGCCCTCTTCTCGCGCATACTGCACGACGTCTGCGGTTCCGCCGTACGCACGGGCCGGTTCGCCATCCCACACCGCGATGAGATGATCGGCACCGTCCACCATGACTCGGCTCGCGTCCATGTGAGCCTCGGCCGTCGATTCTCGATGCACACATCTGTGTACGACAACCGCGCGAGCGAACAGTTCGTCATACTCGGCCCGTGCGTTCTCGGGAAGGCCGTCGCGGTACTCGTCGGCAGGCACCACCGCTTCGAGGCTTCCACCTCTGTTCAACACGGCACGGGCGAATATCTGGTCCGCGCCGTCGGCCAGGCAGGACACCCCGATCAACGGTGGACCGCCAGACCCGAGCTGGGTCAACAAGCCGTTGATCCCGTCGGCCACCAGCTCCGCGACATGAGGGGACAGTCCTCGATGACCACTTACGGCTACTCGCGTCAAAGGTCCTCCCGATAGTTGGAGTACAAGCGTTCGTCAAGGGCGGCCCCTGCCTGACCCGAGCGTTTGCCAAGCCTGTTCCGGAAGTCTGCTACGGCACGCGTGACGCGCTCCGAGTCGTAGGTCTTCCCCACGTCGAACGCCTCGGCGGCAACCCGGCACGCCTCGTCCAGGTTGCCCGACTGAACAAGCACGTCGGCTCGCAGCAGATCCATCACCGCGCGCGGTTTTGGCGCCTGAGCGGGGTCACTTGCGATGCGCAGCGCCTTCTCGGCGACATCCACTTGCCCCAGAGATCCGGCGGCCTGCGCCCGAAATCCGGCCAGCTTCCGCTCGTCGAAGCGGAAGATCCACGGCCACACGGGTTCGTCGGTAGCTGCGCGGGCAAGTCGGGTCTCGGCGTTGTCCAACTTGTTGAGTGCGTTCCGGTCCCTGACCTGTGCCAAGGCAATCGCCTCGATCGCGTCCATCCAGATGCCGGCGATAACCGGCGCCGACCTGGGGAGTCGGTGCCGCGCGCTCGCGACCAGTCGTACGCTCTGCGCCGCATCTCCACAGTTGGCGGCGAACTGCCCCATACTCGCCTGCATGTACGCCGGTAGCAGCGGGTGCCCTGAGCGCTCGGCCGCCCGTGTAGCGAGTTGGTAGTGGCGTCGGGCGTTCGCCCGATCCTCCACGTCCACGTACAGCCACGCCGCGAGCCCGGCAGTTTCGCTGAGTACTGCGAACAACCGGCGGACATGTGCTGGCGAGTGCCCATTACGCGCGGCAAGTTGGCGGATCAGCGCAAGGTGTGCGCTGACCGGCGCGATCAGGCTCCGCGAGGGAAGCCGCTGTTCGAGCCGGCGGTACGTGGCAGACGGAATCGTCAGTAACCGTTCCTCGTCTTGAGATTCGACGGGAA
Organism: Micromonospora sp. WMMD1102; assembly: GCF_029626265.1. Lineage (NCBI taxonomy): Bacteria > Bacillati > Actinomycetota > Actinomycetes > Micromonosporales > Micromonosporaceae > Micromonospora > Micromonospora sp. WMMD1102. Next base: position 390,190 of record NZ_JARUBN010000001.1, on the reverse strand, counting down.
CGGCACCCGCGACGGTGCCGACGAGCGCGATCCCCGAAGCACCTGCGGTGCCCGCTAGAAACTGGCGGCGGTTCGTGTCGTCCTCCTGGTCATCAAGCAAGCCGGCGAGCGGCCTCGGTATGCCCAAGCCGTCGCATAATGCCCGCACTGTACGGATGCCCGGCTCCTTGCTCTGGCCGTTCAACAGCCGCGATACGTGCGGCTGCGAGATGCCGACCGCTACCGCGATATCGGTCTGCGATGCTCCCGTCTCTCGGACGAGGACCTGAAGCACGGTCGACCAGTCACCGGAGCGGAGCGCACGTCTGATCTCGGCCCGGTCGAGCATCTCCACCGGCGCCCTGATCACTGAAGTACGCCCGTGAAGTGGGGGAACATCGCGGGCACCGCAGGTGTCACCGGTCTGGTAACACCTCCTGGCTCGGAGTGGTGTCGGACTCTCGCGCTTCCACTATGCCCCTTCCCTAAGTGATCGACATACATCCAGGTATAGCCGGGCGGCTCATATTCCTCCATGAGTGGCTGTCACGGCCAGTGATCTGCACGCTTCGCATTGTCGTCCAAGGTCGCGCCGACAGAAACCCTCCGTCAGCGCCTCAGCCTCGCCGCCGGTACCCACCGATCGGCTCCCTGCCGTCACGTGACGAGGGCTCCGTGCCGGTAGGTGAATGGTGGGGCGTACGTCCCACAGGCGTACGCCCCACCAGAACGTCCATCTGTCGATTCACGCCGCCCGACTACCGCAGTGCTCGTCGCCCATGTGTCCTAAGTCGAGGAGGAGCCCGATGCGTCAGCTACCGAGGATCGTGCCGGTCGAGTCGGACGACGACGTCCGCCGGGTCGCCCGGCTGGTCGCCGAGGCGTGGTGCGAGTTCGACCAGGCCGCCTGGCTGGTTCCGAACCGGCTCCAACGACGGATGATCCTCGGCGAGGTCGCCCGGATCCACATCGAACACGCCACGTTCTACGGCACGGTCGGCATGCTCGCCGACGGCACCGCCGCGACCGTCTGGTTCGACCGCTACCGCCCCATGCCGCCACCGCTTGACTACTGGTCGCGGCTGGCCGACGTCGCGGGCGGCAACCTGTCCCGGTTCATGCTGCTGGACAAGCTGCTCGACGGAAACCGGCCCGGTGAGGGGCACGAACAGTTGGCGTTCGTCGCGGTGGCGTCCGGCTTCCGGAAGGACGGCCGGGGTCGGCGACTGGTGCGGCAGCACCTGGCCAAGCTCGACCGGGCCGGGATCACGACGTACGCGGACGCGGCCACGACCGTCGCCCGGGAGTTCTACCGAAGCCTCGGATACCGTCCGGTGCACGCGATCCCCGTCCCGGACGGCAGCCGGATCTGCCTGCTGCGGCGGGCGCCGAACACCGGCGACGGCACGGAGGCGTGACCGCGCACCGATATGGAGCCTGTCAGCCGAGGGCGAGCCAGCCGACCAGTGCGACCACCACGACGACGGCGAGCGCGATCCCGATGATGAGCGGCAGTCGGGACGGCGGTTCGGCGGCGGCTGCCTCCGGGGACTGGGCGAACGCCCGGAACGCCTCGGTGTTGCCGCTCGGGTCAGGGTGCTGATCAACCATGTCGAGCACGATAGCGAACCGCCGCACATGGTCGGGCCTGCCCTACCGGCGTCGTTCCGTATTCCCTACCCCTGACCAGGGTGCCCGCCGGATCGATCCCGCTCGCTCCGGCTCATAGCGTCGGGGCATGACGACGCCGACGACTCTGCCGCCGACCGGCACCGGCACCGCGCCCTCCCCCGAGGGCAGCCCTGCCCCCTCCCGCCGGAGCAGCCTGGCCGCCGCGGGCTCCCGACAGAGCAACCTGGCCGGGCGGATCGCCGGCTGGAGCGCCCGGCACCGACGTGCGGCCGTACTCGGCTGGCTGTTGTTCGTGGTCGCGGCGACCGCGCTCAGCGCCGTCGTCGGGACGGTCGAGGTGCAGAGCAGCGAGTCGGGGCACGGCGACTCCCGCCGGGCGGACGAGATCATCGCCGCCGCCGGCTTCCCGGACCGGGCCGCCGAGATGGTACTGGTGCAGAGCGACACCCTGGTCGCGGACGATCCCGCCTTCCGGGCCGCCGTCGCCGATACCACCGCCGCCGTCGAGCGCACCGGCCGGGTGCTGGACGTACGCTCCGACGCGGTCTCCGCCGACCGGCACGCCGTACTCGTCACATTCGATCTGACCGGGCCGGCCGAGGATGCCGCCGACCGGGTCGGGCCGGTACGCGACGCGGTCGCCGCCGTGCAGCGCGCACATCCCGAGCTGTACGTGGCGCAGACCGGCGGGGCCAGCATCGGCGAGGCGATCGGCCGGACCTTGGACGCCGACATGCACCGGCTGTCGATGCTCTCCATTCCGGTGACGCTCGGCATCCTGGTCATCGCGTTCGGGGCGCTGCTCGCCGCCGTACTGCCGATGGGGTTGGCCCTGACCGCGTTCCTCGGTTCGCTCGGGCTGCTCGCGGTGGTCAGCCGGATCGCCCCGGCGGTCGACACCACGATGCACCTGATGCTGTTGATGGGGCTCGCGGTCGGGGTCGACTACTGCCTCTTCTACCTGCGCCGGGAGCGGGAGGAGCGGGCCCGGGGCGCCAGCGCCGAGCGGGCGCTGGCGATCGCCGCCGCCACCTCCGGCCGGTCGGTGCTGATCTCGGCGCTCACCGTGATCATCGCGATGTCCGGGATGTTCCTGACCCAGGACGCCACGTTCGTCAGTATGGCCACCGGCACCATCCTGGTGGTCGCGACCGCCGGCGTCGGGTCGCTGACCGTACTGCCGGCGGTGCTGAGCAAGCTCGGCGACCGGATCGACCTCGGTCGGGTACCCGGGATCTACCGCCGCCAGTCGAGCGGCCGGTTCTGGCGGGCGACAATGCGGGTGGTGCTGCGCCGGCCCGGGGTCTCCGCCACGCTGGCCGCCGCCGCCCTGCTGGTCCTGGCGGTGCCGCTGCTCGGCATGCGGACCGCCGAGGAGGATGTCACCGCGTTGCGGAAATCGGCCCCGGCGCTGAGCGCCTTCGTGCATGTCAAGGCCGCCTTTCCCGGCGGCGCCGAGCCGGCGGTGCTGGCGATCCGGGCGGACGACGTGACGACCCCGGCGCTTACCGCCGCGATCGCCGAGCTGAAGACCCGGGCGCTGGCCACCGGGCAGTTGCACGAGCCGGTCTCGGTCGAGGTCAACCCGGACCGGACGGTCGCGGTGGTCAAGGTGGGACTCGCCGGCTCCGGTGTCGACGCCGCCTCCGAGCAGGCGGTACGCACCCTGCGCGAACAGGTCGTGCCACGGACCGTGCAGGGCGTCGACGGTGCGGAGGTACTGGTGACCGGCCAGGCCGCCGACTCGGTCGACTTCAATGCGGCGCTGGCCCGCAGCGTGCCACTGGTCTTCGGCTTCGTGCTGGGGCTGGCGTTCCTGCTGATGCTCGTCTCGTTCCGCTCCGTGGTGGTGGCGGCGACCGCGATCGTGCTGAACCTGCTCTCGGTGGCCGCCGCGTACGGGCTGCTGGTGCTGGTTTTTCAGCACGGCTGGGGCGAGGCGCTGCTGGGCTTCGAGTCGGTCGGGTCGATCACCAACTGGGTGCCGCTGTTCCTCTTCGTGATCCTCTTCGGGTTGTCGATGGACTACCACGTCTTCGTGCTGAGCCGGATCCGGGAGGGGCACGACCGGGGCTGGCCGAGCAGGCTCGCGGTCTCCCGGGGCATCCGGGGTACCGCCGGGGTGATCACCAGCGCGGCCGTGGTGATGGTCGCGGTCTTCGCCCTCTTCACCACCGGGACCCTGGTGTCGATGAAGGAACTCGGCTTCGGCCTGGCGGTCGCGGTACTCATCGACGCGACGGTGGTCCGGGCGGTGCTGCTGCCGGCGGTGATGGTGCTGCTCGGCGAGCGGAACTGGTACCTGCCCAGGTGGCTGGGCTGGCTGCCCCGGCTCTCGCACGAGGAGCCCCCGGACGCCCTGCCGCCAACCGAGCCGATCGGGGCCGAGCCGATCGGGGCAGAGCCAGGACGCTGAGACGATCTTTCGGGGGGACGGGTTGCCTGGCAACCCGAATCGGGGGCGGACGGCGGGACAAACCGTCCGGGTGGGCGCCGTACGAGGGCCGGAAAGCTGGCCTCGTACGGCGTTCCACCATCTAGCGTCGACGCTGTGCGCGTGAACCCCTTGGTCGCGGGGCTCTTCGCCCTGCTGCTGCCGATCGCGCTCACCGTCGGCGGGTGGGTGGTCGCCGCTCCGGCTCCCGCGGCACCGCCCGGGTCAGCCCCGAATCGGACGTACGCGGTCGGCGTGCGTACGCTCGATCTCGGTCGCGGCACCGCCCGCCCGCTCCCGGTCACGGTCTGGTATCCGGCCAGGGACGACGGCACCCGGGACGACGGCAGCCGCGTCCCGGCAGCCACGCCGCGCCGGGACGTCCCGGTCGCGGCCGGGAGGTTCCCGATCGTGCTGTTCAGCCACGGCCTGCACAGTCTGCCCGAGTTGCACGCCCCGCTGACCTCCCGGTGGGCCGCCGCCGGTTTCGTCGTCGCCGCGCCGGCCTATCCGCACACCAAGCGCGCGGCCCGCCGGTTCGACCGGGGCGACATCCGCCGCCAACCGGGTGACGCCTGGCGGGTGGTCCAGCATCTGCGCCGGCTCGACCGGGTCGACGGGGACCGGTTCGCCGGGCATCTGGCGGTGAACCGGATCGGCGCGGTGGGGCACTCCGCCGGTGGCTACACCACGGCCGGCCTGTTCGCCCCGGGGCATTCGGAGTGGCTGCGCGGCGGCATCGTGCTCGGTGGTGCCGGGATGCCCGGGGCCAGCTTCGGCGGGCCGGCGGCACCGCTGCTCTTCGTGCACGGCGACTCGGACCGCGTCGTACCGGTGACCCGGAGCCGGGACGCCTTCCGCCGGGTGCCCTGGCCCAAGGCGTTCCTCACCGTACGCGGCCAGGGGCACGGCGAGTACCTGATCCCCGGCCGACGCGGCTTCACCCAGGTGCTGACCGCGACGACGGAGTTCCTGCGCTGGACGCTCTACGGCGACCCCCGTGCGCGGCGTGACCTCCCCACCGGCGCCGCCGCCCCCGGGATCACCGTCTTCGCCGACCGCCTGCACGCACCGTGAACGAGCCGCACCGGTGGGTGCGGAACGGGTCGGCCGGTCGGTGGGCGGGGCAGAATCGGGTCATGTTCCGACGTCCCCTCCGGGCCACGCTCGCCGCAGCGACCGCCACGACGATCCTGGCCGCGAGCCTGGCCGGCTGCTCCACCGGGTCGGACCGTCCGGCCGCCGACCGGGCCGCGCCGCCGGAACGTCCGACTCCGGGCGCCACCGCCCCGACCAGTCCGGCCCTGGCCGGTGTCGCGCCGGGCCGCCGCTTCGCGGTCGGGGTACGGGAGCTGAGCTACCACCGGGGCGGTGACCGCAGGCTGCCGGTCACCGTCTGGTATCCGGCCGCCGGGGCAGCGGGCGGCTCCCCGGACCGTGGCGCCCGGGTCGCCGCCGGACGGTTCCCGCTGGTGCTGTTCAGCCACGGTCTGACCGGCCGGCCGTCGGACTACCGGGCCCTGCTGACCCGCTGGGCGGCGGCCGGGTTCGTGGTGGTGGCTCCGCGTTATCCGCACACCAGCCGGGGCGCCGCGGAACTCCAGATCCTCGACGTGGTCAACCAGCCGGCCGACGCGTCGTTCGTGCTGACCCGGGTGCTGGCCCTGAACCGGGCGGCCGGGGACCCGCTGCGTGGCCGGCTCGCCGTCGACCGGGTGGCCGCCGCCGGGCACTCGGCGGGGGGCGTGACCACGATCGGGCTCTTCACCGTGGGCCGGGACGTCCGGCTGGACGCCGGCATCGTGCTCGCCGGCACCGCGCTCGGCGTCGGCACCGGGTTCACGGGTACGCCGGCTCCGCAGCTCTTCGTGCACGGCGAGCGCGACGACGTGGTCTCGTACCAGGCGGGCAAGGCGGCGTACGACCGGGTTCCCTGGCCGAAGGCGATGATGACGCTGCCGGACGGCGACCACCGTGGCGCGCTGCTCGGCGACGACGAGCAGGGCCTCGACGTGGTGGCCGACACGACCGTCGAGTTCCTCCGCTGGACCCTGTACGGCGACGACCGGGCACTGCGCCGGCTGCCGGACCAGGCCACCCGGGGCGGCCTGGCCAGCCTCGACGACCGGTTGTAGCGAACGCGGCCTTGCGCGGCTGTTCTGCCGGCGGAAGCCGGGCGCCGCAGTTCCGCCGGGACGGGCGGGCGCGGCCGGTCCTGGCCTGACCGACCGCGCCCTGGGTGGGGGTGGGCGGAGCTAACCCACCACCGGCTTCCGGTTGTCCGCGTAGAGGTTCGTCGACCGGTCCCAGCGGATACCGGCCTGGTCGGGCCGGGCTATCACGCCGTACCTGTGGTTGCGTCCGAAGACGTTGCGACTCAGCCGGATGTTCGCGGCATTGAGGTCGGTCCGTATGCCGATCGAATAGTTTCCGCCGTTGCAGTAATTGCCCTCGAAGAGCAGATTCGACACGATCGGTCCGGTGGTGGATCCGATCATCAGACAGGCGTTGAACGGATCCTTGGTCACCGGGTTGTACGCCTCCAGCGAGTTGCCCCGGATCACGATGTTGGAGGCGCCGGTGGTCTGGAGCGTGTCGTTGTGCGATCCCGGCCCCCGCGTCAGGTGGTGGATCCAGGAATCCTCGACTACCACGTCACTGCCGAGCCGGGGGCCGTCGATGACGTTGCTGATGTCGACCCGGCGCAGTGTGTATTCGCCGCAGCAGACCGCCGCCGAGTTCTTTCCCAATCCGTTGATCTCGACGTCTTCCACCACCAGGTTGACGGCGTCGATGGTGCGGATCGAGTAGTTCCCGCCGCAGGTGATCCGGGACTTGCGGAGTACGACGTTCTTCGCCGTGACGGTGACGCAGCCGGTGATGTTCAGGCCGCTGACCACCTGGCCGTCCTGGGTGAGCTTGAGCGAGCCGGAGGCGCGCAGTGCGGTGCTGGCCGGCACGCCGGTGTTGTCGGGGCCGGGGAATGTCGACGGCGCCCGGCTGGTCGGTGCCCTGGTCACGGTCGCGGCGGCGGCGGAGTCGGAGGCGTCCGGCGAGTCGCCCGGGGTGGGGGTGCCGGGGTCGGGGGCGGGCGTCGGCTTACCGGCCGACGGCAGGTCCCCGGCGGCCACCGGCTGGCCGTTCCAGGTCGACATGACGATCGTGGCGGGTGCCTCGGGCGAGTGCACGAAGCCGTTCCTGCAACCGATCACCCGCACCTTGCGGGCCGTGTAGTTGCCGAAGACGATGCCATTCGTCCTTGCTTCCGTGCACTGGATCCTGGTGTTCTCGACCAGCGCCCCGGTGAACCCGTCGAAAATCCGTACGGCATGCGCACCGCCGTACTTGATCGTGCTATTTCTGATCGTGACGTCGTCGGCCTTGATGTGCACGTACCCTTCGATCTTGCGGCCGTCCAGCACGGTCCCGTCGCGGGTGATGGTCATCGAACCGTCGCCACTTCCGGCGACGGCCACACCAATCCCGGCGAGAATGATCCCCAGCGTCACCGAGCCCACCACCAGGGATCGCGGGGTACGCCAGCCGCGCCCGGGGGCACGACGGGATGGCGGTGTCTGTCGATTGTGCTGACCCGCCACAGAGAAACTCATCAAGATCCGACTCCTTCGCCGTACAGATCGTCCTCGATCGCCAGGGGCGGAACGGGACGACTGTACCCGCCGGCCCCAAGCGGATTGAGACGCGAAGGAAGGGACCGAAAATTGAACCTTTATTTTTCCTGAAGTCAGGCTTTACCCCGACTTTCCGGTGCATTGTGGAGAACTTATCCTGCCTCGCTGTCCGTTTTGGAGCGGGGCGGAACGTCCGGATTTTCAGATACTGTCACCGCGCGTGTTCACGGCGTGTCTGCCCGGTGACCACCGGCCTGACGGCCCGGTGGCCTCCAGGGTCCGGACGCTACGCGGTGTGGTCCAGCACCACCTTGCCGAAGGCGGCACCGGAGAGCAGCCGGGCGAACGCCGGAGCCGGCTCGGAGAACGGGTACGTCCCGTCGACCACCGGCCGGATGCCCTGCCGCACCAGGAGTCCGAGCAGCTCGGCCAGCTCCGCCGGGGTACCCATGGACGAGCCGAGGATCTCCAGCTGCATCGCGAAGACCCGGCGGAGGTTCACCGGCGGCTCGTAGCCGGCGGTCGCACCGGAGACGACGATCCGGGCACCCGGGGCGGCCGACTTCAGCGAGTGCTCGAAGGTAGCCGCGCCGACCGTCTCGACCACCACGTCGACCCGCTCCGGCAACCGGGCTCCCGGCTCCACCGCCGTGGCGCCCAGCGCGGCGATTCGCTCCCGCTTGCCCGGGTCGCGGCTGGTCGCGTACACCCGCTTGCCGAGCGCCACCGCGAGCAGCACGGCGGCGGTCGCCACGCCGCCGCCCGCGCCCTGGACCAGCACCGACTCCCCGGCCTCGACCCGCCCACGGGTGGTGAGCATCCGGTACGCGGTCAGCCAGGCCGTCGGCAGGCAGGCCGCGTCGGCGAAGGAGAGTTCGGCCGGCTTGGCCACCAGGTTGGCCCGGGGCACCGCGACCCGCTCGGCGAGCGTGCCGGGATGCCGTTCGGAGAGCAGCGACAGGCCACGGGGGTCGCCGGGATCCGGGATCACCGGATAGAGCACGACCTCGTTGCCGTCCGGGTCGACGCCCGCCGCGTCGCAGCCGAGGATCATCGGGAGCCGGTCGGCGGCCAGCCCGACACCGCGCAGCGACCACAGGTCGTGGTGGTTGAGCGAGCTGGCCCGCACCTGCACCGTCACCCAGTCCGGCTCCGGATGGGCCGGCTCGGGCTGCTCCCCGACGACCAGCGCGGCGAGCGGATCGTCGGCGTCGAACTTCGAGGCGTACGCGGCACGCATGATCAAGACGTTACACCCGGCCCCGAACCGCCGCCCGGCGCCGGCCACCGCGCTGCGGGCCGCGAACCCGCGGCCCGCCGCCGTCGGGCAGGGCGGACACGGGTCGTGCGGGTTCGGCGCGGTCAGCCGCGGGCCACGCCGTCGCGGCGGGCCGCCTCGGACACCGCCTCGGCCACCGCCGGGGCGACCCGAGGGTCGAGCGGGGACGGCACGATGGCGTCGATCCGGAGCTGCCCGTTCCCAACACCGGCCTGGTGCGCACCGTCCGACCAGGCCGCCTCGACCGCGACCGCCGCGATCGCGTCCGCCGCCGCCACCTTCATGCCCTCGGTGATCCGGGTCGCCCGGGCCGCCAGAGCGCCCCGGAAGATGCCCGGGAAGGCGAGCACGTTGTTGATCTGGTTGGGGTAGTCGCTGCGGCCGGTGGCGACCACGGCGGCATACCTGGCGGCCACCTCGGGATGCACCTCTGGCGTCGGGTTGGCCAGGGCGAAGACGGCCCCGCCGGGCGCCATCCCGGCGACCGCGTCCTCCGGGATCTGTCCACCGGAGACCCCGACCAGCACGTCGGCGTCGCGCAGCGCCTCGGTGATCCCGCCGACCCGGCCGGCGGCGTTTGTCAGCTCGGCCAGCTCCGCCTTGACCGGGGTCAGGTCCGGCCGGCCGCCGTGCAGGATGCCCCGAGAGTCGCAGACCACCAGCTCGTCCGGGCTGACCCCGCCGGCGATCAGCATCTTCGTCACCGCGACACCGGCCGCGCCCGCGCCGCTGACCACCACCCGCAGATCGCCGAGCTTGCGGCTGAGCAGCGTCGCGGCGTTGCGCAGCGCGGCGAGCACCACCACCGCGGTGCCGTGCTGGTCGTCGTGGAAGACCGGGATCGGCAGCGCCTCGTCCAGCCGGCGCTCGATCTCGAAGCACCGGGGCGCGCTGATGTCCTCCAGGTTGATGCCGCCGAACGACGGCGCCAGCGCGGTCACCACCGAGACGATCTCGTCGACGTCCTGGGTGTCCAGACAGATTGGCACCGCGTCCACCCCGCCGAACTGCTTGAAGAGCACCGCCTTGCCCTCCATCACCGGCATCGCGGCGCGCGGCCCGATGTTGCCCAGCCCCAGCACCGCCGAGCCGTCGGTGACCACCGCGACGGTGTGCGGGACCCAGGTGTACTCGTCCACCAGCGCGGGGTCGGCGGCGATCGCCTCGCAGACCCGGGCGACCCCCGGGGTGTACGCCAGGGAGAGGTCCTCCCGCGTGCCCAGCGGTACGGTCGAGGCGACCGCCAGCTTACCGCCCCGGTGCAGCTCGAAGGCGGGATCGGACGGATCCACGGCGGCGGTGGATGACATGGTGACTCCAGGGATCGGGATCGCGAAACGAATTCGATAGCGGCCGGTGGGACGCGAGATCGGCGGTCGCCGGCAGCTGTGCGGGGATCACCCGGGTATGGACTACAGAGCATAGTGGCGTCCCGACGGCGCTGTTGCCCCGCAGGGGTCATCCGGTTGCCCCGCTGGGGGTCATCCGGCCCGGCGGTGGAACCACGTCGGGCGGGGCCAGTAGCGGGCCACCACCCGGCCGAGCACGTCGGCCACCCCGTGCACCCGGGAGTCGTCGGTGGCCAGCGGGTTGTCGCCGTGCAGTTCCCAGCCACCGTCGCGCTGGCGTACCGCGCGCTTGACGACCAACAGGTCCGGGCGGGTGCGGAAGACGCCGACGACCACGTCACCGGCGCGGACGGCGCGACCTCCACGCCGGACCAGCACCGCGTCGCCGTGCCGCAGGGTCGGCACCATCGACGGCCCGACCACGAGTACGGCGAAGACCGGTGCAGCGGGCCGGCCACCGGCCGCCGGCGGTCGGGCGGAGGCGCCGCTGGACACCCAGTTTCACCTCCGTCCCTTCGGGGACATATCGCAGGAGTACTGTCATCCTGGATCATCACAGACGTGCCTTGGAGGGTCCCATGCGGCTTCCACGCATCTTTACACCACGCATCGTCGCGCATGCCCACTGCGACCTGCCCTGCGGCGTATACGACCCGGCGCAGGCCCGGATCGAGGCTGAGTCGATCAAAGCGATCGACGAGAAGTACGCGGCGAACACCGACCCCGAGTTCCGCACCCGGGCTCTGATCATCAAGGAGCAGCGCTCCGAGCTGGTCAAGCACCACCTGTGGGTGCTCTGGACCGACTACTTCAAGCCCCCGCACTTCGAGAAGTACCCGCAACTGCACCAGCTCTTCAACGAGGCCACCAAGCTCGCCGGTGGTGGTGGCGGCACCAAGGCCAGCACCGACGCGTCCAAGGCCGACGAGCTGTTGCAGAAGATCGACGAGATCGCGAAGATCTTCTGGGAGACCAAGCAGGCGTGAGTTCCGCCACCCGCCCGGCCACCTGGCCCGGCGGGATCTCGTCTCGGCGACGTGCCGGCCGGAGCGGTCCGGTCGGCACGTCGGCGCGACGGGCCGGTAGAGTCCGAGACGGGGGGACAGGCCTGGTGACTTCACTGAGCACACCGCCGACGACCGGCGACGACGTCGTCCTGCTCACCGTGCCCGCCGACGGTGGCTTCCTCGGCGTACTGCGGACAGCGACCGCCGGCCTCGCCGCGCGCCTGCACTTCGCCCTCGACGAGATCGAGGACCTGCGCATCGCCGTCGACGAGGCGTGCGCCATGCTGCTGGCCGTCGCGACCCCGGACGCCGAGCTGGACTGCCGGTTCGCCGTCACCGACGACGCGCTCACCGTCGAGGTCTCGGTGCCCACCGCCCGGGGGGCGCGGCTGCCCTCGGAGTCGTCGTTCGCCTGGAAGGTGCTGACCGCGCTGACCACCTCCGCCTCGGCCGCCGCGACCGGCGACCGGGCCACCATCACACTGCTGACCCGACGCGCCGCCGCGGTCTGAACCCGCGCCCGTCGAACCCGCGCCCGTCGGACCCGCGGCCGTCGAACCCGCGGCCGTCGAACCCGCTTCTCCGCTGGTCAGGCCCGTTCGGTGTCGAAGCCGAGCGCGCGGTTGGTGGCCGTGCTGATCAGCAGCCCGACGACGACCAGCCCTAACGCGATCAACGGTGCACCCAGCCAGGCGAGTCCGCCGAGGATCATGAAGTAGCCGACCGGCAGCAGCATGAGCTGCAGGACGATCGCCGGAGCCCGCGCGGCCGGCCGGCGACGGTCGAGCGCGGTGCCGAGCACCCAGAGCAGCACCGCGCCACCCGCCGCGAAGAGGATGACCAGGAGCGCGGAGAGCAGATCGGTCGCGGTTGCCGTGACCAGCTCGTAGACCAGGAAGAGCGTCAGCAGGGCCAGCCCGACCGCTTCGGCACGCAGCAGCCACACCGCCCAGCGCAGCGGGCCGGGTGCCGGTTCGGGGTCGCTCGTCACGGGCGCCACGATACCGGACGGCTCGCGGTACAGTGCCGCCCATGCGGGCCATCCTGGTGGTCAATCCCAAGGCCACCACCACGACGGGCCGGGGCCGGGACGTTCTCGTCCGCGCGCTCCGCAGCGAGGTGGACCTGACCGTCGCGTACACCCGGCGGCGCGGACACGCGGTCGCGCTGGCCCGGGAGGCTGCCCGGCAGGATGTCGACCTGGTGGTGACGCTGGGCGGGGACGGCACCGTCAACGAGGTGGTCAACGGCCTGATGACCGCCGGTCCCTCGAACAGTGCCGCCGACGACCGGCCACCGGCCGAGGAGTTGCCGGCGCTCGCCGCCGTACCGGGCGGGTCGACGAACGTCTTCGCCCGGGCGCTGGGACTGCCGCGCGAGTGGCCGGAGGCGGCCAGCATGATCCTGGAGGCGCTGCGGGTGGGGCGGGTCCGCACCATCGGGCTGGGCCTGGCCGACGACCGGTACTTCACCTTCTGCGCCGGGCTGGGCATGGACGCGGCGGTGATCCACCGGGTGGAGCGGGCCCGCCACCGTGGTCGGGTCTCCACCCCGAGCCTCTACCTGCGCTCGATCGTCAGCCAGTTCCTGATCGGGGCGGAGCGGCGGCACCCGGCGATCCGGCTGGAGCAACCCGGCGAGATCACCGAGGGTGAGCTGGCCACGGTGATCATCCAGAACACCGCGCCCTGGACGTACGTCGGGGACCGGGAGGTCAATCCGAACCCGGACGCCTCGTTCGACCTGGGCCTGGACGTGCTGGCGCTGCGCCGGCTGCGGGTGCCGAGCACCACCCGGATGGTGACCCAGAGCCTGTCCCGCCGCCCCGACCCGCGCGGCAGGCAGATCCTGCGCCTGCACGACCTGGAGGAGTTCACCCTGGTCGCGGAGCAGCCGCAGGCGTTCCAGCTGGACGGTGACTACCTTGGGGAGCGAAACAAAGTCCGTTTCACCTCCGTGGCGGCTGCACTGCGAGTAATCTGCTGAGCCTGGGGTACAGCACCCGGTAGCGGACCTCTACAGCATGCCACGAGGGCGGTGCCGGAAATGCCAGCAATGTCGGGCGGACTGTACTATATTGATTCTCGGCTGTGGCGCACCGGGTGCCGGCAAGGGCGGAGATCCGGACAAATGGGCCGTGACCTGTCTCACCTGCCCAGAGTTTTTCCGGGCGCTACCCTTGACATCGCGAGAGTTCGTGAAAGTATTCACAAGCGAACTTGAGTTACCGGGACATTGCGTGGGCGCGTTCGTCCGACGGCCGCCGCCCCGCGGGTCCCACAACACAAAGCCTGCTCTCGCGCTGCCGAACCGACGGGCTCCAGATCGTCGTGATCGGCACCGCGGACGCATATAGAAAAGATCCACGAAGCACGAAGCACTGCCGCCCACCCAGATTGAGGAGTGTTGCCGCCATGGACTGGCGCCACCATGCTGCCTGCCGCGACGAAGACCCGGAGCTGTTCTTTCCGATCGGAACGTCCGGTCCGGCCGTCCTGCAGGTCGAGCAGGCCAAGGCCGTCTGCCGGCGTTGCTCCGTGACCGATCAGTGCCTCCAGTGGGCGCTCGAATCCGGTCAGGACGCCGGCGTCTGGGGCGGAATGAGCGAAGAAGAGCGGCGCGCCGTCAAGCGCCGTGGCGGCCTCCGGGTCCTGCGTGCTCACTCTGCCTGACCGACCACACCACGCACAGAACGCCCCGGGGCTCGTTCCCCGGGGCGTTCTTCGTTGCGACCTGACACGTTCCGTCGTTCGCGGAACGCGTTCTGCTGTCGTCGTGACGATGGATAGTGGATCGACGACAATCCGCTGATCAATTCGTCGCCCGCTAGGCCGGGACGAATTCCCCTCCGCCGGTCGCGATTCCGACCGCGATTCACCACCCGGGCCCGGCCACCGTCGCCGAGCCCGCCTCTCGTGGCGGCGGGGGCCGGCGACGCCGACCCGACAGCGACTACCCAGAGTGGCCGCCGATCATCACACTGTGTCACCGATCGGCCCGGCCGCAGCGCAGCGCCGATCACTACCGAGGGTCACCACTGACTGCCGCGTCGACCCGCCCGAGGACCAGCCGAACCAGTTCCGGCGCATCGCCCAGCGGGTCGGCCAGGGCCACCGCGCCGGCCTCCCGGGCCGACTCCAGAGCCGTCTCGCAGAGCCGGCCGGGAGCCAGGAAGTAGGTGGCCACCGCCACCCGCCGGGCGCCGGCCGCCCGGAGCGCACCGACCGCCGCACCGGCCGTCGGCGGGGCCGCTGAGGCGTACCCGACCCGGGTCGGCAGGCCCGCCGTCCGGCCGAGCGCCTCGGCCACCCGTACGACGGTGTCCCGCGCGGCAGCGTCCCGGGTGCCGGCCGCGGCCAACACCAGCCCGTCGACGCCGCCGTCTGCCGGAGTGGCCGCCCCGACCGCCTCGGCGAGCCGGCGCAGCAGCCCGGCCAGCAGCCGTGGATCGACCACCCCCGCCGTCGGACCGAGCACCTCGGCACTTCGCACCGGAATGCGCAGCCCCGCCTCCCGGGCCGCCGCCACCGCACCGGGAATGTCGACCCGACCGTGGTACGCGGCGGTCAGCAGCAACGGCACCAGTACGGCCGACCGGTGCCCGGCCGCCTCCAGTTCGGCCAGTACGGCGCCGGGCCGGGGCGGGCCGTGGTCGAGATAGCTCGCCCGAACCGGCAGCCCCGGCCGGGCCGCCGCCACGGCCCGGGTCAGCGCCTCGGTGGCCCGGGCCGCCCGGGGATCGCCGCTGCCGTGCGCCACCAACAGCACCGGAGCCGGCCGACCGTCCCCGGCTCCGACCTCGTCGGTCACACGTGCAGGCCGCACTCGGTCTTCTCGAACATGGCCCAGCGACCGGCCCTGGCGTCCTCGCCCGCCTTGGTCCGGCGGGTGCACGGCCAGCAGCCGATCGAGGTGTAGCCCTGCCGGAACAACTCGTTGACCGGCACCGTCCACCGGGAGATGTAGGCGTCCACCTCGGCCTGGGTCCACGCCGCGATCGGGTTCACCTTGACCTTGCCGCGCCGGGCGTCGAAGCCGACCACCGGAGTGTTGGCCCGGGTCGGCGACTCGTCCCGGCGCAGCCCGGCCGCCCAGGCGTCGTACTCGGCCAGGGCCCGCTCCAGCGGCTCCACCTTGCGCAGCGCGCAGCACTCGTCGGGCGCCCGGGAGAAGAGCCGGGGACCGTACTCGCCGTCCTGCTGGCCGACGGTCTGCCGGGCCCGGATGGTACGCACGTTCACCGGCAGGGTGCGGGCCACGATGTCGCGTACCCGCAGGGTCTCCGGGAAGTGCAGTCCGGTGTCCAGGAAGACCACGTCCACCCCAGGCACCACCCGGGAGACGACGTGCGCGAGTACGGCGTCCGCCATCGAGCTGGTCAGGCAGAACCGGTCGCCGAACTCGTCCGCCGCCCAGCGGACGATCTCGCGGGCCGGTGCGCCCTCCAGTTCGCGGTTGGCCTTCTCGGCCACCGCCCGCAACTCCTCCGGGTCCCGACGGGACGGGCTGGCCGGCACGACGGGACCGAGCTTGACCAACCCGAGGTTGGCCGCGGCGACCGGACTCATGGTTGCCCTCCTTCGAACGCGGCGGGGACTGTCGACTCGAACGCGGTGGGGGCGAGCAGGCCGGTGAACTTCACCGTGAAGACCCGGGCACAGGCCCGGCACTCCCAGGCACCGTGCGACGCCTCGTTGGGCCGCAGGTCCTCCTCGCCGCAGTACGGGCAGTACATCGGTGCGGCTCGGGTCTCACCGCTCATCGCAGTTCCTCCTCGTCGACTCGCACGACCCAGTTCGCGAAGCTCTCGCCCTCGGTGCGACCGTCCAGGTAGCGGCGGGTGAGCCGCTCGACGTACTCGGGAAGCTCCGCGGCGGTGGTCTTCAGGCCGCGCAGCTTGCGGCCGAATCCGGCGGACTGGCCCTGGGCCATCCCGAGGCCGCCGCCGAGGTGCACCTGGAAGCCCTCGACCTGGCGCCCGTCCGGCCCGACCACGAGCTGCCCCTTGAGGCCGATGTCGGCGGTCTGGGTCCGGGCGCAGGCGTTGGGGCAGCCGTTCAGGTGGATGCTCAGCCCTTCGCCGAGGTCGGCCCCGGCGAGCCGCTCCTCCAGCCGGGCGACCAGTTCCTGGCCCCGGGCCTTGGTCTCGACGATGGCGAGCTTGCAGTATTCGAGGCCGGTGCAGGCCATGGTGTCCCGCCGCCACACCGAGGGGAACGCCTCCAGGCCGATCCGGCGCAGCGCCGTCACCAGCGAGTCGGTCCGCTCGGCCGGCACGTCCAGGACCAGCAGTTTCTGGTACGGCGTGAGGCTGACCCGACCGCTGCCGTGCTCGGCGGCGGCGTCGGCCAGCTCGGCGAGCTGGCTGCCGGAGATCCGGCCCACCACCGGGGCGGCCCCGACGTAGTGCCGCCCGTCCCGCTGCCGGTGCACCCCGATGTGGTCGATCGGCTTGGCCGGCAGCTCCGGCGCCGGCCCGTCGAGCAGGCCCCGGCCCAGGTATTCCTTCTCCAGCACCTCGCGGAACTTCGCCACGCCCCAGTCGGCGACCAGGAACTTGAGCCGGGCGCGGTGCCGCAGCCGGCGGTAGCCGTAGTCCCGGAAGATCCCGACCACGCCAGCCCAGACGTCCGGCACCTCGGAAAGCGGCACCCAGACGCCGAGCCGCTGCGCCAGCATCGGGTTGGTGCTCAGCCCGCCACCGACCCAGAGGTCGAAACCGGGGCCGTGCTCCGGGTGCTCGACGCCGAGGAAGGAGATGTCGTTCACCTCGTACGGCGTGTCGACCAGCCAGGAGATCGACGACTTGAACTTGCGCGGCAGGTTGGAGTACTGCGGGTCGCCGACGTAGCGCCGGACGATCTCGTCGATCGCCGGGGTGGGGTCGAGCACCTCCGCCTCGGCGATCCCGGCGACCGGGCTGCCCAGCACCACCCGGGGGCAGTCGCCGCACGCCTCGGTGGTCTGCAGGCCGACCGCATCCAGCCGGCGCCAGATCTCCGGCATGTCCTCCACCCGGATCCAGTGCAGCTGGATGTTCTGCCGGTCGGTGATGTCGGCGGTGTCCCGGGCGTACGTCTGCGAGATGTCGGCGATCGTGCGCAGCTGCTCCAGGCTGAGCTGGCCGCCGTCGATCCGCACCCGGAGCATGAAGTACTCGTCTTCCAGCTCGTGCGGCTCCAGTACGGCGGTCCGCCCGCCGTCGATGCCGGCCTTGCGCTGGGTGTAGAGCCCCCACCAGCGGAATCGCCCGCGCAGGTCCTGCGGGTCGATCGAGGCGAAGCCCCGGTGCGCGTAGATGTTCTCGATCCGGGCCCGTACGTTGAGCGGGTTGTCGTCCTTCTTGGTCCGCTCGTTGGGGTTGAGTGGCTCCCGGTGCCCGAGTGCCCACTGCCCCTCGCCGCGCGGCCGACGAGCCGGTCGGGCCGCCCGAGCACTGCCGCCGCCGGGTGCCGCGCTGCCGCCGGATGCCGCGCTGCCGCCCGCTGGTGCGTTGCCGACAGCGGGTGCAGTGGTGGTGGCGGGCCGGGCCGGGGTGTCACTGACCGCCATCGCGGCGTCCTCCGTAGTTTCGTGTGACCAGGTGGACGCGCAGCGCGACGACCTCGGCCACAGTGGGCCGGAAGCGACGGTGCCGGAAGGGGCCGGCGCGCTGGGCGCCCGGGACGGAAAGGTCCAGGCGGCGTCAGTGGGCCGGACAGATCGCGCTGCGCACGCGGCCGTAGTCCACGTGGCGGCGGGAGGTGAATCCCGGCCTCGCGAAGCGGCGCACTGCGGCGGTCATACCCGTCATGCTGCCACATCAGTACCGGCCGGACCACCACCCGCGACCTTCGATCCCGCCTGGCGGACCCGCTGTGGCGGGCTTCACGCTACGATTTCGGACATTGGAACGAAAGCGACAAATGGTGGCCCGTCGGCCACAACTCGGCGAATCGTCCTGGCCGCCGGCCGGCGGATCGTCCTGCCGGCCCGGCGGATCGTCCTGCCGGCCCCGTTCCGCCAGCGGGCGACCTGGCTCTGGCCCGGCCTGGCCACCCTGCTCGGCACCGCCGTCCAGCTCGACCGGGCCCCACTCTGGCGCGACGAGCTGGCGACCTGGAGCGCCGCCACCCGCCCGTTCGGCGACCTCCTCCGGCTGGTCGGCACCGTCGACGCGGTGAGCGCCCCCTACTACCTGCTGATGCACGGCTGGGTCGCGGTCGCCGGGGACTCCGTCGTCGCACTGCGGCTGCCGTCTACGCTGGCCATGGCAGGTGCCGCCGCGCTGACCGCCGTACTCGGCGCCCGGCTCTTCGGCCGCCGCGCCGGGCTGCTCGGCGGACTGCTCTTCGCACTGCTGCCGAGCACCTCCCGGTACGGCCAGGAGGCCCGGCCGTACGCCCTGGTCACCCTGCTCGCGGTGCTGGCCACCCTGCTGCTGTGCCGGGCACTGGACCGGTCCCCGGGCCGTTCATCGCCGCATCCAGCCGCGACGTGGCCGCGCTGGGCCGGCTACGCGGCGGCGCTGGCCGGGGTGGGCCTGGCCAACCTCTTCGCGCTCAGCCTGGCCGCCGGGCACGCGTTCGCCGCCCTCGGCGACCGACGGGCCGGGGTACGGCCGCGCTGGGCGGTCTCGGTCGGCGTTGCGGTGCTGGTGCTGGCGCCGCTCGCCGTGCTCGGCCGCAGCCAGCAGGGCCGGCAGCTCGACTGGGTCGGCCGGCCCGGCGCCGGGGACCTGCTCGGGCTGCCCGGCAGCATCGTCCAGGCCGGAGTGGTCGGCGGGCTGCTGTTCGGGCTGGCCGCCGTCGGGGTCGCCGCCCGGGGCCGCCTGGGCGTACTGCTCGGGTTGACCGTACTGCTGCCGGCGCTGCTGCTCTTCGTCGCCGGGCGGGTCACGCCGCTCTTCGTACCCCGTTACCTGGTCTTCGTGCTGCCGTTCGCCGCCGTGCTGGCCGGCGCGGCCCTGGCCCCGCTCCGGCTGTCCGCCGGGCTGGCGATCGTGCTCGCCGCCGGGCTGCTCGGCGCACCCGAGCAGGCCGCCCTGCGCCGCACCCACGAGTCCCCGCGCAGCGCCCCGGTCGACTACCCGGCGGCGGTACGCGTCATCGCCGCACACCAACGACCGGGCGACGGCATCGTCTACTCCCCCCGGGACGGCTGGGCGTTCCTCGACCTCGCCACCGCCTACTACCTGCGCACCGACCGCCCCCGGGACGTGCTCCTCGTCTCCGGCCAGGCCCGCCGGGCCGACTTCTGGGCCACCGAGTGCCCCCGTCCCGAGCCCTGTCTGGCCACGACGGATCGGCTCTGGCTGCTGGTCCGGGGCGAACACTCCGATCCACTCGCCCACCTGCCCGAGAACCGGGCGGCCCCGCTACACGCCCGCTTCCGCCCCACCCGGACCTGGACAGTCCCCGGCCTCACCGTCACCCTCCTGACCCACCCCTCCTGACCCACCCGCCGCCCCGATCCCCGCCCCGCCCTGCTGGGCAAGATCGCACTAGTTCCGGGAAAGAGTGGCCTCGGTCCCGGCGGAGGGAACTCTTACCGGGAAAGAGCATGATTACCGGGAAAGAGCACGATCTTGCCCGGCAGCAAGCGAGCGAGGGCGCAACGGGGAAGGCGGGGCGAGGGCGGGGAGGGGACGGGGGCTCAGCGGGCCAGTGGGACCACGAGCAGGGCCTCGGTGCCGGTGTCCGCGCGGTTGCGCAGTTCGATGGTGCCGCGCAGTTCGCCGGTGGCCAGGGCCCGGACGATCTGGAGGCCGAGCCGGCTGCCCTGGTCGGCGTCGAAGTCCGCCGGCAGGCCCCGGCCGTTGTCGGCGACCGTGACGTGCAGCTGCTTGCGGAACCGGTGCGCCGAGACGACCACCTCGGCCGGTTCGGCCGGCGGCGGCACCGGCTCGCCCTCGGCCGGCTCCGGGAAGGCGTGCTCGACGGCGTTGAGCAGCAGCTCGTTCACCACGATCACCAGCGAGGTGGCGATCTCCGCCGGCAGTACCCCGAAGCTGCCCTGCCGGCGTACCCGGACCGGGACCTCGGTCGCGGCGACCTCGGCGGCGGCCACCGCCACCCGGTCCACGATGCCGTCGAACTCGACCGCCTCGTCGCTGGACATCGAGAGGGTCTCGTGCACGAGCGCGATCGAGGCGACCCGGCGTACCGACTCCTCGAGGGCGGCGCGGGCGGCCGGGATGCCGACCCGGCGGGCCTGGAGCCGGAGCAGCGCGGCGACGGTCTGCAGGTTGTTCTTCACCCGGTGGTGGATCTCCCGGATGGTGGCGTCCTTGGTGATCAGGGCCCGATCCCGGCGGCGTACCTCGGTCATGTCCCGGACCAGCACCAGCGCGCCGATCGGCACCCCGGCCGGCATCAGCGGCAGGGCCCGGGTCAGCACGGTGGCGCCCCGGGCCTCGATCTCGCGGCGCGGCGGTGCCTCACCGCGCAGCGCGGCGAGTACCCGGTTCGACGCCTCGGTGCCCTCCAGCGGGTCGGCGGCCAGTCGGCCGTTCAGCGCCGCCAGGTCCTCGCCGACCAGGTGCGAGGCGAACCCGAGCCGCCGGTACGCCGACTGCGCGTTCGGGCTGGCGTAGGTGACCTTGCCGTTGGCGTCCAGCCGGACCAGCCCGTCGCCGACCCGGGGTGCCGTGGTGGTCTCGCCGGGGTGGCGTACCGGCGGGAACGTCCCGTCGGAGAGCATCTGGGCCAGGTCGTCGGCGGTGGTCAGATAGTTCAGTTCGAGCTGGCTCGGGGTGCGCGCCGTGGAGAGGTTGGTGTCCCGCCCCACCACGGCGATCACCTCGCCCGCCTCCCCGTCGCTGGAGCGCAGCCGGACCGGGATCGCCTCGTGCCGGGCCGGGGTGTCGCCGTACCAGACCGGGTCGCCCTCCCGCCAGATCCGGCCCTGGCTGTACGCGATCGCCAGGTGCGCCACCTCGGGCCCGCCGACGATCCGCCCCACCTGGTCGTCCTGGTACGCGGTCGGCGCGGTGGTCGGGCGTACCTGGGCGACGCAGACGAAGCCGTCGGTGTCGTTTACCGGCACCCAGAGCAGCAGGTCGGCGAAGGAGAGGTCGGAGAGGAGTTGCCAGTCGCCGGCCACCCGGTGCAGGTGGTCGATGTCGACCGGACGCAGACGGGTGTGCTCCTCGGCGAGATCGCGCAGCGTGGACACCGGGCAAGCCTGCCACGACCACGCCCGGGGCGGGGTGCAAGGAAGGGCCCCTTGTTATCGCATTCTGTTGTAGAAGGGCCCCCGCCTTACAGGCAGACGCCGGCGCGGGCTACAGGGTGGAGGTCACCTTGTGCAGGCCGCGCGGGGCGTCCGGGTCCTCGCCGCGGGCCAGTGCGAGGGCGAGGGCGAGCCGCTGCATCGGCAGGATGTCCAGCAGCGGGGCGTACCGCTCGTCCACCTCCGGCACCGCCAGCCGGGCGGCGGCCCCGGCGACCTCGGCCGACCCGACCACGACCAGGTCGGCGCCGCGCTCGCCGACCTTGGCGACCACCTCCCGCATGGCGGCACCGCCGGCACCGCCGCCGACGACGGCCAGCACGGGTACGTCCGGGTCGGTCATCGCCAGCGGGCCGTGCAGCAGGTCGGCGCCGGAGAAGGCGAGTGCCGGCAGGTAGGAGGTCTCCATCAGCTTGAGCGCGGCTTCCCGGGCGGTCGGGTACGCGTAGCCCCGGCCGGTGGTGACCATCCGGTCGGCGAAGCGGTAGCGGGCGGCCAGCTGCTCCGGCGCCGGGCCGGCGAGGGTCTGCGCGGCCAGCTCCGGCAGTGCCGCCAGGCTGGCGCGTTCCTCGGCGGGGATCGCGCCGTCGCCGGCCCGGATCCCCTCGACCAGCATCAGCAGGGCGAGCAGTTCGGCGGTGTACGTCTTGGTCGCGGCAACCGCCCGCTCGTGCCCGGCGGCCACGTCGATCGCGAGTTCGGCGGCACCGGTCAGCGGCGAGTCGGGGGCGTTGGTTACCGCCAGGGTGAGCGCGCCGGCGGACCGGGCCACCCGGAGCACCTCGGTGAGGTCCGGTGACCCGCCGCTCTGGCTCACCCCGACGACGAGGGCCTGGGAGAGGTCTGGGCGGGCGCCGAAGACGGTGATGGTGCTCGGCGAGGCGAGCCCGGCCGGCAGCCCGAGTCGGATCTCGGTCAGATAGGCGGCGTAGAGCGCGGCGTGGTCCGAGGTGCCCCGGGCTGTGAAGACGACGTGCTTCGGGCGGCGTTCCGCGATCACGGTCGCCACCTGCGCGATCGCCGCCGTCGAGGCTGGTTCCAGCAGTCGCGCGAAGCCCTCCGGCTGCTCGGCGATGTCCGCCGCCATGCCGGCTCCCGGTTGCGCCACGATGACCTCCTCATGCGCGATTCCCGCGCGTTCTGTGCTCAGCTTTGCACGATTGGACGCGTCTAAGCAATCTAACGAGCAGCTTTGCGCAGTAGATCACCACCCGCCGCCACCATGCCCTAGGCTCCCCAACCCAGGGGAAATTCCACGTACGTGAAGGGTCGACTCGGTGCCCGAGGGAACGGACGACCCCCGGCTCTCGGCCGAGGGGGAACTCGCGCTGGCCCGGCTGGCGCTGGACGAGGGAGATCTCCGGCACGCCGCCGGGCACCTGGCCGGGGCGATCGCGTACGCCCCGACCATGCCCGAGGTGCACGAGGCGCTCGCCCAGCTCGCCGCCCGGTCCGGTGGCGGGGTGGACCTCTTCCCGCTCGACCAGCACCCGTTCATCGGTACCGTGGTGGCCCGCGCGCACCTGCTCGCCGCCGCCGGACGCCCCGGCGACGGGCTGGAACTGCTGGCCGCCGCCACCGGGCACGTCCCGTCGGCTGACTGGGCCGGTGTGCCCTGGGTGAGCGCCCCCGAACTCCCCGGCAATCTCGACCCGGACCGGATCGCCCGGGTGTTGATGCAGGTCTGCGCCGGCATCCCCGACCCGGTGCCGGAGCCCGCCCGCGAACCGCTCTGGCCCTACCTGCGGCTGGCCCGGCACGCGGTGGCGGCGCATCCCCGGCACGGCCTGCTGCTCGGCGCGGCGTCCGCGCTGGCCCGCCGGGTCGGCGCGGTCGGCCAGGCCGTCGAGTGGGCCGGTCAGGGCGCCCGGGAACTGCCGTCGAAGCTCTCCGAGGTGTGGCTCGGCTACGCCTACCGCAGCGCCGGACGGACCGGCGAGGCGCTCGCCGCGCTGCGCCGGGCCGTCGACCACGACCCCGACGACCTCTCGGTGTACGCCGACATCGCCGGCACCCTCGCCGACCACGGCCGCCTCGACGAGGCACTGGAGTGGATCGACCGGGCACTGGCCCGCGACCCCTCCTTCGACTGCGCGGTGCACACCGGGCACCGGCTGCGTTACCGCCGCGACGGCGACCTGGGCCACCTGGTCGCGCTGGCCGACTTCCAGCGCGACCATCCGGACGACTCGCACGAGCACAGCGACCTCGCCGAGTGCTGCCAGAGCCAGCCGTGGCTGGGCCGGGTGCCGCCGGCCACCGAGCTGGTGGCGACGGCGGTGCGGCAGCGGCTGGCCACCGGCGACCCGGCCGACGGGGTACGGCTGTCGCTGGCCGGGCTGGAGCCGCCGAGTGCGATGCGGGCCCTGCACCACACCGCCCCGGCCCTGGACGTCGCGGTCGCCGCCACCCCGGAACCGGATCCCCGCGAGCCGCGCCGGCCGGTCGGGCACCAGCTCTGGCGGTACTCCGGGATCACCGCCGTACCGGCCGTGCCGCCGCCGGCCGACGCGGCGGTACGCCGGATCCAGCAGTTGGCGCACCCCGCCTGGCCGCACCCGCCGGCCGCCTACGACGCGGCGGTCGGGTTGGCCACCCTCGAACTCGACGACCTGCTCGGCCTGCTGGTCCATCCGCCGGCCCCGCCGCAGACCGAGCTGGGCCGCACGCTGGGCCGGCACGACCCGACGCTCTGGGTGCGCTGTGTCCAGGTCTGGGCCTGCCTCGGGCTGCTGCACCACCGCACCGACGAGCCGTGGCCGGACTCGACCCGGCGCCGGGTACTCCTCGACCTGGTCTGGGGTGTGGAGGACTGGATCACCGAGGCGGCCCTGTTCGCCCTGGTCACCGCCGCCTGGGTGGACCCGTCGGTGCGCGCCGAGGTGGCCCGGCTGATCGCCGAGCGGCTCGGCGACGCGGTCGAGGTGGCCCAGCGGCGGCCGGTCAGCATGCTGCGGTCGCTGGCCCACCTGGTGCTGGCCACCCCGTCCGCCGAGCCGGCCGCGCTGGACACCGCCCGGCTGCTGCTCACCCGGGACGGCACCGCGGTGGCACCCCGGCAACGCCGGTTCGGCCGGCTGCTGGACCGGATGTGGCGACGCCTCACCCGGCAGGACTGAGCCGGGTGACACCCGGCAGGACTGGGCCGGTGGCGGGATGGCTGGGCGGGTGTGCCCGGCGGCTCTGGTCGGGTACGCGACGGCGCCGCCCCCAGGTGGAAGGCGGCGCCGTGCGGGTGGTCAGCGTGCGGGTGGTCAGCGCACGGGTGGTCGGGCCAGGGCGATCTCTGCCTGCTCCTCGGGCGTCTCGGCCGCCTCCGTGGCGGCCGGGCCGCCGCGCAGCGGGATCTCCTTGACGAACCAGGCCAGCACCGCGACGACCAGTGCGAACGGCACCGCCCAGACGAAGACCGTCCCGATCGCGTCGGCGAGTCCGCCGAGTACCGCGTGCTGCTGTTCCGGCGGCAGTGCCCGCAGCGTCGCCGGGTCGACCCCGGCGCCCTCGCCACCGCCGGCGATCATCGGCCCGGCGGCCGAGTCGGCCAGCCGGTTCGCGAAGACCGCGCCGAAGAGCGAGATGCCGAACGAGCCGCCGATCGACCGGAAGAAGGTGGCGGCACCGCTCGCCGCACCGAGGTCCTTCTGCTCGACGCTGTTCTGCGCGATCAGCATCGAGGTCT
Source organism: Micromonospora sp. WMMD1102 (assembly GCF_029626265.1). NCBI lineage: Bacteria > Bacillati > Actinomycetota > Actinomycetes > Micromonosporales > Micromonosporaceae > Micromonospora > Micromonospora sp. WMMD1102. Next base: position 364,987 of record NZ_JARUBN010000001.1, on the reverse strand, counting down.
GCATCAGAAAGCCCATCCCGACGCCGAGCACGATCATGTAGAGCGAGGACTCCAGCTTGCCGGTGTCGACGTCGAGCATGGCCAGCAGCGCCATGCCGGCGGTCATCACGATCCCGCCGACGATCGGGAAGGCCCGGTAGCGGCCGGTCCTGGTGATCGCTCGGCCGACCACGATCGACACCACGAGCATGCCGAACATCAGCGGCAGCAGCAGCAGGCCGCTGTTGGTGGCGGAGGCGCCCTGCACGGTCTGCTGGTAGAGCGGCAGGAAGTTCATCGCGCCGAACATCGCGAAGCCCAGCAGGAAGCCGATCACGGAGATTACCGCGAAGTTGCGGTTGGCGAAGAGGCTCAACGGCAGGATCGGCTCGGCGACCCGGCGCTCCACCAGGGCGAAGCCGGCCAGCGCGAGTACGGCGAGGGCGGCCAGCCCGAGGATCTGCCCGGAGGTCCAGTCGTACTCGTTGCCGCCCCAGGTGGTGACCAGCACGATCGCGGTGATGCCGACCGAGAGCAGCGCGGCCCCGAGCCAGTCGATCCGGTGCTCGGTGCGGTACTTCGGCAGGTGCATCCGGGTGGCCAGCAGGATCAGCGCCACGCCGCCGAGCGGCAGGTTGACGTAGAACGCCCAGCGCCAGGAGAGGTGGTCGGTGATGAAGCCGCCGACCAGCGGACCGGCCACCATGGCGATGGCCATGATGCCGGCGATCATGCCCTGGTAGCGGCCCCGCTCCCGGGGCGGGACCAGGTCGCCGATGATCGCCATCACGCCGACCATCAGGCCGCCCGCGCCGAGGCCCTGCACCGCGCGGAAGGCGATCAGTTCCGCCATCCCCTCGGCGGGGCCGCCGAGCAGCTGCGACCCGGCCATCCCGCAGAGCGCCGAGCCGAACAGGAACAGCAGGATCGAGGTGAGGAAGATGCTCTTGCGGCCGTACAGGTCGCCGAGCTTGCCCCAGATCGGCGTGGAGACCGTGGAGCCGAGCACGTACGCGGTGACCACCCAGGTGAAGTGGTTGAGCCCGCCGAACTCGCCGACGATTCTCGGCAGCGCGGTGCTGACGATCATGTTGTCGAGCATCGCGAGCATCATCGCGATCATCAGGCCGCCGAGGACGACCCTGATGTTGACTGGTCGTTGCGGCGCTTCCGCCATGGTGGTCATCGGTAGGCTCTCTCCCCCTGCGCGTGGCCCACTTACTTGCCGACCGGCTAGTGAATTCTACTTGCCGTACGGTAAGTTGGGTGCCTGGTGCCCGTCAAGCGATTACGAGAGGTGGTCCGGGTGACCGGCAGCACAGGTGACACACGGTCCCGGATCCAGGCCGTCGCGCTCGAACTCTTCACCGAGCAGGGTTACGAGAAAACCTCGCTACGGGAGATCGCCGAACGGCTGGGCGTGACGAAGGCTGCCCTCTACTACCACTTCAAGAGCAAGGACGACATCGTCGAGAGCTTCGTCGCCGACCGGCTCGACCGGCTCGACCGGCTGATCGAGTGGGCGGCGGAGCAGCCGGCCGACGCCACCGGCCGGCGGGCCACGCTGCGCCGGTACTCCGCGGAGTTCTTCGGCGACGGCGGGCGCAGCGTGATGCAGTTCTTCGAGCAGAACCGGACGGTGGTCAAGCACCACCCCGCCGGCCAGATGATGCGGGACCGGATGCTGCGGGTCGCCGAACTGCTCTCCCGGGCCGATCCGTCACCGGCCGGACAGCTCCGGGCGATGCTGGCGCTCTTCGCCGTACACGGCAGTCTCTTCGCGCTGCGCGGCGAGATCAGCGGCGAGGAACGGCAGGCACTCGCGCTCGATGTCGCCAACGAGTTGCTCGACCGGATCGGCGAGACTCCGGCCGGATCCGGTTAGCCCCCGCCTCCGGGTTGGCCCCCGCCTCCGGGTTGGCCCCGCCGCCCGGCTCAGTGGCCGGGATCGGCCAGCACGGCCGGGGCGGGGTTCAGGTCGAGGCGGAGCGCGTACAGGTCCACCCCGGCGGCCGGGGACCAGTCCCGGTCGGGGGTTCGCACGAAGCCGAACCCGTCGTAGAGCCGGTGCGCCGGGGCGGAAAAGCTGCGGACGCAGATCACCACCCGGGAACAGTGCTGCGCTTCCGCCCGGTCCAGGCAGGCCCGGACCAGCGCCTTGCCGACACCCCGGCCCTGCGCCCGGGGGTCCACCGCCAGCATCCGGAACTCCGCCTCGCCGGCACCGCAGAGTTCGGCGTACGCCGAGCCGGGCAGCACGAACAGCACCGCGCCGAGCGGTTCACCGGTCGCCCTGTCGGCGGCGACCAGCAGTTCACCGGCACCGGCCCGGGCCGGTACGTCGGCGAGAACCTGTTCGTACCCGTGCTCGCCGTCGAGTTGCCCGTCCGCCCGGTACGCCGCCACGGTGAGCCGGGCGATCGCGTCGAAGTCGGCCGGCTCGGCCACCCGGACCAGCAGGTCGGTCATTCCGTTCCCTCGTTCCGTCGGGGTGGTGCCGCGGTCGTTCGTCGCCGGCCCGGTGGTGCCGCGATTACTCGATGACGGCGATCAGGTCGCCGTCCTGCACGACGTCACCCTCGTTGACGCGCAGTTCCCGGAGCACCCCGTCGGACTCGGCCAGCACCGGGATCTCCATCTTCATGGACTCCAGGATCACCAGCGTGTCACCCTCGGACACCGAGTCGCCGGCCGAGGCCACGACCTTCCAGACGTTCGCCACCATCTCGGCGCGGATCTCCTCGGCCATGGGTTTCCCCCTCGTCGTCACCGTTGTCCTGCGAACGACATCCAATCATGCGCAGGCCACGGGCGTGGGCACTGCGCCGGCCGGTCGCCCGGGGACCATGAAAGGATTGCCGGCGCGAGCAGAACGGGCGGCCGGCGACTCCTGCCGGCGCCGCCCCCGGCAGACGGAGGAGGACAGCATGGCGAAGAAGGCACGGAAGAAGAAGGCGCGGAAGAAGAGCTCCGCCAACCACGGCAAGCGCCCCAACTCCTGAGTTCGGCGCCGGGCCCGAGCGGCCGGGCGGGGCACGGGACGGGTCGGCGATCGCGGCAGAGCGCTCGCCACCACCCGGCCCGCCCGGCGATCCGGCCGCCGGCGCCGCGCCCGAGGACGGACGCGGCCGGCGATCTCACCGGCGCGGCCGGCGGCTCAGTCGGGAAGGTACTCCCGGGAGTCGGTCTCGAAGACCAGTTCGGCCAGCCGGACCCGCAGCCGCTCGCGAAGCTCGGCGGGTGCGGTCTCGTTGCCGCAGCAGCGGGCCACCAGGGCCTTGACCTCCTGCTCGATGCCGTACTCGCGCAGGCAGGGCGAGCACTCGTCGAGATGGTTCCGGATCAGGTCGCGCCGCTCGTCCGCGCACTCCAGGTCGAGGTAGAGATACACCTCGGTGAGGACCTCACGGCAGTCGGTCTCGTGCGGGTCACCGCAACTCATTGGCTCACACCTCCCGGCCGGCCGCAGCGGACCTGGTCGACGGGGCGGACGAGAAGCCCCGCTCGGCAGCGTAACGCTCCAGCAGCTTCCGTAGGTTTCGCCGGCCACGGTGCAGCCGGGACATCACGGTGCCGATCGGCGTACCCATGATGTCGGCGACCTCCTTGTAGGAGAACCCCTCGACGTCGGTGAGGTAGACGGCGAGCCGGAACTCCTCCGGGAGCTGCTGCAACGCCTCCTTCACGTCGGTGTCCGGGAGCCGGTCCAGCGCCTCGGTCTCGGCCGAGCGCAGTCCGCTGGAGGTGTGCGACTCCGCCTCGGCGAGCTGCCAGTCGGTGATCTCCTCGGTGGGCGCCTGCACGGGCTGCCGCTGCCGCCGCCGGTAGGAGTTGATGTAGGTGTTGGTCAGGATCCGGTAGAGCCACGCCTTGAGGTTCGTGCCCTCTTCGAACTGGTGGAACGCGGCGAACGCCTTCAGGAACGTCTCCTGGACCAGGTCCTCCGCGTCGGCGGGGTTGCGGGTCATCCGCAGGCCGGCGGCGTACAACTGGTCGACGAAGGGCAGCGCGTCACGTTCGAACCGGGCCCTGCGCTCGTCCGTCTTCTCCGCTGTCAACCGGCCGTCTCCCTCGCCTCGGTACCGAACCGGCGCGGTGACCTTCTTCCCCGTCACCGCAGCGTTATTCGGCTGTCCCGCCGAGGATACGCGGAAAGCGCGCGGCTGCGACTCCGTTCGGAGGGTGCTGGTACCCACTCCGGGCCGGCCCTCCGACGACCGGGTGGGCGGGCCGTTCCGCCGCCGATCCGGTGACCGCGCGCCGCGGTCGTACTCCAGGCTCCGTGTCTCGGTCGACACCGGGCAAACCCCCTTGTGGCTTCACTGGCTTCCGGGAGTTGTAACCGCCGCGCCGGGCGGGGCATTCCGGCACCCCCCATCCCTGGCCCCGCCGTGACCGATCCGAGGCGGACCGTCCACGGCTGGGACCAGGAAGGGCCTGGGAGGATGAAACCGGGCGCCACGTCCGATTCGCGCATCGTCTGTGGCGTCCGGCATCAGTTGGAGCAACGATCACCCTGCTACGACAGAAACGGCCGGGCCGGCGCGGCCTCGGCCCAGCGGCCGGCCCGGCCGGTCAGCCGCCCGGCCACGCTCACGCAGCCCGTCGAGCACGGCGGCTCAGCCCGAGCCCGGCCGCTCAGGCCGCCCAGCCATGCCCGCGGAGCCAGTCGAGCACCAGTTCGGCCGTCGGCCACGCTCACGCAGCCGCGTCGAGCACAGCGGCTCAGCCCGAGCCCGGCCGCTCAGGCCGCCCAGCCATGCCCGCGGAGCCAGTCGAGCACCAGTTCGGCCGTGCCTGCCGGGTCGACGCGCAGGTCGTGCCGTTCGCCGGGCCGCACCTCGACCCGGACGCCCGGCCCCGGGGCCGGTATCCCGAACGGGTCCCGATCACCGTTGAGCACCAGGGTCGGCAGCCCGGTGCGCAGCTCCGCCGCCCGGGACCGCTCCGGCCGGCCCGGCGGATGCAGTGGGAACGCGAGCGCCACCACTGCCGAAGCGCCCACGGTGCCGGCGGTCCGGCAGGCGACCCGGGCACCGCTGGACCGGCCGCCGACGACGAGCGTGCGGGTCGAGGGCCACCGGTCCAGCAGTGCGGTGACGACCGCCACCCACGCCTCGTCGAGCTGCCCGGCCGGAGCGGGCGCCCGCCGCCCGGCCACCCGGTACGGCTGGGTGACCCTGGCCACCGTGACCCCGGCCGCGACCGCCGCCCCGCGCAGCGCCACCAGGTCCGGCGCGTCCACGCTGCCGCCCGCACCGTGCCCGAGCACCAGCAGGGTCGTCGGCTCGGAGCCCGGCAGGTCGACGTCCACCCGGGCTGGGCCGCGTGGAGTGTCGATCTCGTCACCGTGCCGCACGGCGCCACTGTATGGCAACGCCGGTCGGCCGAGCCCGGATCGCCGCCCCACCCGTCCAGGTGACCCGGCGTGACTGCGATCCGGGTACGCCGGTGGACGGTCAGCGGCGGCTCGAACTGAGCGGTACGAGGGTCAGCAGGCGGTCCCGGACCGGCGGCCCGGCGTCGCCGACCGCGTCCGGATCGTGCTCCACCTGGTCCCGCCAGGCCACCAACATCGCCCGGCGTTCACGGGGTGTGGTCGCCCCCCAGACACCGTGGCAGTCGCCCACCTCGAGTGCCCAGGCGAGGCAGGGGCCCTGCACGTCACAGGTCCGGCACAGCGCGACGGCCGAATCGGCCGGCTCGCTGGGCGCCGGGAAAAACGTTTCCGGGTCCACGCTCTGGCACACCCCCCGGGTACGCCAGGCATCGTCCAGGCGCCGCTCGCTCAGAGCCCGAAGCAATCTCGGGTCTCGTCGTGCCGCGGCAACCTCGTGCGGGCGTGGCATCCGCGCCCGTGTCATTCACCCACCTCCCCCGTGGGACCGACGAAGATCGGTGAGTGCCGCTCGCCCGGTGCGAGCCGACACCCACTGTCGGCGCTGTGTTCTATCGCACCAACACGATGCGTGACAAGTGCTCTCAGCAAAGGTGTGGAAAAGTCCCGCCGACGTTCCACCCCGAACGGTGACAAATCGGTGCAGGCAAATGCGCGGTTCCGTGTTCAGAACAGCGTCGTCGCCATCGGCCCTTCTGGTAACGCTCGCAGCGGCGCGGCGGGGACCCGGGCGACGAGTTCCGGGCCGTCGTTGCGGACGTCGCCGACGGCCTTGCCGACCGGCCGGATCTCGATCTCGGCCAGCGATTTCCCGTCCGGCGGCGCGAGCAGCACGGCCGGGTCGTCGTCGCCGTCGAGCCAGTCGGCCCAGCGGTCCCGGGGCAGCAGCAGCGGCATCCGGTCGTGCACCAGGGCCAGTTCGCCGAGGGCGGCCGTGGTGACCACACTCGTGGTCAGCAGTGGTTCGCCGGCGCCGTGCCAACGCGACCAGAGACCGGCGAAGGCGAGCACCCCACCGTCGCGCGGAGTCATGAAGTACGCCTGCTTGCCGCCGTCCCGGCGGACCCACTCGTACCAGCCGTCGGCCGGGACGAGGCAGCGGCGCCGGGCGAACGACTGCGCGTACGCCCGGGTGGTGGCGACCGTCTCCGCGCGAGCGTTGATCATGCGGGCCGCACCCCGGGTGTCCTTCGCCCAGTGCGGCAGCAACCCCCAGCGGGCCACCGAGAGCACCGGAGGGTCCGAGTCGACGTCGCGCCGCACGACCGGCACCGGATCGGTCGGCGCCACGTTGTAGTCGGCGGCGAGCCGGCCACCGGTCTCGTCGAACGCCTCGAAGAGGGCGCTCAGATCGGCCGCGCTCCGGGTGGTGGCGTACCTGCCGCACATGGGGGCAACGCTAGCGCCTCCGGCGCCGGCCGGCCGTCCCGTACCCCGGCCCCGGCGGCCCGGCCCGCCCGGCAGACCCGGTCACGCCGGTGCTTCCGGCCCGGCCGGCCGTCCCGCCAGGCGGGAGGGGCCGGGACTCGGATCCGGTCCGCCCGGCCAGGGGGCAGGATGTACGGGTGCCGAACCTGACGGCGGTCCGCCCGCTCGAACCCTGGACCGCGCCGACCGCGACCGACCCGGTCGCCTCGACGCTGCGGCTGCCCGGTTCCAAGTCGCTGACCGCCCGCGCCCTGGTGCTCAGCGCGGTGGCCGACGGCCCCTCCACGCTGCGCCAGCCGCTGCGCGCCCGGGACACCGAGCTGATGGCCGCCGGGCTGCGCGCGATGGGCGCACACGTCTCCACAGTGGATGACGAGCGCTGGCTGGTCCGGCCGCACCCGTTCCGGGGCCCGGCGCACGTCGACGTGGGGCTCTCTGGCACGGTCATGCGGTTCGTGCCGCCGGTCGCCGGGCTGGCCGAGGGGCCGGTCACCTTCGACGGCGACCCGCACACCCGGACCCGCCCGCTCGGCCCGCTGGTCGAGGCGCTGCGCTCCATCGGGGTGGGCATCGACACCACCGAGGGCGCCAGCCTGCCGCTGACGGTGCGCGGCGCCGGGCGGGTGGCCGGCGGCGAGGTGGTGCTCGACGCCTCGGCCTCCAGCCAGTTCGTCTCCGGGCTGCTGCTCGGCGCCGCCCGGTTCGAGCGCGGGATCGTGGTCCGGCACGTCGGGCCGCCGGTGCCGTCCGCGCCGCACCTGCGGATGACCGTGCAGATGCTCCGGGCCGCCGGTGCCGCCGTCGACGACGCCACCCCGGACGTCTGGACGGTGGAGCCGGGTCGGCTCTCCGGACGCGGCTGGGACATCGAACCAGACCTCTCCGGCGCGGTGCCGTTCTTCGCCGCCGCGCTTGTCACCGGCGGCGGCGTCACCCTGCTCGGCTGGCCGCGCAGCAGCCTGCAACCGGTCGACACGCTGCGGGACCTGCTCTCCCGGATGGGTGGCGAGGTGACGCTGGGCACCGACGGCCTGACGGTGCGCGGCACCGGGACGATCCGCGGGCTGGACGCCGACCTCTCCGACGTCAGCGAGTTCACGCCGGTGCTGGCCGCCCTCGCCGTACTGGCCGACTCGCCGTCCCGGCTGCGCGGGGTGGGACACATCCGGGGACACGAGACCGACCGGCTGGCCGCGCTGGCCCGGGAGCTGAACGGGCTCGGCGCCGAGGTCACCGACACCGCCGACGGGCTGGAGATCCGACCTCGACCGCTGCGTGGCGGCACGTTCCGGACCTACGCCGACCACCGGATGGCGCACGCGGCAGCGGTGATCGGGCTCACAGTGCCGGGGATCGGGTTGGACGACGTGGCATGTACCTCGAAGACCATGCCCGAGTTCCCGGCACTATGGTCGACGATGGTGACCGGCGGCGACGGGCGCCGATAGCCGGGACCGGTACGTTCCCGCGCCGGTCGCCGCCGATTCGACGCCGACGACGAGACGGGGGCGGAACTGGCCGGCAAGCGGCGGGAGTACGACGAGGACGACGTACGGGTCCGGCCCGGGCGCTCGTCCCGTCCGCGCACCCGCACCCGCCCCCGACACTCCGACGCGGTGGACGGATTCGTGGTCGCCGTGGACCGGGGCCGCTACACCTGCGTCACCGGCGACGACCCAGCGGGCGGCCGGGGTGACCGGTCCGGCCCCGGTAACGGCGCGGGGGCTGGCGTCGAGGCGGGGGACGGCGCGGGGACGGTGACCGCGATGCGGGCCCGGGAGCTGGGCCGCAAGTCGGTGGTCGTCGGCGACCGGGTGGCCCTGGTCGGGGACACCTCCGGCACGGCCGGCGCGCTGGCCCGGATCGTCCGGATCGCCGAGCGGACCTCGGTGCTGCGGCGTACCGCCGACGACGACGAGAGCACCGCCGAGGGGCGGCTCGAACGGGTGGTGGTGGCCAACGCCGACCAGCTCGTGATCGTCAGTTCGCTGGCCGACCCGCCGCCCCGGACCGGGTTCATCGACCGCTGCCTGGTGGCGGCGTACGACGCCGACATCGAGCCGCTGCTCTGCCTGACCAAGTCCGACCTGGCCACTCCGGAGGGGGTGCTCGGCTACTACGCGGAGCTGGACCTGCCGCACGTACTCGTCGGGCCCGACTCGGACCTCGACGAGCTGCGCGGGCTGCTCGCCGAGCGCCTGTCGGTGCTGGTCGGGCACTCCGGGGTGGGCAAGTCGACGCTTGTCAACCGGCTGGTGCCGGAGGCGGACCGGGCGGTCGGCACGGTCAGCGCGATCGGCCGGGGCCGGCACACCTCCACCAGCGCGGTCGCGCTCCGCCTGCCGTCGCTTGCCGGGCCGGCCGGGTCCAAGGCGGGTAAGGGTGGCGGCCGGCGTACCCCGCACCCCGGCTGGATCGTCGACACCCCGGGGGTACGCAGCTTCGGCCTGGCGCACGTCTCCGCCGCGAGCCTGCTGCACGGCTTTCCCGACCTGGTGGAGGGGACCGTGGAGTGCCCGCCGAACTGCGAGCACACCTCGGACGAGGCGGACTGTGCGTTGGACGCCTGGGTGGCGGCCGGCAACGCCGACCCGCGCCGGCTGGCGTCGTACCGCCGGTTGCTGGCCTCCCGGGCCGGCGAGACCGAATAGGCCGCGCCGAGGCGACCGGGTAGCCACCCGCCAGAGGCGACCCGGTGGCCGGAACGCTAGCCGGGCAGGCCGTCGGGGTCGGTGGCGGTCGGGCCGGGATCGATGTCGACCGGGCCGCCGCTGCGCCAGTAGACGCCGTCCCGGCGGGTCAGCAGCACCTCGTCGACGAGATAGCGGCGCAGCGCGGCGTAGTCGTCGTGCCAGGCCCGGAGCAGGGCGTTCACCTCCCGCTCGGAATAGCGCACCCCGGGGACGAAGGTCGTCACGACGTGCTCCAGCAGCAACCGGCGCTTGCCCTGCGCGGCCGGCAGTTGGGTGATCCGGCCGCCCCGGACGAAGGATCGGAGCACCGCGGCGGTGGCCCGGTCCGGGTCCAGCTCCGCGTCGGGCACGGCCGGGGTCGGCGGGTGGGCGCGTACCGCCTCCTTGAACGCGCCGACCAGGGCGACCGTCCGGTCGTCCACGGTCTCGACCAGGCCGCCGGACTCCAGCCGGCGCAGCGCGGCGTGCACGGTCCGGGCGGGCAGCCCGGTCCGCTCCGCCACCTCGGCCGGACCGCCCGCGCCGAGCACCACGGCGGCGAAGACGGCCAGCCGGTCCGGCTCGGCGAGCAGGCCGATCAGTACTTCGGGAGAGACGTCGGAAATCGGTTCGGTGGCCACGGCGCGGGATGCTAACGCACCCGGCTCGACCGGATCGAGTAGGTTTCCGCCATGGCCCGGCACGCGGACGACCTGTCTCTGGCGCACATGCTCGCCGACACCGCCGACTCGATCTCGATGGCCCGGTTCCGGGCCCTGGACCTGCACGTCGAGGCGAAACCGGACCTGACCCCGGTCACCGACGCGGACACCGCGGTGGAGAAGGCGCTCCGGGCCACCCTGGCCCGCACCCGGCCCCGGGACGGCGTGCTCGGCGAGGAGTACGGCGCCTCCGGCCCGGCAGCCGGAGCCGGCACCCGGCAGTGGGTGATCGACCCGATCGACGGCACCAAGAACTTCGTCCGGGGCGTGCCGATCTGGGCCACCCTGATCTCGCTGATGGAGGGCGACACCCCGGTCGTCGGGCTGGTCTCCGCACCGGCCCTGGGCCGCCGCTGGTGGGCGGCGACCGGACTCGGGGCGTACGCCGGCCGGCACCAGGCCGCGGCCACCCCGATCCGGGTCTCGGGGGTCGGCCGGCTCGCCGACGCCAGCTTCTGTTACTCGTCGCTGAACGGGTGGGAGGAGACCGGCCGGCTCGACCCGGTGCTGGACATCATCCGGACGGTGTGGCGGAGCCGGGCGTACGGCGACTTCTACGGCTACATGCTGCTCGCCGAGGGTGCGGTCGACGCGATGGTCGAGCCGGAGCTGTCGCTGTGGGACCTGGCCGCGCTGATCCCGATCGTGACCGAGGCCGGTGGCACCTTCACCGACCTGCACGGACGTCCCGGCCCGGGTGGCGGGAGCGCGGTCGCCAGCAACGGGAAACTGCACCAGGATCTGCTCGACCGGCTCGGCTAGCCGGCCGAGCGAAGCGGGGCGGCAGCCTCTATCCTCGCCAGGTGTCTACCGGTTGGTGCTTCCTCGCGGCCATGATCGCCGCCTATGGCGTGGCCAACCTGCTCCAGTCGGTGGCCGCGACCCGGACGACCCTGCACCACACCTTCGACCCCGGGCTGCTGCTGCGACTGGCCGGGCACCGCAGCTATCTGGTCGGGCTGACCTGCCAGATGCTCGGCTTCGTCCTGGCCTTCCTGGCCCGGCGGGACCTGCCGCTGTTCCTGGTCCAGGCGAGCGTGGCGGCCGGGCTGGGCGTGACCGCCGTGCTCGGAGTGCTGCTGCTCAAGTGGCGCCTGCCGGCCGCCGAGGTGGTGCTGCTGGTGCTGCTGCTGGCCGGCATAACCGCGCTGGTGCTGGCCGCCAAACCGGCGCCGTCCCGGCAGCTGGGGACCGCCGGGGTGGTCGGGCTGGTCGTCGCACTCGGCGTGATCGGCGCGCTCGGTTTTCCCGCCGTACGCCTGCACGGCGTGCCGGGCTCGGTCGCCCTCGGCGCGCTGGCCGGGCTGGCGTTCTCGGCCGCCGCGGTGGCCGCCCGCCCGCTCGCCTCGGTGCACTCGTTCGAGGCCTTCCTCCGGGACCCGCTGCTCTACCTGCTGATCGTCCACTCGATCGTCGGCCAACTGCTGCTCGGCCTGGCGATGCAGCGCGGCTCGACCACCGCCGCGGTGGCCGCGATGGACGCCGCCGGTGCGGTGCCGGCGGCGATCGTCGGGCTGCTGCTGCTCGGCGACCGGATCTGGCCGGGCCGGGAGTGGCTGGCCGCGGTCGGCTTCCTGATCACCCTGGCCGCGGTGCTCGGCCTGACCCGGTACGCCGAGCCGCAGCACCAGCACACCCTGCTGCCCAGCCAGCGCGAGCTGCCACACCGGCGCGACCGGGAACGGCGTTCGGGATCCCGGGCGGCCCTGCCGGCAGGTCCCGCGCCGGGACTACCCCGGTCGACCACACCCGGCCGGCGCCGGTCCACCTCCGTCGTACCGCTCCCGCGCCGCTGAGCACGAGACGGGACCGGGCTGGCGTGTCGGGTCGGTCGGGTCGGTCGGCGGGTCAGCTCGGGGCGGGCTGGCGGCGGCGCACCACCCGCTCGTAGAGGCGCTCCAGCGCGCCGGCCGTACGGTCCCAGGTGTAACTGCACCGCACCCGGTCCACCGCCGCGTGCCCGTACGCGAACCGCTCCGCGTCGGCGGCGAGCAGCCGGCGCAGGGTCACCCCGAGGCCGCGTACGTCGCCGGGCGGGACGAGCCGGCCGGTGACCTCGTCGACCACGGTGTCCACGATGCCGCCCATCGAGTAGCCGACCACCGGCACCCCGCAGGCCATCGCCTCCAGCGGGATACGGCCGGCGGAGGCGTACCGGGGGGTGCAGGCCACCACGTCCGCCGAGCGGTACCAGGCGGGCATCTGGTCGTGCGGCACCGTGCCGACCAGCCGGACCTGGTCGGCGACCCCGCTGGCCTCGGCGATCTTCCGCAGCCGCCGGGCCTCGGCGTGGTTGTTGAGGCCGTCGGCGGACGGGCCGCCGGCGATCACCAGCTCGGCGTCCCCGACCAGCCGCATCGCCCGGATCAGGTCCTCCTGCCCGTGTCCGGGCTCCAGCCCGCCGGCGGCCAGGATGCGTGGTCGCCGGTCCCGGGAAACCGCCTCGCCCTCCGGGGCGAAGAGTTCGGTGTCCACGCCCGCCGGCACCACCACCACGGAGGCGCGCTGCAGACCCATTCGGGTCAGCTCGTCGACCTCGTCGGTGCACCCGGCCACCGCCATGTCGACCGCCCTGGTCAGCGCCAGCTCCAGCGGGATCCGCTCACCCGGGCCGCGGTACGCCTGGCCGAGGTGGCGCTGCTGCTCGACGCCGAGGGAGTGGAAGGTCTGCACGACCGGGATGACGGTCTCCCGGACGGCGCTCGCCGCCGCCAGCCCGCCGACCCAGAAGTGCCCGTGCACCACCTCGGGCGCCCACTCCCCGGCCCAGCGGTCCGTGAGCCAGCGGCCGAGTTCCGGCACGTACGGCACCAGCTCGGCGGTGGCGGCCCGCCGGGACGGCCCGACCGGCACCCGTTCCACCCGGTACCCGCCGATCTCGGTGGTCGGTGGCGCGTCCGGGTCGTCGAGCCGCTCGTACACGCGGACGTCGTGGCCCCGTTCGGTCAGTTCCACGGCCACCCGGGCCACGTGCTGGTGCGTGCCGGCGAACTGACGGCGACGCTCCTGCGGCGGGCCGGCGTGTGCGCAGACGAGGCCAACGCGCATGGTCACCTCCAGCGACGGCTACGGCAGGCTAGGGCCGTTCGATCAGAGGCTCCCATTAACCGCGACGGGCCGAGCGGAAACCTGGCAAACCGGCCCGCCGACCCGATCGGCCCGCCCACCGGACGCGTCGACGCCCTGCGTGGCGGGAACGTCACCGCCCGCGCCGTCGCGGTCCTTCCCGTTCCGCCGCCGGCTAATCCCGCGCCGTCGGGCTTCCGGCGGTTCACCGGCGGAGCGCCGGCCCGGGCCCGGCCCGGCCTGAGCGCCGGCCGGCGGTCCACCGGCGGAGTGGCCGGTCCGCCTTCGCCCGGTTACGGGTACCCGGGGAGCGGGTAGTGGTCTGTCATGCGCGATGACGAGTTTCCGACGCCCGTGTCCGACCCGGAGGCGGAGGGTCTGCCCGACACCGCCGACGACGACTCGACGGCCCGTGACGACGTCGAGACCGGTCGGGAGGCGGACGGCCGGAATCCCGCCGCACTTCCCACCGACCGCCAGCCCCTCGGGGTCGACCGGTACGGCAACACCGCCGAGGAGCAGGCCGACGGTGAGCCGCTGGACTACAAGCTCGCCCAGGAACGGCCCGACATCCCGGTCGAGGAGCCGCTCGCCGGCCCGGCCGACGAGGCGATCTCCGGCGAGGCGGACAGCGAGGAGGCGGCCGCCGAGGCACAGCTCGACGCGGACGTGCTGGACCCGGGTCCGACCTCCGACCCGAACTCCCCGGTGTCGATCTACGACCACGGCAACCTCGGCGACGCGCCCGGCGGCGGGCCGGTCGGCCGGCTGGTGGAGCCGGACGAGGGGGCCCGCGACGACGACGAGACCGACTCGGTCGCCTTCGACCGGGGCGCCGCGGGCGGCGGTGCCAGTGCCGAGGAGTTGGCGATCAACGAGACCCAGCCACCGCCGTGACGACCCCGGCCGCTCGGCCGTTGAGCGCTCGGCCGTCGGCCGGTCACCCGTCGAGCCCCTGCTCGATGGCGTAGCGGGTGAGTTCCACCCGGTTGTGCAGTTGCAGCTTGCCGAGCGTGTTCTGCACGTGGTTCTGCACCGTACGGTGGGACAGCCCGAGCCGGCCGGCGATCTGCTTGTAGGACATCCCCTTGGCGACCAGCCGGAGCACCTCGGTCTCCCGGTCGGTGAGTCGGGGCAGGGAGTCACCGGGCGGTGCCGGCGCGGCGGCGATCCGCCGGTACTCCCCGAGCACCAGCCCGGCCAGCCCCGGGGTGAAGACCGCGTCACCGGCCGCGGTACGCCGTACCGCGTCCAGGAACTCCGCCGGCCCGGCCGACTTGAGCAGGTAGCCGGTGGCCCCGGCCTTGACCGCGTCCAGCACGTCCTGCTGTTCGCCGCTGGCCGAGAGCATCAGCACCCGCACCCCGGGCAGTTCGGCGAGCAGCGCCCGGAGCACCTCCACGCCGGAGACGTCCGGCAGTTGCAGGTCGAGTACGACGACGTCGGGCCGGGTTGCCGGGGCCACCCGGACAGCCTGCCGCCCCTCGCCGGTGGTGGCGACGACCTGGTAGCCGGCCTCGGTGAGGTCGCGGGCCACCCCTTCCCTCCACATCGGATGGTCGTCGACCACCATCACCCGGACTTCCGGCACGCCCTCGTCGGTCACATCGGCGAGCCTAGACGAGCCCGTGGCGTGCCCCGGTCAAGCCCATGCCGTGCACCTGGTCAAGCCGTGTCGGGCGACCGGTCGAGCCGTTCCGGGCGACCGGTCACCGGTCCGTGCGCTGCCCGGGGACGGACGGGCCACGGGGTATCCGGAGTTCCACTTCGGTCCCCTCGCCCGGGGCGGAGCTGATCCGGACCGTGCCGCCGAGGTCGGCGATCCGGCCCTCGATCGACTGGACCACGCCGAGCCGCCCCTGACCGGCCGCCTCGGTCAGCCGCCCCGGCGGGATGCCCGGCCCGTCGTCACGGACCGAGACGGTGACCGCGGCCGGATCGTCCTCGACCAGCACCCAGCCCCGTCCGCCGCCGTGCCGGGCCACGTTGTCGAGCGCCGCACCGACGGCCGCAGCGACCTCACCGGCGACTCCGGCGGGCAGTGGTACCGAGGTCGCCGGAGCGGCGATCGAGACGGTCGGCGAGGCGTACCCGCCGAGCATCGCGCGCAGGTCGACCTCCTGCCGGTCCAGCCCGTCCGGTGCCCGGCTGGCGACAAGCGACCGCAGCGCCGCCTCCTGTTCACCGGCGAGCCGGGCCAGTTCGCCGGCCTCGCCGTCCAGGTCTGCACCGCGGCGCTGCACCAGGGCCAGCACCTGGAGGACCGAGTCGTGGATCCCCCGGGCCAGCCGCTCCCGTTCCCGAGTCGCCGCCTCCAGCTCGACCGCCCGCTGCAACCGCTCCTCGGCGATCACGGCGAGCCGGACGACGTGCCCGACGGCGATCCCGGCCAGCAGCATCAGCGCGGCACCGGTGAGCGACGCCTGGGCGAACCGCTCCCGGGCCACCAGGTCGGTGACGCCGATGACAAGTGCCGCCACCACGCCCCGCCGCCGCCCGCCGGAGACCGCCCAGGCGAGCACCGGCCCGGCCAGCCAGGCGACGCTGGGCGGGGGCACCCCGTCGTGCATGACGTCCCGGCCGACCACCCGGGGGGCGGCGACCACCACCGCCAGCACCACGGCCAGGTCGGCCAGGAGCAGCGGCCAGCGCCGCCAGGCCGGATCGGCGTACGCGTACGCGCTGAGCACGGTCCAGCCGGTCATCGCGAGCAGGAGTACCGCACCCGACACCGGATGCGTGTAGTCGCCCAGGTTGCGTACCGCCAGCACGGCGACGTACGCCAGGGCGGCGAACCGGTAGACGGCGATGGACCGCCACAGCGGCGCCTGGAGGCTGCCGGGCGGGTCGCGGCGGCGCCCGCCCGGCGCGTCGCTCGACGAGTCCGGCACGCCACCGACCATCGCACAACCGCCCTCGGCGGGACGACCCGTGCACCCGTCTTCCCGACCCGGTGGCCCGGATGCGCAGCTACATACCCTGACGTAGGGTGGGAAAGCCACGAAAGGACTCGACGAGCAGCAGTGGGACGGCCATGAGCGACACAGATCCCCTCGCGCCCACGGCTGTCGCCTCGGACGGGTCACCGCCACTGCTCGCCGAGACCTTCGACGGCGACCGGGTGACCGAGCTCCGGCACACCGTGACGGCGTGCGCGGGGGAAGCCGGTCTCGACGGGACACGGCTGGACGACTTCGTACTCGCCGTCAACGAGCTGATCACCAACGCGGTACGCCACGGCGGCGGGCAGGGCTGGCTGCGCCTGTGGCGTACCGGCGAAATTCTCTACTGCCTCGTCTCCGACAACGGTGCCGGCATCCGGACCGAACGGATCGACGACCGGCGGCGACCGGCTCCGGAGATCGCCGGCGGCTGGGGGCTCTGGCTGGCCCGGCAGCTCAGCGACGAGATGCTTGTGCGCAGCGGTCCGGAGGGCACCACCGTGCGGATCAGCGCCAACCTGACCGACGCCGGTGCCGGTGACTCCGGCACCTGACGACGGCGCTGCCCGGCACCGGACGACGCGTCCTGCGGTCCCGGATGACGCTTCTGCGGTTCTGGATGGCCGGTCGGTCGTGGGTGCATGAGCGGGGCAGCTCGACAGCCTGCGAACCGCACCACCTGCGCCCGGCACGGCAGGGCGCCACCCCGGAACCGGGAGTGGCGCCCACGCTCGGAAGGTCACCTCGAGTCACCTCCGGAGATTGCTCAGGTGTGGCAGAGGATGCCCAGGTCGTCGACCCAGGTGCCCTTCTGCACGCCGTTGGCGCCGATCAGCGAGACCCGGACCAGGATGTCCGTCGGGCCGTGGTTCCACGAGGTGGAGACGAAGGTGTACGGCGCGTCACCGCTGAGCACCACCGTCTGCAACGCCACGTACGTAAAACTGACCGGCTCGATGATCTCGAAGTTGATCTGCTGGGTGGCAAGTACCGGGTTGACCCAGATGCCCGCCGTGCAGCTCGTGGTCGCCGGCAGGAAGACCCGCCGGCCGACCGAGGAGAACCCGGCGCTGCGCATCGAGAGGAACCCGTCCTTGACCCCGGTGTGGGTCTGCAACGAGCTGATCCCGCCGGTGCCGTCACCGGTGTGGGTGAAGCTCCAGTTCGCCGCCTGGTTGCCCTCGAAACCGTCCTGCACCGTGATGATCGCGGCGCTGGCCGGCGAGGCCGTACCGGCGAGCAGGGCCACGGTCAGTCCGAGCAGGACCGCCGCCACCCCGAGCGGACGGAACCGGAGCGGACTGCGGAACAAAGTGGAACGCATTTCTGATCACCTCGTGATCTGCCTGGTGGGGCGCCTGTCGCACCCCCGCTGAGGAGATGTCTAGTCGCCGACTCGTTGTCCGGCTTCGGGCCGCCGACCCGGACAATCAACTCCGGACAGTCGACGGACCGACCACGACGAGCGACCAACGGCCGGGCCGACGAGCGACAGGCGGAAGCGAGGGCGAGGGCGAAGGTGCCGCGACCAGAGGGCGTACTGGGGCCGGGGTCCCCACAGGTGCGGGAGTTCGCGGCCGGGCTGCGCCTGCTGCGGGAGAAGGCCGGCAGCCCCGGCTACCGGGAGCTGGCCCGCCGGGCGCACTTCTCCGCGACGACGCTCTCCGAGGCGGCCGGCGGCCGGCGGCTGCCGACCCTGGCCGTCACCCTGGCGTACGTCACCGCGTGCGGCGGCGACCCGGACGAGTGGGCGGAGCGGTGGCGCCGGATCGCCCGGGACGAGCCGCCGACGCCTGCCCCGGCAGATCCCGACGACACCCCCTACCAGGGCCTGCTGGCGTACGGGCCGGATCGGGCGGAGTGGTTCTTCGGTCGCGAGGAACTCGTCGACGACCTGCGGCAGCGGCTCGCCGACCGCCGGTTCGTGGCGTTGTTCGGCGCCTCCGGCAGCGGAAAGTCCTCGGTACTCCGGGCCGGTCTGGTGCCCGCCGTAACGAGCCGGCCGGAACACCCGCCGGTGCTGGTGCTGACCCCGGGCGCGGATCCGCTCGGCGAGCTGGCGGTGCAGCTCGCCCGGCTGCTCCGGATCCCGGCCGGCGCGCTGCACGCGGACCTGCTCACCGCACCGGACCGGCTGCACCTGGCGGTCCGGCAGGTGCTTGCCGACGCCCCGGCCGAGGCCGACCTGTGGCTGGTGGTGGACCAGTTCGAGGAGGTCTTCACGCTCTGCCGGGACGCCGAGGCCCGTACCGGTTTCGTGGCGGCGCTGCTGGCCGCCGTCGCCGCGCCGGGAAGCCGGCTGCGGGTGGTGATCGGGGTACGCGCCGACTTCTACGGGTACTGCGCCGAGCTGCCCGAGCTGGTGGCGGCGCTGGCCGACGCGCAGGTACTCGTCGGGCCGATGACCGCCGCCCAGGTCCGGGACGCGGTGGTCCGCCCCGCCGAGCGGGCCGGTGCGATGGTCGAGGGCACCCTGGTCTCCACGATCGTGGCCCAGGTCGCCGGCCGGGCCGGTGCGCTGCCGGTCGCCTCACACGTGTTGCTGGAGGCGTGGCGGCGGCGCCGGGGCAGCGCGGTGACGCTTGCCGGTTACCAGGCGGCCGGCGGGATCGACGGCGCGGTGGCGCAGACCGCCGAGCGGATCTGGCAGGAGTTCGACGCCGGGCAGCGCCGGGCGGCCCGGCACGTACTGCTGCGGATGGTGGAGATCGGCAGCCTGGACGAGTCGACGGCCGCGCTGGACCGGGCCGGGTTGCCGACCGCCCGCCGGGTGGACCGGGCCGAACTCGCCGAGACGGACGCGCTGACCTCGGGCGTACTGGAGCGGCTGGCCGCCGCCCGACTGGTCACCCTGGACGACCGCTCGGTGCGGCTGGCCCACGAGGCGCTGCTCGACGCCTGGCCCCGGCTGCGCCGCTGGCTGGAGGAGGACCTCGACGGGGTACGCGTGCACCGGCAGCTCACCCAGGCCGCGGCGGGCTGGCGGTCGCTCGACCACGATCCGGGCGGGCTCTACCGGGGGCTGGCGCTGTCCCGGGCGCAGGCGTGGGCGCAGGCGCACCCGGAGAGCCTGACCAGCCTGGAGCGGGACTTCCTGGACGCCGGTCGCCGGGCCGAGGAGCGCCGGGCTGCCGGTCGGCTGCGCCGTCGACGGCTGCTCGGGGCCGCGTTGGCGGCGGTCGTCTCGGTGGTGACCGTGCTGGCCTCGGTGGCGGTGGTGCAGGCCCGGCAGGCGCGGGGGCAGCGGGATCTCGCCGTACACCGGCAACTGGT
The DNA here is from genome assembly GCF_029626265.1 of Micromonospora sp. WMMD1102. NCBI lineage: Bacteria > Bacillati > Actinomycetota > Actinomycetes > Micromonosporales > Micromonosporaceae > Micromonospora > Micromonospora sp. WMMD1102. Next base: position 345,507 of record NZ_JARUBN010000001.1, on the reverse strand, counting down.
GGCGGCGGCGCGGGCCCAGATGTCCCGCGACCCGCAGTTGGCCTTCCTGCTGGCCCGGCGGGCCTTCGAGGTGCGGCCGGACGCCGAGGCCGAGACGGTGTTGCGGCAGGCGACGCTGCACTGGCGGGGGGTCGAGGTGCGGCAGGTCTTCACCGCGCCGGTCAAGCAGGCCGCGTTGACCCCGGACGGCCGGTACGCGGTCGCCGCCGGGGAGCGAAAGTCGGTACAGCTCTGGCAGCCGGCTGCCCCCGACCGGCCGCCGGTGACGCTGTCCCGGCCCGGCCCGGAGGTGCTGACCGCGCTGGCGATCAGCCCGGATGGGCGGCGGGTCGCCGCGGCCGGCGACGCCGCCTCGGTGCAACTCTGGGACACCGCCGACCCGGGCCGGGCGCCGCTGCTGCTCGCCGGGCACCGCGGGCCGGTCCGCGACGTCGCGTTCAGCCCGGACGGCCGGCGGCTGGCCACCGGCGACGCGGCCGGGGTGGTCCGGATCTGGGAACTGGCCGGCGAGCCCCGGGGCCGCCCACTCCCGGCGAGCGGCCCGCCACCCGCCGGCAGCCCGCCACCGGCTGGCCAGCCGGTTCCTACCGCCCGTGCACTGCCGGCCGCGCGCGGCGCCGTGCACTCGGTGGCCTGGTCGCCGGACGGCCGGCGGTTGGCCGCCGCCACCACCGACGACCCGGCGAGGATCTGGCCGCTGGCCGGGCCGGGCCGGGCGCCGACCCTGCTCGCCGACTCCACCGGAACCGCCGACGCGCTGCTGTTCAGCCCGGACGGTGCGCGGATCGTCGGGGTCGACAACGCCAGCACCGAGGACGGCGGCGTGCTGCGGATCTGGCCGGCCGGCGGCAGCGGCCAGCCGACGGTACTCGGCCGGCTGCGCAGCGCATTTCCGGCCGTGTTCAGCCCGGACGGGCGCCGGCTGGTCACCAAGAACGCCTACGGCGTGATCACCGTCTGGGACCCGACCGGCGCCTTCGACCCGCTGCCGCTGCGCGGGCACGCCGGCACGGTCTGCGCGGTCGCGCTGACCCCGGACGGCCGGTTGCTCAGCGTCGGCCAGGACGGCACCGTCCGGCGCTGGGACGTCGACGGTCCGTTCGCCCCGGTGGTCGCGCGGCCGCATCAGGGCCTGGTGCACGCCGCCCGGTTCAGCCCGGACGGCCGGCACCTGGCCAGTGCCGGCATCTTCGACGGTACGGTCCGGATCTGGCCGGTACCCGGGCCGGCCGGAGTCGCCCCCGCCACCGGTTCCGCCGCCCCGGTCGCCGGTACGCCGGTCGCAGCTGCCCCGGTCGCCGGTGCGGCCGCTCCGGTCGTGCTTTCCGGGCACGCCGGGATGACCATGGACGTCGCGTTCGCCCCCGACGGGCGGCGGCTGGCCAGCCTCGACGCGGCCGGCACGGTCCGGCTCTGGGACTGGCCGACCGGCCGGCCGCTCGGCAGCTTCGTGGCCGGCCGGGCGACCCGGGTCGGGTTCGGGCCTGACGGCCGGCGGCTGCTGACCAGCGGCAGCGGGGGCGTCCGGCTCTGGGACCGGCTCGACGCCCGACCGGTCGCCGTCGAGCTGGCACCGACCGGTTCGGGTGCGGCGTTCAGCCCGGACGGCACCCTGGTGGCGACCGGTGCCGAGGACGGTGGCGTGCGGATCCGGGCCGTCACCGCCGGGGACGACGGCAGTCGGGCGGACCCGGCCGGGGACGACGGCGCGGGGGACGCGGTCGCCACCCTGGACGGCGGTGCCGATCCGGTCAGTTCGGTCTCGTTCAGCCCGGACGGGGATTCGGTGGCCGGGCTGAGCCGGGACAGCACCATCCGGGTCTGGTCGGTACGTGGCGGCCCCGCCCGGGTGGTCCTGCCCTCGGCCGGTCAGGGTGCCGCCACCACCCGGCTCGGCTACACGCCTGACGGGCGGCACCTGTCGATCCTCGGTGGCGGTGCGGAACTCGTCGGGATCCAGCTCTGGGCCGCCGCCGGTGCGACCGAACCGGTGACCGTACGCACCCTGGGTCCCGGACCGCTCGGCTTCGCGTTCGCCCCGGACGGCGAGCGGGTCGCCACCGTGCACTCCGACGGCTCGGTACGGATCTGGCGCTGTGACGTCTGCGGCTCGGTCCGGCTCCTGCTGGCCACCGCCGCCACCCGGGTCACCCGGCCGTTCACCTCGGACGAACGGCGTACCTTCCTGCTCGACGGTGGGCGTCCGGCCGGAAGCTGACCGGTTCGCGCCCGGGGTTGACCGATCGCCGCGACCAGGATCAGAATGCATTCATCCAGATCGTTGTTAGCGCTAACATGAGCGCGGGGAGCAGCCGAATGCGCACAAGGGTGAGATGGTTCGCGGCGATCGCCGCGCTGGGCATCGTGGCCGCCGGTGTGGCGGTACGCCCGGACGCGGCCAACGCCGAGTCCAACGGCGGGGTACGGGTGATGCCGCTCGGCGACTCGATCACCGAGGGCACCCAGATACCGGGCGGATACCGCATCGGTCTCTGGCAGCGCCTGGTCAACGGCAGGTACACGGTGGACTTCGTCGGCTCCCAGTTCAACGGGCCGGCCAGTCTCGGCGACCACGACCACCAGGGGCATCCCGGCTGGCGGATCGACCAGATCGACGCGAACGTCGTCGGCTGGCTGAACGCGCAGCGGCCACGGAGCGTCCTGCTGCACATCGGCACCAACGACATCCTGCAGAACTACAACGTCGGCACCGCCCCGAACCGGCTCTCCACCCTGATCGACCGCATCACCGGCACCGCCCCCGACGCGGACGTGTTCGTCGCGCAGATCATCACGCTCTCGAACAGCAACCAGGCCGCGGCGGCGCGCACCTTCAACGCCGCGATTCCCGGCATCGTGCAGAGCAAGAGAGATGCCGGCAAACGGGTGCACGTGGTCAACATGAACAGCGCCCTGACCACCGCCGACCTGATCGACGGCGTCCATCCGACCGCCGGCGGCTACGACAAGATGGCCGCGGTCTGGCACACCGCGCTCCAGTCGGTGGCCGGCAGCATCGGCTCCCCCGGCACCGGCACCCCGACCGCCGGCGCGATCGTCGCAGCGGCCTCCGGCCGGTGCGTCGACGTCCCCGGCTACAGCACCACGAACAGCACCCAGGTGCAGCTCTGGGACTGCCACGGTGGCACCAACCAGCAGTGGAACCACACCTCGGGACGGCAGCTCACCGTCTACGGCAACAAGTGCCTCGACGCCGAGGGTCGCGGCACCTCCGCCGGCACCCGGGTCACCATCTACGACTGCCACGGCGGGACGAACCAGCAGTGGAACGTCAACCCCGACGGCACCATCACCGGCGTACAGTCCGGGCTCTGCCTGGACGCCGGCGGCACCGGCAACGGTACGAAGCTCGTCCTCTGGACCTGCACCGGCCAGGCCAACCAGCAGTGGAGCCGCCGGTAGCCGGACCGGACCGGGTGGCACGGCCGTGGCGCTCCTCGCATCGTCGCTGACAGTTCGCCGGCAGGTCATGATGGCGTGACCTGGACGGTGGGGACCTGCACGACGGTGGGCGCATGCGGATCGCGATCGTCACGGAGTCCTTTCCGCCGGACGTCAACGGGGTGGCGAACTCGGTCGTACGGGTCGCCGAGCACCTGGTACGGAGCGGTCACCGGCCCCTGGTGATCGCCCCGCAACCGGCGCCCGGCACCCGGTACGCCACCGACGCGCTGCCCTACCCGGTGGTACGCCTGCCCTCGGTGCCGATGCCCGGGTACCCGCAGTTCCGGCTCGGCCTGCCGGGGCGGGAGCTGGCGGCGGCGCTGCGCGGGCACGACGCCGACCTGGTGCACCTGGCCAGCCCCTTCGTGCTCGGCGCCCGAGGCGTCGCGACGGCCCGGACGATGGGACTGCCCTCGGTGGCGGTCTACCAGACCGACGTCGCCGCCTACGCGCGGGCGTACCGGGTGCGGCTGACCGAGGCCGCGGCGTGGCGCTGGCTGCGCCGGGTGCACAACGCGGCGAGCCGTACGCTGGCCCCGTCCACCGCCACCGCCGCCGCGCTCGCCGAGCACGGCATCGGGCGGATCCGGCTCTGGCAGCGCGGGGTGGACAGCGAGCGGTTCCGGCCGGAGCACCGCAGCGCCGCGCTGCGCCGGGTCCTCGCTCCCGGCGGCGAGGTGCTGGTCGGCTACGTGGGCCGGCTGGCGGTGGAGAAGCGGGTGGAGCTGCTGGCCGGGGCGAGCACCCTACCCGGGGTCCGGGTGGTGGTGGTCGGCGACGGCCCGGCCGCCCCGGCGCTGCGCCGGGCGCTGCCGCAGGCGCTCTTCGTCGGCGCCCGGCACGGCCGGCAGCTGGCCCGGATCTACGCCAGCCTCGACGTCTTCGCGCACACCGGGCCGTACGAGACGTTCGGCCAGACGGTGCAGGAGGCGATGGCCAGCGGGCTGCCCGTGGTGGCGCCGGCCGCCGGTGGGCCACTGGACCTGGTCCGGGATGGCCGGACCGGTCACCTCGTCCCGCCGGACGACCCGGAGGCGTTCACCGCCGCGGTCGCGGGGCTGGTCGCCGACCCGCATCGCCGGGCGGAGTACGGCCGGGCGGGGCGGGCGGCGGTGCGCGGGCGTACCTGGGCCGCGGTCGGCGACGAGTTGCTCGGGCACTATTCGGCGGTGCTCGCCGAGGCACCGGCGGTGCCCGCACCCCGGCCGGGCCGGCTGTTCCGGCTGCGCCAGGCAACCGGGTCCGCCGTGGACGGCAGGGCCGCATGAGGATCGTGCGGCTGGCCAACTTCATCACGGGAAGTTCGGGTGGGCTGCGTACCGCACTGCGCCAGCTCGGCGCCGGGTACGCCGCCGCCGGGCACGAGCCGGTGCTGGTGATGCCCGGCCGGTACGACCGCGACGAGTGGACCGAGCAGGGTCGGGTGATCACGCTCGCCAGTCCGGCCGTACCGGGGATGGGCGGTTACCGGGTGATCGTCGACCGGGTACGCCTGGCCCGGCTGCTGCGACAGCTGCGCCCCGACCGGCTGGAGATCTCCGACCGGACCACGCTGCGCTGGACCGGCGCCTGGGCCCGCCGGCACGGCGTGCCGAGCATGATGGTGTCGCACGAGAGCCTCGACGGTCTGCTCCGGCTGCTCCCCGGCGGCCACGCCGGGCCGGCAGCCGGCAGCCGGCCTCGGCTGGTCGACGACGGGCAGGCCCGGCTCGACAACGGCAGGCAGGCCCGGCTGGTCACCGACGACCGGGTGCGCCGGGTGGCCGACCGGCTCAACAGGCGCACCGTCGCCGGGCACGACCGGATCGTCTGCACCACCTCGTGGGCGGCGGCGGAGTTCCGGCGGATCGGCGCCGCCAACCTGACCCAGGTACCGCTCGGCGTCGACCTCGACCACTTCCGGCCGGACCGGTACGACCCTCGGCTGCGCGCCGGCCATGCCCGACCCGACGAGCTGCTCCTGCTGCACTGTGGCCGGCTCTCGCCGGAGAAACGCCCCGAGCGGTCCCTCGCCGCGCTGGCCGGGCTGCGGGACCGGGGCGTACCGGCGGTGCTGGTGGTGGTCGGCGACGGGCCGCGCCGGGACCGGCTTCGCGCGACAGCCGCTCGGTACGACCTGCCGGTCCGGTTCCTCCGGCACGTCGCCGACCGGGACCTGCTGGCCCGGCTGCTCGCCACCGCCGACGTGGTGCTGGCACCGGGGCCGGTGGAGACGTTCGGCCTGGCCGCCCTGGAGGCGCTGGCCAGTGGTACCCCGGTGGTGGCGAGCGACCAGAGCGCCCTGCCGGAGGTGCTCGGTCCGGCCGGGCTGGCCGCGCCGGGCGAGGGGCCGGGCTACACCGAGGCCGTGCTGGAGCTGGCCGGCCGGCCGGCGCCGGAACGCCGGGCGGCGGCCCGCCGTCAGGCCGAGCGCTTCCCGTGGTCGACGGCGGTGGCCGGCTTCCTGGCCGCGCACGACCTGCCGGTACCCGCCGAGCCCCTGACCGCCCCCACGGTCGCGACCGCCGGCACGACTACGGCAATCGCCACGGCTACGGCGGCCGTCACGGCCGGGGGCAGGGGCAGGGGCGCGCCGTCGGCTACCAGTGGCGGCCGGTGAGCTGCTCGTACACCTCGACGTAGCGGGTCCGGGCCACCTCGACGACCTCCGGCGGCATCTCCGGGGCCGGCCCGGTCCTGTCCCAGCCGGTGCCGACCGCCCAGTCCCGGACGAACTGCTTGCTCAGGTTGAGCTGCTCCCGGCCGGGCTGGTAGGAGTCGGCCGGCCAGAACCGGGACGAGTCGGAGGTCAGCAGCTCGTCGCCGAGCACCATCGTGCCGTCCGGCGCCCAGCCGAACTCGAGTTTCGTGTCGGCGACCAGGATGCCCCGGTCGGCGGCGAGTTCGGCGCCGCGCCGGTAGACGGCCAGGGTGGTCTCACGCAGCCGCTCGGCGGTCTCGGCGCCGACCTTCGCCACCACGTCGGCGAAGGTGATCGCCTCGTCGTGCTCGCCCTGCGGCGCCTTGGTGGTCGGGGTGAAGATCGGCTCGGGCAGGATCGACGCCTCCACCAGCCCGGCCGGCAGCGGCACGCCGCAGACCGCACCGGTCCGCTCGTACTCCTTCATGCCGGAACCGGTGAGGTAGCCGCGCGCGATGCACTCGACCGGGATCATCTCCAGCCGGCGTACCCGGATCGCCCGCCCGGCCCACCCGGCCGGCACGTCGGTGGCCGAGACGACGTGGTTCGGCACCAGGTCGGCGAGCTGCTCGAACCACCAGAGCGAGAGCGTGGTGAGCAGTTTGCCCTTGTCCGGGATCGGGGTCGGCAGCGCCACGTCGTAGACCGAGACCCGGTCCGAGGCGACCAGGACCAGGTCGTCGCCGTCGGCGTAGACGTCCCGGACCTTGCCCGAATGCAGCAGTTCCACGTGCCCAAGTACATCACGCTGGCCGGGCCGGGCCCGGTCCGGCCCGAGCCGCCGGGCCGGGTCGGACAGCGGAGTCGGACAGCCGGGCCGTTCCGGGTGGCGGTTGGGCGATCTTGCCCGTACGGGCGTTGACACCCGCCGAGGTCGACTGTGTAAATGATCCGGTTGCCGCCACAGCTGACCCGCTGTCGTCAGGAGTTGTCGTGCCTTTTCCCTCCCCCTCCCCCGTGGCCAACGAACCTCCCGGGCCGAACAGCGCCCACGTCTCCGCCAGAGTCCCCGTCCCGGGCGGACGTTCCACAGCGGGCGGACCTGCCGGCGGCCGGCTACGCCGGCGGCTGGGTGCCGCGCTGCTCGTGGTCGTCACCGCGCTCGCCGCCGGCTGCACCGGCGAGGAAGCCGCACCCAGGGACAACAGCGCGAAGATCTCCGTCTTCTGGTGGGGCGGCGATCGGCGGGCCGAGCTGACCAAGCAGGCGCTGGAGGTCTACACCAAGCGCTACCCGCACGTCACGTTCAAGTTCACCCACCAGGGCAACGCCGGCTACTTCGACCGGCTCTCCATCGAGGCCGCCGCCGGCAACGCCCCGGACATCTTCCAGATCGACGACAACTACCTCACCGAGTACGCCCAGCGGGAGATCCTGCTGGACCTCACCGACTACGTCCGGACCGACGTACTGGACCTGCGGAAGCTGCCGGCCGGGCTGGCCCAGTCCAGCCAGGTCACCGGCCGTACGGTCGCCGCCGCGGCGGCGGAGAACACCCCCGGCCTGATCTACAACAAGAGCCTGCTCGACCGGCTCGACATCCCGGAACCGACGATCGGAATGTCCTACCAGGAATACCTGGCCTGGGCCGAGCAGGTCTCCGAGCGCAGCGACGGCGACGTCTTCGGCACCATGGACCCGTCCGCCGACTACAAGGCACTCTGGCTCTGGCTGCGGTCGCAGGACAAGGAGCTCTACCGGGGCCGGCAGGTCGGCTTCACCGAGAACGACCTGACCCGCTGGTTCGAGTTGTGGGCCGGGGCCCGGCAGCGCGGTGCCGCCCCGCCGGCCTCGGTGACCCAGCCCGCGAACAGCGGTGACGTGACGAAGCAGCTGGTGACCAGCGGCCAAGCCGCGACCTCGTTCGTCTGGTCGAACCAGCTGCCCGAGTTGCAGAAGCTCACTAAGGACCAACTCGGGGTGGTGAGCTATCCCGGCGACCCGGCCGCGCACTGGGCCCGAGCCTCGCTCTACTGGGCCGCCTACCGGGGGACCCGGCACCCGGACACCGTCGTGCACGTCATCGACTTCCTGGTCAACGACGCCGTGGCTGGCGAGATCCTCGGCACCGAGCGTGGGCTGAGCGCCAACCTGGACGTACGGCGGGCCGTGGAGGCGTCGCTGACCGACGAGAGCATGAAGAAGTCGGTCGACTTCGAGACCACCATGACGGAGAAGTTCGGGTCGGCGCCGGTGCCGCCGCCGAAGGGGCACGCCACGATCAAGCAGCTGCTGATCCAGGTGGCCGAGGACGTCCAGTTCGGCCGGGCCTCGCCACGTGCGGCGGCGGCGTCCTTCATCAACCAGGCGAACGCCGCGCTGACCAGCTGAACGGGTTCCCGGAGTGCAAGGAAGGGCCCCCCGTTATCGCTTTCTGTTGTAGCGGGGGCCCTTCCTTGCACTCCGACGGCACGGGGGCAGCCGACCGGGCCGGTCAGCCCTTTCCGCCCCGCCCGCGGTTGCGCATCACCAGGACCAGGACGGCGACGATCCCGCCGACCACGATCAGACAGCAGACCAGGCCCCATATCCCGAAGCTGCCCCGGGCCCGGCGGCCACGGGCAGCCTCCAGGACCAGCTCCCCGGGTCCGCTCGACGCCCAGGCCACGGCCGGTACGAACACTGTCAACGCCGCCGTACCGAGCACTGCGGTCAGGCGGACCCACCAGTTGCGGAAAATCTCCATGCCTACATCCTCGGGGCTGCCGGCAAGTCCCGCCGGCAACCCGGCCGCTCGGCGGGGCGGATCACCGGCCCCGCCGGTGTCGGTCACGCCGCGCGGCCGGTGCCGGGTCAGCCCTGCCGGCCGTAGCTGACGAGAGCGACGAGCAGGCAGCCGAACGCCGTCCCGGTCAGTACGACCCGGAGCAGGTTCCACGCCCGCCACCGCGCCTCGCCGAAGTCCCGGCGTACCCGGGCGAGGTCGGCGATCCCGTCCGGGTCACCGGCCGCCTTGATCGCGTCGTTCGCCGGTACGTTCACCGCCAGGGTGATCACGATCACCGCCAGGTACAGCAGGAACGCGGCGGCGATCCACGGCAGCCCGTCGTCGGTGTCCGCCCGCAGGCGCAGCACGGCGGAGAGCCCGGTGAGGATCGGCGCTCCGAAGAAGCACGACATGAACCACGGATTGATGATCGCCCGGTCGACCGCTTGGAACGCGCCCACGAAGGTACGGTCGTCGGTGCGGCCCAGGCCCGGCATGATCGTGTGCGCGTACAGCACGAAGACGCCGGCCACCAGCCCGGTGGTCATCGCGGCGCCCCCCAGGACGATTCCGGTCAACACCTGTCCGCCTCCCCGTCGCTCCCGTCGACATCCGCTGTGCCAGGCTACGTCTCCAGGCGTGGGAAGAGCGCCGGTGGCTTGCTGACGGTCGTCCCCGCGACGCCGTCCAGCCAGGCCGCCGCCGGGGGCACGGGGGCCGAGGACGAGCCGACCGCCGCCAGGATCGCCGCACCCGGACCGGGCAGGAACGGCGAGACGAGCGCCCCGAGCTGTCGAACGGCTGCCACCAGGTGGTGCAGTGTGGTGTCAAGCGCGTCCGAGGCGGCGGTGTCGCCCGCGTCGGCGGCCTTCGCCAGCTTCCACGGCGCGCGTTCGTCCACATAGGCGTTGGTACGCCGGACCAGGTCCCAGATGCGGGTCAGCGCCTGCTTGTGGTCGTATCCGGCCATCGCGTCGAGCGATCCCGCCGCGCTGTCGCGCACCTGCCGCGCCAGCGACGCCTCGGGCGCACCCGCCTCGCCGGCCGCCGGCACGACGCCGTCGCGATAGCGCAGCGTCATGCTCGTCGCCCGGCTGAGCAGGTTGCCGAGGCCGTTCGCGAGATCGGTGTTGTAGCGGGTGACCAGGCGCTCCTCGGAGAAGTCCCCGTCGCCGAACGGGGAGAAGTCCGCGAGCAGGAAGTACCGTACGGCGTCGACGCCGTACCGCTCGATCAGCTCGGCCGGGTCGACGGCGTTTCCGAGGCTCTTGCTCAGCTTCTGGCCGCTCACGGTGATGTAGCCGTGCACCACGACCTCGGTGGGGGTCGGCAGGCCGGCGGAGATCAGCATCGCGGGCCAGTAGACGGCGTGGAAGCGCAGCACCCCCTTGCCGACGACGTGCACCCGGCGAGCGGCGTCCACCCAGTACCGCCGGTAGTCGTCCCCGCCCCGCGACCACCCGAGCGCGTTGGTGTAGTTGGTGAGCGCGTCGATCCAGACGTACATCACCTGCGAGGGATCGTCCGGCACCGTGATGCCCCAACCACGGGCCCGGTTCATCGAGCGCGAGACGCTGATGTCGGCCAGCCCCGCCCGGACGAAGCTGGTCACCTCGTTCGACCGGGTCTGCGGCACCACCCGGATCTCGCCCGCCTCGATGGCTTTGAGCAGGGGCTCGGCATACCGGGACAGCCGGAAGAAGTAGTTGGTCTCGCTGACCGGCTCGGGCTCGACGAGGTGCTCGGGGCACTTTCCGTCGACCAGTTCGGCCGGGGTGTAGAACTGCTCGCAGCCGACGCAGTAGAGGCCCTCGTATTCCCGCGAGTAGATGTCGCCGGCCGCGCTCATCCGCTCCCAGATGCGCTGGGCGCCGTCGAGGTGGTCGGCGTCCACCGAGGTCCGGATGAACCGCCGGTACCCGATGTCGAGCCTGTCCAGCAGCCGCACGAAATGGTCGACGTTCCGGTCCACCAGTTCGCGCGCCGACAGACCCTCGCGCTCGGCGGCGAGCACGTTCTTCAGCGAGCTCTCGTCGGAACCGGTGAGGAGGTAGACGTCGACTCCCAGGGAGGCCAGGTGACGCGCGTAGGCGTCGGCTTCCACGTACTCCAGGGCGTGCCCGAGGTGCGGGCGCGCATTGACGTACGGGATGGTGGCCGATACGAAGGCCGTCTCTACCACGATCTCCCCCGGGGATTGAGCTGATCTCAGCGACGCGAACGTGTTGATTGGTGCGACACGGATGAATGCGGCGAGATCGGACGGTGCTGGAAGCGGACGTGAGGTCCTCGGTAGGTAGTTCTCACCACAAGATCACCTACACGGTGAGGACCACGCATAATCGCATATCGTGCCACGGTCGACGTCCCGAGGGAACTCGTGCAGTACCTCGCGCGGCTCCTGTACGTACAACGCCGTGCCCGCGGCACCCGCCGTGACACCCGGGCGATGACCTGCTTCCACCAAGCCCTGATGGTGCTCGTCTGGTTCCGCAAGGCCGAGGACATGACCCTGCTGGCAGCCGGCTTCGGCATCTCCCGAGCGACCGCCTACCGCTACCGCGACGAAGGCATCACGGTCCTCGCCGCCCAGGCGACCGACCCACACACCGCCCTGCACCGGGCCGCCGCCGACGGCTGGTCCCACGTGATCCTCGACGGAAAACTGTTCGACTGCGACCGGCTCACCGAAACCACCCTGTCGGTCAAGGGCGAAACGATCGACGCCTGGTACTCCGGGAAGCACCGCGACTTCGGCGCGAACATCCAGGCTGTCATGCGCCCGGGCGGGCTGCCGATCTGGACCTCCGCAGCGATGCCCGGGCACCTGCACGACACCAGCTGCGCCCGCGAACTCGGAATCACCGCCGCACTGAACTGGTCCGCCGCGGACCTCGACCTGCCGGCCCTGGCCGACTCCGGCTATGAAAGCGCAGGCCACGGCATCAAGACCCCGATCAAGCAGCCCACCGACGGTAGCCGGCTCGCACCCCACAACCGCGCCTACAACCGACTGCTCCGCGGCCTACGCTGGCAAGGCGAACGCGGCTTCGCCATCCTGGTCGGACGCTGGAAGACGCTACGCCACACGACCGTCAGCCCACGCCGAATCGGCGACATCGCCGCCACCGCGCTACACCTGACCCACTTCGAGTACGAATACCTACCGAAAAGTCGCTGAGATCACTTCATTCTGCACGTCTGAGTGTTCCGGACGTTCGGCGAACACTCGCAGGCAGCGTAGCCAGAACCGGGTTTACGAACGGCACAGGCCCGGCACGGACGACGGCGATGGACCAGGACACCTTGCTATGGTTCTCGGCCCGGCCGGGCATCCGGTGGTTACCGGTCGCGTTCCTGCTCGCGGTGGCGGTCGACCCGCGCGCCTTCGGCGGCCTATTGAGGGCCTTGCCGACCTGGAAGCCCTGCCCACGGCGGCTTCGTCTCGGGTTCACGTCCCATCGGACGCAGTTTCAGGTGTGGCCGGGCCCGCCACGACGCCGTTAGCATTAGCGGTTCCGATCGGGGAACGGGGGAGTGCTGGACATGCCAGGGGTGAGTCGTAAGCCGCGGCCCGAGCGCCTTAACCGGGCGTTCGTCGTGACGGCGTTCGCCACCGCCACTATCGCTACTGTTGGTTGTGGAGTCAGCCCGTTCCGTAATGATGGACCCGCCAACTCCGAAGCGACCACCACCACGCCAGGGAGAGTGGTATACCAGCAACCGGCCGACCCATGCGCCGCGGCTTCGCCGGAGCTGGCCAAGCGGCTTGGCATGACCGACGCGACCCCACGATCGACGACGCAGTTCGCAAGGGATTCCGCCACGACGAAGGACCCGTTGGTGATCTACGACCTTGTCACGTGCGAGTGGGTGGTGGCAAACCCGACGAAAGGGCCACGCGGCCGCCCCAACCAGTGGACCATGCGGGTCGCGTACGCGGTGATACAACCCGAGCGGGAGAGCGCGCCCGTAGTCGCCCAGACGGTGTACACGCAGGGGCACGACGGCTTGTGGGAGCACAAGGACATCACCGTCGTACGTGAGGGCAAGCCGACGGTATCTGCCGACGACGGCTACTACGTCTACGCGACGCGACGGTCGGCGACGGGTACGAGCGGCGAAGTGCAATCCGCGGTCCGGATTGCCAATGCCGTGGTCACCGTCGAGTTCAGCGGCGCCGACCTCACCACTGATCCGACGTTGCCGCGTGGTCTGCAGCTTGTCACGAAAGCCGTTGCGGAGTCTCGGCTACAGCCCGCTGTGGAGGATCTGCTGCCCGAGGCGCTCGGCCTACTGCGGTAACAACGCTGGCCAGAATCGGTCCCCGCCCGGTCGGCTGTCGGTGGTGACGAGGTGGTGTTGGACGAGGCGCAGGCGCGCGGTCGGGCGGCGTCTGGCGGTGCTGCCTGCACGGCGACGGCCGGAGGTGGTGATCTGCTCGCCGTACCGGCGGGCGGAGCAATCTCCATGAGAAACAAGACGTAGATGCGGGTCAGGCCGATGGTATCGACGTGCAGGAAGTCGCAGGACAGGATGCCTTTTGGCCTCTGCGGTGGGGGGACTCGCTCCATGTCGGTCCCATCCGTCGCGGTGCCGGACCGGCACCGCGCCCTGTTCAGGCTCACCCAGACCGTGCTGGCTGCCAGCCGGTGACCCAGGTTGGCCAACTTTCCCTGGATGTGCCGACATCCCCAGGTCGGGTTGTCCCGAGCCAGCCGCAGCACCAACCGGCGCACCTCGGCCGTGACCGGTGGGCGACCCCGCCACCTCGGGTACGTCCACCGCCGTGCGATCACGCCCTGGCCCTGTCAGCCCCACCAGCGCCCTCACCCGCAGCCCTCGCGGCGGCACTGGCCGTGTAGAAGGCACCCAGCCCTACCGACGCGTGGCGTCCGGCCGCCCCCGAGTCAGAACCGTGAGCAAGGGTTCACCCGCCTGCCCGGGCCGCCGTGTCACGCGTGACATACGCGTGAGTCACGGTGCCCCTGCCCCACCCGGCCCCCTCCCTTCGGGAGGAGGGGCCGGGCGGCTCGTTCACGCCCGGACGTCGCGGCGACCGCATCGGCGGCCTGCCCGTCACCGCTGTCGTCCAGCCCCCAGGTCTTCCCATGGCACACCCTCGATCAGGGTGTTGCGACGACACTGGAATCCGCCTTCCCCGCCGTGGTCGGAATGGAAGACCGCACCGTCCAGGCTGCCCCTGGTTCGCCGCGCGGCGGTCAGGGCGTCAACGACGAGGTCGGCGCGCATGTGGTCGGCGATGGCGTACCCGACCAGCGGCCTCGATCGCAGCACGGTCGCGAGGTAGAGGAACCCGCGCTCGCCCACGGGCAGGTAGGTGATGTCGCCGACGTAGCGCTGGTTCGGGGCCCCGGCGGTGAAGTCCCGGCCGATGAGGTCCGGGGCCTTGGCCGCGGCCGGGTCCGGGATCGTGGTGCGGTGTCGGCGGCCCAGCCGCAGCCCTTGCAGGCCGATACGGCGCATGACCCGGGCGTGCGCTTGCGGTTGTCAGTGCGTGAGGGACCTCCATGGGATGCGCTGATGAAGGTCGGTCATCAGATCTGCCAGTGTCATGGCGCTGTCAGGCGTGAGCGGCCCCCGCACGACCGCCATCAAGTCGGAAGGCTCGAATACGATAATGGCCTGAGATGCTCGTGGATCGGCCGCAAGCCAATGGATCAGCGGTGGACGTAGCAGGAATTGCGCAAAAGCCGGAGTATCGGTGCTGACGTGGAAGGTCGCATCGAATTGCGGGTCCCCGATCTGGATGTCTCGGCGGAATGCGGTGGCCCAAGAGAGCCGCTGTGGGGCAAGGCGCAGCGGCGGACCAGCTACAGGGCGCGGCACCAACACCACGGTGTACTCGGGGGTGCGTGTCGAGACTTCGAAGGTGACAGCGTGCTGCCGAGGCGCCGGACGTCGCACCTGGAATGCCTGAAACGGCACGCCGCGCATGGCTCCGTCAATCTGGAAGTCCACGTAAATCATCGGGTCGCCGACAATGTCGTTGATGTCAGGCGCTCTGCCGGGTAGGTTCGGCTCGAAGCGACCAAAGCGCATCCCGTTACGCATGGCGAATTCCGATAATACGGCGGCTGTGTCTTGAAGTTTCTGGCGCTTACCTAGCCTGATCGGGATCAATATCGCCAACGCACCAGCGAAGGCGACGACAATTAATAGCAGAACGACCATTCCGGAACTCATCGGCCCCTCCCCGAACCTTGAGATCAACACACAGGAGCCAACGATACACAGAAGGATCTACCATCTGGGTCGCTCGTGCCGTGATGGGCGTTATGGTCGGCAAAGTAGCTTGGCTTGGTAGGGCAGTCGCCGAGTCTGTCGGGAGAGCTTCCTGCGCGGGAGACGCGACCCGGCCAGCGGCGACCGCCCGGTCGACCTGCGCCGCCGTCGTCGCCATCGCCAGGTCGTCGGGGTAGCGCCGCATCATCCGGTACACCGCGTTGATCTGCTCCAAGGTTGCCGTGACCGCGGCGTCACCGGTAAACGAACACGGCACGAAAACCAACCAGAACTGGGCGCCGATTCCGCCGGCCCTCAGCCGGGGCAAATCCGCCCGGCGGCGTAACGTACACAGCAGATCGCTGTGCCCGTCGAAGACTGGCGCCGCTGCAAGCAGCGCCCGCATGCGTTCGACACCGGTACGACCCGTCACGGCGCTACCCTACGACCCTAAAGGACGTCTCGTAACTCGGTGAAGGATTGCCCGGCAACGGTGCTGGTGTCATCCCGCCAGGGTGATGTTGTGGAGATGGGCGATACCGGAAGCGGTATCGGTCAATGTGCGGGCGGCGCGGCGGTAGTCGCGCAGGATCTTGGAGGTCTTCATCCTGGGGAGGGCGTGTTCGACCTGGGCTCGGACCTTCGGTGCTGCTTGTTCAGATCCTTCTTCCAGTCGGGTAGTACGCTGCCGTCGGCGGGCTTGCGGTACGGGGTGATCACCTCAGGGTTGCCGCGGTAGGCGCCGTCGGCCATCACCGGCCGTCCGGCCAGCTTCTGGTCGATGCCGCTGGTGCGGTAGACGATCGTGTCGTTGCGGTTGCCCGGTTGCGGGTCGCCGAGGGCGACCACGAGGCGGGTGTGGGCGTCGATGGCGATGCAAGTTCGTGGAGTAGCGGTAGTTCTTGCTCTGGGCGGCCAGGCGGTGGTCTCGGGTCGGGATCAGGGTGCCGTCGACGATGGCGATCTGGTCGACCCGGCGTCGGCGTGCCGGGGCCAGGGCGAGCAGGGGGCCGAGGGTGTCGATGACTCGGTGGGCGGCGGAGTGCGACACCCCGAACAGCGGGCCGATCTGCCGCATCGTCAGATTCGTGCGCCAGTACGCGGCGACCAGCAACACCCGATCGGCGAGGTCGAGAGCCCACTGCCGGCCCGGCCGGCCGGCCGCGATCGCGTCGCCGCCATGCTCGGCGACCAGCCTGACCAGCTTGCGGAACTGGACGGGCTGCAGCCCGGTGAACGGGAAGATCCACTCCGGGCGAGCTACCGAGATCACCTGCACCCTGACATGATCCACATGGACACCTACCGCGTTGCGAGACATCCCTTAGCTTGATCTTTAACCTGTGCGACGTGGCCTCGGGTTATTCGAAGTCTTCGTTTTCTTCGTGCAGCCTTTCGGTTTTGTGCTGGTGGCGGCGGTGACGATGTGGACGTCGTGGCGGGTTGCCGGGTGGCGGTTGCGTAGTCCGGGTGGTCGGCCGGGTCCTGGTCGGGACGGTTTCGGCGCGCGGGCGGGGTTGCCGGCTTTGCCGCGCAGGTGCCGAAACCCTCGCCGGACGCGGGCGGGCGTGAGTCGCTCGGGCGACGCTGGGCGTTCCCAGGGCCGGCGCAGGTCGCCGACGGCGCCTCGGGCGAGGCGCAGCTGGGTGTAGGCGGCCAGCACGAGCCAGGTCCAACGGTCGGCGGCGTGCGGATCGCGCAATTTCGGGCTGGTCCAGCCAAGGGTTTGCTTGAGCATGCGGAAGGTGTGCTCGATGTCGAAGCGGCGCAGGAACGCCTGCCAGAGCAGGTCGACCTCGGCGTCAGTGGCGGCCGGTTGGGACCACCAGAGCCAGACCGGTTTCGCGTTGGCACCTGATGGCAGCCGGTCGACGGTCAGCAGGATCACGGTGCCCTCGATGATCGGCAGCGGGCCGTGCTGGGCGGTCCATGCGGTGCGGTGGGTCAGCCTGGGGTGCAGCCGGTGCCAGGCCCGGGCGGTCGCGGTGCCGTAGAGACGGGTGTCGGTGGTCGTGGCGACGTCCGGGTCGCCCCAGCTGGCCGGGTCACCGAAGATGAACTCGCCGCCATGCCTGCGTGGGCGGCCGGTGGTGCCCGGCAGTCGGGGTGGCGTGGGGCGGCGTAGCACCCGGTCGGAACGCATCCGCACCAGAACCTGCACCGGCAGGTCGGCCAGCAGGAACGCCAGCCGGGGTCCGTCGTATCCGGCGTCCGCGACGATCCACACGTCCGGATCACCGGGCTGCCACTGCCCGGCAGTGATCAGCCGTCGCACCACGTCCCGCAACTGGCCGGCGGTGACCGTGGCAGCGTCGTCGCCGGGTGCCAGCCTGCGGGCGTCCAACGGGGCGGTCCACGAGGTGCGCCCCGCCTCCAGGGCGGTGACGAACGAGTACGGCCAGCCCGGCACCCCGATGTGGGTGTCCTTGCCGCGCCCGTAGGTGTGGCACAGCACCCGCTCCGGGCAGGTGTGCGCCTCCGGCCGCAGCCAGCAGGTCACGTCCACCGCCAGAACGATCCGCCCGTCCGCGGCCCGCGGCAGCGGCACCGCCGCCACCGCGGTCCGCAGCCGCTCGATGTCGATCCGGCCGCGGTTCAACGCCGCGTACAGCGAGCCGTGACCGCGGCGGTGCTCACCCACCAGCGACAACTCGACCAGAGACCGCACCGGCGCGCCTGCGCACAACAGCGCGTCGGCCAGCTCGAACAACGCATCCCGGCGAGCGGTCAGACAGGCGTGGAACTCGCGCCGGAACGCCGCCAGCCGTCCGACCTCATCCTTCGTCCCGGCATCGTGCACACTGACCACCAGACAGCCCTTGGTTGCGATCTTCTTCCCTAGACAAGAGGAATGATCGATCAAGGGCTGTCACCATGATCAGCCGGGGTCGATGCCGCCGCCCCACAGGTTAAAGATCAAGTTAGACGGCCGCAGCGGGGCACGACGTCAAGCAAATCCGGGCGGTCGCGTGTAGTGGCGCCATGACTGATCACATGCACGATCAGGCATGAGTCGTCGTCGACGCTGTCGATCTCCGTAGCGACGGCGCGGGCGAACTCGCCCTAACCCATCCGAAACCCCAGCTCAACAGCCCCTCAACCAACTACGCAACGGCCCTGCTTCGGGAGGAGGGGGCAGGATGGTACATCGACCAGACCATCGCGCCGGGGTGGCCAGCAGGTCCCGAACCTGCCGGGGCCTGACGTCACGTCCGGCGGACAAACGATCATGGGTCGGTTCTCGATTTCTCGAGAACCGACCCATGGACTGCTACTTCTTCGTAGCGGGGACAGGATTTGAACCTGCGACCTCTGGGTTATGAGCCCAGCGAGCTACCGAGCTGCTCCACCCCGCGTCGACTCGTTAACACTAGCGCACACCACCCACGCCCCGCAAAACGGGGGGTGGACTACCCGGCGGCGGTTGTCGAACCACCGCCGGGTGGCCACGAAACCCCTGTTCAGCCGCTCGGCAGGGCCGGCGACGGAGTGGGCGTACCGCCGCCGGCGACCGGTGAGCCGGTCGGGGCGGCGGACCCGCCCGGAGCCGGTGCCCCGCCAGCGGCCCGCTGGGCGTTCTGGAACTCCGTCATCGCGTCGTCGAGCGCCTTCAGCGCCCGGCCGTACCGCTCGAAGTCGCCCGAGGTCTGGGCGGCCTTCACCTCGGCGATCGCCGCCTGCACCTTGCTGGCGGCGGCGGCCAGTTCCGGCGTGAGCTGCGGATCGCCGGTCGGCGGTGCCGTCGGGGTGGGTGTCGGGTTCGGGGACCCGTCGGTGTTCGGCGGTGGCGGCGTCGGGGTGGTCGGTGCCGCCTTCTTGCCCTGCTCCACCAGCTGTTTGATGCCCTCTTCGAGGCTGTTCGCCAGGACGACGTACTGGCCGCCGTCACCGTACGAGACGAGCACCCGTTGCAGCAGCGGGTAGGCGTTCGTCTGGTTGCTCTTCACGTAGACCGGCTCGACGTAGAGCATCCCGTTACCGAAGGGCAGCGAGAGCAGGTTGCCGTACTGCACCTGGGCCTGGTTGGAGGAGAGCAGGTTCAGCTCCTGCCGGATGTTCGCGTTGTTCGTCATCTTCTGGTGCACCTGGACGGGTCCGGAGACCGCCGTCTGGTCGGGCAGTTCCAGCACCTCCAACCGGGGCTGGCCGTTCAGGTACGACCCGCTGATCAGCGCGGCGAGGTTCTGCCGGCCGGCCGGGGTGACCGCCGAGGTGAGCTGGAAGCGTGGCCCCTCCTGCCCCGGGAACTGGGTGTAGAGGTAGTACGGCGGCTGCCGCTCGCCGGAGTCCGGCGCGTCCGGGACGTTCGGCACCTCCCAGAAGTCCTGCCCGGAGAAGAACTCGGACGGGTCGGTGACGTGGAACTTGGCCAGCAGGTTGCGCTGCACCTTGAACAGGTCGGCCGGGTAGCGGAAGTGTGCCGCCAGGTCGGCCGGGATCTCCGACTTCGGTTTCACCAGGTCGCCGCCGAACGCCTTGTTCCAGGCCTTCAGCACCGGGTCGGTCTCGTCGAACTGGTAGAGGTTCACCGTGCCGTCGTACGCGTCGACCGTCGCCTTCACCGAGTTCCGGATGTAGTTGACGTTCTCCCGGGCGAGTTCGAAGGTGCCCAGCCCGGTCAGCTCGTCGGCGGTCTGCTCCTGGAGGTTGACCTGCTCCGCGTACGGGTAGGTGGCCGCCGTGGTGTAGCCGTCGACGATCCACTGGATCCGCCCGCCGACCACCGCCGGGTACGGGTCGCCGTCCAGGGTCAGGAAGGGTGCGACCTTCTCCACCCGGTCCCGGGGGTTACGCACGTAGAGCAGCTTGGAGGCATCGTTGATCGCGCCGGAGAGCACGAAGTTCGGCTCCTGCTCCTTGATCGAATAGAGCAGTCGGCGGCCGAACGAGCCGATCTCGACACCACCGGAGCCGGTGTAGGTGTAGTACTGCTCGCCGCCCTCCCGGCCGGTCGGCCGGTCGAACTCGACCGGGTTCTTCCCCTCGGTCTGCCCGACGATCGCGTAGTCGCTGCCGTCCATCTGCTCGCCGTAGTAGATCCGCGGCTGGGTGGCCGGGATCGTCTCGGTCGCCGACGAGCACGCCTCCTCGGTGCGCTCGCCGAGGAAACCGGAGACGAAGTACGGCTGCCCGCCGCAGACCACCTGGTTGGCGGGGGCGCCGACCAGGCCGTACCCGTGGGTAAAGACCGTGTGCCGGTTGATCCAGTTGCTCTGCTGGTCGGTCAGCTCCAGATAGTTGATCTCCCGCATGCCGACGACGTAGTCCTGGGTCTCGCCGTTCACCTGGTAGCGGTCGATGTCGAGCTTCGGGCCGAAGTCGTAGAAGCCACGCACCTGCTGGAGCTGGGTGTACGTCTCCGAGACGAGTTGCGGGTCCAGCAGCCGGATGTTCGGCACCACCGAGGTTTCGGTGGCCAGCGACTCCGGCGGGCGCAGGTTCTCGGCGCCGAAGGGTGCCGAGACCGTGCCGGCGAGCCCGAAGGCGTCCCGGGTGGCGACGATGCTGCGCTCGATGTAGGCGGCTTCCTTGTCCTTGACGCTCGGCTTGACCTCGAAGGTCTGCACCGCCCACGGGTAGATGCCGCCGATCGCCACCGCCGAGATGCCGAGCAGGGCGAGCGAGATGCCGGGCCAGACCAGGTTCCGGATCACGGCGTTGGAGAAGACGACGATGGCCAGCGCGACCACCACCGAGATGTACGCCAGGATCTCCTTGGCCGGCAGCAGCGCGTTGATGTCGGCGTAGCCGGCGCCGTACAGGTCGACGCCCTCGTTGAACTCCAGCAGCATCGCCCGCCGGTCGAGCACGTAGGCCAGCGCCTTGAGCAGCACGAAGACCGCGACGAGCGTGGTCAGGTGGGCCCGGGCGGCGTTCGTCATCCGGTCGCCGATGCCCTGTAGCCGCACCCCGCCGAAGAGGTAGTGCATCGCCAGCGAGCCGATCACGGCCAGCACCACGGCGGTGAAGCCGACCCCGAGCAGATAGCGCAGGAACGGGAACTGGAAAACGTAGAACCCGATATCGATCTTGAATTCCGGGTCCTCGATGCCGAACGTCTGCGCGTTGCGGAACAGCATCCACTGCCCCCAGCGGGTCTGCGCGGAGAGACCGGCGAAGAGCCCGACGACCACGCCGATCGCGACCAGCCAGGTGCCGACCCTGGGCGCCAGCACCGAACGGTACCGCTCCAGGGTCACCTGCTCCGGTGAACTCGGCCGGAGCAGCGGCCGGAGCCGGTAGGCCAGCCACATGTTGCCGGCGACCAGCAGCGCCATCGACACGCCGACCGCCACGAAGAGCAGGATCCGGGTGACAAGCACCCCGCTGAAGACCCGGGTGTAGTCGACCTCGTCGAACCAGAGCCAGTCGGTCCACGCCTGGACTCCCCAGCCCAGCAGGGTGAGGAGCAGGAACACCCCTAGGAGTACGCCGACCGTGACGCGACCACGTCGACTCATTCTTGGCAGGGGGCTGCTACGCATGACCACTGTTGGCTCCGCACCTTCGGCAATGACCGGCTCTGATCAGAGCACCTAGACTACGGGGTGTTTCTGAGTGGGACCGGTCCCCCTGCGGGCCCTGCGCGGTTCAGCACTTCGCCGGCGTGCCTCCGGCCCGGATCGCGTCCAGCGCGGTCAGTGCCTCGTCGAGGGTTCCGACCCGGGCCATCGGCAACCCCGGCTGGGCGTTGCGGACGGCCTCCTCGCAATTGTCGGCCGGCACGAGAAAGTACTTCGCGCCCGCATTCTTCGCGCCGACCAGTTTCTGCGGAATGCCGCCGATCGGCCCGACCTGTCCCAGATCGTCGATGGTGCCGGTGCCGGCAATGATCTTTCCGCCGGTCAGATCCTCGCTGCGGACCTTGTCGACGATGCCGAGCGCGAACATCAGCCCGGCGCTCGGCCCGCCGATGTCCCCGAGGTCGATCTTCAACTCGAACGGGTGCGGCTGCCGCTGCTCGATCTCGACGCCGATCCGCGGCGGGTCGTTGCCGGTGGCGGCGCTGACGATCGTCGCGCCGGCCGGCGCACCGTCCCGGGTGTAACCGATCTTCAGCTCCGAGCCGGCCGGACGCCCCCGGATCGCCCCGGTGAGGCTGGCCGCCACCTCCACCGGCTTGTCGTCGACCGAGGTGATCACGTCACCGACCTTCAGGACGCCCTCCGAGGGGCCGCCCGGGGCGACGGTCTTGACAACCACCTGCACCGGATAGCCGAGTTCGCGCAGCGCCGCGGTCTCGGCACTGGTCTGCGAGGCGGCGAAGTCCTCCGCGTTGCGCTCCTCCACCTGCTGCTGCGTCTGCCCCGGCGGATAGATCAGCTCGTACGGCACCACCGCCTCGTCCGAGGAGATCCAGCCGGCGATCGCGGAGAGCAGCTTGACGTCGGGCTGCACGCCGACCGTGGTCAGCCGGAGCTGCCCGGCCGACGTCGAGGTCTCCCGGCCGGAAATCTGGATCACCTCCTTGTCGTCCTGCCGGCCCAACGTGTCCACCGTCGGCCCGGGACCGAGCACGACGTACGGGATGGGTGCGGCGAGCACGCCGATGCTGAGCAGGGCGGTGAGCAGCGCGCCGAGCAGGACCGTGACACCGCGACGTCTCATGGCCGCCAAGCCTACCCAGCCGGCACCCCCCGGGCCGGTTCGTGAACCCCAAGTTCGCCCTCGGCGTGACACCTGGGCGGGCGGTACGCCCCCCGGCGCGCGTACCGTGGACGCCGTGCCTGATATCCCGTTCGGCTTCGCACTGCCGGGTGGCCAGCCGCCCGACCCCAACGACCCGCAGCAGATGCAGCAGTTCATGGCGCAGCTGCAACAGCTGCTCGCCGCGCCGGGCAGCGGTCCGGTCAACTGGGACCTGGCCCGCCAGGTCGCGGCCAGCCAGCTCTCCTCGGCCGGCGACCCGGCCGTGACGCCGTACGAGCGCAACGCCGTGGAGGAGGCGCTCCGGCTGGCCGACCTCTGGCTCGACCCGACCTCGGCACACCCCTCCGGGATCCGCACCTCGGTCGCCTGGAACCGGAACGAGTGGATCTACCGGACGCTCGACGTCTGGAAGAAGCTGTGTGACCCGGTCGCCGGCCGGATGGTGGCCGCGATGGGCGACCTGGTGCCGCCGGAGGCGCGCGCCCAGCTCGGCCCGATGCAGTCGATGCTCACCACGCTGGGCGGCGCGCTCTTCGGCGGCCAGCTCGGGCAGGCGCTCGGCTCGCTCGCCGCCGAGGTGCTCTCGGCCGGCGACATCGGCCTGCCGCTCGGCCCGGCCGGCACGGCCGCGCTGCTGCCGGCGAACATCCGGGCGTACGGCGAGGGCCTCGAACTCCCCGAGGACGAGGTACGCCTCTACGTCGCCCTGCGCGAGGCCGCCCACCAGCGCCTCTTCCAGCACGTACCGTGGCTGCGCGGGCACGTCCTGACCACCGTCGAGATGTACGCCACCGGCATCACGGTGAACCGGGAGGCGATCGAGGAGGCGATGGGCCAGCTCGACCCGATGAACCCGGAGTCGATGCAGGCCCTCTCGGTGGAGGGCATCTTCACCCCGGAGGACACCCCGGCGCAGAAGGCCTCGCTGGCCCGGTTGGAGACCACGCTGGCCCTGGTCGAGGGCTGGGTCTGCCACGTCGTCGACACCGCCGCCGCCGAGCGGCTGCCGAACGTGAACCGGCTCGCCGAGGCGTTCCGGCGCCGCCGGGCCGCCGGTGGCCCGGCCGAGCAGACCTTCGCCGCGCTGGTCGGGCTGGAGCTGCGCCCTCGCCGGCTGCGCGAGGCCGCCGCGCTCTGGGCGGCGCTCACCGAGCACCGGGGCATCGCCGGCCGGGACGCCCTGTGGGGACATCCCGACCTGCTCCCCGGGGAGGACGACTTCGCCGACCCGGACGCGTTCGCCCGGTCCCAGCTCGACCTCGGCGACCTGGACGACTTCGACTTCGGCGCCGCCGCCGCCGAGGAGGGTTCCGGTACGCCCGGACCCGCCGAACTCCGGGGCGAAACCGACACCGACCGGCCCCGGGACGGTGACGACGGCGGCGGGACGGCCGGCGACGCGCGGGACGACGACGGCGAGGCGGGCGGCGGTACCGAGCGGCGCTGACCCGGGACGACCCGGGTCACCCGCAGGCCGATGTCAGCCGCCGAGCAGCATTCGGGTGGTGTCCCAGCCCTCCACCGCCGGGTCGAGCGTCGACAGGTCGGCCGGGGTGCGCAGCCGGCGCCAGCCCGGGGCTACCG
Organism: Micromonospora sp. WMMD1102; assembly: GCF_029626265.1. NCBI lineage: Bacteria > Bacillati > Actinomycetota > Actinomycetes > Micromonosporales > Micromonosporaceae > Micromonospora > Micromonospora sp. WMMD1102. Next base: position 321,175 of record NZ_JARUBN010000001.1, on the reverse strand, counting down.
CGACCTCGGCGGGGCGTGGCGCGGCGGCGCGTACCAGGCCGGGGTCGGCGGTGTCCAGGTCGATTTCCGGCAGCCAGTCCGGCGCGGGTAGCCGGGTGGCCAGGCCGAGCAGCCCGGGACCGGGATTCGCCGGGGCGACCGCGACGGTCCGGCTGGTCAGCGGGCGGAGCAGCTTGCCGAGGATCAGGCCGGGTACGTCGGGCGCGTCGGCGACGAGCACGGCGGCCTGGTCGTACCCGTCCCGGGTCGCGGCGTCCAGCGCGGCGCCGACCCGGCGGGCCGGCAGGTCGTACACCGGCATGCCGGGCCAGGCGACCGCGTCGGCCAGCGGGCGGTCGGCCGCGGTCACGGCGATCGCCGGCTCCACCTCGGCCAGCATGGCGACCAGGTCGACGACGTCCTCGGTGAGGGCGGACCGCCACCGGGCCGGGTCGGTTTCCGGTGGCGCCCAGGCCACGGGTCCGGGCAGCACCACGATCACACGGCGGGTCACCCGGCGACCCTACCGGCCCGGAGCGCGCCGCAGCCGGTGCACCGGACCGCACCCCTCGCCGCTCAGGCCGGTTCGACGACCGCTGCCCTGATGACCGTGGCCTCAGTCAGCCAGGACGACTCCGGCGGTCGCCGCGACGCCCTCCAGGTAACCCCGGGCGCGTTCGGTCTTCGGATAGCGCCCGACGAGTTCCCAGAACCGCGCGTTGTGGCTCGGCACGACGAGGTGGGCCAGTTCGTGCAGGAGCACGTAGTCGATCACCCAGTCGGGCATCTCCTGGATGCGGTGCGAGATCCGGATGGTCCGGTCGGCCGGGGTGCAGGAGCCCCAGCGGCCGTTCTGGTTCGTCACCCACCGGACGCTGGCCGGCACCGCCGCCCGGCCGTGCTCGCTGAGGTAGCGGTCGATCAGCCGCCTGGACCTGAGCAGCAGTTCCTCGTCGGAACGTCCGAGCCGCTCCTCCCGGGCGGCCAGCCGGGCGAGCATCCGGTCGACCCACTCGGTCTCCTCGGCGCGGGAGAACTGGTCCGGGATCAGGACCACGACCCGCTCGCCGTCCCGGTACGCGGACACCGTCCGACGCCGACGCTGACTGCGCCGTACCTCGACGACCGGCTTCCGCAACCCCGCCATTAGCGGCTCGCGCAGCCCCGGGTTTCGTTCACGATGGAAAAGTAATGCGTACTGGCCAGGTCACCCAAGGGTCAACCTATGGAAGGCCGCCGGAAAAATACCGGTTAGCGCCCAAGCGTCCGGAAAAAATTCATTGCGGTGATCGCCTGCGTACCCATGATCGCCCGGTCCCGGGCACCGACGGCGTACGGTCGGCCCGCCGGTGGCAACCGTAAACGATCATCCGCCGAGTTCGCCAGCCGCCCCTCCGCGAGGCCGGCAGTGGGCCCCTGATCAGCGATCTGACGGGGTTCATCCGGCGTGTCCCTGCGAAACTGACTTATCCGACCTATTGCGGCATGCACACTCTGGGCGTCGACTTCCTCACAGTGTCGACAGATCGCTGACATGGAACTGCCCAGATCTGGGTAGGGTCCGCGAACCGGCGGTCACATCGGTGATCGCGGAGAAATCCCAGCGCTGGCGCCTACGTGGCCGCCCGCCGCCGGGCGCACGTCGGGCTCGCGAGAGTCCGGCGGATGAGACGAGGAGGGCACCGTGGCCGAGAAGGCCCAGACCTACAACGGGTACTGCGTGAAGTGCAAGGAAAAGCGTGACTTCGAGGGCAACGTCGAGGTTTCCAAGACGGGCATGAACATGGCCAAGGGCAAGTGCCCGGTCTGCGGCACGACCGTCAACCGGATCCTCGGCAAGGCGAAGGTCTGATCGCCGGGAAGCACGCGCGACTGCGGGAAGGGGTGGCCGAGCGCCACCCCTTCCGCTGTTCTGTCGCGCTGCCGACACCCGCTGTGATGTCCGCGCGCCGACAGAAGTTACCCATCAGTTGTGGATAACACCCGAGAACCTGTGGATAAAGCAGTGCACAGCCTCCACCCGTTGTGGACAACCGTCATCGGTCCGCACCCCGCCGGTGACAGCGTGTGGCGCCATGACCAGAACCGTGCTGCCCCGCCCCACCCTGCTGCCCGGCCTCGCCCGACTCTGGCGTGACCGGCACACCCTGCAACTCGGCCTCGACCCCCGCCGGGCGGTCCTGCTGGAGGTCGCCAACCCGGCCGCCGCCCGGCTGCTCGACCTGCTCGACGGCAGCCGCAGCGAGCGGGCCGTCCTCGACCAGGCCGGCACGATGGCCGTTTCCCGGGACGACGCCCGTACCCTGATCGACACCCTGCGCGCCGCCGGCCTGGTCGTCGCCGGGCACACCCTGCTCCCCACCGACCTGCCCGAACCCGCCCGGCAGCGCCTCGGCGCCGAGGCGGCGGCACTCGCCCTGCACGGCCGGGACTCGCCCGGCACCCCCGCCCAACTCCTCCGGCGGCGAGCCGCCGCCCGGGTGGTGGTGACCGGTCAGGGCCGGCTCGCCGCCCCGGTGGCGGTGACCCTGGCCCAGGCCGGCGTCGGACACCTGCACCCGGACCTGCGTGGCCGGGTCGGGCCGGCGGACACCACCGGCAGTGGACTGCTGGCCACCGACGTACGCCGGCCGAGCGCCGACGCCGTCGCCGACGCGATCGCCCGGTGCACGCCCGGCACCGTCACCCGACCCGTCCGGCGGGGCCGAGCCGACCTGGTGGTCCAGGTCGGGGTCGACCGACCCGTCGAACTGCTCGCCGCCGGCTACGCCCAGCACCGGCAGGCGCACCTGCTGCTGACCATGCGCGACGGCGTACCGGTCGTCGGCCCGCTGGTCCGGGTCGCCGGATCGCCCTGCCTCAACTGCCTCGACCTGCACCGCCGGGACCGCGACCCGGGCTGGCCCGGCCTGGCCGCCCAGCTGGCCGCCGGCGACGGCCAGGAACCCTGCCTCACCTCGACCCTGCTGGCGGCGGTCGGCTACGCGGTCGGCGAGGTGCTCACCTTCCTCGACGGCGGTACGCCGGAGACGGTCGGCGGAGCCGTCGAGGTCACCGGCCACGGCCGGCTACGCAGGCGCAGCTGGCCACCGCACCCGGCCTGTGACTGCACCGCCCGACGGCGCCGTACCGCGGCCGGGCGACCGGGCGATGACCAGCGCAGTTACGGGACCGACCCGCGACCATCAGCGACCCGGCGACCAGGAAGCAGCGGTGTCGTCCGCGGCCGCCGCACGCCGCCGCCGCATACCTCACCCGGAACCGCGTCCGAGGGCCCGGCCGCCGGATGACCGTCCCGCCGAAACCGACCCGGAACCGCCGGACGGGACCCGCCCGTACGAACCGGACCTCCACGACGCGCCGCCCAGCGTGGGACGCCCAGAACGGGAGGGCGGATCGCTCCGCCCGATTTCGCCACCCCGGGTCGAGGGCGGCGAGGACGTGGCCGGAGCCACCCGCTGACGGCGGACCGGATCCCGTCGAGTCGGTAACAATGATCTGGTGACCGACATCCCGCGCCGGGCCGTCTCCCGGACCGCCAAGCTCGCCGCCCTGCCGCTCGGCTTCGCCGGCCGGACCGTCCTCGGGGTGGGCAAGCGGGTCACCGGCCTCGCCTCCGAGGTGATCTCCAACGAGATCCAGCAGCGCACCGCCGAGCAGCTGTTCAGCGTGCTGGGCCAGCTCAAGGGCGGGGCGATGAAGTTCGGCCAGGCGCTGTCGGTGTTCGAGGCGGCCCTGCCCGAGGAGGTGGCCGCGCCCTACCGGCAGGCGTTGACCAAGCTCCAGGAGGCGGCGCCGCCTCTGCCGGCGGCCAGCGTGCACAAGGTGCTCGCCGAGCAGCTCGGGCCGAACTGGCGGTCGTTGTTCGTGGAGTTCGACGACAAGCCGGCCGCCGCCGCCAGCATCGGGCAGGTGCACCGGGCGGTCTGGAAGGTCGAGGGCACCCCGCCGGTACGCCGACGCGGCACCAAGGCGGTCGCCAGGACGGATACGCCGACCCCTGCCGGTCGGCCGGTGGCGGTCAAGGTGCAGTACCCGGGTGCCGGGCCGGCGCTGCTCTCCGATCTGAAGCAACTGTCCCGACTCGGTGGCATGTTCCGGGCGATCCAGCCCGGCCTGGACATCAAACCGCTACTCAGCGAGTTGCGCGAGCGGATCAGCGAGGAACTGGACTACGAACTCGAGGCGGAGTCGCAGCGGGCCTTCGCCACCGCCTACGCCGACGACCCGGAGATCTTCGTGCCCGGCGTGGTCGCGGCGGCACCCCGGGTGCTGGTCACCGACTGGGTCGAGGGCACCCCGCTCTCGGCGATCATCGAGTCCGGCTCCGAGGCCGAACGCGACCGGGCCGGCCGGCTGATGGCCACCCTGCACTTCTCCGCGCCGATGCGCGCCGGACTGCTGCACGCCGACCCGCACCCCGGCAACTTCCGGCTGCTGCCGGACGGCCGGCTCGGCGTGATCGACTTCGGCGCGGTGGCCCGGCTGCCCGGCGGGCACCCGGAGCCGATCGGCCGGCTGGTCCGGCTGGCCCTGGCCGGGGACGCCGACGCGGTCGTCGCCGGGCTGCGCGAGGAGGGCTTCATCCGGCTCGACTCGCCGATCGACGCCCAGGCCGTACTCGACTTCCTGATGCCGATCCTGCAACCGCTCTCGGTCGAGGAGTTCCGGTTCACCCGGGCGTGGCTGCGGGTCGAGGCGGCCCGGCTCGGCAACCCGCGCTCCCCGGCGTACCAGCTGTCGCGGCAGCTCAACCTGCCGCCGTCGTACCTGCTGATCCACCGGGTGACCCTCGGGTCGATCGGGGTGCTGTGCCAGTTGGAGGCGAAGGCTCCCTATCGGGGCATCGTGGAGCGCTGGCTGCCCGGATTCGCCCCGGTGGCCTGAGACCTGACCGGACTGACGGAACTTCTGCCCCGGGCCGCTCCGGGCGACAGCACGACTCCAGGCGACAGCACGACTCCGGACGACAGCACGACGCAACGGCGCCGGGCCGGCCGGCGGCGGGTTCACCCCACCACCGACCGGCCCGGCTGATCGTTTTCAGATTCGGTTGGTTACCGGCGGCCCAGGCCGACGGTTCACAGGCTGCCCAGCTCGCGGGCGGCCCGGCGACGGGCCTCCAGCGCGATGGTGCGGGCGGATCGGGTTGCCTCAGTGCTCGTGGTGCTGCGACCGGCCTGAGGCAGTCGCATTCGCGCCCGTGACAACGCTTCGTGGATGAGATGCATCTTGGTGGCTCCGTCTCGGATGGGCATGGCAGTACTCGTTCTCGACACCGCGGCCATCGCGGTGTTCGGCGCCGATACCAGACCGGCGTTGGTACGGATCGGGTTCATGTCAGGCCGCCAACCGGACCGCGCTGCGCGACTCGGCAAGGCCACTGGCCGCCAGCCGCGCCTGGGCCTCGACCCGCAGCGCCGCGTCCCGGGCGACGTCCTCCTTGCGCGGGCGACCCCGGGGCCGCTTGCGCGGAACGACCGCGCCACGCTCGAAGATCTCGCCGCCCCAGACGCCCCACGGCTCCGCCCGGTCCACCGCACCGGCGAGGCACTCGACGCGCAGCGGGCAGTCCCCGCAGAGCGACTTGGCCAGCTCCAGCTCGGCAGGCGAGTCGGCGAACCACAGGTCGGGGTCGAACTTCCGGCAGGGCAGGTTCGCCTCCAGCTCGACGTTCGCGTCGAGGGGGGCCAACGCCAGACTCATCGCCCGGTCACCTCTCTCTCGTTCCGATCTTTTAGATCGCTGTTCCGACTTACTTCGGCAGTGCGGAAATGACTAAGGCCGCGGATCCCGGTGTACGGGGTCCGCGGCCTCGAGGTGAGCCGGCTGGTCTGTGTTAGACCGGTCTCCCTCGAGGTGGAACCCCGCTGACATCCATCCGCTTGACGCCGACACGGATGCCATTGCCCGTGAATCCATTGGTCCCCTGGTGCTGCGCGGACGCGGGGGCCTGAACCAGCTCGGCCTGGGTCAGGACCTGGTGCGCCTGCGAGCGCCGGAGGAGATCAGTGATCAGCATGCAGCCGACCTCTGACACCGGAGCGGGGGCAGCAGGCAGCGCCCACGGTCGCTGGGTGACATAGGTCGTCCCCATTGGGGCCACCTCCTGACTCTCACTCGTCGCCAACATCGGACTCATCCCCCTCTTGAGCAGCCGGAAGACCGCCGCTCGCAAGGTGTGCCATGAGGCTATGCCCCCGCCCCGCGCGAGGGCAAACGAATTACGGCGAGATTGCGGAACTTTCTTCCGACACTCGTCGACGGCCGTTCCGACCAGCCCGAACCGCGAGCCGGTCAGCTCGGGCCGGACCGCAACGAGCCCGGTCGGCCACGGCCGCGCGGCACGGGGCCGCCCCCGCCTCGGCCCGGCGACCTGTCCCAGCCCGACGCCCTGTGTCAACCCGACGACGGCTCGGTCGGCTCCTCGGTCAGCAGCACGTCGTCGACCCCGACGCCGTCGACAAGCGCCAGCACGGCATCGCTGTACAACGCGACCTTGCGGGGGCCGATCCCGGCGATGGCCAGCAGTTCCGCCGCCCGGCCGGGCCGACGCTCGGCGAGCGCGACCAGGGTGGCGTCGGTGAACACCACGTAGGCGGGGACCTTCTGCGCCCCGGCGACCCGGGCCCGCCAGTCGCGCAGCCGGTCGTGCAACTCCTCGTCGAGATCGGAGGGGCAGGTGGCGCAGCGGCCGAGCTTGCGGTCCGCGCCGGCCAGCAGGGTCGCCCCGCACACCCGGCAGGAGACGACCTGGGTACGTCGACGGTCGGGTTTCCGACTCCCGCCGGGGGCGTCGGCGGTACGCGCCCCGCCGGAGCGGTCGAACTGCGGCAGGAACCGGCACGGCCGGCGGGCCCGGCCACCGGGCGAGCGGGCCGAGGCGTACGACAGCCAGAGCCACTGACGGGCCCGGGTCACCCCGACGTAGAGCAGTCGACGCTCCTCCTCCACCTGCTCGACGGTCTTGGCGTAGCTGGTCGGCAGCGTGCCGTCGGAGAGTCCGACCAGGAACACGGCATCCCACTCCAGCCCCTTCGCCGAGTGCAGCGACGCCAGCGTCACGCCGTCTACCGTCGGCACGTGCTGCGCGGCGGCCCGCCGGCCCAGCTCGGCGCAGAAGTCGGCAAGCGTCACCGGCCGCTCCACGCTGGCCGCCTCGCCGATCGGCAGCACGGCCGGGCTGGCCGCGTACTCCTCGGCAAGCTGGACCAGGGCGGCGAGCGCCTCCCAGCTCTCCCGGGCCGCGCCGCCGGGCGGGGGCTTTTCCGGGGTCCAGCCGACCGCCGCCAGCGCCTCCACCACGGCCGGGACCAGCGGCATGTCCCCGGGCGTCGACCGGGTCGCGGCACGCAGCGCGACGAGTGCCTGCCGGATCTCGGTCCGCTCGAAGAACCGCTCGGCGCCCTGCACCTGGTACGGCACCTCGGCCTCGGCCAGCGCCTTCTCGTACGCCTCGGACTGTGCGTTGGTCCGGAACAGCACGGCGATCTCCCGGGCCGGTGTGCCGGCGGCGACCAGTTCCCGGCAGCGCACCGCCACCGCCGCCGCCTCGGCCGGCTCGTCCGCGAAGATCCGCAGGTCCGGTTCGGGGCCCGGCGGACGCTGCCCGACCAGCTCCAGCCGGAGTCGCGCCTCGGCGCCCCGGGCCTGCCGGATCACCGCGTTGGCCAGCCCGACCACCTGCGGCGTGGAGCGGTAGTCCCGGACCAGCCGGACCACCACCGCGTCGCGGCGCTGCCGGGGGAAGTCGACCAGGTACGCCGAGGTGGCCCCGGTGAACGAGTAGATCGTCTGGCTGGCGTCGCCGACCACGGTCAGGTCGTCCCGGCCGCCCAGCCAGGCGTCCAGCAACCGCTGCTGGAGCGGGTTCACGTCCTGGTACTCGTCGACCACGAAGTGCCGGTATTGTGCCCGGATCTGCTCGGCGACGTCCGGGTGCTCCTCGATCCCCCAGATTGCCGCCCGGAGCATGTCCTCGAAGTCGATCACACCGTTGGCCCGTTTGACCTTCTCGTAGCCGGCGAACACCTCGGCCACCTTCGCCGGGTCGTGCGGGGTCTCGCGGAGTGCCTTGGCCGCCGCGACGACGTACTCCCCCGGCTCGACCAGGGACGACTTGGCCCACTCGATCTCGCCGGCCAGGTCCCGGGCGGCGGCCCGGTCGGTGCGCAGCCCGGCGCGGGCGGCGGCCAGGGTGACCAGCCGGACCTTGCTGTCCAGCAGTTCCGGCATCTCCCGGCCGGCGAGCAGCCGGGACGCGAAGTACCGCACCTGGCGCAGCGCGGCGCCGTGGAACGTCCGCGCCTGCACCCCCGGCACGCCGAGCGCGCCGAGCCGGGCCCGCAGCTCGGCGGCGGCCCGGGCGGTGAAGGTGACCGCGAGCACGTGCCGGGCGGCGACCTCGCCGCTGGTCACCCGGTAGGCGATCCGGTGCGTGATCGCCCGGGTCTTGCCGGTCCCGGCGCCGGCCAGGATGCAGACCGGTCCGGCCGCGGCGGTCACCGCGGTCCGCTGCTCGGGGTCGAGCCCGGCCAGGATCCGTTCCACGCGTAGGTCAGCCGCCACAGGTAGGAATCATGGCAGCCCCCGCCGACGTTGCACCTTTAGCCTGTGTGATCGGCAATCCGTCCGATCCGGTGTCCGGCCGGTGCGAACCGGTGGACCGGGCTGGGAACGACTGAGCACCGCGGAGGTCTCGACGATGTTGACGATGTATTCCACGTCCTGGTGCGGCTACTGCCACCGGCTGAAGTCACAGCTGGACCGCGAGGGCATCGGGTACACGGTGGTGGACATCGAGCAGGACCTCGCCGCCGCGGAGTACGTGATGAGCGTGAACGGCGGCAACCAGACCGTGCCGACGGTGCGCTTCGACGACGGCTCGGCGCTGACCAACCCGTCGATCGTCGACGTCAAGAAGCACCTGGCCGCGCTCGCCGGGAGTTGACCCGGTCCGGAGGTGGGCCCGTCCCGGGCCCACCTCCGCCGTCCGGCCCCGCGCCCGACGGCACCGCCGGCAGATCGGTGACCGGCGGCACCTCGGGCGGGTCGGTGGCGGACGGCGTCCCCGGCGGGCCGGTGCTGACCGGCGGCACCTCGGGCAGGACCATGTCGGGCGGCAGCACGCCGGTCGACGGGTCGGTCCGCACCGGCGTACCGGCGGCGGGCGGCGCGGAGAGTCCCCGGCCGGCCCAGAGATAGCCGGCGGCGACCGCCATCACCACCGCGATCACCACGAAGAGCAGCCGGTAGTCGACGAAGCCGACGAGTACCGCACCGGTGCCGATCGAGACCGCCTGCGGGCCGCTGATCAGCGTCTCGGCGGCGGCGGTGACCCGGCCGAGCAGCGGGCCCGGGGTACGCCGCTGGATCAGCGTGTTCAGCCCGACGAACGCGATCGGCAGGCCGAAGCCGAGCAGCACCAGGGCGACGAAGGCGAGCCAGATCCTCGGGTACGCCAGCAGCAGCGCACCGGGCGCGAAGATCGCCACGCCGACGCCGAGCGCGGCCAGCTCGCCGAACCGGCGTACCACGGCCGGGGAGAGGAGTCCGCCGAGCACTCCGCCGACGCCCTGCACGGTGACCAGTACTCCCACGAAGCCGGGTTCCCGGCCGAGCCCCTGGTCCACGTACGCGAAGATCAACGACTCGCTGAACCCCATCACCAGTACCGCCAACGCGGCACCGACGACCGCCCGGCGCAGCGCCGGCTCGCCGACCATGTGCCGCAGCCCCGCCCCGACCTCGGTGACCCAGCGCAGCTGGGCCGGACCGGGCCGCCGCTCGGCGATCCGCAGCGCGGAGATCGCACAGGCGGCGCCGGTGAAGCCGACCATGCCGACCGTGGGCAGGGTCCAGCCGCCGGCCCCGGTGTAGAGCGCCGCCCCGGCCAGCGGGCCGACCAGCCGGAGGCCCTGTTTGACGGTCTGCAGTACGCCGTTGGCCTGCGCCATCAGCTCCTCGGGGACGATCTGTTTGATCAGTCCGTTCAGGGTGGCGCCGAGGGCGACGTAGGAGAGCCCGTACAGGGCACCCACCACATAGATGATCCAGACGTCGGCGCGGTCCCGGACCAGGAAGAGCGGGGTGAGCACCAGCGCCGTGCCGAGGTTGGTGACCAGGAAGAACGGGCGGCGGCGGAACCGGTCGACCACCCAGCCGACGATCGGGGCCAGCCCCATCGGGGCGACCATGGCGAAGATGGTGGCGCCGGCCAGACCGTTCGAACCGGTCAGGTCCTTCACCCAGACGGCCAGCGCCAACAGCATGATCGACTCTGCCGTCATGCTGAACACGAGACCGGCGAAGAGCAGCCGGAAGTCCGGGCGACGCAGGATGGCTCGCATGCGAGGGGTCCCTTTCGAGGTGGCGGCGGACCGCCCGGGGGTGCCGAGGATTTCTCGCAGTCGATGGTGCTGGGCCGGCCGGCAGGGGCTCGGAACTCGATCGGCTATCTGACGACAGGTGCCGGAAGTGTCACGGAAGGCCCCCTCCATTTAGACACGCCGTTACCATTCGACGGCAGGCCGTGAAGAACGAGCGGCATACTGGACCGCCGGGAGCACGAGCCGGACGGTCCGCACCCGCCCGGTGACGGGCTCGACCCGATCGAGAGCGAGGATCCAGTGCCTCCTGCCCACCCCAGCCCGATCCTGCGGCGGCGCAGGCTCGGCACGGAACTGCGCAAGCTGCGGGAGTCGGCCAAGCTCACCGGTGACCAGGTCATCGAGGCGGTGGGCTGGGCATCGGCCTCCAAACTGTCCCGCCTGGAGAACGGCCGCAGCCGACCCGACCTGCGCGACGTCCTCGACCTGCTGGACCTCTACAAGGTCACCGGCGCGCTCCGGGAGGAGCTGACCGCGATCACCAACGAGGCCGGCGACATCCGGGGCTGGCTGCGCTCGTACGCGACGATGACGCCCCGGCAGCGCGGTTACGCCGAACTGGAGGCCGGCTGCGCCGAGATCCGCGAGTACAGCCCGGTGATCGTGCCGGGTCTGTTGCAGGCCAGGCAGTACGTCAACCTGCGGATCCTCTCCTCCCGGCAGCTCGTGGACGACCCTGAGAGCGACGACACCGAGGACGCCGAGACCGAGGTGAAGGCCCGGATGGCCCGGCAGTCGCTGCTGACCCGCGACGGCGATGCGCCGCAGTACTCGGCGGTGATCGAGGAGGCCGCGCTCGGCGACCGGGCCGGCCCGCGTGACGTGCTGCGCGCCCAGCTGATCCAGTTGCGCAAGCTCGCCGGGCTGCCCAACGTCACCATCCAGGTACTGCCCACCGACCGGACCATCGCGGACTGGTACCTGCCGCACACCGGATTCTCGCTCTACCGCTTCGCCGAGCCGCAGGATCCGGAGACCCTGGCGATCGAGGGGCTGGCCACCAACCTGATGGTGACCGAGCCGAAGGAGATCGCCACCTACTCGATGGTCTTCGAGTGGCTCCGGGACGCGGCCCTCAGTCCGGAGGAGACGGTGGCCTGGCTGGTCGAGAAGGCGGGGCAGCGCTCGTCGGGTGCGGCCAGGTCGACCGGCCGCGACCCGGGGAGGCCGCCGACCCAGCGCAGCCGCCGGTCGGGGCGGCTGACCGAACAGTAGTTCCGGCCACCGGTTCCGCACCGTACCCAGCCGGGTCCACAGCCGCCGGTTCCGCACCACATTCCGGCCGAGTCCACAGCCGCCGGTTCCGCACCACACTCCGGCCGAGTCCACAGCCGCCGGCTCCCGCAGCGGGGCCGGCGGCTTCGTCGTACCCGCCGCCGGGCGGCGTGCCTCGGCCGGCACCGCACCGCTGTCCGGGCGGCGGTCTCACGGCGGCGAGCTCGCGTTACTCAGCTGCGGCCTGGACCGGTGTCACCTGATCGGACGAGCGGTTACTCCAATCGGCGCGTTTCACTTGCCCATTGGCCGGGACTGGGTGAATATAGCCCAAGGGGGGACGTGGAACTTCCACGAGATGACTTCACTAGGTAATCAAAGAATCATCGTCCGTCACGGCCTTCGGAGCCACCCATGCGGTTTCTCATCGTTCGCACGGACATCCGTGCCGCCGCCGATGACGACCTGGCCGCCGCCTGGGCGCAGGGGGAGCGCCTCCGCGACGAGCAGACCTCACCGGAACAGCGCCGCCAGATCCTCCGCGCCGAGGACCGGGACGCGGCCCTGGTGCTGGCCCGCGCGCTGGCCAGCGTCGGCGCGGTCCGTTCCGGACGGCAGCGGGTCAAGGTGGTACCGGTGGGCGAGCCCGACCGGCAGCGCCCCGACCACCCGTTCCGGGACCACCAGCCACAGAATCCGAGCCTCGGCCCGCAGTCGAGATTCGGCTAGACGACCGTCGTCGGCCGGGTGGCGTCCCCCGCCACGCACCATGCCTGAACCCGGCAACGACGGCCTATGATCTTGGCCCGTGATCGTCGCGGCAACGACGGTCGCGGGCCAAGATTCGCTCGAAGCCGGCGGTCCACCCGCGACGACATGGACTAGCCGGCATCCTCCAGCCAGCTGCGGATCAGGAACAGCGCGATCGACGACGGCGGCGGCAACGCCAACCGCAGCCCGGCCGCCACCTCCACCGCCTCCCCGGCGAACACCGCGGCGATCTCCCGCCGGCTGAACCAGCCCGCGTGCGCGATCTCCGCCGGGTCCAGCCGGATCGGCCGTTCCGGGTCGGCGAGCGCGAAGAAGCCCAGCATCAGCGAGCCGGGGAACGGCCAGGACTGGCTGGCGACGTACCCGATGTGGTGCGGAACCAGACCGACCTCCTCGGTGACCTCCCGGACCACCGCGTCCTCAACCGACTCCCCCGGCTCCACGTAACCGGCCAGGCAGGAGTACCGGCGCAGACCCGTCTCGGCACGCCAGGCCGCGTTGTTGCCGAGCAGGCACCGCCCGTCCGGGCCGGCGACACCGTCGTGCACCAGCACGATCATCGCCGGATCGGTACGCGGCCAGAGCTGGTTGCCCGCCTCGTCACGCCGGGACCAGCCGGCGTCCCCGACCACGGTGGACAGCCCGGTCAACGACGAGTACAGGTGCCGGGCGTGCCAGTTCGCCAACGCCACGGCGGTGGTGAGGAGGCCGGCGTCCCGGTCGCTGAGCAGGTGGCCGACCTCACGCAGGTTCGCCGGCCGGGTGCCGGCCAGTTCCGGCAGCGGCGCGTCGACCGCGAAGACTGGTACCCCGTCCGGCTCGACGCCCAGGAAGAGCCGCTCGCCGGGCCCGCTGTCCCGGGCCACGTCCGGACCGAAGAGGACCAGCTCCGGCTTGTCAGCGGCCGGGCCGACCAGGGTACGGCCACCCTTCGCCACGTCCACCACCAGCACCCGGGCCCGCCGCCAGGCGTCGGCCAGCCACTGCGGGTCGCCGCGCCGGTGCGCCGCCCGGTCGAGGGTGGACCGGGCCAGTGGCGGATGGCCGGCGGGCAGGTCCAGCGGCGGCGGACCGGAGGTCACGATTCCGCGGCCTCGGTCCGGACCGGTCCCAGCACACCCAGCGGCGCCTCGACCTGACCTGCGTCGCCGAGCACCACGCTGACCGCCCGGGCCGGCGCCAGGTACTTGGCCGCTGCCGCCGCCACGTCCTCCCGGGTCGCCTTCGCCAGCCGGGCGGCGTGCTCGGCCAGGAACTCCAGCCGCAGCCCCGAGCCGGCGTACGCGCTGGCCACCGCCGCCAGCCCGGCCTGGGTCGAGATGCCGAGTTGGAGAGTGCCGAGGGCGTACTGCCGGGCCTGCTCCAGCTCGTCCTCCTTCGGCGGCAGCGAGGCCAGCCGGCCCAGCTCGTAGACCGTCTCCAGCAGGGCCGGCCCGGTCACCTCGGTGGCGACCTCGGCCGCCACCACAAGCGCCGACCCGGCGACCGAGTGCTCGATGAGCGAGTGCGGCCCGTACGTGTAGCCCTTGTCCTCGCGGATGTTCTCCACCCAGCGGGACGAGAAGTACCCGCCGAAGACCAGGTTGGCCAGTTGCAGCGCCGCATGGTCCGGATGGGTACGCGGCACGGCCGGCAGCGCCAGCCGCATCGACGACTGCACCGAGCCGGGCCGGTCCACCAGCAGCAGCGGCCCCGGCTCGAGCGGCGGGGCCGGCGGCAGCTCGCCCGGTGCGCCGTTCCCGGTCCAGTCGCCGAGCGCCCACTGCACCGCGTCCACCGCCTTGGCCGGCTGCACGTCCCCGACCAGCAGCAGGATCGCCCCGGCCGGGCGGATCCGGGCGGCGTGCAGGCTGCGCAGTGCCGCCGGCCGGACCGCCTCGACCTGCTCCGGCTCCGGGGTCTGCACCGCGTACGGGTGCCTGCCGTACATCCGCTTCAACAGCGCCCGGCGGGCCAGGTGGGTCGGCTGGCTCCGGGCCATCCGGATCCCGTCGATCAGCCGGGCCCGCTCGGTGGCGACCTCGTCGTTCGGATAGCTCGCCCCGGTCAGTACCTCTGCGAGCAGTTCCAGGAGCCGGCCCAGCCCGGTCGACAGGCCGGTACCGGAGATCATCAACCGGTCGGCGTCGGCTCCGGCGGAGAGGCCGCCGCCCACCTTCTGCAACTCGGCGGCGAGCTGCACCGAGGTCATCGACTCGGTGCCGCTGAGCAGCGTCTGGGACAGCATCAGCCCGCGGGCCAGATGCGCCCGGCCGAACGGCACCCAGAGCCGCAGCTCGACCAGCGGCACCGCCGGCCGGCGCAGCACGATCACGGTAAGCCCGTTCGGCAGGGTCTGCTCGACCTCGCGGGGCAGCTTGAGCTTGCGGTTCGGCCCGAGCGGGGGCAGCGTGCGTACCGTCACCTGGCACCTCCACCGGGAACGACCTCGACGGCGGCCCGGCGCTGCGGCCGCAGGGTGGCGGCCGCCGCCCGTACCTGTTCCTCGGTGACCTCGCCGACCAGCCGGGGCAGCTCGCCGAGTAGCCCCGGATCACCCCGCTGCTGCTCCAGCACCGCCATCTGCAAGGCCCGACTGAGCACCGCGTCGGTCTGCCGGAGCAGGTGGGTGGCCATCCGGGCCTGGGTCCGGGCCAGCTCGTCGGCGGCCAGCCCGTCGGTGGCGAGCCGGTCGAGTTCCTCGTCGACGGTGCGCAGCACCTTCTCCGCCTCGCCACCCGGCGGCAGGTGCGCCTCGAACACCAGCGCCGTCGGGTCCCGCACGTCGAACGGGTCGCCCATCAGCCCGAGGTAGCCGCCGACGCTGGTCACCGAGCGGTCCCGCAGCACCAGCCGCTCCACCAGCCGGGACGCGTCGCCGTCGGTGAGCACCTCGGCCAGCACCACGTACGGCAGATAGCCGGCGAAGTCGCCGATCGGGTCCGGCACCCGCCAGGCCGCCGCGACCGCCGGCAGCGGCGCCAGCGGATCGGTGTACGCCTCCCGCCGCTCACCGGTCAGCTCCGGCTCGGCGAAGTCGGGCCGCACCGGGGCGGGCCGGGCCGGCACGTCCCCGAAGTGCCGCTCGATCAGCGCCGTAGCCTCGGCCACGTCCAGGTCCCCACCGACGGCGAGTACCGCGTTGCCGCAGGCGTAGTACCGGTCGAAGAAGTCGGCCGCGTCGGCGATGCTGGCGCTCTCCAGGTCGTCGAAGGAGCCGTACCCGTCGTGCGCGTTCGGGAAGGTGTCGAAGAGGACCGGCGGCAGCCGCAGCCACGGGAACCCGCCGTACGGCCGGTTCAGCACGTTGACCCGGATCTCCTCCTTCACCACGTCGACCTGGTTGCGGAGGTTCTCCTCGGTGAGCCTCGGCCCGCGCATCCGGTCGGCCTCCAGGAAGAGGGCCCGCTCCAGCGCGTTGCTCGGCAGCGTCGACCAGTAGTCGGTGTAGTCCAGGTGGGTGGCGCCGTTGAACGTCCCGCCGGCACCCTGGACGTGCCGGAAGTGCGCCAGCTTCTCCAGGTTCTCCGAGCCCTGGAACATCAGGTGCTCGAAGAGGTGCGCGAATCCCGTCCGCCCCTCCGGCTCCGACCGGATGCCCACGTCGTAGACGACCGCCACCCCGACCACCGGCGCGCTGCGGTCCGGCGCCAGCACCACCCGCAAGCCGTTGTCGAGGGTGAACCGCTCGACCATGTGCTTCGTCGCTGGAATTCTCGATCTTCCCGCCGCCACGAACCGACCCTAGCGCGTCCCGCCGGCACCGGTGCCCGGCCTCGGCACCTGCCCACTCCTCGGGCCGTCCGCTCGCCGACACCCGCACACTCCCCGGACCGACACACCCACGCACTCCCCGGACCGACACACCCGCGCACTCCCCGGACCGACACACCCGCGCACTCCCCGGGCCGGAACCCGCCGGAGGACTCAGGCGGGTCGGACCGAGGAGAGCGCGTGCTCGACGACCCAGTCGAAATCGCGATGGGTGCCGGGCACCGAGATGTAGAGCACCGCCGCCGTCGACCGGCCCACGTCGATGCAGGCCACGGCGGCCAGTTCGTCGGTGGCCCGCAGCCCCGGCCGGCTGAAGTGCAGCCGGAACACCGAGACCCAGGCCGGGAGCCCGCCCAGGGTGCTCCGCCCGTCCCGGATCCGCTCCAGCCGGTTCGGCTGCGGGTAGTACTCGGTCCGCACGTCGGTGGTCACCTGCCGGCCGACGCACTCCAGGTCGAAGGTCAGGGCGTCGTTCTCGGCCGCCGGCACCGCCGCCGACAGGATCGACGCGTGGTAGTCGCTGAAGCCGTCGTACTCCCGCTCGGTGACGAAGTGCTGCCCGACCTTGTACGGCACCTCGAGCGTCCCGGCGCTCCACACGGCCCGCCACGGCTGCCACGGCGCCCCGTACGTCGCGTACGAGATGCCGGCCTCCGGGTCGACGGTCCGCTTCCCGCTCAACGGCCGGCCCGGCCCGTCCGTCGGCACCACCGGCTCGGGCCGCGGCACCCCCGTCGGCCCAGGTACGCCCGGAGAGGCCGGTCCGTCCGGGACGGCCTGCCCCGGCGAACCGGGCGGCGGACACTTCCGGGCCAGCGGCGGCCGTACGTCCGTCGGCGCCTCCGGTCGGCTCCACAGCGGGTCGACCCCGCCGGAGAGGGTCAAGCCGAGCACCACCACCAGGCCGATCACCAGCAGGCTGCCGGCCGCTCCGGCGAACCACCACAGCCGACGGTTCCGTCCTGGCCCGCGTGGCGCTTCCGGCGGCTCGGGCAGCTCCGGCACCGGCGTCGGCAGGCCGATCCGGGTGACCGCACCCGCCGCCCAGGCGCCACCGGGCCGCCGCTCGGAACCGTCGTCGGTCGCACGCGGGACGTTAACCGGCATGCCTCTAGTGAACACCACCGGCAACCCGGCGAGCGGCCCGGCAACCAGTCGTGATCGCGCCGGGCCAGTACGGCGTCGTCAGCCGATCCCGGACCGGTCACATCGGCGGCGTCAGCCGTTCCCGGCCACCGTGATCCCGATGCCCCCGCCCGTGCTGCCCGGCGAGTGCACCTCCACCACCTCGACCTTCGTCGCCCCGGCGGCAACGCCGTACCAGGGGCTGAACGCGACGAGGGTGGCGAGGAGCAGACCGCTGACCGCGACCGCGAGCACCACCAGGATCTCCCGCGTCGACCCCTGATCGACACGCACGGTCATCGCAACCTCCCCCACCGCGACCCACCCCCGTGGTCGCTGGCTCCCCAGGACAGGATGGTCCGTCGATGGCCGATCCACAGTCGCCCATCGGACGCGATCAGGTGTATTCGCGGGCACAGTTGTGTTGACCGATCGGTGCACGGGTCACGCCACTCGCCGACCGCCGACAGGTCGACGGTCGACACGACAACACAGCGCGTCACCTGACGCCGGTGTTCCAGACCGTCGGCAGACCCCCGGCCGGCCCGCAACCCCGGACATCCGGAGCCCCGGTTACCCGGGGCCGGCAGCGCTCAGGCGGCCCTACGGAGCCGGCGCGGGCGGCGGTTGCCACCACCGCCGGACCTGGCCTTCGGCGCCGCCGCCGAGGTCGTCGACGCACGGGCCGCCTGCGTCCCAGCCGTCGAGGCCCGGGCCGTCTGCGTTCCTGCCGTCGAGGCACGAGCCGTCTGGCTCCGGGCCGCCTGCGTCCCAGCCGTGGAGGCACGGGGCGCCGGTGTCCGGGGCGTCCGGGTCCGGGGCGGCTGCGCCGGAGTCGACGGCGGAACCGGAACTCCGGACGGGAGCCGCGCACCGGTCAGCCGTACCAGCGACTGGTCGCCGGGGCGGACCGCCAGGGTCTCCGGCCTGATCCCCGCCTCGCGCAGGAGCTGGGCCACCTCCCGGCGCTGTTCGGGGAGCGCCAGCGTGACCACCCGACCGGACTCGCCGGCCCGAGCCGTGCGACCGCCCCGGTGCAGGTAGTCCTTCGCGTCGGTCGGCGGGTCGACGTTCACCACCAGGTCGAGCCCGTCGACGTGGATGCCCCGGGCCGCCACGTCGGTGGCCACCAGCGCGGTCACCTGGCCGGTCCGGAACTGCTCCAGGGTACGGGTCCGCTGCGGCTGCGACTTGCCGCCGTGCAGGGCGGCGGCCCGTACGCCCCTGGTCAGCAACTGGCGGGCCAGCCGGTCGGCGCGGTGCTTGGTCCCGACGAAGAGGATGACCCGGCCGTCCCGGGCCGCGATCTGCGCCGTGGCCGTCGTCTTCTCCTCGGCCTCGATCTGGAGGACGTGGTGCGTCATCCCGGTGACCGTGGCGGTGGTCGGGTCGACGGAGTGCGAGACCGGGTCGGTGAGGAACCGGCGGACCAGCCGGTCGACGCCCCGGTCCAGGGTGGCCGAGAAGAGCATCCGCTGCCCGCCCGGCGCCACCTGGCGCAACAGGTCGGTGACCTGCGGAAGGAAGCCCATGTCCGCCATCTGGTCGGCCTCGTCGAGCACCGTCACCGCGACTTCGTCGAGCCGGCAGTCGCCCCGGTCGACCAGGTCTGCGAGCCGTCCGGGGGTGGCGATGACCACCTCCGCCCCGTCCCGCAGGGCCGCCGCCTGCCGGGTCAGGGAGAGTCCGCCGACCACCGTGGCGCAGCGCAAGCCGAGCGCGCGGGCGTACGGGTCGAGGGCGGCGGTCACCTGCTGGGCGAGTTCGCGGGTGGGTACCAGCACCAGCCCGAGCGGACGGCCGGGCCGGGCACGCCGCCCGGCGGTGCGGGACAGCAGGGGCAGGCCGAACGCGAGCGTCTTGCCGGAGCCGGTACGGCCCCGGCCGAGTACGTCCCGACCGGCCAGCGAGTCGGGCAGCGTGGCCGCCTGGATCGGGAACGGCGAGAGGATGCCGTTCCGGGTCAGCGCGCCGTGCAGTCCGGCGGCCAGCGGGGCGTCGGCGAACGACTGGATAGTACGGGTCATCATGGACCTTCCTCGATGCGGTACGTGTCGAGGAAGATCCCCGGGGCCCGCCGCGGTGGCTCTGCCACCGACGGCGGTGCACCCGGTGACCGCAGCCACGGACCGGGAAACACGCGGGAGCCAGCCCGTGCCGTCGGGCGCGGGCTGGCCGCGTCACCACGCCGGTCTGGACGCGGTGGTCGAACTTCACTGCACCGGCTCACGCCGGGCAGGACCGGCTAGGTCAGATCGGGCGGATGTTCTCCGCCTGCGGGCCCTTCTGGCCCTGGGTGACCTCGAACTCCACCCGCTGGTTCTCGTCCAGGCTGCGGTAGCCGGAGCTCTGGATCGCGGAGAAATGGGCGAAGACGTCGGCGCCGCCGCCGTCCGGGGTGATGAAGCCGAAGCCCTTGTCGGCGTTGAACCACTTCACGGTGCCAATTGCCATGTGTTTCGTCTCCTGACGGAACGTTCGGTCCGCACCTCTTGCGGGCCGGGTTGTTGCCCACCGACCGGGTGGACGGCTGTCGCTCTGGTCGCCCCGCCCGGAGAACTCCGGACATAACAAAGAGCGCCTACGGTCACAATCCCGCAGGCGCACACAGAGTCTCTGGGAACCAAAACTGCAACGCGACCAGACTAGCACACCACCAGCCCGTGTACAGGGTTTTCGGCGATCAAAGAAGATCCGGTCTGCTCAGCCGGGTAGCGGCGACTCGGGTACCCGGGCCACCAGGGCGGCCAGGCCGTCGGCGTCGAGCAGGTCCGCCGGACGTACGGTGACGTTGTCGCGTACGTAGTGGAAGGCGGCCCGGACCCGGTCGACCGGTACCCCCGCCAGTTCCGCCCAGGCCAGCCGGTACGCCGCCAACTGCACCGCCGCCGCCTCCGCCTCGACCCCCGTCGGCTGTCGACCGGTCTTCCAGTCGACGACGTCGTACCGGCCGCCCGGCAGGGTGAAGACGGCGTCCATCCGGCCCCGGACCAGCAGCCCACCGACCGACGTGGCGAACGGCACCTCCACCTCGACCGGGGTGCGCTCGGCCCACTCGCCGGCCAGGAACCGCTCCTGCAACTCGGTCAGTGCCTCGTCCGGCGCGGCGTCCGAGTCGGCCGCCCCGGGCAGCTCGTCGACGTCGAGCAGCCGGCTGATCCCGTACCGCTGCTCCAGCCAGGCGTGGAACGCCGTGCCCCGCCGGGTGTAGGGCTCGGGGCGCCGGGGCATCGGCCGGCGCAGCGCGCGGGCCAGCGCCGCCGGGTCGCGGCGCAGCGTGACGAGTTGGGAGACCGACAGGTGGCCGGGGAGCGCCACCTCGACCGGGCCGGTGCGGTCGGCCAGCATGTCCCGCTCGGCGAGCAGCAGCTCGGCCTCCCGCCGCCAGGCCGCCGCAGCGGCCACCACCTCCGGCTCCGCCACCACCTCCGGCTGCGGCTGCGCCGGCTCCGCTACGGGACTGGCGATAGGAAGGGCCCCCTCTTCTACAGAATGCGATAACGGGGGGCCCTTCCTTTCACCTTCGGCGATGAGGCGGCGGACCAGGGCGGCGGCCTCGGCGAGGGCCGGGCGGCGGACGCCGAGCGGGTCGGCCGGCCACTCAGCCCGGAGCACCACCTCGGTCGTCGGGTTGCTGGCGTCCGCCGCCGGCTCGGGCGCCCAGGCGTCGACCACGAAACCGCTCTCCCCGCCGGTCTCCGGCGTGGTCAGGCACCACTCGTACACCTCGGAGAGGAACGTCGACGGCCCGCGCGGCCGCTTCGTCCCCTCGCCCCACCAGTACCCGGAGCAGAGCAGCAGCCGGCGCGGCCGGGTGACCCCGACGTACGCCAGCCGGCGTTCCTCCCGCTCGTCGTGTGCCCGCCAGTCGTCGGTGAAGGTGGCCAGCGCCCGGGCCACCGCCTTCTGGTCCTCGGCGTCGTCCAGAGCCAGCCTCGGCAGCCCGTCCGCGTCGCCGCGCAGCGGGAACGGCAGCACCCCCAGGCCCAGCAGGTAGTGGTCGGAGCCGCGGGCGGTACCCGGCCAGACGCCCCGGCTCAGCCCGGCCACCGAGACGACGTCCCATTCGAGGCCCTTCGCGGCGTGCGCGGTGAGGATCTGCACCGCCCCCTCCACCACCTCGACCTCGCCCGGGGAGAGACCCCGTTCCTCGTCCTCGGCGGCGGCGAGGAAAGCCAGGAAGGCGTGCAGCGGCGCACCGGCCGAGTCGCCGGCGAACCGGGCCGCCACGTCGCCGAGCGCGTCCAGGTGGCCGCGGGCCAGGCCGGCGTCGCCGCCCCGGCCGTCGCTGCCGGCGCGCACCGCCACCTCGACGTCGAGGCCGGTCGTGCGTTCGACGTCGGCGAGCAGGTCGGGCAGCGGCTGGTCCAGGCGCTGCCGGAGCAGGCCGAGTTCTCTCGAGTACGCCCGCAGCCGGGCATAGCCCTCCGCCGAGTACGCCTGCGCCGGGCCGAGGTCGGCCAGCGCCTCGACCAGGGTCGCCTCGTCGAGCCGGTCGGTGACGATCTCCGGCTCGTCGTCGTCCCCGGAGCGGGGCAGGTCCCGGCGGGCGCGGGCGATCGCGGTGGCCCGACGGTGCAGGGCGACCAGGTCACGGGGGCCGATCCGCCAACGGGCTCCGGTGAGCAGCCGGAGCAGCGCGGCACCGTCGGTCGGGTCGGAGAGCACCCGCAGCGTGCAGACCACGTCCCGCACCTCGGGGGTGTCCAGCAGCCCGCCGAGCCCGACCACCTCGACCGGCAGTCCCCGGTCCCGCAGCGCCGCCTCGATCGCCGGGATCTGACTGCGCAGCCGGACCAGGACAGCTGTCGTCGGCCGGGCGAGCACCGGGATCTGCTCCGGCAGGACGTCCGGCAGCCGAGCCGCACCCCGCCAGGCGGCCAGGATGCTGTCGGCGATCCAGTCGGCCTCGTCGGCGTACGTGTCGAGCAGCGCGCAGTGCACGGTGCCGCCCGGGTAGCCCCGACCGGTGCGGCCGGGGATCTCCTCGTCGACCCGGTAGGCGGCGGCCAGTTCGGCAACCTGGGCTCCGGCGGCCCGCAGCGGCGCGGCGAGCCCGTTGGCGACGTCCAGGATCTGCGGCCGGTTCCGCCAGCTCGTGGTGAGCGTGCACACCTGCGCCGGGGTGCCGTCCGGCTGGGCGAACTCGGTGCGGAACCGGTCCAGGGTGCCGGCGCTGGCCCCCCGCCAGCCGTAGATCGACTGGCACGGGTCGCCGACGGCGGTGACCGGGTGCCCGCCGCCGTAGAGCGAGCGGAGCAGCACCACCTGGGCGTGCGAGGTGTCCTGGTACTCGTCGAGCAGCACCACCTTGTAGCGCCCGCGCTCGATCGCGCCGACCTCCGGGTGGTTCCGGGCCACCAGCGCCGCCCGGGCCAGCTGGTCGCCGAAGTCCATCGCCTCGAAGTCGTCCTTGCGCCTGGCGTACGCCCGGACCAGCGGCAGCAGCCGCAACCGGAGCTGTTGCAGGTGCAGCGCCTTGCGTACGTCGGCGTAGACCCGGCCGGGGCGGGACTGCACCTCGGCGAAGAACCGGCCGGTCCAGGCGGCCAGGTCGTCCGGGGTGGCCAGGTGTTCGGCCAGGTCGGCGGCGAGCGCGAGGACGGCGTCGGTGACGGTGCTCGGCTGCCGCTCCACCTCGGACATGTCCCCGTCGTGGTTGCGGACGATCGAGTCGACGATCTGCCAGCGGGACGCCTCGGTGAGCAGCCGGGTCGACGGCTCGTACCCGGCCCGCAGCCCGTGCTCGGTGACGATCCGGGCCGCGTACGAGTGGTACGTCGCCACGGTCGGCTCGCCGCCGAACGGGTCGTCGTCGCGGTGCCGGGTGTTGCGGCCGAGCCGGCGCACCAGCTGGCCGAGCCGGGTCCGGATCCGGGTGCCGAGTTCACCGGCCGCCTTGCGGGTGAAGGTGAGCCCGAGGACGTGCCCGGGTTCGACGTACCCGTTGGCGACCAGCCAGACCACCCGGGCGGCCATCGTCTCGGTCTTGCCGGAACCGGCCCCCGCGACGACCAGCAGTGGCGCGACCGGCGCCGAGATGATCGCGGCCTGTTCCAGGGTGGGCGCCGGCAGCCGGAGCAGCTTGGCCAGCTCGACCGGGGTGAACCGGGGTCCGGCGTCGGCGACCCGCTGACTCGGCGGCGGGGTGAACAGGGAGGGCTGGGTCACCGGCCGCCACCGCCACGCTGGCCCGGTGTCCTCGGCGGGGTGTCCGGGCGACGCCGGGCGGGTGGCTCGACGACCTGGCGGCCCTGGCCGGAGATCGGGCAACTGCTGCGCACCGGGCAGACCCGGCACTTCGAGTTGGCGACGGCGGAGAAGGTGGCCGCGGCCATCGTGTCGGCGGTACGCCGGACCATCGCCCGGGCCCAGCTGCCGGTCTCCTCGGCGGCGGCGGCCGGCGGCTGGACCTGCTCCCGGGCGTCCTGGGTCGAGGTGCCGAGCTGCACCAGTGCCGCACCGCCGGGCTCCGACCCGGCGCCGAGGTCGGCGAAGGCACCCGCCTCCACCGCCGCCTGGTACGCGCCGAGCTGCGGATGCTCGGCCAGCTCGGAGGCGGTCACCGCGGTCGACTTGCCGGTCTTGAGGTCGATCACCACGAGCCGGCCGTCGGCGTCCACCTCCAGCCGGTCCACCCGGCCGGTGAGTTCGATCGGCCGTCTCGGGTCGTCGAGGCGTACCGCGAACTCGTGCTCGATGGCGAGCAGCCGGCGCGGGTTGCCGGCCAGCCAGCGCAGCAGCTTGTCCACCATCACCTCGGCACGGGCCCGTTCGGCGCCGGCCATCCAGCGGGCGGCGAGTTCGATCACGTCGAACCGGGCGGCGACGTACTCCAGCAGTTTGCCCCGGTCGGTGCTGGCGTCCTCGGCGAGCATCGCGGCGGCGTGCACCAGGTTGCCGACCCCCTGCGCGGAGCTGGCCGGCGCCCGCCCGCCGTGCCGTTCCAGCAGCCAGCGCAGGCTGCACCGCAGCGCACTCTCCATCCCGGACGGGGTGACCCGGACCGGTTCGCCCTCGTCGACGAGCGGCCGGTCGTCGGAGAGCGGGCGCAGCCCCCACCAGTCGTCGGGATGCGCCCCCGGCACCCCCGCCACCGCCAGCCGGGCCAGTTCCTCCGCCGCCGCCCGCCGCCGCCCCGGCGACGCCTCCGGATCGACGACGGCGGTACGCAGCTCGGCGACCAGCGCCGACAACGTCAACGCCCGCGGCGGCCGCCCCACCGGAAGCACAGCTGCAAGGAAGGGCCCCCCGTTATCGCTTTCGGTAGTAGAAGGGCCCCCGCCTAACACCTCAACCGCGGCGTCGGCGTCGGCGTCGGCGTCGACCGTCGGGCCGAGTTCGTAGAGGAAGCGGCTCGGCTGTTCCTCGTGGTCGGCGACCCCGACCGCCGCCGAGGCGACCGCGCTGACCAGCAGCCGGCGCCGGGCCCGGGTCGCGGCGACGTAGAAGAGCCGGCGTTCCTCGTCGAGTACCGCCGAGGTCTGCCCGACCAGGGTGGCCGCCGCCCCGGCTCCCTCGCCCCGGCCGGCGAGCAGGTCGACAAGCCGTTCCGAACCGAGCAGGCTGCCGCGCAGCCGCAGGTCCGGCCAGATACCCTCCTGCACCCCGGCCACCGCCACCAGGTCCCACTCCAGCCCCTTGGCCGCGTGCGCGGTGAGCAGCCGTACCGCCTCGCCCTTCTCGGCACTCGGCGCGAGGGTGTCGGCCGGCAACTGCTGCCCGAGCACGTGGTCGAGGAAGACCTCGGTACGCGCCCCCGGCAGCCGGTCGACGAACCGGGCCGCCGCGTCGAAGAGTACGACTATCGCGTCCAGGTCCCGGTCGGCCGCCGCCGCCCGCCAGCGCAGCCCGCTGTCCTGGGCGGCTGCGCTGGTACGGGACCGGGCCAGCGCACCGGACCAGCGCTCGGCCAGCCCGCTGGACCGCCACACCGCCCAGAGCACGTCCTCGGCGGTCGCCCCGGGCGCGGCGGCGGCGGACCGGGCGGCCGCCAGCAGGTTGGCGACCGCCTGGGCCGGTGCCGCCCAGCGCCGCTCGATGGTGAGCAGGTCACCCGGCTCCCGCAACGCCTCGACCAGCAGGTCCCCGGAGGGGCGCCGGTCGCCGCCGGCCAGCGCGAGCGCCCGCAGCCCCTGCCGCAGCCGTCGCTCGGCCAGCGGGTCGGCACCGCCCAACGGGGAGTGCAGCAGCGTCACCGCCGCCTCCTCGTCCAGCCGGTCCGGTTCGAGCGCGCAGCGCAGCAGCAGCAGGATCGGGGCCACCGCCGGTTGCAGGTGCAGTGGCAGGTCCTCGGCGTGCACCACGGTCGGCACCCCGACGGTATGCAGGGCGCGCTGCAACGGCGGCAGTTGCAGACTGGTGGAGCGGAGCAGCACCGCCATCCGCGACCAGGGCACCCCGTCGAGCAGGTGCGCGGAACGCAGCGCGTGTGCCAGGTAGGCCGCCTCGCTGGTGCCGGACCGGAAGGTGTGGATCTGGACCGTCCCCGGCTCGGCGTCCGGCAGCGGGCGCAGGTCACGGTGGGCCACCGGCCCGCGCAGCCGCCGCGCCAACCGCCGGGTCGCGGCCAGCAGCTCCGGCCCCGACCGGTACGACGTGTGCAGCAGCCGGGTGCCCGCCACCGCCCCGGAGACGGTACGGAACCGGTGCGGGAAACCGTGCACGATCTCCGGGTCGGCGCCTCGGAAGGCGTACGTGGACGAGTCCGGGTCGGCGAACGCCACGAGTGGCTTGCCGCCACCGGCCACCAGGTGCAGCAGGTCCACCTGGGCCGGGTCGGTGTCGGCCAGCTCATCGACGTAGACGTACGCCAGCCGGGCCCGTTCGGCGTCGAGCAGGTCGGGATCGTCGGTGAGTAGTCCGGAGGCGGCCCGGACGAGTTCGGCGGGGTCGTAGGCGACCGAGCCCCGGGTGGTGACGTCACGCAGGGCGAGCACGGCGACGTACTGCCGCAGGAAGCGGGCGGCGGCAGGCCAGTCGGCCCGGCCGAGTTTCTCGCCGAGCCGGGCCAGCTCGACCGGGCCGACACCCCGCTCGGCGGCCCGCATCAGCAGGTCACGGAGCTGTTCGGCGAAGGCCCGGGTACGCAGTGCCGGCCGCAGCTCCGCCGGCCAGCCGACCGGGTCCTCGATCTCGTCGGCGCTCTCGGGAGACTCGTCGTCGACCCCGACCACGCCGAGCAGTTCGCGGATGATCAGATCCTGCTCGGGGCCGGTGAGCAGTCGCGGGGACGGCTCGCCGCGTTCCGCCGCCGACCTGCGCAACAGGCCGAAGGCGTACGCCGGGAAGGTGCGGACCAGCGGCTCGTGGAGTACCCGGTTGGTGACCTCGGCGATCCGGGCCTCGATCCGGTGCCGCAGTGCGGTGGCCGCCCGGCGGCTGAACGCGAGCACCAGAACGCGTTCCGGGTCGACGCCCTCGACGACCCGGGCGACCACCGCCTCGACCAGGGTGCTGGTCTTGCCGGTGCCCGGTCCACCGAGGACCAGCAGCGGACCGTCGGTGTGTCCGACCACCTCCCGCTGCACGGGGTCGTCGTGTCGCGCCGGCCCGGCCTCGGCCGGCCGACGGACCAGCCGGTACGCCTGCACGCCGCCCATCACACCACGCCGCCCCGACGCGTCCCCCTCAGGTACGCCTCGCGCCACGCCCCGGGCGCGCTCCCGGTACGTCCACCGACCCCGACAGGTCCTAAATGGGGTGCGGATGGGCACGTACAGTGCGGTCAAGAGGGTGTCGAGGTCTGTCGTCACAAACGACCATCGATGCCCTCTCTTCTTGCGCTGGTCAGCGCCGATTCGAGGACCGTGCGAGTTATCCGGGCCAGCCGCCACCCGGCCCCGACCAGGGCAAATCCGGTGGGTTCGAAGCTGGCGTGAAGCTGATAGATCGTAATTTCGTTCTCGCCGCCCATGCGGCGAAGCCTGGCGATTCCCCCTGGATACCTCCATCCCGGGGCGAGTTGCCCGAAACTGGGAGGTACGCGATGAAGTATTTGAGCAGGTTGGCAGTGCTGGCCTTGCCAGTAGTCGCCGCAGTGTCGCTGGGCGTCGCCGCAAGCGCTGCCCCGGGTACTGGTTCACAGTTGCTGGCGCCGGCATCGGGTGACACGGGTTCGGCCTCACGCTCCGGCTCTTCCGTGGCGGCGGTGCCGAGGAGTTACATCAGCAATGTGAGCGCCATCGTTAGCATCGGAGTGATAAAGGACCGCGACGGGAGCTACGCCAAGGGGAGTTACGACGCGCTACTGCCGGTGGACCGGCGCACGGACAGCTACCTAGATTGGGACCACGCCCAGGGCTTCTACATCGGCCCAGGGTTCTGCGCCGACCTCTTCTCCTGGAATGGTTCCACTTGGATCTCCAGCGGCACCGTCGGATCCGGGACATGGTGGCCCGATCAGACCCTCCCCGGTCAGAGCATCGCGAGGTGGGAGGTACTGGCGCACCGCTGCTGATCTGTGACGCGGCACTAAGGCGCCCGGCCGCAAAGTCCATTTGAAAGCGAACTGAAGTCCGCCGGGCGTAGCGTGCCAGCCAGACCAGTCGACGATGACCGCCGATGTTCCGCTTCGGGGGCGACACGTCGACGGCGGCCGGTAACTTATCAGCCCTTCGAACGTTGGGGAGGACTTCTCGTGGAAATCATCGAAGCAGCGCCGACGCAGTCCCGGACGACGGCACGCCGATCGCGCGCCTGGCGCCGCGCGACCCGGGTGGCCGTGGTCGGCGTGCTGGCCGGTGCGGCTGTCGGGCTCGCCGCCTCGCCCAGCCTCGCCGCCACGGGCCGGATCGTCATCAGCAGCCCCGCTGGCGCAAGCGCCGTCCTGGTCAACCCGGCCGCCGGCTGCCGCGACATCAACGGCACGTTCCCGGCCGGCACCACGGTCAGCAACCAGACCGACTCCACGATCGTGGTCTACACCGGACGGGCCTGCACCGTCCCGTCGGCCACTCTCCCACCCGGCGGCTCCACGGGCTTCTCGTCAGGGAGCATCCGGGTCCTGTCGTAGTCAGCGGTACCGGACGGCCCGCTCCCGGGAGACCGGGGCGGGCCGTTCGCACGCCGGACGTGCCCGGCAGGTTTTGCGGACGCGTCCGGGCGGGTCGACGGTTCAGCGCGAGTTGCGTGCCCCGGCGGCCGATTGCTGGGCCGCCTCGGCCTGGGCTATCGCGGTCTCCTGCAACGCCTCCTGCTCGGCGGCCAGCGCCGCGTCCGCGTCCACGATGTGCCGGACGGCGGCGCTGACGTCGTCGGTGACGATGATCAGTTCCAGGTCGGCCGGGCTGATCTTGCCGTCGGCGGCCAGCGTGTCCCGGAGCCAGTCGAGCAGCGGGCGCCAGTAGGTCGTACCCATCAGCACCACCGGGAACCGGGTCACCTTGCCGGTCTGCACCAGGGTCAGCGCCTCGAACAGCTCGTCCAGGGTGCCGAAGCCGCCCGGCAGCACCACGAACGCCTGGGCGTACTTGACGAACATGGTCTTGCGGGCGAAGAAGTACCGGAAGTCGATCGCCATGTCGACCCAGTCGTTGATGCCCTGCTCGAACGGCAGCTCGATGCCGAGCCCGACCGAGAGTCCGCCGGCCTCGGTCGCGCCCCGGTTGGCCGCCTCCATCACGCCCGGCCCGCCGCCGGTGATCACCGCGTAGCCGGCGGCGGCGAGCGCCGCACCCAACTGCTCGGCCAGCTCGCACTCCGGGCTGTCCGGCTTGCTGCGGGCCGAGCCGAAGACGCTCACCGCCGGTGGCAGGTCGGCCAGGGTGTCGAAGCCCTCCACGAACTCCGACAGGATCCGCAGGGCCCGCCAGGCGTCCTTGGTCTTCCAGTCGCCCCGGCTGCGGGAGTCGAGCAACCGCTGGTCCGCCGTACTCAGCGGGATGGCCTCGCGGCGCAGCGTGACCGCACCCCGATGGCGTTCCGGTCCCGGGCCCCGGCTGCCGTTTCGTCCCTGGCTGTGGTTCATGGGCTCCACGGTAATCCGGTGGACCAGGGCCGGGGTGGCGTGATCGCGTACGTCACGGGACGAACCTCGGCGCCGAGGCAACCAAACGGGGCTGACCGGCGTCTTACCAATCACACAAGGGGGAACGCGCGGCGCCCACGTCACGGCCGCGCACCTTCGGGGGGCAACGGTGATGACCAGCGGGGAGATCATCCGACTGCGACGACAGATGCAGCGCCGGATCCGGGCGGTGGTCGCGGAGCGCCGGATGGCACGCAACGCCGCACCGGCCGGCGCGATCGAGGACGTCTCGGTGCCGGAGCAGGAATCCCGTACGCAGCAGCACGTCGACGGCTAGTCCGCCGACCCGACACACCGGGAAAGCCGGCGCCGGCCGGCGGCAAAGGGGCCACCGCCGGCCGGCGCCGGGCCGGGTCCCGACCCGGCGACGACCAGCAGACGTCCGGTACGTCCCGGCTCAGTGTGAGGCGAGCCAGCGGTGCAGGGTGGCGGCACCGTCCCGGATCTTGCCGATCTCGACGTGCTCGTCGGGGGCGTGTGCCACGTTCGGGTCGCCCGGCCCGAAGTTCAGCGCCGGGATGCCGAGGGCGGCGAACCGCGCCACGTCCGTCCAGCCGAGCTTGCCGATCGGGTCCGCCCCGACCGCCGCCAGGAACTCCCGGGCCGGCGCCTCGGTCAACCCGGGCAGCGCACCGGGCGCCCAGTCGGTCACCCGGACCTGGTACCCGTCGAAGACCTCGCGGAGGTGCGCCTCCGCCTGCTCGGCGGTCCGGTCCGGGGCGAACCGGTAGTTCACCTCCATCTCGCAGAGGTCCGGTACCACGTTGCCGGCCACCCCGCCGCCGATCCGGACCGCGTTCATCCCCTCGCGGTAGACGCAGCCGTCGATGGTGACCATCCGCGCCTGGTACGCCGCCAGCCGGTTGATCGCCTCGGCGATGCCGTGGATCGCGTTCACCCCGTTCCAGGAGCGGGCCGAGTGCGCCCGCCGGCCGGTGGCACTGACCACCGCCCGCATGGTCCCCTGGCAGCCCGCCTCCACCACCCCGTGCGTCGGTTCCAGCAGCACCGCGAAGTCGGCGGTCAGCCACTCCGGATGCGCCTGCGCGACCAGGGTCAGCCCGTTGTAGCGGGACTCGATCTCCTCGGCCTCGTAGAAGAAGTACGTCACGTCGTAGCGGGGCTCGGGCACGCTCACCGCCAGGTGCAGCGCGTACGCCACCCCGGACTTCATGTCGGAGGTGCCGCAGCCGTAGATCAGGTCGCCCTGCACACTCGACGGGAAGTTGTTGTTCAACGGCACGGTGTCCAGGTGCCCGGCCAGCACCACCCGCTGGGCCCGGCCCAGGTCGGTACGCGCCATGATCGTGTTGTTGTGCCGCGCCACCGTCAGGTGCGGGACCTCCCTGAGCACCTCCTCGACAAAGTCCGCTATCTCCTTTTCGTTGCGCGAGACGGACTCGATGTCGACCAGGGCACGGGTCAACGCCACCGGATCGGCCAACACCTCGGGGGTGAGCGGGTTCTCCATGCTGGGAGACGGTACCGTCAAGGTCGTATCGGCGGGACGCGTCGAGGGCTCACGAATGACGTTCCACACGCCCGGCCGAGCCGGTTCTGGCGGACGGATGACGGAGGGGTAGACCCGGTGACGACCACACAGCCCGCCTGGGGGATCGGGGTAGCCACGCTCGCCGGAGACCAGGTGCTCGACACGTGGTATCCGACCGGCAAGCTCGGCCTCGGCCCGTCGCCACTTGTCGCCGGCGACGACGGCGACGTGCTCGACCTGCCGCCGGGCGCGCTCGGCGACCGGGCGCTGCCGGGGCTGCGTACCGCAGTGGTGGTCACCGAGATCGGCTCGCTGGCCGACCCGATCAAGGACGCCGCCGACGCGTACCTCCGGTTGCACCTGCTCTCCCACCGCCTGGTCCGGCCCAACGAGCTGAACCTCGACGGCATCTTCGGGGTGCTGGCAAACGTCGCCTGGACCTCGGCCGGGCCGTGCCCGCCGGAGCGGGTCGACGAGCTGCGGGTGGTCGAGCGGGCCGCCGGCCGGCACCTGGCCGTCTACGGCGTCGACAAGTTCCCCCGGATGACCGACTACGTTGTCCCGTCCGGGGTCCGGATCGCCGACGCCGACCGGGTCCGCCTCGGCGCGCACCTGGCCAGCGGCACCACCGTGATGCACGAGGGCTTCTGCAACTTCAACGCCGGCACGCTCGGCGCCTCGATGGTGGAGGGCCGGATCGTCGCCGGTGTGGTGGTCGGGGACGGCTCCGACGTCGGTGCCGGCGCCTCGATCATGGGTACCCTCTCCGGCGGCGGCAAGGAGAAGGTCCGGATCGGCGAGCGGAGCCTGCTCGGTGCCAACGCCGGGATCGGGATCTCGCTCGGCGACGACTGCGTGGTCGAGGCCGGCTGCTACATCACCGCCGGCTCCAAGGTGACCCTGCCGGACGGCCGGGTCGTAAAGGCCCGCGAACTGTCCGGGGTGAACGGGCTGCTCTTCTGGCGCAACTCGGTGACCGGCGCGCTGGAGGCGAAGCCGCGCACCGGCCGGGGCATCGAACTCAACGCGGCGCTGCACGCCAACGACTGAGCCGACGGGCGCGACCATGCAGACCGGCGCGGATCCGCGCTCCCAGCGGGAGCGGATGCTCGCCGGTGACCTCTACCGGGCCGACGACCCCGAGCTGGTCGCGCTGGCGGAGCGGGCCGCCGTGCTGGCGCAGCGCTACAACTCGACGCCGGCCGACCAGCCGGAACGGCACCGGGCGCTGCTGCGCGAACTCCTCGGCGCGGTCGGCGAGCAGGTGGTGGTCAGGCCGCCGTTCCACTGCGACTACGGCGGCCAGATCCGGATCGGCGACCGGTCCTACCTGAACTTCAACGCCGTGCTGCTCGACGTCGCCGCGATCGAGATCGGCGCCGACGTGCAGGTCGGGCCGAACGTACAACTGCTGACCCCGCACCACCCGCTCGACCCGGAGCAGCGCCGGTCCGGCTGGGAGGCGGCCCGGCCGATCACGATCGGCGACAACGTCTGGCTCGGCGGCGGGGTGATCGTGCTCGGCGGGGTCACCATCGGCCGGGACACCGTGGTCGGCGCCGGCAGCGTCGTCACCCGGGACCTGCCGGCCGGGGTACTCGCCGTCGGCAACCCGGCCCGGGTCCGCCGCCCGCTCACCCCGGCAGCCGCCTGAGCCCACTCCCCGTCCGGAAAGTCGGGCGGACCAGCTCACTCGCCGGCCGGGCGGGGCTTCGGCAGTACGGCGGGCACCGGCCGGTCGTCAAGCCAGCGCAGCACGTCCCCGTCCTTGAGCGGCCGGGCGAAGAGGTAGCCCTGCCCGGACGCGCAGCCCATGTCCAGCAGGA
Source organism: Micromonospora sp. WMMD1102 (assembly GCF_029626265.1). Taxonomy (NCBI): domain Bacteria; kingdom Bacillati; phylum Actinomycetota; class Actinomycetes; order Micromonosporales; family Micromonosporaceae; genus Micromonospora; species Micromonospora sp. WMMD1102. The sequence goes on along the minus strand of NZ_JARUBN010000001.1, from coordinate 288,598 downwards.
TGGTCCGGACCGCCTCCGTCTCCACCCCCTCGGCGATGACGTCCAGGCCGAGGGTGCCGGCGAGCCGGATGATCCCCTCCACCAGCAGCCGCTGCCGCCGCGACGACGCCACGGTCTCGGTGAACGACCTATCGATCTTGAGTACGTCGGCCGGCATCTGCTGGAGATAGCTCAACGACGAGAACCCGGTGCCGAAGTCGTCGATGGCGACCCGCAGCCCGAGGGCGCGCAGCTCGGCCAGCTCGGCCCAGACCGGCTCCTGGTCCCGCAGCAGCAGACTCTCGGTGATCTCCAGCATCACCCGGTCCGGCGGTACGTCGGCGGCGGCCAGCGCCGCCCGCACCGAAGCCACGAAGCAGGGCGTACGCAGCTGCCGGGCCGAGACGTTGATGCTGACGTACGGCGCACCCGCCTCCCCCCGCTGCGCACACCAGCCGGCAACCGCACCGGTCGCCTGGCGCAGCACGTAGTCGCCGATCGGCTCGATCAGCCCGGTCTCCTCGGCCAGCCCGATGAACAGCTCCGGCGGTACCGGCCCGCGCGCCGGATGGTGCCAGCGGGCCAGTGCCTCGAAACCGACCGCCGCCCCGGTCCGCATGTCGACGATCGGCTGGTAGTCGACGGAGAAGCTCAGCGTCTTCGCCGCCTCGGTCAGCGCCGCCCGCAGCTCCAGCCGCTCCACGATCGCGGTGTGCAGCTCGGACTGGTAGCGGCACCAGCGCCCCTTGCCGGCCCCCTTGGCCACATAGAGCGCCAGGTCGGCCCGTTGCAGCAGCTCACCGGCGTCGCTGGCGTCGTCGGTGGTGGCCACCCCGACGCTGACCGTGCCGCTGACCACGGTGTCGCCGACCTCCAACGGCTCGGCCAGCGCCCGGACCAGATGGTCGGCGACCGCCTCGACCTGCTCCGGGGACTCCGCCCGCGGCACGAGTACGGCGAACTCGTCGCCGCCGAGCCGCGCCACCAGGTCGTTCGGCCCGACGCTTTCCCGCAGCCGCTGCCCGGCGGCGACCAGCAGCGCGTCCCCGATCGCGTGCCCGTGGGTGTCGTTGACCGTGGTGAACTCGTCCAGGTCGATGGAGAGGGTGCCGACGGTGGCCGCGCCGTCCCGGGCCTTCTCCACCGCCTCGTAGACCTGGTCCTGATAGGACGCCCGGTTGGCCAGCCCGGTCAGCGCGTCGTGCACCGCCCGGTGGGTCAGCTCCTGCTCCAGGCGTACCCGTTCGGTGATGTCCCGCAGGGTCAGCACGAAGCCGCGTACCGCCCGGTCCCGGCGCAGGTCCCGGCAGGTCACCTCCAACTGCACCCGCTGCCCGTCGGGGCGGCGCACGCTCCAGTCGACCCCGCGACGGTCCGCTTCGGCGAGCGCCGAGTCGAGCAGGGCGGCGACCGAGCGCTGGTCCTCCGGCGAGAGCACGGTCCCCAGGTCGGTGCAGTCGGCCGGCTCGATGCCGAGGACGGCCCGGACCGACGGGCTGGCGTACCGGACCCGGTGGTCGGCGTCGACGATCAGGATCACGTCCGCCGCGTGCTGCACGAGGCTGCGGAAGTACGCCTCGCTGTCCCGGCGGTTGATCTCCTGGGCCAGGCTGATCCGTTCCAGCGCCATCGCCGCCTGCGCGGCCAGCACCTCCAGCGAGTCCCGCAGCGTCGGCAGCAGCCGGCTGTCGGTGGCCACCAGCAGCGCGCCGACCCGGGGTGCGCCGCTGGCCGCGCCGCCGACCCGGCCGTCGCCGATCAGCGGGCAGACCGCCACGGTCTCGAAGCCGCGCAACTGCTCGGCCAGCGCCGGTTGCAGGGTTCGGACCCGGAGCAGCCGGCTGCGCCGGGCGGCGGCGGTGGGCGGGGCGGGATAGAACGGCGACGGCGCCGCCATCCCCGGGCCCCAGATGCTGACAGTGGCCGCCGGCACCCCGTCGCTGTGGTTGATCGTGAAGACCATCCGATGTGCGGACTGCCGGGGCACCAGCCGGGCCACGGCGGTGCGCACCGCCCGGCGTACCTCGGCGGTGTCGGTCGCGGCCACCAGTTCGGCACCGGACTGCCGCAGGCTCCGCTCCCGGGTCACCGCCTGCCGGTGCCCGTCCACCGCGTCCGCGAGCCGGCTCAGCACCAGGGCGAAGACCACCCCGCCGACCACGGCGATCACCGCACCGTCCCGGACGTCCCCGTTCACCACCTCGTAGAGCAGCACCGCCGGGGCGAGCGTGGCGGCGATGCCGAGCAGCACCAGCCGGGTCTTGTCGATCTCGCTGTCCGGCGGCGCTGCCGGCTCGGTGAGCGTTCCCATCGACGGGTGCAGCGCGGCGGCGCCCCAGCCGATGTAGAAGGCGAACCAGCCCAGCTCGGTCGGGCCGCCCGGCTGCCAGTCGCCACGCAGCAGCGCGGCGCCGTAGACGACGTCGGCGACGAGCATCCCGGCCGCGCCGGTCGCCAGCAGCAGCCCGGCGACGCTGCCCCGCGAGGTGAGCGCCACCCGTACGGCGGTGGCCAGCAACAGCACGTCGAGCAGCGCGTACGCGGCAAGTACCGAATGCTCGAACGTGTCCGGCCCCGGGTCGACCAGGTACGGCCGGATCACCAGTACCCAGAGCAGGAAGGCACCGGCGGTGGTGAAGATGAGGAAGTCGAGCAGTCCGGACCGGTCCCGGGCACCGGTGGAGGAGCGGGTCAGCCCGAGCAGCCCGGCACCGATCAGCGGCACCATCGCCAGATAGCAGAGGTCGGAGACGAGCCCGGAGTTGGCCGCGGAGTCGCCGAGCGGCAGGTTCGCGGCGAGCAGGTAGACGGTGTCGCCGGCCGCGAAGACCCCGAGCGCGGCGGCGAGCAGCCACCAGGCGTACGCCCGCTCCGGCCGGTGCCGGCGGACCCCGATCGCGACGGCGGCCATGCTGGTCAGCCCGAACGCGGCGGTCACCGCCGGACGCGGCAGCGGCAGCACGAAGAAGCCGGCCAGCAGCACGGCGTTCACCCCGGCGTACCCGGCCAACAGTCTCCGAACTGACACGGCTCTCCTGCCGATAGTCGCGCTCCCGCCGATCGTCGCCGACGGCCGACCAACGGTCCAAACAGCTTCGCCGATCGGTCTACCAGTCCTCGATGCGCTTCGCCATCACCCCGGCGGGTACTGGTACCAACCGTTGGGCAGTGAGCAATCCGGAACCAATGGCCGCAACCCGGCACGGAGTCCGCGCCCGGGTGGACTCCGATGCGGAATCAGGCCGGAGTGGACGGTGCTATCCGGACGACGAGGTCGGCCCGGTCGGCCGTGCCGGAGATCAGCTCGGCGTTGCGCTGGTCGGTGCCCCGGGCCCGGGCCGCCGCCTCCGCCGGGTCGCGGCCGAACGCGATGTGCCGCTCGGTGAGCCGGTGCAGCCGCTCGGCCTCGTCGAGGTCGAGATACCACACCTCGTCGAGAAGTCCGGGTATCTCTGCCCAGGGTCGGTCGGGCAGCAGCAGGTAGTTGCCCTCCACCACCACCAGCGGCACCGACGGGGGCACCGGGATCGCCCCGGCGACCGGCTCCTCGATCTCCCGCCGGAACTCGGGCGCGTACACCGTCTCGGCGCCGGCCCGCAGCCGGCGCAGCAGCGCGACGAAACCGGCCGCGTCGAAGGTGTCCGGGGCACCCTTGCGGGCGTGCCGGCCGAGCCGGTGAAGTTCGGCCTCGGCCAGGTGGAAGCCGTCCATCGGCACCAGCTCGGCGACCCCGGGCAGGGCCGTCACCAGCAGCCCGGCCAGGGTCGACTTGCCGGCGGCCGGGGCGCCGGTGACGCCGAGCAACCGGCGCCGTCCGGTCGACGCCAGCCTGCGGGCCCGGTCGACCAGCTGGTCGAGAGTCTGCGGTGACGGTTTGCTGGGCACCGGCGGAACTATCCCGCCGCCGCCCGGTGGTCGCCGTCCGCCGACGGGCCGTCCGCGAGCGGCGGTGGGGTGATCGCGAACCGGGCCTCGACGGTGGCCTGCACGGTCTGCACCTGCGGGTCGAGTTCGAGTTCCGGCGGCGCTCCCCCGGCCGCCGCCGCGTAGCCCATCGTGTGCGCGGCCCGGGTCATCATCATCGGCTGCGCCGTCAGGCCCGCGTCGGCGAGCTGGAGCAGCGCGGTCACCTCGGCGCCGAGCGCGTCGGCGTACTCCCGGGCCCGGGCGACCGCCTCGGCGACGGCGGCCCGCCGGGCTTCCCGGTGCACCGGGCTGCCCGGCCGCAGCTCCCACCACGGGCCGGAGACGGTGCTCTGGTCCTGGTCGGCGAGCCGGAGCATCAGCTCGCCGAGCACCCCGAAGTCGGTGACCGTGACGGTGGTGGTGGCGCTGCCGGCGTACCCGGTGACCTTTTCGCCGGAGCGCTTCAGCTCGGGGCGTACCCACAGGTTGCCGGTCTCCCGGCGCTCGATCGCGTCGCCGTACCCGTCGACGAGCGTGCGGACCGCCTCGGAGCGCTCGGCGAGCCGGGCCAGTGCGGCGGGGCGGTTCCGGTCCCGGGCGGCGACCGTCACCGAGAAGCGGGCGATCTCCGGGGGTACCTCCCGGACCACCTCGCCGCGGACCAGCACGAAGGGTTGCTCCGTCATCCGCCCACCCTAGCCCGCGGACGGCGGGTCGGCAGTTCTAGGACCTGGCCCGCTCGCCGCCGCCCTGCTCCCGGTCGAGCACCGTGGTCACGGTCGGCCGCCGGCGTCATCGATCGACCGCCGGGGTCTCGGTCGACCGGCTGCTCCGGTCCGGCCGTTATGCGGTCGGGTCGTTCCTGGACGGTCACTATGCTGTGCCGGCGCCCTCGACCGCAGAGATGGGAACCCGATGCAGGACGAGCTGTTCAGCCCGACGGTCCAGGAGCGGCCGGCAACCGGCAAGCCGCCCTGGCGCCCTGAGTCGATCCTGGTTCCCGCCGTCTTCGGCGGCCCGCTGGCCGCCGCCGCGCTGGGCGTGCTCAACGGCGGGCGGCTGGGGCTGCCCGGCCGCCGTCTGGCCGCGATCGGCGCGGCCGGGCTGGTGGGTTTCGGCGTCCGGCTCGCGGTCAGTGCGGCCGTCGACGGCAACTCGGCGGTACGGCTGGCCGGCATGGTCACCGGTGCGCTCGTCTGGCTGGCGGTGCTGTCCTTCCAGCGGGCACCGTTCCGGGCCTACACCTACGGTGGTGGGGAGCCCGCCAGCCTGGTCGGCCCCGGGTTCGCCGCGGCGATCGGCTTCGGCGTGCTGGAGGGCATTCTCATCCTGGTGCTGGTCCGGTGACCACACCCTCGCCGGTGCTGGCCCGCGCCGAGGCCCTGTTGCTGGCGGACCGGCCGCAGCAGGCCCTGGCGGAGCTGGCCAGGCTACCGGCCGCCGACGCGGTCGACCTGCCCGCGACCCTGCTGCGCTGCTCCGCGCTGGGCCAGCTGGACCGCTGGTCCGAGGTGGTCGAGGCGGCCGGTGCCGGGCTGGCCGCCGTCGGGCCGAATCCCGACCTGCTGTGGCACCTCGGCCGCGCCGAGCACCGGCTCGGCCGTCCGCAGGTCGCCGAGCGGGCCCTGCTCGACGGGCTGGCCCAGGCACCGCACGACGTCGATCTGCTCTGCACCTACGCCGACGTCTGTGCGGCCAACGGCCAGCCGGAGAAGGCGGCGAAGCTCGTCGAGCGGGCCAGGGCGCTGGAGCCGGACGCGCCGATCGTCTACGCCACCCGCATCCAGGTGGCCTTCGCCGGCGGCGACGACCGCACCGCCGAGCGGATCAGCCGGGAGTTCGTCGCCGCCCATCCGGAGCACCCGGGCGCGCACGCCCTGCTCGGCGGCACCAGTGCGGCCCGTGGCCGGATCGACACGGCGTACGAGGGCTACCGGCAGGCCGCTGCCGCGATGCCCACCGAGCAGTCGCTCGCCGAGTCCGCGCTGGAGCTGAGGATCGCCCGGCATCCCCTGATGCTGCCGATACGCCCGGTGCTGCGCTTCGGCCCGCTGAAGGTCTGGCTCGGCGCGCTCACCCTGATCTTCGGGTTGCGCGCGGTCGGGCTGCCCACGTTGGCGGGGGTGGCCGGGCTGCTCTGGCTGCTGTTCTGTGTCTACTCCTGGGTCGCGCCGCCGCTGGTGCGGCGCTGGTTCCGCCGCAACTGGGGCTGAGGCCCCGCTCGTCGGCACGCGAGAGCCCCGCTCGTCAGCGGGCGAGAGCCCCGCCCTTCCGCACCCGAGAGCCCCGCTCGTCAGCGGGCGAGAGCCCCGCTCTTCCGCAGGCGAGAGCCCTCGCTCGTCGGCGGGCGGGCCGGGGCAAGTCAGCGGCTGTCGCCCGCCGGATGCATCCGGCGCGCTGTCGCGAAGGTGCGGCGCAGGTCGGTCACCCACGCGTCGGGGATCTCCCACGGGATGAAGTGTCCGCCGTGCTCGTGCACGGTCAGGTTGACGTGGTTGTACCAGCCGGCGCGGTCGCTGCCGAGGAAGTGCTCGATCCGCCGCTCGGTGGTCACGCCGGGCGGGTTCTCGTAGCCGACGAAGGTGATCCCGGTGGGCGCCTCGACCACCGGCCACCGCTCGTGGGACGGCGTCCAGGGGTAGCGGTTGTTGTTGGCGTAGGTGCGGATCGAGGTGGAGATCGTGCCGGTCACCCAGTAGATCATGGCGTGGGTGAGCAGGTCGTCCTTGCTGAAGACCGACTCGATGTCACCGCCGTTGTCGCTCCACTTCACCCAGCGTTCCAGGATCCAGCCGAGCATCCCGGCCGGTGAGTCGGTAAGCCCGTAGCCGAGCGTGCTGGGGCCGAGCACGTGGGCGGCCAGGTGCACGGCAAACCGCCTGTCCAGCGCGACGATCCGGGCGTGCGTCCCGGCCGGCAGCCCGGCCGGGATCGGCTGCCCGCCGCTGAGGTCCCAGGCCCGGTCGCCGTTGAACATCGTGAGTTTCTGGCCGGACCCGATGTGCATGCCGTACAGCTCGGCCGCGTACCTGTGCCCGAGCTGACCGGTGACCAGGGCTCCGACGTCGCAGCCGGCCGCCGCGTACCGCCGGTGGCCGAGCGTGGAGGTCATCAGGGTGTGCCAGAGGTCGGCGATCTTCCAGAAGTTCATGTCCGGCCGGGTGCCGGAGAACCCGAACCCGGGCAGCGACGGGACGATCACGTCGAACGCCTCGGCCGGGTCTCCTCCGTGGGCCCCCGGGTCGGCCAGCGGGTCGACCACCTTCGACCAGTGCCAGAACGTCCACGGCCAGCCGTGCGAGAGGATCAACGGAGTCGGGTTCGGCCCGACGCCGGGGCGACGCATGAAGTGCACGGGCACACCGTCGACCTCGACCCGGTAGTGCTGGTACGCGTTGATGGCGGCCTCGGCCGTGCGCCAGTCGTACCCGTCCCGCCAGTAGTCGACGAGTTCCCGCAGGTAGTCACCGTTGACGCCGTAGTCCCAGTCCTCGTTTCCCGGGTCGTCCGGCCACCGGGTCAGGTCGAGCCGGCGCCGCAGGTCGGCGAGCACCTCGTCGGGCACGTGGATCGGCTCGGGTCGTAGTGGGAAGGGGGGCGGGCACGGTCACCTCCGGATGCTGCCGTCGCGCTGCGGGGCCGCGCCCCCGCCGTCGCGCTGCCGGTCGAGTTCACGCAGTCGGGCCAGGGCCGGCAGCGCAGCCGCGATCGCCGCACGTTCCTCCGCCGTGAGTTGGCCGGCCAGTTCGGTCAGGTGCGTCACCCGGCTGGCCCGCCTGCTGTCCACGATCGCGGCCCCGTCGTCGGTGATGTGCACCAGCACCGCCCGGCCGTCCGTGGGGTCGGGTTCGCGCCGCACCAGGCCGTCGTTCTCCAGCTTCGTCACCGTCTGGGTGATCGCCGGCTGGCTGACCTGTTCGCTCGCGGTCAGCTCGGTCAGCCGCCTGGGCCCGCCGTACCGCAGGGTGTGCAGCACCGAGAGGGTCGTGAAGTTCAGCCGGTGCACGGTCGGCAGCCGGATGAAGATCCGGTTGAAGTCCTCCAGTGTGGAGGTCAGCTCGGTGACGTTCAGCTCGGGCACGGCGCGAATGTATCACATTTTTATTTAAATGATTGATGTTATTGCCCCGGCCCGGCGAGGCCGATCCGCTCCGACGCCGGCCCTCTGCCACGCCGGTCCTTTACACCGCCCGGCCGGTCGTGGCTGGATGGACCGGTGACCTTCGACGAAGCCGTCAACGGCATGATGCGCGAGATCGAGGCCAACTGGGACGCCCGGACACCCGTCCACCTGGCCAGCGAGTTCTACGGTGTCGGCAGCCGGGACGCCGAGTTCTGGTTCGCCGACTTCGAGTGGGCCGACCTGGGCGACGTGTCCGGCCGCGACGTGCTGCATCTACAGTGCCATCTCGGCACCGAGACGGCGGCGTTCGCCCAGCGTGGGGCCCGGACGGTCGGCCTCGACATCTCCGGCGCGGCCGTCGCGGCGGCCCGGCGGATCGCCGCCGGGGCCGGGCTCGACGTCGAGTACGTGCGGGCAAACGTCTTCGACGCCGTGCCGGCCCTCTCCGGTCGCCGGTTCGACGTCGTCTACACCGGCAAGGGCGCCTTGGTCTACGTGCCCGACCTGGACCGCTGGGCAGGCGTGGTCGCCGACCTGCTCCGGCCCGGCGGAAGCGTCTACGTGGTGGAGTTCCACCCGCTGCTGGCGGCGCTCGGCCTGGTGCCGACCCCGGACGAGGGCACCGACCTGGTGCTCCGGCACGACTACCTGGCCGGCGACGGCCCCCGCCGGGTCGACTCCGCGCACAGCTACACCGACGGGCCGCCGCTGGCCGGGCCGACGGTGAGCTACGAGTGGTCGCACGGGCTCGGCGAGCTGGTCGCCGCACTTGTCGGTGCCGGCCTGCGGGTGACCGCGCTGCGGGAGACCGACCAGGTGCCGTGGCCGCGCTGGCCCCGGATGACCAGGACGCCGCGAGGCTGGTGGCGGCTGCCGGCCGGCGAGCCGCGGATCCCGCTGATGTACGGCCTCCGGGCCACCGCTCCCACCGACTGACCGGCGGGGCTCACCCCGACGCCACCGAGGTCGGCCGGCGAGGATCGGCCCGACGACACCGACGCCGGCCGAGGCCCGCCGAGGGTCGGCCGACCCGTGCCGAGCGTCGGCCGACCCCGGTGCCGGGCGTCAGCCCGGGTACGCCTCCAGTTCCCAGAGCGAGTAGCCGTAGCCGGTGCCCCGGGCGGTGCCGTTGATCCGCAGGTAGCGGCCGTTGGCGCCGAGCCCGGTGTGCTCGTCGGTGCCGCCGTCGCCGCCGGTCACCGACCGCACGGTGGTCCAGGTGGTGCCGTCGGCCGAGGTCTGGATCTGGTACCCGCTGCCGTACGCCGCCTCCCAGTTCAGGCGTACCCGGCTGAGCTGGTACGACGCCCCGAGGTCGACGGTGATCCACTGCGGGTCGGCGAACGCAGACGACCAGCGGGTCGCCGGGTTGCCGTCCACCGCCGCCGAGGCGGGCACGTCGGCACCCTGCACGCTGGACGCGGTCGCCGGCTGGTTCAGCGCCAGGTTGCCGGTCGGCTCGGGACCCGGCCCGCCGCCCTCGCCGAGCAGGGTGAACTCGTCGATGTCGTAGAGCCCGCCGCCGGTGCCCCGGAACACCAGGTACAGCTCGTGGCTGCCGGCCGGTGCGGTGATGCCGCCGGTCACCTCCCGGAACTCGCCGTAGCCGCCGGTCGCGGGTACCGTCGCCGAGCCGACCAACTGCCCGGTCGGCGAGCCGATCCGGAACTCCAGGGTGTGCCCGCCGACGGCCGCGCCGACCCGGGCCGAGAACGACCGTACCCCGGTCAGGTTGTACGGCGTGAACGCGATCCAGTCCCCGTTGTCGATGTACCCGACCGCCCGGCCGCCGTGCGCCTGCCCCGGCGCGCTGGTCTGCACCCCGCTGCTCGACGAGTAGTGCTCGGCCTGGCGTACCCGGGGTTGCAGGATGCTCTGCGCGTGCGTGGTCAGCGGCGCCTGCCCACCCCCGCCGTTGTCGGTGTACTCCGCGTCGAGCACCCCGAAGATGTTCGCCGAGACGTCGTGCTCGCCGTCGGCGAGGGTGCGCAGCGTGCCGATGCAGCCCTGCGCGCTGGCCAGCTGGTGCGCGTGCGCGTCGTGCCCGAGCAGGTAGTTGACCCTGACCCGGGAGCAGTCGATGGTGCCGTCCTGCGGGTCGGTGACCACCACCCGGAACGGCACCGTGTCGCCGAAGCCGAAGGTCTGGCCGTTGGCCGGCAACTCCAGCCGGACCGTCGGGGCGGTGTTGCCGACCGTGATCACCACGCTGCCGGTGGCGCTCTTGCCGGTCGAGTCCCGCACGGTGAGCGTCGCGCTCCGGGTCCCGTTACCGGTGTAGGTGAAGGTCGGGTTCGGGGCGGTGGAGTCGGTGCTGCCGTTGCCGTCGAAGTCCCAGGCGTAGCTGATCGGGTCGCCGTCCGGGTCGAGGGTGCCGGCCGAGGAGAATCTGACGGTCAGCGGGGCCACCCCGGAGGTCGGGCTTGCCGCGACCACCGGCTTCGGGGCGCGGCCGGCGCGGGCGTACTCGATCCGGTGGACCGCCGAGTTCTCGTCGCCGTTGAAGAACCCGGTGCCGTAGTCGAGGACGTAGAGCGCCCCGTCCGGGCCGAACTCCATGTCCATAACCTGGGTACCGGACCAGGGGAACGGGTTGATCTTGAACGGCTTCCCCGCCTCGTCCAGCACGATGTTCCGGATCCAGCGCCGGCCGAACTCACCGGCGAAGAACGTCCCGTCGTAGTACTCCGGGAAGGCCGCCTCGGAGGTCGAGTTCGGGTCGTACCGGTAGACCGGGCCGGCCATCGGGGAGAGCCCGCCGCCGGGGAACTCCGGCGGCTGCGACCCGGTGTACGGCAGCCAGGCCGGCACCGCCGGCGGCAGGTTGCGGATGCCGGTGTTGTTCGGCGAGTCGTTCGTCGGCCCGCCCGCGCAGTTGTACTTCGGCCCGGACGGCCCGCTCGGGAAGGTGAACTCGTTGTACGCGTCGTTGTTGCCGGTGCAGTACGGCCAGCCGTAGAACCCGGGCGCGGTGATCCGGGCGAACTCCACCTGCCCGGCCGGCCCCCGGTTCGGGTCTGCGCCGGGACGCCGAGCAGAACCGTCGCCGGACGGTCCAGGCCGCGCGGGAGGTCTTCGCCGCCGCCGGGCTGTCGGCCACGCTCAACGACGTGGCCCACCACGCCGGGGTCGGCGTCGGCACCGTCTACCGGCGGTTCCCGGACAAGGAGTCGCTGGCGGTCGAGGTGTACGCCGCCGAACTGGCCGAAATCCGCGCGATGGCGGAGACGGCGGCCGAAGCACCGGATCCGTTCCCGGCCCTGGCCGCGTTCCTCGAAGCGGCGCTCGGCCGGGCGGCGGAGAACCGCGGCCTGCTGGAACTGATCGGCGGCGAGGTCTTCGACGTGTCCCCGTTCGACACCGTCCGGACCGACATCACCCGGGCGGTGGGCCGGCTGATCCGCCGGGCTCAGGCCGACGGCACACTACGCCGCGACGTCACCGTCGACGACCTGCCGGCCATCGCCACGATGGTGCACGCCCTGATCGTCACCGGCGCGGACTGGCGGCGCTTCCTGGACGTCATCGTCGCCGGGCTGCGCGTGCGGTGACACAACCGGTCTGCCCGCGTGCGTTAGCCGAGCAGCCGGTCGGCGGCGGCGGCCACCCGCTCGTCGGTCGCGGTGAGCGCGACCCGGACGTGCCGGTCGCCGGTCGGGCCGTAGAAGGCGCCGGGCGCCACCAGCACACCCCGGCGGGCGAACCAGTCCACAGTGGCCCAGCAGTCCTCGTCCCGGCTCGCCCAGAGATAGAGCCCGGCCGCGGAGTGGTCGATCTCGAAACCGGCCTTGACCAGCGCGTCCCGCAGCACCTCGCGGCGGGCGGAATACCGGGCGCGCTGCTCGGCCACGTGCGCCTCGTCACCGAGCGCGGCGACCATCGCCGCCTGCACCGGGGCCGGCACGATCATCCCGGCGTGCTTGCGTACCGCCAGCAGGGTCTGCACGATGCCACGGTCACCGGCGACGAAGCCGGCCCGGTAGCCGGCCAGGTTGGAGCGCTTGGAGAGCGAGTGCACGGCCAGCAGGTTGGCACAGTCGCCGCCGGAGACCGCCGGGTCGAGGATCGAGGTCGGCGTCTCCTCCCAGCCCAGCGAGAGGTAGCATTCGTCGCTGGCCAGCACGACGTCGCGTTCGCGGGCCCAGTCCACCATCTTGCGCAGGTGTTCCGGGGGCAGCACCCGGCCGGTCGGGTTGGACGGCGAGTTGACCCAGACCAGCCGGACCCGGGGGTCGGGGCCGAGCGCGGTCAGGGCGTCGGCCCGGACCACCTCCGCCCCGGCCAGCCGCGCCCCGACCTCGTACGTCGGGTAGCAGACCTTCGGGATCACCACCACGTCCCCGGGACCGAGCCCGAGCAGGGTCGGCAGCCAGCCGACCAGCTCCTTGGAGCCGATGGTCGGCAGCACCCCGACGTTCGCCGGATCCGCCGCGCAGTTCCGGGCCACCCAGTCGGTGAGGGCGGCGCGCAGTGCCGGCGAGCCGGCCGTCAGCGGATAGCCGGGCGTGTCCGAGGCTTCCGCCAAGGCGGACCGGATCGACGCGGGCACCGGGTCGACCGGGGTGCCGACGGAGAGGTCGACGATCCCGTCCGGGTGCCGCCCGGCCAGCGCCTTGGCCGGCTCCAGCAGGTCCCAGGGGAAGTCGGGCAGGTTGCCGGTGCGGCCCGACGGAGACCCGCCGGGTGTCCGGCCGGCAACCGGTCCGGTGCCGCTCAGTGCTCACCCCGGGGCGGCTGCGCCGCGATGAACGAGGTGTCCTTCTCCACCTTGCCGATCTTGGAGGCGCCGCCCGGCGAACCGAGATCCTCGAAGAACTCGTAGTTGGCGGTGGTGTAGTCCTTCCACTGCTCCGGCACGTCGTCCTCGTAGAAGATCGCTTCCACCGGGCAGACCGGCTCGCACGCCCCGCAGTCGACACACTCGTCGGGGTGGATGTAGAGCATCCGGTTGCCTTCGTAGATGCAGTCGACCGGGCACTCCTCGATGCACGCTTTGTCGAGCACATCCACGCACGGCTCGGCGATGATGTAGGTCACCGATCTTCTCCTCCGCAAGCCACGCCGCGATCGACCGCGACGGTAAGAGCCTAGTATGTCGCCGGGGAGGGGGTCGATCGTGCTAGGACGCCGGGATGTGGGACATCGCATCGTCGTCCGCCGGATTGTCGGAAATCAGAGCGGACGTACCCTGTTCAGCGACGCTCTCGGCGAGCTGGTCGACCTGACCGAGACCCATCTCACGATCGCCACCGCCAGCGGGCAACTGCGGGTGCCGCTGCGCGAGGTGCACCGGGCCAAGCGGGTGCCGCCGGCCCGGCGCCCGAACGCGGCGGCGGTGGTCGAACTCGAACTCGCCTCGGACGAGGCCTGGCCCGCCCCGGTACGCGAACGGCTCGGCGACTGGCTGCTGCGTACCGCCGAGGGCTGGTCCGGGCGGGCGAACACCGCGCTGCCGGTGGGTGACCCGGACCGGCCGCTGGAGGAGGCGATCGACGCCGTCACCCGATGGTACGCCGAGCACGGCCGGCCGGCGATGATGAACGTCCCGCTGCCGCTGGCCGCGCCCGTCGGGGCGGCCCTGGACCAGCGCGGCTGGTCGACCCGCCCGCTGGTACTCGTGCAGACGGCACCGCTGGCGGCGATCCTGGACGCCGTGCCCGACCGGCCCGACCTGCCGGTCCCGGAGCTGGCCGGCACACCCACACCGGAGTGGCTGGCCCTGGCCGCCCAGCGCAAGGCGAAACAGGGCCGGCAGTACGCCCGGCCCGGCGCACCGGCGGGCGGGCGGCCGGCGGGTCCCGAGGGTGCTCCCGCCGGCCCGGGCGGCCCCGGCGAGGGTCCGGCCGGGTTGCCGGCCGCCGCCCGGCACATCCTCACCGCCGTGCCACAGCTCCGCTTCGCGCACGCGTACGCGCCGCCGGTCGGCCACCCCGACGACCGGCCGGAGCTGGTAACGACGGCCCGGGGCACGGTCACCGGGCGGGGCCGCTGGCTGGGGCTGAGCCTGATCGAGGTGGTCCCGTCGGCCCGCCGCCAGGGGCTGGCCCAGCACCTGGTCCGGGCGCTGGCGCAGTGGGCGGCCGAACTCGGCGCGACCCGGGCGTTCCTCCAGGTCGAGGAGCGCAACGAGGCGGCCGTGGCGCTCTACCGGCGGCTCGGCTTCACCACCCACCATACCTACCAGACCCGGGTCGCCCCGAACTGACCCGCACCCGAAGGCCGGGCGTCAGTCGGGTAGGGGGCGTCAGCGGCGCACGACGCGGCGGGGCTTGGACTGCTTGGCCTCCGCGTACCGCTTGAGCGAGCGCGAGCGGTAGTCCAGGCCGAACGCGGTGAGCAGCAGATATCCGACGAGTACGCCGCCGAGGGCGCAGCCGGCGTAGAGCCAGATCTGCGAGAAGAACGCCCCGGCCCCGGAGGCGAACGGCTGGCTGCCGCTGACGAACGGGCCGACGAAGACGGTGAGCAACATCGCGACGAGTACGGCCAGCGCCATCTCCCCGCCCCAGTCCGGCAGCGGACGGCGCTGGCCCCGGAGGAAGGCGAGGGTCGCCAGGACCAGCCCGATCGCGGCGAACATGCCCAGCGAGATCCGGTCCTGCACCTCCGCGTCGTCACCGAAGGCGAACCGGGCCACCAGGCGTGCCGCCACGTTGATCCCGAACAGCACGCCCGCGAGTACTCCGACCGACAGCCAACGCTCCCTCATCGCTTTCGCACGTCCTCTTGGCCTCGTGGCCCCCACCCGTCCGGGGGCGTCCTGCCACAGAGTTCTACCACCCGTGTCCGAGCGGATCCATGGTGCGCACGAGCGAGGAACCGGGGGACGCGGGCCGATCAGGGCTGGAGCGGCGGGGCGCCGGGGTACGCGGGCGGATCAGGGCTGGAGCGGCGGGGCGCCGGGGTACGCGGGCGGATCAGGGCTGGAGCGGCGGGGGCGCCGGGGTGCGCGGGATCATCATCATCCGGAAGCCCATCACCGCGAAGGTCACCGAACCAGCGAAGATCATCACCAGCCCGACCCAGTTGTCGGCGGCGATCAGCACGTCGCCCTCGGCGGTGCCGCCGGCCGCGAGCACCATCAGGGCGAACCAGACCACGGCGGGCAACGCGAGCGCCCAGCGCCGGCCCACCGCCCGGGGCGCGAACCAGCCCAGCGCCACGTTGGCCAGCACGGTGACCAGCACCGACACCCCGATCAGCAGGCCGCCGACCCGCCAGGTCGACAGGATCAGCTCCAGTACGGCGGTGACCGCCGCCGCTGCCACCGCGACCGCGCCACCGACCACCCGCAGCACCAGGTCGACCGCCCGGTACGCCGCCGAGGGTCCGGCGGGCGGCGGCGGATCGGGTCGCAACTCCTCGGGGGTCGACACGGGCGCGCTCGGCAGGCTCACCGCGCGCCCGCCTCCGCCGGCGTACCGGTCGGGGGCGTCGGGACCACGGCCACCGGGTCGGGCCGGCCGGCGCCGGTGCTCGGATCGGGGTCGGCGTCGGTGCTCGGGTCGGCGCTCGGGGCGGCGTCGGCGCTCGCGTCGGGCAGCCCGGCGAAGAGGTCGTCCTCCCAGTCGTACGGGCCGGCACCCGGACCCCGGTTACCGACCGCCAGGGTGTAGTACTCGACGCCCATGAACTCGCCGCCGAAGTTGCTGGCGATCGAGTAGAGCCACGAGTCGTCCGGGATCTGCGTGCCGTGCGCCCGCATCGCCGCCTCCTTGGCGGCGTGCTGGTCGGTGCCGTCGATCCGGGCCGCGATCTGCTCGTCCAGGGTGCCGAACGGAAGGTCGTCGGCCTGCTCGGTGCCGGCGAACGGGTTGTCACCGGCCTCGGCGAAGGCGGCCAGGCCGGCCTCCAGCACGCTCCTCGGCATCGCCGTCCAGTAGATCTTGTCCGGCCCGAAGCCCTCGGCGGCGGCGAGTTCGGCCGCCCGCATCGCCACCCGGTGCGCCTGGATGTGGTCGGGGTGCCCGTAGAAGCCGTTCGGGTCGTAGGTGACCAGCACCTGCGGGCGTACCTCCCGCATGATCTCGACCAGGTGACCGGCCGCCTCGTCCAGGTCGGCCCGCCAGAACGCCCTCGGGTGGTCGTTCGTGGGCAGCCCCATCATCCCCGAGTCGCGGTATCGGCCGGCACCGCCGAGGAACCGGTGGTCGGACACGCCGAGCGCGGCGCACGCGGCAGCCAGCTCGGTGATCCGATACCCGCCGAGCTGGTCGGCCTTGGCGGCGGCCAACCCGCGCAGCGCCGGTACGTGGATCTCGCCCTCCTCGCCGAGGGTGCAGGTGACCAGGGTGACCCCGGCGCCGGCCGCCGCGTAGTACGCCATCGTGGCGCCGGTGCCGATCGCCTCGTCGTCGGGATGCGCGTGCACCAGCAGCAGCCGCCGGGCGGGCCGGGACGGCGCGGAGCCGGGCGGCTCGGGCTGCACGGTCGGGACGGCCACCTCAGGGTTCGTCACCCGGGCAACTCTACGCCGCCGGTCCGGTTCGCCCTACTCAGGGAGTTGGTGCCGTCTTCGCGGAGTGATCAACCGGCTACCGGCACCCGACCGGGCGGCGATGGCCGGCTCGGCCACATCACCGACCGCCCGGCTCTACGATCACGGGGTGGACTACCCCGAGTTGGCCGCCCGCACCCGCCGTTTCAGCCGCGGCGCGCCCCGGGCCGTGACGGTGGCGAGCGACGGCTCCCGGGTGGTCTTCCTCCGCTCCGGCGGCCCCACCGACCCGGTCGACGCACTCTGGATGTTCGACGTCGCCGACGGCACCGAACGGCTGGTCGCCGACCCCGCCGACCTGCTCGCCGACCCCGGCGCCGACACCGACCCGACCGGGCCGGGAACCGACGACGCCGAGCTGGCCGGGGCCGCCGCGGGCGCCCGGCCGAACGGTCGTACCGGTGCCCGGTCGACCGGAACCACCGGCACCCGGGCCGGCCCGGCCGGGCCGGCCGTCGACCTCGCCCCGGCCGCCGGCACCGCCGACCCGGCCGCCGGCACAGCACACTCGACCGAGCGGGCGCTGCGCGAACGGCTCCGGCTGAGTGCCTCCGGCATCGCCTCCTACGCCACCGACCCGGCCGCCCGGGTGGCGGTCTTCGCCCTCGACGGCCGGCTGTTCCGGGCCGACCTGCTGCACGGGGACGTGGTCGAGGTCGCCGTCGCCGGCCCGGTGGTGGACCCCCGACCGGACCCGACCGGGCAGCGGCTGGCCTACGTCACCGACACCGCCGGCAGCGGCGGCCCGGTCGGGCAGCTGCGGGTGGTCGACCCGGACGGCACCGACACCCTGCTGGCCGGCGAGGACGCCGGGGTCACCTGGGGACTCGCCGAGTTCGTCGCGGCCGAGGAGTTCGACCGGTTCCGGGGGTACTGGTGGGCGCCGGACGGGCGCTCGATCCTGGCCGCCCGGGTCGACGAGTCCCGGCTGCCCCGCTGGCACCTGCACGATCCCGGCGATCCGGCCAGCCCGCCGCGCGCGGTGGCGTACCCGCGCTCCGGCGGGCCGAACGCCGAGGTGAGCCTGCACCTGCTCGACCTCGACGGCGGCTGGGTCGACGTGCACTGGGACCGGGAGACCTATCCCTACCTGGTCTCCGTGGAGTGGGTCGAGACCGGGCCGCTGATCACCGTACTGCGCCGGTTGCAGCAGCACGGGCTGGTGCTGGCGGTGGACCCGCGTACTGGCGAGACCCAGGTGCACGCCGAACTCGCCGACCCGCGCTGGGTCGAACCGGTCGCCGGCACCCCCCGGCACCTGCCCGACGGCCGGGTACTCGTCGGCGGCGAACTCGCACACGACGGGTACGACGCCCGCTGCCTCTTCGCCGACGGCACCCTGCTCACCCCGCCGTCGCTCTACGTGCGGCGGGTGGTCGGCTGGCTGCCGAACCGCAACGGCAGCCCGGACCTGCTGGTCGAGGGGAGCGACGGCGAGCCGAGCCAGCAGCACCTGTTCCGGGTGCGTACCGCGATCGGGGCGGGCGGGGTCGACGCCCGGCGGCTGACCGGCGACCCGGGCTGGCACAGCGCGACGGTCGGCGGTGACGTGATCGTCGTGCAGTCCCGCTCGCTGGACAGCGCCGGCAGCAGCTGGACGGTCTGGCAGGGCGATCAGGAGGTGGGCACGCTGCGCTCGCTCGCCGCGACCCCGCCGTACGCGCCCCGTCCCGCGCTGGAACGGGTCACCGACCGCCGGTTGCCGGCCGCGGTGGTCTATCCCGGCAACCACGTCGCCGGCCGCCGGCTGCCGGTGCTGCTCGACGTCTACGGCGGCCCCGGCCACCAGGAGGTGGTGGCCGCCCGCTCGGTCTGGCTGGAGCGGCAGTGGTGGGCCGACGCCGGCTACGCGGTGGTCACCATCGACAACCGGGGTACCCCCGGGGTGGCGCCCTCGTTCGAGAAGGTGGTGCACCGGCGGCTGGCCGACGTGATCCTGGCCGACCAGGCGGACGCACTGACCGCGCTGGCCGGCAAGCACCCCGACCTCGACCTGGGCCGGGTGGCGATCCGGGGCTGGTCGTTCGGCGGCTGGCTGGCCGGGCTCGCCGTGCTGCGCCGGCCGGACCTGTTCCGGTGTGCCATCGCCGGCGCCCCGGTCACCGACTGGACGCTCTACGACACCGCCTACACCGAGCGCTACCTCGGGATGCCGGCCGACAGCCCGGACGTGTACGCCCACCACTCGCTGCTGGAACTCGCCGCCGAGCCGGTACGCGACCCGGACGAACTCCGGCCGATCCTGCTGGTGCACGGGCTGGCCGACGACAACGTGGTGGCCGCGCACACCCTGCGGCTCTCCGCCGCGCTGCTGGCCACCGGCCGCCCGCACTCGGTGATCCCGCTCACCGGTGCCACCCACATGGCCGCCGGTGGCACCGCCGAGCGGCTGCTCGCGCTGGAACTCGACTTCCTCCGGCAGCACCTCTGAAGCAGCCGACGCGCGGTGGACTCAGCTCGCGGCTGACGTCGCCGAATTCGTGCGCCGGACCCGACGTCTCCGGTCTAGCGGGCAGCTAGCCTCACGTCTCCGCGACGTATGTTCCCGACCCTGGTACGCCCACCACGATGCCGCTTGCCGTGAGCGCATCCACGGCGCGGGCGACGGTGCGGCGCGCTGACCCGTACTCGGCGGCCAGGGCGTCAGGTCCGGTATATACGACGGTGATCGGCCGGGAGGAGCTGCCGATGCGCGTACCGGTCAACATCGATGCGTGGCGATGGCCCCTGCGGACCGACGGGCCTGTCGAGTGCGGCGAATGCCGCGAGGTGCTGTTGGTCGAGCGGTTCACCGCACTGTCCGAACTGGCCGAGGCGGTCGAGTGCCACACGGCGAGGTGCCAGCGGGCCTGAAACGACGAAACCTCGGCCCCGGCCGCTGGCGGTCGATCAGCCCGCGTTGGACCAGGCCCGGGTGCAGAGTACGAGCCGGTAACCGTCCGGGTCTTCGAACGTCACACCCCAACGGTCCCAGTACGGCCCCTGGGAGACCCGCTGGCCGCCGGCCGCTTCGAGGCGGGCGACCAGGGCGTCGTCGACCGGCCCGGCCAGGTAGAGCACCAGCAGCTCCTCCTCGGTCGGCCCGGGTCGTACCGCGAGATCCGGCCCGCTGACGATCTCCAGGTGCCAGCTCGCCTCCGGCCAGCCCAGCATCAGCAGGTCGTGCTCACCGGGACCGGCACCCTTGGCCCGGTAGAGCACCGCCAGGCCGAGCCCGGCGACGTAGAAGCGTTCGACGGCGGCAGGGTCGCGGCTGGGCCGGGCTATCCGGAGGTGGGCCCCGGCGTCGACCGGTCGGGGCTCGGGATCGATCGACAATGTGACCTCCTCGTCGGTTCAGGACGATCCTGGTGGTTGAACCGAGCTTGAGGTCAAGCGGGTGGGCGCCGAATCCGTCAGGGCTTCCGGGCCACCCCGCCGACGATGGTGTGGTAGGTGTCGGGATGCTGGTATTCCTCGTCGCCGTCCGGACGCCAGTCGGCCAGTGGGACCAGACCGGGCGGTAGCAGCTCCAGGTCGCCGAAGTAGGCCGAGATCTCCTGATGGGTACGCCACCGGCCGGTGCCGAGAGTCTCGTTGAAGACCTTCTCCACCCCGAGGGCCCGTCGGGAGACCTCGGGGTTGGCGTCGCCCGGGTTGTGGAAGTGCGAGATCGCCAGGTAGCTGCCGGACGGCAGGGCGGCGGTGAGCCGGCGGGCGATCGCGCCGGGGTCGTCGTCGTCGTGCAGATGGTGCAGGACCGCCAGGAGCAGCAGCCCGACCGGCCGGTCGAAATCGATCATCCGCCTGACCTCGGGATGTTCGAGGATCTTTTCCGGCTCCCGGAGGTCACCCTCGGCGACCGTCGTGGTCTGGGCGTCCGCGAGCAGGGCCCGCCCGTGCGCGAGCGCCATCGGGTCGTTGTCGACGTAGACCACCCGGGCGGCCGGGTCCACCTTGTGGGCGATCTCGTGCACGTTGCCCTGGGTCGGCAGCCCGGAGCCGAGGTCGAGGAACTGCCGGATGCCGGCTTCCGCAGCCAGGTACCGGACCGACCGGCGTAGGAAGGCCCGGCAGGCCCGGCCCACCTCCGCACCGTCCGGCGTGACTTTCAGCGCCATCTCGGCCGCCCGCCGGTCGACCGCGAAGTTGTCCTTGCCGCCCAGGTAGTAGTCGTAGACCCGGGCGATGCTGGGCCGGGTGATGTCGACGCCCGGCGGAGCCTTCTCACTCGTCAAGACCTTGATCCCTCCGTACGCGCAGAGCTGGTCACGGTTGCGCGGGAACGGCGGGGGCCGATCCCGGGCTGGAGGACCGGCGGCGGTGCCGGGCAGCGTCACCGGACGTGTGCGCACTGAGGGTAGATGAGACCGTCTCGTCCCGTCGATCCCATGCCGCATGTCGTCGTCGATATCGTCGATCCGGACAGCGGTCGCCGCCGACATGGCCCATCCCACAGTCCGCGACGATTTCCGCCCCATCGGGACCTTTCCGGTACTCTCGATCCTCGGGCCGAGAGGCGCTGCAACGGGCGAAGCCGCCCGCCACGCTCGACCCGAGTTTCGATCTTCCGCAAGGGCGCCTCCGTTCAACGACGGAGGTGGTCATGGGTACGGCTTCGACCGGTGCCCAGACGCGGGCGGCGCGCACCAGGGCGCTGCGGGAGCTGCTCGCCGAGCGGATCGTGGTGCTGGACGGTGCCTGGGGCACCATGCTCCAGGGCGCCGGCCTCACTCCCGCCGACTACCGGGGCGAGCTGCTCGCCGACCACCCGCAGGACGTGGCCGGCGACCCGGACCTGCTCAACCTGACCCGGCCGGACGTCATCCTCGACGTACACCGGCGCTACCTGGCGGCCGGCGCGGACATCACCTCGACGAACACCTTCACCGCGACGAGCATCGCGCAGGCCGACTACGGCCTCCAGTCGCTGGTCCCGGAGATGAACCTGCGCGGCGCCCAGCTCGCCCGGCAGGCCGCCGACGAGGCGGGCGGCAAGTTCGTCGCCGGCTCGGTCGGGCCGCTGAACGTGACCCTGTCGCTCTCCCCCCGGGTGGACGACCCGGCGTTCCGGACGGTCTCCTTCGACACGGTCCGCGAGTCGTACGCGGAGCAGATCCGGGCGCTCGCCGAGGGCGGCGTCGACATCCTGCTGATCGAGACGATCTTCGACACGCTGAACGCGAAGGCCGCGATCGCCGCCGCCCGGGAGGTCGCGCCCGACCTGCCGTTGTGGATCTCGGTGACCATCGTCGACCTGAGCGGCCGGACACTGTCCGGGCAGACCGTCGAGGCGTTCTGGAGTTCGGTCGCGCACGCCGAGCCGCTGGCGGTCGGGGTGAACTGCTCGCTCGGCGCCACCGAGATGCGCCCGCACGTCGCCGAGCTGGCCCGGCTCGCCGACACCTTCGTCGCCTGCCATCCGAACGCCGGGCTGCCGAACGCGTTCGGCGGCTACGACCAGCAGCCGGAGGAGACCGGCGGGCTGCTCCGCGAGTTCGCCGAGGCAGGGATGGTCAACATCGTCGGCGGCTGCTGCGGCACCGGACCGGAACACATCGCCCGGGTCGCCGAGGCGGTCGCCGGCCGCCCGCCCCGGCCGGTGCCGGCGGTGCCCGGCGCCACCCGGTTCAGCGGCCTGGAGCCGTTCGCCATCGGCGCCGACACCGGCTTCGTGATGATCGGCGAGCGGACCAACGTCACCGGCTCGGCCCGGTTCCGCCGGCTGGTCGAGGCCGACGACTACCAGGCCGCCGTCGACGTGGCGCTGGAGCAGGTACGCGGCGGCGCCAACATCCTCGACGTGAACATGGACGCCGACCTGCTCGACAGCGAGCGGGCGATGACCACCTTCCTGAACCTGATCGCCACCGAGCCCGAGGTGGCCCGCATCCCGATCATGATCGACAGCTCGCGGTGGAGCGTGCTGGAGGCCGGGCTCAAGTGCGTACAGGGCAAGGGGATCGTCAACTCGATCAGCCTCAAGGAGGGCGAGGAGGCGTTCCTGGAGCAGGCGCGGCGGATCCGCGACTACGGCGCCGGCGTGGTGGTGATGGCCTTCGACGAGATCGGCCAGGCGGAGACCACCGAACGGAAGGTCTCCATCTGCGGCCGGGCGTACGACCTGCTCACCCAGCAGGCCGGGTTCGCGCCCACCGACATCGTCTTCGACCCGAACGTACTCGCGGTGGCGACCGGGATCAGCGAGCACAACGGGTACGCCAAGGCGTTCATCGACGCGCTCCCGCTGATCAAGGAGCGCTGCCCGGGAGCCCGGACCAGCGGCGGCATCTCCAACCTGTCGTTCTCGTTCCGCGGCAACGACGTGGTACGCGAGGCCATGCACTCGGCGTTCCTGCTCCACGCCGTACGGGCCGGGCTGGACATGGGCATCGTCAACGCCGGTCAGCTCGCCGTCTACCAGGACATCCCCGCCGACCTGCTGGAACTCGTCGAGGACGTGCTCTTCGACCGGCGGGACGACGCCACCGACCGGCTTGTCGCGTTCGCCGGTACGGTCAGCGGTTCCGGCACCCGGCGCACCGTCGACCTCGGCTGGCGGGAGGGGCCGGTCGCCGAGCGCCTCTCCTACGCGCTGGTGCACGGCATCGTCGACTTCATCGAGGCCGACACCGAGGAGGCGCGCAAGCAGGCCGACCGCCCGCTCGACGTGATCGAGGGGCCGCTGATGGACGGCATGAAGGTGGTCGGCGACCTCTTCGGTTCCGGCAAGATGTTCCTGCCCCAGGTGGTCAAGAGCGCCCGGGTGATGAAGCGCTCGGTCGCCTACCTGGAGCCGTACATGGAGGCGGAGAAGGAGCAGGCCCGCGCCGAGGGGCGGCTCGACGGCAACCGCGGCCAGGGCAAGGTGGTGCTGGCCACGGTGAAGGGCGACGTGCACGACATCGGCAAGAACATCGTCGGCGTGGTGCTCGGCTGCAACAACTACGACGTCGTCGACCTCGGCGTGATGGTGCCGGCGGCGAAGATCCTGGACACCGCGATCGCCGAGGACGCCGACGCGATCGGGCTCTCCGGGCTGATCACCCCGTCGCTGGACGAGATGGTCTCGGTCGCCACCGAGATGCGGCGGCGCGGGATGGACCTGCCGCTGCTGATCGGCGGGGCCACCACATCCCGGCAGCACACTGCGGTGCGGATCGCCCCGGCGTACGACGGCAGCACCGTGCACGTGCTCGACGCGTCCCGGGTGGTCGGGGTCGTCTCCGACCTGCTGAACCCGCAGCGCGCCGCCGATTTGGACGTCCGCAACCGCGCGGAGCAGCAGCGGCTGCGCGAGCAGCACGAGGGGCGGGACCGGGTCCCGCTGCTCACCCTCGAAAAGGCCCGGGCCAACCGGGAGGATGTCGACTTCGCCGAGTTGCCGGTGCCGGCCTTCACCGGGGTACGCGTGGTCCGCCCCGAGCTGACCGAACTGCGCGAGATGATCGACTGGCAGTTCCTCTTCCTCGCCTGGGAGCTGAAGGGGAAGTTCCCGGCCATCCTCGACCAGCCGGTGGCCCGGGAACTCTACGACGACGCGAACACCCTGCTCGACCAGATCATCGCGGACGGCTCGCTCCAGGCCGTCGGGTCGTACGCCTTCTGGCCGGCACACGCCGACGGCGACGACATCGTGCTGACCGGCGGGACCGGCACACGCTTCCCGATGCTGCGCCAGCAGACCGCCAAACCGGCCGGGCGGCCGAACCGCTGCCTCGCCGACTACGTCGCCCCGGCCGACGACCACCTCGGCGGCTTCGCGGTGACGATCCACGGTGCCGAGGAGCTGGCCGCCTCCTTCGAGGCCGGGCACGACGACTACCGGGCGATCATGGTGAAGGCGCTGGCCGACCGGCTCGCCGAGGCGTTCGCCGAACACCTGCACCTGCGGGCCCGGCGCGACTGGTACGAGCCGGACGCCGACCCGGCGATCGAGGACCTGCACGCCGAACGGTTCCGGGGCATCCGTCCCGCCCTCGGCTATCCGGCCAGCCCCGACCACAGCCTCAAGCGGGAGCTGTTCGAGCTGCTCGGCGCCGAGGCGCTCGGCATCGGCCTGACCGAGTCGTACGCGATGACCCCGGCCGCCAGCGTCAGCGGCCTGCTCTTCGCACACCCGTCGTCGCGGTACTTCACCGTCGGCCGACTCGGTCGCGACCAGGTCGAGGAGTACGCGGTCCGGCGCGGACTGCCGCTCGCCGAGGTCGAACGCTGGCTCCGGCCCAACCTCGGCTACGAGCCGGGGCAGTGAACGGCGTCGCCCGGCCGGTCATCGCGGCGCCCGGCCGGGCGACGTCCAGCGTTGGACCGACTGTTCAGCCATCCGTCTCCGTCGATTCCTCGTTCGACTCACTACCCTGGTCGGTAGGGGCTGACGGGAGGAGACGCGCGTGGAACTGCGAGGCCCGCTCTCCTGGCGGATCGGCGTCCGCAGGTTCGACCACCTGGTCGACTGTGCGTTGTGGATCCGGGCGGGCGAGCGGATAGAGGTGCCGGCGCACCGGCTGGTACCCGGCCCGCTGGACCTCGACGAGCCTCCGGACCCGAGCCGGCCGCTCGGCTTCGTGCCCGGTGCGGAGTGGCTCGGCTGGTGGCTCTCCCTGGTGGATCCGGCGGGGCAGCGACCGCGCCCGCGCACCGACCTGGAACCCGCCGACGACACCCCGGACCCGCTCGGCCTGGCGCCGTGGCCGGCCCTGCGCCAGGTGGTCGCGGAACGCTGGCCGCAGGCGCGGGACTGGCACACCGCCCGGCAGCGCGACTGGTTCGCCCGGGTCGGCCCCGGCAACACGGCCACGAACGAGGCGGTACGCCAGGTCGAGCGGTCGCTGGGCCGCACGGTACGCCCGTTCAGCGTCGAGATCGTGCTGCTGCCGGTACGCGACGAGGTGATCCGCCGGGTGGACCAGCACCGCTACCTGGTCCCGGAACGGGTGCACGACAGTCCACGATGGTCGGTCTGGCTGCGTAGCCTGGTGCTGCGGATCGGCTGAGGAGGCGCTGCGGATCGGCTGAGGGCGAGGATTGTCGGCGCCGCCGGGTAGCCTGCCGATCCGGACGCCCCGGCAGTCGGTTGGGCGCGTCCGGGAGCCTGGAGGGAGTCGCAGATGATCGACCTCGATCCTGCCGCGCAGGAGGTGAATCAGGCTGGTCGGCGGGGTGACCGACGAGCAGCTGACGCACCGGACGCCGAGCACCGACGTCTCGGTGGCGGCCCTGCTCGACCACCTGCTCGGCCTGTCCCTCGCGTTCACCTGGGCCGCCCGGAAGTCCGGCGGGGACGGCCCCGGCAGTTCCGCGCCGCCGCCGCCGGCCAGCGCCGACAACCTCGACCCGCAGTGGCGGACGTTGCTGCCCCGGCGGCTGGGTGAGCTGGTCGAGGCGTGGCGGCAGCCGGATGCCTGGACCGGGAAGACGACGGCCGGCGGGGTGACGTTGCCGGCCGAGGTGATGGGCGTGGTCGCGCTCGACGAGCTGGTGCTGCACGGCTGGGACCTGGCCAGGGCGACCCGGCAGCCGTTCCACTGCGACCCGGCCAGCACCGAGGCGGTGCTGGCGTTCACCGCCGAGTCGGCCAAGCCCGAGCAGGCCGCCGGCCGGGAGGGGCTGTTCGGCCCGGTGGTGCCGGTGCCGGCGGACGCACCGCCGCTGGACCGGGCGCTGGGCTTCGCCGGCCGCGACCCCGGCTGGACGGCACCGTCCTGAGCACGACCGGGCTGCCCGTGGCCGCAGGGTGCGCGGCGGTCGCCGGGGAGTAGGGTTCCGCCGTGGCGAATCTCTGGAAGGGCGTGACCGCGACCGTCAACCGGATTGCCCGGCGCACCCCCACGGGCAGTGCCGGGGCCATTCCGGCCCAGCCCGCACGGCGCCGGCAGGTCTCCGCGTTGCAGCGCCGGGCGCTGAGCTACGCCCCCGAGCTGGACGGGCAGGCCGACCCGGGCGAGATCGTCTGGACCTGGGTGCCGTACGAGGACGATCCGCGTCAGGGCAAGGACCGGCCGGTACTCGTCGTCGGGCGGGTCAGCCGGACCCTGTTCGGGCTGATGCTCTCCAGCCAGAGCGATCGGGACGGCCAGCGGCACTGGCTGGCGCTCGGCCCCGGCGAGTGGGACCGGGACAACCGGCCGAGCTGGATCCGGCTCGACCGGGTCCTCACCATGCGCGAGGACAGCATCCGCCGGGAGGGCGCGGTGCTCGACCGGGCCCGCTTCGACCGGGTCGGCCGGGCGCTGCGCACCGGGTACGGCTGGCGCTGACCGGCGCGCCGGACTCATGACGGTCCGGTGGCGCCGAACTCGCGACGCTCCGATGGCGCCGGGGTCCCCTCCGGTGCGGACCGAACCGACCGGAGAGGACCCCGCACGGACCCGGCTAAGGCTTGATGTGGCTGTTGTAGAAGACCGGGGTGCCGAACTGCTCCGAGACGATCAACCCGCCGACCTTCGCGCCGGTGACCAGGAAGGTGTTGTCCTGGTAGATCGGCACGACCGGGACGTACTTCTCCATGATCATCTGATCGATCTTGGCCCACTCCGGACCCGCCTCGCCGGCCGGTAGGTTGCTCACCCGGTCGATCTCGGCGTTCACGTCGTCGGCGTTGAAGTACGACACGTTGGAGTTGCCCTGCGGCCCGAGCTTGCGGCCGTCCCAGAGCACCGGGATCGTCGAGACCGCGCTCGGCCAGTCCGCCGCCCAGTTCGACAGGTAGATGTCGTACGGGTTGCCCCGGGTCCGGGCGGTCGGGTTGTGGTCCTCGACGTACTGCACTGTCACGTCGAAGCCGGCCCGCTCCAGGCTCTGCTCCACGATCGGCGCGGTCTGCTGCCCGAAGGCGGTGGCCCGGGACATGAAGACCAGCTTCGGCTTCTGCCCGCCGAGCAGCTCCTTGGCCTTCTCCGGGTTGCCGGTCGGCCCGCCGTCGTACGGGTTCGGGTACTCCGTCCGGCCGATCGTGGTGTCGGCCAGCAGGGTGTGGGTCAGCTTGCCGGCCGCGTCGCCGCCCTGGGTGGCGAGGATGCCCTGCCTGTCGATGGCGTACGCGATGGCCTGGCGGACCTTGACGTCCTTGATCCGGTCGTTGTTGATGCTCAGGTACCAGACCGACGGAGCGGTCTTGCGCACCACCCGCTCACCGAGCGAGGAGTCCCCGAGCACCTGGTTGACCAGGGCCTGCGGGACCTCGTCCCAGGCCACCGCGAACTGGTCGGCACCCTGGCCGGCCAGCGCCCGCTCGGTGGCGGCGGTGTCGTTGGGGCCGATCTCGACCTCGATGGCGTCCGGGTAGGCGTGCCGTAGCGGGTCCGTCTTCGGGTCCCAGTTCGGGTTGCGCTCCAGCACGAACCGGGTGTCCTTGACGTACTCCTTGATTTTGTATGGTCCGGACGAGACCACCCGCCGGTCGTACTCGGTCCGGGTGTCCTTGGCCCTCGGCACCGGCACCGAGGTCGGCAGCGAGAGCGCGTACGGCAGGTCGCAGTGCGGCTTGGCGAACTCGAAGGTCAGGGTACGGTCGCCGCGCACGTTAAGCCCCGGCACGGCCTCGACACCCGAGGTGTACGGCCCCTTGTAGTTCGCGTTGTATGTCGGGCTGTCCGCCAGCCACTCCTGGATGTACGTCGGCCCGCCGTCGATGCTCTCCTCGTAGGAGCGGGCGATCCCGTAGGACACGTCGGCCGCCGTGATCGGCGTACCGTCCTCGAACTTCACCCCCTCCTTGAGGGTGTACTCCCAGGTCTTGCAGTCTTTGTTGACGTCCTTGCCGGCATCGGTGGCGAGGTCGCCGACGAGCAGCACGTTCCCCTTGCCGTCCTCCTTGAAGACGGTGAGCGTGCGTAGGAACATCTGCTGGATCGACATGCCCTGGAACGTGTACGTGCGCTGCGGATCGAGGTGCTCGAAGTCGGCCTCCTGGATCAGCTTCAGCGTGCCGCCGGGCTTCGCACCGGGCACCTCGGCAGCCGGCCCCTGGGAGTCCTTCGGGTCGGTCGCGATCGAGCTGCTGAACTGCTTGCCGCCGCCGTCGTCGGAGTCACCGTTCTCCCCGGTGTTCTCCGAGCAGGCGGCCAGCGCACTGGCCGCGATCATGAGCGCGGCGCTCGTCGCGGCCACCGCGAGCCTGGGTCGCATTATGAATTCCTCCTGGTCTCGTTGACGATGGGACAACGGTTGGTGCTGCGCGGAAGCCGTTCGCCGGTCATCCGAGCCGGACCCGTGGGTCGACCACCGCGTACAGCACGTCGACCAGGACGTTGGCGGCGACCACGAAGACGGCGGCGAGCAGTACGGTCGCCATCACGATCGGCATGTCCAGGTTGAGTGCCGCGTTCAGCGCCGTCCGGCCGAGCCCGGTGAACCCGAAGACCGTCTCGGTGATCACCGTGCCGCCGAGGTAGGCGCCGAGGTCCAGCCCGGCGATGGTGATGATCGGGGTGATCGCGGCGCGCAGCGCGTGCCGACCGTACACGGTGATTTTGGACAGTCCCTTGGCCCGCGCGGTCCGGACGAAGTCCTCGGAAAGGGTCTCCAGCATCTGCGCCCGGGACAGCCGGGCGTAGGTCGCCGAGTTGAGGAAGCCGAGCGCGAACCAGGGCAGCAGCATCGCGCTCGCCCAGGCCACCGGGTTCTCGGTCAGCGGGGTGTAGCGGGGATAGCCGAGCAGTCCGGTCTCGTAGACCAGGCCGATCAGCAGCAGCGGTCCGAAGAGCAGGATCGGCATCGAGGCCCCGACCAGCGAGGTGCCGACCGCGAGCTTGTCGAAGGCGCTCCCCCGGCGCAGCGCCGAGACCATCCCGATCGAGATGCCGAGCAGCAGCCAGACGACTGCCGCGCCGAAGACGATGCTCAGGGTCACCGGCAGGGTACGCCCGACGATCCCGGTCACCGGCTCGTCGTTGCGGAACGAGAAGCCGAGACAGGGGGCGGGACAGTCCCGGGCCGTCTCACCGGCGCCGATCGTACGGCCGGCGAAGATGCCCCGCATGAACTCGGCGTACTGCACCGGGATCGGCTTGTCCAACCCCATCCGGCGCTCGATCATCTCGATCCGCTCCGGACTGCACACGTTCTTGCTGTCCCCGCACATCAA
This sequence comes from Micromonospora sp. WMMD1102, assembly GCF_029626265.1. Classification (NCBI taxonomy): domain Bacteria; kingdom Bacillati; phylum Actinomycetota; class Actinomycetes; order Micromonosporales; family Micromonosporaceae; genus Micromonospora; species Micromonospora sp. WMMD1102. Next base: position 259,027 of record NZ_JARUBN010000001.1, on the reverse strand, counting down.
CTCGGCCGGGTTGTTGGGCACCGCGAAGAACATCCCGAAGGTGACCACGCTGACCGCGAGCAGGGTGCTCAGCGCCAGCAGTACCTTCTTGACCACGAACCGCAGCACGGACGACGCCTCCCGACTACCTGCTCGACTTCGGGTCGAGCGCGTCGCGCAGCGAGTCGCCGAAGAGGTTGAACGCCAGCACCAGCAGGAACAGCGTGGTTCCGCCCACGATCGTGAAGCTCGGTACGTCCCGGATGTAGCGCACGCTGTCGTTGATCAGCCGGCCCAGGTCGGGGGTCGGCTCCAGCACCCCGATGCCGAGAAAGGACAGCGCCGCCTCCGCCGTGATCAGCGCGGGTACGTTCAGCGAGAAGGTCACCAGGATCGGCGCCCAGAGGTTCGGCAGCAGTTGGCGGAACAGGATGTGCCCGAGTCCCGCCCCGGAGGCGCGGGCCGCCTCGACGAACTCCCGCTCGCGCAGTGAGAGCACCTGTCCCCGGACCAGCCGGGCGGAGATCGTCCAGTTGAAGAGTACGAAGATCAGCACCAGTAGGGCCGGCCGGAACCAGGAGGCCACCTCGTCGCGCGGGCCGTAGAACTGGTTCACCGCCAGCGGCACGAAGGCGAAGCAGAAGATGTAGAACGGGAAGGCGAGGGCCAGGTCGATCACCCAGGTGATCACGGCGTCCACCCAGCCGCCGACGTACCCGGCGACGATGCCGATCACCACGCCGAGCGCGATCGTCAGTACGGCGGCGGTGAAGGCGATCATCAGCGAGGTACGCAGCCCGTAGACCACCTGGATGAAGATGTCCCGGCCGATCCCCGGCTGGATGCCGAACCAGTGCTCGCCGGAGACCCCGGCGTAGCCGAGCGGGAAGCCGTTGCGGTCCAGCCGCTCCGGGAAACGCTCCTGCGGGCCCTTGCCGTAGAGCCGGGCCACCAGCGGGGCAGCCGCCGCCAGCAGGACGAAGAAGACGAGTACGGCACCGCTGACCAGGGCGACCCTGTCCCGGCGCAACCGCCGCCAGGCGAGCTGCCCCGGCGACCGCCCGACGAACCCGTCCGAGCCGGGATCGGGTACGGCAGGGGCGTCCGGGTCCGGCACGTCCGGCACGTCCGCGATGATCGCCCCGGCCTGCGCCGTCACCTGCTGCTCGCTCATGGCAGGTCACCCTCCTCCGGGAAGTGGCAGGCGACCGCCCCGGTGCCGGCCGTGCTGCCGACGCCACTGCTGCTGCCGGCGGCGCTGCCGGCGCCGTCCGGGTATTCGGCGAGCGGCGGCTCCTCGGTCGCGCAGATCTCCCGCGCCTTCCAGCAGCGGGTCCGGAACCGGCAGCCGGACGGCGGGTCCAACGGCGTCGGCACGTCCCCGGCCAGCCGGATCCGCCCCGCCGGCCCCAGCTTCGTGACATCCGGTACGGCCGAGAGCAGCGCCCGGGTGTACGGATGGCGCGGCCGCTCGTAGATCTCCGACCGCTCCCCGATCTCCACGATCTTCCCCAGGTACATCACCGCGATCCGCTGGCAGAAGTGCCGGACCACCGCCAGGTCGTGCGCGATGAAGACGAAGGCGAGCCCCAACTCCCGTTGCAGGTCGCGAAGCAGGTTCACCACCTGCGCCTGGATCGAGACGTCCAACGCGGAGACCGGCTCGTCGGCGACGATCAGCTTCGGCCGCAACGCCAGCGCACGGGCGATCCCGATCCGCTGCCGCTGCCCGCCGGAGAACTCGTGCGGATAACGGTTGTAGTGCTCCGGGTTCAACCCGACCAGTTCGAGCAGTTCCCGGACCCGCTGCTTCACCCCGCCTGGCGGGACGATCCCGTTCACCTGCAACGGCATCGCCACGATCCGCCCCACGGTGTGCCGGGGGTTCAGCGACGCGTACGGATCCTGGAAGATGATCTGAAGGTCCTGGCGGAGCGGGCGCAGCTCGCCCCGGGAGGCGTGCGTGATGTCCCGCCCCTCGAAGACGATCCGGCCGGCGGTCGGCTCAAGGAGACGCACCAGCAGCCGGCCGGTGGTGGTCTTGCCGCAGCCGGACTCGCCGACCAGGCCGAGGGTCTGGCCGGCCCGTACCTCGAAGTCCAGCCCGTCGACCGCGCGGACCAGGCCGTGCCGACGCAGCCCGGAGCGGACCGGGAAGTGCTTGGTCAGCCCGCTCACCGCCAGCAGCGGCTCACCCGCGCCGCCGCCGTCCGGCTGCCTGGCCTCCGCCGCCCGCTGCTGCACGATCATCTCGCCACCCCCACCTGGGCGATCTCCTCGGCGTAGTACCGCCGCCGGTCGACCTCGGCCAGGTGGCAGGCGACCAGGTGACCGGCCTCGGCCACCGGCAGCAGCTCCGGCACCTCGGTCGACGCCCGCCCCTCGGTGCGGTCGGCGAAGCGGCAGCGGGGGTGGAAAGCGCAGCCGGGCGGCAGGTTGATCAGGCTCGGCGGGTTGCCCCGGATCGGCACCAGGTCCGCGTCCGCGTCACCGTGCAACGACGGCACGCTGGAGAGCAACCCCCAGGTGTACGGGTGCTGCGGCCGGCGCAACACCTGCTCGACGCTGCCGTGCTCGACGGCCCGCCCGGCGTACATCACGAGTACGTCGTCGGCGACCTGGCTGACCACCCCGAGGTCATGCGTGATCAGCACGATCGCCGAGTTGAACTCGGCCTGGAGGTCGGCGAGCAGGTCGAGGATCTGCGCCTGCACCGTCACGTCGAGCGCGGTGGTCGGCTCGTCGGCGACCAGCAGGTCCGGGTCGTTGACCAGCGCCATCGCGATCATCACACGCTGGCGCATCCCGCCGGAGAACTCGTGCGGGTACTGCTCCGCCCGGCGGGCCGGCTGCGGGATGCCGACCCGATCGAGCATCTCGACCGCGCGCTGCCGGGCCGCCCGCCGCCCCGCCCGGGGATGGTGCACCCGGTACGCCTCGGCGATCTGCCGCCCGACCGGATAGTACGGATGCAGGGACGAGAGCGGATCCTGGAAGACCATCGCCATGTCCCGGCCGCGCAGTCTGCGGCACTCGGCGTCGGGCAGCCCGACGACGTTCCGCCCACCGACCAGGATCTCGCCACTGATCTCCGTACGCCTCGGGTCGTGCAGGCCGAGCACGGCGAGGCTCGTCACGCTCTTGCCGGAGCCGGACTCGCCGACGATGCCGAGGGTGCGCCCGCGCTCGACGGCGAAGGAGAGCCCGTCGACGGCGCGGACCACGCCGTCCTCGGTACGGAACCGCACCCGCAGATCCCGCACCCGCAGGTACGCCTCGTCGGTCCCGGTCCCGGTCCCGTCCGTCGAGGGCTCAGGTGACGCTGCCGATTCCGGTGCTTCCACCAGCGCCCCTCCTCTTCCTGCCCGGCCAGCCGTTCCGCCGCCCGCCCGGCCGGTCCGCGTCGACGCAGCCGACCTCGGGGAGCGTGGAGGTAACCTACAGCAGAGTTCAGAGGGTGAAAATAACCTACAGGTGCCGATCTTTCCGGCTCGCCGCGCTCCCCCGGCCGGTGGACCGGCGTACCGCCCTATTCAAATCGCTCCGGTCCGTCCCTGTCGACCCCGCCGGTCGCCTCGGCACCGTCGGCGTCCGGCACGACCGGGCCAGCGACCCGGCGCAGCACGTCGAGCCGGACCATCAGTTCGATGCAGGGCGGGTGCGGCTCCACCGACGCCCACGAGCAGGTCGGATGGTCGTGCCCGGTGACCCACACCCAGAGATGACCGAGATCCTCCCGCGTCACCCCGGCATGGACCTTGGCCACCGTCATGTCGCAGTACGCGGTGCAGGGCAGGTCGTGGATGTGGTACCAGTCCCCGGATCGGAGCCGGAGCAGGGTTCCCGCCGGCAGCTCGGGGATCTCCGGCGCGGGGATGTGCGGAAGCTTCGCGCTCACCGCTTCGGCCCCGGCACCGTACCCACCGGCGACCGTCCCACCGGAAGTCACGCACCCGCCGCTGCCGCAACCAGATCCACCCACTCGTCCTCGTCAACATCGCAGCTCCTCACGTCTAGACCAGATCGCTTCGCCACAGCATGTCGTCAGGCGAGCACGCCACGCGGCGACAGAGGCGGCGGCGAAGTGTCGGCATTGGGGCGACATTCCGGCGACATAGGCGCTACCGTGTCGTCATGAGCGCGCCGAACACTGCCCTTCGGGCGGTCCGCCTGGGGATGCGGATGAGCCAGGACGACTTCGCCCGCGCTATCCAGGACGCCGGCCGCCGGGCCGGTCAGCCGAACGACGCCAACAAGCGGCTCGTACAGCGATGGGAGTCGGGCGTCATCGGCACTCCCCGCCCCGTCTACGCGCGCGCCCTTGAGGTGGTGACCGGGTTACCCATAGAGTCGCTGGGTTTCGCCGACGCTGCGTATGCCAGCGTCTCGCCTGACGGTCAGGGCGGACACGATCTCGTACCGCCGACCAGTGCTCCGGTAACTCCTGCCGGCGCAGCGGCAGCGCAGATCAGCCCGCACCGCAACTACTCGGGCATCTGGCTCAGCCGGTACGAGTACTTCTCCAGCGGCCGGGACGAGGCGTTCGTCGGCCGACACTACGTGGTCATGTTGCAGCACGGCGACCGGCTGACGGTACGCAGCCTGCCGAACACCGCGGCAGGTTCGCTCAGCATCGACCTGAGCATCGACGGCAACGTCGTCACCGGCACCTGGACCGAGCAGACCGACCCGAGCGGCTACTACCGTGGCGGCCGGTACCACGGGGCGATCCAACTGCTGGTCGACCCGACCGGTCGACGGATGACCGGCAAGTGGGTCGGCTTCGGCAAGGACATGGACGTCAACACCGGTCCGTGGGCGATGGTCTTCCAGGACGCCTCGACCGACAAGGCCACGATGGACCGTTACAACCGGACACCGGACCTAAGCCCCAACGCCTGACCAGGCCCGCAATCGCGGGAGTGTCAAGTTAACGGCTGATCTTGGTTGTTGAGGTGGTCAGTTGTTGGCCGGGGTGAGCCGGCCCTCGAAGGCGATCTCCGGGCTGTAACCCATCCGCGCCCGCGTGTAATCAGTGTTCGTACACCCGTCATCACTCGCATACGCCCACCGGTTCTGCCGCACCGACCACTCCGGATCGATGAACACCGGAAACACCTCCGGCCCACCCGACAACATCCCCGCATCCGGCGTCAGCACCAGATCACCATCAGCCGTCACCGCCGTACCCACCGGCGCCGACTGCGCCCCACCAGCCGGACCCTCGGCCGTCGACTCCCCCACCGCAGCCGAACCACGCCCCGCAGGTGGTGCCTGACCGGCCGAGTTCCACATCACCGCAGGCTCCGCAGACGCCACCACCCGAGCATCCACCTGGGCCCTCAACGACCCATCCGGCAAACCCACCGCCCGAACATCACCGCCCAGATCAAAACGGATCTGCCGCACCGCCGGACTCGCCGCCGCCTGCGGCGTCTTCACCACCAACAGATGCGAAAACCCCGTCCGAATCGCCCGCACCGTCAAATCCACACCCGGCAACACCTCGGCATAGACGGCAGTGTCACCCGACACCGAAGGCGCCGGCAGAGACGCGGGCCAACCCACGGTGAACGTGCGCCCCTCCCGGGTCAGCGACACCAACGGACCACTGCCACCGCTGGAGAACACCACGTCCGCGACCGAGACCGCCGGCCGCAACCGACCATCCCCACCCCGGGAAAGACGCAGATCCACATCCGCCCACGTACCGTCCGCCCGACGCGCCCACAACGGCACCACCCCGGACTCGAACGTCAAACCCCCACCCGGCTGCGCCACCACCCGCCCGAACTCCGACCGCGACGACCCCACCACCACCGGCCCATCACACACCTGCGCAGCCGCCACCGCCTGCCCCTCCGACGCAGCCTCCCCCACACAGCCCACCCGCGCCGACACCGGCCGCTCACCAGCCACAACAGGCACCAGAGCGGCACCGACAACCACCACGACCGCCACCGCGAGCCGAGCCCGCCACCCATCACGCACCCACCAAGGACGCGGCAACGTCCACACACGACCGACAACCACCGACAACCCCCCGTGGTCAAGACGTGACAGCGCGCAGACTCTATAGACCCTGGAGATCAGCTGTAAAGAGTGGTTACAACTGGTGACCACAAACCGGGCAACACCAACCCAGCCGCCACACCCCGGCACCCACCGTCAATCCAAGAAACGATCCGGGATGCTCGCGACTCGCAACCAAACCGGCAATTGAGGCGGGTCGAACAGCTCAAGGCGAGTTGCTGCGCGTCGAGACACCGTGATCGAGACGCCGCGACCGGAGGACCATGATTGCGGCGGTGTTCGAGCACGGTATGCCGTACGGCGCGCCCCGTCGGGGACCACCACCGGTGGGCGTCAGCGAGCCGACCGGAAACGGCTCGGCGCCGGCAGGGCACAGGGCCGAGCCTTCAGGGTCAAGGCCACCACCGCCGTCGTACGACCGCCCGATCGGCGACCCTTGACCGTCAAGCCCGTTGCGGTCGGACAAGGCGTGGGACCAGGGTGGTTCATGAGTAGACGTCCTTGCGGTGCCCGACGGCGTGGATGGTCAACTCGTCGCCGTCGAGGCGGTAGAGGACCCGGTAGTCCCCGACGCGCAATCGACGCCCGGATCCGTCGCGCATCTCGGTCGAGTTCTGTGGGACAGGGTCGGAGACCAGGCCGAGGATCGCGCTCAGGACGGTCAGGAAGACGTTCCGGGGCTGCCTGTGCAGCCAGACCAGCACGTCCCGGTCGATCTGGACCTTCACGCCGCCTCGCCGCCGGCCCGGTCGGCCAGCAGCGCCTCCACCTCGCGTGGATCGACCCCGAGCGACTCCAGCGCCGCTGACAGCGGCACGAACTGCCCCTCGGCGCGGGAACGGGCGATCACCGCAGCGTCCCGACGGTCTCGGAACGCCTCGATCTCTTCCCACTCGTCGATGCCGACCAGGACGGCCACGGGCCGTTCGTACTTGGTGATGATGACTGGCTCGCCGGTGCGCTCGACTCCGTCCAGCACTCGACCCGCGCCATCGCGGAACTCCCGCAGCGTGATCCTCGTCATGCACCGCACTGTACCACGCGGTACCATCTCGCCGCCGCCGACGAAGCCACTGGGTGTGCGGCAGACTGGAGCCGTACCGGAGGCGGACCAGCGAGATCACGACGACGGACCGGAGGGGACCATGACCGCAGCGGTGTTCGAGCACGGCGGGCCGTGGACCGAAGCGGAGTACCTCGCCCTGGGCGAGACCCGGGATCGCGTCGAACTCTTCGACGGGAGCCTCCACGTGACACCTGCCCCCACCCCGCGCCACCAGCACATCTGGCGTCAGCTCGGCAACGCGCTGGAACCCGGCGCCGAGGCCGTCGGGCTGCACGTGCTGGAGGCGGTGAACGTCCGGTTGCGATCGGGCCGGATCCCGATCCCGGACCTGGTGGTCGTCGGCGAGATCGATTTCGATGATCCGGTCGTCGACGGTACGGCGGTCCGGCTGGTCTGCGAGATCATCTCGCCCGGCAACGCGGCCACCGACAAGGTGCTGAAGATGCACTACTACGCCACCGCCCGGATCCCCTGGTATCTGCTCGTCGAACAGGAGACCGGCACCCTGCGGCTGCACCGTCTCGACGGCTCCCATTACGTCGAGCACGCGGTGGCCGAGCCGGGTGACTCGCTGCGGCTCGCCGAGCCGGTTGTGGCGGAAATCCGACCGGCGGAGTTACTCCCCGGGCGCTGACACCCGCTCCTCGCATAGGGTCGTCCCATGATCCGCCGTCCGGCCGAACCGGACGGTGGCTCACCACGACGGGCGAGCACGACGAGGAGATGCCGATGGCCGAGTTCGACGTGGCGACGGCGGCGGTGCGGGCCGCCCTCGACGCGGGAGCCCGGTACGCCGACGCGCGGGTGATGCACCAGCGGTACGAGTCGATGTCCGCGCGCAACGGCGAGATCGAGTCCGTCACCCAGGTCGAGAGTGCCGGGATCGGGGTACGCGCACTCGTTGGCTCGGGCTGGGGCTTCTACGCCGTACCCGATCTGGCCGAGTCGGCGGCTCGGGCGGCGGGTGAGCGGGCCGCGCGGATCGCCGCCGCGAGTGGCCGGGTCCCCGGTCCCGGCAGCAACCTGCTGGCGGCGCCGGCCAGCACGGGGTCGTGGGCCTCGCCGTGCGCGGTCGACCCGCTCGCGGTGCCGCTGTCGGACAAGGGCGACCTGCTGGTACGCGCCACCGGCACGTCCCGGGAACACGGCGCCGACCTGGCCGAGGGGCTCTACCAGATCTGGGACACCCGCAAGTGGTTCGTCTCCAGCGAGGGGCACCGGATCGACCAGCACATCCGGGAGTCCGGGGCCGGGATCTCGGCGACGGTGATCGGCGACGGCGAGACCCAGCGTCGCTCCTACCCCAGCTACCGGGGGCAGTACGGCACCCAGGGCTGGGAGCTTGTCGACTCGCTCGACCTTGCCGCGCACGCCGCCCGGATCGCCGAGGAGGCCCGGGAACTCGTCACCGCGCCGCTCTGCCCGGCCGGCGAGACCACCCTGATCCTCGGCGGCGAGCAGATGGCGTTGCAGATCCACGAGTCGGTCGGGCACGCCATCGAGCTCGACCGGATCCTCGGCTGGGAGGCGGCGTTCGCCGGTACCTCCTGGCTCGACCTGGACCAGCTCGGCGCGCTGCGGTACGGCTCCGAGCTGATGAACGTCACGATCGACCCGACGATCCCCGGCGCGCTCGGCAGCTTCGGCTTCGACGACGAGGGGACCCCGGCGGCCAAGCGGGACGCGGTCCGGGAGGGCCGCTGGGTCGGCACGCTCGCCGGGCGGGACTCGGCGGCCATCGCCGGCCTCGACTACGCCGGCAGTGTCCGGTCCGACGGCTGGGCCCGGCTGCCGATGGTGCGGATGACGAACGTCGGGCTGGAACCGGGACCGCACACCCTGGACGAGATAATCGCGGCCACCGACGACGGTGTGCTGATGGACCTCAACCGCTCCTGGTCGATCGACGACAAGCGGCTCAACTTCCAGTTCGGCTGCGAGGTCGGCTGGGAGGTCAAGAACGGTCGGCGGGGCCGGATGCTGCGCAACCCGACATACACCGGGATCGGACCGCAGTTCTGGCGGTCGATGGACATGCTCTCCTCGGAGACGGTCGCCTGGGGCACCCCGAACTGCGGCAAGGGGCAGCCGGGCCAGGTCGGGCACACCGGCCATCCCGCCGCACCCGCCCGGTTCACGAACGTCCGGATCGGAGTACGCGGATGACATCCCCACTGGACCTCGCCGGCCGGGTCGTCGAGCTGGTCCGCCAGGTGGCCGGGCCGGGCGCCGAGGCGGAGGTCGGTGTCGAGCACGCCGAACTGGCGCTGACCCGGTTCGCCAACTCCTTCATCCACCAGAACCTGGCCGACGTCGCCACCACTGTGCGACTGCGGCTGCACCTGGACGGGCGTACCGCCACCGCCGTGTCCACGGTGGTCGGTGACGAGGGCGTACGCGGCCTGGTCGAACGTACCGTCGCGGCGGTCCGGCACTGCCCGCCCGACCCGGGCTGGCCGGGGCTGGTCCCGCCGGGTGCGGTGGACGGCAGCGGCAACTGGGACGAGGCGACCGCGACCGCCGGGCCGGAGCAGCGGGCCGAGCGGGTACGCGACTTCGTCGACGCGGTCGGCGGGCTGGAGGCGGCCGGCTACTGCCGTACCGGGCGGCGGGAGGGGGCGTTCGCCAACACGGCCGGGCACTCGGCCACCGGGCGGCACACCGAGGCGATGATGGACGGGATCGCCCGGTGCGGCGGTGCCGACGGGGTGGCCCGGGTGGGCTCGGTCCGCCTCGCCGACCTGCACGGCGGCGTACTCGGGGCACGGGCGTCGGTGAAGGCGCGGGCCGGAGTCGCCCCGGTCGAACTTCCCCCGGGGCGCTACGAGGTGGTGCTGGAGCCGAGCGCCGTCGTCGACTTGTTGCAGAACCTCGCGATGTACGGCTTCAACGGCAAGGCGTACAACGAGCAGCGCTCGTTCGCGGTGCCCGGTGCGGAACAGTTCGACCGGTCGGTGACCCTGCTGGACGACGCGCTGGCCAGCCCGGCCCTGCCGTTCGACGCCGAGGGCACCGGCCGGACCCCGGTCGCGCTTGTCGAGCAGGGCGTCACCCGGACGGTCTCGCACGACCGGCGTACCGCCGCCGAGGCGGGCAGCGGCTCGACCGGGCACGCCGTGCCGGGCGGCGCCGCCATGGGCGCCATCCCGCTGCACCTCGGGCTCGTGCCGGCCCCGACGACGGAGGGCGCGGCCACCCCGGGCGAGGTCTCCGGACCGGCCGAGGTCTCCGGGCCGGTGGTGGACACTGACACCGCCGCGCTTGTCACACAGGTCCGGCGCGGGCTGCTGGTCACCGACTTCTGGTACACCCGGGTCCTCGAGCCGAAGAGCCTGGTCGTCACCGGGCTCACCCGCAACGGGGTGTGGCTGGTCGAGGACGGTGAGGTGACCGCCGCGGTGCAGAACTTCCGGTTCACCCAGTCCTACCCGCAGGCGCTCGCCCCCGGAGCCGTACTCGGGATCGGCCGGTACGCCTCGTTGCAGTCGCAGACCTTCAGCAACGCGTGGTGGTCGGCACCGCCGCTTCGGCTCGCCTCCTGGAACTTCACCGGCGGCGCCTCCGGCTGACCGGCACGCCCAACCGAAGGCCGGCACGCCTAACCGAGGACCGGCACGCCCAACCCAAGGCCGGCACGGTGCCCCGCCGGGGATGCCCGGATCGCGTTCCGGTGCTTCACTGGGTGCGTGACGGACGAGTCGAGCACCCACGCCGCCGACGAGCCGGGCAGCGCCGCCCGGACGGCCGACGTACCCGCGGACGCGCCGGCCGGCTCCGACCGACCGGCCGGGCAGCAGAGCCGGCCCGACCCGGCCGGGCAGCGTGCCGTGCCGGACCCCGCCGGGCAGCGTGCCGTGCCGGACCCCGCCGCCCGGCGGCGGCGCCGGCTGACGATCGCCGGAATCGCCGGCGCGGCCGTCCTGGTGTTACTGGTCTGCGGCTGCCTCGGTGCGTTCGCCGCCGGGCTGGGCCGGTTCGCCCGGGAGGCCGACCGGGACCGGACGGCGCAGACCCGCGCCGACTCCGCCTGCCGCGACCTGGAGCGGCGGCTCAACCGGTTGACTCCGCCGGGCGCCACCGGCAGCCCTGGTGAGCGGGCGGCGGCGATCCGGGACGAGAACGCCGCCGTACGACCGTTCCTGTCCGAAGTCGAGCGGCTACGCGGCTGGTGGGGCGGCGACCGTGAGGACGACCAGGACGACGGTGACCCGGACTACGGTGACCCGGACGACGACTCCGGCGACCGCGGGCGGCCCGGACGCGGCGAGTCCTGGCAGCGCCTGGTCGACGCCCGGACCAGTTACGCCGACGCGCTCGACCGGCAGGTCACGCACGGCGATCCGGCGTTCTTCCTGGCTCCGCGCGACGCCGCCGGCCGACCGCTGGTGGACCGCCTGCAACGCGGGCCGCAGGAGTGCGCGGCAGCCGCCCGCAGACTTGCCGCACCGGATCTGTAGCCACGCCTGTCGAGTGAAGTTCTGCACAACCCCGTCCGGATCCGGCAGCAGGACTTTCGTAATCGGCGGGAAACCCGCGAGACTCCCTTGCGCATGTGCCTGTCAACGTGCGGCGTAACGTGTGCACCGACGCGGACGCAGGTAGCGCGGCTACGGGTCCTCCCCTGTCCCGCGCGCCCCGCCGGAACACCATCCGTGCCCGTCGAAGCGACCGGGCCCCGTCAGGGAGACATAGATGACTACGAGGACGGCCCCACCTCCGGCCGGACTGCCGGGGAGCGTGCGCCAGCGCGCGGCCATCGCGGCAAAAACCCTGCGTACCGACCGCTGGTGGTTCGCACCGCTGATCACCGTGATCGGGCTCGGCGCCTGGGTCACGTACGCGACGGTGCGGGTGTTCATGCACGACTTCTACTGGGTGGCGGACTACCACTACCTGACACCGTTCTATTCGCCGTGCGTGACGGAGGCCTGCATTCCCGAGGCGGCCCACTTCGGCCGGGTACTGCCCGGCTGGTGGATCATCCCGGACGCGGCGCTGACCCTGCCGTTCCTGCTGCTGTTCCGGCTCACCTGCTACTACTACCGCAAGGCGTACTACCGGTCGTTCTGGCTTTCGCCGCCGGCCTGCGCGGTGCCGGACGGGCACAAGACCTACACCGGCGAGACCCGTTTCCCGCTGCTCGGGCAGAACCTGCACCGGTACACCTTCTACGCCGCCGTGGTCATCTCGCTGATCAACAGCTGGGACGCGGTCCTCGCCTTCCACAGCCCCAAGGGCTTCGGCTTCGGTCTCGGCAACCTGATCCTGCTCGGCAACGTGGTGATGCTCTGGGCGTACACGCTCTCCTGCCACTCCTGCCGGCACATCGCGGGCGGCCGGTTGAAGCACTTCTCCCAGCACCCGGTCCGGTACCGGTTCTGGACGTTCGTCTCCAAGCTCAACGTCCGGCACATGCAGCTCGCCTGGATCACGCTGGGCACCCTGGCGTTCACCGACTTCTACGTCATGGCGCTCTCCGCCAACTGGTTCGACGACCTGCGGTTCATCAACTAAAGGGCCTCTGACATGACTACCCGAATCGAACGACACCACTACGACGTCGTCGTCATCGGCGCCGGCGGCGCCGGCCTGCGGGCGGCGATCGAGGCCCGGCTCGCCGGCAAGCGGACCGCGATCATCTCGAAGTCGCTGTTCGGCAAGGCGCACACGGTGATGGCCGAGGGCGGCGCCGCCGCCGCGATGGGGAACGTGAACAGCCGGGACAACTGGCAGGTGCACTTCCGGGACACCATGCGGGGCGGCAAGTTCCTGAACAACTTCCGGATGGCCGAGCTGCACGCCAAGGAGTCGCCGGCCCGGATCTGGGAGCTGGAGACGTACGGCGCGCTCTTCGACCGGACCACGGACGGGAAGATCTCCCAGCGCAACTTCGGCGGCCACGAGTACCCCCGACTGGCGCACGTCGGCGACCGGACCGGGCTGGAGCTGATCCGCACCCTGCAACAGAAGATCGTCTCGTTGCAGCAGGAGGACAAGAAGACGCACGGCGACTACGACGCCCGGATCAAGGTCTTCGCCGAGACCACCATCACCGAGCTGCTGCTCGACGGGGACCGGGTGGCCGGGGCGTTCGGCTACTACCGGGAGTCCGGCGAGTTCGTCCTCTTCGAGGCCCCGGCCGTGGTGCTGGCGACCGGCGGGGTCGGCCGGTCGTACAAGGTCACCTCGAACTCCTGGGAGTACACCGGGGACGGGCACGCGCTGGCGCTGCGGTCCGGCGCCACGCTGATCAACATGGAGTTCCTCCAGTTCCACCCGACCGGCATGGTCTGGCCGCCGTCGGTGAAGGGCATCCTGGTCACCGAATCGGTCCGGGGCGACGGCGGGGTGCTGAAGAACTCCGAGGGCAAGCGGTTCATGTTCGACTACGTCCCCGACGTCTTCCGCAAGCAGTACGCGGAGACCGAGGAGGAGGCGGACCGCTGGTACACCGACCCGGACAACAACCGGCGCCCGCCGGAGCTGCTGCCCCGGGACGAGGTGGCGCGGGCGATCAACGCCGAGGTCAAGGCGGGCCGGGGTACTCCGGCCGGCGGCGTCTACCTGGACATCGCCAGCCGGCTGCCGGCCGAGGAGATCCGTCGCCGGCTGCCCTCGATGTACCACCAGTTCAAGGAGCTGGCCGACGTCGACATCACCGCCGAGCCGATGGAGGTCGGCCCGACCTGCCACTACGTGATGGGTGGCGTCGAGGTCGACCCGGACAGCGGTGCGGCGGCCGGGCACGTGCAGGGGCTCTTCGCCGCCGGTGAGGTCTCCGGCGGCATGCACGGGTCGAACCGGCTCGGCGGCAACTCGCTGTCGGACCTGCTGGTCTTCGGCAAGCGGGCCGGTGAGCACGCGGCGACGTACGCCGGGGGGTTGTCCGCCCGGCCGAAGGTCGCGGCCGGCGACGTCGAGGCGGCGGTGGACCGGGCGCTGGCCCCGCTGGAGCGGGACGGCGGGGAGAACCCGTACACGTTGCAGCAGGACCTCCAGGCGGTGATGGGCGACCTGGTCGGCATCATCCGGCGCAAGGGTGAGCTGGAGGAGTCGCTGGTCAAGCTCGCCGACCTGCGTGACCGGGTGACCCGGGTGGCGGTGGCCGGCGGCCGGCGCTACAACCCGGGCTGGCACTTGGCGCTGGACCTGCGCAACATGCTGGTGGTCTCGGAGTGCACGGCCCGGGCGGCGCTGGAGCGCGAGGAGTCCCGGGGCGGGCATACCCGGGAGGACTTCCCGACGATGGCGCCGAAGTGGCGCGCGGTCAACCTGGTCTGCTCGCTCGACGGCGACAAGGTACGCCTGGAGCACAAGCCGCTGCCGAAGATCCGGGCCGAGCTGATCCAGCTCTTCGACCGGGGCGAGCTGGCCAAGTACCTGACCGACGAGGAACTGGCGGACTTCGACGCCCTCACCGCAGAGGCGCACGCTGAGGAGGCGGCCAAGTAATGGCGACAGAGAACGCGCCGGGCGGCACCGGCAAGGCCGGCGGCACCCGCCACTTCAAGGTGTGGCGCGGCGACGAGGCCGGCGGCGAGCTGACCGACTACCAGGTGCAGGTCAACGAGGGCGAGGTGGTCCTCGACGTCATCCACCGGTTGCAGGCGACCGAGGCGCCGGACCTGGCCTGCCGGTGGAACTGCAAGGCCGGCAAGTGCGGCTCCTGCTCGATGGAGATCAACGGCATGCCCCGGTTGGGCTGCATGACCCGGATGTCGACGTTCGAGGAGACCGAGACGGTCACCATCACCCCGCTGCGTACCTTCCCGATCATCCGGGACCTGGTCACCGACGTCTCGTACAACTACGAGAAGGCCCGGGAGACCCCGGCGTTCGCGCCGCCGGCCGACCTGGCACCGGGCGAGTACCGAATGCAGCAGGTGGACGTCGAGCGGTCGCAGGAGTTCCGCAAGTGCATCGAGTGCTTCCTGTGCCAGAACACCTGCCACGTGGTCCGCGACCACGAGGAGAACAAGGTCGCCTTCTCCGGGCCGCGCTACTTCATCCGCGCCGCCGAGCTGGACATGCACCCGCTGGACGCCAAGACGGACCGCAAGGAGTACGCCCAGGCGTCGCAGGGACTCGGCTACTGCAACATCACCAAGTGCTGCACCGAGGTCTGCCCCGAGCACATCAAGATCACTGACAACGCGATCATTCCAATGAAGGAACGCGTCGTCGACCGGCGGTACGATCCGGTTGTGTGGCTCGGTAGCAAGATTTTCCGTCGTGGCAAGCAGAACGAGTCCGCGCAGGCCCAGACGCCGCGCGACCCGGACGAGCTCGGCACGGTGCACGCGCACGTCGGCGGGTCCCACGGACCCGAGGCCGGCGCGGAGCGCGGCGTGCACTGGGGCCGGCAGGTCCCGCACCCGACCGCTCCGCCGGTCGACTCCCGGGGGCGGCTGGCGATCAGCGAGTTCACCTTCGACAAGGCGGCCGCACCCTCGCCGTTCGGCGACGACGTGGCCTTCCCGCTGCCGGCCGAGGGGCTGAACTACAGCCACCCGGACCAGCCGCCGGCCAAGGACCGCCCGGAGGACTGACCGGTTCGGTTCTGTTCCGTCGCGTTCCGTGCCGTGGGCCGGGACCGCCGTCCGGCGGTCCCGGCCCACGGCCGGTTCAGGCGTGATCTCGCAATCCTGCCCGGTCGTTCAGGTGGCGGCGGCCAGCACCGGGCGCAGGGCCGCCACTATGGGTACGTCCGCCGGCAGCCACGGCACGCTGTCCAGCTCATCCGGGCGCAGCCAGCGGATCTCGGAGTGCTCCAACGGCTCCGGCTGGTCCCCGTCGACGAGTACGGCCAGGTAGACCCGGAGCACCGAGCGACCGTGTCCGCCCATCCGGACGTCCCGGCCGATCCGCTCACCGACCTCGATCCGTACGCCCAGTTCCTCGGCGCACTCCCGGACCAGCGCGGCGACCTCGGTCTCCCCCGGCTCGACCTTGCCGCCCGGGAACTCCCACCGGCCGGCCACCTCCGGAGGGTGAGATCGCGCACACCCGAGCACCCGTCCGGCGGCCACGATGGCCGCCCCGACGACCACCTTCGGCTCCCGCCGTCCGCGCCCGGAATGTCCGCCTGTCGACCCGTCCCGGTCGTTACCGCTCGCCCAATCGGTCCGCACGGGCGTCCAGCGTGCCAGATCAATCGGGAATTCGGGTAGCTGCGCCGGGCCCACCGGTCAACAGAAGACGGAAGGGTGGACGTGGACACACCAGCCGGCCAGAGACAGACTAGGGAGCACCGACCGAGACACGGGATGGCGACGATTTGGCCACAAGCCGGCAACGACGCCTGGGAGGTTTGGCGATGCGTGCTCTCTGGGGTGGCCGGATGGACCGCGACTACCTGAGCGACGCACTCACCCTACTGGGCGGCTGGACCCGCGAGGGACAGCAGATCAAGAGGACCCTCATCCTCGACGACACCCAGCACGCGGCACTCACCGAGCGGATAAAGATCATCGCGGACGCGCTGCATCTCCGCCCGGAGATCCGCCGCCTGGACGGGCACACCCAGATCAGGATCGGCCCTCGCGACGACAGCGAGATCACCGACGGTGAGGTCACCCTGGCTGCCCGCATCGAGGACGTCTACCGTGCGGTGACCGCACCGAACTGAGCACGGCCACGGGCACTGCCGGCGACGCCGACGCGCGGCGCTGGCGCGGTCCTCCTACCCTCGGATCATGGCCAACGTCAGCTATGACCGTCGGGAACAGCTCAAGCAGATCGAGAGCGGCCTCCTCGACGGGGAACAGGTCATCGCCGTCTACGACGCCATCGGCACCGGCACCGGGTTCATCGGGCTGACCGACCGACGCGTGATCATCCAGGACAAGTCGTTCGTCGGCAAGAAGTTCGCGATCACCAGCATCCCGTACTCGAAGATCACCAGTGTCAGCGTGGTCAGCAACAAGTCCTGGGGCGGCGCGTTCTTCTCCACCGGCGCGATCGCGATCAACGTCGGCACGCACACCTACGAGGTGGAGTTCCGGGGCGACCAGAAGAGCCACCACGTGCACAACGTGATCCTGCACTACATCTCCTGAGAGGTACCGGTCGCCAGACGAGTCGACAAACCCGGGTCTGCTCACCGAACGCCGGAGACCTCTACCGGCCGCACGGTTAGGCCGCCCGTAGCGGCTGGATCTTCTCGAGTACGTGGCCGAGCGCGTCGCGTTCGATCTCCAGGTCGAACCGGTTCTGCAAGTTGATCCAGAAGAGGTCGGACGTCCCGAAGTAGCGGGCCAGCCGCAGGGCGGTGTCAGCCGTGATGCGGCGCTTGCCGTGCACGATCTCGTTGATCCGCCGGGGCGGTACGCCGATGGCGACGGCGACCCTGTGCTGGGTGACGCCGAGCGGCTCGATGAACTCCTCCATCAGCACCTCGCCCGGGTGCACCGGGGGCATCTTGTCCACCTCACTCACCTCCTCAGTGATAGTCCACGATCTCGACGCCCTCGACACCGCCGTCGGTCCAGGTAAAACAGATCCGCCTGCGGATCAGCTTCGAGATGCCGGCCAGGTGGAAGGCGAAGCCGGTCGAGGTGGATCCCGAGTTCGCCGAGCTGGCGGAGCTGGGCGGCGCCAACATGTGGTGTGAGATCGACGCGAAGCCGGCCGGCAACATCGGGTTCCTCCGGGTCTGGATGGTCGACCGGGGGGCGGTGATCGGTGCCCGCAAGGGACTTGAGCAGTTCCTGGACGAATATGGAAAACTCACCGATGTGCAGTACCGGGAGACGAAGGCCGGCCCGATCTCGGCGATCGAGGCGACGTTCCTGAAGGAGAGCGAGCTGACCGGCGAGCCCACCCGGGGCCGGGCACTGGTGGTGGGCACCCGGATGGGCACCTTCCTGCTGACGCTGGGCGGTACGGACACCGAGGAGTACGAGGAGATGCTGCCGGCGTACCAGCTGGCGAAGTCGACGTTCGCGATCAAACGCTGAGCCCCCGTCCGGTGCGAACCGGGCTGGCCCCGACAACACCGTGGCCGGCCCGGATCGATCCGGGGCTCATGACCGAGTGTTACGGTGACGAAGTGACCGCGGTGCCCGCATGGATGCGCCCGCCCCGCCCTGAGGGGTGGCGGGCCGACGACCTCGACCGACTACCCGAGGCACCGCGTCATACCGAACTCATCGATGGAGCGCTTGTCTTCATGATGTCCCCGCAACGGTCGTGGCACGGCCGGGTCGTCACCGCGTTGGCGGTCTCTCTCACCCAGCAGGCGCCGGAGGGCATCGAGGTGGAGCGGGAGATGACGATTCGTCTCGACGAATGGAACCGTCCCGAGCCCGACCTTCTCGCCACTACGGCGCCGTACGAGCCCGACCGCACCTGCTACGTCCCGGAGGACGTTCTCCTGGTCGTCGAGGTGGTCTCGCCGGAATCGGCGCACCGTGATCGGACGGTCAAGCTACGGAAGTACGCGGAAGCCGGTATCGCACACTACTGGCGCGTCGAAGACGAAGACGACCTGCCAGTCGTGCACTCCTACGAACTCGACGGCCCCACCCGGTCGTACGCGCCCACCGGAATCCACCGTCATGAACTCCGCAGTCCCGCACCTTTCCCGATATGGCTCGAACTGGACCGGCTGGTGCCTGGCCGCAAGCGCTGAGCCAGCGGCACCTAGGGTCGGACCATGCTCGACGCCTCGACAGTCTTCGCACCCGGCGAAGCCTTCGACGCCCCGCTGACAGACGAAGTTCTGCGATCCGTCGAGGCGGAGCTCGGCAGGCAGTTACCCGCTGCCTACGTCGGCCTCGCGCGTCAGCACAACGGCGGATGGCTCGCCCACGCCGCCCACCCGGCTCCGCACCCAACCACCTGGGCCGACGATCACGTACGTGTGGTGTCCCTGGCCGCCATCGGCCGAGATCGTGGGTTCAGTCTCTGTGGCGCGGGCGGAAGCGCCTTCTGGGTCGAGGAGTGGGGCTACCCCGACATCGGTGTCTACATCGCCGATTGCCCGTCCGCGGGCCACGACATGATCGCCCTCGACTACCGCTCGCGAGGCGAGCCAGTCGTCGTGCACGTGGACCAGGAGTGGAACTATCGGATCACTGTCCTGGCTCCCGATTTCGAAACCTTCATCCGGCAGCTTGTCGATGCATCCGACTACGACAGGTATGAGAGGAGGACCGATCCAGACCGATGACGCGGTGCTCGGCCAGCGACGCCGCAGCAGGGACTCACACCGCCACAACCCGAACACGATCGCCGCAGAGCTTGACCATGTCGTCGATGTCGGAAGTCCTTCTTCCTCGCCCACCGAGACCACCCGCAATCCGGAAAGAACCCAGTTCAGGCGAGGTTTGTTCGTCCGGGCGTGTACGGCCTCTGGTCTCTGGAAAGCGAAGTCGACCCAGGCAGACGTTCGATCGAAACTAGACGTTGAACCTGAACTCCACCACGTCGCCGTCCTGCATGACGTAGTCCTTGCCCTCGATCCGGACCCGGCCGGCGGCCTTGGCGGCGGCCATCGAGCCGGCGGCGACCAGGTCGTCGTACGAGACGATCTCGGCCTTGATGAAGCCGCGCTGGAAGTCGGAGTGGATCACCCCGGCGGCCTCCGGCGCGGTCGCCCCGATCGGCACGGTCCAGGCCCGGGCCTCCTTCGGCCCGGCGGTCAGGTAGGTCTGCAGACCCAGGGTGCGGAAGCCGACCCGGATGAGCTGGTCGAGACCGGGCTCGGACTGCCCGATCGACTCCAGCAGTTCCCGCGCCTCGTCCGGGGGCAGGTCGGTCAGCTCCGACTCGACCTTGGCGTCCATGAAGATCGCCTCGGCCGGGGCGACGAGGGCCCGCAGCTCGTCGAGCAGGTCGGCGTTGTTCAGTTCCGCCTCGTCGACGTTGAAGACGTACAGGAAGGGCTTGGTGGTCAGCAGGTGCAGCTCGCGCAGCTCGGCGACCTCGATCCCGGCGTTGGCCGCGCCCGCGTAGAGCGTGACCCCGGTGTCGAGCAGCTCGGCCGCCTTCTTCGCGGCGGTGACGGCGGCGGCCCGGTCCTTGCGGACCCTCGCCTCCTTCTCCAGCCGGGGCAGGGCCTTCTCGATCGTCTGCAGGTCGGCCAGGATCAGCTCGGTGTTGATCGTCTCGATGTCGTCGCCGGGCGAGACCTTCCCGTCGACGTGCACCACGTTCGGGTCGGAGAAGACCCGGACGACCTGGCAGATCGCGGCGGCGTCCCGGATGTTGGCCAGGAAGGCGTTGCCGCGGCCCTGCCCCTTCGAGGCGCCCCGGACCAGGCCGGCGATGTCGACGAAGGAGACCGGCGCGGGGATGATCTTCTGCGAGCCGTGGATCTCGGCGAGCTTCTCCAGCCGCCCGTCCGGCAGCCCGACCACCCCGACGTTCGGCTCGATTGTGGCGAACGGGTAGTTCGCGGCGAGTACGTCGTTCTTGGTCAGCGCGTTGAACAGGGTGCTCTTGCCGACGTTGGGCAGGCCGACGATGCCGATGGTCAGTGAAGTCATGCGAACGCGACTGCCTCTCTCGTAGCCTCCCGCGACCTGGTGTACGCCACCGGCCCGGCCCGGGATGAAGTCTACGGACGTGCCCCGGGCACCGACCCGACGGGCGAACCCTGCCGGGTCACACACGGCCAGGTCCGATTTCCGCGAGTCAACGCGCCGGACACGCGGCATCATCGAAGGCATGGAAGTGGACTTCGAACGGTGCTACCGGGCGGTCGACAGCCGGGACCAGCGGTTCGACGGCTGGTTCTACACCGGTGTCACCACCACCGGCATCTACTGCCGGCCGTCCTGTCCGGCGACGACCCCGAAGCGGCACAACGTCCGCTTCTTCCCCTCGGCCGCCGCCGCCCAGCGGGCCGGGTTGCGCGCCTGCCGGCGGTGCCGGCCCGACGCGGCCCCCGGCTCGCCGGAGTGGAACGTCCGGGCCGACGTCGTCGGCCGGGCGATGCGGATGATCGCCGACGGGGTGGTGGACCGGGACGGGGTGCCGGGGCTGGCCGGCCGGCTCGGCTACACCGAACGGCACCTCAACCGGATGCTCGTCGCCGAGGTGGGCGCCGGGCCGCTGGCCCTGGCCCGGGCCCAGCGCGCGCAGACCGCCCGGATCCTGATCGAGACGACCGGTCTCGGGCTGGCCGAGATCGCCTTCGCCGCCGGCTTCGGCAGCGTGCGGCAGTTCAACGACACGATCCGCGAGGTGTACGCGGTCGCGCCGTCCCAACTGCGCGACGCCGCCCGCCGCGCCGCCGCCACCGACGCAGCCCGCAGCGGCACCCGGACGGCCCGGGGCAGCTTCCCCGACCGGGTGGCCCGGGACGGACCCCCCGGAGCCGCCGAGCCGAACGGCAGGCCGGGGACCATCTCACTGCGACTCGCCTACCGGGCGCCGCTGCACGCCGACGCGCTGCTCGACTTCCTCGCCCTGCGCGCGGTGCCCGGGATCGAGCAGGTGGACGGCGGCACATACCGCCGGGGCCTGCGGCTGCCGAACGGGCCGGCCGAGATCAGCCTGACCCCGCTGCCCGGGTACGTCGCCGCCACCCTCCGGCTCGCCGACGTCCGCGACCTGGCCCCGGCGGTGGCCCGCTGCCGCCGGCTCTTCGACCTGGACGCCGACCCGGAGGCGGTGGACGCCCTGCTCGGCGCCGATCCGGCCTTCGCCGAGGCGGTGGCGAAGGAGCCGGGCATCCGGGTACCCCGGTCGGTGGACGGTTTCGAGATGGCCGTCCGGGCGATCGTCGGCCAGCAGGTCTCGGTCGCCGGGGCCCGGACCGTGCTGGCCCGGCTCGCCGCCACCTCGACCGGTCCCACCGACCGCACTGATCCCAGCGAGCTCATCGACCCCGGCGACGCGGATCCGGGCGGGCCCGATGGGCTGCGGGCGTTCCCGGGCGCTGAGGAGGTGCTGGCGCTGCCGGACTCGGCGTTCGGCATGCCGGCCGCCCGCCGGGCGACCATCCGGACACTGGCCGAGGCGGTCGCGGCCGGCGAGCTGGACCTGGACCCCGGTGCGGACCGGGCCGAGCTGGTCGAGCGGCTCACCGCGCTGCCCGGCATCGGCGCCTGGACCGCCGGCTACGTCGCGATGCGGGCGATCGGCGACCCCGACGTCTTCCTTCCCACCGACCTCGGGGTACGCCGCGGCGCCACCGCGCTCGGCCTCCCCGACGACCCGAAGAACCTCGACGCGTACGCCGGCCGCTGGCGGCCCTGGCGCTCGTACGCGGTGATCAGACTATGGAGAGCGGGATGAACGAGATGCTCGACAGCATGTACAGCAGTCGGATCGAGACGCCGGCCGGTGCACTTACCGTGCTCGCCGACCCGGACGGGGTGGTACACGCCGCCGGCTTCGGCACCGACCCCGGCACACTGCTGGGACTGGTGCACCCACGGCTGCGCCGGGAGCTGCGGGAGCGGCCGGAACTCGGCCCGGTCACCGCCGCCGTTCGGTCCTATCTGGATGGTGACCTGACCGCGATCGACACCGTACCGGTGGCGCAGCACACCGGCGGGGAGTTCCTGGCACACGCCTGGGAGACGTTGCGCCGGGTCAAGCCCGGCGAGCCGGTCACCTACACCGAGTTCGCCGAGCTCTCCGGCCGGCCCCGAGCCGTCCGGGCCGCCGCGATGGCCTGTGCCCGCAACGCCGCCGCGCTCTTCGTACCGTGTCACCGGGTGTTGCGTACCGACGGGGGGCTCGGCGGCTTCCGCTGGGGTTTGCCGGTGAAGCGCTGGCTGCTCGCGCACGAGGGCAGTCCGGTGGAGAGGTGACAGCAGGTGGAGAGGTGCCAGCAGGTCGAGAGGTGACAGCGGATCGAGAGGTGACAACGGATCGAGAGGTGACAACAACACGACTCATCCGGCGGCCGCATTTGCCACTACCGTCAGGGGATGGCGCCGGATCGTGACGGCGAGCGCACGGTCCGGGGCCGGGCGCGCTCATGGCCACCCGCCCTGCCGATGCCCGGCAACCTGTGGCGGCTGCGGCGCTACCTCCGCCCGTACCGTTGGCAACTGGTCTGGCTGCTGATCGCGGCGTTCGCGGCGACCGGGGCGAGCATCGCCGTACCGCTCGTGGTGCAGCGGGCGGTGGACGGCCCGATCGCCGACCGCGATCCGGACGGCCTGCTCCGGCTCGGCGGGCTGGCCCTGCTGCTCGGGCTCGCCGAAGCCGCGCTGATCTTCATCCGGCGGTGGGCGCAGTCCTCCTCGGCGGTCGGGATGGAAGCCACCATCCGCGACGAGATCTACGCCCACCTGCAACGGCTGCACATCGGCTTCCACGACCGCTGGCAGTCCGGCCAACTGCTGTCCCGGGCCACCAGCGACCTGTCGGTGCTCCGGCGCTTCCTCTCCTTCGGACTGCTCTTCCTGGTCGTCAACGTCACCACCTACCTCGCCGTCGTGACGCTGCTGATCACGCTGCACCCGGGGCTCGGGCTGCTGGTCGCGGCCGGCGCCGTGCCACTGTTCCTCTCCAGTCGCCGCTTCACCCGGGCCTATCTCCGGGCCGCCCGACGACTCCAGGACGAGCAGGGCGACCTGGCCACGCTGATCGAGGAGTCCGCGCAGGGCATCCGCACCGTCAAGGCGTTCGGGCGACGCCCGGAGATGGTGCGGAGGTTCGCGGCCGGCAGCCGCACCCTGCACGACACCGCGACCGGCAAGGGCCGGCTGCTGGCCCGCACCTCCGCACAGTTCGACCTGATCCCCAACCTGACCCTGGCGGCGGTGCTGGTCGCCGGTGCGGCGGCCGTCGCGCACGGCTCGCTCACCATCGGCGGCCTGGTCGCCTTCGTCAGCCTGCAACTGATGCTGGTCTGGCCGATCGAGTCGCTGGCCTGGATCATCGCCAACGCGCAGGAGGCGATGACCGCCGCGGACCGGATCTACGAGGTGCTGGACACCCCGCCGGCGATCGTCGACCGGCCGGGCGCGGTGGCGTTGACCTGGGCCGGGCCGGAGGCCAGCACCCGGGGCGGGGCGCTGCACTTCGCCGGGGTGTGGTTCGGCTACCCGCAGGGTCCCCCGGTGCTGCGCGGCATCGACCTGGCGGTGCGGCCCGGCGAGACCCTCGCCGTCGTCGGCGTCACCGGCTGCGGCAAGACCAGCCTGCTGTCGCTGGTACCGCGCCTGCACGACGTCACCGCCGGGCAGGTCACCCTGGACGGGCGCGACGTCCGGGACGTCCGGCTCGACTCGCTGCGCCGCCGGGTCGGGATCGCGTTCGAGGAACCCACGCTCTTCTCGATGTCGGTCCGGGAGAACCTCACGCTCGGCCGGGCCGACGCCGGGGAGGACGAGGTACGCGCCGCGCTCGCCGTCGCCCAGGCCGACTTCGTGTACGACCTGCCGTGGGGGCTGGACACCCGCATCGGCGAACAGGGACTTTCCCTCTCCGGCGGGCAGCGGCAACGACTCGCCCTGGCCAGGGCGGTACTCGGCCGGCCCGGGGTACTGGTGCTCGACGACCCGCTGTCGGCGCTCGACGTACACACCGAGGCGCTGGTCGAGCGGGCGCTGGCCCGGGTGCTCCGGGACACCACCGCGCTGCTCGTGGTGCACCGGCCGTCGACAGTCGCCCTCGCCGACCGGGTGGCGCTGCTCGCCGACGGTCGGATCGCCGCCGTCGGTACCCACGCGGAGCTGCTCCGCGACGTGCCGGCGTACCGGTCGGTGCTCTCCGCCGAGGAGACCGGACCGGTCGGGACGACCACGGGCCGCGCCGCGACCGTCACCGACACCGGTGACCTGGGGCTCGTCCGGTCATGACGGCAACCGAGCCGATCAGCGGGACGCCAGCCGCCGGGCGGGACGGCGAGGCGGAGGCGGGTCCGGGTGGCGGGTCCGAGCTGGACCGCTGGCGGGGGATCGCCGCCGACCCGGAGGCGGACCGCACCGCCGCCGAGACCGGCACCACGCAGGGCATCGCCCGGCTCCGCAGCCGCAGCCGGGTCCTGCTCGGCTCGCTGATCCGGCCGCACCGCCGGCTGCTCGGGGTGGCGGTGGCCCTGCTGCTGTTGCAGAACGCCGCCGGGATGGCCGGGCCGTACCTGGTGATGCTCGGCATCGACCGGGCGATCGGACCGCTGCGGTCCGGCGACCCGGGGCCGCTGGCCGCGGTGGCGGCCGCGTTCGGTCTCGCCGCCGTCGCCGAGTACGCCGGCAAGCGCGGTTTCCTCACCATCTCCACCCGGATCGGCCAGGCCATCCTGCTCGACCTGCGGCGCCGGGTGTACGACCACTTCCTGCGGCTGTCGGTCAGCTTCCACGAGCGCTACACCTCGGGCCGGCTGGTGGCCCGGCTCACCAGCGACATGGACTCGATAGCCGAACTTGTCGACGGCGGCATCGACGACCTGGTCCTCGCCGTGCTCTCCATCGTCTCGGTGGCCGGGGTGCTGCTCTGGCTGGACCCGCCGCTGGCCGCCGTCACCCTGCTCGCCTTCCCGTTCCTGCTCTGGCTGTCCCGCTGGTTCGCCCACGCCTCGGCGGCCGCCTACCGGCGCACCCGGGAGACGGTCGCACTGGTGATCGTGCACTTCGTCGAGTCGCTCGGCGGGATCCGGGCGGTGCAGGCGTTCCGCCGCGAGCCGCGCAACCAGCAGATCTTCACCGCTGTCAACGACGACCACCGGCGGGCGAACCTCCGGGCCTTCCGGCTGATCGCCACCTACTCCCCGGCGATCAAGGTGATCGGCAACGTGACCATCGCGGCGGTGCTGGCGTACGGCGGGAT
This sequence comes from Micromonospora sp. WMMD1102, assembly GCF_029626265.1. Lineage (NCBI taxonomy): Bacteria > Bacillati > Actinomycetota > Actinomycetes > Micromonosporales > Micromonosporaceae > Micromonospora > Micromonospora sp. WMMD1102. Next base: position 233,214 of record NZ_JARUBN010000001.1, on the reverse strand, counting down.
GCGGGTGCTGGACGGGCATGCCGAGATCGGCGTACTCGCCGCGTTCCTGCTCTATCTGCGCAGGTTCTTCGAGCCGATGCAGGAGTTGAGCCAGTTCTACAACGCGCTCCAGTCCGCTACGGCGGCGCTGGAGAAGCTGGCCGGCGTACTCGACGAGCGGCCCGGTGTGCCGGAACCGGCCATCCCCCGCCCGCTGCCGTCCGGGCCGGTCCGGGGTGCGGTGGAGTTGCGGGCGGTGACCTTCGGCTACCGCACCGCCACTCCGGTGCTGCCCGAGCTGACCCTCGGCATCCCGGCCGGTCAGACGGTGGCGCTGGTCGGCGCGACCGGGGCCGGGAAGTCGACGGTGGCGAAGCTGGTCGCCCGGTTCTACGACCCGACGCGGGGCACCGTCACGCTGGACGGTGTCGACCTGCGCGACGTCGCCGACGCCGAGCTGCGCCGGGCGGTCGTCATGGTCACCCAGGAGAACCACCTCTTCGCCGGGTCGGTGGCGGACAACATCCGGTTCGGCCGCCCGGGTGCGGACGACGCGGACGTGGTCGCGGCGGCGGCGGCGATCGGCGCGCACGACTTCATCGCCGCGCTGCCCGCCGGGTACGCCACCGACGTGCACCGCCGTGGCGGCCGGCTCTCCGCCGGCCAGCGCCAGCTCGTCGCGTTCGCCCGGGCCTTCCTCGCCGATCCGGCGGTGCTGATCCTCGACGAGGCCACCTCGTCGCTGGACATCCCGAGCGAGCGGCTGGTGCAACGGGCGCTGCGGACGATCCTGGCCGACCGCACCGCGATCGTCATCGCACACCGGCTCTCTACTGTGGAGATAGCCGACCGGGTGCTGGTGCTCGACGGCGGCCGGGTGGTCGAGGACGGCCCACCGGCGACGCTTATCGCCCGGGGCGGCCGGTACGCCGCCCTGCACCGGCAGTGGCGCGACTCGCTGCTCCGGGGCGGCACCGAGCCGGCACACCCCGCCGCCCAGCGCAGGACGGCACCGCCCGGCGTCGCAAGTCCCGACGACACCCCGGCCCGATCCTGACCGGCCCGGCCCGGCGGACCACTCCGGCCGCCGGCCCAGCACGGCGGACCGCTCCGACAGGTAGTCGACGTGCAGACTGTCGAGCTGCCCCGTCTGTGCGCCCACCCACCCCGAGCCGATCGCCGTGTCACCCGTGCCCCGTCTGTGCACCCAGCTCGACAGTCTCCGCAACGAACATGGCCAGGCAGGCGAGAGGTCAGCCAGCGGGAGGTCAGCCAGCGGGAGGCCCGGCCAGCGGCGACTGGGGCAAGGGCGGTCCCGTTTACCTCAGGTTCGCAGCGGTGTTCCTACCTTCGGGCCATGACCAAGCATTTCAGGCTGTTCGCGGCGGCGCTGCTCGTGACGGCGCTGGCCGCCGCCTGCACCGAGGACAGCGATCCGCCGGAGGACGTGACGGCGACTCCGGCCGGTACGGCGGCGAGCTGCGACGCCGGGCTCGACGCCGCCTTCCGCGCCTGGGCACAGGCGGGGTTCAGCGGTTCGGTCGCGATCTCGACCGGTGGTCGCTTCGACTGCCTGGCCAGTTACGGATCGGCGGACGAGGCCACCGGCACCCCGAACACCGTCGACACCGTGTTCAGCATCGGATCGGTCACCAAGGCGTTCACCTCGGCCGGCGTGTTCCGGCTGGTGGACGAGGGGAAGCTGACGCTCGACACCCGGGTCGGCGACGTACTGCCGGAACTGACCGGTCCGGCCGCCGGGGTGACCGTACGGCAACTGCTGCTGCACACCAGCGGGTTGACCGGCTCGCACGGTACCGACCACGAGCCGCTGGACCGGGCCGGCGCGCTCACCGCGATCGGCAGGCTGGAACTCGCCTTCGCGCCCGGCACCGGCTACGTCTACTCGAACGCCGGTTACACGCTGCTGGCTCTCGTCGTTGAGCAGGTCTCCGGGCAGGGTTACCGGGACTACACGGTGCGGAACATCCTGCCGCTGCCCGACGGGCGGGTCGCCGGCGGCTTCTGGGACGGTCAGCCGGCGGCACCGGGACCCCGGGCCGTCGGCCGGCTCGACGGCGGCCGGACCGGCGAGTCGGGGAGCTTCGCCGGGCCGCACTGGGCGGTCGACGGCAACGGCGGGCTGGCGATGACCGTCCGCGACCTGGCGACCTGGACCCATTCCCTGTTCACCGGCCGGATCGTCTCGGCCGGTTCCGTCCGGGCGATCACGACCCCGGGACGCGACCTCGGCAAGGGCAGGTCGGAGACACCCGGCTGGGTGGCGTACGACGCCTCCGTGCACGGTAGGCCCTTCCTGGCCACGGCGGGGGGCGGCGGCGACATCGGGCACAACGCGGTGGCGGTCTGGCTGCCCCAGGGTGAGCGGGTGATCGCGATGGCCGCCAACGGTACGAAGGTGAACGCCGAGCAGCTGCTGGCGAAGATCGGCCCGGCACTGCTCGCCGGCAGCCCGTTGCCGACGCCGAGCCCTCCGGCCGGTGGCACGCCCGCGGCGGCTACCGTCGGGAAGTACCGGCTGGACACGGGAGGTGGGTTCGAGGTGAGCGCCGCCGGCAACCAGCTCTCCGTCACGGCCAGCGGTGCCGACGCCGTCGCCGCGCTCTTCCCGCCGCGCGACGTACCCGCCGACGAGCTGCACCGGCACGAGCAGCGGGTGCGGACGCTGCTCGACGGGAAGACCCGGGAGGGCCGGCAGGAACGCAGGGCGCTGGAGGCGGCGTTCGGGCGGATCACCGGCATCACCCCGGGCGGCACCGTCGTGCGGGACGGCGAGCTGCGCAGCTACGTCACCGTCACCACCGACAGCCGGTCGGCGTTGGCCTGGTACGCGGTCAACGCCGAGGGTGGGGTCGAGGCCGCCGAGGTGGGCACCGAACCACCGCGCCTGACCCTCACCTCCGCCGGTCCCGGCCGCTACCGCCCGGACGATCCGACCGGCAGCGGCCCGGCGGTGACCGTCGAGTTCCAGGCCGGTCTGCTGACCGTCGTCGGACCCGGCGGCCGGTACGTCGCCGAGCCGGCCCGCTGACCGACCACGCGTACCGGAAGGTCGACGCCATGCGCATCCTGCTGGTCGAGGACGACCCCGACCTCGCCGAGGTGGTCGCCCTCGGCCTGCGCAACGAGTCGTACGCGGTCGACCTGGCCGCCAGCTACGCCGACGCCGAGGAGCTGCTCCGGATCACCGGGTACGACGTCGCCTGCCTCGACCTGGGGCTGCCGGACGGGGACGGGCTGGACCTCGTCCGGCGGCTCGGCCGGGATCCGGAGCTGCGCCGGCCCCGGCGCTGCCTGGTGCTGACCGCCCGGGACGCGGTGACGGACCGGGTGGCCGGGTTGGACGCCGGTGCCGACGACTACCTCGTCAAGCCGTTCCACTTCGCCGAGCTGGTGGCCCGGCTCCGGGCGCTCGGCCGGCGCGGCGACGTACGCGGCGCGACGCTGCGGGTCGGCGACCTGACCCTGGACCTGGCCGCACACCGGGCCTGGCGGGGCGGCACCGAACTCGAGCTGACCGCCCGGGAGTTCTCGCTGCTGCGCTACTTCATGCACCACCCGGGCCTGGTGCTCTCCGCCGAGGACCTGCTGGAGCACGTCTGGGACGCGCACGCCAACCCGTTCACCGCCTCGGTCCGGGTGATCCTCAGCCGGCTGCGCCGGAAACTCGGCGACCCGCCACCGATCGTCACCATCACCGGCGCCGGCTACCAGTTGACGGATCCGTCGTGAGCCGCGGCTGGTCCTCGCTTCGGGTACGCCTCGCCGTGCTCGGATTCCTGGCCAGCTACGTACCGGCACTGCTGCTGTTCGGCGTGGTCCTGGTGACCGACACCGAGACGGAGACCCGGCTGCGGCCGGACGGCGAGGTCGTGCGGCAGACCGTCACCGGCCGGGCGGAGTGGGCGACCTGGACGGTACTGGCCCTCGCCCCGGTCGCCGCCGGGCTGGCCTGGTGGTGGGCGGGGCGGGCGGTCGGCCCGATCGCCCGGATGCGGCGGGTCGTCGAGGAGATCGAGGGGACGGACCTGAGCCGGCGTACCGGGCTCGACCGGGGTCCCGCCGAGGTGGTGGCGCTCGCCGCCAGCTTCGACGCGATGCTCGAACGGCTCGAACAGGCCGCCGACACCCAGCGGCGGCTCGTCGAGGAGACCAGTCACGAACTGCGCATCCCGCTGGCCGTACTGGTCACCAACGCCGAGGTGCTGCTCGACCACCCGGATCCGACGGTAAAGCTGTACCGCCGGGGCCTGGAACGCTCCCGGGACGCGGCGGTACGGCTCCGGACGACAGTCGACGGGTTGCTCGTCGACGCCCGGGGCCGGGCCCGCACCCTCGACCGACGGCCGGCCGAGCTGGTCGGGATCGTCCGGCAGGTCGTCGAGGACGCGGGGGTGTTCGCGGCGGCGAGGCGGATCCGGCTCTCGGTCGACGGGCCGGCGCAGGCGAGTTGCGCCGTGGACGAGCCGACGGTACGCCGGGCCGTCGCCAACCTGGTCGACAACGCCATCCGGTACGCCCCGGCCGGCTCGGCGGTCCGGGTCGGCGTCGAGACGACCGCCGACGAGGTGGCCGTGGTCGTCGTCGACAGTGGACCGGGCATCCCCGCCGACCAGCACGGGTACGTCTTCCAGCGGTTCTGGCGCGGCCGACGGGACGTACCCGGCACCGGGCTCGGCCTGGCGATCGCTCGGCAGATCGCGCTGGCGCACGGCGGCGACCTCACCCTGCGCTCGCCCGGCCCGGACGGCGCCGGCTGCGAGTTCCGGCTGACCCTGCGCCGCTGAACCGGGCGATCCACGCCGACCAGCCGGAACGGCGGTCGGTCAGCTCAGCCGGGGCAGCAGCAGGTGCGCGACGTCCAGGGCCCGGCTGGCCGGCGACGGAGCGCCCGGCGTCCAGTCCTCGGCGGTCCAGACGTCCGACAGCACCGCCATCACGAAGCCCCAGCCGACCACCCGGTCCGCCGGTATCGCCAGCAGGTCGGCGAGCTGTTCGACCCGGGCCGGCACCAGCGCGGTCAACGCCGGGTCCCGGTTTTCCGGCGCGGGGTTGTAGAGCAGCGCGCCGATCTCGAAGCCGGGGTCGCCGACCAGCCCGTGCGGGTCGATGGCCAGCCACGGCTCGCGTTCGGCCCGCAGGATGTTGTCGTGGTGCAGGTCGCCGTGCAGCACCGCCCGGCGGGGTGCCGAGGCGCAGAGTTCCCGCATCAGGCCACCGGCCCGGCCGACCAGGTCGGCCGGCAGCGGCCCGCCGTCGCCGTGCGCCGCGAGATAGCGGTCGAACCCGGCGGCGTACGTCGAGAGGTCCGGCAGCGGGCAGTCGGCCGGCGGCGGTACGGCGAGCCGGCGCAGCAGTTCCGCCGCCACCGAGGTCGCCTCGGTGTCCCGGGTCGGTACCAGGTCCCGCAGCCGCCCGCCGGGCTCGGCCCGCTCCAGCAGCAGGGCACCCCGGTCGAGGTCGGCGCGGAGCAGGCGTACGGCGCCCCGGCCGGCGAACGCGGCCAGCGCGGGTGCCTCGTTACGCAGCGAGTCCCCGCTCGGCACACCCAGTTTCAACACCGCCGGCCGGCCGTCGGCACAGGTCACCGCCGTGACGTAGTGGTACGACAGGTCGTACGGCCGGCCGAGGGTCAGCTCCCAGTCGGCGGCCACCCCGGCGAGGGTCCGGGGCAGCTCGGCGAGCCATCGGCGGCCGTCCGCCTGCCACACCTGCCGCACGTTCCGGGCCAGCGCCTCCGGGACCACGACGTCAGCCTCTCCGATCACGGCATCCACGGTAGCCGGCGGTGAGGAAATGCTGGTCGGCCGCCCGGACGTCTCCCGTACCATCGGCGGATGACGGATGCGGCACGGCAGCAGCGCACCGGCGTCCCCGAGCGGCCGAGCCTGGACGGGCTGGCCGAGAAGTGGGGCCAGCGGTGGCAGGAGGAGGGGACGTACGCCTTCGACCGGACGAAGAGCCGGTCGGACGTGTACGCGATCGACACGCCCCCGCCGACCGTATCCGGCGAGCTGCACATGGGGCACGTCTTCTCGTACACCCACACCGACACGGTGGCTCGGTTCCAGCGGATGCGCGGCCGGACGGTCTTCTACCCGATGGGTTGGGACGACAACGGGCTGCCCACCGAACGCCGGGTGCAGAACGTCTACGGGGTGAGCTGTGACCCGAGCCTGCCGTACGACCCGGAGTGGCAGCCGCCGCGGCGGCCGGTCGGCGAGCAGGCCCGGAAGAACCCGGTGGCGATCTCGCGGCGCAACTTCGTGGAGCTGTGTGCCACGCTCACCGCCGAGGACGAGCAGGTCTACGAGGAGTTGTGGCGGCGGCTCGGGCTCTCGGTGGACTGGTCGCTGACGTACACCACGATCGGTGCGACGGCCCGGGCCACCGCGCAGCGGGCGTTCCTGCGGAACCTGGCCCGGGGTGAGGCGTACTCGGCCGAGGCGCCGGCGCTCTGGGACGTCGGCTTCGGCACGGCGGTGGCCCAGGCGGAGCTGGAGGACCGGGAGCGGCCGGGGGCGTACCACCGGATCCGGTTCGAGGTGACCGCCGCCGGGCCGGGCAGCGCGGGCGGCACCCCGGTCGGTCCCGGGCCCGGCCGCGACGACCCCTACGTGTACGTCGAGACGACCCGCCCCGAGCTGCTGCCGGCGTGCGTGGCGCTGGTCTGCCACCCCGACGACGAGCGGTATGCCGACCTGGTCGGCGGCACCGTCCGGGTCCCGCTGTTCGGCGCCGAGGTGACCGTCTACGCGCATCCGTTGGCGGATCCGGCCAAGGGCAGCGGACTGGTGATGACCTGCACCTTCGGCGACCTCGCGGACGTGACCTGGTGGCGGGAGCTGCGGTTGCCGGCCCGGGTGGTGATCGGCCGGGACGGCCGGCTGCTGCCGGAGCCACCGTCCGGGGTCGCCGCCGCCCCGTACGCCGAACTCGCCGGCCTGCGGGTCAACGCGGCCCGGCGGCGGATCGTGGAGTTGCTGACCGGCTCCGGCGACCTGGTCGGCGAGCCGAGGCCGGTGACCCATCCGGTGAAGTTCTACGAGAAGGGCGACAGCCCGCTGGAGATCATCTCGACCCGGCAGTGGTATCTGCGCAACGGCGGCCGGGATGCCGAACTGCGCGCCGAACTGCTCGACCGGGGACGGGAGCTGAACTGGGTGCCGGGGCACATGCGGCACCGCTACGAGCACTGGGTGGGCGGGCTGACCGGCGACTGGCTGGTCAGCCGGCAACGCTTTTTCGGGGTGCCGTTCCCGGTCTGGTACCGGCTCGACGGCACTGGCGAGCCGGACTACGCCCAGCCTCTCACGCCGGCCGAGTCGGCGCTGCCCGTCGATCCGACCTCCGACACCCCGGCCGGCTACACCGAGTCGCAACGCGGACAGCCGGGTGGTTTCGTGGCCGACCCGGACGTGATGGACACCTGGGCCACCTCGTCGCTGACCCCGCAGATCGTCGGCGGCTGGCTCGACGACCCGGACCTCTACGCCCGGGTCTTCCCGATGGACCTGCGGCCGCAGGGGCAGGAGATCATCCGTACCTGGTTGTTCGCGACGGTGGTCCGCGCGCACCTGGAGGCCGGGGTGCTGCCCTGGCGGGACGCGGTGCTCTCCGGCTGGATCCTCGACCCGGACCGGAAGAAGATGTCCAAGTCCAGGGGGAACGTGCAGACCCCGATGGGGCTGCTGGACGAGCACGGCCCGGACGCGGTCCGCTACTGGGCGGCGAACGGCCGGCCCGGCACCGACCTGGCGTTCGACCCGGGGCAGATCCGGATCGGCCGGCGGCTCGCCACCAAGCTGCTCAACGCCTCCCGGTTCGCGCTCGGCCTCGGCGCCGGCGACGCCCTGCGGGCGCCGGCCAGCGAGCCGCTGGACCGGTCCATGCTCGCCGGACTCTCCACTGTGGTCGCCAGCGCCACCGCCGCCTTCGAGCGGTACGACCACACCGAGGCGATGCAGGTCACCGAGGCGTTCTTCTGGCGCTTCTGTGACGACTACATTGAGTTGGTGAAGGAACGCGCCTACGGGGAAGGTGCGGGTGCCGAGTCGGCCCGGGCCGCGCTGGCCGCCGCCCTCGGCACGCTGCTGCGGCTGTTCGCCCCGTTCCTGCCGTACGTCACCGAGGAGGTCTGGTCGTGGTGGCGGTACGGCTCGGTGCACCGCTCGCCGTGGCCGACGACGTACGAGATCGCCCGGGTGGCGGCGGACGGCGACCCGGCGCTGCTGGAGCTGGCCGGGGCGGCGCTGACCCAGATCCGCCGGGCCAAGTCGGAGCGGAAGTTGTCGATGCGTACGGAGGTGCCGCTGGCCGAGGCGCTGGGCCCGGCGGCGATGCTGGAACAGTTGGCCAGCATCGCCGGGGACCTGAAGGCGGCCGGCCGGATCGGCAAGCTCGACTTCCTCCCCGACCGCACCCCGGAACTCGTCATCGCCTGCGCCTTCTGACCCGGGTTCCGGCTACGCCAGCAGTTCCCGGATGAGGAGCCCGGTCCACCACCGCTCGACCCGGTCGGGTGACCAGCCGCGCCCGGCGGTCAGCTCGGTGTACGCGTCGATGCCGCAGATCACCCCGTAGACGTCCACGGCGGTGCGCGGGTCGACACCGTCGGCGAACGTGCCGGCGGGCCACGAGGAGAAGAGCCCGAGCAGGGCCTCCTCGCCGCGCCGGGGTCCCTCGCGGTAGGCGGCGGCCAGCTCGGGTTCGGTCCGGCCGCCCTCGCGGAGCAGCAGGATCACGTCTCCGGCCCGCTCGTAGAGCCGGCGGTGGAAGGCGACCGAGACGCCGAGCTGCCCGGCCGGGTCGTCGGCCGCCGCCAGGTCCGCCACCAGCCGGTCGGCGTCGGCGGCGAGGTCGGCCGCGTCCATCAGCGCGACGGCGAGCCCTTTCTTGTTGCCGTATGCGGAGTAGACGGTCGGTGCGGAGACGCCGGCCTCCCGGGCCACGTCCCGGACGGTCGTCTCGCCCCACCCCCGGCTCAGGAAGAGTCGCCGGGCGGCTCGGGCGATCTCCCGACGGGTCTCGTCGGCCTGGGCGGTACGCACCAGCGAGTCGTACCGCCGTCGCTCCGGTGCCGCAGCCGCCACCGTGCCCCCCTCCTCCTTGCCTTCTGCCTTCTCGCTGCTTATATTCAATATAAGCTCCGTAAAGTCGATTGGGAGATCTCGTCATGCGCTTCGCCCGGCTGGCCGGCCTCTCCGGGATCGGCTTCGTCCTGCTGCTGCTCGGCGGAAACCTGCTGCTGCTCTCGGCCGGCTTTCCGGACTCCTCCGCCTCGGCGGCGCCCGGCGAGATCGCCTCGGCCGTCGCCGACGCCTCGGCCGCACTCCGGCTCACCTCCACCCTGCTGCCCGCCGCCTGGCTGCTGGCCACCATCTTCGCCGCCGGGGTCTTCGCCGCGCTCCGGCGCCACGACCGGATACCCGGCGACGGCTGGGCGGTCGTCGGCCTGGCCGGCATCCTCATGCAGTGCGTCGCCTTCGCCGCCGTCGGGGCGTCCCGGCTGGCCGTGGCCGCCGCCGCGGCCCACGACCCCGGTGCCGTCGCCGGGCTCTGGGGACTGCACAACGCGATCTTCGGCTTCAACCAGGTCTTCCTGGCGACAGCCCTGCTCGGCCTCTCGGTCAGCGGGCGCCGAGCCGGCCTCGTGCGCCGCTGGCACGCCGCCGTCGGTCTGTCCGGCGCGGCCCTGCTCTTCCTCTCCGCCACCACCAGCCCGTACGGCGTCGACGGCGGCAACCCGTTCTCGCTGGCCGGCCTGCTCGGCTGGCTGCTCTGGCTGGTCTGGATCGTCGCATACAGCCTGCGCCTGATCAGGGACGTCGACCGCCCGACCGTCGACACCGACCCGACCGCCGCGCCGGCGACCACCTCTGGCACACCCTGACCAGCCAGCGTGCACACCCGCCCCACGGGACCCCTCGCAGCGCGCAACGGGACGCCGTGCGCACCGCGCGACGGGGCCGCGTGGACCGTTGCGACGGGGACGTTCGCGGTCAGGGCTCGGCGCGCCAGCCGGCGGCGCTCAGTCCGGCCCGTACCTGGTCGGCCACCTCGGTCGGACGGCTGCGGACCAGCCACGCCGGGAACCGCAGGATCCGGTCCCCGGCGATCCAGATGTCGTTCTGGCGGCGCAGGTCGGCCGCCCAGTGCCGGGCATCCATGTGGTGCGCGCCGTCGATCTCGACGTGCAGCCGCCACCGTCGCCAGTACGCGTCCAGGTAGCGCACCCGTCCACCGGCGTCGACCCGCCGCTGTTGAAGATCCGGCGGTGGGATCCGGAACCGACGGCACAGTGCCATGAAGTCCAGCTCGGAGAGCGCCTGCGCACCGCCCGCGATGTCGTCGAGGGTACGCAGGATCAACGGCCGCCGTCGCAGCTTCGGCAGCGTCAGCACCACCTCCCTGATCTCGCCGGCCGTCGCACGGCGCTGCTGGCAACCGGCGGCCAGGACCGTCCGCGCCTCGTCGTCGGAGCGCGCCCAGCCTGCCGCGTCGGCCAGTGCCCGGGCGACGCTGGTACGCATCGGCCTGGCGAGTTGCAGGTGGGACTCCGGAAGGATCGTGCTGCGCCGCACGAATACGGCCGGCATGTCCAGCGGCAGTCGACGCAGTGTTCCGGACACCTGCCGGGCGGCGGGGATGAGCACGTGCAGCGGCTCCTGCCGGAGTCCGCGTACGCCCGCTTCGGCGGCGGCGGTCGCGCCGGCCAGTACGGCGTCGCGGCCTGCCGCCAGGACCGCCACCCACAACTGCTGCTCCCGGGTGAGCCGGCCGTTGCCGGTGAGCAGCACGTTGTGGCAGATGGCGCGCCACCGGCCGGACCGCACCAACCCACGGACGGTGGCCCGGCCGAGCGATTCCGCAGCCTGCCGGCTCGTCACCACGCCGGACTGTTCGAACGCCAACCAGTCGAACTCGGCGCCCTCCGCACCGGGCACCCCGCCCCACCCCCACCGCCCCGCAACCCCGGCGGACCCACCCCGCCCGACCCTCCGCGTCCCCCGCCCCGACACCCACCAAATCTCCCAACCCCGCACCCCACCCACAACACCCACCCGCCGCCCTGTGGACAGCGAGGGGAGCGCCAAGATTCTTGTTGATTCGTGGCGCGTAGCTGACCACCGTTCAACAAGAATCTTGGGCATCGCATCCCGCCCGGTCAGGTGGTGGAGGGGGTCCAGCCCGTCTGGGTGAAGCGGGGGGCGTCGGAGGTTTCGCCGGAGAAGAGCAGGCCGTTGCTGCCGACCACGAGCAGGTTGTCGAGATAGACGCCACGGCCCCGGGAGCTGGCGTCGGTGGTGTAGCGCCAGCGCAGCTCGGTGGTGCCCGCCGGCACCTGCGCGAACGCCTGCCACCAGCGCCGCCCACCGTAGCCGGTGACCGAGCCCTCGGCGGTCCACCGGCCCCCCGGCCCGACCAGGGTCACGTCGACCGGCGCCCAGGTCCCGCCACCGTCGGCGGAGGTCTCGAAGTGCAGGACGTCGTAGCGCGGCTCGGTGTCGTACCAGAGTTGGAAGCTGGCCACGGCGGTGCGGCCGGCGGCGCGGCGCAGCGGCGCGTTGAGCGTGACGCTGCCGCCGTCGCGGTCGTCCGCGCGCCAGGCGGTGCCGCCAAGCGGCGGCCGGACCGGCATCGCGTACGCCAGGTCGCGGGCGAGCGCCCGCCGGGCCACGTTGTTGCTGCCCCAGTTCCGGTCCGGGTGCACCCGGTTGGTCAGCAGGATCAGGAAAGACCGGGACAGCGGGTCGACCACGATCGAGGTGCCGGTGAACCCGGTGTGCCCGAAGGTGACCGATGAGGCGAGCCCGGACATGTACCAGTGCTTGTGCAGCTCGACGCCGAGCCCCCGGTCGCTCTCCGGATAGCCGCTCTCCAGGCGCGCGTTGTGGTTGACGAGCATGTCCCGCACCGTCGACTCGCGCAGGATCCGGGCGCCCCGGTATTCGCCGCCGTTCAGCAGCATCTGGCAGAAGATCGCCAGGTCGGCGGCGGTGGAGAAGAGCCCGGCGTGCCCGGCGACTCCGCCGAGTGCCCAGGCGTTCTCGTCGTGCACCTCGCCCCAGACCATGCCCCGGCCCGCGTACGGCTGGTATTCGGTGGCGGCGATCCGGTGCCGCAGCGCCGCCGCCGGGTTGTAGCCGGTGTCGCGCATCCGCAGCGGCCCGGTCACCTCGGCGGCGACGAGCTGCTCCAGCGGGCGGCCGGTCACCCGCTCCACGAGTACGCCGAGTGCGATGAGCCCGAGGTCGGAGTAGACGTACTGGTTGCCGGGGCTGGCACCGGCGGCGAACGGGGTGGCCAGGGCGGCCGCCTCCCGCTCCTCCGGGGTCGGGTAGCTGCTCCACAGTGGTGCGAACGCGGGCAGCCCGCCGGTGTGGGTGAGCAGCATCCGCACCGTCACGGCCTGCTTACCGCCGGCGGCAAACTCCGGCAGGTAACGGACCACCGGGGCGTCCAGCTCGACGGTGCCGCGCTCGACCTGGCGCAGCGCCACCACCGTGGTGAAGAGTTTCGAGATGGAGGCGAGGTCGAAGATGGTGTCCGGGCGCATCGGGATCTGCTGGTCGGCCGGCAACTCGACGCCGACCCGTCCGGGTGCCGGCCCGACCTCGGCGTACTTCACCGCCGACCCGACCGCCTCGTGCGCCACCATCACCCCGTCCTTGGCGGCCAGCAGCACCGCCCCGGCGTAGGTCGGATAGCCGGGGTGGTCCGGGGTCGGCACCAGGTACGCCTCGGCGTCGGTGCGCAGCCTCTCGACGTACCCGGGCAGCAGGCCGACCTCCGATGGCCGGCCGGTCCGCAGCGTGCGCCGCTCGAACCGGATGTCGGCCGGGTCGACGCCCGGCGGCCCGCTCTGCCATCCCCCGCCCCGCCCGGCGACCACCGCCTGCCCCGTCTTCGGCCCGGCGGCAGCGGGGTGTGGCACAGCCAGGGCCGTGACCAGGACGGCCATGCCGACTCCGGCGCCGATGGCGCGAAGGGCGCCCGTGCCGATCCCGCAACGACTACTACTCCGACTCATCGCCACACCTCCGTGCCGGTCATCGACCGATCCGTCAGTCCCGATCCGTCAGCCCGAGCCGGTGTCCATCCCGGACAGCCCCGACCAGCATGAAGCTTTCCTTCGTGGAAGGCAAGAACAGAGAAGCTTCTTGCCCGCAGCCGGGAAGCCGACTAATTTATAGGATCGGATGAACCACCTGGAGGTGCCATGCGGACCCGGCTACTGGCATCAACCGTCGCGACGGTCCTGCTCGTCGCCGGAACCGCCGCCCCGCCCGCCCACGGCACGCCACCCACGCACGGCACGCCATCCACGGTGGACCGGCTGGTCGCCCGGATGAGCCTGCCGGAGAAGGTCGGCCAGCTCTTCGCCAGCTACGTCTACGGCGGCTCCGCCACCGCGCCGAACGCGTCCGACGCCGCCGCCAACCGCCAGGCGTACGGGGTGGAGATCGGCGCCGAGGTGGTGGCGAAGTACCACCTCGGCGGGGTCATCTACTTCACCTGGTCGCACAACCTCGACTCGCCCCGGCAGATCGCCACGCTCTCCAACGAACTCCAGGCCAGCGCCGCCGCCAGCGGTCCCCGGATCCCGCTGCTGATCTCCACCGACCAGGAGCACGGCGTCGTGCAGCGGCTGCCGGCCCCGGCCACCCTCTTCCCCGGCAACATGGCGCTCGGCGCCGGCCGCAGCCTGCCCGACGCGTACACCGCCGCCCGGATCACCGGGCGGGAACTGCGGGCGGTCGGCATCGGGCAGGCCTGGGCGCCGTCGGCCGACGTCAACGTGAACCCGGCCAACCCGGTGATCGGGGTACGCTCCTTCGGCTCCGACCCGCTGCTGGTGGCCGGGATGACCGCCGCCCAGGTGGTCGGCTTCCAGTCCGGCGCCGGGGTCAGCGTGGCCGCCAAGCACTTCCCCGGGCACGGGGACACCCGGGACGACAGCCACACCGCGCTGCCGGTGATCCACCACAGCCGGGCCGAGTGGCAGCGGCTGGACGCACCACCGTTCCAGGCCGCCATCGCGGCCGGGGTGGACACCATCATGACGGCACACATCGTCGTACCGTCGCTCGACGACTCCGGCGACCCGGCCACGCTCTCCGCGCCGGTCCTGACCGGGCTGCTCCGGGAGCGGCTCGGCTTCCGGGGCGTGGTGGTCACCGACTCGCTCGCCATGGCCGGGGTACGTCAGAAGTACGGCGACGACCGCGTCCCGGTACTCGCCCTCAAGGCCGGCGCCGACCTGCTGCTGATGCCGCCGAACCTGGACCTGGCGATCGACTCGGTACTCGCCGCCGTCGCCTCCGGCGAGCTGACCGAGTCCCGGATCGACGAGTCGGTACGCCGGATCCTCACCCTCAAGCAGCGCCGGGGCGTACTCGACGGGGTGCCGACGGTCGACCCGGCCGCCGCCGAGCGGGTCGTCGGGCAGCCCGCCCACCAGGCCGCGCTCCGGGAGGTCACCGACCGGACCGTGACCGCGCTGCGCAACGACGCCGAACTGCTGCCGCTGTCCCGCCGGTCCGGGTCCGGGTCCAGGTCCGCTGCCGGTGCCGGGTCCGGGTCCGGGTCCGGTGCGGGTGCCGGCGACCGGTCGATCCTGGTCACCGGCTGGAACTCCAGCGCCTTCGACAACGTCGGCACGCTGGCCGCCGGGCTCGCCGGCCGGGGCAACCGGACCACCGCGCTGCCGACCGGGCTGCCGAACGACGCGAAGATCGCCGAGGCGGTGGCGGCGGCCGAGGCCAACGACCTGACCGTCGTGCTCACCCAGAAGGCGTTCGACACCACTGTCACCGACCCGAACGCCCGGCAGCAGAAGCTGGTGCACGCACTGGCCGCCACCGGCAGGCCGGTGGCTGTGGTCGCCGTCCGGGACGCCTACGACGTCGGTCACTTCGACGACGTGCCGACCCAGCTCGCCACGTTCGGCTACACGAAGGCGTCGATGGAGGCGCTGACCCGGGTACTCGTCGGCGAGGTCGCGCCGCGCGGCAAGCTCCCGGTCGGCGTCCCGGACCCGGCCGACCCGGGCACGGTCCGCTACCCGTACGGCCACGGCCTCACCTGGCGGCTCCCCCGCTAGCAGGACGGCGTACGACCTCAGGCGTACGGCCGGGGCGTCGACGACCAGCCTCACGGCGGTCGGCGGGCGGCTCGGCCGCGCCTAGCGTCGGAGCCATGATTGAGGTGCGCGCGCTGACCAAGCGCTACGGCGGCACCCTCGCCGTCGACCAACTGTCGTTCGCGGTCAGACCTGGCCAGGTGACCGGGTTCCTCGGGCCGAACGGCGCCGGCAAGTCCACCACCATGCGCGTGATCGTCGGGCTGGACCGGCCGACCGCCGGCTCGGTGACCGTGGCCGGTCGCCCCTACCGCGACCACCCGGCACCGCTGTGCCAGGTCGGTGCGCTGCTGGACGCCAAGGCGGTGCACCGGGGCCGGAGTGCCCGCAACCACCTGCTGGCGCTGGCGCAGACCCACGGGATCGGCCGGCGGCGGGTCGACGAGGTGCTGGACGACGTCGGACTGACCGCCGCCGCCGACCGCCGGGCCGGCGGCTTCTCCCTCGGCATGGGCCAACGGCTCGGGATCGCCGCCGCGCTGCTCGGCGACCCGGCGGTGGTGATCCTGGACGAGCCGGTCAACGGGCTCGATCCGGACGGGGTGCTCTGGATGCGCAACCTGCTAAGGGGGTTGGCCGCCGAGGGACGTACAGTGCTGGTCTCCAGCCATCTGATGAGCGAGATGGCGGTGACCGCCGAGCACCTGGTGATCATCGGCCGGGGACGGCTGCTCGCCGACACCACGGGCGCGGAACTGATCGCCCGGGTCGCCGTCGGCAGCGTGCTGGTGCGCTCGCCGCACGCCACCGAGCTGGCCGAACTCCTCGTCGCAGACGGCGCCGCGCTCACCGACGTCGAACCGGGACTGTTCCGGGCCGCCGGACTCGCCGCCGAGCGGATCGGCGAGCTGGCCCGGGCCGGCGGGCTGGCCCTGCACGAGTTGACGCCGCGACGGGCCTCGCTGGAGGAGGCGTACATGGAGCTGACCAGAGAGGCGGTGGAGTACCGGTGAGGATCACGTTCGCCCGGGTGGTCCGGTCGGAGTGGACGAAACTCTGCTCGCTCCGCTCGACCTGGCTGACCCTGGGTACGGTGCTGCTGCTCGCGGTCGGGCTGGCCGGCGCGATCGGCTACGGCGTACGCCGCTCGGTGCAGTCCGGCGAGCCGCCGCCGGACCCGGCCGGCACGGTCGCGGTGGCGTTCCTGCCGATGGACTTCCTGATGCTGGTGGTCGGCGTCTTCGGGGTTATCCAGATCACCGGCGAGTACGGCAGCGGCGCGATCCGGGCCACCCTGACCGCCGTACCCCGGCGCTGGCCGGTGCTCGCCGCGAAGGCGGTCGCACTGGCCGGCGCCACCGTCCCGGTGCTGGCGGTCAGCTGCCTCGGCGCGTTCCTCGCCTGCCAGGTCGGGCTGGGCTCGTCGGCTTCCGCCAGCCTGGCCGATCCCGGAGTCCCCCGGGCGATCGCCGGAGCGGCCGGATCGGCGGTCCTGATGGGGCTGCTCGGGCTCGGCATCGGTGCGATGCTGCGGCACACCGCCGGGGCGATCACCGCGCTGGTGGTGCTGCTGATGGTCGCACCGGTACTGGTCGGGCCGGTGCTGCCCGGCGAGCGGGAGGAGGAGGTGCTGAAGTTCGTGCCGGCCCTGGCCGGACAGGCCATGTACGCCCTGGATGCCGAAGCCGCCCCGTTCGAGATGCTGTCGCCCGGCGCCGCCGCCGCGACGCTTGTCGGCTGGGCCGCCCTGCTGCTGCTCGGCGGGATCGCCGTGCTGGGCCGACGGGACGGTTGACCACGGACCCAGCCGGTGTGCTCGACCGCTGAGCTGAGCTGGGCCGTTGGCCGTGGAACCGAGCCGGACAGTTGACCGCGGACCCCAGCCGGGAAGGAGGTGACCCGATGCGGGACGTCCCGCCGGCCCCGCGCTCCGGCGCGGGGTCGGCCCGACCCGTCGACCGGTTCGGCCCGGCGGTACGCGGGTTCCGGGACCTGCTCCGGCGCCGGCCCCGGTGGGTCGACGCCGGCCTGGTCGTCATGCTCGGGCTGGTGAGCGGACCGGTGGCGCTCGCCGGCACCGACGTCCCCGTCTGGCTGTGGTTCGTCGCCGTGCACGCCCCGCTGGTCTGGCGGCGGCGGGCTCCGGTGCTGGTCTGCTGGTCGGTGTACGGCCTGGCGATCGTCTCGGCGCTGCTGGAGGGGATCCGGGTCAGCGGGATACATCCGGAACTCGTCGTCGCGGTGGCGGTCTACACCGTCGCCCGGTACTGCCCGCAGCGCCACGTCTGGCCGGTCGTCGCGGCCATCGAGGTCCCGGCGGCCGTACTCCTGCTGCCGGGCGGCCCGCACTGGACCGCGTTGGGGTTTCTCACCTGCGGTCTCGCCGCGACCGTGCTGCTCGGGATCACGGTGCGGATCCGGCACGCGTACCTGGCCGAGTTGCGGGAGCGGGCCCGCCGGCTGGAGCGGGAACGGGACCAGCGGGCCCGGCTCGCCGTCGCCGCCGAACGGGCCCGGATCGCCCGGGACCTGCACGACATCGTGGCGCACAACCTCGCGGTGATGGTCGCCCTCGCCGACGGCGCCAGCTACGCCGCCGGTACGGCACCCGAGCGGGCTGCCGAGACGATGACGCAGGTGTCCGCGACCGGACGGCAGGCGCTCGGCGAGATGCGCCGGCTACTGGGTCTGCTCCGCGACGACGCCGTCGGCCGTGCCCCCCAGCCGGGGCTGGACGACCTGGACACACTTGTGGCGCAGGTCCGCACCGCCGGACTGCGGGTCGGGCTGACCGTCGACGGCACGCCGCCACCGTCCGGCCCCGGTGTCGGACTCGCGGTCTACCGGATCGTCCAGGAAGGTCTCACCAACACGCTCAAGCACGCCGGCCCGGCCGCCGAGGTGCGGATCCGGCTGGACTTCCGGCCGGACGGCCTGCACCTGGAGATCGTCGACGACGGCGCCGGCCAGGCGGCCGTGCCGGGTGTGGTGCCCGGGCACGGACTGACTGGGATGATCGAACGGGCCACGACGTACGGCGGTGAGGTCGAGGCCGGTCCCCGGCTCGATGGCCCCGGCTGGCGGGTACGGGCCCGCCTGCGGCTCGACGACGAGGAGACGACGTGACCGGTGCTCCGGGCGGCCGAGATGACCGGGCGGCGGGACGGGCGGCCGAGGTGACCGGGCGGCGGGACGGGCGGCCGGCGTGACGATCGGCGTGCTGCTCGTGGACGACCAGCCGCTGCTGCGGCTCGGCTTTCGGATGGTGCTGGAGAGCCAGCCCGACCTGGCGGTGGTCGGCGAGGCGGGCGACGGTGCGCAGGGCGTCGTGATGACTCGTGCGCTCCGCCCGGACGTGGTGCTGATGGACGTCCGGATGCCGGTACTGGACGGGATCGAGGCGACCCGGCAGATCGTCGAGTCCGGCACGCCGGCCCGGATCCTCGTGCTCACCACGTTCAACCTCGACGAGTACGTCTTCGCCGCGCTGCGGGCCGGGGCAAGTGGCTTCCTGCTCAAGGACGTGCCGCCGGCCGACCTGCTCACCGGGATCCGGGCGGTGGCGGCCGGCGACGCGGTGGTGGCGCCGAGCGTGACCCGGCGGCTGATCGACGCCTTCGCCGCGCACCTGCCGGACCCGTCGACCGGGCGGTCCCCGGCCGACGAGCGGCTGCACCGGCTGACCGACCGGGAGCGGGAGGTGCTGGTGGAGGTGGCCCGGGGCCGGTCCAACGCCGAGATCGCCGGGCTGCTCACCGTCTCCGAGGCGACCGTGAAGACCCATGTCGGCCGGATCCTCGGCAAACTGGACCTGCGGGACCGGGTCCAGGTGGTGGTCTTCGCATACGAGGCGGGCGTCGTACGCCCGGGCGACGAGCGTTGACCTGTCCCCCGGCGGCTACTCCCGGCGCGGCGGTTTCCCGGCCGGCGCGGCCGGTCACGGCCAGAACGGCCAGTCGCGCAGGAAGCGCAGGCCCAGCAGGATGGCGATCACCGCCGGGCCGACGGCCAGGGTGACGGCCTGGGCCCGGTACGCGATCCGGTGCCGGAGCAGTTCCAGCCCGTTGGCCAGGATGACCGCGCCGGCAACCGTCACGAACCCGCCCCACCACCCGATCCGGCCGAAGTCCAGCACGTCGTTGACCAGCAGCAGGAAGGTCAGCCCGAGGGCGGCGGCGTCCAACGCCAGCAGCGCGACGGTGCGGTGGAAGGCCCTGGCCAGCGGATCGGGGGACCGCCAGAAATAGGTGCCGGCGACGGCCAGCGCCGGAAGCGTGATCATGAAAGGCCAGCCGCGCCCCATCACCCCGAACATCAGCAGGGCACCGACGGCGAAGACCAGCCCGCCGACACAGGCCAGCAGGTAACCGACGAAGGCCCGCCCACCACCGCGGGCCAGCAGCGGCCCGCCGGACGAGGCGACCAGGGCGCCTGGGACGAGTACGAAGCCGGCCCACCAGTGGAACCGGTCGATGGACTGTGCGGCCGCCGTCACCACCGCCACCGCCAGCCCGGCCACGGCCAGGCTGGTCGACCAGCGTCCGGCGATCTCCGGCCGGCGCCCACCCGCGGTCTCCACCTCAACGCTCACAGTTGACGACTCTGCCGGCTCGACGGGCGGCGGACCATCCCGGCAGCCCTACCATCCGCCGGACGGCTAACCCGACGATCGAGGTGACCACCGGGACGATCATGACGCAGGAACTGGAAAGCCCCCGCGCCGCCCTAGAAATCTCCGCCGCCGCCGAAATCACCGCCCCCGAAGTCCCCGCCCCCGAAGTCGTCGCCACCGGCGGCGCCCGCGTCGGCCTGGTCGGTCCCGTCGGCGAAGCCCTCCTGGTAGCCGGCGTCGTAGCCGTACCCCGGGTCGGCGAAGGCGGGCGAGAAGAGCGCGTCGGCGATCAGCATGCCGCCGAGTACCCCGGCACCGGCGGCCAGGCCGGTCTTCCACCACGGGGTCGAGTACCAGCCGGCCGGCACCGGCCGACCCTGCATCCGGCCACCCGGGTAGTAGTAGGGCGTCGCCGAGCCCGGCTCAGGCCCGGCCCGGAACGTCTCGCCCCGCACCTGCACCTCCCGGGGCACCGTGATCGCCCCGGCCCCCCGGGCGGCGGCCAGCGGCGGCAGCTCCGGCCCCGGGTCGATGCCGAGCGCCACCCGGGCCGCCCGGACGTACGCCAGGCCCTCCAGGGCGGTCTCCCGGGCCAGCTCGTACTGCCGGGCGCTGCGCGCCTGTTCGAGCTGGCTGCCGACGGCGTTGTACCGCTCACCGGCGTCGGCGAGCGCCTGCCGCACCGCCGGCTCGTCGCCGTGCAGGTGCATCAACTGCCCGCCCAGCCGCTCGTACCAGCGGCTCGCCTCGGCCCGCGAGTCGGCCAGCTCCCGGGCCCGCCGGGCGGCCCGCTCCCGGCGCCACCAGAGCACCCCGCCGCCGAGCAGCACCACCAGCAGGAGCAGCCAGATCACCTCGCCCATCACCCAACGGTACCCACCACCCCCGGCGAGTACTCCCGGCGCCGCGGCCGGCGCCTGGCATGCTCTGTCAGATGGACCTCTCGACCGTCGCCGTGGTGATCGTCTGCCTCGTCGCGGGCGGGGCGGTCGGCTGGCTCGCCGCGACCGCGCGGTCGACCGCCGAGATCGCCCGGCTGGACGCGACCCTGCGCGCCACCCGGGACGGCGAGGGCCGGCTGGAGCAGTCGATGCGGGCGCTCTCCTACCAGGCGACCGCCCAGTCGCAGGAGGCGGTGGCCCGGGCGGTGGCCCCGCTGCACGAGACGTTGCGCCGCTACGAGCAGCGGGTCGCCGAGCTGGAGCGGAACCGGGTCGACGCGTACGCCGAGCTGCGCGAGCAGGTCCGTTCGATGACCTCGGTCTCCGGCGAGCTGCGCACCGAGACGAAGCAGCTCGTCGCCGCGCTGCGCGCCCCGCAGGTACGCGGCCGATGGGGCGAGCACCAGCTGCGCCGGGTGGTGGAGGCGGCCGGGATGCTGGAACACTGCGACTTCGCCGAGCAGGTGACGGCGGCGACCGAGCACCAGACGGTCCGCCCCGACCTGGTGGTCCGGCTGCACGGCGGCCGGTCGGTGGTGGTGGACGCGAAGGCGCCGTTCGAGGCGTACCTGACCGCGATGGAGGCCAGGGACGACCACGGTCGGGACCGGCAGCTCGACGCGCACGCCCGGCACCTGCGGGCCCACGTCGACGCACTGGCCGCCAAGTCCTACTGGACCGCCTTCGACCAGTCCCCCGAGTTCGTGGTCCTCTTCGTACCCGCCGACCCGTTCCTCGACGTGGCGCTGCAACGCGACCCGACGCTGCTGGAGCACGCGTTCGCCCGCAACGTCGTACTTGCCACCCCGGCGACCCTGGTGGCGCTGCTGCGCACCGTGGCGTACTCGTGGCGGCAGGAGGCGCTGGCCCGCAACGCGGTGGCGGTGCACGCCCTGGCCCGCGAGCTGTACGGCCGGCTCGGCACCCTCGGCGAGCACGTCTCCAAACTGGGTGGCGCGCTGGGCGGGGCGGTGACCGCGTACAACCGGGCGGTGGGCTCGCTGGAGGCGCGGGTGCTGGTCAGCGCGCGCAAGCTCGCCGAGTTGGGCGTGGCCGGCGACGACCTGCCGGTGCCACCGCAGGTCGAGAGCGCTCCGCGCCAACCGCAGGCGCCCGAGCTGCTCGACGGTCCGCCGTCGGCACCGTCGCCGGGGCTCTCCCGGTCACCGCGACTCTGATCGCCCGATCGCGTCGCCGCCCCGAGCGAGGCTGTGCCGCCGGCCGTGCGGCGAGGCCGTTCAGCTCCGGGTGGCGGATCGCACCTGGAGCGGGGTGCCCTGCTGGCAGGTGGTCATCAGGTCGGCGCGGATCTCGCCGGTCACCGTCACCCGGGCACCGGGGGCGAGCACGTCCCGGGGGCCGCCGACCAGCAGGTAACCCTCCAGCAGCAGGCAGTTCGGCTCGACGCCGGCCTGGACCGTCCCGCTGACCGTGGTCGTACCGCTCGGTCCCGCACCGCCGTGCGGCGGTCTGGTCGGGGTGCCCGGTCCGGCCATCGGGCCGCCTGGGGTGCTCGGGACGGCGCCGGGCGACCCGGACGGATCGGCCGAGGACGGACCTGGCGAGGGGGACGTGGTCACCGGACTGCCTCCCGATCCACCCGGCGGGGTCGGACCGGAGTCGGCACAGCCGGCGAGCGCCAGCCCGCCGGCCAGCACGACGCCGAGCAGCCAGCGCGTCGTCATGGCAGATCCGACGCGTACGCCACGCCGTCCGTTCCGCACCGCAGCCCTTTCCGCACCGTCCGGCCCGACCCGTTCCGCACCGTCCGGCCCGGTTCAGCCGTTGGCGGCGCTCGCCGCGAGTTCGTCCGGCTGCCCGGCCGCGGCCCTGGCCGCCGCCTTCATGTCCCGCCGGAGTTCCTGGGGCAGCGAGAAGGTCAGCCGCTCGTCGGCCGTGGTCACCTCGGTCACCTCGGCGAAGCCGCGCGCGGCGAGGTGGTCGAGCACCTCCGTCACCAGGTCGTCCGGGACGCTCGCTCCGGAGGTCAGGCCGACGGTGCTGGCCCCGGTCAGCCACTCGTCGGAGATCTCCGAGGCGTAGTCGACCAGGTGGCCGGCCCGGGCGCCCGCGTCCACCGCCACCTCGACCAGCCGGACCGAGTTCGACGAGTTGCGGGAGCCGACCACGATCACCACGTCGCACTCGGGGGCGATCTCCTTGACGACGTGCTGGCGGTTCTGGGTGGCGTAGCAGATGTCGTCGCTGGGTGGCGACTGGAGCAGCGGCAGCCGCCGCTTGAGCCGGGCGACGGTCTCCATGGTCTCGTCCACCGACAGGGTCGTCTGGGAGAGCCAGACCACCTTCGACGGGTCCCGTACGGTCACCTTGTCGGCGTCCTCCGGACCGTCCACGAGCTGGATGTGCGCGGGTGCCTCGCCCGAGGTGCCGATCACCTCTTCGTGCCCCTCGTGACCGATGAGCAAAATGTCGTAATCGTCCGCCGCGAACCGCCGTGCCTCGTGGTGCACCTTCGTGACCAGCGGGCAGGTGGCGTCGATCGCCTTCAGCGAGCGGCTCCGGGCCTGCTCGTGGACCTCCGGCGCCACGCCGTGCGCGGAGAAGACCACGATCGAACCCTCCGGCACCTCCTCGTTCTCCTCCACGAAGACGGCGCCCTGCCGCTCCAGGGTGGAGACGACGTGCTTGTTGTGCACGATCTGCTTGCGGACGTAGATCGGCGCCCCGTACAGCTTCAGGGCCTCCTGCACGGTCTGCACGGCACGGTCGACGCCGGCGCAGTAGCCGCGGGGCTTCGCCAGCAGGACTCGCTTACCGGTCTGGGGTGTCGCCTGAGCTCCGGTCACCCGTCCAGTCTACGTTCCGCCCGTCGTTCCGCCCGCTGGCCGCCGGCCCGCCGGGGCCGTGAGGTGCTGCCCGGGGCCGTGCGCCGCCCGCCGTAGGCTGACCGGATGACCGAGGCCGGCATCCCGCGCAGTACCCCGGACGAGCCGTGGCCGGTCCGGGTGGTCAGCCAGAAGCTGAGCGCCTGGATCGGCAAGCTGGGCTGGGTCTGGGTGGACGGGCAGGTGGCGCAGCTCAGCCGGCGCCCCGGCGCGGCGACGGTCTTCCTCACCCTGCGGGACCCGTCGGCCGACCTCAGCCTCACCGTAACCACCAACCGGGACGTACTGGACGCCGGTGCACCGGAGCTGGCCGAGGGCGCCCGGGTACTCCTGCACGCCAAGCCCGAGTTCTACGCCGCCCGGGGCACGCTGAGCCTGCGGGCCGACGAGATCCGGCAGGTCGGGCTCGGCGAGTTGCTGGCCCGGCTGGAGAAACTGAAGAAGCTGCTCGCCGCCGAAGGGCTCTTCGACAGGTCCCGCAAGCGCCGGCCACCCTTCCTGCCCGGCCGGATCGGCCTGATCACCGGCCGCGCCTCGGCGGCCGAACGGGACGTCCTGACGAACGCCCGGCGCCGCTGGCCGGCGGTGCGGTTCCGGACGGTGAACGTGGCGGTGCAGGGGCCGACCGCCGTACCGCAGATCGTCGACGCGCTCAAGGTGCTCGACGCCGACCCGGGCATCGACGTGATCGTGCTGGCCCGGGGTGGCGGCAGCGTCGAGGACCTGCTTCCCTTCTCCGACGAGGCGCTCTGCCGGGCGGTCTTCGGCTGCCGTACCCCGGTGGTCAGCGCGATCGGGCACGAGACCGACGCGCCGCTTGTCGACTACGTCGCCGACCTGCGCGCCTCGACGCCTACCGACGCCGCCAAGCGGATCGTGCCGGACCTGGGCGAGGAGAGCCGGCTGATCCGGATGGCCCGGGACCGGCTCGACCGGGCGATGACCGGGCTTGTCGACCGGGAGGCGCACCGGCTGGACGCTTGGCGGTTCCGCCCGGCGCTGGCCCGGCCGGAGGTGCTGCTCGACCAGCGGGCCGCCGACGTGACCGCACTGCGGGACCGGGCCGTGCGCTGCGTGCGGCACCGGGTCGGCACCGCGACCGAGGACCTGCGGCACACCGTGGCGCGGCTGCGGGCACTCTCCCCGGCGGCCACCCTGAACCGCGGGTACGCCATCGTGCAGCGCGCCGACGGCCATGTCGTACGCGCACCGGGCGAGGTCGCCGCCGGTGACCCGCTGCGGGTACGCCTCGCCGAGGGGGAACTGGGCGCCGTCGTCGAGCCGTAGCCGGCGTACGGGTGTGCGCGGTCCACGCCGCGAGGCGAAGGTATCCACGAAAGGAATCTGATGACTGACGGTGACGACCGCGCGAGCGGACCGGGTGACGGGCTCAGTTACGAGCAGGCTCGGGCCGAGCTGGCCACGGTGGTCGAGCGGCTGGAGGCCGGCGGCAACTCGCTGGAGGAGTCGCTGGCGCTCTGGGAGCGGGGCGAGCGGCTGGCCGAGATCTGTCAGGGCTTTCTCGACGGGGCCCGGGAGCGGATCGACGCCGTCCGGCAGGCCCGGGAGACCGACCGGAGCTGACCGCCGGTCCGCCGGGCGGGGCGGACGGCGCCACCCCACCCGGCAGCGGGTGTCACTTGTTGAACAGCTCGTACAGCTCGGGCGACGCCTCCACGACCTCGGCCGCCGGCGGCGCCTTGGCCGGGCTCGCCGCGCCGTAGTCGGAGTAGCCGACGGTCAGTTCCTGCTCCTGGCCGCTGCCGACCGCGGGGAGCTGGATGGCCAGCGAGGTGAGCCGGCCCTCGGTGTCGAGCTTGGCCTCGAACGGCAGCTTGGTCGCCTCGGCGCCGAGCAGTGTGACCGAGTCCTCGTTGACCATGCCGGCGTCGGTGGCCTTGGCCAGGTCGATGGTCCCGGTGTACGCGCCCTCGCCGGTCTTCCGCACGTCGACGATCGCCTTGGTCAGCGCCTCGCTGCCGGCCGGGTCGACGTCGGTGAAGTTGAAGCCCAGCCCCTCGGTGCTCTTGATCTTGGACTGGTCCAGGTGCTGGTACTTGCCGGTGTTCAACTTCTCCAGCCCCGGTACGCCCTCGGCACCGGTGACGGTCAGCTTCACCCAGCTGTCCGGCGAGATGTAGACGACCTCCATGTCCATCGAGAAATCGCCGCTGCCGGCCTTCATGCTCATCTGGGCACTCTGGCTCGGCTGGTGCACGAAGCCCTGACCGTCGAGGTCCGCGCCCTTCATGCTGAACTTGAAGTTGCCCTTCGCGATCTCCTTGGTCGACGCGAGCAGCGCCTCCTTGGCGTCCGTCGGAACCGTCGGTGCCGCGGAACCGGTGGTCTCCGGTTCGGTGCCCCCGCGCGCACAGCCCGTCAGAGCCGGCGCGAACAGGGCCACGGCAGCGAGCGTGGCGGCGCCCCACCGTCGGATTGTCACGGTCGTTCCTCCCCAGATAGTCCCCGCTGTGCTGATTACCCACCATTACCCACGATCGGGTGCGGGCACGCAGGGCGCCGGGAGGTGCCGACTACCGCAGGGCGACGACCATCCGGTGCAGCTCACGCTCGGGCACCTGGCCGACGACAAGTACCGTCCGGCCCGGCTCCAGCAGGACCAGCGCCGACTCGCCGGGACGGGCCGTGTAACGCTGCCAGCTGCGCCCGGCCACCTCCACCGTGCCCTGCGGCCGTCCCTCGCCGGTCAACTCGGCCGGCAACAGCCCGTCGGCCGGCAGGTTGCTCTGCACCAGCTGCACGCCGCCGCCGTCCGGGCTGAGGTACCCGATCCGCAGCGTCGCGCCGGCCTCCTCGCGCCGGAACTGGGCGGTGACGGTACGCCAGCCGTCGGGTAGGTCGGCCGGCTCGCTCACCGGGAAGGCGTTGGCGGACCGGGCCTGCTGGAACACCGGGGCCGCGTCGACCACCACCGGCTGGTCCGCGCCGAGGACGATCCGGCCGAAGCCGATCAGGAGGGCGATCGGCACCAGCAGGACCAGCAGCGAGATGACAACGTCCCTGGTCGAGCGCTGCGACCTGATCGCGGCCGGCACCACCCGCCCGTCGACCGGCCCGCCGTCGGCCGGCGTTACCCGCCCGTCGACCGGTCCGGCTCCGGCTCCGGCTCCGGCTCCGGCTGGCAGTTTGTCGGCCGGGGCGCGGTCGGCGGGGAGGTGGTCGGCAGGCTGGGCGGAGTTCACCCCACTATCTTGACAGCTCCGCCGGCAACGGTTCTCCGGGCGGCCCGCCGAGGACTCCGGTCGGCGGAACCGGTGCCGGATCCGGCGGACCACGGCACGGGTACCCGGCAGAATGGGTGGCCCGGGTCCGCCGCAGTCGACCGGTTGCCGTGATCCGGACCACCGGGCCCGAACCGGCGTTAAGTTGACAGGCGTGTCAGGATTCCTGACCAAGGCTGGCGGCGGCGCCGTGCCGTGCCGGGCCACCCCGCAGTGCCGCGAGGAGGAGCCGACATGACCAACACCCGTACCCGGGTGCCACAGAACCTTGACCGCAACCTGGCCCTCGACCTCGTCCGGGTGACCGAGGCGGCGGCGATGGCCGCCGGCCGGTGGGTCGGCCGGGGCGACAAGGAGGGTGGCGACGGCGCGGCCGTCGACGCCATGCGCAAGCTGATCAACTCGATCCCGATGCGCGGCGTCGTGGTGATCGGCGAGGGCGAGAAGGACAACGCCCCGATGCTGTACAACGGTGAGCAGGTCGGTGACGGCAGCGGCCCGGAGGTCGACGTCGCGGTCGACCCGATCGACGGCACCACGCTGATGAGCAAGGGCATGCCGAACGCGCTGGCCGTGCTCGCGGTGGCCGAGCGCGGCGCGATGTTCGACCCGAGCGCGGTCTTCTACATGGAGAAGCTCGCGGTCGGCCCGGTCTACGCCGACGTCATCGACATCGACGCCGGGGTGGCGGAGAACCTGCGCCGGATCGCCAAGGTCAAGGGTGCGGAGGTCTCCGACGTCACCGTCTGCGTGCTGGACCGGCCCCGGCACAAGGAGTTGGTGCAGCAGATCCGCCGGGCCGGCGCCGGCATCGCGTTCATCTCCGACGGCGACATCGCCGGGGCCATCGCGGCGGCCCGGGGTGAGTCCGGCGTCGACGTGCTGATGGGGATCGGCGGCACCCCGGAGGGGATCACCGCGGCCTGCGCGCTCAAGTGCATGGGCGGGGCGATGCAGGCCAAGCTCTGGCCCCGGGACGACGAGGAGCGCCAGAAGGCGCTCGCCGCCGGACACGACCTCGATCGGGTACTCGGCACCGACGACCTGGTGACCGGGGACAACGCCTTCTTCGTGGCGACCGGGATCACCTCCGGCGATTTGCTGCGCGGGGTCCGCTACCGGGCCGGTGGCGCGTACACGCAGTCGATCGTGATGCGTTCCAAGAGCGGCACCATCCGGGTGATCGACTCCTACCACCGGCTGGAGAAGCTGGCGCTCTACTCGGCGGTCGACTTCGACGGCCGCCCGCTGGCCGAGCAGGAGTAGCCGGCGTCGGGTCAGCCGGTCGGGTCAGCCGAGGATTGGGTCAGCCGGCGTCGGAGGAGTGGCCGGGGAAGAGGTGGGCGGCCGGATTGATCACCACTGCCGCGTTGTTCACCGCCGTCGCGGCCTCGCCGAAGCCGGTGGCGATCAGCCGGACCTTGCCCGGATATTCGGTGATGTCGCCGGCCGAGAAGACCCGGGGCAGGTTCGTCACCATCGTGCTGTCGACCAGGATGTGCCGCTTGTCCAGCGCCAGTCCCCACTCGGTGAGCGGCCCGAGGTCGGCGGTGAAACCGAGCGCGGCGACCACCGTGTCGACCGGGACCGTCTCGGTCGCGCCGCCCTTCACCACCAGGTCCGCCCCGGTCACCGCGCCCTCGCCGTGCAGCTTCGTCACCTCGGCGTTGACCACGATGCGTACCGGCAGTCCGCGTACCCGGTCGACGGTGGCGGCGTGTGCCCGGAACTTCTCCCGGCGGTGCACCAGGGTGACCGACCGGGCCAGCGGTTGCAGGGCCAGCGCCCAGTCGAACGCCGAGTCGCCGCCGCCGACGATGAGCACGTCCTGCCCGGCGAGATCGGCCAGGTGCGGTACGAAGAAGACGATGCCGCTGCCGACGAAGTTCTCGGCGGCGGGCAGCGGTCGGGGCGTGAAGCTGCCCAGCCCGGCGGTGACGATGATCGCCCCGCAGTGCAGGGCTTCCCCGTTGGCCAGGCTGAGCGCCGGCCTGCCGTCCAGGTAGGACAGCTTCTCGGCGCGTACCCCGAGCAGGTATTCCGGGTCGAAGGACGCGGCCTGGGTGACCAGGTTGGCGACCAGGTCGCGACCCTTGATCGACGGGAACCCGGCGACGTCGTAGATCATCTTCTCCGGGTACATCGCGGTGACCTGCCCGCCGGGCTCGGGCAGCACGTCGACGACCGCGACCGACAGTCCCCGGAATCCGGCGTAGTAGGCGGCGAAGAGCCCGGTGGGGCCGGCTCCGATGATCGCGACATCGACCTCACGCATGTGCCCACCGTCGCTCTCCGGTCACGGACTGATCAACAACTGTGCTGATCCGACCGTAGGCGGACAACAGGTATCGAAGCAATAGCCGTCCCACCGGCGGGTGTACGCGGCGTCCGCGCAGGCCAGGGGCGCGGCGTCAGGGCAGGGTCATGGTCGACTCCGACCGGTACGGGTCGTCGTCGCGGGGGCGGCGCCGTCGGAAGACCACCGCGGCCACCAGCCCGCCGAGCAGGCCGAAGAGGTGCCCCTGCCAGGAGATCGGCTCGTCGGTGGGCAGCACCCCGAGCAGTTGCCAGCCGTAGAGCAGGCCGACCAGCAGCACGACGCCCATGTTCCACCAGCTGCGTTCGACGATGCCCCGCATGAAGAGCAGGCCGAGGTAGCCGAAGACCACCCCGCTCGCCCCGACCACGATGGACCGGGGCGACCCGGTGAACCACACCCCGAGCCCACTGACGAACATGATCAGCAGCGTGGAGTAGAGGAACCGCTTCGCCCCGGCGGCCAGGACGAAGGTGCCGAGCAGGATCAGCGGCACGCTGTTGCTGTAGAGGTGGTCGAAGCCGTGGTGCAGGAACGGCCCGAAGAAGATCCCGTCCAGCCCGGCGATGTTCCGGGGCATGATCCCGGCGGTGGTGTCGAAGCCGGCGTTCAGCCAGACGTCGAGTGCCTCGATCACGAAGAGCACCGGCACCACGGCGCACATCGCCACGAAGGCCCGGCCGAGTGCCGCGTAGAAGGCCTCGGTGCCGAACCGGTTGGGGTCGTTGCCCCGGGACATCGGGTCGAACGTCACCCTCAAGTTGCTATCAGCTTCCCGCGCCGACCGCCACCGGAGTCGGTCGACAGGGCGGAAAACGCCGCCCGGAAGCGGGGGGCGCGGGCGCCTCCGGCCCGGCCCCCGCCTCCGAGGTGGTCGACCTGTGACGTTCGGCTCAGTAGAAGCCCTCGGCCTGGAAGAAGCTCCAGGCGCCGCAGGGCGTGTCGTACCGACCCTTGATATAGCCGAGACCCCACTTGATCTGGGTCGCCGGGCTGGTCCGCCAGTCGCTGCCGGCCGAGGCCATCTTGGTCCCCGGCAGGGCCTGCGGGATGCCGTACGCCCCGGTGTTCTTGTTCTCGGCCTTGTGGTTCCAGCCGCTCTCCTTCTTCCAGAGCCTGTCGAGACAGGGCATCTCGGAAAGCGCGAAGCCCTTGTCGAGCAGCAGGGCGCAACCGATCTCGCGGTTACCGCTGTATTCGTTGCAGGAGGCGGGAATCGGCCCGTCGTACGGCTTGGTGGCCTGCTCCGCCGCCTCCTTCTCCTGCTTCTCGCGTTCGCGCTTTCGGCTCGCGGCCTGTTCCGCCTTCTTGGCCCGCTCCGCCGCCGCCTTGGCGATCTCGGCCGCCTTCCGGGCGGCCTCCGCCTCCGCGGCCCGCTGCTCGGCGGTGGCCCGGATGTGCGCCGCGTGTCGCTCGCGGAGCAGGTCCCACTCGGCCTGCTGCGCGTCGAACGCCGACTCGGCCTCGATGCTGTGTTGCTGCGCTTCCCGGTCCTCGCCGAGGTAGTAACCACCGCCGACGCCCCCCAGGAGCAGGGCAACGGCGACTCCCCGGACACCGAACCGGCTCCACAGCCGACTCACACCAGTGGTCCTCTCGTCGGGATCAGGGACGCGGCGCAGCGGAGCCGGAAAGGCCGCCGGTCACGCCGCGAGCGCCCCGGCCCCGGCGGGCCGCGACCCCGACCCGCCGTGGCGTCGGTGCCTCCGCCGCGCGGAGGCGGAGAACTGATCTCCCGCGATGCCTCCGGGGCGTGGGCGCTCGAGGGACACGATTGCGCAAGGTGGGGCAGTTGGGAAACCAGTGGCGAGAACTGTGAACTGGGTCACGCCACTTATGGGCATAAACTAGGACAAAGCTCTGCCGTCTGCCGCTGCCCGGCCCACTCACCGGCTACAACGGGATGTCCTCCAGCAGGTCCGTGACCACCTCGGCGATCGGCGACCGTTCGGACCGGCTCAGGGTGACGTGCGCGAAGATCGGATGCCCCTTCAGCGCCTCGATCACCGCCGTCACCCCGTCGTGCCGGCCGACCCGCAGGTTGTCCCGCTGGGCCACGTCGTGGGTGAGCACCACCCGGGAGCCCTGGCCGACCCGGGACAGCACGGTGAGCAGCACCCCGCGTTCCAGCGACTGCGCCTCGTCGACGATGACGAAGGCGTCGTGCAGGCTCCGCCCCCGGATGTGGGTGAGCGGCAGCACCTCCAGCATCCCCCGGGACAGCACCTCGTCCATCACGTTCTCGTGCACCACCGCGCCGAGGGTGTCGAAGACCGCCTGGGCCCAGGGCGACATCTTCTCCGCCTCCGAGCCGGGCAGGTAGCCGAGTTCCTGGCCGCCGACGGCGTACAGCGGGCGGAAGACGATCACCTTCTTGTGCCGGCGCCGCTCCATCACCGCCTCCAGGCCGGCACAGAGCGCCAGCGCGGACTTGCCGGTGCCGGCCCGGCCGCCGAGCGAGACGATGCCGATCGACTCGTCCAGCAGCAGTTCGAGCGCGACCCGCTGCTCGGCGGAGCGGCCGCGCAGCCCGAACGCCTCCCGGTCGCCCCGGACCAGACGTACGGTCTTGTCCGGGAGTACCCGGCCCAGGCCGGAGCCGCGCGGCGAGTGGAGTACCAGGCCGGTGTGCGTGGGCAGTCCGGCGGCGGCGTCCAGGTCCAGCGCCGCGCCGTCGTAAAGCTGGTTCACCTGCTCCTCGGCCAGCTCCAGCTCGGCCATGCCGGTCCAGGTCGGGTCGCTGGCCTGGCCGTGCCGGTACTCGTCGGCGGTCAGCCCCACCGACGCCGCCTTGACCCGCAGCGGCATGTCCTTGCTGACCAGCGTGACCGTCCGGCCCTCGGCGGCCAGGTTGAGCGCGACCGACAGGATCCGGGTGTCGTTGGATTCGGTACGGAACCCCGGCGGCAGTACGCCGTCGTCGGAGTGGTTCAGCTCCACCCGCAGCGTGCCGCCCGCGTCGTTGGCCGGCACCGGCTGGTCCAGCCGGCCGTGCTTCACCCGCAGCTCGTCGAGCATCCGCAGCGACTGCCGGGCGAACCAGCCCAGTTCCGGATGGTGGCGCTTCCCCTCCAGCTCCGAGATCACCACGAGGGGCACCACCACCTCGTGCTCGGCGAACCGGTGGAAGGCGCCGGGGTCGGAGAGCAGTACCGAGGTGTCCAGGACGTACGCCCGGCGTTCTGGTGCGGGCTCCGCACTGGCGGCCGGCTCGGACGTCCGGGTACGGCGTCCGGTCCTGGCTCGGCCCGCGGGCTTGGTGGCGGCCGGGTTCTGGTCGTCGGCCCGAGGAGTGCTACGGCGATTCGTCACAGGCCTGCTCCGGCGGGTGTGCACCCGTACACCCGCGTTCCGCCTCGTCCGGTGCCCGGGGGACACGGGGTCGGATGCGGGCCCCGTGGCGCACGCGTTCGCAGAGTCCGGGCCGGCCGGCTGGCCCGGGACGACCCCGTGCCATGGCGTAGACGCTAACCGGGAGATGCCAGCTTGGGCTAGGGCACGCGGCTGTGCGACTTCGCACGGGGCCGGGCGGCGGACCGGCCGGCACCTGGCTGGACGGCGACCGGCTCGCGCGACGCCCGGACGGCGGACCGGCCGGGATGCATGCCCCCTGCGCGCATCCCGGCCGGTGGGATCACCGTCACCGGTCTGAGGTGATCCCGACGGTGCGGGTCCGTTCGGACCGGCACCGTGTTCGCGGGCGACCGCTCACCCCACCGCGCCGCCGGTCAGGTTCCGGCCGGCGAGTGCGTCGGTGGAGTGCCGTCCGCCGTTGGTCGCGGTCCCCGCGAAAGAGGCGCCCGTGTACGTCGTTCCCTGACCTACGACGGTGTGGGCGATGTGCGGTGTGCTGGGTGATGGCACCGCCAACACCGAGGCGATGGCCGCCTGCGCCTCCCTGCGCCGACGGTTCCAGGCTCCCCTGTCCCCGTCGAAATATCCCTGCCGGTAACCGAACCGGTAACCGAGCCGGTAGCTGAGCTGGCCGTGCAGCCGCCCGGCGGCGTAGCTGGCCGAGGCGAGCAGCAAGAGGAGGAAGACCACGAAGAACGGGCTCACCGGATCCGCCCCTCGCACCACTCGCCGGCAGCACGATCGCCCGGGCCCGGCCGGCCGACCAGGGACCGCTGCCCGCTCACGCCGGCACCCCGCTCGACCGGCCGGCGCCGGAGGCCCGCAACCGGGTCCGGAACCGTGCCGGGAACCGGGGCCGGAACCGGGGCCTGAGTCGGCCGGTTCGCCGGTAACTCTCGCTCACGCAAGTCTCCTCGCTCCGCTCGTCGATGTCCTGGAGCTCCGCACCGCACCGACCGGTCGTCGGCGCGGTCACTTCTCCTCCGGGTCGGAGGATGTGGGGTCGAATGAGGTGGGGTCGGTGACGAGCAGCCGGTCGAGATCCTCGGTGCTCACCTCCTCGACCAGCTCGACGCTGATCCGGCAGCCGTCCAGCACGACCTCGGCGACCGAGGCCCGCCGGATCTCGCCGCCCGCGTCGTACACCCGGACGCTCAGCTCCGGGCAGCCGAGGTGGGTCCGCCAGGAGTTCCACTCCGCACGGTCGCCGACGTTCAGCGACAGGTAGCGGCAGCCCCGTGCCAGGTAGAGCCGCCACGGCGCACTGAGGCCGGCGGCGACGCCGTCGGCGATCAGACCGAATGCCTGGGCCCGGGTTGCTAGTTCGGTCACCGGACTCCTCCAGTCACGAGGATGTCACCCTCGCGAGCACGAACCGTCTCATGCACGCGACACACGGTAGGGCGTACCGTACGCGTGACAGTATCAGCTTTTCGTCTGATTACCCCCACGCCTACGGACACCTATTGTGGGCACGTGATACCCCTCAACACAAGCAAGACCACCGCGCGTCGGAAAAGTGAGCCGTTGTCACGCACGCAGTACACGCTGGTCGCAGTCCCCCCGGAGGGCGACGGCTGGCCGTACCGTCACCGGGTGCCGGACCGCGCCCACGGACGGAAGATCGCGTTCGCTGCCTTCGTACGCAAAGCCCTCGACGACGCCCGCACCACCCGCGCCTGGACCGGTACGGAGGTCTCCCGACGCACCGGCGTCTCCCGGCAGACCATCAACCGCTGGGTACGCGGCGAGTGGGCCAGCGACCCCGAGGCGGCCCGGGTGGTCGCGTTCTGCGAAGGGCTGGGCCTGGACCCGGGGGTGGCGTTCGGAGTGCTCGGCTGGGACCGCGGCACCCCGTCCCGGCCGGCACCGAGTGCCCCGCCGATGGACCCGGACGTCGAGGCGTTGCTGCGCCGGCTGGTCGACCCTAACGTCTCGGACGCGGAGAAGTTCCACATTCGAGAGACCATCCGCTATCTAGCCTATCGCCCGACCTTGCCGGTAGATGTCCGAAAAGGGCGAAGGCAAGCCGGGTAGTTACTCAGATGGCGCAACTTCGCGCATGAGTCCCATCCAATCAGGTCCAGGAATCAATCAGTCGCGCTAACGTCGCTCTTCGTACTGCTTGGGCTCGTCGTCGGCGGGGGGACGGGACAAGGCCGAATTCAGCCCTGCGGGACAGAAGGAGGGTCAGCCATGACCCTGAAATGGATGGCTGTCGTTGTCGCGGCGGTGTCCCTGACCCTGTGCGTGACCGCGAACATCGTGGTGGGGACGGTGCACGGCGGTGACCCGGTGCCGTTCCTCGTGAACGCGCTCGCCATCACCGCCACCGGTACCGCCGTCGTCCTGGCCGTCGTCGCCGATCTGCACGAACGACTCGAGGCACGGATCACCGCACTCACCGAGTTCCTGACCACCCGACTGAACGAACTCGACCGCAACACCGGGGACCACAACACCGGCTTCGTCGAGGGCTACCTGCTCAGCCGCGGCCAGGACCCGGCGGTGGTGCCGATCGGACCACGACTGCACGGCCGCCGGGCGATGCTCGGCGGCGACGACTGAACCTTCGCCACGGAGGTTCACCGACGGCCGTGCGGCCGACGCGGCGACCTGGGGAGATCGCCGCCAGCACCGCCGGCCGACTGCCGGCCCGCGCCGCCGCCGGACCCGTACCGGAATTGCCGGCGGGTCGCCACCGCGACCGGTCGAGGTTGCCGCCTCGACGGGTGAGACGTTTTCGCTTCGACGTCTGCGGTGGCAACCCGCCGGGGTACGCTGACGCCCGTGCCGCCGATCAACCCGGGGGGCGAGCGGCCCCCGACCCGTCGTCAACTGACTGCCGAGCAGGCGTGGCGGGCGACCGCCGAGCGAGCCGGGCGCTGTGTCCTGTTCTTCGACTTCGACGGCACCCTCGCCCCGGTGCGGGACGACCCGACCGCCGTCGAGCCGGCCCCGAAGGCGCTGGCCGCGATCACCGCGCTCACCGAGGTGGTGCAGCGGGTCGCCATCGTCTCGGCCCGACCGGTGGAGTTCCTACGCGACCGGTTCGCCGGCGCCCCCGGCGTGGACCTCTACGGCCTCTACGGGCTCGAACACCTGCACGCCTCCGGCGAGACCGTCACCGAGGAGGCGGCGCTGTCGTTCGTGCCCACCATGGCCGACCTCGCTGACCAGGCCCGGGCCGAGCTGCCCGAGGGGACGCTCGTCGAATACAAGCGGCTCTCCGTCGCCCTGCACTACCGGACCGCGCCGCACCTGGCCGAGCAGGTCGAACGGTGGGGTCGGGAGCAGGCCGACCGGCTGGGCCTGCGGGTGCAGGTCGGCCGGATGGTGCTGGAACTCAAGCCACCCGTCGACCGGGACAAGGGCATGGTGATCGACGAGGCGGTCCGGGACGCCGACTGCGCGTGGTATTTCGGCGACGACGTCTCGGACATCAAGGCCTTCGCCGCGCTGCGGGCCCGGGAGGCGGCCGATCCGGACTTCTTCGGCGTCTGCGTGGCGGTGGCCAACCCGGAGACCGGCGACGAGGTCTCCACCGCCGCCGACCTGAACATCGAGTCCCCGGAGGCGCTCGGCGACTTCCTCACCGAGGCCCTGCACCGGCTCACCTGACTCTGCCCTGCCGCGCCCGCCGTCCTCGCGGACCGGGTCGCCGTCTCGCGGGCGGTACCGCCGCCCCGCCAGGCGCGGTGTCGCCGTTCTCGAAGGCCCGTGCTGCCTCCCCGGCACGGGCCCCCGTCGCGGGCCGTGCCGCCGCCCCGTCAGGCGCCGTACCGGCGTTGCCGGTTGGCGTACGAGCGCAGCGCGCGCAGGAAGTCGACGCGCCGGAAGTCCGGCCAGTTCAACTCGCAGAAGTAGAACTCGGAGTGCGCCGACTGCCAGAGCAGGAAGCCGGAGAGCCGCTGCTCGCCACTGGTCCGGATGACCAGGTCCGGGTCGGGTTGCCCCCGGGTGTAGAGGTGCTCGGCGATGTGGTCCACGTCGAGCACCTCGGCCAGCTCCTCGATGGTGCCGCCGGCCGCCGCGTGCTCGTGCAGCAGCGAGCGGACCGCGTCGGCGATCTCGCGCCGGCCGCCGTACCCGACGGCGATGTTGACCTCGGCGCCGCCGACCCGGTCCCGGGTGCGTTCCTGCGCCGACTTGAGCGTGATGGCGGTCGCTGCCGGCAGCAGGTCGAGCGCGCCGACCATCCGCAGCCGCCAGGGGTTGCCCTCCTCGGCCAGCTCGACCACCAGGTTCTCGATGATCTGCACCAGCGGGTCCAGCTCGCTGGCCGGGCGGCGCAGGTTGTCGGTGGCCAGCAGATAGAGCGTGACGTGCTCGATCCCGGCCTGGTCGCACCAGCCGAGCACATCCTTGATCTTGGCTGCGCCGACCCGGTGCCCGTCGTTCGGGTCGACGTAGCCCATCTCCCTGGCCCAGCGCCGGTTGCCGTCGCACATCACCCCGACGTGCTTCGGCACGGGCTTGCCGGCGAGTTTCGCCGTCAGACGCCGCTCGTACACCGAGTAGATAAGGTCGCGCAGACTCATCCCCTGCAGCGTACCGATCAGCGGCCACGACGGAAGTGCCGCCCGGCCGAGCCGGCCACCGCGCCGGCGACCCGGGTCAATGTCCGGGCGTCCAGCCGGCCGTCGCCCAGGCCCAGTTCGACAAGCGTCCGGAAGACCCGGGCGTCCCGCTCGGCGGCCCGGACCACCCCGTCCACCACCGGCGCCCGCCGGGCCAGCCAGGCCACCGCCGAGCTGTCCCGCAGATGGCCGCCGAGCCGGGAGCGCAGCGCGGCGGCGTACCGGTCGGCGGCGGCGTGCGGTGCCGTGGCGGCAGCCGCCCCGGCCAGCGCCCCGGAGAGTACCGCGTAGAAGATCCCCTCGCC
Source organism: Micromonospora sp. WMMD1102 (assembly GCF_029626265.1). NCBI lineage: Bacteria > Bacillati > Actinomycetota > Actinomycetes > Micromonosporales > Micromonosporaceae > Micromonospora > Micromonospora sp. WMMD1102. The sequence continues at coordinate 195,932 of NZ_JARUBN010000001.1, read as the reverse complement.
GGTGAACGGGTTGACCAGCGACAACGCGTCACCGGCCAGCACGATCCGGCCCCGGCCCGGCGCCGGCCGGCGGGTGGAGAGCGGCAGGTGGTGCCCCCGCACCTCGGTGACGGCCGCCGGGTCGACCTCGGGCAGCAGCACCGCCAGCCGGTCCAGCAGCTCGGTCCGGCGCAGCGGGCGGCCGGCCAGCACCTCGCCGTACCCGACGTTCGCCCGGCCGTCGCCGATCGGGAACGACCAGGCGTAGCCCGGCCAGTGCGCGGCCGAGGTGACGATCCGCTGCTCGGCCGGGCCGGCGGCGTCCGGGGCGTACCCCCGGATGGCCAGTGCCAGGTGCCCGTCCGGGTTGGCGCCGTGCCCGAGCGCCCGCCGAACCACCGAACCGGCGCCGTCGGCGCCGACCACGGCACGGGCGGCGAGGACACCGTCGAGCACCACCAGGTCGCCGGAGCGCCGCACCCGGCGGACGGTGTGCCGGCGCAGCTCCGCGCCGGCCGAGCGGGCCGCCGCGACCAGCCGGGCGTCGAAGACCCGCCGGGGCACCGTGTACGCCGGTCGGGGCAGCCGCCGCGCCACCTGCCCGCCACCGGGCGCCACCAGCCGCAGCGCCGGCACCGCCCGATAGCCGGCCACCGCGTCCGGAACACCCAGTTCCGCGAGTACGTCGAGCGCGTGCGCGGCGATCCCGTCCCCGCACGGCTTGTCCCGGGGAAAATCGGCCCGGTCCAGCAGCACCACCCGGGCGCCCGCCCGCCGGGCCGCCAGCGCGGCGCTGGCCCCGGCCGGCCCGGCGCCCACCACCGCCACGTCGACGGTCTCCACCGCCGCCTCAGTCTCTGGGCGTGAAATCGGGCCTTGCTCCCGATCGCGTCTCGTCCGAACCGCGCAGGGCTCGCCCGGTTGCGACCCGACGAGTCACGAGATCATTCTCCATCTGCCGGTTTCGGAACGACCACCGTGGCAAGACCTCGCACCGCTATCGGATAGTAGGTATCGAATTCATTGAGCACATCGTTGGCCTGTTCAGGGGTAAGATCCGTTTCCCGCGCACCGGCGGGCCAGTCATGAGGCGAGACGTGGTAAGTCGAATCAATTATCATGTTCTTGACACCACTTCGTGAGACCAGCTTGGATCCTTGCCTCGGTTCTACTACTTCCGATCTCGGCACCGCAACCCTCCGGTGAGCTCGTTGCTGCTGACAACCAGGCAATTTTGATGCGACATATCTGGTACCATAGCAGGGCATAACGTGATCAACCTAGCTGTGCTCTTGTGCCCCACCACCTAAACCATTCGATCGGTTGGACAGGTGAAGAAACTCCCACGTATGGGCCAAATATATGTAGCCGATAGACATGGCGTTCACGATAGCCACAAGAGTCAAGGCGCTCCATGCCATAGATTCAATACCCAAGACGTGGATGTCCAGCGGATTCCTCCAGCGAAAGTATGGCAGGTTGGCTTTGAACATCATAAAAAGGCCACTGGCGGACACAGATGCAAGAACGGTAGTCAGAAGCGAGAGTCGTGCCGCCAACGTCCCTTCCAGAAGGCGTCGCGGCGGCCCGTCGAAGCCGAGCCATGCAGCCGCGAGCGCCGGAAAAACCAGAAGGAAGGCAGGTACGTCCGTACCGGGATCGGGACGTCGCGAGGCGACAAATCCGATTAACCAAATTAGCAGCGCCGCAGCCGATCCGGTGATTACCGCGCGAAAAACCGAACCGGGCGGGGTCTCGTAGAAACGGAAGCGGACGTGCGGAATTTTGTCCCCGCCATCAAGGCCTTCAATTGGTTCGGGAAAAAATCTCGAATAGAAGTGGGCGTACCGCTGACCACCGCGCCTTCGAAACCGAAAGTAAGGAGGTGGCGGAATTTCTCGAGGGGGCCCGGACTTCCGACTCTCCTTTATGCGCCTCCAATGTGTGTCGAAATAACCTAGAAGTGTCGGTGCTCCCTGCGCGCCAAGGAAGACACCCTCCTGGCCGTCCACCACCAAATGGTAGCTTTGACTGGTACAGGCGTTGTCGAGCGAGATACTGAAGTCAACCGGTCGTGAGCCCAGGACGAATCGGGCGCGCTCCTTCGCCCAGGTCAACCAACCTCTATTCCGTCGGACGGCGAGTTCCAGCGACGGGGTGATCAGGCGTTGGTAGGAGATCACGAACCGTCCATCTGACGGACACGGCACAGCCGCGACGATCGCGTAGTGTGAGGTGAGCTTCTGGACCAGTTGCACCGCGAGTTGATGCGCCGCGAGGTTCGACACCCGCTCGCCCTCACGCGAGGGTAATCCGGCTAGATGCCGTACCGCCTGGATGCCCGAGTCGTCCGGTTCTTTTCCGTCGGCCCGGCGCATGATGGCCCGCAGAGCCAGATGCTCTGCATCGTACGCATTCGGGTGGGAGGCCGGCGAGAGGTCCTGGCTGTGCGCGATGGCGAGCAGTGTTCGCAGTACTCGGGCCACCAGTTGGAGATACTGCCGGTAGGAGAGAACGGGTAGCGCGCTTCCATCCGCAGCGCTCACACGGAGGTCGTCCACCATGTCCCCCTTGGGCGGGACAAGGACCGGAAACAGTACGACGGGAGCTCCGTGCGGCGAATCCGTGCTCGCCGCTCCGTGAGCTCGGGTACCCCCTGCGTCTGATGCCGCGCCGGTCGCCCCCGGCGAGCCGTGCACCGCCGACCCCCGGCTGGTCGTCTTGGCTCCCGTCGCTCCCCGGTCCCCGAGTAGCTGCCGGACGGTGCTTTCCGGCAACTGGACGTCGATAGTGACGCGCTGCACGAGCGTCCGCTGGCTGAGTTCGTACCGCTCAGTGATCCGTTGCCGGACGTTGGCTGGGTAGATGACGGAGAAGGTGAAGGCGCGCGCCTGTCCGGCACCGGCGATCTCCGGATTCAACATGCCACCACGACGACCTGCACTTCGTTGCAGGATGTTTACTTGATAATCCGGGAGTTCGGTCACTTTGGTGTTGCGGTGTGACTTCATCTGCGGCAAATAGTAGCGAATCCGCGTATGTAAGACCAGCAGTGCCACGATGCCGGCAATCGCGACCGTCCGGCAGGTGATATCGGCAAATAATCCCAAACCGGGCGGTAACCCAACTATGGCCACCCCCAGGAGTACCCCGATGGCCAGCCAGGTCAGAAACGAAATGCCTGCGGAGGGGGGATTGGCCCAATCTGCGACGCCCTCGTCGATCTGCTCGGAGTCCCCACCATAGTGTCGCGCATCATCGCCCATCATGATCCGCCTCACGTAATGCTCACCGACTATTGGCATGAGATACCAACGGCACCGGATTCCGCTGGAATTGAAACCCTCTTCGTAATCAGCTCTTCACGCAACGTCCATGTCGGGGAGGCGACATCAATGCCGGAAGGTCTGTCTGAAGGTGCCATCGAGGATTCCACCGCCGCGTCGACAGCAACGGCGACGGGGGAGACGATCCTCGGTCGCCGGGTCCCCGAACGCCGACGTTCACGCACGTTTCGGAGCCGCTCTCCAACCGTTCAAACGACGGCAATCGTGACGTTCGGATCGTCTGGACCGAGGCCTGACGTAGGCATCCGCCCTGATGCCACAGACGACTAGTGATAGTTCGCCAGGTTCTGTGGCGTTTGTCGCGATGTACGGTTTCACGGGTTGGTGGCACCTGAGGCAGGCGCCGGTTCCAGGTCGCGAGGAGTCGTTGTAGCTCGCGGATGACCGTGTGAAGGGTCAGGCCGGCGCAGCCGCTTTTGGGTCCAGGCGCAGTCCGGTGATGAACAGGTGCGCGGCGGTGACGAGGGTGACGCGGCGGTGCCAGCCGGTGAAGGAGCGCCCTTCGAAGTGGTCCAGGCCGAGGCCGGTCTTGAGTTCGCGGCAGTCGTGTTCGATGCGCCAGCGGGTCTTGCCGTAGTGGACCAGGTCGGCGTGGCTGGTAGTGGCGGACAGGCTGGACAGCCGGTACTTGACTGGCTCGAGCTGGTCGTCGGGCCATTGGGCGATCGGCCATCGCTCGGACAAGGTGCCGTCGATGTCACGCGCCACGCGGTGTCCGGCCGGGCGTACCCGTAGGAAGATGCCCTGTGCGGTGTCCTGCTTCCGCGCGCAGGCGTTCTATGCCCGCAGTCTGGTCGCGCCCGTCTCCGGCATCCACGATGGAAGGCCGCGGGTCGAAGGGGCTTTTCACGGTCGACGGGCAGCCACGGGAGACGGTCGACGGCTGGTAGGAGGCGTACGCCCTGAAGGCCAGACACGACACACCTGGCGCGTCATGTCGGTGCATCCGCCGTGAAGCAGAGATGAAGACCGGGGGGCCTAGGTTGCCGGTGTTTGTCTATGGATTGCGGACATGGTGCGTCTCGTCCAGGTGCTAGGGATTCGTCGAATAGCGCGGAGCCTCCTGGCTGGACCGCACGGGCCGCACGTAACGGAGGTTGACATTGTCATTCTCACCCCGGGCCAGGCTCCGGCGTCCGGCTCTCTCGATCGCGACCATGGCTGTCACCGTGCTCGCGATGACGGGAGGAGGAAGCCTGGCGAACGCCGCCCCATCGGCCTCCGCGGCGACCGGTCTCTACCTGGTGCAGTTCGAGAGCCCACCGATCGCGACCTACACCGGCGGAGTCAGCGGCATCGCCGCGACCAGGCCCTCCGGCGGGGAAAAGCTCAACCGCAGGTCCGAAAGCTACTCAGCCTACCGCGATCACATCCGGGCGGGGCGCGCCCAGGTGCTTCGCGAAGCGAAGGTTGATAACAGGAAGGTTGTCGCCGAGTACGACGTCGTCATCAACGGCGTCGCAGCGGAACTGAGTGGCGTTGAGGTCGCGCGACTAAGCCGCACTCCCGGGGTGTGGAAGCTTTGGAAGCAGGAGTTCTCCCCACTCGACACCAGTCACACGCCGACCTTTCTCGGTTTGGACGGCCCGAACGGCACCTGGGCCCGGCAGTTCGGCGACGTCTCGCGGGCCGGCGAGGGGATGATCGTCGGCATCGTGGACAGCGGAATCTCATCCGACAACCCCAGCTTCGCGCCGTTGCCCGAGCCGCGCCCCGACGTCGACATCATCGCCAAGAAGTGGACCGGGGAGTGTGTCGACGCCCCGGAAGCGCCGGTGCGGTGCACGAACAAGATTATTGGGGCCCGCTACTACAAGTTCGGCAACCGGCCCATCGACGCGGAGTTCGAGTCACCGCGCGACTACAACGGACACGGCTCGCACACGACGAGCATCGCGGCCGGCAACAACGGCGTCACCGCCGCCGTCGGCGGCGTGACCGTAGGCAGGATCAGCGGTATCGCACCGGCGGCGCGGATCGCGGCGTACAAGGCCTGTTGGCAGGAGTCCGGCGGGGGCGGCGGCTGTGGCCTCCTCGAGGAGGTCGCGGCGATCGACGACGCGGTGGCCGACGGTGTCGATGTCCTCAACTTCTCGATCAGCGGCCCCTCGGACACGGTGACTGACGTCGTCCAGTTGGCCTTCTACAACGCAGCCGCGGCTGGCGTCTTCGTCGCGACCTCGGCCGGCAACACCGGTCCGCGCGCCGGCACGGTCGGAAAAACCGCCCCCTGGGTCACCACGACGGCGTCGGGAACCCACGGTCGCACCTTCGAGAAGTCGGTGACGCTGGGCGACGGCACCACGTACACCTCGGCTGGCTTCGGCGACGCGTTGCCGCCGACCCCGCTGGTCGACTCGGTCAGCGTGCCGGCCCCCGGTACGCCGGTCACGGACGCGGAGTTCTGCAGGATCGGCTCCCTCGATCCGGCCAAGGTGGCCGGCACGGTCGTGCTTTGCGCCCGCGGGGGACAAAACATCGGCCGTACCGACAAGAGTCGCGCGGTCAAGCAGGCTGGCGGCGTAGGCATGATCATGTACAACCCGACGGACAATACGATCGACGCCGATATCCACGTCGTGCCGACCGTCCACGTCGGCACGGCCGAGGGCGTGGCTATCCGGGCCTATCTCGCTGGCACCGCCAACCCGACGGCATCGATGGCAGCAGCGGCGCAGAAGACGCTGCGCGCACCGCAGATCGCGAGTAACTCCTCGGCGGGTCCGGCCATCGCCGCCGGCGGTGACCTGCTCAAGCCGGATATCATGGCGCCGGGCGTTGACGTGATCGCCGCGGTGGCACCGGGCGGCAACGCCGGTGAGAACTTCGCGTCGTACTCCGGGACGTCGATGGCGAGCCCGCACATCGCCGGCATCGCCGCCTTGGTCAAGCAGAAGAACCCGACCTGGACGCCAATGATGGTCAAGTCTGCGATCATGACCACGGCGAGTCAGGTGGACAACACCGGGGCGGCTTTCCAACGCGTCGGTGGCGTCGCGGCGACCCCGTTCGACTACGGAGCCGGGTTCGTCCGCCCGGTTGACGTGTTCGACCCGGGTCTGGCATACGACTCCGGGCCGCTGGACTGGGCGCGGTTCGTCTGCGGCACCGGTGAGCAGTTGGTGATCGGCAACAATGACTGCGCCGACTACGGCTCGATCGATCCGAGCGCTCTCAACTACCCCTCGATCGCGGTCGGCGACCTGACCGGCAAGCAGACCATCACGCGTACGGTGCGTAACACCACCGGCAAGATGGGCACGTACGTGTCGAAGATCGAGGCTCCCGAGGGCCACACGGTGCGGGTCACCCCGTCGACGCTGCTCGTGCGGCCGGATCGGACGGCGACGTACACGGTGGAGATCACCCGCACGACCGCTGCCTACGGCTCCTGGTCCTTCGGCTCGCTCACCTGGCTGGACAACGATGGCCACAGGGTACGCAGCCCCATCGCGCTGCGGGCGGTCCCGATCATCGCGCCGGCCAGGGTAGCCCTCACCGGACCCAGCGGCTCCGCCGAGGTCTCGGTGCGCGCTGGCTTCACCGGCACGCTGACGGCCAACGTCAGCGGCCTCGTGCCATCGGCGGTCACCACCAAGCACTTGGTGGGCAGGGAGACCGCCTTCAACGTCACGAACCCCGCGGAGGGGCCGGCGGTGGGTAAGGTGACCGTCACCGTTCCCGCCGGAAGCAAGCTGGCCCGGTTCGCCACCTTTGACGGTGACTATCCGGACGGCGCGGACATCGATCTGCACATATACAAAGATGGCGTCCGTGTGGCCAGCAGCGGCGGCAGCAGTTCGGAAGAGTCGTTCATGACCACCACGGCGGGCACCTACGACGTTTACCTGGTGCAGTACGCCACCGCTCCCGGCGTGACCGAGCAGGACGTGCTGTTGAACGCCTTCGTGGTTTCGCCCAGCGCAGCGGGCAACCTGACCATCACCCCGCCCGAGGCCGCCGTGACCATCGGAGAGCAGGTGAGCCTGACGGCCAGCTGGTCGGGGCTGACTGCGGCGACCCGCTACCTGGGTGTCATCGAGTACCGCGACGCCTCGACGGTGCGCGGTCAAACCATCGTCATGGGAACCGCCTGATCCCAGCAGGGTGCCCATCCCCATAAGGCACCGCATTCAGCGCCAGGAGCCCGGACACCATGTCGATAGGCGTCCGGACTCCTGGCGTGAGGTTCGCAAGCGCGTGCACGACGCTGGCACCGTTGGCGGTCGACCAGCCTCCCCCGTTCAGCGGGAACGAGAAGTGCCGAGCCACCCGGTGACGACTTCTCGCTGCGGCGACCAGTCGCCGGACGTTCTGCCGAAAGGTGTCGACACAACGACGGTACGCGGGTTCCTGAGGACTACGACGGACGAGAGCGCCTTCGGGTACCTTGAGCGGCATGGCGTACGACCTGCGCCGGCGTGGCGAGCCCAACCGCTGAGGCCGCTGTTCGCTCCCGGACGATGGGTGTGGACAGCGGGCCTCAGCGGTGTGTAAGGGAGTCAGGACCGGCGGGTGCGGGTGCGGCAGCGTGCCAGCCGCACGGTGCCGAGGGCGGCGGCCAGACCGGCCAGGCCGAAGAGGAGCGGGCTCAGCCCGAGCATCCACGGCACCCCCGAACCGGACATCCCGAGTTCGGCGGTGCGGTACTCCAGAATCTTGGCGCTCCACCGGGCCGTGGGCACGTCCATGGTGCGGGCCATGTCCCGTAGGGTCGCGTCGAACGCGAAGCCCGACTGTTGGTGCAGGTACTGCATGGGCACGTCGGCGCGGCGGGCGGCGGCGGCGACATCGGGGGCGGGGCTGGCCGCGATGCCGGCGCCAGGGACCAGTAGCCGGTCGACGCGGCTCGCGGCGGCCAGGTCGGCCCGTGGGACGAACGTCAGGCCGTGGCGGGAGCGGACGCTGTCGCCATGTGCCGCGATTGCGAGGGTCCGGGCAGACTTGACCTCGGCGTACGGGGCGAACGCCGAGGCCAACTCGATTTCGCCGACCCCCTCGGTGAGCACCACACCGACGGTGGTGACGTTCGCACGAAAGCCGAGGTTGAGCAGGTGCGTGATGGCGTCGGCGGGGGCCAGCTGCGACCGGGGGAGCGTCGCGGCGTTGCCAGGGGAGTAAGACTCCCAACCAACGGCCCGGGCGGCCGCCGCGGCGGCGTCGGCGTCCACGAGCCGCTCGACGACCCGGAGTGCCCCGTCGACGGAGGACAACAATCCGCCGGTGCTGATCACGTCACCGTCGTCGATGTAGCGGATGCCGCGCTGCCAGTTCACCTCGGGATGGTTCTGCTGGAGCTCGTCGAGCCTGAACCAGTGCGACGTCGCGTCGCGGCCGTCCAGCAGCCCGGCTTCGGCGAGCAGCCGTGCACCGGTGCATACGCTCAGCAGCAGCCCGTCGCTCGCGGTGTCCCGCAACCACGCGGTCACCGCGGCGTCGCTGGACTCGGAGTCCGGCATGTCCGGCACGATGGTGACGTCCGGGGCCGAACCGCCCAACTGCTGGTCCAATTGCGCAAAGCTGAGGTCAGGGACGAGGTCCAGCCCGCCGAGCAGGGGCACCGGGCGGCGTTCGGCCGCAACGGTGTAGACGTTGAACGCTCCCGTGGTGGCCAGGACCTCGTACGGGACCAGCGTGTCGGCGATGTTGGCGCCGCTGCTTCCGACGACCACCACGGCGGTCGGCTTGCTGGCGTCGTGTGCCAGCGGTCTCGCGGCGGCAACTGCCGCGGCGGCCGTGGTGGTGGCCTCGGGCTGCGTGTATCGGCTTCGCTCGTAGCCGATGGAGCCGGCGGTGGCCACGGCGGCCGGGACGAGGAGAAAGGCGAGCAGGACGAACAGGCCGCGGCCGAGCATCCGCACGACCCGGCGGCTCCCGCCGTGGGCGGCCGCGTACTCGTCGCGCCGCCGCAGCATCACGGCCAGCATGAGCGGAAACATTGTCACGTGCTCCAGGGCCATTGCCGTCCCGCTGTCCAGGACGTCCAGCCACACCGGCGGGAGCACGGCGACCGCTGGCACGAGCATGGCGGCGCTCATCTCAAGGATGCTCGCCCAGCCGTGACGCCGGTAGCGCATCCAGGCGGCCATCCCCAGCGCCATGGTGAATCCCATCTCCAGGATCACCAGCTCCGGGGCGCGCGCCATGGAGTAGTCCACGCCCATGGCGGCGAGTACCGCGCGAAGCACCCCTCCGAGGACGAACATGCCGACCACCATCGCAGCAACCATTTCCAGATAGTGAAGGACGAAGTGTCCCCAGCGTCGGCGCCTTCCGGTGTGATGTCCGAACCCGGTGGTGTGCTCCTGATGGGTGAGCTGCTCGGTATGGGTGAGCTGCTCGGTGCTCTGCATGCTGGCCTCCGGGATCTCCGGCCGGGACCGGCGAGGTCCGGGCTTCAGGTGCGGCGTGACGCAGTGAAGTCTCATCTGCCTGGGGGAAAGCGACCAGTGCCGCCAGTAACGACCTCCGTATGGGTTTCGCACACCTCCTGGGATGCACTCTGCACAATTGCCCCCGCGCGCCACCGAGTGCAGGCGGCCTATCGTGATCACCTGAAGTGCCCGTACGTATTCGGCGAGGAGGCGAATGGACGCGGATGAGCAGCCCGCTGTGGCGGCACCCCGGCACGCCTGGGCGTTCGCCACGGCCTTCCTCTGCGCGGCGCTGCCCGCAGGGGCGAGCATCGCGGCCTACTGGGCAGGGCCGGCCGCAGGGGCGGTGGCGGTCGCGGCATTCGCGCTGCCGCTGTTGTACGCCGTGCCGCGCGGCCGGTCCCTGTGGGTGCGCTACCGCAACTGGCTGCTGGCCACGCAGGCGCTCCTGACCTACCTGCCCTTCGCAGCCTTCGGGGACGACTGGGTCATCGGTTTTCCCGGGCTCCTGGGTGGGCTACTGCTGCTGACGGTGGCGGCGCGGGTCTCGTGGCTCCTGTTCGGCGTAGCGCTGGCCGCCGAGGGGATGCTGCGCGTCGCCCTTGTCGGCCTCCCCTACCTTCCGGGGATACCGGAGAACCTGCTGATCTTCGTCGTCCCGGTCTACACCGGCGTGGCGCTGTTTGGGCTGGTCCGGATGGCTGGCCTGGTCAACGAACTGCACACGGCCCGGACCGAGCTGGCGGCGCTGACCGTCGCCCGGGAGCGGCTGCGTGCGGCCGAGCGCCTGCGCGCGGCCATCGGTGACCGGCTGGACACCGCGACGGTGCGCGCCCGGGCCGCCCTGGCGGCGCTGGCCCGCGCGCCGGACGAGGCCCGCGCCCAACTCACCGAGGCGGCCGGCAGCGCGCGGCAGGCTCTTGATCAGGTCCGGCTGATGGTGGCAGACGACCGGCGCGAGCCAAGGCAGGAGACGGGTACGGGGCATGAGAGCGGAGCGGAGCCCACCCTGGCGCCCCGGCTGGCGCGGCTGGTACTCGCACTGGTGCTGGTCACGTTGTCCGCCCAGCTCATCGTGGACGCCGTCGCCGGCCGCGCCAGCGCGCGGGTCGCGGCGGCCTCGGTGGCGGCCATCGTCGCGCTCGCGGCGCTTCAGCTATACCACTCCACGGCGTGGCGGGAGCGCGCCCGCCCGCGCGGCTGGGCCTGGACGCTGGCCGCACAGTTTTTCCTGACCGCGCTGGGATTCTTTCCGGTCCTGCACTCGGCCATCCACGGCCTGGGCGGGTTCGTCGCGGGCTCGGCGCTGCTGCTGCTGCCCCGCTACTGGCGATGGATGACCTTCGCGGGCATCCAGGCGGCGATCGCGGCGCACGTGGTCGTCCTACCGGGCATGGATGCCGCCGACTTCGCCTACACGCTGCTGGTGACGGTGACCACCGGCCTGATCGTATACGGGCTGTCGCGTCTGACGGGCATGGCGGTGGAGCTCGACGAGGCGCGCCGGGAACTCGCGCACATGGCCGGCGTGCGGGAGCGGCTGCGGGTCGCCCAGGACACCCACGACCTGCTCGGACTGGGCCTGTCGGCGGTGGCGCTCAAGAGCGACCTGGCCGGGCGGCTGGTCGGCCGCGACGACGCCAGGGCGCGCGAGGAGCTGCACGCGCTGGTGCGCCTGGCCGTGCAGGCACGCGCAGACGTCCTGGCTGTCACCGCCGACGAGCGCCGCCTCTCCCTCCGCGCCGAGCTGGACTCCGCCGCTGAGGTGCTCGCCTCCGCCGGTGTGGACGCCGTGGTCCGCGCTGGTCCGTCGGACGCGCAGCTGTCTACGGAGGTCGACGCGGTCCTCGCCACCGTGCTTCGGGAGGCGGTGACCAACGTCCTCCGTCACGCCAGGGCAACGTGGTGTGAGATCGAGCTGACGGTCGACGAGGGTACCGCCCGCCTTCAGGTGACCAACGATGGCAGCCCTGACAGCGCCAGCGACGAACCCCAGAACCACCCGTTGCAACAGGTAGGTGAACGAAATTCACAGCGACGGCCCGGCGGGCGCGGGCTGGCCAGCCTGTCCGCCCGCGCCGTCGCCGTCGGCGGCCGCCTGGCCGTGCATGCCGCGGACGGCCGCTTCGAACTGACCGTGCGGTTGCCGTTGCCGTCGGCGTCAGCAGGGCTGTTCGGCGAACACCCGATCGCCGCGGGCGACCCTCCGCACAGCGTCGATGACGTCGTCGGCGGGAACGCCCTTGACCAGGAACCCTGACACTCCGGCGGCCAGTGCCCGGCCGCAGCTATCGGGGGTGGCCAGGCCGGTCAAGATCAGGACGCGGCAGGCCGGCAGCTGTTCGCAAAGCTCCGCGGCGGCGGTGAGCCCGTCGGTGCCTGACAGGTCGATGTCCAGCAATGCCACGTCCGGATGACTTTCCAATGCCTCCGGCACGAGGCGGTCGCCGGAGGCCAGCTTGGCGACCACCTCCAGGTCGCCCTCCCAATTTCAGAAGGGCGACCAGCGTGTCGCGGAGGATCTCGACATCCTCGGCGATCAGTACTCGGGTAGGCATCGGCACAGTCTCGAGCTGGGCGAATTGCCGCGTGCCAGCGCCGCCGGCACCAGGCCACCGTGTGGTTATCGCAGGCGCGGGCATGCATTCTGCACATCGCCATCCAGCGCACTGCCGCCTGTCCCGCGGCTTCCGGGTTGCCTACAGCCAGCCGGCCTCGGCTGCGATGTGAGCGGCGTCCACCCGATTGCGCGCGCCCAGCTTGGTCACGGCCGACGCCAGGTAGTTGCGCACCGTGCCATAGGACAGGTGCATTTCCGCAGCGACGTCGGCGGCCGACGCGCCGGCCGCATGCCGCTTGAGGATCTCGGCCTCCCGCGGTGACAGCGGGTTGTCGGGCATCTCCAGGGCTGCCAGCGCCAACTGCGGATCGACCACCCGTTCCCCGACGGCCACCCGCCGGACCGCGTTGATCAACTGTTGGGCTGGGGCGTCCTTGATCATGAACCCGTTTACGCGGGCGGCCACGGCGCGGCGCAGGTTACCAGGCTTACCCAGCCCGGTCAGGATCAGTATGCGGCACTCCGGCAGCCGCTGGCGCAGCTCGGCCGCGGCAGTGAGCCCGTCAACACCCGGCAGGTCAATGTCCAGGACCGCGACGTCCGGGCGGTGCTGGAGCGCGGCGGGAACGATCTCGTTGCCGGAGGCGGCCGCTGCGACCACATCGAAGTCGTCCTCCAGCCGCAGCACCGCGACCAGCGTTTCCCGCAGGATGCGCACGTCCTCCGCGATCAGAATCCGGATCATCTGTTCCTCCCGACCGGCATTCGGACCTACTCGCGGTCAAAATGCCGTCCAGCCCCTTATCCCCAGCGGCATTATACGAAGAGCCGGCCGACCCTGGAAGCCTAGTATCGGGGCGAGCCCGGCAATGCAGCCGTACGGCAGTTGCTCATCCGCGCATTCGTCCAGTCGGTCCGGCCTGCCCGAGCCGAGGCTGATCCGCCCCCCAGCGTTCGGTTGGGCGTTAGTCCTGGGCGCCCCCGGCGGGGTGAGCATTACGGTATGTCGATGCCGGCGGCCGGCGTCGAAGCGGGCTGGTATGTCGGGAGTCCGCAGGGCGCCTCAGCCCGTGACGCTGATCTCCGACCGCTCGATCCGTTGCACCAGGCGAGCGGCCATCGACTTGACAATCTTCAGTTCCTCGCGGCCCCACGGTTGCGGATCCGGGTCCACCACGCAGATCGTTCCCGGCGCCGTACCGGTGCGGTCGATCAATCAACGGTGCTCCGAGGTAGGTATGGATTCCGATCTCGTCGACTACGGGTTTTCCGGCGAACCGCAGGAAATCACGGACATCTTCGAGAACCAACGCCCGGCGCCGTACGATCACGTGCGGGCAGTAACCGTGGTCACGAGCCATCTCCCGGCCGGGCTGGGGCAATACCGTGGCCGAGGTTGGCAGTTCCACGGTGGTGTCGGCCACGGCACTGTAAGCCCCGCGAAGTAATGCCGGTTCGCGTCGATAAGGTTGACCAATGCATAGCTTCGCCGACGAGCGTCGCCAGTTCGCGCGCGAAGTCGTCGAACTCCGGAACGGGCCGGTCCCCGATTCCCAACTCCCGGAGCTGGAGCACTCGGGATGGTGCTTCGGCCTCGTCCGGGAAGGAGCAGGTGTCGCATGGCGATCCCTTCCTCCGCCCCGGCGGCGGCCAGGTTACGCAGCGATTTTGTCGTCCACGGCAACGGAGAGCACGGGTCGCCCCGCTCGTCCAGCCCGAGCAACGCCGGCACCAAACCTGGATCACGCTCCTCAGCGCGGCTGAGGCCGCCGCCGACCCGACGGACGCGCCCAACCGGCATCGGTTCGGCGCCGACCTCCAGCTCGGACACGCCCCGACGGACCGTGGTCTCGCTGACGCCAGCGACCTGGGCCACCACCCGGATCCCGCTGTGACCGAGCAGCCGGGCCTCGACCCCGAGCAGCAAGCGACCAGCAGGAGAATGGCCGGCCGAGGAAACGGGGGTCGCACCGGGCGATGACGCAGATCCAGGGTCCTTCGCCGTCCTGGTGATCCGCTGCAACCGCTGACCCTCGGGCATCGACACCTGCCGGACGAACACCTCCGGCCGTCTACTCACCAGCCACCACCTCCCACAGCTCGACGCGTCAGGAGACAGCCTGCCCGAAAGGTACCGGGAACCGACGGATTACACGATCAACCTTCAGGAAGAGGCGCTATACCGCCGGCACTCGAAAATAACCGATCCTGACTCAGCCCGCCGCTGTTGCCGGAGCCACGGAATTGGCCCGGCGCAGCGCGTACAGGGTCAGCCCGGCGGCCACCAGCAGCGGTACGCCGTCCCGGACCAGCCCGTCCACCCCGAGCAGCAGCCAGCAGAACGCCAGGTCCACCGCGACCACCGCCACGCTGACCAGCACCAGCAGGATGCCCGCCCACGCCTTGCCGCGGAGCAGGAAGAAGGTGCAGAACAGCACCGCGTGGCTGACTCCGATGCCGATGCCGAACCACAGCACCACGGTAGGCACCGCGAGCAGTTGGCCGTCGAGGATCGTGCCGATTGCCACCAGGCAGGGCACCAGGGTCAGCGGCCCGTACGTGAACGCCGCCACCCGGGCGGTGAGCAGCCAGCCCGCGACCGGCGGCCGGCGCGGGGCGACCTCCCGCCAGGAGATGCCCTGACGATCGATCACCAGCCGGTTCGGGTGCCGGACCAGAAAGTCCCGCAACGCCGTCGACCGGTAGAGCAGCCCGACGACGGCGACGCAGAGTACGGCCAGTACGGCGAAGCCGAGCGCCCCGGGCAGTGCCGGTACGCCGTCCCGGGGCACGATCAGCCGGCCGACCGCGAAGACCGTGGTCACCGCAAGGATCAGCCCGAACGGGCGGGCACCGGCCCGGCCCCGCCGGACGTGCCGGATCAGGATCAGGAAGCCGAGGGTGCGCAGCAGCGCCCAGCCGCTGCGTACCGCCAGGCCGAAGCCGCGCTCGTCGGCGTACCACCAGTTGAGCGCGTCGACCACGACGGTGGCCGCGGCGGTCGCGGCGAGCAACCAGGTCAGCACGCGGACGGCGGACGGCCGCCGGACCTCGGTCGCGGCGGCCGTCGTCATGCCGTCGATGATGCCCGGTACGGACCACCCGCACACCCGCCCGGTAAGGAAGGGCCCCCGATTATCGTTTTCTGTTGTAGAAGGGGCCCTTCCTTACACCTCAGCGGGGCTGGTCGGCGCCGACCCGGACGGCCTCGTCGTCGAGGCGGGCCCGGAGCGCGTCCAGTTCCGCCCAGAGCACGCCGGGGAGCTTGTCGCCGAACTTCTCGAACCACTCGGTGATCATCGGCAGTTCGTCGCGCCACTCCTGAACGTCGACCCGGGTGGCGATCCGCAGATCCTCCGGGCTCATGTCCAGGCCGTCGACGTCGAGGGCGTCCGGCGCCGGTACGAAGCCGACCGGGGTCTCGACCGCGTCGCCCCGGCCCTCCATGCGCTCGACGATCCACTTGAGCACCCGGGAGTTCTCCCCGAAGCCGGGCCAGATGAAGTCGCCGTCGGCGTTCTTGCGGAACCAGTTGACGTAGTAGATCTTCGGCAGCTTCGACTCGTCGCCGTCGGTGCCCTTGCCCATCTCGATCCAGTGCCGGAAGTAGTCCCCGCCGTGGTAGCCGATGAACGGCAGCATCGCCATCGGGTCCCGGCGCACCACGCCGACCTCGCCGGAGGCGGCGGCGGTGGTCTCCGAGGAGAGGGTCGCTCCCATGTAGACGCCGTGCACCCAGTCCCGGGCCTCGGTGACCAGCGGGATGGTGTCCTTGCGCCGCCCGCCGAACAGGATCGCGTCGATCGGTACGCCGTTCGGGTCGTTGAACTCGTCGGCCACGATCGGGCACTGCAACAGCGGGGTGCAGAACCGGCTGTTGGCGTGCGAGGAGAGTTCGCCGCTCTCCGGCGTCCAGTCCCGGCCCTTCCAGTCGATGAGGTGGGCCGGCGGCTCGCTCATCCCCTCCCACCAGATGTCGCCGTCGTCGGTCAGCCCCACGTTCGTGAAGATGGAGTTGCCGAGGTCGATGGTGCGCATCGCGTTCGCGTTGGTCTTCCAGCCGGTGCCGGGCGCGACACCGAAGAGGCCGTACTCCGGGTTGACCGCGTAGAGCCGGCCGTCGGGACCGAACTTCATCCAGGCGATGTCGTCGCCGATCGTCTCGACCTTCCAGCCGGGGATCGTCGGCTCCAGCATGGCGAGGTTGGTCTTGCCGCAGGCCGACGGGAAGGCGCCGGCGATGTACTTCACCGTCCCCTCCGGTGAGGTCAGCTTCATGATGAGCATGTGCTCGGCGAGCCAGCCCTCGTCCCGGGCCATCACGCTGGCGATCCGCAGCGAGTAGCACTTCTTGCCGAGCAGCGAGTTGCCGCCGTAGCCGGAGCCGTAGGACCAGATCTCCCGGGTCTCCGGGAAATGCGAGATGTACTTGGTGTCGTTGCACGGCCACGGCACGTCCGGCTGGCCGGGCTCCAGTGGCGCGCCGACCGAGTGCAGCGCGTGCACGAAGTCCGCGTCCTCGCCCATCCCGGCCAGCACCGCCGTGCCCATCCGGGTCATGATGCGCATGGAGGCGACGACGTACGGGCTGTCGGTTATCTCGACGCCGAACATCGGCTGTTCCGCCTCGAGCGGGCCCATGCAGAACGGAATGACGTACATGGTGCGACCGCGCATCGAACCCCGGTAGAGGTCGGTCATGACGCGCTTCATCTCGGCCGGGGCCATCCAGTTGTTGGTGGGCCCGGCATCGGCCTCGTCGACCGAGCAGATGAAGGTACGGTCCTCGGCCCGCGCCACATCCCCGGGATCGGTACGCCCCCAGAACGAGTTCGGCTTGCGCGCCGGATCGAGGCGTACGAGCGTGCCGGCGTCGACCAGTTCGTCGGTGAGGCGCCGCCATTCCTCCTCCGAGCCGTCCGCCCAGACGACCTGGTCAGGGCTGGTCAGTTCGGCTACCTCTTTGACCCAGGCGAGTAGTTTCGGATGCCTTGTCGGAGCTTGATCGAGACCCCGGATAGTAGCCGGAGCGGCCATGACAGTTCTCCTTTGGTCGACGCTGACCGTTTACGGAGCGTGCGGGTGCCGCAGAGGCGGCGACCGCGTCGCCGAGTGAAAGCCTGGGATTTCCGTCAGCGTAAACCGAGCCGGCGCCCGGGGCAGCGAGACTGGTTGTGAAGAACTGCACAAGATGCGGGCGGGCTGCCGCAAGACGATTCTTTCCCCGCTCCCACGCGCAGTTTCACGCAAATCCTTCCACGCAACCGCATTGCGTCACTGCGTCCTCACAGCATTCATTGACGCCAGGTGACCCGTATGTCACAGCGGGCACTCCACCACGCACCGGCCCCGCCGGCCGGCACCCGGCGGACGGACCGGGCGGAGCGCGGCGGACGGACCGGGCGGAGCGCGCGGGACGGGCCGGGCGGAGCGCGGCGTCCACGCCGGATCGCCGGCCCCGCGGCCGCGAGTCGCCGGTAGCGGCCCGTGGGGTCGGGCGGCAACCGGTACGCTCAAGCCGTGTCCTCGACCGCCACCGGCGAACAGCCCTCAGCGCCGGGCACCCGTCGCGGCTTGATTCGCACCCTTCTGGACCGTTTCGGGCACCTGATCCATGAGCTGGGCAAGTTCGGCACGGTCGGCGGGGTGGCTTTCGTGGTCGACCTGGTGCTGTTCAACTTCGCCAACGCGAGCCTCGGCTGGGAGACCCTCACCGCGAAGACGTTCTCCACGGTCATCGCCGCCACCGTCGCCTTCGTCGGCAACCGGTTCTGGACCTGGCGCCACCGGGAACGCTCCGGGATGGCCCGGGAGTACTCGCTCTACTTCTTCTTCAACGCGGTCGGCCTCGGCATCGGGCTCGCCTGCCTGGCCATCAGCCACTACGGGCTCGGCAGCATCTGGCCGGGCGTGTTCAAGTCGCTGTTGGCCGACAACATCGCGGCCAACTTCGTCGGCGCCGCCATGGGCACCTTCTTCCGGTTCTGGTCGTACCGCCGGTTCGTCTTCGTCGGCCCGGCCGCCGCCGACGCGCCCGAAGTGATCACCCAGAGTCACAAGAGGCAGTGACCGGCGACCCACCCCGTCCGGCCGGCGCACCCTGCGGCCGCATCTGCCCTAAGGTGGTCGAATGCGTTTCGTCCGTCTGTTGCCCGAGCGGTGGGAGAAGTTCCTGCGTGAGGTGCTGAAATTCGGCGCCGTCGGAGGTTTGAACTTCGTCATCAACTACGCGGTGTTCAACGCGCTGGCGCTCACCGTGTTCGCCGACGGGCAACTGAAGGCGAACGTCATCGCCACGGTCGTCGCCACCATCTCGTCCTATCTGATGAATCGGCACTGGACCTACCGGGACCGGCCGAAGTCGGCGATGCGCCGCGAATACGCGCTCTTCTTCCTCTTCAACGGAGCCGGGCTGGTCATCGAGTTGGGCGTACTGGCGCTGGCGAAGTACGGGTTCGGGATCACCGGCCTGCTGGCGCTGAACGTCGCCAAGACGGTCGGTGTCGGGCTGGCCACCGTCTTCCGGTTCTGGTCCTACCGCACCTTCGTCTTCCGGAAGTCGCCGGGCGCGGCGTTCGGGCCGAGCGGAACGCCGGGTCCGGCGTCCGGAGGGCCGTCCGGGAGCGGTGCGGTGCACAGGACGAGCGGGTCCGGGTCGGCGGAGGAACCGGACGGCGAGGTCCTGGCCGAACTCGATCCGGTCGCCGAACTCGCCGAGGCGGTCAGCGAGCTGTCCGGAGGTGACACCCTCGACCCCCGGGCCGCGACTCAGGACACCCGGGCCGTGGCGCCGGACGGCCGGGCCGCGAGCCCGGACAACCGGGGTGCGGGCGACGGCGCCGGAAGCCGGGTCGCCGGTGCGCCGGCCGGCGGCTCCGCCGCGCCGCTCGAGGTCCAGTTCGCCGAGACCCTCGACGCCGCGCTGGAGACCGAACTCGCCGCCGAACTGAACGCCGCTCCGGGGCGTTCGTCAGCCCGCGAAGCGGCGCGGTGAGCCGCTCGGGCACCGGCGCGCCCGCCGAACTGTTCTTCGAGGACCTGACGCCCGGCCGGTCCTTCGACCTCGGCGTCACCGTCGTGGACGGGCGGGAGATGGTCGACTTCGCCAGGCGCTTCGACCCGCAGTGGTACCACGTGGACGAGGAGCTCGCCCGGCGCAGCCATCACGGCGGGCTGATCGCCAGCGGCTTCTTCACGGTCAGTCTCTTCATGCGCGCCTACGTCGACCACGTGCTGGCGCGGGCGGCCGGGGACGCCTCGCCAGGGCTGGAGGAGCTGCGCTGGCTCGCCCCGGTACGCGCCGGTGACCGGCTGGCGACCCGGCTGACCGTACTCGGCAGCAAGCCCTCGGTCGCGCGGCCCGGCTTCGGCACCGTCACGCTGACCGCCAGCATGGACCGGCTGGACGCCCAGGGCCGGCCGGAACGCGAGGTGCTGCGTACCCGCTTCCGGGGCTGGTTCCTCATGCGGGAGCCGGCGCCACCGGACTGATCCGGTGCCGGGCTGGCGGGTCCGGGCTCCGGAAAGGGCCCCTGGCCGGCCGACCACGAGCGGGTGGCGGCAGGGGCCCATCGGTGTGCTACTTCGGCTGCTCGCGCAGTGGGTGCTATTTCGGCTGCTCGCGCAGCGGCTTGCCCTCGGTCACGTCCGCCATGATCTCCCGCATCTCGTCGTCACCGAGCGAGTGCTTGTCGTGGTTGGCCTCGACGATCTCGTAGAGCATGGTCTGCACCCGCTCCACGCCCGGGATGTCCGCCAGCACCGACTGGCCCCGCTCGCCGGCCGACTCGATGGTCAGCGTGCCGCAGCCGAGCAGGCGTTCGAGGAACTTCTGGTTCATCGAGTGGTCGTTGATCCGACCGAGCGGGATGTCCCGACGGTCGCGGGAGAAGACGCCCTTCTGCAGCAGCACCCGCTCGTTCGTGAACAGGTAGTGCGTGGTGCGCCAGACCAGGTACGGCCAGACGCTCAGCCAGACCGCGAGTACCAGCGCGACCGCTGCGATCACGTAGCCGAGCACGGTGCCCGCACCGCCCGCAGGCAGCAGCACGAAGCCGGCGACCACGGCGGCGACGGCCAGTACCAGCACCACGACCGGGCGGATCAATGCCTTCCAGTGCGGGTGTAGGTGCGCTACGACATGCTCGTCCGATGTGAGCACGTCCTCCGGGAAAGCCACCCCATCCTCCTCGTCCAGATCCGTTTGTCCGCGGTGACCGTAGCGGTTCCCCGCCACCACGGCGGTATCCGGTACCGACTCTTCACCGAGTTTCCCGGGCGGCGGGACGACGACGGGCCGGCGGGACGACGACAGATCGGCGGGACGACGAAAGGCCAGACGGGCGACCGGCCGGACCGGGCGGCACCGGGACGGGCTCGGGACGACCGGTCGGGGTCGGGTCGGGTTCAGCGCAGGTGCAGGACGTCACCGGCCGCGATGCGGCGTTCGCCGTCGGCCGTGGTGGTGCTGAGCAGCAGTTGCCCGTCCGCGTCGATCGTGCGGGCGGTGCCGACCAGTTCGTCTCCGGCCGGCAGCAGCACCCGCACGTCGCGACCGAGGGTGGCACAGTTGCGCACGTACGCCTCGTGCAGGCCGCAGGCGAGCGCGTCGCCACCGGCGGTCCGCCAGCGGTCGTACCAGCGGTCGATTCCGCGCAACAGCGCCCGCAGCAGCGGGTCGCGGTCGGTGGCCGCCGCTCCGGCCAGTTGCAGGGAGGTGGCCGGCAGACCGGTCGGGTTGGCCGGCAGCTCGTCGGCCCGCAGGGTCACGTTCACACCCAGGCCGAGCACCACCGCCGACGCGGCCTCACCGGGTTCGGCCACCCCTTCGGCCAGGATCCCGGCGGCCTTCGCCTCTCCACCCGTCCGGCCGCGCCCCGCCCCGCCCGGCGGAGGGTCGGCGGGAGATCCACCCGGCTCGTCGGCCGGGCCGGACCCAGGTCGTCCGGCGGGACGAGCGCCGCCCGGGTCGGAGCCGGGTCCTACCGGAAGACGGGCGCTGCCCAGGTCGGAGCCGGGTCCTGCCGGAGAACGGGCGGTGCGGGGGTCGGACCAGACCAGGAGGTCGTTCGGCCACTTCAGGGCGGAGTCCAGCTCGGCCAGCAGGTCGACCGCCTCCACCAGCGCCACGCCGGCCAGCAGCGGCAGCCAGCCGTACCGGGACGGTGGTACTGCCGGCCAGTTCCGGTCCGGCTGGGCCGTCCCGGGCCGGAGCAGCACGCTGACCGCGAGCCCGGCCCTGGCCGGCGACTCCCAGGTACGCCCGCGCCGGCCCCGCCCGGCCGTCTGCCGCTCGGCGACCACGACCAGCCCCTCCGGCTCCCCGGCCCGGGCCGCCTCGGCGGCGTCGGCGTTCGTCGACCCGGTCTCGTCGTGCAGCACCAGCCGGGTCCAGAGACTCTCCGGCGTGATCAGGGCCCGCTGGAGCCGCCGCGCATCGAGTGGCGGACGGTCCAGGTCGGTGTACGGCGATCCCGGCATCAGGCCAGCGTACGGGCCCGGCCACCGGAAGCCGGACCGGCCGGCGGTACGGCTGGTGCGGTACGCAGACGGTACGGCTGGTGCGGTACGCAGACGGTACGGCTGGTGCGGTACGCAGACGGGACAGCTGGTGCGGTTCGCAGGCGGGCAGGGAATACGGCGCGTCGACGCGACGGTGTTGTGGCACACGCCGCGCCACCGGGTGGTGGCCCGGGGACCTGCCGTCGTTACGATCGCGGACGTGACTGGGCAGCCGAGCAGCACCGACATCGACCCGCACAGCACCGCCGGCCGGCTGGCGGACCTGGACCGACGGGTGGACGAGGCGGTGCACGCCGGCTCGGCCCGGGCGGTGGAGAAGCAGCACGCCCGGGGCAAGAAGACCGCCCGGGAACGGATCGAGCTGCTGCTCGACCCGGGTTCCTTCGTCGAGCTGGACGGGTTGGCCCGGCACCGCTCGACCAACTTCGGGCTGGACCGGACCCGCCCGTACGGGGACGGCGTGGTGACCGGGTACGGCACCGTCGACGGCCGGCAGGTCTGTGTCTTCGCCCAGGACTTCACGGTCTTCGGCGGCTCTCTCGGCGAGGTCTTCGGCGAGAAGATCGTCAAGGTGATGGACCTGGCCATGAAGATCGGCTGCCCGGTGGTCGGCATCAACGACTCCGGCGGCGCCCGGATCCAGGAGGGCGTGGTCAGCCTCGGCCTCTACGGCGAGATCTTCTTCCGCAACGTCCGCGCCTCCGGGGTGATCCCGCAGATCTCGCTGGTGATGGGACCCTGCGCGGGCGGTGCGGTCTACTCCCCGGCGGTCACCGACTTCACCGTGATGGTGGACCAGACCTCGCACATGTTCATCACCGGGCCGGATGTGATCAAGACGGTGACCGGTGAGGACGTCGCGATGGAGGAACTGGGCGGGGCGCGTACCCACAACACCCGCAGCGGCAACGCGCACTACCTGGCCGCCGACGAGGACGACGCGATCGACTACGTCAGGGCGCTGCTGTCGTACCTGCCGAGCAACAACCTGGACGAGGCGCCGGTCTTCGACGCGCCGGCCGAGCTGGTGGTCACCGACGCCGACCGGGAGCTGGACACCCTGATCCCGGACTCGGCGAACCAGCCGTACGACATCCGCCAGGTCGTCGAGCACGTCCTCGACGACGGCGAGTTCCTGGAGGTGCAGCCGCTCTACGCGCAGAACATCGTGGTCGGCTTCGGCCGGGTCGAGGGGCGCCCGGTCGGGGTGGTGGCGAACCAGCCGATGCACTTCGCCGGCTGCCTGGACATCGCGGCCTCGGAGAAGGCGGCCCGGTTCGTCCGCACCTGCGACGCGTTCAACATCCCGGTACTCACCTTCGTGGACGTACCCGGCTTCCTGCCCGGCACCGGCCAGGAGTGGGACGGCATCATCCGGCGCGGCGCCAAGCTGATCTACGCGTACGCCGAGGCGACCGTCCCGAAGGTCACCGTGATCATCCGGAAGGCGTACGGCGGGGCGTACGACGTGATGGGCTCCAAGCACCTCGGCGCGGACCTCAACTTCGCCTGGCCGACCGCGCAGATCGCGGTGATGGGGGCGCAGGGCGCGGTGAACATCCTCTACCGCGGCGAGCTGACCGCCGCCGAGGACCCGGCCGCCGTCCGGGCCGAGAAGATCCGGGAGTACGAGGACACCCTCGCCAACCCCTACGTGGCGGCCGAGCGCGGCTATGTCGACTCGGTGATCCGGCCGGCGGAGACCAGGAGCCAGCTCGTCCGGGCACTCCGGATCCTCCGCACGAAGCGGGAGACGCTGCCGGCCAAGAAACACGGCAACATCCCCCTCTGATCTCCGATCCCAGCACTGTCCTCGCCAGCACTGTCCTCGCCAGCACTGTCCTCGCCAGCGCGGTCCCCCACAGCGCAAGCCTCAACAGTGCGAGCCCCGCCAGCGCAAGCCTCAACAGTGCGAGCCCCGCCAGCGCAAGCCTCAACAGTGCGAGCCCCGCCAGCGCGGGCCCTCGCCAGCGCCAGCCTCAACAGCGCCAGTCTCAGCAGCGCGGGTTGGCGGCCGTGCAGAGCCGGGCGGCGGCGGCCCGGACCAGCGCCCGACCCCGCTCCGGATCCGCCGACTCGTCGGCCCGGTCCACCCTGGCGACCAGGTCGGCGACCCGGACCACCCCGACCAGCCGGCTGGCCGGACCGTCCACCACCGTCGAGTCGTCCTGCCGGCGGATCGTGGTCTGCCAGTCCAGCAGCACCGACTCGTCCCCGGCGAAGCCCTCGGCCAGCATCCGCCAGCGGTGCACAGCGGCCACGGCCAGCCGCTCGCCGTCGATCTCGATCGCGCCCGCCGAGACGTACTCGGCGCACAGGTCGGGGACGGCCCGAGCGTCCGCGAAGACCTGCCGGGCCGCGTCGGGACCGAGCCGGAAAACCTCCTCGTGTACGACCGCAGCCCCGCTGAGCGGGTCACCGGGTACGGCCGGTGGCTGCTGCACGGTGTGCCGACGCGTCATCCGGGCCAGCCCGGTGTAACGGGTGCGGGTGGCGTACCCGGAGCAGCCGAGTGGGACGGTCGGATCGATCACCTGCACCGCCTCGTCCGGTCGTACCTCCACCCGGTCGACCACCAGTCCCGGCCCGACCTCCTCCGGTTGCAGCAGCGCCGACAGCGGGATCTCGACCCGGTCCGGCGGCGACGTCGCCGGTGCCGGAAAGTTGGCCGGCTGCGGTGCCGCGACCGGCGACGGCGGCGGGCCGTACCGCCCGACGGTCACGACCGAGCCGACCGCGACCACGGCGACCACGGCGACGGTCCCGACCACCGCCCGGATCCGGTTGCGGCGCCGGCCCCGGGCCCGGATCTCCTCGGGCGCGAGCCAGCGCACCGTTGCGGTCTCCCGGCCGACCTGGTCGGCCAGGCCCGCCCCGGCCCCGGCCCCGCTGGGTAGCTGCTCAGGCATCGGTGGCCCCCTCCAGATCAGTGACCGTCAACAACCCGGCCAGCGCGGCCCGGCCCCGGGCGAGCCTTGCCTTCACGGTGCCGACGGGTGCACCGGTCTCCCGGGCCACCTCGGCGACCGGCATGCCGAGCAGGTAGTACAGGGCGATGGCGGTACGTTGCTCCTCCGGCAGGCGGCGCAGCGCGGCCACCACCTCCACGGTCTCGGTACCCGGTGCCGGGGTGTCGGCCAGCACCCCGTGTCGCAGGTACGCCCGGGCCCGGCTGCGCAGGCTGCGCCAGCGGCTGATCGCCACCCGTACCGCCACCACCCGCACCCAGGCTTCCGGATCGGTGTACCCACGCACCGTCGACCAGCGCTGCCACGCCCGGATGTACGCCTCCTGCACCGCGTCCTGGGCCTCGGACAGGTCACCGGTCAACAGATAGACGTACCCGAGCAGCCGTTGCCGGCTCCCCCGGTAGAACTCGTCGAAGTCGTCCACCTCGTCGACGTCGGGCACCTGCACCTCCCCTGGCGGACATAGCAATCACGCCTGGGCACCGGGGTGCGGTTGCCGCCGTCCCCACTCGAATAGTCGGGCCGCTCACGGAGGTGACTGCCGGTCGGCCAGCTCCGCGATCGGGAACTCACCGGCCGGGATGCGTTCGCGTACCGTCCGGCGCATCGCCCGCTGCACCGCCGCGTTGGCCGGGGTCGGCACCCCGTGCAGCCGGCCGAGCAGCACGATCTCGCCGTTGAGGTAGTCCGTCTCCACCGAGCCGGCGTTCCGGGCCAGGCTCTGCCAGGTCGAACTGCCCTGCCGGGGCTGCCCGGCGACCGGTGCCGACTCCACCCGGTCGCCCCGTTCGGCGGCCTCTTCCGGCCGCGAGGTGTATCCGATGCCGGCCGCCTCCAGCACCGCCTCGCCCTCGGCGACCACCGCCGAGAGCAGTTCGGCCACCCGGCCCACCCGGTCCTTTCCGGATTCCGTCCTCCGACGGTCGGATGCCCCACCGTCGGATGCCCCAGCATCAACGCTGCCGAAGAGCGCCTGTACGCCGTTGCCGAGGTTGCGCAGCAGCTTCCCGTACTTCCAGCGCATCACGTCGTCGCGTACCGGGGCGAGCAGCCGGGCCGCCGTCAGGTCGGCGCTGACCTCGTGCGCGAGATCGTCGGATCCGTGCGGAAAGGCGCCGAGGTGCAGCATTCCCGAGTACGGGTGCCCGCTGGCCACCACCCGGCCCGGTTCGAGGTGCGTCGCAGGCATCCACACGCAGACCGGGTAGACACGTTCGAAGATCCGGGCGGCGGCGCGTTCGTTCGCCACCCCGTTCTGCGCGGTGAGCAGCGGCAGCCGCTCGGCCGCCGTACCGCCGCCCCGGACGGGCAGGTCCGCCCAGCCGTGCAGCGCCGCCTCGGTGTCCTGGGACTTCACCGTCAACACCAGCACGGTGTCCGGAGTCAGCAGCAGGTCGGCAATGCCGGAGTCGGCTGACGCGGGATCACCGACGGCGGGGAGCCGGCCGAGGTAGCCGCCGTCCGGAGTGTCCAGAGCCAGCCCGTGCGCCCGGATCGCGGCCAGGTGTGCACCCCGGGCCACCAGGGTCACGTCCCGGCCGGCCTCGCCCAGCCGAACGCCGATGGTCCCGCCGACCGCACCGGCACCGATGATCACGTAACGCATCCGTCCCCGCTTTCCTCGGCCGCCTGCTTTGCTCGGCCGTCTGCTTCCCTCTCGGCCGCCCGTCGCCGTCGTCGCCTGGTTCCCGTTTCCCGTCGGCCAGAACGGCAGGTTTCCCGTCGGTCAGAGCGGCAGGTCGGCGGAGTTCAGTATCGGGCCGGTGAGCAGGGCGGCTCCGGCCAGCAGGGCGATCAGGTTGACCGCGCCGAAGACCCCGACCCAGACCAACCCGGGGATCCGGGTCAGCCAGGCGAGCTGGTCCGCGTCCGACTGCGGCAGTTGCCCCCGCCGGCGCTGGGTCTGGAGTTCGCCGACCGGCCGTACGCCGCCGAGCAGCAGGAACCACACCCCGGTGTACGCGAACGCGGCCTGCACCTGCGGCGATGCCATCATGGAGACCCCGAGTACGACCCCGGTGGTGACCACGATCGAGATGATGCCGAAGACGTTGCGGATCATCACGAGCATGGCGAGCAGCAGGGCGACCGCGACCCAGAGCAGCAGGGTGATCCGGTTCCCGCCGAGTACCCAGGCAGCGGCCAGCCCGATCAGCGAGGGCGCCAGATAACCGGCCAGCAGGGTGAAGATCATTCCGGGGCCGGTCGGCCGGCCGGCCGACAGGGTCAGCCCGGAGGTGTCCGAGTGCAGCCGGATGCCCTGGAGACGGCGTCCGGTGAGTACGGCCGCGAGCGCGTGTCCGCCCTCGTGCGCGATGGTGATGGCGTTGCGCCCGACCCGCCAGGGCACCCGGGTGAGCACCACGGCCAGCGCGACCAGCCCGGTGACCAGGACCAGTAGCGGGGGTGGGTCCGGCTGTGCCCCGAAGAGCCTGTCCCAGAGATCTGTCACGCCGTCCACTGACATCCGAGCGAGCCTAGCTCACGTCCCCGCAGCCCAGCGGGGGCCTTCACTCTTCGTTCTCGACGACGAAGACGCCCAGCCCGGGGTGACCCTTCACTAGGCCCTTCGCCTTGAGCCAGTTCACCGCCCCACGCACGACGGTGATCGAGACGCCGTACTGCGCACGCAGCTCCGCCGTGCTCGGCAGTTGGTCTCCCGGTCCGAGCTGTCCCGACTCGATCTGCTCGGTGATGTCGTTAATGATCTTCTGTGTCTTCGAGGTGGGCACGCTGCACTCCCTGGTCCGCAGCGCCATTTGATCACGCCGGACCGGGGACCACAAGCATCATGATGCATATGGTCTTGCCTTGCTCTACCTTATGCATTAAGTTCACAGAGGCCGATTTCTCCTGGTCCGCAGCCTGGTGGGTCGGTCTTCCGCGCGGCGGCTCGTCTCCCGTTGACACTCGTGTCCCTCGACAGCCGGCGAGCCGCCGCGTGTCCCGCGACCGCCGGAGGTCAGCAATGGAACGCGACCGATCCATGGCAATCGTCGAACGACACCGAACCGCACCGCTGTGGCGACTGCTCGGGATGTGGCGGTGTGTCGCCTGCCGGCGCCGCTGGCCCTGCCCCCGCTACCGGGACGCCCGCAGCAGCCTGCTCGCGCAGAATCGACACGACATCGCCGAGGTGGCCCGGCGGTTGAACACCCGCTGGCCCAGCTCCTGAGACGAGTTAGCGGCAGCGGGACCTGTCATCACCTTCCGGTCGATAACTGATCCGGCTGCCGCTATCGTCGTCACCTCGGATCGGGCCGATGCTAACGGAGCTGGCCGACAGAGCCAGCCCGCGCCCGAGCCGTCGCCGGTACGGCCACCTGGGCCGGCACCGCAGTCCGGTTCAGTACGCCTCGCCGCAGCAGAACCCAGGCGCCGACCGTGGCGACGGCCACGGTGACAACACTGGCGAGCGCGATCAGCACGACCACGCCGGCACTCGCCACCAGCAGGGCGAGATCACCGATCGCGACCAGCATCCACAGGGCGACGCTGGGCTTCTTCGCATGATGTCGGGAACGCATCAGTACCTCCTTCCGACGGGATCATCACTACCCCGACGAAGGTGAGGTCATGCCTGTCAACTCTTCGCGGGCCGGAATCCGTCCGCAATGATCTTGAACGTGGCGAGTTCCCGGTCCCAGTCGGCCGCCTCGGTGTCCCAGCGGATCGCGTACGCCTTCTTGCTGCTCGTGACGAAGCCCCGGTTGCGGACGTGCATCCGCACCCCGTCCTCGTCGTGCAGCCACTCCCAGTCGGCGGCCTTCAGCCAGTAGTCGACGGCCTCGATCGTCACCAGGTCGTAGTTCCGGTAGTTGCCCCGACGGGCCCGCTCCTGTTCCCGCCAGTCCGCGACGGGATCGGGCCGGGGACTGTTCGTCTGGTCGATCATCAGGAAGCGGCGGCTGTCCGGGTCGTTGAACTTCACCCGCGGCCCTTCCCGGCTGACCGTCCACCCGTTCGGCACAGGGACGGAGAACCCGGTCGGGTCCCGATGGATCTTCCAGCCGGACGGCAGCTGCGGGGTGGACTGCCCGGTCGGCGTCGCCGGCGGCTGCGCCGGCTGGGCGGTGGTCGCCTCCGGTGTCGGTTCCGGCGGCGCGCTGGTGGCGTCCGCGGACGGCGTACCCGCGGGTTGGCTCGTCGGCGCGGAGCCGGAAGCCGGCCCCTTCCGCTCCTCGTCCGACCCGCCGTCGCGGACCAGTGGCACGATCACGACGAGCGCGAGCAGTAGCAGCGCGACCAGCCCGCCGAGCAGCCACACCCGGCCGTTGCCGGCCGCCACGGCGGCCAGCGGACCACGCCGGTCACCTCGGTCGTCGTCGTACCCGTCGACCCGCCCGACCGGGACCGCCGCCCGGCCCGCCGGTTGCGCGGTCGCCGACTGATCCGCTGGGCCGGTCTCTGCCCTCGGCTGGACAGCGGTCGGCGCCGGATCCGCCCGCACCCCGTCCGCTTCTTCGGCGTTGTCGACCTTTCCGGCCTCGTCGGCCTTGCCAGTTCCGCCAAGCGTTCCCGCCTGTTCGGCCCTGCCGGCCACGTCGGCCTTGCCGGCCACGTCGGCGCTGCCAGCCATGTCGGCGCTGCCAGCCACGTCAGCCTTGTCCGCCTGTTTGGCGTCGATGGCCCCGGCTGCCGCGTCTTCCGACTCGCCCGGTACGACGACGACCGTCGGCTCGGCGGGCGGCCGGACGCTGTCTGACTTGGCGAACTTCTCCGGCACCTCGGCCTCGGCCGCCTTCGCTTCGGCCGTCGTCGCCTCGGGTCCCGTTGCCTCGGATCCCTTCGCCTCGTCCGCCGCCGCCGACTCACCCTCGGCCGACTGCGCACCCTCGGCCGACTGCGCAGGCTCGGCCGCAGGCATGGGCAGCTTCGTCGTCTCGCCGGCCGGCAGCTTCGTGGTCTCACCAGCCGCGGCCCCACCAGCGACGGCCGCCCCGGTCGACGGCGCCGGCAGCTTGGTGGTCTCGGCCGGCGGTGGGCCGGCCGGCAACCTGGTCGTCTCGGCGGCCGGCGGCACCGCCGGGGCGGCGGGCGGCGGGGGCGGCGCCGCGGCCGGAGCCGGTCTGGGCGCCGGCAACGGCACGATCCGGGTACGCGGTTCGCCTGGTCCACGCGGGCCGTGCGGCCCTGGCCGGCGTACCCCGTCCAGCAGTGAGATTCCTGGGCTACGGCGCCGGCCTGCCGCGCGCCGGAGCAACCGCTCGGCAACCTCGGCGTTGATCCTGTTCGTCGGGTCCTTCTGCAACAGGCCGGAGAGCACCGCCTTGAGCGGGCCGGCCCGACGCGACACCGGTGGCGGTTCGGTGGCCAGAGCCGCCAGCGTCGCGATCGCGGACGGCCGGGCGAACGGTGACTGCCCCTCGACAGCGGCGTAGAGCGTCGCGCCCAGCGACCACAGGTCGCCTTCCGGCCCGGCGGTTCCGTCCCGGGCCCGCTCCGGCGCGATGTACGCGGGCGACCCCAGCACCAATCCGGTACGGGTAACGTTCGGGTCCCCCGGCACGGTGGCCAGCCCGAAGTCGGTCAGTACCACCCGACCCTCGTCGCCGAGCAGCACGTTGCCGGGCTTCACGTCCCGGTGCATCACCCCGGCCCGGTGCGCGGACTTCAACGCGCCGAGCACGCCGAGACCGATCTCGGCGGCCCGGGTCGATGACACCGGCCCGTCACTGGCAAGTACGTCCTGCAACGACCGCGACGGGACGTACTCCATCACGATCCACGGATCACCGTCGGTGCGGAGTACGTCGAAGACCCGGACCACGTTCGCGTGGTTGAGCCGGGCGATCGCCCGTGCCTCCCGGAGCGAGCGCTCGCGCATCTCCCGGCGCTCGTCCTCGGTCAGCCCCGGCGGCGGGACGAGTTCCTTGATCGCGACGTCCCGGTGCAGCACCTCGTCGCGCGCCTTCCAGACCCGACCCATCCCGCCCTGGCCGAGCGGCTCGACAAGTCGGTACCGGTCAGCGATGAGTTGCGGAGGCGCACTAGACACCCGTGGACGGTACCCAACGGCAACAAGAGTCACACCCGCGGCACGCCTATCTGAGATGCTCACCAATCGGTCAAGGACGTACCCTCGACGCCATGGCTGACGAAGAACCGCTGCTCCGGGTGGTCCGAGGCACCCCCACTCCGGAGGAGTTGGCCGCCCTGGTCGGGGCGATCTTCCTCCGTCCCCGACCGACCACATCGGCCCGACCCAGCGCCGTGTCGACCTGGGCCCGGCTGGGTCGCCCCGGTAACGTGTCCGCGTCCGGCATGCCGGCCCGGAACAGCCGTGACGCCTGGCGGATCTCCGGTCTTCCACACTGACCCTGCTCCGGCCGCCCGACGGGGCTGCCCGCACGGCCCCGCACCCACTAACCTGGTACGGGGCAGTACGTAGCACCTGGGGAGAAGACGTGATACCAGAGGAAGACCTTGGCCCTGCGTGGCTGCGCGACTACGGCGGCGCCATTGAGGCTGACATCCAGCGGATGGAAGAGTTCGCCCAGCAACTCCTGACCGAGGTTCAGAAGAACTACGTCCCACACATGGAAGAGGTCCAGGCAGACATCCTGCCCAACATGCCCGATCCGCACGGCGGCTTCGCCGAGTTGGTGTCCTTCTTCGATGCGCACCGGAACGTGCAACAGGACACCTCCAACCTGGTCTGGGACGTAGGCAACGGCACCGGAGGCTTGGCCGTTGCCGCCGAGAAGGTCAGTAAGAACTACGGCCAGGCCGACGCGTTCTCGCGCGCCCGGGTCAGCGATGTCGAGAACGCACTTGATGAGACCGGTGCAGCGGCACCGCCGCCGCCCGGGGCGCAGCCCGCGAGCACGCCGCCGGGCAGCACGGAGAACACGGGGAGCCCCAATGCTTGATGACGGAGGCGGGCGGAGCGGCCAGATCTCCGGTACGACCAACTGGACCTCGCACAACGTCGACCAGATCTGGGAGCTGCTGGCCAACCAGCAGACGGACACGCACTGGCAGCACGTCAGCGGCTGGCGCAAGACCTCTGAACTCAGCTCGCTCCACCTGGCGCGGATGAAGCTGTACCGGGACAACCTGATGGAGGCGTGGCCGCCGGAGAAGAGCGAGGCTTCGAGGGCGTACATCGCGCGTCTCGACTACCTCATCCAGACGGTGCAGGGCGTCTACGACACCGCCGCTGCCAACCAGCAGACTCTCAGCGGGGTGACCCAGGCTATCTGGGAGTCCCGCAGGAACCTTGAGGACCTTCACCGGCAGTACGTCGCGAAGGAACAGGCCAAGCAGCAGTACGACGCGGCTCTGCTTGCGAACAACGGCCGGCCGCCTGCTGGCCAGCAGCCAACGACCCAGTCCGACCTGGAAGACCTCAACTGGCGCGCTCGCCACATCATGTACGGCCTGAGCAGCGAACTCGCCACCGCCCAGGTACAGCTCCGCAAGCCTCCTGTTTACAATAGTCGCCAACGGGTTGGAGAGGAACCGCCGGACGGCGGCGGGAGCAGCGTCATGGGCGGTTCGGCGCCACCGGTCCTGCCGCCGGTCGTGCCAATGCCGGCGGGCGGCGGCGCCAGCTATACACCCCCGCCAACTCCGACGCCAGCTATCCATACCGTCGTTCCAACTACAACTGGGCCTTCTGCCGGTCCGATCCTCGGTGGCACCGGGCCGATAGCACCCCCCGCCGTGCCACCGACACCGCCGAGTGTTATCCCACCGGCGCCACCACCCACCACTGGCCCGCCTACGCCTCCGCTCCCCCCGGGATTGCCCCCTAGTGCTAGGCCGCCTGGGGGCAAGCCACCTGCTTTGCCATCTGGCTATCCCGCGCCGTCTTCGATGCCGCCAAGCACTGGACTGAGCAAGTCAGGGTTTAACCCTAACTCGGGAACGGCTCCCCGAGCTATGCCACCAGGGGGAATGATCGGCGGTAAGCCAGGGGCAGGCCTGACGCAGCCGGCTTCAGGACCTGTAGGAACTCGGCGAATCAACCCCATTGGCGGCGTGATAGGTGGCGGGAGCGGAGCGCCATCGCCGACCGGTGCAGGTCGAGGATCTACTTTTGGAGCAAGTCGGCCGGCAGGCACTGGGCAGGCATACGGGTTGGGAACGACCGCGCGACCTGGCAATCAAGGCAAGGAAGGCGAAGCCCGGCACTGGGATCCGGACAATCCTTGGGAAACTGACGAGGGAGTCGCCCCGGTCATGATGCCATCTCATGAGAATCGCCGCATCGACCCGGGCCCGACGATTGGCTCCAGCCGGTGACACACCGCGCTACACGAGCGGCCGCAGCACTTCTTTGTGCTGCGGCCGTGGCTGTTGTGCCCGCCTTACCCGCGCACGCCGATCAAATCCGCAGAAATCAGTGGCATCTGCAATACCTAAAAGCGACCGAGGCACACAAGATTACTCAGGGCAATGGCATTACTGTCGCAGTTGTCGACACTGGCGTCGACCCTCATCCCGACCTACGCAACAATTTACTGTCTGGAACTGACACGTACCCGGGGGGACGGGGCACCGGCCGCACTGACGATGACGGACACGGAACGGCTGTGGCGGGAATTATCGCAGCCCACGGCAGATCCGACAACAGCGGAATATTAGGCATCGCACCTAAGGCCAAGATCCTGCCAATCCGCTATGTTGCACCATCAAGCGCAGACGACGACCCAGACGATATCACAAAGGGGATAAACTGGGCTGTCGCGAGAGGCGCAAAGGTAATAAACATTTCATCTACCGCAAGCTCTACCACACGTCTGCGCCAGGCAGTAGAGGCTGCGATTCGCGCGGATGTAGTTGTCGTCGCCGGAGCGGGCAACCGTTCCGGCGGATTTATGGTAGGGTTTCCTGCCGCCTACCCAGGTGTCGTTGCGGTCTCCGCAACGGACCGACAAGGCAACCATTCAAACGTTTCGGTTACCGGCTCGAAGATCGTTATTGCTGCGCCGGGCGTAGATATCAGTAGCACCCAAAACAACGGAAAGTATCAAAGCGGCGACGGAACCTCTTTCTCCACTGCCATCGTCGCCGGGGCGGCTGCGCTCGTACGGAGTAAGTATCCGGAACTGTCGGCGGAGGAAGTCGTACACCGGCTGACGGCTACCGCAGATGACAAGGGTGCGCCGGGCCGGGACGAGGAGTACGGGTACGGCGTACTCAACCTGGTCAAAGCGCTGACGGCGGACGTACCTCCGCTGGAGGGGGGCGCCAACCCGAGCGCGAGTACCGCACCGAGTGCCCCCCAGACCCCGCCCGCCGGTAACGCCGCTCCAGAACCCGAGGAGAAGTCGAACGTTGGCCCGACGATCCTGATCGGTGTACTGGTCGCACTCGTCGTACTCGGTCTGCTGGTGACGCTCCTGGTCGTGTTCCTGCTCCGGCGTCGGCAGCAGCCGTACCGCTCCTGAGGAGGGCGGCGACACGTACACCCGGCCCGATCGTAGGTAGCCTTCGACGGGCCGGGTAGCGTTGGCCGGCGTGCGTACGACACATCGGCTGCGCCTGGTGCTCGCCTCGGCGAGCCCGGCCCGACGCAAACTCCTACAGGCTGCCGGCATCGAACCGGAGGTGCTGGTCAGCGGGGTCGACGAGTCTCAGGTGGACCCGTCCAGCCCGGGGGCGTTGAGCCTCACGCTGGCCCAACTGAAGGCGCGAACGGTAGCCGACCGGATCGCTCGGATCACCGGCGCCGGCGCCGGCACGGGCACCGGCACCAATGGCACGAGCACCAATGGCACCGGGAGCGAGCCGGCCGACCCGCGCACCCTCGTGCTCGGATGTGACTCGGTACTCGCCTTCGACGGGGAGATTCTCGGCAAGCCGGCCGACGCCGAGGAGGCGACCCGCCGCTGGCAGGCGATGCGCGGCAAGAGCGGCGTACTGCACACCGGGCACTGCCTGGTCGACCTGTCCGGTCGGCGGGAGGTGGCCCGGGTCGCCGCCACCGCCGTCCATTTCGCGGAGATCACCGACGACGAGATCGCCGCCTACGTCGCCACGGGTGAGCCGTTACACGTGGCAGGGGCGTTCACCATCGACGGCCTGGGCGGCCCGTTCGTCGACCGGATAGAGGGCGATCCCGGTACCGTCATCGGGCTCTCCCTGCCGCTCTTCCGTGACCTGCTGGGCCAGCTCGACCTGCGGATCACCGACCTTTGGACGAGCCGGGCGGCGACCTCGACCGACGACGCCGGACCGGCGGTCGGGACGGCCCGCTGAGGCAGGCCCGCCGACGACCGGGGACGACCGGCGACGCGTCCCGACAGACGAACCAGCGTCCTACGGCATAGATCGACGAACTGGCTACCATCCGGCAGCACGACAGATCAGCTACCGCCGGCAGATCGACAAACGGACCACCGCCGGCAGATCGACAAACCGGCTACCGTCCGGCGGCATCCTGGCATAGCGTCGAGCGGTGCCGACGAAGTCGATTCCGCTCACCGATGACCTGCACGCCTACGTCCTGGCGCACGGCTCTCCGCCGGACGCCCTGACCCGGGAGCTGATCGACGAGACGATCTCCCTGCTCCCGGCCGAGGCTGGGATGCAGATCGCTCCGGAGCAGGCAGGGCTGCTCACCTTCCTGACCCGGCTGGTCGACGCCCGGCAGGCGGTCGAGATCGGCACGTTCACCGGGCTCTCGTCGTTGGCCATCGCCCGGGGCCTGCCTGCCGACGGCCGGCTGACCTGTTTCGACATCTCGGAGGAGTACACGGCGGTCGCCCGCCGCTACTGGTCCCGGGCCGGGGTCTCCGACCGGATCGAGCTGCGGATCGGGCCGGCCGCCGAAACCCTGCGGTCGTTGCCCGCGCAGCCGCACCTGGACCTCGCCTTCGTCGACGCCGACAAGCCGGGCTACCCGACCTACTGGGCCGAGCTGGTGCCGAGGATGCGTACCGGCGGGTTGCTCGTGGTGGACAACGTGCTGCGCGGCGGTCGGGTCCTCGCCCCGGAGAGCGTGGCCGACCAGGCGATCGCCGAGTTCAACGAGGCGGTGTTGGCAGACGAACGGGTCGACCTGGTGATGCTGCCGATCGCCGACGGCCTCACCCTGGCCCGCCGCCGCTGACCACCGCCACCACCCGCCACCAACAGCACCGAGGTCCGGCGACGGGCGATCCGGGTACGGGATGCGGCGGCCGGACGCCTGCCCCACCCCGTACCCGGGAGGAAGCGTCAGCGAACGCTGCGGGCGAACTCGCGGGCGGCCCAGACCACGGCGAGCACCGTGATCACCGCCATCACCGACAGTCCCTGCCAGACCGCGTCGTTGCCGAGATCACCGGCGAAGAGCGCCCGCGCCCCGTCGACCGCCCAGGAGAACGGGTTCCAGTCGGCGATCCCCTGCAACCAGCCGGGCGCGAAGCTCAGCGGCAGCAGGATGCCGGAGAGCAGCAGGACCGGTTGGGCGATCGTGTTCATCAGCGGCGCCAGGGCGTCCTCGCTCTTCACCACCAGGGCGATCCCGTACGACAGGGCCGAGGTCATCAGTGCGATCAGGGCCAGCAGCAGGTACGCCAGCAGCAGGTCGCCGATGAAGACCGAGAGCCCGAAGCCGAGCGCCAGCACGGTGATGATGATCGCCTGGGCGATCAGCGACGCCACGTCCCGCAGTGAGCGGCCGAGCAGCAGGGCGAGCCGGCTGACCGGGGTGACCCGGGAGCGTTCGATCACTCCGGCCCGCAGTTCGGCGATCAGACCGAAGCCCTGGAACAGCCCACCGAAGATGGCGAGCAGCACCAGCAGGCCGGGCACGAAGATCCGGTACGCCTCGGCGTTGCTCGACGCCTGCAACGCGGGCTTGAGCAGCGGGGCGAAGAGCAGCAGGTACATCACCGGCTGGAAGATGCCGACGAAGAGCCAGACGGGCTGGCGGACCAGCAGCAGGAACTGCCGCTGGAAGATCAACCATGTGTCGCGGGCGAGTTTCACTAGCAGGTCTCCTGTTCGGCGGGCGCGGCGAGCGTCAGGATCAGCGCGGCGAGCGGCCAGAACTCGCGGTTGGCGGTCGGCACTCGCGCGGTTGGGGGTCAGGACTCGCGCAGCGAGCGGCCGGTCTTGGTGAGGAACACGTCGTCGAGACTGGGCCGGTGCAGCTCGATCGAGCTGAGCGCGATGCCCGCGGCGTCCAGTGCGCGGAGGATCTGCGGCATGTCCCGGGACCCGTCGTGGACATAGAGCCGCAGCCCACCCTCGTCGGTGCTCTCCAGCCTGGTGACGTACGGCTGGGGCTCCAGGACCTTGCCGGCGGCTTCCTGGGCCGATCCCTCGATGGTGACCAGCACCACGTCGCCGGAGATCTCCCGCTTCAGCTCGGCCGGCGTCCCCTCGGCGACCACCTCGCCGTGGTCCATGATGGCGATCCGGTCGCAGAGCGCGTCCGCCTCGTCCAGGTAGTGCGTGGTGATGAAGACGGTCATCCCCTCGGCGCGCAGCCGGCGGATCTCGTCCCACATGTGCGCCCGGCTCTGCGGGTCGAGCCCGGTGGTCGGCTCGTCCAGGAAGACGATCTTCGGCTTGTGGATGATGCCGAGCGCGATGTCGACCCGGCGCCGCTGCCCACCGGAGTAGGTCTTGCACTTGCGGTCGGCGTACTCGGTGAGTTGGAACGCCGCCAGGGCCCGTACGGCGCGCTGCTGCGCCTCGGCCTTGCTGAAGCCGTACATCCGGGCGTGCAGGACGAGTTCCTCCCGGGCGGTGGACTCGTCCCAGGTGCTGCCGCCCTGGGCCACGTAGCCGATCCGCCGGCGCACCTCACCCGGGTTGCTCCGCAGGTCGACTCCGGCGATGTTTGCCTCGCCGCCGTCCGGTTCGATGAGTGTGGCGAGCATCCGCAGCGTGGTGGTCTTGCCCGCACCGTTCGGGCCGAGGAAGCCGAAGATCTCCCCCTCGGCCACCACGAGGTCGACACCGCGGACCGCGTCGACCGACTTCTTCGCTCTGCCCTGTCGGGAGCGGAACGACTTCCGCAGTCCCTTTGTCTCGATCATGCCTGCTCCTGGTCAGCCGGACCGGCATCCCCACCGGCCCATCCCCCGGGGCACGCCAGAAGGCGCCCACCGCAACGCTTGAGGGAGGCTAACGCGATATAGCGCATCTAGTCAACGTTGATTATTACGCGTCGCTCGGCCGTCCGGCACCGTCCCTCGGGGCGGTGTCGTCCGGCGCGCCAGCGCCACCGGGGTCCGGCGTATCAGCGCCACCGGGGTCCGGCGTACGGCCACCGTCGAAGCCGGTCGCCTCGTTGGCCAGCTTCGCGAACTGCGCCCAGGCGGGCTGCTCGGCGTAGTCCTCCGGCAGGTACGGCACCCCGGCGTCGATCAGGTCGGCGATCCGCTCGCACCAGGCGATCTCCCCCTCCGACCGGGCGACGGAGAGCTGCCACATCCAGGAGACGTGCACCGGCTTGCCCTCCTTCATCCAGCCGGACTCCATCGCCGCCCGCAGGCTGTCGTTGACCGCCCGCAGCAGCCGGGCCCGGTTGCGCAGTGCCGCCGACGCCTCCTCGCGAGGCAGCGCCGGCAGGAAGGAGAAGGCCGCGAAGAACGGGTCGACCACCTCGCCGAGGTTCCACCAGATGCCTCTGAGCAGGCCCTGGAACTCGTCCTCGCCGACCGGCGTGATCTCGTACGTGATCCGGGCCGGGCGGGCGCCGACCTGCTCGGTGGCCACCTCGCGCAGCAGCCCCTCCTCGGTCAACTTGCGCAGCGCGTGGTAGATCGAGCCGGGCTGTACGTTCGCCCACTTGTCCGCGCTCCAGCTCAGCAGCTCGCGACGTACGTCATAGCCGTGCACCGGTTGCATCCAGCGGACCAGGCCGAGAATCATCATTCGGGTAGCTGACACACCCAGAAGCGTAATAGCCAAAATTGACTATCGACCAGCGCCGTCCCGTCGTCGACCGGCGAGAGGTTCCGCAGCCGGGCCGAGCCGGCCAGGGGTCCCCGCCCGTCGGGGCGCCGGCCGGGTTCGTTGACAATGTCCCTGGCAGCGTCCCTGGCGGTCGCTCCAGCGCTGCCGAACCTTTGCGGCGGAAGCGGCGGCGGGTAGCAGGACGGGCGGGAAGATCCGAGGAGGAGCAGCGGCGTGCGCAAGGTACTGATCGCCAACCGGGGCGAGATCGCGGTCCGGGTCGTCCGCGCCTGCCAGGACGCCGGCCTGGCCAGCGTCGCC
Organism: Micromonospora sp. WMMD1102; assembly: GCF_029626265.1. Classification (NCBI taxonomy): domain Bacteria; kingdom Bacillati; phylum Actinomycetota; class Actinomycetes; order Micromonosporales; family Micromonosporaceae; genus Micromonospora; species Micromonospora sp. WMMD1102. Next base: position 157,015 of record NZ_JARUBN010000001.1, on the reverse strand, counting down.
GTCTACGCCGACTCCGACCGGGACGCGCTGCACGCCACTCTCGCCGACGAGGCGTACGCCCTCGGTGGCGACACCGCGTCCGAGACGTACCTGCGGATCGACAAGCTGCTCGACGTGGCCGACCGGTCGGGGGCGGACGCCGTACATCCGGGTTACGGGTTTCTCTCCGAGAACGCGGACTTCGCGGCGGCGGTGATCGACGCCGGCCTGACCTGGATCGGGCCGACGCCGCAGGCGATCCGCGACCTCGGCGACAAGGTCACCGCCCGGCACATCGCGCAGCGGGCCGGCGCTCCGCTGGTGCCCGGCACCGCCGAACCGGTCGGCGGCCCGGACGAGGTGCTGGCCTTCGCGGCCGAGCACGGCCTGCCGGTAGCAATCAAGGCGGCGTTCGGCGGCGGTGGCCGGGGCCTCAAGGTGGCCCGGACGGCGGAGGAGATCCCGGTGCTCTTCGAGTCGGCCACCCGGGAGGCACTGGCCGCGTTCGGCCGGGGCGAGTGTTTCGTCGAGCGCTACCTGGACCGGCCCCGGCACGTCGAGGCGCAGGTGCTGGCCGACCGGCACGGCAACGTCGTGGTGGTCGGCACCCGGGACTGCTCGCTGCAACGCCGGCACCAGAAGCTGGTCGAGGAGGCGCCGGCCCCGTTCCTGACCGACGAGCAGCGGGCGCAGATCCACGCCAGCGCCAAGGCGATCTGCCGGGAGGCCGACTACCACGGCGCCGGCACGGTGGAATACCTGGTCGGCGCGGACGGCACCATCAGCTTCCTGGAGGTGAACACCCGGCTCCAGGTGGAGCACCCGGTGACCGAGGAGACCGCCGGGATCGACCTGGTCCGGGAGCAGTTCCGGATCGCCGCCGGCGAGAAGCTGCGGCTCGACGCCGATCCGGTGCCGCGCGGGCACTCGATCGAGTTCCGGATCAACGGCGAGGACCCGGGCCGGAACTTCCTGCCGGCCCCGGGCACCGTGACCGCGCTGCGGCTCCCCTCCGGCCCCGGCGTACGGGTGGACACCGGCATCACCGCCGGGGACGTGGTCGGCGGCAACTTCGACTCGCTGCTCGCCAAGCTGATCGTGACCGGGGAGACCCGGGCAGAGGCGCTGGAGCGGGCCCGCCGCGCCCTGGCCGAGATGGTGGTGGACGGGATGGCCACCGCACTGCCGTTCCACCGGCTCGTCGTGCGGGACCCGGCGTTCACCGCCGAACCGTTCACCGTGCACACCCGGTGGATCGAGACCGAGTTCGACAACACCGTGCCGGCCTTCACCGGCGCCGCTCCGGCGGACGAGCCGGTCGGTGCCCGGGAGACCGTCGTGGTCGAGGTGGCCGGCAAGCGGCTGGAGGTCAGCCTCCCCGCCGGCTTCGGCCAGGGTACGTCCCCGGCCGCCGCCCCGGGCAGCTCGGCCGCCGCAGGCACCCCCGCCGCGCGTCGGCCGGCCCGGCGTGCCGGTCGCGCCGGGGCGGGGGGCGGGGCCGCCGCCGGTGGCGACGCGCTGACCTCCCCGATGCAGGGCACCATCGTCAAGATCGCGGTTGCCGAGGGCGACACCGTCGCCGAGGGTGACCTGGTCGTCGTCATGGAGGCGATGAAGATGGAGCAGCCGCTGCACGCGCACAAGGCGGGCGTGGTGACCGAGCTGGCCGCCGAGGTCGGTGGCGTACTTGCCGCCGGTGCCGTCATCTGCGTCATCCAGTGACCGCGACCACCGGCACCGGCCCGCACACCGACGCGTCGCCGGCGCGGTCGTCTGCGACGCGGTCTGCGGCGCTGCTCACCTTCGGCGGCGGACCGCCGGGCCGGGTGGATCGCCCTCCGGCATGATGGCCAGGTGCGGTTCATCAGCGGCGGGAAGCCCACGCAGGACCTGACCTACAACGACGTCTTCCTGGCACCGGTCCGGTCGGCCGTCGAGTCCCGGCTCGACGTCGACCTGTCCAGCGCCGACGGTACCGGCACCACGATCCCGATCGTGGTGGCCAACATGACGGCGGTGGCGGGCCGGCGGATGGCCGAGACGGTGGCCCGGCGGGGCGGCCTCACCGTCCTGCCGCAGGACATCCCGATCGAGGTCGTCACCGAGGTGATCGGCTGGGTCAAGCAGCGGCACCTGGTGCACGACACCGCGATCACCCTCGGCCCGACCGACACCGTCGGGGACGCCATCCACCTGCTGCCGAAGCGGTCGCACGGCGCGGTCGTCGTGGTCGACCCGGAGGGCCGGCCGGTCGGCGTGGTGACCGAGGCGGACACCGTCGGGGTGGACCGGTTCGCGCAGGTGCGGCATGTGATGTCGACGGAGTTGCACACCGTGCCCGCCGAGGCCGATCCCCGTACCGGGTTCGAGCGGCTCTCCCGGGGACGCCGCCGGCTCGCCCCGGTGGTGGACGTCGAGGGTCGGCTGGTCGGGGTGCTGACCCGGAAGGGCGCGCTGCGGGCCACGCTGTACCGGCCGGCGTGCGACGGCAAGGGCCGGTTGCGGATCGCGGCGGCGATCGGGATCAACGGTGACGTCGCCGGCAAGGCCGCCGCGCTCTTCGAGGCCGGGGTGGACACCCTGGTGGTGGACACCGCGCACGGCCACCAGGAGCGGATGCTCCGGGCCCTGCGCGCGGTGCACCGCCTCGACCCGCCGGTGCCGGTGGCCGCCGGCAACGTGGTCACCGCCGAGGGGGTACGCGACCTGGTCGAGGCGGGGGCGGACATCGTCAAGGTCGGCGTGGGGCCGGGGGCGATGTGCACCACCCGGATGATGACCGGGGTGGGCCGGCCGCAGTTCTCGGCGGTACTCGACTGCGCGGCGGCGGCCCGCGAACTGGGCCGGCACGTCTGGGCCGACGGCGGCGTACGCCATCCGCGCGACGTCGCGCTGGCGCTGGCCGCCGGGGCGTCGAACGTGATGATCGGAACCTGGTTCGCCGGCACCTACGAGTCGCCCGGGGACCTCTACACCGATGCCGACGGACGGCGTTACAAGGAGAGCTTCGGCATGGCGTCGGCGCGGGCGGTTAGCGCGCGTACCGCCGAGGACAGCGTCTACGAACAGGCCCGGAAGGCGGTCTTCGAGGAGGGAATCTCCAGCGCGCGGATGTACCTCGATCCGGGGCGGCCGGGCGTGGAGGACCTGATCGACGGGATCGTCGCCGGGGTTCGCAGCGCCTGCACGTACGCCGGGGCGGCCGATCTCGCCGGGTTCCACGCGAACGCGGTGGTCGGGGTGCAGAGCGCCGCCGGCTACACCGAGGGGATGCCGCTGCCCACGAACTGGTGAGCGGACGCGGGGCCCGGCGACTCAGCCGGGATTGGGAAGAGGCGACGACTCGGCCGGGATTGGGAAGAGGCAACGGCTCAGCCCTGACCACGAAGAGGCGGCGGATCGGCGGGGACCGCGAAGAGGCGGCGGATCACCCGTCGGGCGGCGGCCTCCGGGTCGGTGCCGATCTGGTCGACCCGGAGTGCCCCGCCGAGCCAGAGGGTGGCGAAGCCGTGCACGATCGACCAGGCGGCCAACTCCGACTCGGCCGCCTGCGGGCCGGCCGGCGATCCGGGCAGTCCGGCCACGCCGGCCCGCAGTGCCCCCCGGGCGCGCTGCTGCGCGGCGACGAGCCCGCTGTCGTCGCGGTGGAAGAGTTCCGGCCGGAACATCACCTCGAAGTGGGCCCGGTACCGGACCGCGAACATGACGTAGCCGACGCCGAGTTCGAGCAGGTCGCCGCCGGATTCCTGGTGGATCCGGGTGAGCGTGTCGGCCAGCATCTCGAAGCCCTCGGTGGCGAACGCGGTGAGCAGCCCGGCCTTGTCGCCGAAGTGGTGCGCCGGGGCCGCGTGCGAGACGCCGGCCCGGCGGGCCAGGTCGCGCAGGCTGAGCCCGGCCGGGCCGGACTCGCCGATCGCGGTCGCGGCCGCGGCCAGCAACGTCCGCCGCAGGTCTCCATGGTGGTACGGCCGGCCCGGCGCGGCGCTCTCGTCGCTCATCCGGCCAGCATATCTTGTCAGCGACAAGATATGCTGGTCGAGCGTGTCGACGGCGACCACCTGTTCGACGGTGATACCACCGAGGCATCATGATGCCTTGGTGGTATCACGCTCAACGCGGGACAACCCCGCCTGACGAAGCGCGTGCCACGCCCGCGGGACCTCTCCCCGCCTGCGGCCACGCCTGACGAAGCGCGTGCCACGCCCGGCGCGGGAACATCCCCCACTTGCCGCCACGCTGGGCACCGGGCGAGCGACGCCCGGCACGGCGTCAGGGCAGGAGTTCCGCCGACCGGCTGGCCACCACCCCGGCGACCAGGGCAAGCGCGTCCGGCGCGGCCATCGGGTCCAGCCCCCGGCCGTCCCGCAGCCGCAACGCCACCCGCCCGTCCGCCACCTCCCGGGCGCCCAGCACCGCCGCGTACGGGACCCGGCGAAGGGCGGCGTCCCGGACCCGGGCACCGAGCGACCCCTCGGTGGCCAGCTCCGCCCGCAGCCCGGCGAGTACGCAGTCCCGGCGGAACGCCTCGGCCGCCGCCACCTGCTCCGCACCGACCGGCAGCACCCGCACCTGGACCGGGGCGTACCAGGCCGGAAAGGCACCGGCGTGCACCTCGATCAGATACGCGAAGAGCCGCTCCAGGCTGCCGACCAGGCTGCGGTGCAGCATCACCGGCCGGACCCGCTGCCCCCGGGCGTCGGTGTAGGTCAGGTCGAACCGCTCCGGCTTGTCGAAGTCGAGTTGGATGGTGGAGAGGGTCGACTCGCGGCCCGCCTCGTCCCGTACCTGGATGTCGATCTTCGGCCCGTAGAACGCCGCCTCCCCGGGCGCCTCGACGTACGGCAGCCCGGACAGCGCCGCGCGCAGCAGCTCCTCGGCACGCCGCCACCCGCCGTCGTCGCCGACGTACTTCTCGCCCGGTCCGCGCAGCGACAGCCGGAAACCCGCCGGGCGTACCCCGAGCGCGGCGTGTGCCTCCCGGATCAGTTCCAGCACCTCGGCGACCTCGGCACCGACCTGCTCGGGTACGCAGAAGTTGTGCGCGTCGTTCAGCGAGATCGCGCGTACCCGGCTCAGCCCGCCGAGCACCCCGGAACGCTCCGGCCGGTACATCCCGCCGAGTTCGGCGACGCGCAGCGGCAACTCCCGGTAGGACCGGCCCCGGGAGCAGTAGACCAGGGCGTGGTGCGGGCAGAGCGCCGGGCGGAGTACGAACTCGTCGTCGGCGGAGAGCCGCAGCACCGGGAACATGTCGTCGGCGAAATAGCCGAGGTGCCCGGAGAGTTCGAAGAGTTCGCGCTTGCCCAGCGGCGGCGAGTACACGTGCTGGTAGCCGGCCCGGCGCTCCAGTTCCCGGACGTAGGACTCGACGGCGTGCCGGGCGGCGGCGCCGGCCGGCAGCCAGACCGGCAGGCCGGCGCCGGAGAGCGGGTCGGCGTGGAACAGCTCGAGCTCGCGGCCGAGCCTACGGTGGTCGTGCATGTCAGCTCCCAGATCTGGTGTGCCCGGTGGCTGCCCGCCCGGGGCCGCGCCCGATCCGGTGCGCACGACGAAGCCCCGGGGCGGATCGCCCCGGGGCCGTCGACGAGTTCGGTATGCGTCAGCGCGGCACGCCGGGGTGACCCGGCGTCGTCGGCTCCCGCATCGCGCTGCGCATGGCGGCCACGGTACTCCCGCCGCCCGCACCGTCGCAGCCCAGTTCCGCGCAGCCCAGTTCAGCGCAGCCCAGTTCCGCGCAGCCCAGTTCAGCGCAGCCGGGTGATAGTCACCTCGACACCCTGCCCGGTGTTGGCCGGGCCCGCGTAGACACCCTTCAACGGCGGGACGTCGCCGTACTCCCGGCCCCGGCCGACCACCACGTGCCGTTCGCCGACCGGTATCCCGTTGGTCGGGTCGAAGGCCGTCCACCGGCCCACCCACCACTCCACCCAGGCGTGGCTCTGCCCGACGACGCCGTCCCCGATCGCCGCGTCCGGGGCCGGGTGCAGGTAGCCGGAGACGTACCGGGCCGGGATGCCGACGGCGCGCAGCAGCCCGACCACCAGGTGACTGATGTCCTGGCAGACGCCCTTGCGCTGCCGCCAGGCCTGTACGGCGTCGGTCTGCACGCCGGTGGCACCGGAGGCGTACGCGACCTCGTCCCTGACCTGCTCGCAGAGCGCCATCGCGGCGGCGTGCGGGGTCGGCTGGGCGGCCCGGACGGACTCGGCCAGCCCGGTCAGCTCCTCGTCCAGCGCGGTACGCGGGGTCGGCAGCAACAGCTCGTACCAGCGGTCGGCGTTCTCCGGCCCGCGCAGGTCGGCCCAGCTCACCCCGTCGGTCGCCGCCAACTGGTCGCCGGGGCCGAGGGTCTCCACAGTGGAGATGGCGGTGACCTGCAACGAGTCGTGCGCGTCGTGCAGGTCGAAGGCGGTCACCACGGTCCCCCAGTAGTCCTCGTACCGGTAGGTCCGGGCCGACGGCCACACCTCCACCCGCGCCTCCAGCACCGCCTGGCGGGCCTCGTTGCGCGGCGACATCCGCGCCTCGTTGTAGGACGAGGCGACCGGCCCGGCGTAGCTGAAGCCGGTCTGGTGCCGGATCCGCAACCGCCAGCTGTCCACCGTCATCTCGTTCCCTTCCCGCCCCGCCACAACACTTCCCACACCGCCACGACTTCCCACACGGCCGCTACTCCCCGCACCGCCACGACCCTCCGCACGGCCACGACTTCCCGCACCGCCCCGCCGCCGTGGCACCGCGGCCGGGCACCGTCACGACACCGTCTCCGGCAGCCAGGCCACCGCCGAGGTCTGCCGGAAGTAGCGGCGGGAGACCGCGTCGTTCACCTGCGAACAGGTGCGTTCCAGCCCGGCCAGCACCGCCGCCAGGTCGTCGATCAGCTCGTCGGCGGCCCGGAACTCCAGGCCGGTCCGGGCCCGGCCGATGATCCGCTGCGCCTCGGTGGAGACCCCGGTCCGGCCGGGCTGCCCCGGCCCGCCGGCCGGTTCCAACTCCCGCAGGCACCCCTCGGCCCTGGAGAGCGCGGCGAAGACCGAGCGGGGAAAGAGCCGGTCGAGCAGCAGGAACTCGGCGGCGTACCGGTCGTCGAGCGAGCCCCGGTAGGTGCGCAGGAACGTCTCCCAGGCGCCGCAGGAGCGCAGCAGGGTCAGCCAGGACGGGATGCTGCCGCCGGCGCGTACGTGCGTGGAGAGCAGCCGGGCGGTCATGTCGACCCGTTCGACGCTGCGGCCGAGTACCAGGAAGAGCCAGCCCTCGTCCCGGCTCATGGTGGCGTCGGTCAGCCCGGCCATCACGGCGCAGCGTTCCCGGACCCACCTGAAGAACGCGTGTACGCCCTGCTGTTCGGCCCGGCGCCGGACCGCCGGCAGGCCGTGCCAGGTCGAGTTGAGGCACTCCCACATGTCGGCCGAGATGGTCTCCCGGGCGCCCCGGGCGTTCTCCCGGGCGGCGGCCAGGGCACCGACCACCGAACTCGGGCTCTCCGGGTCCAGGCCGAGCACCCCGACCACCCGGGCGGCGGTGACCGGCTGGTCGAGCGAGCCGGCACCCATCACGGTGAGCAGGGACCGGCAGGCGGTCGCCTCGTCCACCCACGGGTCGGCGAGCATCCGGTGCAGGTGCACGTCGAGGATCCGGGCGGTGTCCTCGGCCCGTTCGACGTACCTGCCGATCCAGTAGAGCGACTCGGCGATCCGGCTCAGCACGACGACCACCCCGGCGCGGCGGCAGCGGCGCCGCACGTCCGGACCCGGTGTGCGGCCTCGTCCCGGGCGGACTGTTGCTGTTGCTGCTGCTGCACGCTGACCAGGCCGGCGTCCGGACCCGGGTCGGGGCTGCGCGGCGCCGGCACGGGCGGGCCCAGCACGCCCTCCGGATCGACCGGCTCGATGCCCACCAGCTCCACCGGGCTGAGCGTGGCGACCGGTTCGGCGAGTATCCAGGTGTCCTTGGAACCGCCGCCCTGGCTGGAGTTGACCACCAGCGCCCCCTCCGGCAGCGCCACCCGGGTCAGCCCGCCGGGCAGCACGGTGACCCGCTGGCCGTCGTTCACCGCGAACGGCCGCAGGTCGACATGCCGGGCCCGCAGCCGGTTGTCGACCAGGGTCGGCACCATGGAGAGCGCCACCTCGCGTTGGGCGATCCAGCCGCGCGGGTCGACGGCGATCCGGTGCCGCAGCTCGGCCAGCTCCTCGTCGCTCGCCTGCGAGCCGATCACGATGCCGGCTCCGCCGGAGCCGTCGACCGGCTTGAGCACGAGTTCGTCGAGCCGGTCCAGGACGTGGTCGCGCACCTCCGGGTCCTCCAGCCGGTACGTCTCCACATTGGACAGGATCGGCTCCTCGCCCAGGTAGTAGCGGATCAGGTCCGGGACGTACGAGTAGAGCAGCTTGTCGTCCGCCACCCCGTTGCCGATCGCGTTGGCGACGGTGACCCGGCCGGCCCGGGCCGCGTTGAGCAGCCCGGCCACCCCGAGCACCGAGTCGGCCCGGAAGTGCACCGGATCCAGGAACTCGTCGTCGATGCGCCGGTAGATGACGTCGACCCGCTGCTCGCCCGCGGTGGTGCGCATGGCGACCTCGTTACCCACGCAGACGAGGTCCCGACCCTCGACCAGCTCGACGCCCATCTCGCGGGCCAGCAGGGCGTGCTCGAAATAGGCGGAGTTGTGCACGCCGGGGGTCAACACCACCACCGTCGGGTCGGCGATCCCGACCGGCGCCGCCGCGCGCAGGGCCCGCAGCAACTGCCCCGGGTACGACTCGACCGGCTGGATCCGGGTCGCGGCGAAGACCTCGGGGAGCACGTGTGCCATCGCCCGGCGGTTCTCCATCACGTAGCTGACCCCGGACGGGACCCGCACGTTGTCCTCCAGCACCCGGAAGTCGCCGCGCTCGTCGCGGACCAGGTCGACCCCGGCGACGTGCACGCGTACCCCGTTGTGCGGGACGATCCCGGCCGCCTCGCGGTGGAAGTGCGCGCTGGTCACCACCACCCGGCGCGGCACCACCCCGTCGGCGAGCACCTGCCCGGCGCCGTAGATGTCGGCGAGGAACGCCTCCAGGGTCCGCACCCGCTGGGCGACGCCGGCCTCGACCGTCCGCCACTCGTCGGCGGCGATGATCCGGGGCACGATGTCCAGCGGGAACGGCCGTTCGACGCCCTTGAGCGCGAAGGTGATCCCCTGGTCGAGGAAGGCCCGGGCGAGTACGTCGGCCCGGACCCGTAGTTCGACGCTGGACAGCGGTTGCAGGGTGGCGTGCAGTGCCTCGTACGCGTCCCGGGGCATCCCTGGCGCGCCGAACATCTCGTCCCAGCCCGGGCCGAGGCGGTAGTCCTCGAACAAGTCCGCCATGGCCTGACGTTACGCCGACCTCGTTGCGCCCGCGTAACACGACCACAACACACGATCACCGTTGTCGATCGGCACTCCGGCCGAGGGCGACCAGCCGGAGCGTCTGCTCACGTCTGCGCACCGCGACGAAACCGAGGACGAGCGTCGTCGACGGCACCAGGATCAGCAACACTCACTGGGCGGGCACCAGGTAGACCGGATGTCCCATGTGCTGGTTGGAGTACTCCCAGCCGGCCAGCCCGAACCGAACGGTAAGCAGCACCGCGGCGAGTGGCGCGAGCAGCGCCAGCATCCGGCGGCGGACCGGCGCCGGAACGCCCCAGACCGCGAAGGCGATCACCAGCATCCCGGCCGGCACCAGGAAGGAGACCATCGCCTGCACGGTCGGGTCGACATCCCAGGGGTTGCTCAGATAACTCTCTGTCCCGCTGACGGCCAGCAACAACACGGTGCCGCCACCTACCACCAGCAGCCGGGTCCGGCCGAGTACCGTCACGGCCGCCCGGCGCGGCGCTGGCACGGTCAGCGCGACGGCGCAGCAGACCTCGAGCAGCGTCTGGGTCAGCATCTGCAACACCGTCACCGGTTCCTGGGCGTAGCGGGACGGCAGCGCGACCAGTTCCACAAGCACGGCCGGCCAGGCGAGCAGCGGCGCAAGCCGGCGCGGACCGGCGAGCACGGCGAGCACGGTCAGGGTCCAGAGTCCGGCCCGGGTCCACAGGGCCGGGTCCGGATACCAGACGATGTCGTCCGGCGCCGCCCGGCCGAGCGCCCAGGCTGCCTGCCTGACCAGCGGAAGCGCGTGCAGGTAACTGAGCAGGACGGCGGCCAGCAGGCCGGCGGTGGCCGCCGCCCCCGACCAGCTCCGGTCGACGACGGCCCGGCTGGCGTGCCCGAGCCGGGTCCTGATCGCGGTGAGCGCGAGGTTCGCCGCGTCCGCCGGTGCCGGCCAGCGCTGGCCGGGGCGGGAGTCGGCGAGCAGCACCCCGAGCATCTCCTCCTCGTACGCCCGGCGGTGCTCCCACGGATAGCAGGCCAGCAGTCGCCGGTAGCGGCGCTCCAGGGCGGGGTGGTGCTGCGACTCGTCGCCGGTCATGCCGGGCCTCCCTCGGGGACGAAACCACTGTTGCGCAGCCGGGTCGCGGCGGCTTCGGCGTTGCGCCGGAGCCGGAAGACCTCCTCGGCGAGGCGTTGCGCGCCCAGACCGGTGATCCGGTAGTAGCGCCGCAGCCGGGACTGCACGACCTCCTCGCGGTCCACCTCGACCAGCCCTTCGACGCGGAGCCGGTCCAGCACCGCGTAGAGGGTGCCGGCCCGCAGCCGCACCTGGCCGTCGGAGATCCGGCGTACGTCCTCCAGCACCCCGTAGCCGTGCTGCGGCTGCTCGGCCAGGGCGGTGAGGACGAGGAACGTCGGCTCCCGGAACGTCTCTGTCATGACAGCAGCATATACCGATAACGAGAGTATGGTGGCCCCACGCATGAACTGTGCACGCGTCGTACCTCGTGGAAGGGCCGCCGGCGCGGGACCCGCCGGCGGCCCGGTGGCGAGCCGCCTCGACCACCGGGAACGGGGGACCCGACGGGAGACGGCTCGCGCGCCGACAACGGTACGCCGACCGCCGCGCCCGCACCGCCCCGCGAAGCCCTCCGTACCCGCCGCCCGGATCGGCCCCGGCCCGACTTCGGACCGGCTACTCCAGCTCGTGCAGCATCAACTGCCGGGCCGCCTCGGTGATCGAGCCGGACAGCGACGGATAGATGGTGAAGGTCATCGCCAACTGGTCGACGGTGAGGTTGTTCTCCACCGCCATCGTGATCGGCAGGATCAGCTCGCTGGCCCGCGGCGCCACCACCACCCCGCCGACCACCTGCCCGCTGGCCGGCCGGCAGAACAGCTTCACGAAGCCGTCGCGCAGGTCCGCCATCTTCGCCCGGGCGTTGCCGGCCAGCGGCAGCATCACCTGGCGGGCCGGCACCCTGCCGGAGTCCACCTCGTTCTGCGACACCCCGACGGTGGCGAGTTCCGGGTCGGTGAAGACGTTCGCGGCGACGGTACGCAGCCGCAGCGGCGAGACCGAGTCGCCGAGCGCGTGCCACATCGCGATCCGGCCCTGCATCGCGGCGACACTGGCCAGCGGCAGCACCCCGGTGCAGTCACCGGCGGCGTAGATGCCGGGCACGTTCGTCCGGGAGACCCGGTCGGTGCTGACGAAGCCGCCGGGGCCGACCGCCACGCCGTACTCGGTCAGCCCGAGGTCGGCCGTGTTCGGCACCGAGCCGACCGCCATCAGCGCGTGCGAGCCGTGCACCAGCCGGCCGTCGGCGAGTTCCACCTCCACCCCGTCGCCGGTGCGGCGGACCGCGTTCGCCCGGCTGTTGTTGAGGATCTCCATCCCCCGGGCCCGGAAGACCTGCTCGATCGCGGCGGCGGCGTCCGGGTCCTCGTGCGGCATCACCCGGTCGCGGCTGGAGACCAGGGTCACCCCGACCCCCATCGCCAGGTACGCGCTGGCGAACTCCGCACCGGTCACGCCGGAGCCGATCACGATCAGCCGTTCCGGCAGCTCGGAAAGGTCGTACACCTGGCGCCAGTCCAGGATCCGCTCCCCGTCCGGGACCGCGCTGGGCAGCACCCGAGGGGTGGCGCCGGTGGCGATCAGCACGGTCGAGGCGTCCATCGAGTACGTCGAGTCACCGTCCGACGGGGTGACGAGTACCCGGTGGGTGTGACCGAGCGTGTCCTCGCCGAGCCGGGCCCGGCCGGAGACGAAGGTCACGCCAGCCTTGATCAGTTTGGCCTGGATGTCCGCGGACTGGGCCAGGGCCAGCCGCTTGACCCGGCCGTACACGGTCGGGGCGTCGACGGTGACGCTGTCCAGCCCGTTCGAGTGCACCCCGAACTCCTCAGTGTCCCGGGATCCGGTCACCACGTCGGAGCTGGCGATGAAGGTCTTCGACGGTACGCAGTCGTGCAGCACGCACGCCCCGCCCGCGCCGTCCGCCTCGACCACCGTCACGTCCGCGTCCAACTGGGCCGCCACCAGGGCCGCCTCGTAGCCGGCCGGTCCGCCGCCGATGATCACAATCCGGCTCACAGTGCTCGCCCTCCGTCGCTGCCCACAGTGACAATCTTGTCCAGAACCAGTTCGACACGCACGGTCGTATTCTCCCCCACCCCTCCACCGGGCTATCGTCATCGCCGTGCGTCATTACGCCGCGTACGGCTCAAACCTCGATCCCGCCCGGATGCGTGCCTACTGCCCGCACTCACCGATGGTGGGCACCGGCTGGCTGGAAGGCTGGCGGCTCACCTTCGCCGGTGAGGGGGTGATCGGCTGGGAGGGTGCCGTCACCACAATCGTCGAGTCGCCCGGCGATCGGGTCTTCGTCGCACTCTACGACGTGCACTCCTTCGACGCCGCGCAACTCGACGAGGTCGAGGGGGTGGCCTCCGGCACGTATCGGAAGCTGCACGTCCGGGTGGTCACCCTGGACGGCGAGGTCACCGCCTGGGTGTACGTCTTCGCCGGCTACGAGGGCGGCCTGCCCACCGCCTGGTACCTGTCGGAGATCGCCAACGCGGCCGAGAAGGCCGGCGCCCCCGACGACTACGTCGCCGAACTGCGCTCCCGGCCCACCGGCACCGCCTCGACCTGACCCCCCGGGGGCCGGCCAGGCCGGCACCTGGGCGGCGGTTGCCACCCCCGGCAGCGGGTGCGTTACTCCGACAGCGGAGGCGCTACCCGGACAGCGGGCAGGGGATCCGCACGGTCAGCAGCGTCGGGCCGCCGGCCGGGCTGTGCACGGTTAGCGTCCCGTCGAAGGCGCCCAGCCGACGCCGCACCCCGGCCAGCCCGCTGCCCCGGGCCGGGTCGGCGCCGCCCCGGCCGTCGTCGGCCACGGTGATCCGCAGCACCGTGCCGGTGTGCGTGATGTCGACCTCCACCCGGCTCGCCCCGCCGTGCCGGCTGGCGTTGGCCAGCGCCTCCAGCACGCTGAAGTACGCCGCCGACTCCACCGGCGGGTCCAGCCGACCGGCCAACTCCCCGGTCACCCGCACCGGGACCGGGCTGTCCAGCGCCACCGCCCGGATCGCGTCCGGCAGCCCCCGCTCGGCGAGTACCGGCGGATGGATGCCCCGGACCAGGTCCCGCAGCTCGGTCAGCGCGGTCGCCGAAGCCGCCCTGGCCTGCGCCACCAGCGCCTGCGCGGCGGCCGGGTCCTCCTCGATCAGCCGTTCCACCCCGGCCAGGCTGAGCCCGACGGCGATCAGCCGGGCCTGCGCCCCGTCGTGCAGGTCCCGTTCGATCCGGCGCAGCTCGGCCGCCTGGCTGTCGACGGCGTCGGCCCGGGTCTCGGTGAGCCGCCGTACCCGTAGCGCCAGCTCGGCCGAGCGGGTCGGGGTCAGCAGCAGCCGGTCGAAGCGTACGCGCAGCCGGAGCAGGGCCGGGGCGACCAGCACCCCGAGGCCGGCCAAGGCGAGGCCGAGCGGCACGCTCGTCCAGCCGGGCACGCCGGCCAGGTCGGGCGCCGCGTAGGTGACGGCGTACCAGACGTACCACGGGGTGACCCACTCGCCGGTGAACAGCCCGAGCGGCACCGCCCACGGCGCCCACCACAGTGGCTGGCAGACCAGCCCGAACAGGCCCACCGAGACCAGCGCGGCGGGGAGCAGCCCGAGGAGCCCGACCAGCGGGTTCGTGGCCGACCAGAGCTGGTCCCGCCAGAACGCCGGATCGGTGAAGAGCCAGCGGTACTCCTGGACCCGGATCGCGGTGGTCCGGTCCGCGTAGAGAGTACGGCCGACCCGGTAGCGGCCGTCCTCCTCCGGCCGGGGCGGCTCCGGCAACGGCAGGTACGGCTCCGCGACCGCCAGCCCGGCCCAGCGTCGCAGGTACCGGCGGTAGCGGCTCACCAGCGGCCGGGTCAGTCGCGACACCTGTGGCGACAGCCCGCCCCAGGCGAGCAGCAGGGCCAACAGGTTGAGCAGGAAGCCGCCGAACGCCGCGAAGCCGAGCCCGACCAGTCCAGCGCCGTGCCAGGTGGCACCGGAGCGCCGCCTGGTCCAGCCGGCCAGCCCCGACCGGTGCCACCAGGAGCGCTCCGGCGGCTGGAGCAGCATCCGGGTCCACCGGGCGTGCAGCCGCAGCGTCAGCGGCGCCACCGCGAAGCCGAGCAGCAGCAGCGCCAGCCCGAGCGGCAGCGCCAGTGCCGACGGCGGCGTGCCGACCGCCGGGACCGCACCGCCGGTCAGCCCGAGCGCGCCGAGCCAGATCCCGGCACCGGCCAGCCCCGGCGGGACGAGCGTGCCGAGACCGCCCGCGAAGGGCGTGAGGTGCAGCCAGACCCACTCGCGGAGAAACGCCGGGTCCTCGCCCCGCCAGGCGATCTCCATCAGGTACCCGGGAAGTCGGGGCGAGCGGTACAGCTCGTTCTCGTGCACGTACCAGCCGTCGCCCCGGCGTCGCGGCACCGGCGGTCCCGGGCGGTGCTGGACCGGCACCGGGATCCCGCCCCAGCGTTCGGCGAGCCGGCGACCCAGCTCGGCCAGCCGCTTGGCGCCCCGGGCCGCCGGCAGGTACGGCACCACCAGGGTCGCCGCCACCACCAGCAGTACGGACATCAGCAGTCCCAGCAGCCCCAGCCCGGTCAGGGCGAGGTTGCGGACGAACGCGTGACCGTACCGGCGAGACATGCCACAAGTGTGGCCGCCCGCACCCCTGCGGCGGAGTGCCGCCAGCCGCCCGGCCGGGGTGTAGTTACCTGCACCCCGGCCGGGCAGATGGACGCATTCCGACCGGCCGCCGTACTTCCTAGCGTTTCTCCCATGACAGCCATCGAGGTCAGCAACCTACAGAAGCGGTACGGCGACCAGGTCGCGGTCCGCGACGTCTCCTTCGAGGTACGGGCCGGAGAGATCTTCGGGATCGTCGGCCCGAACGGCTCCGGCAAGACCACCACCGTCGAGTGCCTGACCGGGCTGCGCCGGGCCGACGGCGGGACGATCCGGGTCCTCGGCCTGGATCCGGTCCGGGACCGTGCCGAACTCCGCCGCCAGGTCGGCATCCAGCTCCAGGAGAGCCACCTGCCCGACCGGCTGCGGGTCTGGGAGGCGCTCGACCTGTACAGCTCGTTCTACGCCGAGCCGGCCGACTGGCGGGCGCTGATGGACGAGCTGGGGCTGACCGCCAAGCGGAACACCGCCTTCGGCAAGCTCTCCGGCGGGCAGAAGCAGCGGCTCTCCGTCGCGCTTGCCCTGGTCGGCAACCCCCGGATCGCGGTACTCGACGAGTTGACCACCGGGCTGGACCCGCAGGCCCGCCGGGACACCTGGCAGCTGGTGCGGCAGGTCCGGGACCGGGGCGTCACGGTCGTCCTGGTCACCCACTTCATGGACGAGGCCGAGCGGCTCTGCGACCGGCTGGCGGTGTTCCGGGCCGGCGAGGTGCTGGCCATCGACACCCCGGCCGAGCTGGTCGCCCGGGCCGACGTTCCCGGGGTCGCCCGGCCCACCCTGGAGGACGCCGTCCTCGCCCTGACCGCTCCGACCGCCGCCGCCACCAGCAGCAGCCCGAACTGAGCCGGCGTACTTCCGCCCATTCCGAAGGATCGAGGAACCCGATGAACGCCACCGCCCTTCCCGAGACCGTCCCGTCCGGCGCCGACAGCCGGGCGCAGCGGCGCCGTACCGCCGGCCGGAGCACCGCCAAGCTGGTCGTCACCGAGGCGAAGCTCTTCGTCCGGGACCCGCTCGGCTCCTTCTTCGCGGTCATCTTCCCGGCCGCCCTGGTGCTGATCCTGGGCAGTGCGATACCGGGCTTCGACGAGCCGAGCCCGGACCTCGACGGCCGGCGGCCGATCGAGCTGTACCTGCCGATCACGCTCGCCCTGGCGATCGGCACCGTCGCCCTGGTCAACCTGCTGGGCGCGCTCGCCGCCGACCGGGAGAAGGGAATCCTGCGCCGGCTCTCCACCACCCCCGCCTCACCGGTACGGCTGCTGGTGGCGCAGCTGACGGTGAACGCGTCCGCGCTGCTGGTCGGCTGCGCCCTGGCGCTGCTCGGTGGCCGGCTGGTCTTCGGGATCGAGACCCGGCCGCACGTACCCGGGCTGCTGCTCGCCTTCGTGCTCGGCGCGGCCTCGATGTCGTCGCTGGCCCTGCTGCTGGCCGCCTTCACCCCGACCAGCCGGGCGGCGACGGGCATCGGCAGCCTGGTCTACTACCCGATGCTCTTCGCCGCCGGGGTCTGGACCCCGGGCCCGGCGATGCCCGACGCGGTACGCCGGGTCGCCGACTTCACCCCGCTCGGCGCGGCCTCCCAGGCGCTCCAGGACGCCTGGGTCGGCGACTGGCCGCAGCCGCTGCACCTGGCGGTGCTGGTGGCCTGCATCGCCGGCTTCGGTGCGCTGGCCGCGAAGCTGTTCCGCTGGTCGTGATCCCGCCCGCTCCGGCCGCGACACGCGCCGTGGTCCCGCCGAAGAACCGGCGGGGCCACGGCGGCCGTTCCCGATCGGTCCGATCCGCCCGGTGAGGCCCGCACGAAGGTCGGTCCGAATCAGGGGCGGTGGCGTCCGCACGAAGGTCGCTCCGACCCGAGCGCTTTCCGTCCGCGCCCCGGTCAGTCCAACCTGGGCGGTGACATCCGTGCTCCGGTCAGCGCGGCGCCGAGCAGGCTGACCAGTTCCACCCGCTCGGCCGGGTCGAGCACCCCGAACGCCTGGGCCACGATCCGGTCGGCCACCGACTCGGCCCAGAGCCGCCGCCGGACCAGCGGCCCCACCGGCGGGTACGGCGGCGACCAGCCGTACGCCACCGCGCCGGACTCGCCCTCCGGGCCGGCAAGGATGATCTCCATCGCCGTCATCCCGGCCGCGCGTACCGCCATCAGGCTGGCGCCGGAGTAGTACTCGAAGAGCAGGTGCAGCAGCACCGCCGCCCGGGCGGCCGGTGCGGCGTCCGCCGGCACCGGCATGCCCCGCCAGGCGGCGAAGAGCGGCATCCCGGTGGCGTCGGCCGCCACCACTACCGGTTCGACCAGCTCGATCAGCCGGGCGAGCGGCGGAAAGCCGGCGAGATAGTCGATTCCCCAGCGCAGGCACTCGGCCCGGCTCACCTCGGCCACCGTGCTCGGGTTGGTCACCCGGACAGCGGTCTCCCAGCCGTCGGCCACCGCCTCCGGAGAAAGGATGCCGATCGCAGCGGCCACGGTCTCGGTGCGTACGTCGCCGAGGACCGCGCCGCGCCCGGTCACCAGGAACGCCCAACCGGAGATGCCCATCTGACGCGCCCGGCGCAACGTGCGGGGGCATTCGATGAAGGCGCTGCCCAGCTTCAACACGATCGGCCTGGCCGCGCCGGCGGCCTGCTCGGGGGTCAACGACACTGCCTTCCGGTCCGGCTTCCGCTCTCCGCCCGCATCACCCGGTTGAGTCTGCCTCGCGGACCGACATTTCGGCAGCCCCCGCGCGGCAACCGCGCCGGCCCGAATCGCCCGCCGCACCGGGTCAGGGCTGTCTCCCACCGGGCCGGACCTGTCCGCCACACCGGGCCGGACCTGTCCGCCACACCGGGCCGGACCTGCCCCCCACACCGGGCCGGACCTGCCCGCCACACCGGCCGGCGGTCGTCGCGCCCGGTCAGGGCGGGTCGTCGCCGTCCTCCGCCATCGCCTCGACGGCCGCCTGCACCTCGCCGGCCCGGCGCCGGGCGGCGACCGCCGTCCGCTCGGCGGCCTTGCGGGCGAGCCTGCGCCGGCCGGACTCCTGGTCGGCGGCGGCCCGCCGCCGTTCCAGTCCGGCCAGTTCGGACTCGATCGCGGCCAGCTCCGCCCCGGCGTCCCGCTCGGCCGTCACCGCCGCCGCCAGCTCCGCCTCGGCCCGCTCCTGTCGGGTACGCGCCTCGGCCAGCGCCCGGTCCAGAGTGCGCCGCCGGGCGGCCCGAGCGGACTCCTCGGCCCGAGCGGCCCGGGCGGCTGCCTGCTCGGCCGTCGAGGTGCCCTGCCCTGCACCGCCTCCTCCCGCCGCCCCGCCTCCGGTACGCCGACCGCGCGCCTGCGCCCGACCCGCCGCGCCGGCTCCGGTACGTCCACCGCCCGCCTCCGCCCGACCTTGCGCACCGGCGTTGCCAGCCTCCGCCGTCGTCACGGCCTCCCCGGCGTCGGCCAGCTCCTCGGCTTCGGCCAGCTCCCCCGCTTCGGCCAACTCCCCCGCTTCGGCCAACTCCCCGGCGACGCCGTCGACAAGCTCCCCGCCCTCCGGGCCGCCGACGATCAGCCGCAGCTGCGGTCGGGGCACCTCGCCGAAGCCGGCGTAGCTGGTCGCCCGCACCAGCCGGCCGGACCGGGCCTGCTCGGCGACCTTGACGTCGGCCAGTGCCGCGTTCAGCGTCGCCTCCACCTCGGCCAGCGGCAGCTTCCCGGCGGCCAGCCGTGGGTCCGCCTCCTCGGCGAGCGCCCGGGCCTGGCCGACGAGTGCCCCCACCACGCCCCGCCGCTGGGCGGAGAGTTCCCGCAGCCGGTCGCCGCGCAGCTCCCGCTGGGCGCCGCGGAGCGCGGCGGAGAGTTCGACCAGCTCGGCCATCAGCTCCGGCCGGCGCAGCGCCAGCAGGTTCACCAGCCAGGCCGCCACGGTCGGCTTGCGCAGCTTGCCGATCTCCCGGGCGGTGCCCGGGTCACCGGCGGCCCGGGCCGCCGCGACCGCCTCGGCGCGGGCGGCGACGAAACCGTCCGGCGGCGCGGCGTAGAGCCGCTCGACGAGTTCACGGGGCAGACCGGGCATGTCGCGGATCTCCGCTTCAGTCGACGGCGGTCCCGGGCACCAGGCGGGCGTAGTCACAGTTCGCCAGCGCGGCCATGTTCTTGTCGTAGACGGTCAGCCCGGCGTCGCCGAGCAGCCCGTCGTGCAGGGCGTACGCCCGGCGCGGGCCGACCGCCCGGACGAAGTCCACCGAGTCGGCGAGCCTGAGCCAGGGCCCGGAGATCGGCACGAACAGGGTCTCCACCTGCGCCCCCTCCGGTACGTCGAACGAGTCGCCCGGATGATAGACCGACCCGTTCAGCAGGAAGCCGAGGTTCACCACCCGGGGAATCTCCGGATGGATCTCGGCGTGCCAACCGCCGTACGCCCGCACGGCGAAGCCGGCCGCCTCGAACGAGTCGCCGGACTCGACGGTCCGGACCACTCCGCCCAGCACGTCCAGCTTGGACGCGACCTCGGGATGGGTGTGGACGGTCACCGACGGCCGCCGGTCGAGCGCGTCGGCCAGGGCGTCCACGTCGAGATGGTCGGCGTGCTCGTGGGTGATCAGGACCGCGTCCACCCCGTCCAGCGCGGCCGGCTCGGTGAGGTTACCGGGGTCGATGACCAGCACCGCTCCGTCGTCCTCCACCCGTACACACGCGTGGCCGTACTTGGTCAGTCGCATCGAGACTCCTCGGTCACCGAATCGTGATGTCCCCAGCGCAGTCTGCCGGAACCGGGGCGACTTCGCGGCGCGTCTGACCGCAACGCCGTTACGGGGACGGACGAGGAGGAGACATGAGCGCACGACTCGGGGTCACGGGGCGTCGCCGACGCCGGCTGACCGCACTGCTCGGTACGGTGCTGCTGGCAGCCGGCCTGGCGCTGGCCGGCTGCGGCGCGGACGGCGGGGACGCCACCGGCAGTTCGGCGGCGGACGCTCCGGCCGGGCAGGCGGAACGGGCCCAGCCCGGCGCGGCCGAGGCGCCACTGCTGGGCGGGGGCGAGGAGCAGGCCGGCAAGCCGGCCGGGGAACCCGAGACCGACCTCGGCGTCGGCCAGCGGGCGATCGTCTACACCGGTTCCGTCACCGTACGGGTGGAGGACGTCGAGGAGGCGTCGGCGCGGGCGGTCGGCATCGTCACCGGGGCCGGCGGTTTCCTCGGCGGCGACAACCGGCGCAGTGACGCCTCCCGGTCCGAGGCGACCCTGCAACTGCGGGTTCCGGCCGACCGGTTCGGCACCGTGGTGGACGAGATCGCCCGGCTCGGCGAGCAGTTGCGCCGGGAGGTGAAGACCGACGACGTCACCGAGGAGACACTCGACCTGGACGCCCGGATCGCCACCCAGAAGGCGCGGGTGGAGAGCGGGCGGCGGCTGCTGGCCCAGGCGAAGACCCTGTCGGAGCTGGTGATGCTGGAGGGCGAGCTGGCCAAGCGGGAGGCGGACCTGGCCTCGCTGGAGGCGAAGAAGCGCCGGCTCGCCGACCTGACGGCGCTCTCCACGATCACCGCCGTACTGCTCGGGCCGAACGCGCGGGCGCCGGAGGACGACGAGCCGGCGACCGGGTTCCTGGCGGGCCTGGAGGGCGGCTGGAAGGCGTTCGTCGCGTCGCTGCGGATCCTGCTGACCGTGCTCGGCGCGCTGCTGCCCTGGGCCGTCGGTCTGGGCGTGCCGGCGTTCCTGGTGCTCTGGCTGGTCCGCCGGCTCCGTGGCCGGCGTCGCCCACCGACCCCGCCCATTCCACCGGGTCCGCAGACCCGGCCGGGTCCGCCCACTCCGCCGGCTCCGCGTCGGGACGCTCCGGCGACCGCCGCCGGGCGGGGGCCGGGTGGCGGGCCGTCGAGCACGGTTCCGGCCCAGGCACCGGCCCCGCCCGACTGAGCCGACCACCACGGGTACGCCGGGTGCCGTCAGCACGGCACCCGGCGGCACCATCCGCGGCGCCACCATCGCGGCACCGCCGGCTTGGCCCCACGGGTACCCGTCCGCCGGACCCGAACCCGCCCGCCTCCGCCCGCCTACACGGCGGGTCAGCCGACCAGTGGCACGGCGGGTCAGCCGGCCAGCGGCGGTCAGCCGGCCAGCGCCTTGAGCGCGGTCTGCACCAGCAGCCGTACGCCGACCCCGATGGTCCGCTCGTCCACGTCGAAGGTGGCGCGGTGCAGGTCGACGTTGGCCGCCGTCCGCCCCACGCCGAGCCGGGCCAGCGCACCCGGTACGTGCTCCAGATACCAGGAGAAGTCCTCGCCGCCCATGCTCTGCGGGGTCTCGGCGATCCCGGCCGGGCCGACCGAAGCGGCGGTGGCGGCGGTCAGCACCCGGATCGCCCCGGCGTCGTTGACCACCGGCGGTCGCCCGCGCAGGTACTCGACGTCCACGGTGGCGCCGGTCGGGGCGATCACGTCCCGGACCACCTGGGCGACGATCTTCGGCGCCTGGTCCCAGGTGTCCCGGTCGAGCACCCGGAGCGTGCCGGCCGCCATCGCCTCGTTCGGGATGACGTTGTACTGCGTACCGGCCGATGCCTGGCCGAAGACCAGCAGCAGTCCGCTGTTCGCCGGCACCCGGCGGTTCACCAGTGCCGGTACCTCGGTGACCAGCCGGCCGAGCGCGTCGACCAGGTCCACCGTCAGGTGCGGCCGGGCGGTGTGGCCGCCCGGCCCGGTCAGCCGCACGGTGATGTTGTCCGCCGCCGCGGTGATCGGGCCGACCCGGAGGCCGACCTGGCCGACCGGCAGGTTCGGGTCGCAGTGCAGGGCGAAGATCTGGGTGACGTCGGTGAGCCCACCGGCCTCGATCACCTCGAGCGAGCCGCAGGGCAGGATCTCCTCGGCCGGCTGGAAGATCAGCCGTACCCGCCCGTCCAGCTCCCCCCGCTTGGCGAGCTGGGCCAGCAGCAGAGCGGCCCCGAGGACGACCGTGGTGTGCACGTCGTGACCGCAGGCGTGGCAGACGCCGTCCACCGTGGACCGGTAGGGCACGTCCTTGGCGTCACTCAGCGGCAGGGCGTCGAGGTCGGCCCGGAGCGCGACCACGGGGCCGGACGGCCGCCCGTCGATGTCGCAGATCACCCCGTTGCCCTTCGGCATCAGCCGCGGCTTCAGGCCGGCCAGTGCCAGCTCGCGGGCGATCAGGGCGGCGGTGTCGAACTCCTGGCCGGAGAGTTCCGGATGGGCGTGCAGGAACCGGCGGGTCGCGATCAGATCGGGCAGCCGGACGCCGAGCATCCGGTCGAGCCCGGCGGGCAGGGGTTCGGCCCCGGGCGGCGTCTCGGATTCCGACGACGCCGGCCGGCTGCCGGTCGGCAGTTGCAACGCACTCGTCACGTCGAATTCTCGATCACTGTGGATGGGATGGGACTCGGACAGCCTAGACCGCCGACGGTGACGCTGCGCAACCTCGTTCTGGTAGTGATCAGACAGCACAGCGTCACGAAAGCCCTGGTAGAAGCGCTCGGCAACATGCGGAACGCGACCTACGCTGCCGTCAGACCCCGCCATCTGTGCCACACCTCCTACAACGCGTGACGGTTTCACCGGTCACGATCTAGCTCGGCAGCAACATCGCCTGCCCGGTTTGTCGAGTTGTCCGACGGTCCTCGGGCGGGCAACGGTGTAGCACCACCGGGTGGGGTGGCGGGGGTCCCCAGGGTGACAGTCGGCGTCAAACGGACCGCGCACAGGTTGTCCGTCATGGCACCGAAAGGGGCCGCTTACCTCCTGATACCCGCAACCCCCGCACTCCCATGCAAGGAAGGGCCCCCTTTTATCGCTTTCGGTGGTAGAGGGGGCCCTTCCTAACAGATCGGGTGGTCAGAACCGGTCGGTCGGCCGGTAGGTGCCCCATACCTCGCGCAGCACGCCGCAAACCTCGCCGACCGTGGCCCGGGCCCGCAGCGCGTCCTTCATCGGATAGAGCACGTTCCCGGTACCCGTGGCGACCGTGCGGAGGGCGGCGAGGGCCCGCTCGACGGCGGCGGCGTCCCGGTCGGCCCGCAGCCGGGCCAGCCGGTCGCGCTGGGCCGCCTCGATCGCCGGGTCGACCCGGAGCGGCTGGTACGGCTCCTCGTCGTCGACGGTGAACCGGTTGACCCCGACCACCACCCGGTCACCGGACTCGATCTCCTGGGCCACCCGGTACGCCGAAGCCTCGATCTCGCGCTTCTGGAAGCCCGCCTCGATCGCCTCCACCGCCGAGCCGTACCCGGCGACCCGGGCCATCAGCTCGCGCACCCCGGCCTCGATCTCGTCGGTCATCGACTCCACCACGTACGAGCCGGCGAACGGGTCGACGGTGGCGGTCAGGTCGGTCTCGTACGCCAGCACCTGCTGGGTACGCAGCGCCAGCCGGGCCGCCTTCTCGGTGGGCAGCGCGATCGCCTCGTCGAAGCTGTTGGTGTGCAGCGACTGGGTGCCGCCGAGCACCGCGGCCAGCCCCTGCACGGCGACCCGGACCAGGTTCACCTCCGGCTGCTGGGCGGTGAGCTGCACCCCGGCGGTCTGGGTGTGGAAGCGCAGCATCAGCGACTTCGGGTTGCTGGCGCCGAACTCGTCGCGCATCAGGTTGGCCCAGATCCGCCGGGCGGCCCGGAACTTCGCCACCTCCTCGAGCAGGGTGGTCCGGGCCACGAAGAAGAACGACAGCCGGGGCGCGAAGTCGTCCACGGCGAGGCCGGCGGCGAGCGCCGCGCGGACGTACTCGACGCCGTTGGCCAGGGTGAAGGCGATCTCCTGCACCGGGGTCGCCCCGGCCTCCGCCATGTGGTAGCCGGAGATCGAGATGGTGTTCCACCTCGGCACCTCCTTACGGCAGTAGGCGAAGGTGTCGGCGACCAGCCGCAGCGACGGCTTGGGCGGGAAGATGTACGTCCCCCGGGCGATGTACTCCTTCAGGATGTCGTTCTGGATCGTCCCGTTCAGCGCCGGGCCGGCCACCCCGGACTCCTCGGCCACGAGTTGGTAGAGCAGCAGCAGCACCGAGCCAGGGGCGTTGATGGTCATCGAGGTGGAGACCCGGTCCAGCGGGATGCCGGCGAAGAGGGTCCGCATGTCGTCGACGGAGTCGATCGCCACCCCGACCTTGCCGACCTCGCCGTGCGCGATCGGGTGGTCCGAGTCGTAGCCCATCTGGGTGGGCAGGTCGAAGGCGACCGAGAGGCCCATGGTGCCGGCGGCGAGGAGCTGGTGGTAGCGCGCGTTGGACTCGGTGGCGGTGCCGAAGCCGGCGTACTGCCGCATGGTCCACGGTCGCGAGGTGTACATCGTCGGGTAGACGCCCCGGGCGTACGGGAAGTCGCCGGGCGCGCCGAGCCGGTCGTCCAGACCTTCCGGTACGTCGGCGGCGTCGTAGACCGCCCTGATCGGGAAACCCGACTCGCTCGACCGACCTTCACTCATGACCGGCATGGTAGAACGATCCGCCGACCAGGCTGAGCCGGGCCGAACGACCCGGCACCGGCGGCTGGCGAACCGCTACCGGCGGGCTGGCGAACCGGCGCCGGCCGGCTGGTGAGCGGATCGGCACGCCCCGTCCACTTATCCGAACGTTCGGTGAGAGGACCGACACGTACGGTCGAGTTCTCGCCAACTCCGGCGGTTGTCTTTCCCTTCTGCGGTCGGAACCCGCAATATAGGGGGGTTCTGTCCTGTGCCCCCTCGATTCTCTTCGGTGGCTTTTCTGTGACTCAGATCCCGACGTGGAGTGGCGGACCGGCCAATCCCACCAACGGACGTGCGGCACCCGGCATCACCATCGGCGGCCGGTACTCGTTGCGGGCTGCGGTCGGCCACGGCGGCATGGGCACGGTGTGGCGGGCGGCCGACACCCTGCTGCGTCGCGACGTGGCGGTCAAGGAGGTCGTACTCCCGCCGGGGCTGGCCCCCAGCGACCGCGACGCGATGTACGAGCGCACGCTGCGCGAGGCGCGGGCCGCGGCGGCCCTTCAGCACCCGGCGGTGGTGCAGGTCTACGACGTGGTCACCGAGGGCGGCCGGCCGTGGATCGTGATGGAGCTGCTTGACGCGCGCAGCCTCGCCGACATGGTGATCGAGGACGGCCCGCTCGCACCGCGGGCCGTCGCCAAGATCGGCATCGCCCTGCTCGGCGCGCTGGAGGTGGCACACGCGATCGGCGTGCTGCACCGCGACGTCAAGCCGGCGAACGTGCTGATCTGCTCCGACGGCCGGTGCGTGCTCACCGACTTCGGGGTGGCCCGGATGCCGACCGATGTCCAGCTCACCACCCCGGGCATGGTGCTCGGCTCGCCGCACTTCATCTCGCCCGAGCGGGCCATGGGCCAGGACTTCGGCCCGCCCAGCGACCTCTTCTCGCTCGGCGTCACCCTCTACACCGCCGTCGAGGGGCGACCGCCGTTCGACAAGGGCGACCCGATCGAGACCATGCACGCGGTGGTGGAGGACCCGCCCGCCCCGCCGGTCCGGTCCGGGGCGCTGACCCGGGTGCTGCTCGGCCTGCTGGAGAAGGACCCGGCCCGCCGGCTCGACGTGACCGCCTCGCGCACCATGCTCCGCGAGCTGCTGGCCGGCCCGCTGGCCAGCAACGCCGCCGGGCACCTGGTCACCGACCCGTACGCGGTGGTGCCGAGCCAGCGCTCGCCGTGGCAGCAGCCCGCCGACGCCTCCCAGTCGCCGACGGCGGCCGGAGCCCAGCCGGGCCGGTCCACCCGGCCGCCGGCCAACGGCGAAATCGGCGGTTCGGCCATGCTCGCCCCGGGCGAGTCCCTGACCGAGCGGATCGCCCGGAGTTCCCGCGACGCCGCCAGCTCCAACCGGGCCCCGGCGGCCGGCGCCAACCCGCTGGAGACCCCGACCGGGGCGATGCCGGGCGCGGCCGGCCGGCGCGGCGGGCCGCTCAACACGCCGACCGGTGCGATGCCCGGAACCGGCGGGCGGGGTACGGTGCACACCGCCCGGGGTGGCGGCGTGGGTCGCGGCCTGGACGGCGCCCGCCAGGCCGGCGACTCGGTGCTGCGCACCGTCAAGGGCTGGCCGCGCCGGACCCAGCTCGCCGTGGCCGGCGGGGTGGCCGCGGTGCTGCTGATCGGCATCGTCGCGTTCTCGCTGGGCGGCGGCGAGGACCCGGCCGACACACCTCCGCCGCAGGCCGCACCGACCAGCGAGGCGCCGGTGAAGGCCGCGTTCGCCACCCAGCCGCACAGCGCGAAGGGTGTCTCGGTGAACGTCCCGAAGAACTGGAAGAAGAGCGGGGCCGGGGTCTACACCGACTACACCGATCCGGAGGACAGCGGCCGGCGGGTCCGGATCCTGGTGGAGGACGGCCGGACTCCGATGGGCTTCATGCGGGTCGCCGAGGGCGGCCTGAAGAAGAACGGCAGCAGCTGCAAGAAGCCGTACGCCCAGGTGGCGCTCCAGGAGACCGAGATCGGTGGCAAGCCGGCCGCCGAGCTGGAGTACACCTGCGGCGAGGGTTCCGGCAAGCGGCACGGGGTGTGGCGGGCGATCACGGAGGACGGCAAGGCGTACTCCTTCTACCTGACCACCCCGGACGACCGGTTCGAGGAGAGCAAGCCGATCTTCGACGAGATGGTCAGGTCCTTCCGGCTCACCAGCGCCGGCTGACGCCCGCCCACCCGCCCGCCCACCGGGCCGGCGCGCGTCGGGCGGGGGCCGGGCTGCGTCCGGGTGCGGCTGGCGTGCTATCACAGTCCGATGGCGGCGAAACCGAACCAGCCGGACGTATCCCCGGACCAGGTAACCCCGGACGGGCCCCCCGACGAGCCTGCCGGCTCCCCCGGCGCCCCGGGCGGGTCCCCGGACGAGTTGGCCCGGCTGCGGGCCCGGGCCCAGGCGTGGCTGGACGACGACCCCGACCCGGCGACCCGGGAGGAGCTGCGGGGGGTGCTCGACCGGCTGCCGGCCAGCGCCGCCGAACTGGCCGACCGGTTCGCCGGGCCGCTCACCTTCGGCACCGCCGGGCTGCGCGGGCCGCTGCGGGCCGGCCCGAACGGGATGAACCTGGCCGTGGTCACCGCCGCGGCGGCCGGGCTGGTCGGCTGGCTCGCCGCCCGCGCCGCGTCCGGCCCGCTGGTGATCGGGTACGACGCCCGGCACGGCTCGAAGGAGTTCGCCGAGCGGACCGCCCGGGTGGCCACCGGCGCGGGGCGGCCGGCCCTGCTGCTGCCCCGGCCGCTGCCCACCCCGGTGCTGGCGTACGCGGTCCGGGCCCTCGGCGCGGTCGCCGGGGTGATGGTCACCGCCAGCCACAACCCGCCGCAGGACAACGGCTACAAGGTCTACCTGGGCGCCGCCACCGGTGGGCCGCTCGGCGCGGGCGCGCAGATCGTGCCCCCGGTCGACGCCGAGATCGAGGCGGCGATCCGCGCGGTCGGGTCACTTGCGACGGTGCCGCTGGGCGCACCAGGTGACGTGCTCGGCGACGACGTGGTGGCCGGGTACGTCCGGGTCACCGCCGGGGTGATCCCGCCGGCCGGGCCGCGCGGGCTGACCGTGGCGTACACCCCGCTGCACGGGGTGGGTGCCGCCGTGCTCACCTCGGTCTTCGCCCGGGCCGGCTTCCCCGTGCCGGGGATCGTGGCCGAGCAGGCCGAGCCGGACCCGAACTTCCCCACCGTGTCGTTCCCGAACCCGGAGGAGCCGGGCGCCACCGACAGGCTGCTCGCGCTGGCCCGGGAGGTCGGCGCGGACCTCGCCCTGGCCAACGACCCGGACGCCGACCGGTGCGCGGTGGCCATCCCCGACCGGGTACGCGGCTGGCGGATGCTGCACGGCGACGAGCTGGGCGTCCTCCTCGCCGACCATCTGATCCGGCGGGGCCGTACCGGGCTGTACGCGAGCACGATCGTCTCGTCGTCCCTGCTGCGGGCGCTGTGCGAGGCGCGCGGCGTGCCGTACGGCGAGACGCTCACCGGGTTCAAGTGGATCGTCCGGGCCACCGCCGAGTCCGGGGACGCCGAGCTGGTCTACGGCTACGAGGAGGCGCTCGGCTACTGCGTCGCCCCCGACCAGGTGCGGGACAAGGACGGGATCAGCGCCGCGCTCACCGTCGCCGAGCTGGCGGCGGAGCTGAAGGCGCAGGGGCGGACCGTCGCCGACCGGCTGGACGAGTTGGCCGGCGAGTTCGGGGTGCACCTGACCGACCAGCTCTCGGTCCGGGTCGACGACCTGCGCGAGATCGAGAACGCGATGACCTACATCCGGAGCAGGACTCCGGCGACGCTGCTCGACGAACCGGTCCGCTCGGTCCGGGACCTGACTCCGGCGGCGGACGTACTGATCCTGCGTACCGACACCGCCCGGGTGGTGGTCCGGCCGTCCGGTACCGAGCCGAAGCTGAAGGCGTACCTGGAGGTGGTGGAGCCGGTGGTCGACGGCGACGTGCCGGCCGCCCGGGAGCGCGCCGCCGCCTCGGTGCGGGCGCTGCGCACCGAGACTGCCGCCGCCCTCGGCATCTGGTAGCCGTCGGGCGCGGGTTGCCCGGGGCGGCGCCCTCGGTGGCCGTCAGGCGCGGCTGCCCAGGGCGGCGTCGATGGCCCGGGAGAGCGCGGCGATCACCAGCGCCACCGAGGGGCGGATGGTCGATCCCTCCAGGCTGCCGTCGTCGGTGAACCCGGCACCCCGGGCGATCTCCGCCAGCCGGTTCCGGGCGTCCTCGGCGGCCGGCCCGGTCAGCCCGAGACTGGGCTGTACCCGGATCGCCGCCATCACCGCGGCCAGCGCGGCGGTCCGCTCGTCGGGTACGGCCTCGCCGGTGAGCGCGGCTGCCAGCCGGGTCCGGATCTCCGCCTCGACCGACGGGTCGAGCACCGGGTAACGGTGCACGTGGATGTAGCCGAGTTCGGTCTCGTCCACGTCGCTGATCACGCCCCGGGTGCAGAGGTCGCCGAGAATCCGGTCGCGTAGCCCGTGCCGGAGCCGCTGCACCCAGGAGGCCGGCGTGTGCGGGGTGTCGGCCGCGATCCGGGCGAGCACGTCGTCGGCGATCGGGTCACCGGTCGGCGTGGGGTCGGTGGCCACGATCGAACCGTCGGAGAAGGCGACCCGGCCGGCGAGGGCGAGATCGACCAGCACGGCGGCGGCCATGCCCAGGTCGAGTCCGATCCGGGAACCGGTCGCCTTGCCGGATTTGTCGTCGTAGCCGAGCAGCAGCAACTCCTCGGCCAACCCAACACCTGTCATGGCCCGGAACGGTAGCCGTTCCGCGCCAGCCGCGCATGCGTCCCGGCCGGATCGTTCGGAGCCGGTTCGGGACCGGTCAGCCGAACCGGCTCCGTGAAGGTCAGAACCGGGGCATGCCGCCGAACTGCCGGTCGCCGGCGTCGCCGAGCCCGGGGACGATGAACATCCGGCCGTTGAGCCGCTCGTCGATCGCGGCGGTGACCAGTCGCAGCGGCAGCCCGGAGCGGTCCAGCCGCTCGATCCCGGCCGGGGCGGCGAGCACGCAGAGCACGGTGATGTCGGTGCAGCCCCGGTCGGCGAGCAGCCGGCAGCAGTGCTCCAGCGAGCCGCCGGTGGCCAGCATCGGGTCGAGCACCAGCACCGGGCGGCCGGCCAGGTCGGTCGGCAGCGACTCCATGTAGGCGCGCGGCTCGTAGGTGTGCTCGTCCCGGGCCAGCCCGACGAAGCCCATCGACGACTCGGGCAGCAGGCCGAGCGCGGAGTCGGCCATGCCCAGCCCGGCCCGGAGCACGGGTACCAGCAGCGGCGGGTTGGCCAGCCGGATGCCCTGGGTCGGCGCCACCGGGGTGTCGATCGGGAACTGTTCGACCGGCAGCGAGCGCGCGGCCTCGTACACCAGCATGGTGGTGAGTTCGTGCAGCGCGGCGCGGAACGACGCCGAGTCGGTCCGGGCGTCGCGCATCACGGTCAGCCGCGTCTGGGCCACGGGATGGTCAACCACGAGTACGTCCACGGTCGCTCAACCTACCGGTAACCTCGGGGCGGATCTTCGCCTGGTCACCGGGTCCGCGGTACCCGCCGCGCCGGGACCCCGCCACCCGACGGCGGCCCGCCCGGTCGCCCCGGTGGCGGCGGCCACCCGGTTACTATGGCCAAGATCACAGGCGGGCACCGGTGCGTAGACTTGCCGGCATGACGGCGACAACGGCGTCGGCGCGGCCCGACCTGTCCGGTACGGGGCGTTCCGACCTGTCCGAGGTGGGGCGTTCCGAGGCGACTCTGCGAACCTTCCTGCACGGCCTGCCCGGGGTGGACCAGGTCGGCGCGGAGCAGCGGGCGGCGATGCTCGGCACCCGCTCGATCAAGACCACCTCGAAGGCCTGGGCGATCGACCTGGCGATCCGGATGGTCGACCTGACCACGCTGGAGGGCGCCGACACCCCCGGCAAGGTGCGCGCGCTGGCCGCCAAGGCGCTGCGCCCGGACCCGGCCGACCCGTCCTGCCCGCCGGTCGGCGCCGTCTGCGTCTATCCGACGATGGTCCCGGTGGCCGCCGCCGCGCTCTGGGGTGCGTCCACCCGGCCGGCCGGCGAGGCGGGCCGGGTGCACCTGGCCAGCGTCGCCACGGCGTTCCCGTCCGGGCAGGCACCGCTGGAGGTGCGGCTCGCGGACACCCGCTCGGCGGTGGCCGGCGGGGCGGACGAGATCGACATGGTGATCAACCGGGGTGCCTTCCTCTCCGGCCGCTACCAGGAGGTCCACGACGAGATCGTCGCGGTGAAGGCGGCCTGCGGGGACGCCCACCTCAAGGTCATCCTGGAGACCGGGGAGCTGGCCACCTACGACAACGTCCGGCGGGCCTCCTGGCTGGCGATGCTGGCCGGCGCCGACTTCATCAAGACCTCCACCGGCAAGGTGCCGGTCGCCGCGACCCTGCCGGTCACCCTGGTGATGCTGGAGGCGGTCCGGGACTTCCGGGACGCCACCGGGCGCCAGGTCGGGGTCAAGCCGGCCGGCGGCATCAAGACCACCAAGGACGCGATCAAATACCTGGTACTTGTCAACGAGACCGCCGGGGCGGACTGGCTCGACCCGGACTGGTTCCGGTTCGGCGCCTCCAGCCTGCTCAACGACCTGCTGATGCAGCGCACCAAGCTGACCACCGGCGTCTACTCCGGCCCCGACTACTTCACCCTGGACTGAGCATGTTCGAATACGCCCCTGCGCCGGAGTCGCGCGCCGTGGTGGACCTGAAGCCGTCGTACGGACTGTTCATCGGCGGCGAGTTCGTCGATGGCGAGGGTCTCAACGTCGAGCCCGGTGGCGGCGGAGTCCTGAAGTCGATCAATCCGTCCACCGAGGAAGTGCTGGCCGAGGTGACCTCGGCCAGCACCGGTGACGTGGACCGGGCGGTGCGGGCGGCGCGCCGGGCGTACGACGAGGTCTGGGGGCCGATGCCGGGCCGGGACCGGGCCAAGTACCTGTTCCGGATCGCCCGGATCGTCCAGGAGCGCTCCCGCGAGCTGGCCGTACTGGAGTCACTGGACAACGGCAAGCCGATCCGGGAGTCCCGGGACGTCGACCTGCCGCTGGTGGCCGCGCACTTCTTCTACTACGCCGGCTGGGCCGACAAACTCGGGTACGCCGGCTTCGGCCCCGCCCCGCGCCCGCTCGGCGTCGCCGGCCAGGTCATCCCGTGGAACTTCCCGCTGCTGATGCTGGCCTGGAAGATCGCCCCGGCGCTGGCCGCCGGCAACACGGTGGTGCTCAAGCCGGCCGAGACCACCCCGCTGAGCGCGCTGCTCTTCGCCGAGATCTGCCAGCAGGCCGACCTGCCGCCCGGGGTGGTCAACATCGTCACCGGGGCCGGCGAGACCGGCCGGGCGCTGGTCGAGCACGACGGGATCGACAAGGTCGCCTTCACCGGCTCCACCGAGGTCGGCCGGCAGATCGCCCGCTCGGTGGCCGGCAGCCGCAAGAAGCTGACCCTGGAACTGGGCGGCAAGGCCGCCAACATCGTCTTCGACGACGCACCGGTCGACCAGGCCGTCGAGGGCATCGTCAACGGCATCTTCTTCAACCAGGGCCACGTCTGCTGCGCCGGCTCCCGGCTGCTGGTCCAGGAATCGGTGTACGACGAGGTGCTCGCCTCGCTCAAGCGCCGGATGGCCCGGCTGCGGGTCGGCGACCCGCTGGACAAGAACACCGACATCGGCGCGATCAACTCGGCCGCCCAACTGGACCGGATCCGGACCCTCACCGAGATCGGCGCGGCGGAGGGGGCCGAGCGCTGGTCCCCGCCGTGCGAGCTGCCGGACCAGGGCTTCTGGTTCGCCCCGACCATCTTCACCGGGGTCAGCCAGGCGCACCGGATCGCCCGGGAGGAGATCTTCGGGCCGGTGCTCTCGGTGCTCACCTTCCGTACCCCGGCCGAGGCGGTGGAGAAGGCGAACAACACGCCGTACGGTCTCTCGGCGGGGATCTGGACCGACAAGGGTTCCCGGATCCTCTGGATGGCCGACCGGCTGCGCGCCGGGGTGGTCTGGGCCAACACGTTCAACAAGTTCGACCCCACCTCGCCGTTCGGCGGCTACAAGGAGTCGGGCTACGGCCGGGAGGGTGGCCGTCAGGGGCTGGAGGCGTACCTCGATGTCTGAGCGGGTGGCGGTACGCAAGACGTACAAGCTCTTCATCGGCGGGAAGTTCCCGCGCAGCGAGTCGGGGCGGTCGTATCCGGTGCAGAACTCCAACGTGGCACTCGCCTCCCGCAAGGACGTCCGGGACGCCGTACTGGCGGCGCGGGCGGCGGTCAAGGGCTGGTCGGGTGCGACCGCGTACAACCGGGGGCAGATCCTCTACCGGGTCGCCGAGATGCTGGAGGGGCGGCGGGACCAGTTCGTCGGCCTCGGCGTGCCGGCCGGCGAGGTGGACGAGGCGATCGACCGGTGGGTCTGGTACGCCGGCTGGGCCGACAAGCTGACCCAGATTTACGGCAACGCCAACCCGGTCGCCGGCCCGTACTTCAACCTCTCCGCACCCGAGCCGACCGGCGTGGTCGGGGTGGTCGCCCCGGCCGAGCCGGCCCTGCTCGGGCTGGTCAGCGTGGTGGCACCGGCGATCGTCACCGGCAACACCGTGGTGGTGCTGGTCGCCGAGGCGAGCCCGCTGCCCGCGATCACCCTCTCCGAGGTGCTGGCCACCTCCGACCTGCCCGGTGGGGTGGTCAACCTGCTCACCGGCCGGCCGGCCGAGACCGCGCCCTGGCTGGCCGGGCACATGGACGTGAACGCGCTGGACCTGACCGGGGTCGCCGACCCGGACCTCGCCGCCGAGTTGGAGCGGGCCGCGGCCGGCAACCTCAAGCGGGTACTCCGGCCGCCCGCCGGTCCGGTCGACTGGGCCGCCGATCCGGGCATCGGCCGGATGACCGCGTTGCTGGAGACCAAGACGGTCTGGCACCCGAAGGGGATCTGACCGGCACCGTTTCTGGCACACTCCCGTCGCATGGGTGAGGCGGAGCCACAGACCCGGAGCAGTCTCGTCCGGGACCTGCGCGCGCTCGGCCTGGCGGCCGGCAGCACGGTCCTGTTGCACGCCTCGCTGCGGGCCCTCGGCTGGGTCTGCGGAGGTGCTCCGACGGTGGTCCGGGCGCTGCTCGACGTCCTGGGCGAGGGCGGCACGCTCGTCGTGCCGGCGTTCAGCCGGGACAACCGCGATCCGTCCCGCTGGTCGCACGTCCGGGTCCCCGAGTCCTGGTGGCCGACGATCCGGGCCGAGCTGCCGGCGTTCGACCCTGCCGTCACCCCGTGCCGGGAACTGGGGCTGATCGCCGAGACGGTCCGCACCTGGCCCGGTGCCGCGCGCAGCGGCCATCCACAGACCTCGTTCGCCGCGGTCGGCGCCCGGGCGGCGGAACTGACCGCCCGGCATCCGATCACCTCCGAGATCGGTCCGGAGTCGCCGCTCGGCGCCGTCGAGTCGGTCGGTGGCGAGACGCTGCTGCTCGGCGTCGGGTACGACCGGTGCACC
The DNA here is from genome assembly GCF_029626265.1 of Micromonospora sp. WMMD1102. Classification (NCBI taxonomy): domain Bacteria; kingdom Bacillati; phylum Actinomycetota; class Actinomycetes; order Micromonosporales; family Micromonosporaceae; genus Micromonospora; species Micromonospora sp. WMMD1102. Next base: position 123,014 of record NZ_JARUBN010000001.1, on the reverse strand, counting down.
GCGTTCCATCTGGCGGAGTACCGGCTGCCGGGGCTGGGGCGTCGGACGAACCGCTGCGTGGTGACGACTCCGGAGGGCCGGCGGGAGTGGATCAGCTACCCGGCGGCGGTACTGGACGACCGCGATTTCGCCGAACTGGGCAAGGATTTCGAATCGCTGTCGACAGGTACGGTCCGGACCGGCGGGGTGGGTGCTGGAGCGGCCCGGCTCTTCCCCGTCGCCGCTGCCGTGACGTACGCGGAGAGCTGGCTTCCCCGACACCGACAGACGTCGGAGTGCGGCCGGTCTCCCGGATGACAGCGGCGCGCCGACAGACCGAGCGGAGATCAAGGAACTACGCTCGGGACCCGTGCGAACGGCGCCAGGGACGTCGCAGGACGGGCGTGTGCAGGACAAGCAGCTTCGACGCCATGGGCTGACCATCGAGCAGTTCACCGCGCTCGCGCACGGCGGCGGCAGACCGGGTGATCTCGCGGTGCTCACCGCCAGCCAGCGCTCGAAGCGCACGGTGCAACTGCTGGCCATCGCACAACGCGCGGCACAGCTCGGCGGCGTTGTCGGTGCCGCTGTGGAGCAGGCGATGCGACTGCTGGTTGCGGCGGGTTCGGCCCGCCCGGATGTCGTCCGGACGATCCTGGCCCACCCGTACCTGGACGCCTGGGCAGGTGCCTGCCTTCGACAACTGGCGCCGACCGGTGACGGCCGCGCCGACCGGCAGACCTTGGCAGACCTCGGCTATCTGACCGCGCTGGCCGCGGCCGCGGGGGCAAGGGCAGGGTTGTCCTTCGAGCTCACGCTCCCCGTCCGGGACGGCGTGGTACTGCTTCCCACGTTGGGGACGGCGGTGGGACTGGACGGGGACCGGGTAGGCGTGACCGGCGAGCCGACCACGCTGACCTTCACCGGCAAGGGCCGGCACGTCGTCGTGCCCAGCCCCTTCACCCGGCAGTCCAGCCGCTGGGCTCCGTACCGGTCGATGCGGGTCGGCCGGGGGCACCGGGTGGCGATCGAGGACGTCGACCCGTACCGGAACTGCCACCAGTGGCAACCGGCGGCCCGGCTGGACGGGCCGGCGGCACGGCGGTTCACCCGGTTGTGTCGCGAGGCATGGTCGATTCTCGGCGCCGACTATCCCGACTACGCCGGCGGGATGCGCGAGGCGCTCCGCTCTCTCGTGCCACTCGTGCCCTCGGACGAGGGTACGAGCCAGGGAGCGCCGTCGTTCCAGGCGTACGGGTCGCTGGCCGTCACCACGAACTGCCCACCCGAGGCGCTGGCCCTCTCGCTGATCCACGAGTTCCAGCACATGAAACTGGTCGCGGTCATCGACCTTCTTGAGTTGTACCGACCGGGCGGCGCGGCCCGTTTCTTCGCTCCATGGCGTTCCGACCCTCGTCCCATCTCCGCGCTGCTGCACGGCGCCGACGCACATGTCGGGGTCTGCGACTTCTGGCGGCGCCGGCGCCTGATCTCGACCGACCCGGACGGCCTCCGGACCGCCCACTTCGAGTTCGCACTCTGGCGCCGACTCACGCTGCTCGCCGTGCACAGCCTGCTGGCCTCGGGTGAGCTGACCGAACTCGGCACCCGGTTCGTCACACTGTTGCGCGAGCGCCTGGACGGCTGGGGCGGGGAACCGCTGCCGTTGGAGATCGACCGGGCCGCCGCCGACGCCGCGCTCGCGTACGTCGTGCGGTGGCGACTGCTGAACGCCGGGCCGGACCCGTCCCGTCTCGCCAATCTGGCCGACGCACCTCGGCCAGCCTGGCTGGCCCCCTCGACCGATCCGAGCACCCTGCTGTCGTCCGGGGCGCCACCAGCGTTTCCGGCGCCGAGCACGGCCGAGCCGGCCATCGTCACCCTGATCCGGTCCCACCTCACGATGGCTCCGACCCTCGGCGCCGAAGCTCCCCCCGCAGCTACCAGGCCAGCGGACGTCGCCTACCTCGACGGCCGGTACGACGAGGCCGTGACCGCGTACGCGGCCGATCTCCGCCCCGACGACCTTGGACTGTTGGGTCGGGCTCGCCGTGGCGCTGGCTCGCGCTCAGGGCGGTACGACGGGCGCTTCGAAGGCCCTCACCGAGCACCCCGAGTTGGTCAGCGGGTTGTTCCTGACCTCGACCGGCGAGGTCGATCCGGTGCACGTCGCGGGCTGGCTGGCCATGGCGCTACCCCTGAGCCCCTGACCCGTCGACGTCCTGCCACCCGACGGTCGCAACTCCTAGCTCGGTTCGAGCTCGATATCGATGTTGGTGCGCTGGCCGTCACGGATCGCGGCGGTGCTGGGATGCTCCTCGCCGAGGACCCGACGGGACAGTTCGAGCGCCTTGTGGAGCTGCCGTCGGCCGTCGTGCACGGCACCGGTCTCCCGGAGACTGACCGCGAGGTTGGCCGTTGCCGCGATCGTCGTCGGATGCTTCCCGCCCAACCGCTCCACCAGTTTGCTCTGAGTGCGCTCATCGAGCCGTCGGGCATCCGCGGCGTCGCCGGTGGCGAACCGCACGTTGGCCATGTTGAGCCGACAGGCCAGGGTGTAGGGGTGGTCTTCCGAGAGACGGTCTGTGAACCGCTCGGCGGCGTCCGCCAGGATCGGCAGCGCGGCTGCGGCATCTCCGGCCCGGAGCAGGAAGATACCGAGGTCATTCTCGGCGCCCAGGGTGAGCGGGTGGTCCGGTCCCGACTTCTCGTGGAAGTAGGTCACCGCCTCTCGCGCCTGCTGCTGCGCCGCGACGTGCTCGCCGAGTGCGGACCGGAGACAGGCGGACTCGAGCAGACACTGCTTGGTCTCCGGGTGGCGCTCGCCGAGCACCTGGTGTGATCGGCGCAGGGTGTCGTCGAGCAGCGCGACGGCGTCCTGTGGCTGGCCCATCTGGCGGATCGTCACCGCCAGGCTCCTGGCTGCCCAGAGGGTCACCTTGTCGTCGTCGCCGAGCACGCTCCGGCACTCCTCCAGCGCCTTCGTCAGCGTTTCGCGGGACGCGGCAAGGTCGCCCAGTGCCCGGAGGTCGCGACCGTAGGCAACCGCCGAGTGCAACGTCCGCCTGTCCCGCCCGCCGTGCACCTTTCGCCGACGACGCAGGGTGTCCGCGTCGATCCGGGCCGCCTCGCCGTAGTTCCCGAGTAACCGTTCCGACCACGCCACGTTGTTCGCGGCACCCAGTGTCCGGAAGAAGTCGTCGCCGTAGGCGCTCCGCCAGCGAGCCCAACTCGTCCGGTTCCGCTCCGCCGCCTCCGTGTACTCGCCCGCGGCGTTCAGGTCGGCGGCGAGTCCGCCCGCCGCTTCGAGCGTGTAGAAGTGGTCGGGGCCCACCAAGCCCTCGAGCCGGGGCAGCACGTCCCGGCTGATCGCGAACGATTCCTGGAAACGGCCGGCGTTCCGCACCACGTTGGCGAGTTGGACGCGCAGGCGCAGCGCCAGGGCGTCCTCCACCTCGAACATCGTCGACCACTGCTTCAGGGTCGCCTCGGCCAACTCCTCGCTGCCGGCCAGGTCTCCGCGCAGCCAGAGGTAGCGCACCATGTCGAGGACCAGCTGTCGCGTCGCGTCGTCCTGGGACTCCAGCGCGCCGGAAGGCTCGAGATGGGGGCGCAGCTCCTCGTAGGTCGACCAGTTCTCCTGGTCGTCCACCCCACCCTGCCTCGCGGCCGACGTGGCCGCGAGGATCTCCTGCACCTGCACCCGACTCTCCGCCCTCGCCTCGACGCTCATCGCGTCCCTGATCACCGCTTGTACCAGCCGGTGAACCCGAATCGCGTTGATTGTTGGATCAACCCGGGCAAGCGCATACCGACCGATATCCTGGATCAGCGATCCGTGCAGCAGCGGGTCCCGCATCGCCCGGTCGACCTTGGCCAACTCTTCGACCATCCGGGGCGTCTGGAGCAGCCAGGTCGGGATCGGCTCGGGGGAGAAGAACGAGAAGAGTTCCAGCAGCCGGGCGGCTGCGGGCCGGCTCTCCCGCAGCCGTTGCAGCGACAGGTTCCAGGCGACCGCCGCCGAGGTCGGATAGCCCTGGGGCGGCTTCTCCGCCAACATCTCGGGCAGCCGGGTGTCCAGTAGCCGCAGGTAGTTCCGCACCGGCATTGCCGTGGTGGCCAACCAGGCCGCCGCCTGCTCCACCACCAACGGAAGATCGCCCAGTCGCTCGGCCACCGCGTCGGCGTCGCTCGGCACCATCGTCTCGACTCGCCGGGAGATCAGCTCGACGCTCTCGGTCCGCTCGAAGACCCCGATCTCCAGGTACTCGGCAACGTGTGTCCAGCTCTGGTTGCGGGTGGTGACGATGACGTCTCCGGGGCCGTCGGGCAGGAACTCCCGGAGTTGCTCCGGCTCTTCCGGGTTGTCGAAGATGATCAGCCATCGAGGGAACAGGTCGCCCTGCCGTAACGCCTGGAGAACGGCGTCGACCTGCTCGTTCACGGTCGGCCCGGACTGTAGCTTGAGCTGTCCGGCAAGTTTGGCCAGCTCGGTCCGGACGATTTGTGGCTGGTCCGCCGAGATCCACCAGACGATCTCGTAGTAGGCGGCGAACCGGTGTGCGTACTCCAGGGCGATCTGGGTCTTGCCGACGCCGCCCAGACCGAGCAACGCCAGGGGCTGTGCCGTCGGATGCCGGTGCAGCCGGTTCCGCAGGGTTTCCAGGATGGCGGCCCGGCCGGTGAACGCCGGGTTCCGAGCCGGTACCCGCCAGACCGGGGGCAGCGCCGCCGGGAACCGCGGCCAGGTCTGGCCACCACTCCCGGGACCGGGTGACGACGGCACCTCCACCAGGTCGAGGGCCGTCAGGAGAGTGTCCCGGGCCCGCGTCGCCGACACCCCGTGCAGGTCCACCACGTCCCGCTCCTCGAACACCGGCGGGGTGGGGGTGGTGTCCAACCTAATCGGGACGATAAATCGACCAGGGCCGTTGTGCTCCCTCTCGTGTCCGCGCCGCCACAGCCGCGTCGCGTCGCGGGAACGCGCGTACTCCTGGGAGAGCAGCACCAGCATCCGGTCGGCCCGGCCGACCTCGTCCACCGACAGGTGTTGCTCGACCAGCCGGCTGGGGATGCTGACCCGGTTCAACTCGGCCGCGATCCACTCGGCCCAGATGCGGTCCCGCAGGACGTAACTGATCACGACCTCGCCCGGCGTCAGTGGGGTACGGCGTTCGAAGTCGGCCAGCCAACGCAGCCGGTTGGCCTCCGGGATCAGGATCGGCAGCTCGATTGGCGAGCCGATCACCATCCCGGCCAGTCGCTCGTACGCGGCCAGCAGCGTCCCCTCCTGGCGGGGCCGATCACCGAACGCGGCGAGGATTTCCTCGTAGGCGTAGTAGACCTTGTAGGGGATCTCGACGGAGCCCCAGTACTTGTCGACGTTCTGCCGTTCCAGCGCCCGGACGAAGGGTTCGAACTGCTGCCGGGCGTGCGTACGGCTGCGTTCCAGCTTGACCTGCTCGCCGTCCTCCACCCGACTCGGTACCGGGTAGATCTGGACCGGTCGGCCCCGCCGGTGGTTGCGGATCGACCGGGCCACCGAGACCGCACCCTGGATGCTCTGGGTGCTCATGGTGAAGCAGTTGACCAGCACGTCCGGCAGCACCACGGTGCAGATGCCGGCGGTGTCGCTGAGCCCGGTCCGACTGTCGATCAGGATGTAGTCGTAGTTGGCTCGGAGGTCCTTGCGAAACGCGTCCAGGAAGACCGCGCCGCCGAGACGGTCGTAGAAGTCGTCCCAGTTGAAGGTGCTGACCCGGGCCGAGTACTCGGGGCCCTGCCGTCCCGCCGGCACCAGGTCGATCCCGCCGTCGTTCGGGAAGGGGAACTCCAGCGAGCTGGCGTAGCGCTGGACCCGGGCCAGTTCGGACACCTCGGCCGAATCCAGCACCCCCGAGCCGTCCTCAGCCGGCCGCGTCGCCGCCTTGGCGTACTCACGGACCAGGTCGATCACGCCGTGCGAGTCGCGCAGCTCCTTGTCGACCAAGAACGGATGGAAGTAGCGGTGCAGGCCGGGAGACTCCAGGTCCCAGTCGATGGCTAACACTCGGTAGCCGTTACTGGCCAACAGCCAGGCGACGTTGGCCAACGCCATCGTCCGGCCCGTGCCACCTTTGTACGAATAGAAGGTGATGATCCGGCCGGTTGACTGCTGACCGTCCTCAGGGTTGTTCATGATCATCACCCCACCAGGTATGTAGCGCGACGCCAGGGTTCTCGACCGGCCCCTTTGCGTCGCAGCGTTGCTGGTCCTCAGCAACCTTCGAACTGAAAATCAGCCAGGGTTGAAGAACAATTCCGGCGAGTGGATGGAACTTGCCTGCCACCCGCCGCGGATCGGACCGGGCTTCGGCGTTCGGGTCGAACTCGGGCAGCCGGAGATTCTCCGCCACGATCTCCGTGATCAGTGGGTCGAGCACGCGGGCAAACCGCTCGGAGTTCCGACCGTCCATTACGGACCCCGCAGGATTGGACGTTCGACAGGATCGTTCCGGGCAGGTCGGCGGAACACCCGGCCGTTGCTGAAGATACGATTCTGTGCCTCCTCCAGCGCCGCCACAAGGTCAGCTTCGAAGGCCTCCGGGCTGTCGATTTCGGTACGGACAAGCTGGTCCTCACGCGCCAGTCTGTGCGGTAGCATCCGCACCAGTCCTGCCCGGAGTTCCCCGCCGTGCCGGACCGTTTCCGCATCGGCCAGGCTGGCCGGCGCCAGCACCGCGACACTCGGATCGGAGCGACGGTCGAATTCGGCGAGTATCCGCTGATAGGACACGAGGCGTGTGATCCATGCGTCGACCAGCAGCACGACGATCTCGTTGTTGCGGCGCGCTCGGTCGAGCCGGTTTGATAGATCGACGAGATCGGCCACGTCGGACCCGAAGAGGCGGTCGGCCGCGAGTGCGCAGGCGTGCGCGACCAGCGGCTCCGGCAGCACCGGACGGTAAGCGGCCCAATCTCTTCCCCGGTCGCCGTAGAATCGGAGATCCTCTCGAATGCCGCCCATCTCGGTCCGGCTGCCCGCCGCTACGATGAAGTGCACCCGCTGGCTGACCGTGCCAGCAAGATCCTTCCGGATTGGTGTCTGAACGCTCGACTCGTGCCCGGTCCGGCCGGAGGGCCCGACTGCGGTGTACCCGAAGGCGTTCGGCACCTTGGCCAGGTCGAAGTTCGGACTGCTCGGTGGGATCCGGTGCTCTTCGACGGTACTCGCGATCTGGCCGGCCAGTACGGCGAGCAGCGCCTCGTAGCGCGGCCGGTGACTGCGTAGCCGGATCAACTGCCGGACGGGCTCGCTGTTGGTCTTGACGATTTCACTGTCGGCCCAGAGCACGGAGAGCAGCGCCGGAGCACGCCGTCCGGTCTCCTTCTCGTACTGCCGGAGGCGCTCCGCGAAGAGCCCCCACTGCCGCCCACACCGCTCGCTGAGGAAGTATCGCGGCGAGCAGAGGGCGACGAATACCTGACAGCTGGTCAGCGCGTCGCGAGCCGCCGTCGACCAGGGCGAACGACCGCCACTCTCCACCGACTCGACGAATCCGACGTCGCTGTCCACGCCCGAGAGCTCTCGGACCCTGATCGACAGGTCGTGGAAGAAGCGGATCGCGTAGCTGTCGTCGTCACCCACAGCACGACTGAGGAAGAACTGTGTCAACAGCTCCTCCTCGGACAGGGTGGTTCATCTTGTCGGGTTTCCTAGATCATTTTGCCGCGAAGCCGCGCCAACGCAGCGGGTTCCATTCTGGACTTACCAGCGGCACGACCGCAACACGCGATACAACCAGGCCGGGGTAACCGGCGGGTAGGCGCAGGTGGCACCGGACCGAAGGATTCTTGATCCAAGTCGCACCTCCCGGGTGGCTCCGGCCGCGTGACCGGAAGCCGCAACCTCCTTGCTACCGCACGGTCGCCACCAGAGACAGGCACGAGAGCCCCCGATCAACTGAGTACCGAGAATGTGAATCACCCCAGGTCAGCGCGGGCACATTAGGATCATGACGAGCGCACCGATTTATCCCGTTCCCCATCACTACGCATTCGTCCAGCGGGCAGGCATGATGTCTGGTGCGGATGTACGCGTGACGCGTTCAGATCCGCATCCCTAACTAACCCTCACAACGGCAGGACGGGGGGTCGCTCGGGTGACCGCGGAGCAGGCCGGTGTCCCGCACCGTCTGCACCTCTTTTCTCAGCTACGCACGCAGCGACGACGACCCCTACGTGGAGGGGTTCTACCGTGACCTCTGCGCTGAGGTCCGGGTCCGGGCGGGGATGGCAAGCAACGCCGAGGTGGGATTTTTCGACAAGAACAGCATTGAGATCGGCGCCACCTGGTCGGCTACGTTGGTGGATGCCCTGGTCAACGCGTCTTCGTTCGTGGCCCTCTTTTCGCCCCGGTATTTCGCAAGCGGACCGTGCGGCCGCGAATGGCAGATCTTCGCGGACCGCGTGGGGCGGCACGAGGCGACCGGCGGCGCCCGCTCGGCGGCGCTGCTCCCCGTCCTCTGGTTGCCGCCGCGGCACGTCCCGGAGGTGGTCCAGGCGGTGCAGTACGACCGGGACGTGTTCAGCGAGGCCTACCGGCGGGACGGGCTGCGCCAGCTTGTGCGGTTGCGCCGCAACGAGGACGAGTACATCGAAGCCGTCAGCATCCTCGCCAACCGCATCGTGGACAACGCCACCACGAACGCGCTGCCACGACCGCCCACTCCCACGTGCGGTCCGGGTTGAACGAAGACCATCCGTACACCCTGCAATGTTCGGTGATCGCGGCGAATGTCCGGTTCGCCGCCGGCGACCCCGCTGCGGCGCTCACGACCGAGCGGCAGGTGTACGACGCGATGGGCCGCATCTTCCGCGAGATGCACCCGGATCTGCTGACAGCCGGGTGCAATCTGGCCGCGAGCCGGACCGCGCTGGGGGACGTCGACGGGCTGGTGGAGTTCCGGGCCGATCTGCTGGCACGGGCCAGTCAGAGTGTCGGCCGGGAACATCCCCTGACCGCCGCGATACTCGCGCGAGGTCGATCGGAATGCGAGTTCGATCTGCTCCAGTTCTGAGAGCCGGCAATTGACCGTGCCAAGAGCCTGGGGCCGATGGTCCTGGGAGCGTGCGGTCGACATCTCCGGGAGCGTGCGTCCGGTCGATCAGTCGGCGCCCGGACGACGCAGCGCCGAGAGTTCCGCGTTCAGCCGGGCGCGGATGTGCAGGATCAGGCGGGTCAGGTCCGGGCAGTACACCGACGGGTTGTCGAATCCGTTTCCGGCGCGGTAGCGATGGGCGTACAGGCCGCCGCCGCATACCCGGACGATCAGGCAGGACCGACAGGACGGCGCGAGCCCGGCCAGACCAGACTGCCGGGCGCTGATACCCGGCTGTTCGATCGCCTCGTCGAAGGAGGCCGAGGCCACGTGCAGGCCGGTGGCCGCCATGCCCTCCTCGGTGGTCTTCAGCGCGTCGCCCTGCTCGATCGCCCCGTCCGTCTCCACGGTGATCAGGTCGCTCGGGCTCAGCCCCACGACCTCGCTGCCGCTGCGCCCACCCAACAGCAGGTCGACAATGGACTCGAACAGCCGGATGCCGGTCCGTTGCGGCCGGGTGGCGTACCAGTCGTCGAAGATCCGGACGAGCCAATCGGCGTACGGAGCGTCGGTGGTGTCGGTTCGCCGGCCCGGCGGTGGCGTGGTCCAGTTGCCGTGCGGCAGCAGGAAGTCCAGCCGGGGCGGGTGGAAGGCGAGCAGGCTCCGATACACCTCGATCGGATCGTTCTCCAGGTTGACGGTGCACAGGATCCCGCCGTACAGGTGGCGGTGGCGCTCCTGGTGCAGCCGGCGCAGCGCTCGCGCGACCGCCCGGTGGCTCCCCTGGCCACCGGCGAAGACCCGGTGCCGGTCGTTCGCCACCGCCGGACCGTCCAGACTGACACCGACCCGGATGTCGTGCTCTGCGAACATGTCGAGGAACGCCTCGTCCAGCAGCACCCCGTTGGTCTGGATCCGCAGGTCCACTGCGGTACTGGCCGGGACGGTGGCCCGCAGGACGCGGGCGGCGTGGTCGAGGAGGTCCGGGCCGGCCAGCAACGGCTCGCCACCGTGGAAGATCACGGTGATGCGAGCGAGTTCGTGCCGCCGGGCGTGTTCCGCGATCCGCCTCGCCGCCATCTCGACCACCGGTCGGGACATGACCTTCGGCCGGCTCCGCCAGGTCTGGTCGACGTGCTGGTAGACGTAGCAGTAGTCGCAGGCCAGATTGCAGCGGCTATGGACCTTGAGCAACACCTGCCGAACCGGCGTACCGACAACCCTGTCGGAATCGACCGCACTGTTCCAGCTCACCTTGCCAGCAGCGCGTCAGATGTAGTTGTTGAACGCTGCCACGGTGTCCTGGGGGTGCCGCTGGGCCGCATCGATGACCCTCCGGATCGAGTTGGCCAGGACGGTCTCGTCCTCGTCGAGCAGCAGCACCTGAGCCAACGGGACATCCTCAAGATCGACCAGGTGCCCCTCGACATCGGGTCCGACTCTCTTCATGCCGCACTCGTCCTCCGCCGCGAAATCATTAGACAGAGATTACCGTGCGCGGCGATGCCAGCGGCTAGATCGTCAACCGGCGCCAACAGGTCCGGGCAGCCGGGGATCACACCGCTCTGCCGGATCGTGTTCTCGTGGCTGAGCAGCGCCACATGGGGCCGGTCCGCAGCGTGAAGTCCAACCCAACTTGTCCACGACGCATCGACCGTCACCCGCGTCACTCTTCCGGCGTCACCGTCAGGGCCGTCCGACGAAAGCCGGCGGCTAGACGCGGTGTGGACGGGACCGACGAGGTCGGCAACTATACGACAGCAGGTAGTAGAATTGCCGCGTGACGCGACTCGGTGATCTCGAACGTGCGGTGATGGACGTGCTCTGGGACCGGGGCACCGGCGCCGGAGCGACCGTCCGCGAGGTGGCCGAGGCGCTGCGGGACCGTGAGCTGGCCTACACCACGGTGATGACCGTGCTCGACCGGCTGGCCGGCAAGGGCATGGTCGAGCGCGAGCGGGAGGGGCGGGCCTGGCGCTACCGGCCGGCCGCCAGCCGCGAGGCGCACATCGCCCGGCTGATGCTCGACGCCCTGGACCTGGCCGGCAGCCGGGACGCCGCACTGGTCCGGTTCGCCCGCTCGGTCACCGGGACCGAGGCCGAGGTGCTGCGCGCGGCGCTGGCCGACGAGCCCGGGTCGGACCCGACGCGGCTCCCGACGACACCCGGTGACCCCGTGGCGACGACCGACCGGCCGAACACCGCGAAGCGGCGGGGCTGAGCCGATGCTCTACGCCACACACTTCGCGCTCGCCGCCCTGGCCTGCTATCTCGCCGCCCAGGTCCTGACCCGGTCCGGCCGGCTGGGCGCCGGTTGGGCGTGGCACAGTCCCCGGATCGCGATCGTCTGCTGGCAGTTCGTCGGGCTCGCCCTCGGGCTCTCCGCGATCGGCCTGCCGATCTCGCTCGGGCTCGCTCCGTACGGCCAGGGCACCGGTTCCGCGCTGCGGTCGCTCGCCGGTGACCTCCTCGGCGGCGGCGATTTGCCGGCCGGCCTGGGTGTGCTGCACCTCGGCCTGGTCGGCGTCGGTGTCGGCGTGGCGGTGGTGCTGCTCGGCTCGACGGCCCGGAGCCTGCTCGGCGCGCTGCGCGCCCAGCGCCGGCACCGGGACCTGCTGACCCTGGTGGCCCGGGACGACCCGGCCGCGCCCGGCGCCCTGGTACTCGACCACCCGAGCGCGGCCGCCTACTGCCTGCCCGGGGTACGCCCGCAGGTGGTGGTCAGCGCCGGCACCCTGAGCCTGCTCGACCGCGCGCAGCTCGCGGCGGTACTCAGCCACGAGCGGGCGCACGCCGACGAGCGGCACGACCTGGTGCTGCTCCCCTTCACCGCGCTCTGCCGGGCCCTCCCCGGCGTCCGGTGGGTACGCGCCGCACACGACACCGTCGCCCTGCTGGTGGAGATGCGGGCCGACGACAAGGCCCGGCGCCTGCACGCCGACGCCCCGCTCGCCGCCGCGCTGCTCCGGTTCGCCAGCGCCGGCTCCCGGGTCACCCCGGCCGGCGCGCTCGGGGTCGCCGACGGCGAACTCGACGCCCGGGTGCAGCGACTACTGGACGCCCGCCGGCCGGGACGGCTGCCCGGGGTGGCCGCGCTGGCGCTGGCGACGACCCTGGTCGCGCTGCCGGTGTCGCTGTTCCTGCACTGAGCCGCCGGGCCATTACTACATCCCGTAGTAAACTGGCCCTGTCACGGAAGCTGCTGCCCCAGGAACGGAAGCTGCCCCGAGAGATGCGTGGGATATGGGTCTTCGACGGTCGCCGGCCACGCCGGTCGGACAGCGCGGCGCCACCGGCACCGTTCCGGGCCGCGAACGTGCTGCTGCCGGACGAGCCGACCCCGACGCCGCCCGGACACCGGTGAGCCGCCGGCCGTTCGACCCCCGCCTGCTGCGCCGGGTTCCCGGCGCGCGGCGTCACCTCGGACTGCTCGCCGGGCTCGGCGTCGCCGCCGCCGGCCTGGTGATCGCCCAGGCCACCACGCTGGCCACGGTGCTGGCCGAGGCGGCGGGCGGGCGACTCGACCGGGCCGCCCTGGCCGGTTTCCTGGCCAGCGTGGCCGGCCGGGCGGCCCTGCTCTGGGCACAGGGCACGGTGGCGGCCCGCGCCGCGGCCACGGTAAAGGCCACCCTCCGCACCGAACTGCTCGACGGCGTCGGCCGACGCGGGCCGGGCTGGCTGTCCGGGCAGCGTACGGGGCAGCTCGCCACCCTGGCCGGACGCGGACTGGACGCGCTCGACGGGTACTTCACCGGCTACCTGCCGCAGCTCGTGCTCAGCGTCACGGTGCCGCTGGCGGTACTCGCCCGGCTGACCTTCGCCGACTGGAGCTCGGCACTGGTCATCGCGGTGACCCTGCCCCTGGTCCCGATCTTCGGGGCGCTCCTCGGTTGGCAGGCCCAGGCCGCCACCGAGCGGCAGTGGCGCCGGTTGGCACTGCTCGGCGGCCACTTCCTCGACATGGTGCGCGGCCTGCCCACCCTGCACCTGTTCGGCCGCGCCTCCGCCCAGGTCACGGTGGTACGCGGGATGGCGGACCGGCACCGTCGCGCGACCATGGGCACGCTGCGGATCGCCTTCCTCTCCGCGCTGGTGCTCGAACTGGTCGCCACCCTCTCGGTCGCGCTGGTCGCGGTGCCGATCGGCCTCCGGCTGCTCGGCGGAGGACTCGCCCTCCAGACGGCGCTGCTGGTGCTGCTGCTCGCCCCGGAGGCCTTCCTGCCGCTGCGCGCCGCCGGCAGCCAGTTCCACGCCAGCCAGGAGGGACTGGCCGCGCTGGACGAGGCGCTCACCCTGCTCGACCCCGAGTCACGCACCGCCACCACCACCGCCAGCGCCAGCACCACCACCACCGCCAGCGCCAGCGCCAGCGCCAGCGCCAGCGCCAGCGCCAGCCGACCAACTGCCGCCAGCCAGCCATCCCCCGCCAGCCAGCCATCCGCCGACCGGTCACCCGCTACTGGCCACCGAGCATCCGCCGCTGGCCACCGAGCATCCGGCGCTGGCCACCGAGCATCCGGCGCCGGCCAGCTACCGCCCGCCGGCCAACCGGGGCGGCCCGGGGAGATCAGGTTCGAGTCGGTCACGGTCGAGTACGAGCGCACCACCGCGCTGCGGGACGTCACCCTCACCATCCGGCCCGGCGAGCGGATCGCCGTCATCGGTCCGAGCGGCGCCGGCAAGAGCACCCTGCTGCACCTGCTGCTCGGTTTCGTCGACCCGAGCGACGGGCGGATCACGGTCGACGGCACGGACCTGGCGACCCTTGACCTGGCGGGCTGGCGCCGGCAGCTGGCCTGGGTACCGCAGCGGGCCCACCTGTTCGGCACCTCGCTGGCCGACAACATCCGACTCGGCGCGCCGGAGGCGCCCGAGGCGGCCGTCCGGGACGCGATCCGGGACGCCGACCTGACCGAGGTCGTCGCCGGGCTTCCAGACGGCCTGGACACCCGGCTCGGCGAGCGCGGCCACGGGCTGTCCAGCGGCCAGCGGCAGCGGGTCGCACTGGCTCGGGCCTTCCTCCGGGACGCCCCGATCGTGCTGCTCGACGAGCCCACCGCCCGGCTCGACGCCGGCGCGGAGGCGGCCGTACTCGCGGCGACCCGGCGACTGGTCGAGGGGCGTACGGCACTGCTGGTGGCACACCGCCCGACGCTGCTGGCCGAGGCGGACCGGGTGCTCCGGGTCGAGGACGGCCGGGTCACCGAGGAGGCCCCGGCCGCCCACGCCGACCCACCCGCACCTCCGCATTCCGAGCCGGCCGCCGGATCCGGCCCGGTGGGCGTCCCGGGACCGGCGAGGCTGCCCGAGGACGCGCCCCGGGAGGTGGTGGCGTGAGGCTGCGCCCCGAACGGACCGTCTGGCGGCTGGCCCGCCCGTACCTCGGTCGGCTGCTCGGCGCCGGCCTGCTCGCCGCCGGCACCGAACTCGCCGGGCTCGCCCTGCTGGCGACCGCGACCTGGCTGCTGATCAGCGCCGCAGGCCGGCCGCCGCTGGACACCCTCACCGTCGCGATCGTCGCGGTACGCGCCCTGGCGATCGGCCGGGGCGTGCTGCGCTACACCGAACGGCTGGCCGGACACGACGCGGCACTGCGGGTCGTCACCGAGGTCCGGGCCAGCGTCTTCGCCGCGCTGGCGGCCCGGCGTACCGCCGGCACGCAGCGCTCCGCCGACCTGCTCAGCCGGGTGGTCTCGGACGTCGAGGCGGTGCAGGACCTGCTGCTCCGGGTACTGGTGCCCGGAGCGGCCGCCGCGCTCGTCGGTCTGCTCGCCGTGGCGGGTGCCGCCGCCGTCGAGCCGCTCGCCGGGCTGGCCCTGGCCGGCGGACTGCTGCTAGCCGGGGTCGCCCTGCCGGTGCTGGCGGCGCTGCTCACCCGGCGTACCGCCGCCCGGGTGGCGCCGTTGCGCGGCGCGCTCGCCGGGGATGCGGTCGACCTGACCTCCGGTGCCGCCGACCTGGCCGCGTTCGGCGCGACCGGGGCGGCCCTGGACCGGGCGGACGCCCGGGCCCGCGAACTGGCCGGGCTGGAACGCCGGACGGCGGCGGTGGGCTGGGCGGTGGACGCGCTCGGGGTACTGGTGGCCGGTGCGACCAGCGCCGCCGTGCTGACCGTGGCGCTCCGGGCGGAGGTGCCCGGCGTACTCGTCGGGGTCCTCGCGGTCGGCACGCTCGCCGCCGTTGAGGCGGCCCTGGCACTTGTCGGCGCGGCACGGCACTGGACCCGGCTGCGCACCGGCCTGACCCGGGTCGCCGACCTGCTCCGCGACGCCCCGACCCCGACCCCAGCCCCAGTCCCAGCCCCAGCCCCGACCCCGGCCCCAGTCCCAGCCGATGCGTCGCGACAGCCAGCCGACACCCCGCGACAGCCGATCGACGCGGCGCGACACCTCCGCTACCCGGCCCGGCGGTGGCACTGCCGGGTCGACGGGGTGGACCTGCGCTACCGCCGCCACGGCCCGCCCGCGCTCGACGGGGTGAGCCTCGACCTGCCGGCCGGCGCCCGGATCGCCGTCGTCGGGCCGAGCGGGGCCGGCAAGAGCAGCCTGCTCGGCGTACTGACCGGGATGGTGCGGCCGGACCGGGGGCGGGTGCTACTCGACGGCGTCGACCTCGCCGAACTGCCCGTCGACCGGCTGCCCCGGATCGTCGGCGGGCTGCTCGCCGACGCGCACGTCTTCCACGCCAGCATCCGGGAGAACCTGCTGCTCGGCCGGGCCGGTGCCACCGACGACGACCTGGCCGGCGCCGCCGCGGCGGCCGGCCTGCTGGACTGGGTACGCCGGCAGCCCGCCGGCTGGGACACGCTGGTCGGCGAGGACGGCGGTCAGCTCTCCGGCGGGCAACGCCAGCGGCTGCTGCTGGCCCGGGCCCTGCTCGCCGCCCCGGCCGGCGTCCTGGTGCTGGACGAGCCGACCGAGGGTCTCGACCCCGCCGCCGCGGACGCGGTGCTCGGCTCGGCGACCGCGCACGCCGGCCCGGACCGCACGGTGGTACTCGTCACACACCGACTGTCCGATTTGGACCGGTACGACGAGATCGTCGTACTCGACGGTGGCCGCGTCACCGACCGGGGTGACCACGCCGAACTCGCCGCCCGACCGGGCTGGTACCGCGACCAGTGGCTGCGCCAGACCGGCGCCGAACGCGACTACCTGGCGATCCGCTCCTGAAGCCCGCACGGGTCGATGGATTGCCGCTCAGGCGGGTGCGCCGGGCGTCTCCGGCCCGCCGAGGAACCGGGCCACCGTCGAGCTGAACTCCTGCCAGCTGCTCCGCTCGCCGACCAGGGCACGCTGCCCGGCACCGGTCAGCTCGTAGGTCCGGCGCTCCCGGCCGTTGACCGTGCTCCAGGCGCTGCTGACGTAGCCGGCCCGCTCCAGCCGGCGCAGCGCCGGATAGATGGTCCCGGTGGGCAGGTCGAGCACGCCGCCGCTGCGGGCCCGGAGTGCCTCGATGATGGCGTACCCGTGCAGCGCGCCCCGCTCCAGCACCGCGAGCAGCAGCGCATCGAGATGGCCGTGCAGCGCCTGGGCGTTCATAGGTAGCAAGACTACTAATATGCGCGGCAAACTCCAACGGGGTGCCGGCGTCCACGTTCGCCGCCGGCCTACTAGGGTGTGTGCGCAGAGTCACCGATCCGCCGGCAACCCTCGCCGGGTCGGGTGCCCATATCGAGCGCACACGGAGGTCAGCGTGGCCCGCCAGTCGTCCCACCGGCCCGAAACCGACGAGCCGGGCAACGAGTCCGCCGGAAGCGACGGGGTCGCCGACCCCGGGCAGGTCGAGGCCGACTCCCCGGGAACCAGTGACGACACCGCCGGCACCGAGGACGCCCCGGCGACGTCCGGCGCGCCGAACCGGTCGCTCTGGGAGGAGGTCCGGATCGATCCGGTCGAGATCGCCCTGCCGTCGGGTGCCGGTTTCACCCTGCGGGCGTACCGGCCGGCGAGCGAGCTGACCCCGACCGACATCGCCGACCGCGAGCAGGACGACCTCTTCGCCAGCCGGTCCCGGCGGGCCGAGGTCGACGAGGAGGACGAGGACGAGACGGTCGTGATCCTCGACGAGGAGGTCGCCGACCAGTTCGCCGAGGCCGACAAGGAGGAGGCGGAGCGGGACGGCAAGACCGACGCCGACGACTCCGACGGCGAGCCGGCCGCCGCCGAGGCGGAGGAGGACGGCGAGGAGGTGCCGGCGTTCCTCACCCACCGGGGCAAGCTGCTGCTGTTCAAGAGTCCTGAGGCGCTCGTCACATTCGTCAGGTCCGGCGCGCCGAACGACCTGGCCGATCTGGACACCTGGGACACGCTCGTCGAGCGGATCACGCCGGCCGACGTCGCCCCGCTCGACGAGGACTCCTACGAGCTCGACCTGGTGGTGGAGAACCTGCGCGGCGGGCACGACGTCTGGGACTCGACACTGCTGATCGAGGCCGGCGAGGTCGCTCGTGACCTGGCCTACGCGCTCCGGCTCCCCGCCGTACTGGATATGCTTTCCTCCGGCTCCAGCCTGGACGACCTCGACGAGGCACTCCGGGCCACCGTTGCCGGCGGCCTCGGCGGATTCCGTGGTCGGCGGCGACTCAAGAAAATCGGGGCACAAACCGCAAGTCTCGGGTGGCGCACGATTATCGGCAAGATCTCTGCCGCCGTGGACTGGCGCGACTGACCCCTTACCAGGGAGCATCAGTCTTTGGCACACCACTTGTGTCTCGGGAGGAGGACGACGCCGTGGCGCTCGTGCGGGTGTACTGCGGTCTGGCCTCTGCGGATACGACGGGCCGGCCGACTTCGGCCGGCGCGACGCTGACCTCCGCGGTGGTCGACGACGCAGGCAGACTGCTCCATGTCTGCGAAATCACCGACGACCCGGCTGGCTACGCCCAGCTCGGCGCGGTACTCGTCGAGCGGAGCAGCGGACCGAGCGGCGCGGCTGTCGCGGCGGACAGCGACGACCACATGGTCACCTCGTTGCTCAGCGCGGCCGGACGTCCCCTGGTCATCGCCGACGACGACTCCGTCGACGACTTCGCCGAACGGTTCGCCGACGACGAGTCGGCCGAGGAGCGGGACTCCGCCCCGGCCGAGCGGCGGGCTGTCGGGCTCGCCCGGGCGTTGCAGGCCGGTGCGCTCTCCGCGGCCACCCTCCCGGCACCGCGCGAACTCGCCGGGTTCAAGCCGGTGCTCGCCGCGCACGCCGCGCTCGCCAACGGGCGGCACGCCGCCGCCGTGGCCCTGCGCGAGGTGCTGCGCGAGCTCTACCCGGCCGCGCTGCGGGCGTATCCGGACCCGGCCGAGCCGGTTTCGCTGGCCGTGCTCGACGCCCTGCCCGAGCCGGGCATGCTCAGCGGCACCGCCGCACGCGGCCGGGACACCTCGGTCGCCACCGACGCCATCGCCGCGCACCTCGCCGCGGACGGCGTCGCCGAGGCCGACGTGATCACCGAGGCGGTCACCGCGCTCCGGGTCGCCATCGCGGAGACACCTCGGCGGGGGGCCGCCAACAAGGCCCTCACCTCAGCGGCGGCGGAGACCGTACGCCAGGCCGTCGCGGCGGTACGCGCCTGCGACGCCGGCTGTGACGCCCTCGTCGCCACCCTCACCGCCCGGGTCAGCACCCCGGAGCCGGTCCGTCGGGCCGGCCGGCGCAGCGCTGGTGAGGCTGCCTCGCAGGTCGGCGCCGGGCTGCCCGGTCCGACGCGGGAGCCGCTGCCCAGCTCGGGACGGCGCAACCGGCACCAGCCGGCGGCGAGCAGCCCGCCCGCCCGCCCGCAGCCGATGGGACCGCCGCCGGTCGCGCCGGCGCCAGTCGCACCGCCGCCGATGGCGCCGCAGCCGGTCACTCCCTCCGCCGCGCCACCGCTGTCACCGGCGGCCACGCTCTCCATGCCCGTCGTGCCGGTCTCCGGGCCGCCCCGCGAGCCGCGCACGGCTCCGCCCTCCTCGGCGCCACCGGCCTACCATGCCGACACGTTGGCGAACCGGCCGGTCTCGGCGCCGCCGCCGCCTCCGGGGATGACTCCGATGCCGGCGCAGCGCGGGGCCATCCCGCCGGCCGAGGCCGGCGAGCCGTTCCGGGCCACCCTGACCACGGCCGCCATCAACAGCGCCCGCAGCGAGCGGCGCCCGACGCCGATCACCCCCCGACCGAAGACCAACGGGGAGAGCGCGGCGCGTCCGGGCACGATCTCCGCCGCCGGACTGACGGTCTCGGTGCCGGCGACTCGGCCCGAGCCACCGGCACCGCCCGGTTCCCGGGCGAACTGGCCGCTGGTGAACCCGGGTGACGAGCAGGACGACCGGGCCGGCGGGTCTGGCTACCGGGCCTACCCGGGCGGCCAGTCCGAGCAGCGGGACGCCCCGGTCAGCGCGGCGCCCGCCGACGGGCGGGTCACCCCGCCGTGGCAGGCGGACGACCTGCCGCCGGAGCCGCCCACGCTGCGCCTGGTCGAGCCGCCGCCGCTGGCGGACCGCACCCTGCACAACGGGCTGCCCACCGACAATCCGCCGCTGCGTCTGGTGGACCGGGACGAGCCGACGGCACAGGCCGGTTCGGGCCTGCCCCGCCGGGCCACCGCCGAGCCGAGCGCGCCGCCGGTAGCCGACGAGGGCGACGGCGACCTGCTGATCTTCGCGGCGGCCCGGTCCGCCTGGTTCACCGGCCACCCCGAAGAGGCCGAGGTGGAGTGGTCGTCGACCGCCGACAGCGGTTGGCGGGCCGCCGAGCAGGCGGCCCGGCCCTCGGTCGGCGCCTCGACCACCGCCGGGCTGCCCAAGCGGGTGCCGCAGGCCAACC
This sequence comes from Micromonospora sp. WMMD1102, assembly GCF_029626265.1. Lineage (NCBI taxonomy): Bacteria > Bacillati > Actinomycetota > Actinomycetes > Micromonosporales > Micromonosporaceae > Micromonospora > Micromonospora sp. WMMD1102. Next base: position 103,158 of record NZ_JARUBN010000001.1, on the reverse strand, counting down.
TGGTGCCCGGCTCGCCGCTGCGGGACGAGCGCCCGCTGCGGATCGTCCGCGACGCGGCCAGGATCGCCGAGCACACCACCGGGTACTTCCGGGGCTGGCGGCGCGGCCAGGAGATCGGCGGCTACGCCGTGGGTGGCCGGCCGGGCCGGGAGGCCGCCGGAGGCTGGGACTTCAGCCGGGACCCGGACGAGCGGGCCGACAACCGCGACTACGAGTACCGCTCCGCCAGCTACCGTTCCTGACCGATCCGATCCGCCGGCACATCGAGGACCCACACCAAAGCCCGTGCTCGTCCGACGGCTGGTGTGGGTCTTCCACGTCTGCGCAGGCCGACGCTACGGCTGCTGGCGACGGCGGTTCCCGGGCCGGGCTGTGCGTACTCGCTCGGGCACCCTCCGCGTCCGCGCACCGGCCGCTCGACAGCGCCGGCCGGTCTGTCCGGTCAGGAACCCTCGACTGACTGGCCAGTCAGGCCCATCCCTACGTCGACCTGGTGTTTCTCGCCACAGTGTGCAGAGTTGACGGTGCCGGGGAGGGGCAGCCAACATACCCCGGGACCGTGGGCGACACCTACGACCAGCGCATGGAGGGTGGCAACGATGGCCGGACCGGCAGTCGAGGCGTGGACCCTGAGCCGGCGAGGCCTGCTGGCGGCGACCGCCACCAGCCTGCTCGCCGCCTGTGGAACGAACGACGAGGGGCCGGTCGGGCCGCCCGGGCCCGGTTCCCGGGAACTCGTCGTCGGCGCCAGCCTCGAACTCACCGGCCCCGGCCGGGTCCTCGGCGTACTCCAGGAACGGGCCCTGAAGATCACCGTTGACAAGTTCAACGAGCAGGGCGTGCCGGTCGGCAACCTGCGTCGCAACCTCCGGCTGGTGATCCGGGACAACGCCAGCGAGCCCCGGCTCGCCGCCCAGCACGCGACGGAACTGGCCACCCGGGAGAACGTGCACGCGCTGATCGGCGGCTGCTTCGCCGAGACGTCCCTGGCGATCGTCCCGATCGCGCAGCAGCAGCAGGTGCCGTTCGTCTCCTTCGCCGCAGCCGACAACCTCACCGTGCCGCTGGCGCAGCGGACGTACATCTTCAAACTCACGCCGGACGCCCGGGACGTGGCGCGGGCGCTGGCCCGGCTGATCAGCTCACAGGGCTTCGAACGGGTCGGTCTGGTGGCGACGCCTGGGCCGCACGGCGATTCGGGCGTACGGGCCCTCACAGCGGCCCTGAAGGCGGTGGACGTCGACCTCGTCAAGGTGGCCCGGCTGCCCCGCGCCGAGAACGCCGACTACCGCCCGGCGGTGCGGAAGGTGACCAACCGCGATCCGGAGGCGGTGATCGTCTGGGGGACCGCGCCGTTCTCCGGCACTGCGGCTAGGGCACTGCGGCAGAGCAAATTCCGGGGCCGGATCTTCTTCGACGCCGGTGCGGTCGCCGAGGACACCCTCTCGGCGGAGAACGCGTCCGCGGTCGAGGGCGCGTACGTGGTGCATCCCGGCTCGCTGAACAGCTCGTCGCTGACCAACACCACCCCGGCCGGGCTGGACCGGCGGGAATTCGCCTACCGCTACATCCACCTGCACGGCTCGTTCAGCGGCTTCGCGCCCTACGGGTCCGACGCGCTGCGACTGATCGTCAACGCGGCCCGGCTCGGCAAGAGCGTCGACCGGGGTCGGCTGCGCGCCTATCTGGGCAACCAGATCACCGAGGGGATCGCCGGATCGTACTCGTTCGCGCCGATCCGGCACGGCGGGATGGAACCGGACTCGCTGGGTGTCTTCACCGTGGTCTCCGGCTCCTGGAGCCGGGTCTCCTGAACCGGCCGGGCCAGATCCCCTCCAGGGCCACCGGGCCTCCGCCGCCACCTGGGCACACAGTGCACACTCGCCATCGTGACGCCACAGTGGACAGGCCGCGACGGCGCTGGCCGGGGCCGGCAGGTGGCGGAGGGCGCGTTCCGCGCCGTCACCACCGGGACGCGGCCGGCCGCCGAAAGGCGAACAGCCGTCGGCCGGCGCGGGCCCTGGCGACCTCGTCGGGCGGGCCGGCACCGGCCTACGGCCGGGCCACTCCCGACGGGGCGGCTAGCTCGCGCCGGTCAGGCCGGGGCGACGGCGCGCGAGCGCCGCATGGTGAGCACGTACTCGACAAGCGAGATCAGTACGTGCTTGGTCGACTCCCGGTTCCGGGCGTCACACGCGACGACCGGCACCTCGTTCGAGATCGCCAGCGCGTCCCGCACGTCCTGCGGGTCGTGGTACTGCATACCGTCGAAGCAGTTGATCGCCACGAGGTACGGCAGCCGCCGGTGCTCGAAGAAGTCGATGGCCGCGAAGCAGTCGGCCAGCCGACGGGTGTCCACCAGGACGACCGCGCCGATCGCTCCCCGCACCAGTTCGTCCCACATGAACCAGAACCGCGTCTGGCCCGGGGTGCCGAACAGGTAGAGGATAAGGTCCCGGTCGATCGAGATCCGACCGAAGTCCATGGCGACCGTGGTGGTCGTCTTGCCCGGCACCTGGCGGGTGTCGTCGACACCTACGCCAGCCGACGTCATGATCGCCTCGGTGGTCAGCGGCGTGATTTCCGAGACCGAACCGACCAGCGTCGTCTTGCCGACGCCAAAGCCACCGGCGATGACGATCTTCGCCGATGTCACGCGCCCGGCCGTTGGGCGGTGCGACATGTCAGAGCCTGCGAAGTCCACTCAGCACCCTCTCCAGCAGTTCAGTGCCCACCGCGTCGTTTGAGTCGTCCAGGATTGTCGGTTCGTGTACCGCCACCAGGCCGTCAGCGGCCATGTCGGCGATCAGGACCCGAGCCACTCCGAGCGGCAACTGCATCCGCGCCGCGATCTCCGCGAGCGACTGCAGCCGACCATCACACAGCGCGGCGATGTATTGATGCTCCCGGCCCTGGCCGCCATTGCCGTTGCCGGCGGACCGACCGCGCACCGTCGTCTCGACGAGCGCCTCCAGGGCGATGTCAAGCCTCGGCCGGGTACGACCACGGGTAACGGCATATGGCCTCACCAGCGCGCCAGTCGGCTCGTCGCGTTCGGCCATCATCACCGTCCACCCCCTTTCACGTCGTACCCGAGACTCAACGCCTGGAGTTCGTCATTGTTGCATTGTCGTCGCGCCGGCCGGCGAGCCGCACCGGCCGGATACCACCTCTAGCTCAGCATCCCCGCGGCGGCCCGGGGCGGCGGCGTCAGAGCGTCACCGACCCGGTCGACGAGCAGTGCCATCTCGTAGCCCACCTGACCCACGTCAGAGCTGCGGGCGGCGAGGACCGCGAAGGACGAGCCGTCCGAGATGGACATCAGGAACAGGAACCCATTGTCCATCTCGACCACCGTCTGCAGCACCGCCCCACCCTCGAAGCAGCGCGCCGCCCCCTGGGTGAGGCTGACCAGGCCGGACGCGATCGCGGCGAGCTGATCCGCCCGGTCACGCGGAAGGTCCCGTGACGACGCCAGGAGCAGGCCGTCCGCGGAGACGGCGATCGCGTGGGCGACGCCGGGTACACGATCGGCGAAGTTGGCCAGCAGCCAACCGAGATCCTGCGTAGATGTCATCCTTCATGCTCCTTCTGGCCGCTCGCGGTCGCGGGGCCCACTCCGGCCTGCGGGGATTGCTGCCCTGCCGGAGTCGCCTCCGGACTGGTCGACTGGTCGTCCGTCGGGTGCGTGCGGCCACGCTGCACCCCACGGTGGTACGCGGACAACAGCCCGCGCACCGCCTCCGGCGTACGACGCTGCACCGAGGTGGTCGGCTTCTCCACGGCTCCGGGCACCAACTGCGCCATCGGTACCCGCTTGGGCAGTCCGGTCTGGGTGGTCTGGTTGGGCGTCGTGGCGGCTGTCGTAGCCGCCATGGCCGCCCGCCAGCCGTCGTCGGCCGCAGTACGCCAACCGCTGCCCTCGCCCGGCCGACCGGTGCTGTTGGTGGCCGGACCGCTTCCCGGCTGCTGGCCACCGGGGGCCGGGCTGTCGACCGTTGCCGCGTTGCCTGTGGTCGGTACGGATCTGATCCGGGCCGCGTCGGGAACGGCGGTGTCCACCGCGACGGCCTGGCCGGTCGCCTGGGGAGCCGTAGGGGCTCCCTGCGGCTGCCCACCGGTTTCCTCGGGCTTCCGGCGGGTGCGGAACCAGGCCGACTCCAGTTCGCGGAAGATCGGCAGTTCCATGGTCTCGTCGGCGAACTTCGGCCGGGCCTCCACGTTGGCCGTGGCCTCCGCCGCCGAGGGCCGAGCCATCCGGGGCAGCTCGGCGGTCATGTCCAGGGCCGCGGCCAGCCGCTCCGGCACCGGCGGTGCGGCGGTCTCCCGGTCCGGCGTGTTCACCGGTGGCCAGGCCGGCGGGGCGTTGCCCGACTGGGCCGGCGACGGCGCGGCGGGCGGCTGCGCCGGAGCGGGCGGCGGCGCCGTCTGACCGAACGGCGGCGCCGAAACCGGCCGCTGACCGAACGGCGGCGCCGAGACCGGTGGCTGGCCGAACGGCGGCGCCGAAACCGGTGGCACCGGCGGCGGCGTGGCGGCCGGCGGCAGTGCGGCCAGCCCGTTCGGCTGGTTCGACTGCGGCTCCGGCGTGGCCGGACGCTGCCGGGGGATGAACCCGGACATCGTCGTCTCGGCCGGCGACGGACCGGCGTCCTGTTCGGTGGCCCGCCGCTGCGGCAGCGGCTCGACGTCGTGCCCGTTCGGCACCCGGGGCGTGAAGGGGTCGTTCCCGTTGCGGACAGCCCCCCGGGCGCCGGTGAGGTCGGACCAGGCCGGCATCTCCCTCGGCTGGCTCGGGGCGCCACCGGTGTGCCCACCGTTCATCGCCGGCTCGTAGGGCCGGCCGAGCGGCGCGCCGTCGCGGTTGCGGTCGCCGCCGAAGCCGGGACCACGGTCACCGCCGCCGAAGCCCGGGGCGCGGTCGCCGCCGAAGCCGGGGCCACGGTCGGCGCCGAAGCCCGGACCCGGGTCGGCACCGAAGCCCGGCCCGCGGCCACCGCCGCCGAAGGCCGGTGCCGGCGTGGCCGCCGGACCGCTCTCCAGGGCGAGCGGGCCGCCGATCGCCGGACGGGCGGTCGGTTCCGGCGCGATCGGGCCGCCGGGCTGCTGGGTGCGGCCGGAGAGCGCCCGGGGAATCAGCATCGCGGCGGGCAGCGTGACCTCGGCGACCGTCCCCCGGTCGGGGCCGGGCCGCAGCTCGACCCGTACGCCGTGCCGGGAGGCCAGCCGGGCGACCACGACCAGACCCATCATCCGGGAGACGGTCACGTCGACGGCGGGTGGCGTGGCGAGCCGCTCGTTGAGGTCCTGCAACTGCTCGGCGGTGATGCCGATGCCCCGGTCCTCCACGAAGAGGGTCCCGCGGTCACCCACCCGGCGGGCCTCCACCATGACCTGCGAGTCCGGCGGGGAGAAGGCCGTGGCGTTGTCGAAGAGCTCGGCGACCAGGTGCACCAGGTCGTTGACGGCGGCGGCCTGGACCTCCAGGTCCCGGTCGACCATGCCGAACTCGATCCGGGTGTAGTGCTCGACCTCGGACTGCGCGGCCCGGAGCACGTCGATCAAGGCCGCCGGTTCACGCTGCACACGGGTCGAGTCGGCGCCCGCGAGCACCAGCAGGTTCTCGTCGTTGCGGCGCATCCGGGTGGCCAGGTGGTCGAGCTGGAAGAGCTCGCCCAGCCGGTCCGGGTCCTCCTCGCCCCGCTCCAGCCGGTCCAGGTGACCGATGAGCCGGTCGACCAGGATCTGCGAACGGCGGGCGAGGTTGACGAACATCGTCGCGACCGAGGCGCGCAGTGCGGCCTGCTCGGCGGCGGTCCGGACGGCCTCCAGGTGGACGGCGTTGAACGCCTCGGTCACCTGCCCGAACTCGTCCTTGCTGCGTACCGGTAGTGGCTCGGCGATCTGGTTGGCCACCTGCACCGGTGACATCTGGGCGGTCATCTGCGGGTCGCGCAGCCGGGAGACCGCGTGCGGCAGGCCGTACTGGGCGATCGAGAGCGCGCCGTGCCGCAGCTCGCGCAGCGAACGGGCCATCGAGCGGGCGACCAGGTAGGCGAAGAGCACCGCCAGCAGCAGCATGCTGAGCAGCAGACCGGTCTCCAGGAAGACCGTCCGCTGCACGTCGTCGCGGAGGGCGCTCGCCTCGGTCAGCACGTCGGCGTCGAGCCGACCCTCGACGGTACGGATCAGCTGGGCGTTGCCGAGCATCGCCGAGTCCCAGTCGTCGGCGTCGAACGGCGCATCGGCCATGCTCTCGTTCGTCCGGCCCCGGATCCAGCCGCCGTAGCTGTCGACCTCGCGCACGTCGGCGCCGGTGACCGTCTCGTCGTAGAACGCCGCCTCGGGACCGGTGGCGATCGCCTTGAAGGTCTGCAACGCCTGCTGCTGACCGGTTTCGGTGGCGATGTAGTCGGTCTGTAGGGCGGCGGTCAGCTGACCGTCGATCAGGGCGCGGTGCACCACGACCCGCCGCATCGACAGGAACTCCTTGCCGCGCGCGTTGGCGGCGGCGGCCCGCATCCGGTCGCTCAGCGAGGAGTCGCCGGCGAGCTGCGAGGCCAGGTCCCGGATGTTCAGCAGGTCGTTGATCAGACCCTCGTACGACTGTGCCGCATCGGTCAGCTTCAACTTGGAGTTGATGACCTGGCTGCGGATGCCCGGCAGGTCGGCCAGGCCCTGGTCGATCTGGGCCAGCAGCGTGTCGAAGTTGCCCGGCAGTTCGTCGAGCTGTGCCCGGCGTTCCGAGTAGGGACCCTTGGCCTTGTCGACCTCCGGGTGCACCTTGCCGTACGCGTCGCGGGCCGCCTTCCGGGTCGCGTCGTTGCGCGAGCCGAGCAGCAGTACGGCGCCGGCGCGCTCGTCCTGGAGGTCGTGCACCAGTTCACCGGAGGTCTGGGCGAGCGTCGCCAGGGTGTGCGCCCGGTTCGCGTCGTCCAGCGTCTCCATGTGGTCGACGATGCTGGTCGTGCCGACCACGACGACCGCGATGGTCGGCGCGATCATGATCAGACCCAGCTTCGACCAGATCGGCATGTCGCGCAGCCGGCCGGCGACCGGCCAGCGGAGACGCGACAGGATCGGGCTTGCTGTCTTCGGCCGCTTGCTCACGTCACCGCCTTCCCATCCAGCACCCGGCCAAAGGCCCAGGGCACCGCTGATCGACCGACCCGGGCGGGTCGGACCTCCGAGATTCCATCACGCCACAACTCAAGAAGAAAGCCCAGGTTGTCACCGACTGGAAGCGCATCGGGATGTCCCGGCGATTTGACAGCAGTCCGTCTTTCTGGCGTCACCCAGGGTAGTCACGCATCCTGTCCATGCTCCATTGTCACCGACCGCCCGAAGCCGGAAGGTCGCTGCTCGGCCCGTACCCGGGACCCGCACCGCAACGTATCGAACGTTACCGGCACGGGGGAACCCTACGCCCTCGCGTACGGTGGCTGCGCCCGGCTCCGGTGTCACCCGCGAGCCTGCATCTCCGCAGCGGGAAGAACCATTGCCCGACCGGTCCGGTACGGCAAGGCCGAAGTGCCGGATTACGCGGTCCGTGCGGACCACCGAATGGCCGCCAGGACAGTCGAACTGACCGGCCCGGCAGATTTCCCGACCAAAAGAGATAGCGGACCGGAAATCGTCCGAGACGTCCCCACTTCGCGGCCGATCGGCAGCCGGTCGTACCGGACCGGCCAGCCTCACAGTCAGGGCAGCAGCTTGGCGTACGCCGGCTTGATGACCTCGTTGATGATGGCCAGCCGCTCGTCGAACGGGATGAAGGCGCTCTTCATCGCGTTGACGGTGAACCACTGCAACTCGGCGTAGCCGTAGCCGAACGCCTCGACCAGCAGCGCCATCTCCCGGGACATCGAGGTGCCGCTCATCAGCCGGTTGTCGGTGTTGACGGTGACCCGGAAGCGCAGGTCCCGCAGCAGCCCGATCGGGTGCTCGGCGATCGACGGCGCGGCACCGGTCTGCACGTTCGAGGAGGGGCAGAGTTCCAGCGGGATCCGCTTGTCCCGCACGTACGCCGCCAGCCGGCCGAGCACCGGCCGGTGGTCGCCCGGGGTGATGTCGTCGACGATGCGTACCCCGTGCCCGAGCCGGTCGGCACCGCACCACTGGATCGCCTGCCAGATCGAGGGCAGCCCGAACGCCTCGCCGGCGTGGATGGTGAAGTGGAAGTTCTCCCGTTGCAGGTATTCGAAGGCGTCCAGGTGCCGGGTGGGCGGAAAGCCCGCCTCCGCCCCGGCGATGTCGAAGCCGACCACACCGGTGTCCCGGTGCCGGACCGCCAGTTCGGCGATCTCCTGCGACCGGGCGGCGTGCCGCATCGCGGTCAGCAGCGTCCCGATCCGGATCGGGTGCCCGGTCGCCGCCGCCTCGGCGGCACCCTCGGCGAAGCCGGCCAGCACCGCCTCCACCACGTCGTCGAGCCCGAGCCCCCGCTCCAGGTGCTGCTCCGGGGCGAACCGGACCTCGGCGTAGACCACGCCGTCGGCGGCCAGGTCCAGGGCGCACTCGGCGGCCACCCGGCGCAGCCCCTCGACGGTCTGCATCACCGCCACGGTGTGCGCGAAGGTCTCCAGGTAGCGCTCCAGCGACCCCGAGTCGGCCGCCGCCACGAACCACCGGCCCAACTCCTCGGGGTCGGTGGTGGGTAGCCGGTGCCCCACCGCACCGGCCAGCTCGACCACCGTGGCCGGGCGCAGCCCGCCGTCCAGGTGGTCGTGCAGCAGCGCCTTGGGGACCCGCAGGATGTCTTCGTAGCCGATCGCCGCCATGCACCGACCCTAGTGGCCCGGCCGACCCGCCCGCCGGCCGCACCACGGGCCCCGCAGCCGGGCACCGTCGGGGCACCCGTGGCCCGGGCACTATCGTGACGGGGTGCCACCCGAGGTCCTGCGGCGGCTGCGCTGCCCGGTCTGCGGCCGGCCGCTGGCCGCCGTACCGCAGGCCGCCGTGGTCGCGCTGCGCTGCCCGGTCGGGCACAGCTTCGACCTGGCCCGCCAGGGGTACGTCAACCTGACCGCCGGTCGGGTCACGCACTCCGGGGACACCCCGGCGATGGTGGCCGCCCGGGAGGAGTTCCTCGGCGCCGGCCACTACGACCTGATCTCGGAGGCACTCGCCGACGCCGCCCGGGAGCTCGCCGGGCCGGCCGCACAGGCGTACCCGGAACTGGTGGTGGACGCCGGGGCCGGCACCGGCCGGCACCTCGCCGCGGTGCTCGACGCCCTGCCCGCCGCCGTCGGGCTGGCCCTGGACGTCTCCAAGCCGGCGCTGCGGCGGGCCGCCCGCGCCCATCCCCGGGCCGGTGCCGCGCTCTGCGACACCTGGCACGGGCTGCCCCTCGCCGACGGCTCCGCCGGGCTGCTCTGCAACGTCTTCGCCCCGCGCAACGGGCCGGAGTTCCGCCGGGTACTCCGGCCGGACGGCGCCCTGCTGGTGGTCACGCCGGCCGCCGAACATCTCGGTGAACTGGTCGACCGGCTCGGCCTGCTCCGGGTCGACCCGGCCAAGGAGGCCCGGGTCGCCGGCAGCCTGGCCGACCATTTCACCCCGGGCGGTACGGCGACGCACCGGGCCACCCTCCGGCTCGACCGGGCCGGGCTGCGCACCCTGGTCGGGATGGGTCCGAGCGCCTGGCACGCCGACCCGGCCCGGCTCGACCGCCGGATCGACGACCTCCCCGACCCGACCACCGTGACCGTCGCGGTCCAGCTGACCGTCCACCACCCACGCTGAGCGCGCGGAGCGGCCCAGCGCCGGGCCGACGGCAGCGGATCACCGGGCCGGCGTCAGGTGGAGAGGTCGACCTCCTCCCAACCGGCGGGCGGGTCGTGGAACGGTCCCCGGAACACCACCGCCCACTCCAGCGCCCACCGCCGCTGGCCGATCGCGTTGCTGTCGATCATCCCCGGCAGTCGCAGCCCCTCCTGCTCCGCCTCCAGGTAACCCCAGTCGAGGCAGTAGTAGAAGTCGAGTACGGCGGCCACCTCGGCCGCGTCCCGGGGCGCCGCGAGGATGCGGGACCGCCACTGGGCGAAGGTCTCCCCCGCCGCCAGGTTCGGCAGGCGTTCCATCAGCCGCTCGTCGCTGGGCTCGGTCGGGTCGAGGTGCCGGCTCAGCCCGAGTACCCAGGCCAGCGCGAAGACCGCGTCGTGGTGCAGTACGAACGAGCGGTGGTCGCCCCGGCTGCCCATCACGAACTGCCACTCCGGTGGCGTCACCGCCTCCACCAGGTGCGAACCGAGCAGCCAGCTCATCCCCGCCTCCGGCGACAGCCCGAAGCAGCGGGCCAGCACCAGGTGCAGTACGGCCGTCCGGGCCTCGATCTCGGCGGTGGGGCGCAGCTCGACGGCGTCACCCGGCTCCCACACCAGCGGAAACTGCGCCGGCGGCAGGGGCAGCCCCAGCCGCTGCAACTCGGCGACATTTTCGGCCCGGACCGACTGCGGGTCGGGAGCGGATACGGTCACAGCCTGGATTCCCGTCACGTCGACAGTCGCACGGGGCGCGGACGAAGCCCACGGCACCGGGCGCGGTGTGGACCCGTCGTCGTGCCGGTCAAGCACCCCGTGCTACCCCTCGGCGACGGAGGATAGCGGGTCGGCAGACCGTACACCATGGCCACCCGGCGTGGCAGCCGCGCCGGCACCATCGCCCCAGCCTGGTAACGCCGCCACCCGGGCCTGGGTCCGGGCCGGCCGGGTGCACGGCCGCCGGGCGGCTAACCGATCCGGTCGAACACCAGCGCCGGCAGCTTCGGCCGGTCGGCCGAGACCGACACCGCCCCGGCCGCGACCGCGCGGGCCGCCGGAATCCGGTCCGCCTCGTCGGCACGCAGCTCGTAGAGCGGGTCACGGGCCCGGACCGGATCGCCCGGCTTCCGGTGCAGCAGCACTCCGGCACCGGCGCTGACCGGGTCCTCCTTGCGGGCCCGTCCCGCGCCGAGCCGCCACGCGGCTATCCCGATCCGGTACGCGTCCACGGCGGCGACGTACCCGTCCTGGTCGGCCCGGACGACCTCCACCTCCGGGGCGACCGGCAACGCGGCGTCCGGATCCCCGCCCTGGGCCCGGATCATCGCCCGCCACACGTCCATCGCCCGGCCGTCCCGCAGCGCCCGCTCCGGATCGGCGTCCGGCAGCCCGGCGGCGTCCAGCATCTCCCGGGCCAGCGCGACGGTCAGCTCCACCACGTCGGCCGGCCCGCCGCCGGCCAGTACCTCCACCGACTCGGTCACCTCGACCGCGTTGCCCACGGCCAGCCCGAGCGGCGTCGACATGTCGGTGAGCAGGGCAACCGTCCGCACCCCGTGCGCGCCACCCAGCTCGACCATGGTCCGGGCCAGCTCCCGGGCGTCCGCCTCCGACTTCATGAACGCGCCCGAGCCGACCTTCACGTCCAGCACCAGCGCCCCGGTACCCTCGGCGATCTTCTTGCTCATGATCGAGCTGGCGATCAGCGGGATCGCCTCCACCGTCCCGGTGACGTCGCGCAGCGCGTAGAGCTTGCGGTCGGCCGGCGCCAGCCGCTCTCCCGCCGCACAGATCACCGCACCGACCTCACCGAGCTGGGCGATGAACTCGTCGTTGCCGAGCGCGGCCCGCCAGCCCGGGATCGACTCCAGCTTGTCCAGGGTCCCCCCGGTGTGCCCCAGCCCCCGCCCGGAGAGCTGCGGTACGGCGGCACCACACGCCGCCACCAGCGGAGTCAACGGCAGCGTGATCTTGTCGCCGACCCCGCCCGTGGAGTGCTTGTCCACGGTCGGCCGGCGTACCCCGGACAGGTCCAGCCGGTCCCCGCTGGCGATCATCGCGGCCGTCCAGCGGGCGACCTCGCCCGGCGTCATGCCCCGGAGCAGGATCGCCATCGCCAGCGCCGACATCTGCTCGTCGGCCACCCGCCCCCGGGTGTACGCGTCGACCACCCAGTCGATCTGCTCGTCGGACAGCGTCCCGCCGTCCCGCTTCACCCGGATCACGTCGACCGCGGCGAACCCACCCACGACTTCCTTCTTCCCACTTGCTCTGCACCGATCGCAGCGGCCAACAAAAACGATCAGGAACCCCAGCGACGGGGGATCTCGACCGGCGGTTCCCCCTCACCGGCCCAGAACAGCGTCCCGTCCGCGTCGACCACCACCACCCGGGGCGTACGCGCCTGCCCCCAGCTCACCGCGTCGGCCGGGTCCTCCCAGGTCGGCGCCTCTTCGAGTACTCCGGTCTGCGCGCCCTCGGCGTCCCCGGCGGCCCGCTCCCAGTACCCGGTCCAGACCTGCTGCCCGCCGGAGACGTCCGGATGCACGAAGACGGTGCCCCGCCCGCGCCATACGGCCAGTTCCTCCGGCACCGCCGGCACCTTCGTCGAGGCCGCGATCGCCTCCAGGTCCTCCACCCCGAACGCGTGCGGCAACAGCTCCGCCATCCGCAGCGGCACCGGATCCGCCTCGACCAGGCAGTCCGGCCCGCCGTTCTCCCAGAGCAGCTGCCGGCACCGCCCGCACGGCATCAGCGGCTCACCTGTCGCGCCGACGCACGACAGCGCGACGAGCCGGCCGCCACCGGAGGCGTGCAGCGCCGACACCACCCCGCACTCGGCGCAGAGCGTCACCCCGTAGCCCGCGTTCTCGACGTTGCAGCCGACCACCACCCGGCCGTCGTCGACAAGCGCCGCCGCCCCGACCGGAAAGTTCGAGTACGGCGCGTACGCGTGCCGCATCACGTCGGTCGCCGCCGCCCGCAGCCTGGCCCAGTCAATCTCCACCGTCACGCTCCCATCCTGCCCCGCCGCTGGTCAGCCCTTGATGTAGGGCTTGCCGTCGGCGGCCGGCGCCCGCACCTTGCCGACCAGCCCGGCCACCGCCAGCAGGGTGGCCAGGTACGGCAGCATCGCCAGGAACTCGCTCGGGATGCTGCTGTCGATCGCACTCAGGTAGGTGCCGAGCTGGTCGGCGAAGCCGAAGAAGAGCGCGGCCAGCAGGGCACCCGTCGGGCTCCACCGTCCGAAGATCAGCGCCGCCAGCGCGATGAAGCCCTTGCCACCGATCATGTTCTTGCTGAAGGTGTAGAGCGCCAGCGTGTAGGAGGCACCGCCGATCCCGGCCACCATGCCGGCCAGCAGCACGTTCCGGTAGCGCAGCGCCAGCACCTTCACCCCGAGGGTGTCGGCGGCGGTCGGGTGCTCGCCCACCGAGCGGGTCCGCAGCCCCCACCGGGTGCGGAACAGCGCGACGTGCACCACAAGCACCAGGACCAGCGCCAGGTAGAGGAAGATGTTGCCCCGGAACAGTGCCGGCCCGAGCACCGGGATGTCCGACAGCACCGGGATCGGCCACGCCTCGAACCTCGGCGGCTGGTTGTACTTCGCCGCCTCCGGCTGCATCAGCCGCTCGTAGAGGAAGCCGGTCAGGCCGACCGCGAGCAGGTTCAGCACGATCCCCATCACCACCTGGTCGACCAGGTAGCGGATGGTGAAGATCGCCAGCAGCAGCGAGATCAGCGCGCCGCCGAGCGCGGCCGCGATCAGCCCGACCCAGGCGCTCGCCGCGATCGTGCCGACCAGCGCACCGGCGAAGGCCCCCATCAGCAGTTGGCCCTCGATAGCCACGTTCACCACGCCGGACCGTTCGCAGAGCACCCCGGCCAGCGCGCCGAAGATCAGCGGCAGGGCCAGGATGAAGGTACCCCGGACGATGTTTACCAGCGGCATGAAGTTCTGCCCGGCCGGCGCCGCCGACACCTGCCAGCAGAGGAAGGAGAGCACCACCCCGACCACCGCCACGCCGAGCAGCGGCACGAACCAGCGCTTCGGCAGCCCGGCCAGCAGCGCCGCCCCGGCCGCCGCCGCCACCAGCCCGAACAGGATCGCCCCGAACGTGCCGTCGATGGCCAGCGCCGCCCCACCGGCATCCTCGCTGAGCGTGAACCGGGCGTCCTCACCGGTGGCGAGCGAGCCGAACAGCACCGCCGCGACAATTCCGAGCAGTACGGAACCGGCGCCGACCCTGCGGTCCCGGGTCCAGAAGCCCGTACGCACCGCGACGGCGACGTCCTCGACAGCCATCGTCGACATCAGTGCCACCTTCCGTTCGCGACTGCGGGGCTCGCAAGCTCACTCCTCGCGCTCACCGCACCCCCTCCGTTCGCGACTGCGGGGCTCGCAAGCTCACTCCTCGCGCTCACCGCACCCCCTCCGTTCGCGACTGCGGGGCTCGCAAGCTCACTCCTCGCGCTCACGCTGACTACCAGCCCTTCGCCATGCTCGTGGAGGACAGCCGGGCGGCGCGGGCGGCCCGGAGCCCGAAGATCGCCTTCACCAGGGCCGGCGCGGCGATGAAGATGACGATCAGCGCCTGCAACACGGTGACCAGCTCCAGCGAGATGCTGGCGTACGACTGCATCCGGTTGCCGCCGGCCTGGAGCGCCCCGAAGAGCAGGGCGGCGAGCGCGACACCCCACGGCTTCACCCGGCCGAGCAGGGCCACCAGGATGCCGTCGAAGCCGATCTGGGCCACCACCAGTGGGGTGAGCGCGGTGGCGGTGGTCCCGAGCACCATGTTGGCGCCGCCCAGCCCGGAGAGCGCCCCGGCGATCACCATCACCAGCACGTACGTCCGGCCGACGCTGATCCCGGCGGTCCGTGCCGCGTCCGGGTTGGCGCCGACCGCCCGCAGTTCGAAGCCGAAGGTGGAGCGGTTGAGCAGCCAGCCGACCGCCCAGGTGGCGGCGACCGCCAGCACGATGCCGAGATGCACCCGCAGGTCGCCGCCGAGCAGCCGGGGCAGTTGCGCGGAGCCGTCCACCGGCCGGCTGATCGCGTCGGTCCGCTCCGGATCGTGCACCCCGCCCTGCACGATGATCCAGGCCAGGAAGGAGAACGAGACGTAGTTGAGCATGATCGTGGTGATCACCTCGTGCGCACCGGTACGCGCCTTCAGGAACCCGGGTACGAAGCCCCAGATCGCCCCGCCCAGCGCTCCGGCGAGTACCGCCACGACCAGGTGGATCACCGGTGGCAGCGGGAGTAGGAAGCCGGCCAGCGCGGCGAGGATCACCCCGAGGGTCGCCTGGCCCTGTGCGCCGATGTTGAACAGGCCGCCCCGGAAGGCGAGCGAGACCGCCAGCCCGGTGAAGACCAGCGGGGCGGTGTAGGTGAGCGTCTCCGAGATCGGCGCGAAGACCGGCTGCCAGCCGCCGCTGCCGTTCGCCCAGGCCTGCACCGCCGCCGGGTCGACGACCGCGCCCTTGAACAGGTTCGCGTACGCGTCGCTGACAACGGTCCAGCTGGCGTTCAGCGCGTCGGAGGGCTGGGCGGTGAAGTAGCCCCAGGTGGCCAGCACGTCCGGGTCGGAGACGATGATCAGTACGGCGCCGATCAGCGTGGCCAGCACGATCGCCAGTACGGTGACCGTGACGGTGTTCGCCGCCCAGAGGTTGTGCACGAAGGTCTGGAGCAGTTGCCGCCCGCCGCCGTCCCGGTCGGTCGGCGCGCCCCCGGGCTCTCCCGGCCCGCCACCCGCCCCTGCGCTGGGCGCCGGCCGGGCCGGGGTCGGCTGCTCCGGCCGGGCCGGAGTCGGCTGCTCCGGCTGCGGCGACCCTGGCTCGTTCACGTCGGTCATCGACTTTCCTCGCTACCAGCGCCGTCGGAAGAGGGGTCCACCGGCCGTTCGGGACTCGCGTCCGTCCCGGCATCGGGAGTCGCGTCCGTCCGGGCATCGGCTGCGGCGTCGGTGATGCCGGCCATCAGCAGGCCGATCTCCTCGCGCGGGGTGTCCGGCCCGACCACGCCGATGATCCGGCCGCGGTACATCACCGCGATCCGGTCGGCCAGCCCGATCACCTCGTCCAGCTCACTGGAGATCAGGAGTACGGCGGTGCCGATGTCCCGCTCGTGGATGATCCGGCGGTGGATGAACTCGATCGAGCCGACGTCCACCCCCCGGGTCGGCTGGGCGGCGACGAAGAGCTTGAGCGGCCGGGACATCTCCCGAGCGATGATCACTTTCTGCTGGTTGCCGCCGGAGAGCGTGCCGACGGCCGCCTCCGCCGACGAGGTGCGTACGTCGAACTCGGGAATCCGCTCCCGGGCCGAGGCGGTGATCGCCTCCGGCCGCAGTGCCAGGCCGGCGCCGAAGGGCGGCCGGTCGTACATGTCCAGCACCAGGTTCTCGGCGACGCTGAACTCCTTGACCAGCCCGTCGACGCTGCGGTCCTCGGGGACGTAGCCGACCCCGGCCCGCAGTACCCGCTTGGTCGACCAGCCGTTGACGCGCTGACCGGCAAGCGTGACCGTGCCGTCGAGCACCGGGCGCAGCCCCATCAGCGCCTCGATCAGCTCGGTCTGGCCGTTGCCCTGCACACCGGCGATGCCGAGCACCTCGCCGGCCCGTACCGTCAGGTCGACGCCGTCCACCGCGCGGACCGACCGCTCGTCGTCGACGACCAGCCCGGTGACCTCCAGGACCGGGTCGCCCGGCGCGGCGGGTGCCTTCCGCACGGTCAGGTTGACGGTGCGCCCGACCATCAGCGCGGCCAGCTCGTCCTCGCTCGCGTCCGGGCTGGCGGTGCCGACGGTCCGGCCGCGCCGGATCACGGTGATCCGGTCGGCGATCGCCTTGACCTCTTTGAGCTTGTGGGTGATGAAGACGATCGACTTGCCGGACTCCTTGAGCGACCGCATGATCCCGAGCAGTTCCTCGGTCTCCTGCGGGGTCAGCACGGCGGTCGGCTCGTCCAGGATCAGCAGGTCGACGTCCCGGGTGAGCGCCTTGAGGATCTCGACCCGCTGCTGTACGCCGACCGGCAGGTCCTCGACCACCGCGTCCGGGTCGACCCGCAGGTTGTAGCGGCTGGACACCTCGGTCACCTGGCGGCGGGCCCGGCGCCGGTCGAGGAAGCCGACGATGCCGCCCCGGACCTGCTCGGCGCCGAGCATCACGTTCTCGGCCACGGTGAAGACCGGGACCAGCATGAAGTGCTGGTGCACCATGCCGATGCCGGCCGCGATCGCGTCGCCGGGTCCCTTGGCCTTCAGCGGGCTGCCGTCGACCAGGACCTCGCCCTCGTCGGGCTGGAGCAGGCCGTACAGCACGTTCATCAGGGTGGACTTACCCGCGCCGTTCTCGCCGAGCAGCGCGTGGATCTCTCCGGGCTCCACCGTCAGGTCGATGTGGTCGTTGGCGACCAGTTCACCGAACCGCTTGGTGATGCCGCGCAGTTCGAGTCTCAGCGCAACCTCCTGGAGTGCGGGCGATGGTGCAGCCTAGCTGCTGCTTTCACCGGTCGCTGCCGGACCGGCGCGAAAACCGGCCGCCCCGACCGGTGCGGAGGAGTGCCTCCAGCACGGTCGGAGCGACCGGATCGTCGGCGTCAGCCGTACCCGGTCGACCGCCCGAACTCTCCGGGCGGCGACCCGGTGGTCACTTCGGCTGGCTGGCCGAGGTGACCTTGATGGCGCCGGAGCTGATGTCGGCCTTGAGCTTGTCGATCTCGGCCTTCAGCTCGGCCGGCACCTTGCCGTCGAACTCGTGGTACGGCGCCAGCGAGACGCCGTTGTTGGCCAGCGTGCCGAGGTAGCCGGGGTCGTGGGCCAGCTTGTCGCCCTTGGCCGCGGTCACCACGGCGTCCTTCACCGCGTCGGAGATGTTCTTGACCACGGTGGTCAGCAGGGCCGGGCAGTTCGGGGTGCTCTGGCAGCCGTCGACGTCGACCCAGATCACCGAGTACTTGCCGCCGGAGGCCTGCGCGGCCGCCGTGGTGCCCAGACCGGCGCCGCCGGCCACCGGCATGATGATGTCCGCGCCCTGGGCGACCAGGGTGTCGGAGACCTTCTTGCCCTCGTCCTGCTTGACGAAGTCGTTCGTGAACGAGCCGTTCTGGGTCTGCTTGTTCCAGCCCAGCACCTGCACGTTCTTGCCCTTGACCTGGTTGTACTGGGCGACACCGTCGACGAAGCCGTCCATGAAGATGGTCACCGGACCGATCTTCATGCCGCCGTAGGTGCCGACCTTGTCGGTCTTGGTCATCCCGGCCGCCAGGTAACCCGCGAGGTAGCCGGCCTGCGCGGTGTCGAACTGCATCGGGAAGACGTTGCTCTCCGGCAGCTTCGCGTCGACGATCCCGAACTGCTGGTCCGGGTTCGCCTTGGCGATCTTCGAGGTCGCCTCGCCCATCAGGCCACCGACCGCGAGGATGAAGTTGCAGTCCTGGTTGACGTACTGCGTCAGGTTCGGCTCGTAGTCGGCCTCGGCCTTGGACGCCACGTACTTGATATCGATCTTGCTGTCGGCCGCCTTGGCCGCTTCCAGGCCCGCCCACGCGGAGGTGTTGAACGACTTGTCGTCGATGCCTCCGACGTCCGTCACCATGCACGCGGTGTACTTGTCGGCGGCGTTGCCGCCCGCCTCGTTATCGTCCGGGGCCTCACCACACGCGGCGGCCGCACCCAGCGCGAGCCCGCCCACCGCGAATACCGAGACGACCCGCATCCCACGCACAGCGCGCAAGACGGTCTCCTTCCCATTGCACACCGCCCACCGCGGTGGCAGCCCTAAGCCGGCCTGCGCGTTGCCGCCGGCTGTCCCACGTTACGGACGGGAGCGTACGCCCACGCCTGTCCACCGGCCGACAATCGTGCCTGACTGTTGAACGGCCGTTACCCTTACGAAACCGAACCTGACCGAAAGTACCTGGTCAGAGCTAGTTTCATCTACTCGGCCACCCCGCGCCGCCAAGCGTCACTCGACGCGACCCGGAGGGCTGACCCCGAAGGCGTCAACCCGCCGTCCGGCCATCATTCGCCCGGCGGTGGCCTGAGATGGCCGGCCGGAACCGACGCGCCCGGCAGGCCCGCGAGGCGACGCTGCTCCAGTTCGCGATCCTCGCCATCCTCTGCGGCCTCGGCATCGTCATCTACTCCGGCGCCGAGCTGTACGCCGACCATCGGTACGACGGCGGCCCGTCGGACGCCGGTGTCTCGTTCTGCTTCCTGGACGACCCGCCGCCCGGGATCCGAAAGTGCCGGGGCGTGACGTGGGCCGACGTTGCGCCGACCCCCGCCCCGACCAAAGCCGAGTAGCTCTCACCTGAACGTACGAGCCTGGCCGGGTCCACCACCCGGACGGCCACGCAGCCCTGCCCTGCCCCCGCCCGAGTGGCTGATATCACCCGGAGTCCCGCCCATGGAACCGTCGGCTATGGCGACCCCCCTGGACATGATCGAAGCGCACCTGACCTGGATGCGCGCCGGCAAGTACGCCACCAACACGATCAGCGACGCCCGGAAGCTGCTCGGCCGCCTGCACCGCGAGCTGCCGGCCGGCATCGACGGCGCGCTCGGCGAAGAGCTGGCCGCATGGCTGGCCACCGACGGCTGGTCGGACCAGACAGTCGCGACCTACTACAAGCACATCGTCCGGTTCTACCGGTGGGCGGCCGGCAGCCGGGACCCGTGGCTGTCCTACGACCCAAGCGCGGACCTACGCCGCCCGACCGCCCGCCGGGGACTGCCCCGGCCCGCGCTGCCCGGCGTTGTCCAGGCGGCCATCTTCGACCTGCCGGACCCGTGGCGCCTCGCCTGCCGGCTCACCGCGCTAGCCGGGCTGCGGCCCTGCGAGGTCGCGGCCGTCACCCGGGCCGACGTCACCCGGGACTGGATCACGATCAAGGGCAAGGGCGGGAAGACCCGCGCGGTCCCGACTCACGCGCTGATCTGGGAGCTGGTCGAGCCGATGCCGGCCGGGCCTCTGGTCCGCGACCCGCAGGGTCGGCCGGTGGACGCGTACTGGGTGGGCCGGACCGGCGCGACCGTGCTGCGCCGCGCCGGCCTCAACACCACGTTGTACCCGTTGCGCCACTACTTCGGCACCCAGGTCCAGGCCACCTACCGGGACGTCCGCGTGACCCAGGCACTGATGGGGCATGCCAGCCTGGACATGACCGCCGTCTACACCCAGGTCACCGACGACCGGCTCCAGGCGGCGATCGGCGGCGCGTTCAGCGCTCTCGACGCAGGAACTGCGGCCGCGCCGTCGCCCGGGACTCGTGCACCCGCCGATGCTGATCCCGGATCACCTGCGCCGCGTGTCGACGTTCCTCCGCGACAACTTCGACCCGGGGCAGCCGGTCGGCGGGTAGGTGGTCGCGTCGTGCGGTCACGATCACGTCCGCCTCGCCACCGATGAACATGCGCATCGCGTCGATGTACTTGCCGCCGGCCCGCGCGTCGATGACAGCGACGATCTCCCGGTCGACGGTCGTGCAGTAGTCGTGACACCAGCCCGCGTACCGCTCCCACTCGGGGTCGTCCGGGAGCCAGATGATCGCCCGCAGGCGCTTCGTTGCGCCCCACCTCTGCTCGTCCATGGTCGATGATCCTGCGTGGAAGTTCCACAGAGCGACACCGGCCTAACTGCTCGTTAACCCGGCGGAAACACGGGGTGCTGTCGGGCGATCAGCTATCGGTGAGGTTGGGCTTACCTGCCGATTCGGCCGACGCGGTGCCATCTGCGGTACCACGGTCGCCACACCCGATCGCATGAGGTGATCACTCGACAGCGGGCCGTACCCTCCGGAGCCATGACCGAGCAGCCTCCCCCGACGCTCGCCGACCTGACCGGCCAGCCCGCGCCCCGCCGTCCACTCTGGCCCTGGATCGCAGGCGCCGCAGCCGTCCTCGCCGCCGGACTCATCGGATTCGGCTACGTCCTCGGCAACGACTCCGGCCCGGCGCCAGCCGCCGTGGCGGCCACCAGCCCGGCGCCCGCACCGACCCCGACCAGCACCCCCACCGACTGGACCCGCGACGGATGCTCCCGGCTCGCCGCGCTCGGCACCCCCGCCGACCCGACTGAGGCGTGGACGGCCGGGGAGGCTGCCGCCAACTCGCCGTACCCGGGTGTCGCGGCGGCCGGCGATGCGCTCCGGGACGCCGCCGACGCACCGCACGCCACCATCCCGGGCGACGGGCCGCTGGACATCGCGGAGGCTGAGCTCGACCTGGCCGAGGCGTGTGACGCGATCTACGGCGAGGGCGGCTGGTAGGGCCGGGCACGAAGATGGGGCCGGCGTGCAGACCGGCCCCAGTGCGCGCCAGCGTAGCAGCGCTGGCCGACAGGGCGTACCGTCGGGATCACTATCCACCCTCGTGCAGGAGGGGACGGCCATGCAGCCGACCATCGGCGACAACCTCGCCAACCACCGACGCCGCCAGAGCGTCACCCAGGAGCAGCTCGCCGAGCGGGCCGGAGTCTCCGTCGAGACGGTACGGAAGCTGGAGAGCAACGCCCGAACATCCGCCCGGATCGCCACCGTCGCCCGACTGGCCCGCGCGCTCGGCATCCCGACGTCAGCCCTGTTCGGCAGTGCCTCGGCCGCCGCAGCGCGCCGGGAACCGCACTCGACGCCGCTGGCCCTGGTCGGCATCCGCCGGGCGCTAACGCCCGCATTGGGGCTCGACGGCCAGCCGCTCGGCCCGGACGCCGACAGCGAGGACCCGACCGTCGATCAGACCCGGGAGTCGGTGCGGGCCGCCAGCCGGCTGTACCACACGAACGAGTACGGGCCGGCGCTCGACGCCCTCCCCGGACTGCTCGGCGAGGTACGGGCGCTGCTCGATGTCACCGACGGGAGCGACCGGGCAGCGGCACACACGTTGGCCGCGCAGGCGTACCAGCTCGGCGCCCGGCTGCTGATCCAGCTACGGGCGCACGACCTCGCCTACTCGGCGATCCGGGCCGCCGGCGAGCACGGTGCCGAGTCCGGGGACGACCTGGTTGCCGCCAGCGTCGTCGGTCCGATGTGCTGGCTGCTGCTGCGGCAGGCCCGGCTCGGCGAGGCCGAGCACCTCGCGGCGGCGGCGGCCGACCAGATCGAGCCGACGAAGATGTCCCGGGCCAGCACCGAGCGGGTGGCGGCGTGGGGCTGGCTGCTCATCGAGGCAGCAGCGGCGGCGGCCCGGGACGGCCGGGACGACGACGCCCGCGAACAGCTCGACCTCGCGGCCGCGGCCGCCGCCCGGGTGGAGGGTCAGCCAGCGACCGGGCTCACCATCGTGGACGGCTTCGGGCCGGGCAAGGTCGCGGCGCTGCGTGCCGAGGTGGCCGCGCTGGGCGGTGACCCCACGCGGGTGCTCGACCTGGCCGGCCGGGTACCGGCCGACGACCGGCGGATGACCGCGAGCTGCTGGCAGCGGCACCGCCTGGACGTGGCGTGGGCGCACACGGAGATGGGCGCCTACCCGGAGGCACTGACCGTGCTGGTCGATCTCCAGGACCGGGCGCCGTCGTGGCTGCGGCAGCAGAAGTACGCCCGGGACATCGTGGCGACGATGGCCGCCGGTCGACGCCGGGCGATGGGTAGCGAGTTGTCCAGCCTGGCCACTCTGGTCGGCTGCTGACCGGTACGTCACGTACCAGTTACGCAGTCGGGCGGCGAACCTCGCACGTCGCGCACATTCACTCACGGTCACGACCGGCGCACTCTGGCAGGTGGAACGCAGGGTCTGCCAGTCTCCCGGCTGGCACGCGAACACCCTGCGGACCGGCCGGTCCGGGCCGGGTCCCCCGTGCCACGCCCGGGCCGGCGCCAACGATTCGCCCACATTGAGCGGCGCTCCGTGACCTGTGCTCCGGGGCGCCGTGGCGTACCCGGAGGTGACAGCGTGCTGACGACCCTGCGACGCCGAGCCCGGCGTGCCCGAACCTACCTGTACGACGTGCGCACGGCCTGGCGGCGGGAGTTCCCCCGCCGGGTCCGCGACTACCGGTGGGACGGCCGACGGTGGTTGCGCGTACCCGGACCACGCCGGTGACCCGGCCGCCGCACATCCCGCCGCCGCAGATCCCGGACGTGCCGGTCGACACCCGGGTACGGCTGGAGGCGGGCGAGTGGTCGCACTACCACCGGGGCGCCGACGTCGAAGGGTACGTCGACGTTCGGATCGTCCGCGTCGACAAGGGCATCACCCGCGAGGACGGCGGCCAGCTCTGGGTGTGGGTGCGCGGCCACGACCCGCTGACGTGCCACTGGGACAGCGTGGCGCCGCACCCGGCGTGCATCGAGCTGATGGCCCGGGTGGACGTCCTGGCCCGGCACGTCCCGTGACCGGTCTCCGGCCGGGGGATCTGCTGCGGATCGACCGGCGGGCGTCGGTCCAGTTCTCCGGCGACCGGGCGCTGACGTTCCGGGTGCTGCGGGTGGATCGGAAGCCGACGTATCACGGCTGGTGCTGGCTGTCCGGGTACGTGCTCGACGGCCACGGCGAGGCAGTCGAGCGGCGGGAGGTGTTCGTGCAGCTCGCCGGGCTGTGCCGGCTGGCCACCCCGGCGCCGGTCCAGGCCCGGCCCGCCGTGCCCCGGTCGGCCCGGAAGCCGACGCCCCGGCCCGCCGCTCGGCCTCCTACCACATCGGCCCGTGATCAGGCGGCTGTCCACAGGGCATGGAGTTATCCACAGCGCGGCAGTCTGGTGTAGCCGGTCGCGGCAACGACCGGGCAGGCTGCCGGTGTCGGCGGGCCACCCTCCGGCCGCCGGCCACGGCTACGGCAGGTGGGGCGGGCCGGATCGGAAGGCACCGACACAGCACGAAGCGGCCCGGTCCTCGATGGACCGGGCCGCCGTGTCGGTCCGAGGAACCTTAAGGTTCCTCTTGCGATCACGCTCGCCGATACCTTAAGGTTTAGGCCATGAGCAGCCGAGAGATTGGCATCGAAGACGCCCGAAAGCGGCTCGGTGACATTGTAACCGCCGTCCAGCAGGGCGCCGACATCGTGCTCACCCGCAACGGCAAGCCCGCAGCCCGCATCGTCCCGATCAAGGAGCAGACCATGACGACGACCACTTCGTACGGCACCTGGGCCAACGCCGATGGCTCCCACCTCACCGTCGAGGACAGCGTCGTAGTCGCTCTCGGCGACCACGTCAGCGACTACGACGTGGACGCGGTCGCGGCCGACTACCGGGCCGCCATCAACGACGCGCTGCCGGACAGCGTCAGCCTCAGCGGCAACGACTTCTACGGCCCCGCCCACGACCGGGAGTTCGACGGGTACCCGCTGACCGAGCACGGTGACCTGGACCTGTCGGCCATCGTGAACGGCGTGGACTTCTGGGAAATCGCCGCTCGGCACGACCGGACGGCCTGACCTCGGACATGACGAAGCGGCCCCGGCCGATCCCGTAAGGGACCGACCGGGGCCGCTTGCTGCGTATCACCCCGCAGCGGGGGTTGCCGAGCCTGAGCCCGTCGGCGGGGCACCGGGTTCCCCGCCGGTACGGGTGGCGCGGGCGTACGTGGCTACGCCCTGGTGCGCCGCGTCGGCCCCATGTCCACGGCGGGGCCTCATTTTTCGGAGTCCTGGGCAATGCGAGGGCCCCGCTACGTTCGCTGCACCGGGCCTCGGTAGTGCCTGGAGCGTACCCCAGGGGTCAGCCGGACGGCGGTGGTGGAGGCGGCGGGGGCGGCTCAGCGCGCGGCGGTGGGATCGGCACGTTCGGCGCCGTCCGCTGAGGCGGCTCGCGGCGACACATCACGGTGCCGGCGGCACGGTCTTCCGCGCCACGTACGACACCACGGCGGTGATGACCGTCTTGCCGACCAGCGACGCGACGCCGATCCAGTACGTCTCCGTCCACTGGATGTCCCCGAGCGCGACGACCAGGACGGCGGCGAGCACCGCGCCGACGTCGACCAGCAGCCCCTGCCAGAACGTGCGGAACGCGCGGTTCTTCGCGTCGGCGCTGGCCGACGCAGGTACGTAGGTGGTGCCCATGGTGACCCTCCTCAGGTCGATTTCAAGGAAGCGGCCCGAAACCTGAATGGCCAGGCCGGAAGTTCAGGTGCAGTTGAAGCCGACCCGCAGCTGGTGCACCGCGTCGGCGACCCGCCGGCCCAGCTCCGTCTGCGGCGGCGTGCTGCCGTACGCCTCGTCCAGCACCGTCAGCAGCTCGCACCAGCGCTGGTCCGCCTCCCGGTCGGCAGCCCGGTCGGCCGCCGCCGCCTCCCGCTGGACGTGCGCGGTGTACGCCAGCGTCGCGCCGGACACCGCCAGCACCGACAGGAGCACGGCGAGCAGCGCGTACCAGAGCGGCACCGGCCTACGGTGCGGGCTCACGCGCCCTCACCCGCCGAGGGCGCGGGCGATGGCGACGGCGACGGCAGCGACGGATCCGGCAGCACCGGCACCGACGACAGCCCACCGCCCGGGGTACGCCCGGCCAGCCAGAGCTGCACGACCCCGGGCCCGGCCATCAGGGCGGCGGACACCAGCAGCGGCGGCCACCCCGCCCCGGTGACCACCGAGTGCCCGAACCCGCCCAGCCCGGCCAGTAGACAGATGAGGTCCCGCAGCAAGGGGACCCGCTGCTCGAGCGTCACCCACGGGCCTGGCTCTCTGAAGCGGCGCCGGCGACGATCCGGCGGCCGATCTCGGCGACCGCCCCGGCAACCGTGGCGGTCACGTCCCCGGCCGGTCCGGGCGGGCCAGCGGGGCCCGGGGCTCCGGGCGGGCCGGCCGGTCCGGGCTGGCCACCGCCGCCGTACTTGCGGCTCCACATCACGTCCAGGTAGATCATCTGCTCGGGCCCGTAGGTACGGCCGTCAGTCACGGCCCCGTTGTAGGCACGCACCGCAGCGGCCAGCGCTACGGCGGTCTTGTCCCCGTAGGTGGAGTCGATGTCGCCGGGCGAGTGGCCGAGGTTGTGTAGCCGGTACTGGAGCAGCTTCACCGCCGCCCCGCGCTGGCCGTACTGGCAGAACATGTCGTCGTCCTCTCCGGCCGCGAGGCCGATCGTGGTCAGGTACCGCCGGAACAGCGCGGTGAGGTCCCGGCCCGCCCGGGTCGCGTCCCGGTGGTACGAGATGTGCGTGTGCCAGCGGTGCGAGCTGTCGCCGGACGACCGCTTCCCGAGCCGGTCCCAGCGCTTCACCACGTCACCGTCGGGCGAGTAGATGACCTCGCGGATGTCCCGCGTGTCCGCCGCGCCGGCCTTGCACTGAGCGACCAGCCAGATCGACATGCTGCGCAGGTCGTGCCGCTTGCCCGCCACGGTGGTCGACCACTGGCCGATGTCCAGCGCCGACGCCGCCTCGGTCAACCCGGACCGGTCCCGGGACGACTCCCGCACCGAGTAGTCGTCGTCATCGACGCGGTCCCGACCGCAGTGGTAGCCGCCGCGGTGGTTCGGGTCGCCGATGATCCCGACCTCGTTCGGGTCCAGGTCGGTCGGGTACGCGTTCGAGTTCTCTCGGATGTCCAGGTGGTCGAGCAGCAGCCGCCGGACCGCCTTCAGGTTCTCGGGGGCGATCGTCACCGGTTACACCGCCTCGAAGATCAGGACCAGGATCGATGAGTTCGCACCCTGGATCGTGTGCGATGCAGGCGGCGACGCCACGATCTTGAAGGTGTAGGTGTCCGGGCTGCCGAGCTGGCCGGAGTAGGTCTGCGTCTGCATCAGCCGGTCGGTGGTCAGGGCCTGCCCCCACCGCACCAGCGGGGATTGCAGGCTGCCGTCCACGCTCAGCCGGCCGAGCCCTTCCGTGGTGACGTTGCCGGTCAGGTCGACCGCCCAGGTGCAGAACGCCGCGTACGTGGCGCCGGTCGTGGCCGTGGTGACGTCCACGGTCACGCCCGGCACGTCCGCGTTCGTCGCCGCCCCGTTAAGATCGGCCGACCCGATCGCGTAGTACACGCCGGTAATCAGCCCGTTGAGCTGGTTGGCGGTCACCTTCTGTAAGCCAGCGAACGGCACGACGCCTCCTTCTACAGTGCGATGCCCCGGCCGCGCCAGAGCCTGATCGGGGTGCCCGCGTCGTGCGCCCGCCCGTACGCACCCCGGGTCACGGCGAGCACCTGTGGGTTCTGCGCGGTGATGTTGTCCCAGTCGATGTTTTGGGACCCGTTGGTGTTGCCGGTCTCGCGGCGGACCGAGGCGCCGATGTTCGTGCCCAGCGGCACCAGGGTGTCGGATCCGACGGTCTGCCAGCGGCGGGGGTCGGTCCCGCTGGTGGCGTTCCAGGCCCGCGCCCGGACCACCTCGCCGATGAAGTTGAGCACGATCCGCCATGCGTTACCCGCCGAGTGGGTGCCGACCGAGACGGCTGCCGCGTCGGCGATGGACGACCCCAACCCCCCGACCCGGCGGAAGAGCTGCAAGGTCGCGGCGCCGCTGGTGGCGATACTGACCTGCGCCTCCAGGTAGTTGCTGGCATCGGTCAGCCGCCCTACCGCCCGAGGCGTGATCGCCGCACCGGTCGGCAGCACCGGCACCACCACCTGCAGATCCACCTCGCCGTCGGGTGAGCCCATGTCGGCGTACGCCAGGTAGAGCGTGTTGACGCCCGCCGTCGTGATCCGCCCGGTCGTGCCGCCCACCACGTTGTAGTCGCTGGCCGTGCCGACCACCGTGTACGCAGTGCCGGGGACACTCTGCCCGGGCGTGCCCCACCCGGACCCGACCGTCCGGGAGAACGGGTCGGCGAACGCGCTGGTGGGCGCGGCCGTGATGGTCACCTGTTCGCCCACGAGGTCCACGTCGACCGGGAAGTCGCCGCTGCTGGTGGACAGCAGCGCGCCCTCGGACACCGCCAGGAGCTGTGTCGCCGACGACCCGGCCGCCGCCGCCAGCGTGGTCCCGCCCGCGTCGGTGCGGAACGCGGTGTCGTCGGTGGCCTCCAGTACCGCCACGTCGTACGGTGCGGCAGGCGTCAGGTGCAGCGTCACCTCCCAGCGGGTCTTGCTGATTCGCTCGCTGTAGCCCTTGATGACCTGGTCCACCGGTGCCGGGCCGTGCGTGTCCCAGAGGTTCTCGACGGTGACCCGCGAGCCGATCCGGGACCGCAGCCACTGCTCGACCAGCGCGGGCGTGCGCCGAAGGTTCAGGGTCACTGCCGGGTACTGGAGGCCCGGCGCGATCGACTCGGCAACCCGGTAGCCGGCGATCGGGTACTGCCACTGGTCGCGGGACAGGCTGAGCGTCACCTGTTGCGCCCGGCCGCCCCGGACCGTCGTGTCGGTGTACCGCGCCGACGACCCGCCGGCCCGGGCCACCGTCAGGTCGGTGACCCGCGAGCGGCTGTTGTACGTCGGCCCGAACGGCTGCCCCAGCTCGCGCCGGGTCACGTCGATCGGCATCCGGACGTCGGCGTTGTACCGCGACGACCGGGCCACCATCACCAGCTCGCCGGCCGGCCCGCCGTCGTGGATCAGCCCCTGGTCGGTGGCCGCGCACTCGTCGAGCGCCGCGACCAGCGTGGTCGGCAGCAGCGGCCCCATCGGCGGGTCCTCAACGAGTAGGTCGGCGTAGGTGATCAGCGGCATGCCGGCCATGTCCGCGAGGTCGCCGACCCGGCTCAGTGGCCGGTCGCCGGAGCCGGCGTCGAGCGCGATCAGCCCCACGACGCCCGGGCTGAAGTTCGAATCGGCGGCGGCCAGCAGATGCCCGACACCGATGCCGTCGGTGGACGTGGTGCCGTCGACCCGGACCTCCCGGACCACACCGATCGACCGCGAGTTCAGGGTGCCGGACTTGCTGACGCCGGCGTTGGCGCTGACGTAGCCGCCGGTGTAGTCGACGTTCGCGCCGTTCTGCGTGACCCGCAGGTAGACCAGGATCCACTGCCCGTGCACGTCAGCCTCGACGGTCGCCACCGAGTCATTCAGCAGCGACGTGTCCCCGTCCAGGTGCGCCCGGATGTGAAGCGTGTCCGGCGACGCGGGCGTCAGCTCGATCGTCCAGTACGGCGCGGTGCCGGTGCACGTCGCCTTCAGTAGCGGCGACGTGCTGGCCGGCGCCGACGGCACCTTGACGACCGCCGCCACCGACCAGTGCCCGGTACCGGCGTACGGCTTGACGTAGCCCTGGATCCGCGTCCCCGCCGCCAGCGTCGGCAGCGGCGCCGACCCGGGGCAGTCGGTGGCGGCGGCCGGCGACCAGGTGCCGGTGACCAGGCCGGGCCGGTCGTCCATCGCCGACGCGACCTGCGTGGCGCCGTCCGCGTCCTCGGCCGGCCAGTAGCCGACCGCCCGGGACCCCGACGTGCCAAGCAGAATGCCGGACAGCGCGCGGCGCATCGCCGACTCGACTGGCGTGTCGACGGCCTGGTGCCGGTGGAGCCGGCCGTACGCCTCCACCCGGACGGTCGCCGCCCGGGTGGAGGCATCCCAGTCCGGCTCCCAGCTCTCGGCGAAGACGACGAATCGGGGCGTCGGCGGGGCGAAGCCGTACGGCAGGGTCATCCGCAGCGGCACATCCTGGACCACGTTCGGGAACAGCGGCGACAGCGGGTTGTCCGGGGTGTACCGGCCGTCCGAGTTGCGGAGGCTGAAGGCCACGTGCGTCGGCGGTGCGACCAGGCCTGACGGCGGGGCCTCCGGGCCGAGGCCGACGTCGATCGTGATGCCCTCGCTCAGCAGCACCCCGGTCAGCGGCGACCACGTCCAGTCGTCCGGGTCGCCGTCCGGGTCGGCGCCCCAGGCAGCCTCGATCGTCGGCGCGATGTCCGGCCCACCGCCGTACGGCACCATCGCCGGCGACAGCACGGCGAGAGCCATCGCCCCGGCCGTGCAGGACTGGCTGGTGGTCCAGCCCGGCAGGTACGACACGTCCTCCAGGTAGCCGGTGTACCCGCCGTCGGCGACCGCCGCGGCGATGTCCGTGCCGGCCCCGCCGTTCGTGGACAGGTCGGCGCGCTCGGATCCGCCGAAGACGGTCGACGTGGTCGCCACGCCGCTGGCGGTCCGGACCGTCGCCAGGGCCGCGACGTACCGGGTGCCCGTCGTCGCGTCCGCGCGTGGCCCGCTCCACGAGGTGCCCGCCGAGGTGTCGGCCTCGGTGTCCGTCTCGCCCAGCACGCTGGTGGTGTCGACGCCGGAGTACGCGCCGACCCAGCCCCACGCCCGCTGGGAGCTGCCGAGCGTCCACGTCCACGACGCCGGCTCGCTCCCGCCGGCAACCCGGTAGTAGCCGGCCAGCCGGCACGAGCTGCCGGCGTCGACCGAGGTGAACAGGGTCCAGCCGACCGGCGCGGTGATGGCCGGGACGCTGGTGGCCGCGACGTACGCGACCAGGACGTGCCCGGCGGCGGTGCCCGACGGGCGGGCGACGACCACACTGGTGCCGGCGGTACCGTTCGTGGTCTCCGCGTCCGCGACGA
The DNA here is from genome assembly GCF_029626265.1 of Micromonospora sp. WMMD1102. Lineage (NCBI taxonomy): Bacteria > Bacillati > Actinomycetota > Actinomycetes > Micromonosporales > Micromonosporaceae > Micromonospora > Micromonospora sp. WMMD1102. The sequence continues at coordinate 73,006 of NZ_JARUBN010000001.1, read as the reverse complement.
ACTCGACCGCCACCGCCTACCCCCTATCCCCGTCCGGCAGAGAACGCGCGCTGCGCGCTGCCGCCGAAGCCGTTGAGGACCCGGACCTGTAGGTAGGGCATCAGGTACCGGACCAGCTCGCCCGGGGCGCCCGGGGCGGCGGCCAGCTGGATGACCGCACCGCCGCCGCCGCGCATGCTCGCCCCGCCGGCCACCGCCGGGCGGGACGCGTCGTGGAGGCCCTTCCGCCACTCATCGATCCGGGCCGAACCGCCGAGCTTGTCGACGTCCCGCGCCGACAGCACGTACTCACCCGGCGCCAGGAGGTACGGCTGCGAGTCGACGCCCTTCGGGCCGGGACCCTCCACCGGGCCACCGGCCGACAGCCGGCCGAGCCTCAGTGCCATCGCCACGTCGTTGCTGCGGATCAGCCGGAAGCGGGCGCTGATCAGGATGTTCCGAGGAATGCCGGAGAGGGTCTGCTTCCAGTTGCTGACGCCCTTGTTGTCCGGCTGGAACTTCGCTTTGGTGCCGACCTCTTTCGGCAGGCCGAACAGCCGGTTGGCGAGTTCGATCGCTTCCTTTCGGTTCACACCCATCTGCGCGGCGGTCTTCAGGAATGCGGCACGCCCGCGCTCCGTCGCCTCGCTTGCCAGTTCCTGCGAGCCGGTCAATTCCTCGATGTCCGCCGCGCTGGACTTCGCAGCCGAGGCGATTTCCAGCAGCGCCTTACGGTTCTGGCGGCCAGCCTCGGTGTTGATGTCGATACCCTTCGCACCCTCTTTGGCGCGCTCCCCGGCGGCGTCGATCGCCTCCTCCAGTGCGATCGCCGAGTTCTCGGCAGCGATGTTCTGCGTGGTCAGCCGGTCGACCATCTCGGCGAGCGTCTCAACCTCGGATGCGGTCCCGGCCGCCTTGGCGCCGAGCCGGCCGAGCGCATCCGACCAGTCGGTGGAACTCCGCTCGGCCGCCCCTGCCGCCGTCGCGTACTCCCCGGCGGTACCGGCCGCCTCAGCGACCCCGCCCCGGAAGTTCGCCGCGAGCACATCCGCGTACATGAACGCCTTTGACGCCAGCTCGACCGCCCCGCCGACGGTCTTGATGGCCACCCCGGCGACGTCGAGCAGCAGACCCAGCGACCGGGCAGCGGCCGGCGCCCCCTCGCTGATCGAGTCCAGCGCGGCGCCGATGTCGTCGCCCAGCTCCGGCAGCTCCCGGCCGAGCATGTCCACGACGGGCGCGGCAGCCTGCACCAGCCGACGCAGACCAGGAGCAGCCTCCCGAGCCAGTCCGAGCACCGCGCGGACCAGCGGGTCCACGTAATCGGCCGCGTAGCCGAAGGTGTCCTCCAGCTCGTTGCTCAGATCGTAGAAGCCGGCCTTCACCGTGCCGATCGCCTGCAACGTGGCCGGCACGAATGGGGCGGCCGCCCGCTCCAGGATGCCGCCGAGCGTGTCGGCCAGCTCGGTGCCGGCCGCCTGGACCCGGGGGTCTCGGGACGCCAGCTTCACCCCACCGGCGACCGCGGCAACCGCCCCGCCGGCCAGCACCGCCCCGCCGGCCGCCGAGGTGAGCCACGTCGCGACACCGGCCACGATCGGCGCGCCGATGGCGATCCCCGGGCCGGCCTTGCCGACCGCCTGGCCGAGACTCTGCACGACGATGGGGCCGAGCCGTGCACCGATACCGATCCCGACCCGGTCCACGTCGATGTCGGGAAGCTGCAGGCCCTTGCGCGGCCCGTCGTCCTCGCCCAGCAGTAGCTTCCGCTGGCGGGCGAACGCCCGCAGCCGCTGCTCCTGCTTGGCGAGATCCTTGACCAGCTCCAGGTCGCCGGTCTTCGCGATTTCGGCCCGCAGCTTGGCGATCTGCGCCGTGGCGTCTGCGCTGGCATCGTCCAGCTTCTTCAGCCCGGCGTTGAGATCCTTCAGGTCGTCCTTGGTGTCGTCGGCGGCGTCGCCGACCCGCTTGATCGGCGCCGAGGCCTTGTCGTCGCCCTTGATGACGAGCAGCAGCTCGCGCTTGTCGGTGGTGCCCACCGGTCACCCCCCGAAGTCGTCTGCCCCGTCAGCGTCGAAGTCGATTGCGTCTCCGTCGTCAGGCCGCTCGGTGAGCACGTCCCGGCGCCACTCCAGGTAGGCCACGATGTCCACCGGGGACAGCGAGTCCGGATCCGGCAGGCCGGGGTAAAAGTGGGCCAGCGGCGGCCCGTACTCGCGCAAGAACTCACGGATCCATCGGCCCGCGATCAGGGCGCGGGCGTGCTCTCCGGGGGGATGGCATCGACCTCCGCCTCGGGCGCCGGCTCGGGCTGAACGGCGGCCCGTGTCGCTACCCGCAGGGTGCGCACTGACATCAGGCGCGCGTACCGCTCGGGCTGACCGGTCGCCTCATCGACCCCGCCCGCGAGGTCGCCGCCCTGCTTGCGGGCCAACCACAGCAGCACCAGAGTGGACGCGGCCGGCGGCCGTGAGTCGCGGATGTCCCGGATCGCTTGCTCGATCGGGTACGCACACTCGGCCTCCCACCGGATCAGGTCCTTCGCCGGGGTGTCCATGACCCGCTCGGTGTCGAGCTGGACCCACTCGGGCCCGCCCAGCACCGCACGGTCTTCGTCGCACATTCGCAGTTCGATGATCACGGGTGGGTGTCATCCCTTCAGGGTTCGGGTGGTGGCGTCGAGCACCTCGCGCATGCGCTGGTGCGCGACGTCGCTGGTCTTGTCCATCGCGTCGTCCCAGAAGCCCTCGGGTACGCGCTGCGTCACCCAGCGGGTCCGGTGGCCGTAGACCGGGTGCCGCAGCCGGCCGGAGTTAATGGCGCCGATGTGCCGCAGACGGCCCCGGCCGGCGGCGGTCGTCACCAGGGTCACGCCGGCCGTGGACAGGCCAAGGTCGCTCTTCACGCGCATCCGGATCGCCCGGTGCATGGTGGCCGCGAAGCCGCCCGACTTCGGCAGCTTCTTCAGTGCCGACTCCTGGACCGCGCGCTTCGCCGGCGGGCCCATCTTGTTCAGGCCCTTCTTCATCTCCGGCAGCACCTTGCCGCCGGCGAGCCGGGCGGCCCGGGCGACCTCGCCTAGTTCAGGCCACCCGGACACGCCCGACACCGGTCAGCCGACCTTGACGATGCTGCTCGCCGCGTTCCAGCTCGCCGAGATGGCGGCGGCGGCCGAGACACCAGCGTTCACCGAGAAGTCGGGGAGCACGGTGCCGAAGAAGTACTTGGTGTTGGTCGACCGGTCGGGGTAGAGGTAGAACTTGCGCGGCTGGCCGTCGGTCGCGGCGGTGTAGGTCTGGGCGCTGGCGTCGTCGTAGAAGCCGCCGAACTCACCGGACGCGTCGGGCAGGCCCGCCACGTAGACCTTGTTGGTGTCCTCCATCGCAGTGACGTCCTGCTTGTCCGTCACGAAGTTCATGCTCCAGGTGGCGATGAACGGCAATGGTGACGCTTCCGCCGTGTCGCTGGCGATGCCCATGTAGACCCGCCCGCGCCGGCCATGCAGCCTTGCCATGGTCAGTCCTTCCTGTCGAGCCAGCGCAGCAACAGCGCGGCGTGGTTTCGGAACGTGCGGTCGGCGACCGCTTCCCGGGCAGCGCGGGCGGTCGCGGCACAGGAGTCTGGGTGTGCGAGCGCCCACCGGAGTTGCTCGGCGGCCTCGCCGGGCGAGGCGAAGCGCGGCAGCATCGACAGCAGCTCGTCACCCTCGCCGCGCGGGTCGCGAAGGTAGTACATGCCGCACGCGGCCATCTCCACCTCGCGCGGACCCATCGCCCAGCCGGCAGCGAGCGCCTCGGTTTCGGCCTCGCGCCGGTAGAGGTTGACGCCGACCCGGGCGGACCGGTAGATGTCCGCCGCGTCGGTGTTCTCGAGGCACGCCTCGAGGTCGTGGCCGACGTACTTCCGCAGCGGCGAGGGCTCGGCGAGCGCCTGCCAGTTGCCGCCGAGCAGCACGTCCAGGCCGTCCAGCGCGCCGGCCCCGTGCAGCGCCTCGAACCACGCGATCCGCGACGGGTAGCCGGTCCCGACGAACGCCAGATCGGCGGCGCAGTCGGCGGCCGGCGGCCCCGGATGGTGGATCTCCGGCCGGTAGGCGTGCGGCACGTACTCGGCCCGGGTGACCGCGCGGAACGCGTCCAGGTTGGTCGGATCGTTGACGAGCGCCAGGTCGGCGTGCGCAGCCAGGGCCAGCTCGCGGGCGTGCTCGTACGGCTCTTCGGTATGCAGCGTGACGACCCGGGTGCCGTACGACCGGGCCAGGTCAAGCAGATCGGCCGGGACGAAGAACCCGCTGACGACCAGCAGCACGTCGGGGCGCCACCGGTAGAGGTGCGAGTACAGGCCGTCGATCGCCCGCTCGGTCGCGGCCGGGCCGTCGAAGGCGTGCCGGAACTGACCCGGCCCGCACTCGACCAGCACCGACCCGTAGAGCGTCAACCGTTCGTCCAGCGCGTACCGGGAAACCTTCTGACCGAGGTCGCGCAGCGCGTCGCACCAGCCGGCGTAGACGTCGGCCACGCTGAAGTTCGGGCCCGGGTGAACGACCAGCCACTTCACCCGAGCACCTCCACCGTCAGCTCCGCCCCGTACCGCTCGACCCCGCCGACGTCGTACGACTCGTAGCCCGACCAGCCGGTCACCGCCAGGTCGGAACACAGCCCACCCAGCGTCGGATCCGACTCGATCGCGGCCCTGACCGACGACGGGCCGTCGGCGGCCAGCAGCGCGTCAAGCAGCTCCTGCGCCGCCTCGTCCTCGCCCCGGCCCGTCAGGATCCGGAGCGTCACCGTCGCCGCGACGGTGTCGTCGAGAGTGTCGCCGTAGGTGCCATCGGACTGGGCCGGGTACGCGCACGGCGGGTCCGGCGAGCCCGGCACCCGCGCGTAGCCCTGGAGCCGGGTGCCGTCCGGCAGCACCACGGTGCCGGCTGCTGTCGCCAGCGCCGCCCGGATGTTCTTGATGTCCATCAGGCGATCCCGGGCAGTTCGTACCGGCCCACGAGGCTCATCACGTCCGGGTCGGCCCGGGCCAGCCGGACCACGCCCATCTGCCCGTCCCCGGCGATGCCGGTCGGCGAGTCCTTCCGGCCGTACAGCCGCAGCGCCAGAATCAGGGTCGCCTGCACCACCTGGTCCGGCACCGCCGGCCAGCCCCACCGGGCGGTCACCCGCACCAGGTCGTGGCCCCACGACGACGCGGTCAGGCCGGTGATCGGTCGGCGGTCGGCGAGCGCGTTCAGCGGATCCACCCGGTGCCCGGTCACCGCGGTCCAGGTGGTGCCGTCGCCGGTCTCCACCGTCAGCCCGTCGGTGCTGCCGATCTCGTCCACCAGCAGCTTTACCCGGCGGTCGGTCGGCACGGTGCTGCGGCACACCTCGTACTGCCGGGCGCTCGACGTCGAGTCCCGGTAGAAACCGCCGTCCCGGCGACCGGTCACCCCGTCGATGCCCCGGGCCGCCGCCGACAACGCCACCTGGAGCAGCGCGTCCCGGTCCGACGTCGTGATCTTCGGCATGGAGCGGAGCTGCGACAGGGTCGCGTACGTGCCGATCGACGGGTCGCCGACGTCGACCTGGCCGTGGCTGACGTCCGTGACCGCGCCCGCCGCCGTCCAGGTCCACCGCCATGGGCCGGCCTGGTCCGCAACGAACCCGGCGTCGTAGATGCCGACGCTCGGAGTGGACACGACCGGCGCCGGAGACAGCAGGGTGCCGTCGGGCTGCGTCACTGCCACCGAGACGGTCGCCGCCGTCAGGTCCCCGTCGGCGTCGCGCACCTCGTACCGGATGTCAATCTGATCCCCCACGTCGCGGGCGCTCATCTCCACCTCCCCGGCGTGCTGCTGGTGATCCGACCCGGCGGCGTGCCGGTGGTGATCCGCGGACCGGCCGACAGGGACGGCGCGAAGAGCAGATCGGCGAAGTAGCAGGTGTCGCCGAAGGTCGACGGCGGGTAGCCGGCACCGATGCCGACCCGGCCGTTGTCCCCATCGCCCGGCGCTGTCAGCGGGCCGCTGATGACCGGCCCGTCGGCGAAGAGCCCCGCCGTCGCCACGTACCGGGTGACGGCCTCCACCGCGGCGACCATGACCGTGCCCGGGGTGGAGTAGACGACCGGCGGATCCAGGGCCACCGTCCGCCAGCCCGGGGCGGTATCGGTGAACTCCGCCCGGGCGATCTCGGCCTCGGTGACCTCGTCATACAGCACCCAGGCGGTCGGCCCATCCGGTGCCACGTCGGGGAAGTACCAGCGGCCGTGGGTGATTGCACCGCGGACGCTCGCCGACCACTTCGTGCCGAGCGTGAACGCGGTCACGTCGACCGCGCTGGTGACGACCGGCACCTGGTCTCCGAAGATCGATGCGGCGGGAGTCGCCACGCGCCACGCTCCTAGCGTCAGCCCCGCCGGCCGGGCCACCCCCCGGCCGGCGGGAGTCTCATCTCGGGCTCGGCGTGTACGTCGACAGCGGCGTGAACCGGTGCCGTAGCAGCACCTCGCCGATCGCCGGCACCGTGCCGACCACGCTGGCCAGCCGCTCCAGGAAGATGCCGTCGGAGTGCCGGCACGAGTCGCCCGGGTCCTCCGGAAGCCACGGGTCGCCGATCGCGTCCAGCACCTCGCGCCGGATCATGATCTGCGCCCCGTCGACCTGGCAGTCGAACTGCCCCGGACCGCGCGGCCCGTTCGCCCGGATCACCCCGACCAGCGTCTCCGTGCCGTCCGGGTCGAGCCGCACCCGGTCCTGTGAGCACCAGACCGCACGGGCGTCCGGGTGGTCGTCCAGGTAGCCGGCCATCCGCTGCACGAACGTCGGACCGTACTGGTCGTCGTCGTAGAAGGTGCTGACGTACCGACCCCGGATCAGGCCGGCCCGGATCACCTCGTTCGTCGTCCAGCCGATCGGGCACCGGTGCCGGCGCAGCTCCGGGCCCTCGCCGGTCGTCACCCACTCGATCAGCGGGTGTCCGTGGTACTCGGCGTAGATGCTGGCCATCTGCGCGGACCGGCCGTCGGTCTGCCCGATCCACTGGCCGGAGTCGACCACCAGCACCTGCATGTCGCGGCGGGTCTGGGCAAGCACCGACTCGATCGAGTCGCGCAGGTACGGCTTCATGTGGCTGGCCAGCACGATCGTGACCGCCGGGGAGAGCACCTTCACCGCGCCTCCCTCAGGTCGTGGTCGACCAGCCGGGCCACCAGCTCGGCGAATCCCACCGTCGGCTTCCAGTTCAGCTCGGCCGCCGCCTTGCTCGCGTCCCCGCAGAGCACCTCCACGTCGGCCGGCCGGTACAGCGCCGGGTCGACCCGGACGTACCGGCGCCAGGCCAGCCCAGCGACGGCGAATGCGGTCTCGACCAGCTCGCGCACCGAGCGCGTCTCGCCGGTCGCCAGCACCCAGTCGCCGGGCTCCGGCCGGGCCGCCATCAACGGCAGCGCCCGCATGTAGTCCGGCGCCCATCCCCAGTCGCGCCGGGCGTCCAGGTTGCCGAGCGACAACCGGAACTGCCGGCCGGTCGCGATCGCAGCGGCGGCCAGCGACACCTTGCGGGTCACGAACTCCGGACCGCGCCGGGGCGACTCGTGGTTGAACATCATCGCGGTGCTGGCGTGCAGCCCGTACGACTCGCGGTAGTTCACCACCGTGTGGTGCGCGAACACCTTCGCGACGCCGTACGGCGAGCGCGGGTTGAACGGCGTCAGCTCGTTCTGCGGCATCTCCCGCACCGCGCCGAACATCTCGCTGCTGGACGCGTGCACCAGCCGGATCGCCGGGTCAACCACCCGGATTGCCTCCAGCAGCCGCAGCACGCCGAGCCCGGTCACCTCGGTCATCACGGCCGGCTGCTGCCAGCTCATGCCGACGTACGTCAGCGCCCCGAGGTTGTAGACCACCTCGGGCCGGACGGCGGCGAGGACGTGCTGCAGGCTCGACTGGTCGAGTAGGTCGCCGTCGACCAGGCGGATGCCGGGTACGAGGCCCTCGATCCAGGCCCGTCGCGGGTTCCGCTGGCCCCGGATGAGGCCGTACACCTCGTGCCCGTCGGCGGCAAGCTGCTCGGCGAGGTAGGAGCCGTCCTGTCCGGTCACGCCGGTGATGAGCGCCCTCATCGGTCCAGCCCCAGATCGTCCGCGTGCTGGCACCGTTCCCACCCGTCGCGGGTGTCCTCGCACCGGCAGTACGGCTGCACGACGTGCTCGGCGTACTCGCGTGACCACCCGAGCTTGTCCAGCAGCACGTCCAGAGTGAGCGCTACCGGCGTCGCGGCCTCACGCTCGGCGCGGCGCTGGTCGGCCGCCTGGCGCTCCCACTCGGCGCGCTGCTCCGGGGTCGCATTCAGGTACCGGGCGAACGCTCGGCCGGCGTCGAACGTGTCGGCCGCCACCTCGGCGCTGACCGGCAGCACGACGGCCATCTTCCGAATCTCCACTCAGATCACCACCGGGGAGGGGATGGGGACGATGAACCGGCCGCCGCGCTCGACGAACTCCCGCTCACGGCGCAGCACGTCGCCGAGGTAGTTCCAGGCCAGCAACAGGTAGGTGTCCGAGGAAGCGGGGTCCTCCGGGCTGTAGATCGGGATGTGCGTACCGGGCGTAAACCGGCCGACCTTGTGCGGCGTTGTGTCGGAGACGTACGCCAGCCGGTCCGGGCCGATCCCGCAGAAGTTCAGCAGCGTGCACGACTTCGCGGTCGCGGCGTACCCGGCGACCGTCCGGCCGGCGACACGCTCGGCGTCGAGCAGATCCAGCAGCCGGGCGCGCAGCGCCGCCGCACGCCCCTGCATCGCGCCGTACGTTGCCGACAGCCGCAACCACGCGTCGCCGAGCAACATCGGCTCCAGCTTCGGGCCGGAGCTGCTCGCGGCGGTCCGGGATCGGGCCGTCACCCTGAGGCTGCCGCCCTGCGCGGGCGTCCGCTCGATGTCCGTGACGACCATCCCGGCGTAGGTCAGGGCGGCGTACAGGCTGGTCGCGCTGAAGTAGAAGCGGTGCTCGTGGTAGACGTGGTCGATCTGGTTGCCGAGCAGCAGCGCGGCGACGTCCTGGACCTCGATGACCGCCGCGCCGTCGTCGCCGATGAGGTGCGCGATCCCGGCGAGGAAGTCGGGCAGGTCGGCGACGTGCGCGGCAACGTTCTTCGCGATCACCAGACCGCCGGAACCGAACTCGTCCACGTGGCTCTCCGCAACGATGCGGCGGAACGGCTCGCCGAGCACGTTCAGGCCCCGGGCGGTTGCCGCCTCGTACGGGCCGAGCGCCGGCTCGACGCCCCAGACGGGGCCGGATGTAGCCGCCGCGAAGTGCTGGAGCAGCGAACCGTCGTTGCACGCCACCTCCACCACGCCGCGCTTGATCTCGTTTGGGAACCGGGCCAGCGCCCACCGGGCGAACTCGGCGTCGTACACGCGGATGCTCGGCGAGGTCGAGCTGTAGAAGCCGTAGTCGGCGCCGTAAAGCTCGCCGTCGGGCACCACGTCCAGGAGCTGCACCAGCCAGCACGCCGGGCACACCGCGACCCGCAGCGGGTAGGTCTGCTGAACGGTGTCCGCGGTGAACGGGAAGGCGTCGGCCAGCGGGGTGCTGCCGAGATCCAGGAACGGCATCAGGTCGGCGGCACCGCAGCCGCCGCAGTGGGTACGGGCTTGCATGGGCACCTCGGGTGGTAGGTGGGGGTAGATGCGCCACGGGGCCCGCCCGGTCGGCCGGGTTCGGGCCCCATCGCGCGGGGGTGGGCTACTTGCTCGCCGTGGTGCTCTTCGCCGGACCCGTGGTACGGCCGGTCGGGGCGGAAGTCGCCGTCTCCGGTTCGGTCTGCGCCGCCGCCTCGCGGTCCTTCGCCGCCACCTCGCGGCCGAGCGCGTCGAGCTGGCCGCGCAGCCGCCGCGCGGCGGGGCCGTCGCCGGTGGCCTCGGCTGTGGCGAGCTGAATCTTCAGCGCCCGCTTCCGCGAGTCGACGTCGGTGCCGGCGGCCGGCACGGTGTCTTCGGTGCTCATCAGGTTCCTTCCCGTCGGAATGGCAGCTGGTAGTTCAGATGCACCGGCTGGACGTCCCAGGCGATCGGCACATTGGGCTTCACGCAGCGGTGGTGCCAGCCGGAGAAGCTCCCGTCGCTGAAACCCCACGTGTTGCCGTCGGATGCGGCGGCACGGGCGTCGAGGTAGCCGCGCACGAGTTTGCGGGGCAGGTAGGTCAGGCCGAAGCCGAAGATGTTGCAAACCGGGTCGCCGGTCGCCACATGCCGGTAGTCCGGCCACCTCCGGTGCGCCCACACCGTCTCCCGAAGGCTTCGGGAGGTGTAGTTGCCGGCATACAACCGGTACGGCGCGACCAGCACGTCTTCGGACTGGCCGGCGGCCCGCTCGGCGAACGCCAGGAGCTGCTCCTGGCCGACGGCGAGGTCCCACTCGATGAGCAGCACGTCGTCGTCGATGTCGCCGAGCGGGGTGTAGTCGTACCGCTCCAGAAGCAGCCGCTCGATCCCGTCGACCACATGGGCCCGGCCGGGCGGCACGGTCGTCGGGAACGAGCGGATCAGCCTCATCGGATGCTCAGAAGCTCGGCGTGACCAGCGCGGTGCCGGACAACTTCTGGTGCGAGTTGCTGTACCGGCGCATCGTGTACGCGAAGTAGCCGTACAACACCAGCAGGACGCCGAGGTTCGCCGCCGCCGCCTGCTCGGCCCGAATGAACTGCGGCGCGCCCGGGTCCTCCCACAGGAACGACTCGTCACGCGGCACCACGTAGATCTCGTCCTGGTTGGTGGCGCCGCCCAGGTTCGTCGGCACGTTGGCGTCGGCCACGACCGGCATGCCGTTCGGCAGCAGGCCGCGGAAGCCGGAGCCGTAGATCTCGCCGTAGTTCACACCACCCTGCTGGGTGGCGATGCCGGGCTGACCGATCAGCGGCCACGAGGTCGTCAGCGCCGCCTGGAACCAGTACCAGCGCCGGGGGTGCATCAGCACCAGGTCCGGGTCGGCCTGGCCGAGCAGCGCCGCCTCCGACGCCGACGCGCCCTGCAGGATCTTCGGGTACAGCTCGGCGGCGGTCGGGGTGGTGTCGTCGGTCGTGATGCCCGTCGCGATGTTCGTCAGGCCGGTGGTGGCCTGGTTGATGATCGTCGAGTCGAGCGTGGTCGCGTACCGGCGCTGCAGGTCGCGCATCACGACGTCCTCGATGCCGGTGCCCCGGTCGATCGCCTGGCGGGACAGCGTCTGCTGGCCGGCCGCGGTCTGCACGTTCTCGGTCAGCAGCGTGTCGTCCATGTTCGTCTCCTGGACGGCGCTGTTCTCCGAGGACTGCAGGGCGGTGCCCGAGGCGGTGGTGATGCGGGAGATGTTCACCGTCATGCCCGACGGCGGCAGGTCCAGCTTCGTCATCGCGTCCGCGAACGGCCGACGCGCGGCCACCGCCGGGGCGTACAGCTCGGTGAGGTAGGCCGGCACGGTCAGGCCGGCGAACGCGCCGGTGCCGACCGCCCGCTCCAGGTACTGGCCGCGCTCGACCCGCTCTTCCTGCATGTGCCGGGCAAGTCGCTGCTCGGCCTCCAGGTCCCGGTACAGGAACTGGTTGACCACGTCGCGGATGAACGGGCCACCGCCGCGGGTGTTGCCGCGGTGGTAGGTGCGCTCCTCGGTGCCGATCCGGGCCACCCGGTCGTACGCCGGCTTCGCCGAGGCGGTCTTCGGGTCGGCGCGGCGCTCCAGCAGGCCGATCTCGACCTCCTCCTCGGCCGCCTTCGCCCGCTGGGCGTTGTCGAGCTTCTGCTCGATGCCGGCGAGTTCGGCCTTGGCCTGGTCGCGGCGCTTGAACGCCGTCTGGCAGTCGGCGTCCTCCTCCTCCGTGAGGTTGGCGCGGCCCTCGTTGCGGGCCTTCGCCAGGATCGTCTTCACCTCGGCCACCGCGCGGTCGCGCTTCTTGGTGGCCTGCTCCCTCTCCACCTCAATGGAGAGAATCAGCTCGTCGAGAGTCATCGATTTTCCTTCGGTCGCAGCGGTTGGGGATTGCCTCCGCGTGCGCTGTCGTGCGCTACCGATCTGACCGTCGGCGAGCGTGCGTGCAGCCATCGGCGCGGTCTGAGTGCCGGCCGGTGTGCGCGTGAGTTGGATGGTGCAGTGAGGCCCGGTCTGAGTGCCGGATCAGTCCTCGTCGAGCAGCGCCGCGACGTGCACGAGGCTGCGGCCCGCCGAATCGCCCGCATCGACAGCCCGAACGGGCGCAGCGGGGGGAGTTGCGGGAGTCAGGTCGGCGCGGAGCTTCAACCGCGCCATGGCGGCGCGAGCGGCACCGGCCGGTAGGTGATCCAGGTCAGCGAGAACTTCGCGGGCGCGGGCCGCCACGTCGGTGTACGGGTTGGCGCCGTAGTTGACGGCGGACACGTCGCCGCGGTCGATATCGGCGTCGGTGACCCGGAATTCACTGAAATCCGAGGACCACTTGCCGCCGCCGTCGCCGAGCATGAACGCGAAGCTCATCTCGGTGATGTCGCGGTCCTGGATCGCCACGACCAGGTCGGTGACGTCCTGCCGCTTCGGGTTGAGCCACGCCTCCACGGCCAGCCCGACGCCGTCCATGGAGAGCTTGAGACTGCCGTTCGTGGTGCGGGCCATCGTCACGCCACGGTGGTTGACCAGAAACGCCACGTCGGGCCCGGCGGCCAGGGTGCGGTCGAACGCCCGGGCGTCGATGACCTCCATGTACGGGCCGTGGGCGTCCCACATCTCGTACGGCGTCTCGACGACGGAGGCGTGCCCGGTGACGTGGTACCGCTGCTGACCACCGTGCTCGACCAGCTCGGCTCGCAGGGTGGCCGGGAACGCGGCCATCCGCGCCGACGACTGCTCCGCACCGCGCCGCCGTGGCCCGGCGGCTGCCCGTTGCTGCGCGGCGAGCCGACGCTCGCCGTCACTGGAGCTGTCGCGCGCCGACGTCCGGGCGCCATCGGTGCTGATGGCGATCCGATGCGAGGTTGGCGCAGGGGCCGCCCGGCGGCCGGCGTACCGGTAGTAGCCCAGATCGTGGCGGCGCTGCATGCGCTCTTCGAGGTCGGCGTCACCGGAGACCGGCCCGTACTCCGATATCCGGTCGGCGAGGCCCATCTGGACGGCCTCGCGGGCGAACATCCACGTCTCGGCCTTCATCAGATCGCGCCACTCGGCGAGAGTGCCGCCGCCCTTCATCTGGTACAGGTCGGCGATGTTTTCCGACTGCCGATCGAGGAACGTCTGCATCTTGCCGTGGTCCTCGGCGTTGCCGTCCTCCAGCGCCGAAGCGTCGTGGATCATCAACTGCGAGCCGGGCATCATGATGACCTCGTCACCAGCAGTGGCGATCACCGAGGCTGCCGACGCGGCCAGCGAGTCCACGTACACCTCGACGCGCGCCGGGTGGTGCTTCAGCGCGTTGTAGATGGCGATCGCGTCGAATACCGACCCGCCCGGGGAGTTGATCCGTAGCCGGATCACCGGTGCGGTGATCTCCTCCAACTCGGCCACGAACTGCTTCGCGGTGACCCCGAGCGACCCGCCGATTTCATCGAAGATGAAGACCGTGGCGAAGCCATCGCCGTCGCCGTCCTCGTTACCGGCCTGGTTGCGCACGGCATACCAGGGCAGCCGGGCGCCAGCCAGATCCGCCACCGACAGCCGCTCACGCTCGGCCAGATCGACAAGCCGCGCCGCAGTGCGCTCGACCCGGCTCTGCAGCCGCCGAACGTGAATGCTGGTCACTGTCCCACCTCACTCGGGTCCGGGTACGGGTACGGGGCCGCGCTGAGCGGGTTGACTTGCTCCCACGGCCAGCCGGCCGTCGCCCGGGTCGCCGCCTCTGACATCGCACTTCGGGGCGCACCGAACAAGCGATCGAACTCGGCTTCCTGTTCGGGTGTCAGCGGCGGCTTGTCGTAGAAGGCGCGGGCCTCGCTCGGGGCCAACGTTCGGTTGTTGATCCGCTCCGTGATGACCTTCGCCTGCGTCTGCGGGTCCATCCGCAGTAGGGCATTGGTGTTCAGCTTCACGAACCGGGGTGCGGGCAGCAGTTTGTTCAGGTTCTTCTCGCGCCGAGCCACCGCCGGCCCGAGGTGCATCACCAGGAACTGCAGGTTCCGCTGCAACGCCGACTGATAGGTGATTGACCCGGGGGCACTGATGGCCGCCTCGATCAGGTCGACCGGCGCGCCGAGGAAACGCGAGATGTCCGCCAGCCCGTACCGCTTGCCGTCGATCCACTCCATGCCGACGTTCTGTGCCTGCAGGAAGCTGAACTCCCAGTCAGACCCGTGCACGAACAGGTCGCCGTTGGCGACGCTCGCCTGGTATACGTCCTTGACCTGCTGTGCCTGGTTTCGGTCGATCGTCTTCGCCACGTTCTTCATCCGGGCCTTCGGCACGCCGCCGCCGCCGAACCAGTCCAGCGCGAACTGCTGGATCGACAGGTACTCGCCGATCGTCCAGGCTGCGTACGCGATCGGGGACAACCCCACCGGTAGTCCGGCCACCACGAATTGACGCTCGTGCCAGACCTGTTCGGGACCGTACTCCCTGCCGTCGAGTCGGTAGACCAGGGCGCCGGTGTCCCGCTTCTGCGTCACCGAGCACACCTCAATCGGCTGCAACTCGATCCGGGCCGGCAGGCCGAGCGCGTTCCGCTCGACGATCAGGCCGAGCGTGTTGCCTGCGCGGTCGAGATCGAACTGGCTGGCGTACATCCAGTCCACGTAGTCCCACCGCTCGCCGCCCGGCGCCACCAGTACCGGCGGCTTCGGCACCTCAACCTGCTGGCCCGCGACCTTCCGGTACGTGTCCACCGGAAACGTGGACATCAGGTCCGCCCGCAGTCGCAGGCAGGCCCATACCGCGCTGTGGCGCAGCGCCGTGTCGTTCGTGACCTGGACGGCGCCACGCTTGCCGCCGGAGCGGCCAGGGATGAGCTGATCGGCGGGCGCGATCGTCGCGTGCCGCTTCTCGCGGCGGAACAGGCTCACGTCACGTCCTCACGGTGCCGGCGCGTCCACCGCGCGACGAACTCGCGCAGCCGCTCGCCGAAATGGCCATCCATTGCCCCGGGGCGCGACTCGGCGAACCGGGCCGCCAGCTGCGACCCGCCGAGCAGCACGCCGCCGGCCACCAGCAGCGCCGCGCGGCCCATCGCCGGCTCGGCGAGGTAGTACGCGCCGGCAGCCACCAGCAGCAAGCCCGCAAGGTCAAGGAGAGTCGTAGCGATCCTGTTCACCGTGCCTCCCCTCAGAAGACGCTGTCAGCCACGTCGTAGTCGCCCAGAACGACGTCCACCCAGAGCCGGTAGCCGTACCGAGCTTCGGTCACCGCGCACAGCGGCCCGATATCCACCTCGGACGCCCGCCGGCCCCACCCGATTTGGCCCGCGTCGCCAATCGGGCGGGCCACCGCGCCGCGCACCGCCACGTCGAGCGGCTCCTGTCCGAGGTGTGCCATCCGCGGCACCGCCGTTCCGTCGATCTCGATCGGGGGTGCCCGGAAGCCGTCGATGAACTGGCCGACCGCATCAACCGCAGCGGCGGTGTCCAGCTCCAACAGGTCACCGCGCTTCGGATCCTGGTCCCATTCCTCGCGGTCCTGCGGCCGTTCGATGCCGTGCTCTCGCAGGTCGGGCAGGAACGTGTGCGCGCCGTTCTTCTGGTCGTACGCGATGCCGATCGGGTCGAGTACCTCGCGCAGCTCCACCAGCCGCGGCACCAGCCAGTCCGTCCCGGGTCGGTGGTCGATGAGCTGCATGTGCTCCCGGCCGTCGTCCCGCAGCGCGTACAGGCCGATCGTCGCGTGGTCCCGCAGAGGCGTCACGTCGAAGGCCAGCATCACCGGCTCGCCGTCGCCGCGGCGCGACTCCCGGTCCAGCATTTTCGACCACATCGCCGGGTCGAGCACCGCACCCGGCACGGCGGCCGGCAACCATACGCCGAGCCGCTCGTGCGCGAACTTCTCGCCCAGGCCCGACTCGGCCCGCTCGTCTTCGACGGTGGCCTCGAGGATTCGGATGCCCATCGCCGGATTCGTTGCGTACCAGAGATCCCGGTCGTCCAGCCGGAGCCGGTCCACTGGGTTGTCCAGATCGAGGTCGGCGCCCCAGTCGAACCACGCCAGCCGCGGCCTACCTGCCTCGCCGTCCGCCTTCAGGCGGTACGCCCAGGCGTCGGGCAGCTCCGGCGGTGTACCGAAGAACCAGATCTGCGGGTCCGGCCGGGCCGAGATCGTCGGCATCAGGGCCGCGATTTGCTGTTCGGTCAGCTCCTGGCCCTCGTCCAGGATGTTCTTGTCCCCGGAGAAGCCTCGGCCAGACGTCCGCGACCGGGCCACGAATCGCAGCCGCGCCCCACCGGCCTTCCGGGTCAGCGAGATGCCCTGTTCGCCGTTCGCCTGCCAGTACCGGTCCACCTTGGCGTCCAGGTCCGGACAGCGCTCGATCAGCTCCTTGAGGCGGAGGAAACCCTCCTGTGCGGTCTTGTACTCGTGCGCGCTGTGCAGGATCAGCCGCTCACCGGCCAGGAACAGCCAGAACAGCTCCAGCGCCTCGATGATGCCGCCCTTGCCGTTCTGGCGCGGCACCCAGCAACCGACCCGGGTCGCGGCCCACCGGCCTCGGTGCTCGCCGAGGCCGTGCTGGAGCACGTACCGCTGCCAGTCGTCCAGGCGCAGGCCGGCGGACTCGGCGAGTTCGATCGCCTCAGCCGCCGAGCTGCTCGTGTACGGCGGGTAGTTCGCTATCCGCGGCGTCTGCGCGCCTCTTCTCGCGGCGAGCGCGGAGCTGGTCGACGGGGTCACCGGTGGCCACCTCCCCGTCGGGCTCCGGCGCATCCGGCTCGGCGGTCGGTGCTTCCAGCTCGGCGATGGCCGCAACGACCGCGCGCAGCTCCTTCGCGATTACCACGGAGTCGCGACCGCTCGCCGCCTCCATCTCGGTGGCCAGCTTGTCGCGGATGCGCGCCAGGAAAGTCCGCGTCTCGTCTGCGTCCACCCTGTTCGCCGCCATGAGTGCCTCTCTCGCTCGGGCTGGGGACAAGCCACGAACTCGCTCACCATCGGTCCGGCGTCGCTTCGTCGCGCCGTCCGCCGAGTTACACCCGAAGTGCGCCAGCCGGACGTTCGCTCGGTCCAGCGGCGCGCCGCCGGCCGCGACGTCCACCACATGGTCAACGCTCGGCGAATCGGGGTGTGGGAACCTCAGCGCCTTGTCGACCGGGCCGGTGCACCGGAAGCAGTTCGTCTCTTCGGCGATGACCTGCCTGCGCAGCTTTCGCCACGCCGTTCCGTGACGGCCGGGAAGATTGCCCGGCTTCCCGGGCCGTCCCGCAGCGCCGGCACCTCGGCACTTCTGGCAGCGTCGCTTACCGGCGGGCAGCGAGCCTTGCGCCGTGTACAACAGCTTGCCGCAGCCGGCGCACGGGGTGTCTGGCTTCCTTGTCATATCGAACTCCCGGAATGCGAAAGCCCCACGCCGGGAGACGTGGGGCCCTCTTCCCGGCGGGAGCTACCCGGCGGGCGTCATGGTGAGAAATAACTCTCCGTGTCGATCTCGGAGAGAGAAATGGGCACCGCTTCGCTGGGGTGACGAGGCCAGGGCCCTAAAAAAGGCCCTGACCTGCGGAAACGTAGATCAGATGGTGCGTGGGTCGATGGCTATGACCACGGCCTGCGCTGCTCGCTGCTCGCGCTCTCGCTCGCGCCTACGCTGCGCGCCCTTGCTGCTGTTGCACCCAAGGTGGGCAGTGGCCAGGTTGTCCAGGCTGGTCAGTGCGCCACCATCCTGCGTCTCGTGCACGTGGTCGACGCTCTTGCTCATCGGGTCGGGCCACGCCAGCGTCCAGTCGATGGGCCGTCCGCAGTGGCAGAGGTAGCCGGGCGTGGCCCTGTCCCGTGCGTACACCTGGCGTGCGAGCGTGCGCCTGCGTCCACCGAGCGCACGCCACGCCTCGCTCACGTCGCAGCGCCTCGCACCTTGGCCTCCAGATCCCGGAGTGCCTCGCTCTTCACCATGATGGTCTTGGCGCCAGACTTGCCTTCGACCTCGATGCCCTCGATCTGCTTGCCGGCTACCAAGCCCTCGATCAGCTCGCGACCAACGCCCAGTCGCTTCGCCGCCGCCTTGGCGGAGATGTACCCCTGCGGCATCACGGCACCGCCACGGGCTCAACTCCGCACGACGTCCGGATCTCGTTGACGAAGGCCAACACCTCGGGCGTCGGGTGGTAGTACTCCTGCCCGTGCGCAACACTCGGGCGCAACCGGACGTGGATCGCCTGTTCCTCGGCCAGCGTGCCGGGCCGGACGGCGAGGACGATCGACGGGTCGGAGCCGTACGCGCGACGCCGGCTCGCCAGGTCGGCCGTGTGGCCCACCTTGATCAGGCCATCCGGGCACCGGATCGCGTAGATGACCTCGGTCCCGGTCAGGTCGCGCAGCGCCTCGTGAATCAGGCGCTTGCGGTCTTGCTCGGCGGTGGCCGCCTGTCGGTGGTAGTACTTGTTGGCCGCACTCCGGAAGAGGCGTCCGGTGGCCTTACGCTTGGGCATGTGCTCGACTCCCTGAAGTCGGGTACGCGAAGGCCCCGGACCGCTGGAACGGTTCGGGGCCTACTTCGCGAGAGGTGAGGGACCCGGGGCGAATGCGCGGAGGTCCCGATTGCTCGCCGACACGACGCCCCGGCGAGACACAGGCGATGCGGTCGGATCCCGTTTCCGGGCAGCGTCGATCCGCAGAACCCGAGTGTGACACCCCTCGTGATCTCGCGTCAAGCCGCACCACTACTCACCGCC
The DNA here is from genome assembly GCF_029626265.1 of Micromonospora sp. WMMD1102. Taxonomy (NCBI): domain Bacteria; kingdom Bacillati; phylum Actinomycetota; class Actinomycetes; order Micromonosporales; family Micromonosporaceae; genus Micromonospora; species Micromonospora sp. WMMD1102. The sequence continues at coordinate 54,242 of NZ_JARUBN010000001.1, read as the reverse complement.
TCGCACTGGCTACGCTCCTGGTCAGCCTTGCGCTCGGCGCGCCGCGCATCCTCCAGCGCGGCCCGCTTCAGCACGTCGCCCAGGTCGTACGTCGGCCGGCCGTGATGCTCGCCCGTCGCGACGATCCGCCCGCGTGACGCCCACTGGCGGATCCGCGCGGCCCGGATCGGGTACGCGGCGGCGATCTCGGCGGCGGTGTACGAGTAGCCGCGTACCAGCGAGCCAAGCTCGGCCCGCCGGGTGGCCACGTCCACCACCGCGCCGCACGCCCGGCAGGTCGCGGTCGCCGCGTACGCCCGCGCGTGCAGGTCGGCCCGGCACTCGCCGTCGTCGGTCTCTGCTCCGCACTGGCCGAGCCATCGCCGGTCGCCCGGCCCGTCGACCACGGAGGTGATGACCCGGGCGGCGGCGCTGATGTCCGCGAACGCCTGCGTCGGGCCGAGGTAGTCCTCGGGTGCGCGGTGCCGCAGCCAGTCGAGCTGGGCGGTCAGCCAGCGGGCGGCGGTCACCAGCGGGTCGGCGCCGGCCGGCACCGGGATGCCGCGTTCGGCGGCGATCTCGCGTACCAGCGCGGTCAGCACCGTCTGCGTCTGGTCGAGCCGGGCGGTCGCGCCGAGGTCGAGCGGAAGCCGGCCGCGACCGCCGCCACCGCCGACGGTGGTGCCCCGGCTGGTGAGCCCGGCGGCGACGGCGCGGGCGGCCGGGGTGAGGTCGGCAACGGCGGCGAGCTGCCGCAGCGCCCGACCGCCGCAGCCGGTGCACGCGTACGCGGTTCCGGCGTCGCGCTGGCAGATGGCGCACTCGATCACGCTGCGAGCCTCCAGATCGTGGATTTGCCGGGCCGGGGCAGCCGGTGCACGTCGCCGCTTTCGGCCATCCGCGCCAGGGCCCGGGCGAGCGGGCCGTAGCGCTCTTGCTCGGTGAGGCCGAGGTCGTCGGCCAGCTCGGTGGTGGTGCGGGCGGCACCGTCGCTGAGCACCTTGGCGACGGCGGCGGTGATGCGGGGTCGCGAGATCCAGCCGTCGAGCTGGTCCGGCGGGCCGTCGACCACGCGCACAGCGGGCCGGTGGTAGCCGTACTGGCAGGCGTGACCGAGGTCGAGATCGATCAGGGGGCGCCAGCCGGGCGGGGTGGTGTGGTTCCGTCGGGCCCTGGTGTAGTCGCGGGCGTAGCAGTTGACGCACTTGCCGCGTGCGTGGCTGGGCCTGCCGGGGTGGCAGTCGGCGGGCCGCCGAGGGGTGGGGCTCGGCATCGTCACGCCTCCTTGCCGGTCGGGATCGGCCGGTCGCACTGGTCGCAGATCAGCCAGCCGCGTACGGCGCGGCGTAGTCGTAGGCAGATGCCGCAGGCGAGCGCCCACGGCCGGGTCGGTGGGTGAGTCACCGCCACCACCACCGACGCCAGCTCCACGAGCGGCGGAGTCGGCCGCTGCTGTTGATGGCGTTGCGGAGCGCGGACACGGCGTCGTCGGTGGCGAGCTTGGCCGGGCCGGCGAGGTCGCGCACGGCGTCGGCGTTGAGGTCCGTCGCCGGGTCCCGCTCGATCGCGGCGGACAGCTGGCGAATCTCTTCGACGGTGACCGGGGGGCCGGCGGGCCGGCGCCAGACGACGGTCATCGTTCCGGCGGCTTGGCCGACGGCTACGGCGGCGTCGTCGGGTTCGGCGGTCCAGGGGTCGCCGATGTAGGGCTCGGCCGTCTCAGCGGGCCGTAGAGCGTCCGGATCGGCCGGACCCTCACTCGGGTACGGGTTCGCCCCCGTTCGGCGCCCCACGGCGGACCCGGGGCGGTAGCCGGGCACGGCCTCGCGGTAGGTGGCGTGGCCCGGGTCGGCGTTGGCGGCGGCGCGCCAGCGGCGCTCGAAGTCGTCGGTGGTCACAGCACGCCCCCGAGGTCGCGGGGCGCGGCGACGCAGCGGCCGTGCGCCTCGGTGTGCATCGCGGTGGCCCGGGCGGTGACCGCGTCGAGGTCGGCGGTGGCGGTGATGGTGACCGAGGCGCCGGAGGTGGTGATGGTGACGGTGACGGGCTGCTGGTCGCGAGTGTCGTCGGTGGTGGTCACGCTGCCTCCTGGGCTCGCTGGGCCGCGCGCAGACGGCGGTGGTACGCCTCGCGCTCGTACTGGGTCATGCCGCCCCACACGCCGTGCAGGTCGGCGGTCGGCTGGTCGAGCGCCCAGCTGCGGCAGCGGGCCAGCAGCGGGCAGCGGTCGCAGATGGCGCGGGCCGGTGCGGACGCGGTGGGGCCTTTTTCCGGGAAGAAGATCTCGGGGTCGGCGCCCTGGCAGGCGGGTGTCTGGTCGGTCTGGTGGAGCCAGCGCGGGTAGGCGTCGGGCTGGAAGCGTTGGGCGCGGAACTCGCCGGCGAATCGGGCGGCGGGCATGGTCAGGCCTCCTCTCGGGCGAGGCGTTCGGATCGGCAGGGGCCGCACGAGCCGGCCAGCTGGCCGCGGTGTTTGCGGCAGCGGGGTGCTTCGGCGATGCGGCGGGCTTCGGCGGCGGCCTGGTCGCGGTCGTGCTGCTGGCGGGCGCGTCGGGCGTCGCCGCATGGTCCGCAGGGTCCGTCGGCCGGGGTGTCGAGGTGTTCGGGGCATCGGGAGGGGGGCGGCTCTTCGCGCGCGCTACCGCTAGCTACGTACGAAGAGCGCCCCCCTATAGGGGTCGGGTCGGGTCGGGTCGGGGGTTCAACGATTGGCGAAGCAAGTGCTTCGGTTTTGCTTCCCTGGTTGCTTCGGGTCTTTCCGCTGGCCAGGCCACCTTTCCGCCCGGCTGCCGCGCGCTTCTCGCGCATCGCTCGAACGTCGCTCGCGGCCGGGTTGTAGTCCGTCCAATCGTGGAACTGGTGGCCTCCACGGACCCGACGCCACAGCCCGGCGGCGACCAGCTTCCGAGCCAGCGGCACCGAGTCCGGGAGCAGCCGCGGCAAGGCGTGGTCTGGCACGAATCCCTCGGTGAGGTGCGCGCTCGACCAGGCCCCAGCGACCACCCACAGACCCAGCGCGGCCGGGTCGGTGGCGAGCACCTTGGGGTGTGCGTGGAACGTGTCGTCCACCTTGAACCACGTCATGCGGCGGTCTCCATCGCGTCGAACAGCGACGGGGCGGCCCGCAGGCCCCGGAGGACCGAGATCACGAGCCAGGCCGTCCGCTGGTTGTTGAGGTTGCCGACCAGCAGCGAGCACGACGGATCGAGGTGGAGAGCCTCGCCGACGTAGCGGCGCCGCTGGGTGTCCGACAACTGGGTGAGGTTGTTGTGCTTGCGCATCAGCTCGTAGACGCCCCAGTCGCGGAGCATCAGCCGGTGCGGGCCGCGGTCGTCGGCGAACCGCAGGCGCGGGATGTACGGGAACCGTCGGGCGCCGGCCGGGATCTCCGTACCGACGTCGAACAGGGCGAGCTGCGGGGAGTCCGGGGAGGCGGGGTTGTGCTCGAACTCCAGCTCCATCGCGTCGGCGTGCAGGATCGCCAGCGACAGCCGGCGGTCGTTCGCCTCGGCGATGGATGACACGGTGCAGCGGCGCAGCAGCTCGGCGCGGGCGGTCCGCGGTACGGTGCCGGTCGCCTCGAAGACCCGGTTGATGTGCTGGTGCACGCCGGGGCGGCGGTCTCCGGCGAGCCGGTAGGACTCGGGCCGGGAGTCGCGCGGGTTCCGCTCCAGGCGGACAGTGTTGACCGACCAGCGGGCGGGGGCGCCGTGCCGGGCGAGCGGGTACACCCGGACGAGGCTCCGCAGCGTGGCCGAGTAGCCGGCCGAGCAGACGAACACCCGGCCGTCGCTGTTCGGCTCGGGCACGGTGGTGCCGAGCATCACGAAGTCGTCCAGGACCATCACTGCTCGGTCGCCTCCTTCAGCACGTCGCCGTGGCAGTCGTCGGGGGCGCACCAGCACGCGAGCGCCTTGCCGGTCAGCGATTCGATCCGGTCGAGCAGTGATGGCTTGTGCGGCAGGTAGTGGTCGGCGTAGTTCCGGATGACGGTCTGGCGGTCGCCGTCGGCGGGCATCTCGAACGGGTTGCCCCAGTCGGTGCGCCGGTCGATGCGGACGAGCAGCCCGGCGGCGTCGGCCCACCGGGTGAGGTTGGCGTGGTGGGCGCGCAGGGAGACGACGACGGTGCGGCCGGCCTCGAGTTCGGCGCGCAGCGCCAGCTCGTCATCGGACCACTGCGGCTCCGGGGCCGGCTCGGGCTCGATGGCCGGCGGCGGGGTGGTCTCGCGCTCGTCCTGGTCCTCGGGGCGGCCGTGGCACATGACGCACCGGCCGGGGCCGTTGGGGAAGTTCTCCGAGTAGTGGTCGCCTTCGCCGTCGCATTCGTCGCAGCGGAGGTAGCCGGCCTTGGCTTGGTCGTCGGGGAGTTCGGTGCCGCATGCCTCGCACGCCACCGCATCGGCGGTCGGCTCAGGGGTGGGCAGCGGTGCCGGGGCCGGGGCGGACTCTGGTCGGCGAGCCGGGTAAACCTTCCCGTCGGCGCCCCGTCGGGAGTCCGGCAGGTGTTCACTGGTGAACACCTGCGGGTCGCTCAGCACCTTGTTGACGTACGACGGGGCGACACCTGCCACCTGCGCGATTTCGCGCTGCGACAACTCCCCGATGCCTGCCGGGGTGGCGCGCTGCGCCAGCATCACGATGTGCTCGCGCAACTGCTCGCCGGTCAGGTGCCGACGCCGGGAGTTCAGGTGCCGGGCCACCTCCCGTGCCTCGTCTTCGTCGGCGACCTGGACGACGTCGACCCGGTACTCCACGCCGAGCTCGTCGGCAATCCGGGCGCGGTGGTGGCCGTCGATCGTGTTGCCGTGCTGGTCGCGGACCACGGGGACGAGCACGCCGAAACGCTCGATGCTGGCGCGCAGCGCGTCGGCGATGTGTGCCGGCAGGACGTCGAACAACTGGTAGGGCGCGCTCACTTACTTCCTCGTCTCTTGCGGGTGGGCGCCGGGCCGGGGTCGGCCGAGTCGGCGCCGCAGGTTGTGCAGGTGGAGGGGAACCACTGGCGTTTGTCGATCCAGTACGGCGGGCCGGGTCGGAGGTAGCCGCCGCAGGGGCAGCTGCCGACGACGCCGCCGGCGGATCGGGTGTGCTCCCATGGGGCCGCGTTGATCCGTCCGCCGGCCAGGTATTGGCGCCAGATGGTGCGCCGGCCGGTGGGGAGCAGCGTCGGCCCCTCGGTCATGCCGACCGCCCCCCGACGTCGAACAGGGCACCCTGGACGCCGAGCGGGCGGTTCGACCAGAGCACCTCGGCGGTCGCCTTCGCTGAGCCGCCCTGCGTGGTCTGGGCGGCGATCTCGTGGCGGTGCCAGTCGGGGTACAGCTCCCGGTCGTAGAGGTCGCACGCGTACCCGGACACGACGACCGCGGCGCGGCACTCGTGGAGTGCCTTGGCCAGTTCGCGGTGATCTGCCGGGTCGGACATCTCGCACCGGTAGTTACTGCTGTTGCGAACCTCGGCCGGGTACGGCGGGTCGACGTACAACAGCGCCGACGGTTCGGTGCCGTACTCGCGCGCCACCTCGAGCGCGGGGCGGCAGTCGAGCGACACTCCCACAAGGCGCTCGGCGGCGGCGGGGATCCTGTCGCGGTACCAGGCGAGGTAGCCGGTCATCGTGGACCCGCCGGCTGTCTTCCGATGCCAGCGCCAGCCGGTGGGCCGCAGTCGGGCGTTGACGCCTTGCGTCAGTCGGACGTGGACCCGGCGGGCCACCTCGAGGTCATCGGCGGCGGGAGTGAAGGCGGCGACGTGTTCGGCGCGGGAGTGCGGGGTGAGCCCAACCGCCACCTCGAGGTCGCCGGGACGATCTCGCAGCACGCGCCAGTACGTCACCAGCTCGCCGTCGAGGTCGTTGACGGTCTCCATCCGGCTGCGAGGCTTGGCCAGCAGTACCGACAGCCCGCCGCAGTACGGCTCCACGTAGTGCTCGTGCGGCGGCAGCAGCGCGACGATTTGGTCGGCGATCCGCTGCTTCCCGCCGTGGTACGGCACGGGCGGCCTCACGACCGGCTCCGTACTGGGATGTCGGCGATCACCCGGGCGACCGGTCCGCGGCCGGGCCGGTGCTGGTGTTCGCACGCCTCGTCTCGCCGGCCGCCGTGGACGTCGCGGACGACCATGCGGCCCGTGCAGCGATGGCAGAGGCCGAACAGGCACAGGAGGCAGGCACGGGGCGGGCCCTTGAAGGCGCCGGGGTCGGCGGGGCGGGCGCGGAAGTACGTCACCTCGGGCCGGGTCACGGTCGCTCCTCAATGGCCTGGCGCAGGTAGCACACGAGGTCCAGCGCTTCCTGGTAGGCGTCGACCAGGGCGTCCCGGCCGTTGTGCGCGTGCAGGCTGGTGCCGTACCGTTCCCGGCCGACCGCCTCCCGGTCGACCAGGTCGCGCCGCACCAGTGCCTGAATGGACATCGGCGGCTCTTCGCCCGGCTGGCGCGGCGGCGGCTGGTCCACGATTCGGCCCGGCACGTACCGGCGGCCGCCTCGGGCCAGGTCTTCGACGGTGGTGACGTCGATGCGCTCGAAGTCGGGCTTGCTCGGCGCGGTGTCGTACTCGCTCACCGGTCCTCGCTCTCGGGGTCGGGCGCCGGCTCACGGTCGGCCGGCTGGTGGTCGGGGGCGGGGACGCCCCGGCGGTGAGGCCGGGGCGTCCCGAAGCGCTCCGCGAGCACCTCGCGGTACAGGGCGGCGCGCTCTTCGTCGGTCACGGCCGGTCCGGGTACTCGTCCCAGGTGCGGCCGTCCAGCTCGCGCCCGCCGGCCTTCGGTGTCCGCCCGCCCCACTGCTTGAAGAAGAAGGCGACCCCGGACGCCTGGCACCGGTCCCGCAGGTCCCGCACCCATCCCGGGTCGACCGAGCGGGCGCCGGGCCCGGACTCGCCCCCGGCGATCAGCCAGTCGATGCCGGTCAGATCGAGCGAGGGCAGCGGGCCGAGTAGCGGCTCGGCGGAGATGAATCGGACGGCGGCGGACGTAGCCCGGAGCGGGCACGCGCGGCCGGCGTACCGGTCCAGCTCGATCGACGTGCCGAGCCACACGTTCGGCAGCGGCCAGGCGGCCTCGTAGAGGGTCTGGGCGGTGTCCGTGAGACCGGCTTCGTCGGCCGCCTCCAGCAGCGTCACCCCGCCGTCGATCTCTTCACCGACCAGCCGCAGCATCCGCTCGGGCCGCTTCGTCAGGATCTGGTAGGTGTGCTGCGGGGTCCGGGCCATGACGCCGAAGGCCTGGGCGACGAACTCGCGCGGGACGCGGGCGTGGAACAGGTCGGACATCGAGTTGACGAACACGGTCCGGGGCGCCCGCCACCGCAGCGGCTCGGTCAGCGCCGACTGGTGGACGGCAACCCCGAAGCCGGGGCCGCTGGTGCGCGGGTCACCGTCGGTCTGGTACTTCGCCGACCCCATGGCCTTGAGCCGCTTCGCGAGGGTGAGGGCGTAGCAGTTGTCGCAGCCGGGGCTGATCCGGTCGCAGCCGGTGGTGGGGTTCCAGGTGGCTTCGGTCCACTCGATGGTGCTGCCGTCACCCATCGGTGCCTCCGATCCGGTCGCCGATGAGCAGCCGGTCGCCGAGGTCGTTGACGCCGACCCGATACCGGCCGTACCGGCTGCGCGGTGGCAGGTCGCCGACGGCGGCGGCGATCTCGACCTGGACGCGGACCGCACACGGGATGACCCGGCAGGTGGTCGGGTGGTCGACGGCCCAGCCGCCGTCGGCGGTGAGTCTCAGCACGTGGTCGAACGGGTCCGGCTCGGCGGCCGGCAGTACCCCGGCGGACCGCAGCAGTCCGGCCAGCCGCTCGACGTCGGCCCGCCGCCAGTCGGCCAGGTCGTCGCCGTGCCGGCAGTCGCCGGCCATGCACTCCGCGTCCTTGACGTCGCAGCGCACCAGCTCGGGTAGGAGGATGACGTGCCCGGCCTCGCACTCGACCTGCCAGCCGCCGCCGAGCGCGTCGCCGGGGGTGAGGATGGTGCCGCCGGGCTCCAGCTCGCCGGCCACCAGCGGGGCGTAGAGCTCCCAGCGGACGGTGAGCGGCTCGCGGCAGTTGGGCAGGATGCAGGTCAGCGATCCGTACTCGTCAGGCATCGCCGGTCACCTCCGCCGCGATCCGCTCGGCGATCCGGCGCTCGATCAGGTCGCCCCACGCCTCGGTGAGCAAGCGGTACTCGGCCTGCATCGCGCCGCTGCCCCTGGCCTCGATCTCGGCCAGGGCGAAGAACCCGAGGTCCACGGCCTTCGGGTCGGCCGGCTCGGCGGGGTAGAACGGCGACTCGTCCCAGCCGCCGTAGAGCTGGCCCACCACGCAGTGCTCGGGGTCGTGAACGTCGAGCGTGATCAGGTCGATGTCGCCGACCCAGCCGGGCCGGTTCTCATCGAGCCAGCGGGCGCCGCGTTGGACGCGGGCGGCGATCCGGACGTCCTCAGCCATCCGAGGCACCGCCCGTCGCGGTCTCCGGCGGCGTCCAGCCGAGCGCGACCAGCGCGGCCGTCGTCTCCGTGTCCAGCACCGCATGGACGTCCACGCCGGCACTCACGCGCTCCCGGATGGTCGTGCTCAGCACCAGCAGCGGAGCCTTGCCGACCTCGCTGGTGAGCATGAAGCCCCGGACGAGCTTCGACATGTCGCGGCCGCCGACCACGAGCTGGCCGTGGCCGGCGCCGTCGACCTGGATCACGGCCTTCACGGCTGGCCGTCCTGCGCGGCATGCGCCTCGGCGCGCTCGGCCAGCAGCTCCTCCGCGCCGGCCTCCGGCACCACCCGGCCGTCCTCGGTCACGTCAAACAGCGCGTCCGGCTCGGTGTCCTCCAGCCCCGTCCGGTCCTTGTACCGGCGGGCCAGGATCGCCCGTACCGCCTCGATGTCCGCGTTGTCGAGCACGACCTCGATGTGCGGCAGCTTCACCGTCGGCGTCCGCTCGCCGGTCTCGGCGGACACCTGGAAGAAGTTCGGCTTGATCCGCACGACGCCCCAGTACTCGGCCTGCTGCAGGTCCTCGTTGACGAGCTTGTCGGCGATCGCCACGAGGCCGTTGCGCGGCCGGTCCGCCTTGGCGAACGCGGCGGAGATGTTCACTGACACTGGGTGGGTCCTTCCTGGTTGGTCCGGTCGGCGGGCGCCGGCCGGTGCGGCTGCGGGTACTCCCACAGCCAGAGGGACTTCGGGCCAGCCGCCGGATGACCGGGGCCGCGATGCTTCGTCCACGTGGCGTTCGGCCCCGGCGGCGCCCCCGCCCGGTCGGTGACCCGGCGCCAGCCGTCGAAGCGATAGATCCGGCCCTCGTGCCGGTCGTTCTGGCTGTAGGCCACCGCCGCCCGAGCCGGCCAGTACGACCAGGCCGGGCCGGCGACCTCGCGCCAGAGCCGGAGCATCACCCGGGTCGCCCACCGACAGCCGGGCGCCGAGCAGAGCCGGGCCAGTTCGACCAGTTCGCCCCGCGGGTAGCCGGCGGCCGTCGACCCGACCGTGCTGGCGCTGACGGCAACCGAGACGGGCCGGCCGGCAACCTCCAGCACCCAGCCCTCCGAGCCGAACGGTCGGCGGCACGGGCCGAGGTTGTGTCCCCAGTCGGCAAGCAGGCCGTTCGCCGTCTCGATCGCGGCAGGGGTCAAGCCAGCGGCCGTGGCAACCAGCACTGGCTGGTAGGTCGCGCTACTCATCGCCGACCCCGCAGACCGCGCAGTCGCGCCCGTGGGCGAGGTGCCGGCGCCGGGCCGACTCGGTGCCGCACGGCTCCAGGTCGTTCGGCCCGTACGGCGACGGGGCGGCCGGCGGTACCGGGTCGGCGGCGATGGGGCGGGCCGGGCGCGTCGGGGCGGTCACCGCGGTCCGCCCGTCACGGGCACGACCGGCCCGGTCTCGGTGGCCAGGTCGGGCCAGCGAATCCCGGCCAGCGCCCTGGTCTGCTTCTGCGCGGTTACCCGGGCCAGCGGCCGGCCGTACGCCTGGCAGGCCATGGAGAGCAGCGCCAGCGCGTCCGCCTGGTTGTCGTCGCCGACGTGGCACAGCCCGCCGTACGTCGCCGTGACCGCCTCACGAACGGCGGTCTTCGTCGCGTTCCCGTTCCCGGTGGCCCAGATCTTCAGGTCCGGCGGCCGGACGTCCAGGTACGGGATCCGCGGCTTCCGCGAGTACAGCCAGTGCTTGACCACGCCGTGCAGCTCGGCCAGTCGCAACGTGACGTCGCCGTGCCCGTCGAACTGCGGCAGCCACTCGACGACGACCAGGTGCGGCTTGGCCAGCGCGGCGGCGGCGACGTCGGTGAGGATGGTGTGCAGCCGCTGGTGGTCGATGTCCGTGCTGCCGTGCCGGGTCCGTGCGGTGTGCACGGTCCGGCAGCCCACCTTCGGCTCGCCGTGATGGTTGTGGGTCCAGCTCACGCCCGTTGCTTGCAGCGACAAATCCAGGGCCAGGAAGCGCAGCTCGATCACCGGCCCTCACCGACCCACGGCGGCACGTGCACGGGCTGCGGGATCATCCAGTGGATGTCCCGACCGAACCCGCCGGACTTGTTCGGGCCCAGCACCGTGACCGGCGGCAGGTCGTCGGGCGCCATGTCGGCGCGCAGGCAGGTGTCCGAGCAGTAGCCGCCGACCAGCTCGTCCGTGCGGGTGCACTCGGGCCGCGCGCACGTCTGCGGCGCGGTCACGGCTGCCCGCCCGGGGTGGCCGTCGTGGGCCAGTCCTCGGCGTCCGGCTCAACCGGCGGCGCCTCGGCGGGCACGTCGGCGGCATCCTCCACCACGTCCCCGTCGATGTAGTCCGCCTGCGCGGCGGCCGTACCCTCCGGCATCAGCGGCTCGGCCGCGACCCGCTGCGCCTCGGCTGCCGCCCGGAGCTGTTCCCGGCGGTACTCGGCGCTGGTCGGCACCCACTTCTGCAACTGCCGCACCGCCGACTTCAGCCACATCGCCGCTTCGTGGTTAACCCACGGCGAGTACTTCGAGTCGGACCCCTGCGACGACTGCTTGATCCGGGCGATGTCGTCGCGGCCCAGCTCGACCACCCGCGACACCGCGCCGTCCTTCATCCGCGCGTACGCGTAGACGCCGAGCAGCGGGCCCCGGTCGGCCTCGCTCGCGAACGGCCTGAAGCGGTGCACCGGCACCTCGTCCACGCCGCGCTGGTAGCGGTATTCGTCGTTCTCGCGGACGACCTCGGCGACGATGCTGGACACGGCGCCGGCCCGGTACATCAGCTCGATGTGGCCCTGGTAGCCGACGATGCCGAGGATTTCCAGTCGGCCACGCTGCTTGCGCGGGGTCAGGTAGTACTGCTCAGTGCCGGGGTCTAGGCCGAGCCGGGCGGCGTCGAGCAGCGCGGCGAGGAACACGCCGGGGTTGTTCGCGGCGGCCTGTTCCAGCTCGAAGGGGTTGGTCGGCTTGTCGTCGACCCGCCTGCCGCGCTTCAGGGCGCCCTGGGCGAGCCGGACCCAGGTCTCTGCCTTCACGTGCGAGGGGAGCACCTGGGCGAAGCTGGTCGAGTACTGCTTGATCAGGCCGGCCGGGGAGTTGTCGCGCTGGGCGACGGCGTTCGCGATGGTCTCAGCCACGGTTGGCGCTCCTCAGTGGAAGTAGACGAGGCCACCGTCGGCGGCCAGCTCGAAGGCGCGGGTCCAGTCGGCGTACCGCTGCCGGTCGTAGTCGTCGGCGAACTCGGCGGCGTACCGGTCGGCGTACTCGCGGAAGTCGGCGAGCAGATCCCGGGCGGCGTCCGGCCCGATGGAGCCCTCGTTGTCGGCGAACCAGATCAGCTCGAAGAACGGGCGGGCCGGATCGGCTGCCGGGTTGAACGCCTCGCGCAGGCCGTCCCGCCAGCGGCCGTAGCCGGAGTACGAGCCGGCCCGGAAGCCGTGCGCCTCCGTCTTCTCGGTGCGCTCGTAGCAGCCACCGTCGAAGAATGTTGAGCCGCTTACGCGGGTGCCGAGGATCGGGATCCCCCGGAACGACTCCGGGAACGCGTCGTAGGCGTACGCCTGGATGTGCTCCTCGCTCTCGCACCAGTCGTCGGTGTGCTTGCCGAGGTGGTTCAGGTGGCTGTAGGCGGTGATGTCCAGTCCCATCGGACAGCTCCTCTCAGGCGTAGGTGGCCGATCGGCCGGGGTTGAGCCGGTCCACGACCGGCCAGTCGTCTTCCAGCGCGGTCAGCTCGGCCGTGTCGCCGGACTGGTCGTAGACCGACCGGGACGCGACCAGCCGGCCGTTGCACATCGCCCGGCGGCCCGAGCCGATCGCCGCCCGAATCCGGGCCTCGTAGCCGTCGACCACCCGCTCGATCCGCTGCCGCAGCGCCCGCGCCCGCCGGTAGCCCTCGGCCAGCTCGACCGGCACCTCCACGTCGAAGTCCTCCACCGACGGGTGGAGCGCCTTCAGCGCGGTCGCGGTCGCCGGGTGGTCATCGATCGGCGGCGGGGTGCCGGCGGCGCGCTGGGCGATGTGCACGGCCGCCGCACCGCGCAGGATCCGGAGGTCTTTCTCATCCCGGCGGCCGTGGTAGGCCCGGAAGCCGCCGGGGCCGAGCATCGCCAGGTGCCACTCATCGACGTCGAGGACGTCGCACTGCCAGAGCACCTGGGCCCGGTAGTAGACGGGGATCTCATCGGTGTCGGGCTCGCCCCAGCCGTCCCAGCGGGCGGTCCACTTGCACTCCAGCACCGCGTGGGCCGGGCCGCCGGCACCGGTGCCCCGGCAGTCCACGCAGAGCGAGATGCCGAAGCCACCGCCGCAACCGCAGCCGCCGCCGGATCCGTCACAGCACGGGCAGGCCATGTGCACCAGTCGGTCCGGGGTGGCGAGCTGCCACGGTCGGGCTTGGCTGGCGTACAGGCCGGCTGGACACACGACCGCGTCCGGGTGGGTGTCCGCCCACCACTCTGCGATGACCGGCTCGCAGCGGCGACCGTTGGACAGGTCCTCGTTGTCCTCTACCTCCCAGCCGTTGGCCTTCCGGTGGTAGAGCGAGAACGCCGAGTCCCACGGGCTGATGCCGACCAGCGCGGCGACCTCGGACGCGGTGACCCCGGCCCGGCGCAGCTCGTGCCAGCGCGGATTGTCCGGGGTGGCCTCGGCGGCGGGCAGCAGCTCAACGGCGGTCATCGCCGATCACCCCGGTTGCTGTCCCAGAGCTGGAAGACGAAGAGGCCGATCACGAACAGCGGCACGCAGCCGACCAGGGCGACGACGGACCCGGTGTCCTCGGCGGCGGCGAGCGTGGCCGCGAGCGTCGAGATCACCGGTCACCGCCGATCGGCCCGAACAGGTCGAGCTGCGTACCGCGCGCCTCGGCGAGCCGGCGGCGAAGCTCGATGTTCTCGGCAGTCAGCCGGCGGACCTCGGCGCGACCGTCCTCCCGGTCGTCCTCTTCGTGCGCCGGCATCTCGCCGACCTGGACCCGCAGCTCCGGCGGGAGGCAGCTCAGTGCGTGTCGGATGTGGCCGAACGCGCCGCAGTTCGGGTGCCGCTTCTCCGCGATGGCCGCCGCCTTCACCAGCTCGCGCAGCGCGGCCAGGGTTTCCGGACTCACCGGTCACCGCCGAGCAGCTCACGCCGGTAGACGTCGACCAGCGCGTCCCGGATCACGTCGTCGTCGTTGCCGGTCGCGGCCCACGACTCCAGCACCTTCGCGGCACCGGAGATCGCGTCGCCGTCGGCGTCGCAGCCGCCGGGCAGCGCCGGGCACTCCCGGTCGTCACCGGGCCGGTGGGCGGTGAAGCAGTCCGGGAACAGCGCGCTGCCGTCGCGGTCGCGGACCATCATCGCGGTGCTCAGTCGCGGCAGCTTGGTGCCGGCGGGCACGACGGCGGCGGTCAGCGAGATCGCGCCGGACGGGCCGCGCAGCACCCACCACCGCTTGCCGTCCTGGTCGAGGGTGCTGAACTCGGCCAGCGACAGCTCGTGCTGGTCGCGCTCGATCAGGTGCTCTTCGCCGCACGCAACCATCGCGTCGTAGAGGTCGCGGACGATCTCGTACGGCTCGCCGGTCTCGGCGGCGAGCCGGCGCAGCTCCCGGTCGACGGCCTCGGGGGTGTCCAGCGGGGTTGCGTCGGCCGGGTGCGCGCTGTCGGGGATCGGCGGCAGCGGTTCGCCCGGTACGGCGGTCCGCTCGGGCAGCGCGGCGCCGGGCTCGACGTAGAGCACCCGGTACAGCTCGCCGACCGGGATCTCTGCATCCGGGCTCAGTTCGTCGCCGTCGGTGGTCCTCGTCAGCGCGATGACCCGGCGCACCATCGCCCGCAGGCGCTCGACCTCGCCCCACGCCAGCCGGACCTCGGCGGTGAGGCCGTCTCGCTCGGCTCGCAGCCGCTCGGCGATGCCCATCAGGTGGCGCCGGTCCCGCTTGGCCTGCAGCGCCCGTAGCTCGGCGACCAGCGCGGGCACCTCGGCGGCGAGCTTGTCCGCGACGTACCCCCGCGTGGCGAGGTCGGCACCGGAAAGCAGCCCCAGCAGCTCATCGACCCGCGTCAGGTCGAGCGGCTCCCGGGCGATCATCGGGCCGCCCCGAACTCTTCACAGCCGACCGCAGCGGCGAACGCGCGGGAGTACAGCGGCCGGTACTCGCCGGTGACGATCTCGACGGTGTCCTCGTGGTGCCGGCTCACGTACACCGCCGGCGTCTCGGCGGTCAGCGGCTCGGCGTGCGCCGGCCCGGCGACGGCCATCTCGTGGACCTCGGTCGCGTAGTCGTCGTCCGCGCCCGGGTGCTCCGGCTCGCCGCCGTCGCGGGCGATGAACCAAACCATGCCGGCGAGGATGGCGACGGCGGCCAGGCCGAGTGCGGCGGTGATCAGGTAGGTCATGACTGGTCTCCAGGGATGATCGGGAGGTCGGAGGTGTCGCCGGACGCGTAGCGGGTGATGGACTCGGCCTGGCGGATGACGGCGGCGAGGTCGGCCTCGAAGGAGTCAGGCGCCAGGGCGGCGATCCCGGCCGGCGGCACGTCGCGGATCGCGGTGGCCAGGTGCGCGTCGACCGCGTCCAGCTCGGCGGCACCGGCGGCGGCGATCTGGTCGGCCTGCGCGATCCGGGCGGCGAGCGTGTCGGACAGGTCCGGGGCCGCCGGGCGGCGGGCGGGCTCGCCCCGCTCCGCCTCCCGGTTGGTCTTCCGGGCGCCGTGGAACAGGCCGATGATCAGGGCCTGCACGCCGACGACGATGAGACCGACCGCGACCCAGATCACTGGTCCGCGCCGTTCTGCTCGGCCTCGCGGCGGGCCTGCGCCTCGCGGGCCAGGCCCGGCGCCATCCGGCGCTGGTCGTCGCGGTACCAGCCCGGCGCCCAGCCGTCGAGGTGGGTGGCGTACTCGGCGTACGCCTGGTCCATCGAGTAGCCGGGGCGGGTCAGCAGGGTCGGGTTCGCGTCGTACGACGGCCGAGGGGTGATCCCGGCACGGTGCTTGCAGCCGCAGCGGCCCATACCCATCTGTCCACCGGGCCGCGCCACGCATCCCGCGTCGAGCAGGTGCTCGGCCTCGTGCCCGCACCCGGGGCACCGGCCGTCGTCGTCTACCTCGGTACGCAGTGCGGCCCCGGTGACCCGGTCGAACACGGCACGCTCATCAGCGTCGGGGGTGATCCCGGCGGCGCCCATCCCCCTGGGCGCCGCCGGGACTGCGTCGGCTCGGACGGGCAGGGAGGTCCGCCCGTCGACCCGCTCGGGGTCGGTCGCCGTCGCATCCACCGAGGCCGTGTCGTCGTCCCTCGCACCCTCGGCGGCCGTCTCATCTACCGGCGCGTCCGGCCGGAGCTTGTACTTCGGGCAGCGGCCGACGTGCTTCTCACCGCACCACGGGCACACGTCGTCGGCCGACTGCGGCATGCCGCACCATCCGGTGTCGCCGAACTGGCTACCGAGGAAGACGGTGGTCGCCGGCCGGCCGCACGTGCACACCTCGCCGGGCTCGGCCGGGCGCTCGCCGGGCCACTCCACGGCGTTGGTGTCCGGGCCGGAGGCTGGCACCTCCGGCCCGGACGGCGCGGCCGGGCCCGTCCCACCCGCCGCGCCAGCCACCGAGGGGGAGGAATCCCCGGTGGACGTCTCGGCCGTCTCCGGCTCGACCGTCATGAACGTGTCGATGTTCACGGCCCAGCCCCGCAGGCCCGAACAGTTGCGGGAGTTCGACTCGTACGGCTCGAAGTCGCGGAAGCCGGCACCCTTGACTACGTGGCCCGACCGGGCCGCGTCCGGCATGCCCAGGTGGGCCGCCCACGCGTCGACCATCAGGGGGCTGTCGTCGGCGAAGTGCAGCTTGAAAATGGTGTTGTTGCTCGGCATGCTGATCATGTCCGGGATCGGCAGCCCGGCGTCGATCCCAGCGCGGACCACGTCGAACAGCGCGGACCGGGGGGCGAGGCTCGCGGCCTTCACCTCGGCGTCGGTCGCCACGGCCAGCTTCGCGCCGGCCCGGAACCGCAGGATCTGCGGCTCACCGCCGCCGACCGGAGTCGCGGTCAGAGCGGCCATGTGCGCGCCGTCGGAGTCGGTGTACGGGGTGCAGGCGACGACCTCGGCGAGGTTGCGCCCGCCACTCATCGCCAGCGGCAGGATCGCGCCGGGCTGGATCTGGTCGGCGCGGACCTCGGCCGGCGTCTGCGGTACGGTCTCGGGCATGTCCCCGGTCCTTTCGTAGGGAGGGTTGGGGGTCGCGGTCCGGGCGGGTCAGAGCGCCCGGACCGTCTTGCGTCAGCGGTTGCGGATCTGCTCCAGCTCGCGGGCGTACGCCCGGCGCCGAGCACGGATGAGGAACACGGCGTCCACGACGGCGACTCCGGCGATCAGCACGGCCGACAGCCACGCCGCCGCCATCGCGTAGTGCACGGCCGACACGGCGGCCAGCGGCAGCGCGACGGCCAGTGCCCGCGCCTCGATCTCCGGCCGGTTCCGGTTCCGGATGGCGACGATGCCGGCGACGACGTACACGGCGGCCAGGACCAGCGCGATCCACGGTGCGAACACGGCTTCTCCTTCAGGCGGCGGCGGTCGCCGCGACGGTGGACCCCGACCGGTCCGGTGACTGACGAGCGGCGAACTCGATGGACGGACCGGCCGGGGAGTACGGGCGCCCGCAGTGCCAGCCGTCAGCGGCCGGACGGGCGTACGCGGGGTGCAGACGCGGCGGCCACCAGGCGGCGCAGGACTCGGCCCGGTCGCCGTGCTCGACCAGCAGACGAGCGGTGATCGGTCCGATGGCCTGGTACACGGCGCGCTACTCCTTCGGGGTGGCGGGGTCAGATCAGGTATGCGGCGGCGGTGATGGCCACGCCCGGCGCGACCAGCAGCACAAACATCACGGCGATGACGACGGCGGCCGAGCGGCGGCAGCCGCTACCGGTGCCGGGGACCGGACTGGCCGGCGGCGGGCCGGCGGGCGAGTTCCACCCGGGCATCGGCGACTGGCGGATGTTCCAGCCCCGGCTGCGGGTGGACCGGCCGCGCGGACGGCGGGTGCCCCGGGCGTTCACGCGGCTGCCTTGGAGTCCAGGCGCTCTTGCGCCTCCTGCCACGTCGCGCCCAGATCGCCGTCAACCGCCGCGATCAAGCTGTCCAGGTACGCGCGCCGCTTCCGGTCCCGCTCCACGAACCGCCCGGTCAGCTCTTCCATCTCGTCCGCGTACGCCTTCAGGTCCTTCAGCGGCGTGGTCGTCGGCTCGAAGTCGCTCGCGGGGAACAGCGCACCCTGTTCGCCGATCAGGTCGAGCAGCGCCCGAGCGGCGTCGCGCTCCCGCTCGGCCTCGGTCCGGTGGTCGGCCGGCGGCTCACCCTCCGGCGCCTCGTAGGCCGGGAACCCGGCGCGAGCCAGCTCGTCCCAGGTCCCGAAATCCGTGAGCGCCGCACGGATTTCGGCCTCCGTCTTGTAGGCCCGAGCGCACCGCAGGCGGCGCTGAATCTCTTGCTCGCCGAGCCGGTTCCGACCCCGGGCGTCCTTGCCGGCCGCCGCGATGAGCTGATCCGCGACGCCGTGCCGAAGTGACTTCTCCGACGACATGGCTTCCGGATCGCGCAGGAGCCGCAGGCCCCACAACCACCGCTCCCGGATGCCTCCCGAGTCGGCGGCCGAGATGGCGCGCTCCTGCCGTACGTACTGGGTGGTCTTCATGCCGCGTCGACCGATCCGGCCGGCTGCTCGCCGCGCAGCATCGCCTCCACGCCGTCGCGGGGGAACCGCTTCAGGCCGGACGGCAGCTTGATGTGCGGCAGCTTGCCCTCGCGGGCCCAGCGATGGACGGTCTCGTCGCTGACCCGGGCCGCCTCGGCGACCTCGGCTACCGTTAGGAGGTCAGGAAGCTGTGTCATGGACAGAACGCTAGGCGATGGGTAGACCTGTGTCAAGGACAGCTTTGTGCCCGATTCCTTGCGCGCTGTGTCAAAGCCTGTAAGCTGTCCGTCATGACGACTACTGCTGTTGCGCCCACGACAGGGTGGACCGTCGATACGTCGACGTTCGCCGCTCGACTCGCACTCGTACGCCTGCGGATGGGCTGGAACGTCAAGGAGGCGGCACGAGAGTGCGGCCTACCTGCGGCGACGTGGAGGCTCTGGGAGATGGAGGGCACCCTGCCCCGCCGACACATCGAGGTCGCGAAGCAGATCGCGAACCGGACCGGCTGCGACTACCTGTGGCTGCTGGTCGGCCCCGACGGCGACGGAGACGGTGGTCAGCCTACTCGCGGGTTGCCCAGCGAGATCCGCTCGCAGGCGCTCTACCAGCACGAACGTCCCATCACGACGGTCGGCGACGCACGCCGACCCGTCACCCGCACCAGACCCCGTGCGATGCACAGGTCCCGGGGTACGCGGCCCGCCGGGCGTCCACTCGCGACGGCGGCCTGAGATGGCCGCCCGGGGCAAGCACCACCGACCGCCGGCCCGCTGGCTGCGCCGCCCGTCGACCTGGTTCGCCGTCCAGGCGGCCGTCCAGGCCGCGCTGCTGCTGGCGCTCGTGTTCGCCTTCCTGGTGCCGCAGCGCACCGCCCACGACAGCGGGCCGCCGTTCATCTACATCGACCGGCCGCCGGCCGGGACCGCGTGGTGCCAGGGGAAGATCGCCGACTGCGACCGGATCCAGGGGCAGTGGTGGGTGGAGGACGGCCAGTACCGGGCCGCCGAGGGCGAGTAGCCGGCCCGCAAAGGTGGAACCGTTCCCAGGTCACGCCGTAGTCAGGAACCCGTCACAACAATCCGCCGGGCGGCCGAGAGTGTCTGATCTGGACAGCCATTACCCGGAGGTATCTGCACGTACCCGAAAGGCCACTATGCGCGACCAGGTCTTGAAACACCCTCGTAACGAGGCACAGGATCTAGCGATGAGTGAACTCATCGATCAGCACCTCGCGAGCCTGCGAGCTGCTGGCCAGTCAGAGCGGACCATCCAGTCCCGAAGAGAGATCCTCCACCGCCTGCACGACGAACTGCCGTACGGCCTCGCGTACGCGGCCACGACCGAGCTGGACGCGTGGCTCGGCCGGCCCGGCTGGTCCCGGTGGACCCGGTGCACGTACGCGATGCACGTGCGGGCCTTCTACCGGTGGGCGACCGCCGCCAGCATCCTCGACGGTGACCCGGCCGCCGACATGGCGCGACCCCGGAAGCCCGCCGGGGTGCCGAAACCGGTCAGCGAGAACGAGCTGAGCATTGCCCTGGACCGGTCCGGGGACCCCTGGTACACGGCGATCCTCCTCGCCTCGTACGCCGGCCTGCGGGCGAGTGAGATCGCCCGGGCGGACCGGCGGGACGTCACCGAGGACGACATCCGGGTGTTGTCCAAGGGCGGGAACGAGGATGTAGTGCCCTGCCATCCGGTGATCTGGGAGCATGTCCGGGACCGTCCGCCGGGCCCGCTGGTGACGCACGAGGGGGAGCCGGTGACGGGTCCGTGGCTGTCGTCGAACGGGCGGCACCACTTCGACCTGATCGAGCTGCCGGACGTGCACCTGCACCGGTTCCGGCACCGGTTCGCGACGATGCTGCTGGAGGCGGGGGTTGACCTGCGGACGATCCAGGAGCTGATGCGGCACCGGTCCGTAACGTCCACGCAGATCTACACGCTCGTCAAGAGTGGGCAGCGCCGATTGGCCATCCGCACGCTGCCCACCCCGACCATGCACCCGTCAGAGCACTAGGTCCCGCACAGGATCTCACCCCCTCCCTGGCGTCTGGCCAGGGAGGGGGTCGCTTTTTAAGGGCACCCTAAGAAATCTCATAGCCGAAAAACCGTCATCGATGCCCCCCCCCCCCCAGCCCTAAGTCACATACAAGGCGCACTGCGTGACGACGCTGACCTGGCGGTGTACCGTCCGAAGTGGCGGTCCGGGGTAGGGCCCGGGCCGCCAGCCACCCCCAGCCCTACCTGGGAGGCCCGATGGACCCGACTCTTGGCGACAACATCGCTCGACACCGCCGCCGCCAACGGCTCACACAGGAGCAGCTCGCCGAGCACGCCGGACTCAGCGTCGAGACGATCCGCAAGCTGGAGACGAACAGCCGCACCAGCAGCAGACTGCCCACCATCGGCCGGCTGGCTCGGGCGCTCGGCGTACGCACCACCGACCTACTCGGCGACGCGACCAGCGCGGCAGCCCGGCGGGAGCCGGACCACCTGCCACTCAGCCTGATCGACATCCGCCGGGCGCTCACCCCGGCACGTGGTCCGGGCGGCACCGTCCGACTCCCCGACGGCCCGCCCCCGACCCTGCCGACGATCCGGAGCCGGCTCCGCGCCGCCGACCAGGCGTACCACCGGGGCGACTACGGCACCGTGCTCGGCATCCTGCCGTCGCTGATCACCTCCGGCCGGCTCGCCGTAGAGACGGCGTCCGCGAGGGCCCGACCGCAGGCGCACGCCGCGCTCGCCGACGTCTGCTATCTCACCGGCGAACTGCTGATCCAGCTCCGGGCTGGCGACCTCGCGTACACCGCCATCAGTAGTGCGCTCGACGCCGCCGAGGCGGCCGGCGATCCGATCCTGGGCGCGCTCACGGTCAAGGGGGCGAGCTGGTTGCTGCTGCGGCAGGGCCGGCTGGCCGAGGCCGAGCAGCTCGCCGTGTCGACGGCCGACCGGGTCGAGCCGCGGATGTCCCGGGCGCAGCCGGAGGAACTCGCCGTGTGGGGGTGGCTGCTGCTGTTCGGTGCTGCGGCTGCCGCCCGCGACCAGCGCCCGGACGACGCGACCGAGATGCTGGACTCGGCGGCGGCGGCCGGGGCCCGGCTCGGCGACCGGCCGATCCCCGGGCGGCTGGCGATCGTCGGAGGCTTCCGGTCCGCGCGGGCCGAAATGGCACGGGTTGAGGCGGCGGCGGTGACCGGGGACCCGGCGGCGGTGCTGCGGCTGTCGGAGCGGATGCCGGTCACGGCGACGGTGCCGACCAGTCAGCGGCGGCATCAGCTCGATGTGGCCTGGGCGCACGTGCAGACCGGGCAGTACGCAGACGCGACTCAGGTGCTGACCAGGCTGAGCCGGCAGGCACCGGCGTGGCTGCGGCACCAGCGGTACGCCCGGGACATCGTGGCCGACCTGGCGGCGGCCCGTCGCCGGGCGATGGGGGCGGAGCTGGCCGAGCTGGCAGCGCTGGTCGGCTGCTGACCGGTACGTCACGTACCGGTTTCGCGGCCGGGCCGCGAACCTCGCACGCCGCGCACATTCACTCACGGTCACGGACGGCGCACTCTGGCATGTGGAACGCAGGGTCTGCCAGTCTCCCGGCTGGCACGCGAACACCCTGCGGACCGGCCGGTCCGGGCCGGGTCCCCCGTGCCACGCCCGGGCCGGCGCCAACGATTCGCCCACATTGAGCGGCGCTCCGTGACCTGTGCTCCGGGGCGCCGTGGCGTACCCGGAGGTGACAGCGTGCTGACGACCCTGCGACGCCGAGCCCGGCGTGCCCGAACCTACCTGTACGACGTGCGCACGGCCTGGCGGCGGGAGTTCCCCCGCCGGGTCCGCGACTACCGGTGGGACGGCCGACGGTGGTTGCGCGTACCCGGACCACGCCGGTGACCCGGCCGCCGCACATCCCGCCGCCGCAGATCCCGGACGTGCCGGTCGACACCCGGGTACGGCTGGAGGCGGGCGAGTGGTCGCACTACCACCGGGGCGCCGACGTCGAAGGGTACGTCGACGTTCGGATCGTCCGCGTCGACAAGGGCATCACCCGCGAGGACGGCGGCCAGCTCTGGGTGTGGGTGCGCGGCCACGACCCGCTGACGTGCCACTGGGACAGCGTGGCGCCGCACCCGGCGTGCATCGAGCTGATGGCCCGGGTGGACGTCCTGGCCCGGCACGTCCCGTGACCGGTCTCCGGCCGGGGGATCTGCTGCGGATCGACCGGCGGGCGTCGGTCCAGTTCTCCGGCGACCGGGCGCTGACGTTCCGGGTGCTGCGGGTGGATCGGAAGCCGACGTATCACGGCTGGTGCTGGCTGTCCGGGTACGTGCTCGACGGCCACGGCGAGGCAGTCGAGCGGCGGGAGGTGTTCGTGCAGCTCGCCGGGCTGTGCCGGCTGGCCACCCCGGCGCCGGTCCAGGCCCGGCCCGCCGTGCCCCGGTCGGCCCGGAAGCCGACGCCCCGGCCCGCCGCTCGGCCTCCTACCACATCGGCCCGTGATCAGGCGGCTGTCCACAGGGCATGGAGTTATCCACAGCGCGGCAGTCTGGTGTAGCCGGTCGCGGCAACGACCGGGCAGGCTGCCGGTGTCGGCGGGCCACCCTCCGGCCGCCGGCCACGGCTACGGCAGGTGGGGCGGGCCGGATCGGAAGGCACCGACACAGCACGAAGCGGCCCGGTCCTCGATGGACCGGGCCGCCGTGTCGGTCCGAGGAACCTTAAGGTTCCTCTTGCGATCACGCTCGCCGATACCTTAAGGTTTAGGCCATGAGCAGCCGAGAGATTGGCATCGAAGACGCCCGAAAGCGGCTCGGTGACATTGTAACCGCCGTCCAGCAGGGCGCCGACATCGTGCTCACCCGCAACGGCAAGCCCGCAGCCCGCATCGTCCCGATCAAGGAGCAGACCATGACGACGACCACTTCGTACGGCACCTGGGCCAACGCCGATGGCTCCCACCTCACCGTCGAGGACAGCGTCGTAGTCGCTCTCGGCGACCACGTCAGCGACTACGACGTGGACGCGGTCGCGGCCGACTACCGGGCCGCCATCAACGACGCGCTGCCGGACAGCGTCAGCCTCAGCGGCAACGACTTCTACGGCCCCGCCCACGACCGGGAGTTCGACGGGTACCCGCTGACCGAGCACGGTGACCTGGACCTGTCGGCCATCGTGAACGGCGTGGACTTCTGGGAAATCGCCGCTCGGCACGACCGGACGGCCTGACCTCGGACATGACGAAGCGGCCCCGGCCGATCCCGTAAGGGACCGACCGGGGCCGCTTGCTGCGTATCACCCCGCAGCGGGGGTTGCCGAGCCTGAGCCCGTCGGCGGGGCACCGGGTTCCCCGCCGGTACGGGTGGCGCGGGCGTACGTGGCTACGCCCTGGTGCGCCGCGTCGGCCCCATGTCCACGGCGGGGCCTCATTTTTCGGAGTCCTGGGCAATGCGAGGGCCCCGCTACGTTCGCTGCACCGGGCCTCGGTAGTGCCTGGAGCGTACCCCAGGGGTCAGCCGGACGGCGGTGGTGGAGGCGGCGGGGGCGGCTCAGCGCGCGGCGGTGGGATCGGCACGTTCGGCGCCGTCCGCTGAGGCGGCTCGCGGCGACACATCACGGTGCCGGCGGCACGGTCTTCCGCGCCACGTACGACACCACGGCGGTGATGACCGTCTTGCCGACCAGCGACGCGACGCCGATCCAGTACGTCTCCGTCCACTGGATGTCCCCGAGCGCGACGACCAGGACGGCGGCGAGCACCGCGCCGACGTCGACCAGCAGCCCCTGCCAGAACGTGCGGAAC
Organism: Micromonospora sp. WMMD1102; assembly: GCF_029626265.1. Classification (NCBI taxonomy): domain Bacteria; kingdom Bacillati; phylum Actinomycetota; class Actinomycetes; order Micromonosporales; family Micromonosporaceae; genus Micromonospora; species Micromonospora sp. WMMD1102. The sequence goes on along the minus strand of NZ_JARUBN010000001.1, from coordinate 30,378 downwards.
GCGCGGTTCTTCGCGTCGGCGCTGGCCGACGCAGGTACGTAGGTGGTGCCCATGGTGACCCTCCTCAGGTCGATTTCAAGGAAGCGGCCCGAAACCTGAATGGCCAGGCCGGAAGTTCAGGTGCAGTTGAAGCCGACCCGCAGCTGGTGCACCGCGTCGGCGACCCGCCGGCCCAGCTCCGTCTGCGGCGGCGTGCTGCCGTACGCCTCGTCCAGCACCGTCAGCAGCTCGCACCAGCGCTGGTCCGCCTCCCGGTCGGCAGCCCGGTCGGCCGCCGCCGCCTCCCGCTGGACGTGCGCGGTGTACGCCAGCGTCGCGCCGGACACCGCCAGCACCGACAGGAGCACGGCGAGCAGCGCGTACCAGAGCGGCACCGGCCTACGGTGCGGGCTCACGCGCCCTCACCCGCCGAGGGCGCGGGCGATGGCGACGGCGACGGCAGCGACGGATCCGGCAGCACCGGCACCGACGACAGCCCACCGCCCGGGGTACGCCCGGCCAGCCAGAGCTGCACGACCCCGGGCCCGGCCATCAGGGCGGCGGACACCAGCAGCGGCGGCCACCCCGCCCCGGTGACCACCGAGTGCCCGAACCCGCCCAGCCCGGCCAGTAGACAGATGAGGTCCCGCAGCAAGGGGACCCGCTGCTCGAGCGTCACCCACGGGCCTGGCTCTCTGAAGCGGCGCCGGCGACGATCCGGCGGCCGATCTCGGCGACCGCCCCGGCAACCGTGGCGGTGACGTCCCCGGCCGGTCCGGGCGGGCCGGCGGGGCCCGGGGCTCCGGGCGGGCCGGCCGGTCCGGGCTGGCCACCGCCGCCGTACTTGCGGCTCCACATCACGTCCAGGTAGATCATCTGCTCGGGCCCGTAGGTACGGCCGTCAGTCACGGCCCCGTTGTAGGCACGCACCGCAGCGGCCAGCGCTACGGCGGTCTTGTCCCCGTAGGTGGAGTCGATGTCGCCGGGCGAGTGGCCGAGGTTGTGTAGCCGGTACTGGAGCAGCTTCACCGCCGCCCCGCGCTGGCCGTACTGGCAGAACATGTCGTCGTCCTCTCCGGCCGCGAGGCCGATCGTGGTCAGGTACCGCCGGAACAGCGCGGTGAGGTCCCGGCCCGCCCGGGTCGCGTCCCGGTGGTACGAGATGTGCGTGTGCCAGCGGTGCGAGCTGTCGCCGGACGACCGCTTCCCGAGCCGGTCCCAGCGCTTCACCACGTCACCGTCGGGCGAGTAGATGACCTCGCGGATGTCCCGCGTGTCCGCCGCGCCGGCCTTGCACTGAGCGACCAGCCAGATCGACATGCTGCGCAGGTCGTGCCGCTTGCCCGCCACGGTGGTCGACCACTGGCCGATGTCCAGCGCCGACGCCGCCTCGGTCAACCCGGACCGGTCCCGGGACGACTCCCGCACCGAGTAGTCGTCGTCATCGACGCGGTCCCGACCGCAGTGGTAGCCGCCGCGGTGGTTCGGGTCGCCGATGATCCCGACCTCGTTCGGGTCCAGGTCGGTCGGGTACGCGTTCGAGTTCTCTCGGATGTCCAGGTGGTCGAGCAGCAGCCGCCGGACCGCCTTCAGGTTCTCGGGGGCGATCGTCACCGGTTACACCGCCTCGAAGATCAGGACCAGGATCGATGAGTTCGCACCCTGGATCGTGTGCGATGCAGGCGGCGACGCCACGATCTTGAAGGTGTAGGTGTCCGGGCTGCCGAGCTGGCCGGAGTAGGTCTGCGTCTGCATCAGCCGGTCGGTGGTCAGGGCCTGCCCCCACCGCACCAGCGGGGATTGCAGGCTGCCGTCCACGCTCAGCCGGCCGAGCCCTTCCGTGGTGACGTTGCCGGTCAGGTCGACCGCCCAGGTGCAGAACGCCGCGTACGTGGCGCCGGTCGTGGCCGTGGTGACGTCCACGGTCACGCCCGGCACGTCCGCGTTCGTCGCCGCCCCGTTAAGATCGGCCGACCCGATCGCGTAGTACACGCCGGTAATCAGCCCGTTGAGCTGGTTGGCGGTCACCTTCTGTAAGCCAGCGAACGGCACGACGCCTCCTTCTACAGTGCGATGCCCCGGCCGCGCCAGAGCCTGATCGGGGTGCCCGCGTCGTGCGCCCGCCCGTACGCACCCCGGGTCACGGCGAGCACCTGTGGGTTCTGCGCGGTGATGTTGTCCCAGTCGATGTTTTGGGACCCGTTGGTGTTGCCGGTCTCGCGGCGGACCGAGGCGCCGATGTTCGTGCCCAGCGGCACCAGGGTGTCGGATCCGACGGTCTGCCAGCGGCGGGGGTCGGTCCCGCTGGTGGCGTTCCAGGCCCGCGCCCGGACCACCTCGCCGATGAAGTTGAGCACGATCCGCCATGCGTTACCCGCCGAGTGGGTGCCGACCGAGACGGCTGCCGCGTCGGCGATGGACGACCCCAACCCCCCGACCCGGCGGAAGAGCTGCAAGGTCGCGGCGCCGCTGGTGGCGATACTGACCTGCGCCTCCAGGTAGTTGCTGGCATCGGTCAGCCGCCCTACCGCCCGAGGCGTGATCGCCGCACCGGTCGGCAGCACCGGCACCACCACCTGCAGATCCACCTCGCCGTCGGGTGAGCCCATGTCGGCGTACGCCAGGTAGAGCGTGTTGACGCCCGCCGTCGTGATCCGCCCGGTCGTGCCGCCCACCACGTTGTAGTCGCTGGCCGTGCCGACCACCGTGTACGCAGTGCCGGGGACACTCTGCCCGGGCGTGCCCCACCCGGACCCGACCGTCCGGGAGAACGGGTCGGCGAACGCGCTGGTGGGCGCGGCCGTGATGGTCACCTGTTCGCCCACGAGGTCCACGTCGACCGGGAAGTCGCCGCTGCTGGTGGACAGCAGCGCGCCCTCGGACACCGCCAGGAGCTGTGTCGCCGACGACCCGGCCGCCGCCGCCAGCGTGGTCCCGCCCGCGTCGGTGCGGAACGCGGTGTCGTCGGTGGCCTCCAGTACCGCCACGTCGTACGGTGCGGCAGGCGTCAGGTGCAGCGTCACCTCCCAGCGGGTCTTGCTGATTCGCTCGCTGTAGCCCTTGATGACCTGGTCCACCGGTGCCGGGCCGTGCGTGTCCCAGAGGTTCTCGACGGTGACCCGCGAGCCGATCCGGGACCGCAGCCACTGCTCGACCAGCGCGGGCGTGCGCCGAAGGTTCAGGGTCACTGCCGGGTACTGGAGGCCCGGCGCGATCGACTCGGCAACCCGGTAGCCGGCGATCGGGTACTGCCACTGGTCGCGGGACAGGCTGAGCGTCACCTGTTGCGCCCGGCCGCCCCGGACCGTCGTGTCGGTGTACCGCGCCGACGACCCGCCGGCCCGGGCCACCGTCAGGTCGGTGACCCGCGAGCGGCTGTTGTACGTCGGCCCGAACGGCTGCCCCAGCTCGCGCCGGGTCACGTCGATCGGCATCCGGACGTCGGCGTTGTACCGCGACGACCGGGCCACCATCACCAGCTCGCCGGCCGGCCCGCCGTCGTGGATCAGCCCCTGGTCGGTGGCCGCGCACTCGTCGAGCGCCGCGACCAGCGTGGTCGGCAGCAGCGGCCCCATCGGCGGGTCCTCAACGAGTAGGTCGGCGTAGGTGATCAGCGGCATGCCGGCCATGTCCGCGAGGTCGCCGACCCGGCTCAGTGGCCGGTCGCCGGAGCCGGCGTCGAGCGCGATCAGCCCCACGACGCCCGGGCTGAAGTTCGAATCGGCGGCGGCCAGCAGATGCCCGACACCGATGCCGTCGGTGGACGTGGTGCCGTCGACCCGGACCTCCCGGACCACACCGATCGTCCGCGAGTTCAGGGTGCCGGACTTGCTGACGCCGGCGTTGGCGCTGACGTAGCCGCCGGTGTAGTCGACGTTCGACCCGTTCTGCGTGACCCGCAGGTAGACGAGGATCCACTGCCCGTGCACGTCGGCCTCGACCACGGCGACCGAGTCATTGAGCAGCGACGTGTCGCCGTCCAGGTGCGCCCGGATGTGAAGCGTGTCCGGCGACGCGGGCGTCAGCTCGATCGTCCAGTACGGCGCGGTGCCGGTGCACGTCGCCTTCAGTAGCGGCGACGTGCTGGCCGGCGCCGACGGCACCTTGACGACCGCCGCCACCGACCAGTGCCCGGTACCGGCGTACGGCTTGACGTAGCCCTGGATCCGCGTCCCCGCCGCCAGCGTCGGCAGCGGCGCCGACCCGGGGCAGTCGCTGGCGGCGGCCGGCGACCACGCGCCGGTGACCAGACCGGGCCGGTCGTCCATCGCCGACGCCACCTGCGTAGCGTCGGCCGCGTCCTCGGCCGGCCAGTAGCCGACCGCCCGCGAGCCCGTCGTCCCAAGCAGGATCCCGGACAGCGCCCGCCGCATCGCCGACTCGACCGGGGTGTCGACGGCCTGGTGCCGGTGGAGCCGGCCGTACGCCTCCACCCGGACGGTCGCGCCCCGGGTGGAGGCGTCCCAGTCCGGGTCCCAGCTCTCGGCGAAGACCACGAACCGGGGCGTCGGCGGGGCGTAGCCGTACGGCAGCGTCATCCGCAGAGGCACGTCCTGGACGACGTCCGGGTACAGCGGCGACAGCGGGTTGTCCGGGGTGTAACGGCCGTCAGCGTTGCGCAAAGTGAAGCTGACGTGCGTCGGCGGCGCCACCAGGCCCGACGGCGGAGCCTCCGGGCCCAGGCCGACGTCGATCGTGATGCCCGCCTCCACCAGCACCCCGGTCAGCGGCGCCCACGTCCAGTCGTCCGGGTCGCCGTCCGGGTCAGCACCCCAGGCGGCCTCGATCGTCGGCGCGATGTCCGGCCCGCCGCCGTACGGCACCATCGCAGGCGACAGCACGGCGAGGACCATCGCGCCGGCCGTGCAGGACTGGCTGGTGGTCCAGCCCGGCAGGTACGACACGTCCTCCAGGTAGCCGGTGTACCCGCCGTCGGCGACCGCCGCGGCGATGTCCGTGCCCGCCCCGCCGTTGGTCGACAGGTCGGCCCGCTCGCTACCACCGGAGACGGTCGACGTGGTCGCCACGCCGCTGGCGGTCCGGACCGTCGCCAGGGCGGCGACGTACCGGGTGCCCGTAGTCGCGTCCGCCCGCGGCCCGCTCCACGAGGTGCCCGCCGAGGTGTCGGCCTCGGTGTCCGTCTCGCCCAGAACGCTGGTGGTGTCGACGCCCGAGTACGCGCCGACCCACCCCCATGCCCGCTGGGAGCTGCCGAGCGTCCACGTCCACGACGCCGGCTCGCTCCCGTCGGCAACCCGGTAGTAGCCGGAGAGGCGTACCGAGCTGCTCGCGTCGACCGAGGTGATCGGGGTCCAGCCGGCTGGCGCGGTGATGGCCGGGACGCTGGTGGCCGCGACGTACGCGACCAGGACGTGCCCGGCGGCGGTGCCCGACGGGCGGGCAACGACCACGCTGGTGCCGGCGGTGCCGTTCGTGGTTTCCGTGTCCGCGACGAACTCGACCGCCACCGCCTACCCCCTATCCCCGTCCGGCAGAGAACGCGCGCTGCGCCGAGCCGCCGTAGCCGTTGAGGACCCGGACCTGTAGGTACGGCATCAGGTACCGCACCAGCTCGCCCGGGGCGCCCGGTGCGGCGGCCAGCTGGATGACCGCGCCGCCGCCGCCGCGCATGCTCGCCCCGCCGGCCACCGCAGGCCGGGACGCGTCGTGCAGGCCCTTCCGCCACTCATCGATCCGGGCCGAGCCGCCGAGCTTGTCGACGTCCCGCGCCGAGAGCACGTACTCACCCGGCGCCAGCATCGCCAGCCGCGAGTCGACGCCCTTCGGGCCTGGCCCGAGCACCGGCCCGCCCTCGCTGTACGCCGGCAGGGAGTTCTTCCGGTATGCGCTGATGTAGACCGACGCGCGGGCCACCCGGCCGTCGAGCGCGTTCAGCGTGTTCCGCACCGCCGACAGGGCGTTGGCCGCCTGCTTCGTATTCGCTGTGATGGTGAGCTTCGCGCCCTTGGGCATGTTGAGGTACTGATTGGCCAGCCGCTCGGCCTCCTTGCGGGAGTGCCCGGCCGCCTCGGCGGCCCGGATGAAGTCCCGGCGGATCTGCTGGTTGCGCTCGCTCGCCTGGTGCGCGCTGTGCCCTTGATCATCGAACGCTGCTGTAGCTTCGTTCAGGGACCGGGCCAGGTCATACAGAGCCGCCTCTTCGGCCCGAGTGACGCGCTTCCGGCCGTCGGCCGCTTCCTTGACCGCGTCGATCGCCTCGGCTACGCGGAGGTTGGCCTCGGCCGCAGACAGGTTGGAGTTGGTGATCCGGACCTGCGCGTCGTGCAGCGATTCGACCTCGACCGCTGCCGCGCCCGCCTTGTTGCCGAGATCGGCCAGCGCGGCAGCCCAGTCCGTCGACTCCCGATCGGCTTCCGCCGCCGCCGTCGCGTACTCCCCGGCGGTACCGGCTGCCTCGGCGACGCCGCCCCGGAACGCGGCGGCCAGCACGTCGGCGTACATGAACGCCTTCGACGCCAGCTCGACCGCCCCGCCGACGGTCTTGATGCCCGCCCCTGCGATGTCGAGCACCAGACCCAGCGACCGGGCGGCGGCCGGTGCGCTGTCGCTGATCGAGTCCAGCGCCGAGCCGATGTCGTCGCCCAGCTCCGGCAGTTCCCGGCCCAGCATCGTCACTACCGGCCCGGCCGCCCGGACCAACCGCTCCAGGCTCGGCGCGGCGTTCTTTCCGAGCCCGACCAGCGCCCGTGCCAGAGGTTGCACGTAGTCCGCGGCCGAGCCGAAGATGCCGGACAGCTCGTCATCGAGGTCACGGAACCCGGACCGGACGGTGCGGATCGCCCCGAGGGTTGCCGGCACAAACGGCTCTGCGGCCCGCTCCAGTTGGTTGCCGATCGAGTTGGCCATCTCGGCGCCGGCCGCCTGCACGCGCGGGTCCTTCGACGCCAGCTTTACGCCTCCGGCGACGGCCCCGACGGCGGCGCCGGCCAGCACCGCCCCGCCGGCCGCCGAGGTCAGCCAGGTCGCTACGCCGGCCACGATCGGCGCGCCGATGGCGATCCCCGGGCCAGCCTTGCCGACCGCCTGGCCGAGGCTTTGCACGACGATCGGGCCGAGCCGGGCGCCGATGCCGACCCCGATATCAGCGACGCCCTTGGTGTCGACCTGCGAGTCGCCCAGCAGCAGCTTCCGCTGGCGGGCGAACGCCTTGAGTCGCTGTTCCTGCTTGGCGAGATCCTTGACCAGTTCCAGGTCGCCGGTCTTCGCGATTTCGGCCCGCAGCTTCGCGATCTGGGCCGTGGCGTCAGCGGAGGCGTCGTCCAGCTTCTTCAGCCCGGCGTTGAGATCCTTGAGGTCGTCCTTGGCGTCATCGGCGGCGTCGCCGACCTTCTTCAGCGGTCCGGACGCCTTGTCGTCGCCCTTGATGACGAGCAGCAGCTCCCGCTTGTCGCTGGCCACGGTCACCCCCCGAAGTCGTCCGCCCCGTCGGCGTCGAAGTCGACCGCGTCCCCGTCGTCGGGCCGCTCCGTCAGCGCGTCACGGCGCCACTCCAGGTACGCCACGATGTCCACCGGGGACAGCTCACGGAGTGGCGGCAGGCCGGGGTAGAAATGGGCCAGGGGCGGGCCCCACTCCCGCAGCCAGGCACGGATGAACCGGCCCGCGATCAGGGCGCGGGCGCGCTCTCCGGGGGGATGGCATCGGCCTCCGCCTCGGGCGCCGGCTCGTCGTCCCGGGCTCGTCGGATCGACACCCGCAGCGTCCGCACGGAGGCGAGGCGCGAGTACGGCTCCGGCCGGCCATCATCGAGCTGGCCGCCGGACAGGTCACCACCCTGCTTGCGGGCCAGCCAGAGCAGCACCAGCGTGGACGCGGCCGGCGGTCGCGAGTCGCGGATGTCCGCCATCGCCTGCTCGATCGGGTAGCCGCACTCGGACTCCCAGCGGATCAGGTCCCTCGCCGGGGTGTCCATGACCCGCTCGGTGTCGAGCTGGACCCACTCGGGCCCGCCCAGCACCTCGCGGTCTTCGTCGCACATACGCAGTTCGATGATCACGGGTGGGTGTCATCCCTTCAGGGTTCGGGTGGTGGCGTCGAGCACCTCGCGCATGCGCTGGTGCGCGACGTCGCTGGTCTTGTCCATCGCGTCGTCCCAGAAGCCCTCGGGTACGCGCTGCGTCACCCAGCGGGTCCGGTGGCCGTAGACCGGGTGCCGCAGCCGGCCGGAGTTAATGGCGCCGATGTGCCGCAGACGGCCCCGGCCGGCGGCGGTCGTCACCAGCGTTACGCCGGCCGTGGACAGGCCCAGGTCCGACTTCACGCGCATCCGGATCGCCCGGTGCATGGTGGCCGCGAAGCCGCCCGACTTCGGCAGCTTCGCCAGCGCCGACTCCTGTACGGCCTTCTTCGCGGGCGGGCCCATCTTGTTCAGGCCCTTGCGCATCTCCGGCAGCACCTTGCCGCCGGCGAGCCGGGCGGCCCGGGCGACCTCGCCCAGTTCGGGCCACCCGGACACGCCCGACACCGGTCAGCCGACCTTGACGATGCTGCTCGCCGCGTTCCAGCTCGCCGAGATGGCGGCGGCGGCCGAGACACCAGCGTTCACCGAGAAGTCGGGGAGCACGGTGCCGAAGAAGTACTTGGTGTTGGTCGACCGGTCGGGGTAGAGGTAGAACTTGCGCGGCTGGCCGTCGGTCGCGGCGGTGTAGGTCTGGGCGGTCGCGTCGTCGTAGAAGCCGCCGAACTCGCCGGACGCGTCGGGCAGACCCGCCACGTAGACCTTGTTGGTGTCCTCCATCGCAGTGACGTCCTGCTTGTCCGTCACGAAGTTCATGCTCCAGGTGGCGATGAACGGCAATGGTGACGCTTCCGCCGTGTCGCTGGCGATGCCCATGTAGACCCGCCCGCGCCGGCCATGCAGCCTTGCCATGGTCAGTCCTTCCTGTCGAGCCAGCGCAGCAACAGCGCGGCGTGGTTTCGGAACGTGCGGTCGGCGACCGCTTCCCGGGCAGCGCGGGCGGTCGCGGCACAGGAGTCTGGGTGTGCGAGCGCCCACCGGAGTTGCTCGGCGGCCTCGCCGGGCGAGGCGAAGCGCGGCAGCATCGACAGCAGCTCGTCACCCTCGCCGCGCGGGTCGCGAAGGTAGTACATGCCGCACGCGGCCATCTCCACCTCGCGCGGACCCATCGCCCAGCCGGCAGCGAGCGCCTCGGTTTCGGCCTCGCGCCGGTAGAGGTTGACGCCGACCCGGGCGGACCGGTAGATGTCCGCCGCGTCGGTGTTCTCGAGGCACGCCTCGAGGTCGTGGCCGACGTACTTCCGCAGCGGCGAGGGCTCGGCGAGCGCCTGCCAGTTGCCGCCGAGCAGCACGTCCAGGCCGTCCAGCGCGCCGGCCCCGTGCAGCGCCTCGAACCACGCGATCCGCGACGGGTAGCCGGTCCCGACGAACGCCAGATCGGCGGCGCAGTCGGCGGCCGGCGGCCCCGGATGGTGGATCTCCGGCCGGTAGGCGTGCGGCACGTACTCGGCCCGGGTGACCGCGCGGAACGCGTCCAGGTTGGTCGGATCGTTGACGAGCGCCAGGTCGGCGTGCGCAGCCAGGGCCAGCTCGCGGGCGTGCTCGTACGGCTCTTCGGTATGCAGCGTGACGACCCGGGTGCCGTACGACCGGGCCAGGTCAAGCAGATCGGCCGGGACGAAGAACCCGCTGACGACCAGCAGCACGTCGGGGCGCCACCGGTAGAGGTGCGAGTACAGGCCGTCGATCGCCCGCTCGGTCGCGGCCGGGCCGTCGAAGGCGTGCCGGAACTGACCCGGCCCGCACTCGACCAGCACCGACCCGTAGAGCGTCAACCGTTCGTCCAGCGCGTACCGGGAAACCTTCTGACCGAGGTCGCGCAGCGCGTCGCACCAGCCGGCGTAGACGTCGGCCACGCTGAAGTTCGGGCCCGGGTGAACGACCAGCCACTTCACCCGAGCACCTCCACCGTCAGCTCCGCCCCGTACCGCTCGACCCCGCCGACGTCGTACGACTCGTAGCCCGACCAGCCGGTCACCGCCAGGTCGGAACACAGCCCACCCAGCGTCGGATCCGACTCGATCGCGGCCCTGACCGACGACGGGCCGTCGGCGGCCAGCAGCGCGTCAAGCAGCTCCTGCGCCGCCTCGTCCTCGCCCCGGCCCGTCAGGATCCGGAGCGTCACCGTCGCCGCGACGGTGTCGTCGAGAGTGTCGCCGTAGGTGCCATCGGACTGGGCCGGGTACGCGCACGGCGGGTCCGGCGAGCCCGGCACCCGCGCGTAGCCCTGGAGCCGGGTGCCGTCCGGCAGCACCACGGTGCCGGCTGCTGTCGCCAGCGCCGCCCGGATGTTCTTGATGTCCATCAGGCGATCCCGGGCAGTTCGTACCGGCCCACGAGGCTCATCACGTCCGGGTCGGCCCGGGCCAGCCGGACCACGCCCATCTGCCCGTCCCCGGCGATGCCGGTCGGCGAGTCCTTCCGGCCGTACAGCCGCAGCGCCAGAATCAGGGTCGCCTGCACCACCTGGTCCGGCACCGCCGGCCAGCCCCACCGGGCGGTCACCCGCACCAGGTCGTGGCCCCACGACGACGCGGTCAGGCCGGTGATCGGTCGGCGGTCGGCGAGCGCGTTCAGCGGATCCACCCGGTGCCCGGTCACCGCGGTCCAGGTGGTGCCGTCGCCGGTCTCCACCGTCAGCCCGTCGGTGCTGCCGATCTCGTCCACCAGCAGCTTTACCCGGCGGTCGGTCGGCACGGTGCTGCGGCACACCTCGTACTGCCGGGCGCTCGACGTCGAGTCCCGGTAGAAACCGCCGTCCCGGCGACCGGTCACCCCGTCGATGCCCCGGGCCGCCGCCGACAACGCCACCTGGAGCAGCGCGTCCCGGTCCGACGTCGTGATCTTCGGCATGGAGCGGAGCTGCGACAGGGTCGCGTACGTGCCGATCGACGGGTCGCCGACGTCGACCTGGCCGTGGCTGACGTCCGTGACCGCGCCCGCCGCCGTCCAGGTCCACCGCCATGGGCCGGCCTGGTCCGCAACGAACCCGGCGTCGTAGATGCCGACGCTCGGAGTGGACACGACCGGCGCCGGAGACAGCAGGGTGCCGTCGGGCTGCGTCACTGCCACCGAGACGGTCGCCGCCGTCAGGTCCCCGTCGGCGTCGCGCACCTCGTACCGGATGTCAATCTGATCCCCCACGTCGCGGGCGCTCATCTCCACCTCCCCGGCGTGCTGCTGGTGATCCGACCCGGCGGCGTGCCGGTGGTGATCCGCGGACCGGCCGACAGGGACGGCGCGAAGAGCAGATCGGCGAAGTAGCAGGTGTCGCCGAAGGTCGACGGCGGGTAGCCGGCACCGATGCCGACCCGGCCGTTGTCCCCATCGCCCGGCGCTGTCAGCGGGCCGCTGATGACCGGCCCGTCGGCGAAGAGCCCCGCCGTCGCCACGTACCGGGTGACGGCCTCCACCGCGGCGACCATGACCGTGCCCGGGGTGGAGTAGACGACCGGCGGATCCAGGGCCACCGTCCGCCAGCCCGGGGCGGTATCGGTGAACTCCGCCCGGGCGATCTCGGCCTCGGTGACCTCGTCATACAGCACCCAGGCGGTCGGCCCATCCGGTGCCACGTCGGGGAAGTACCAGCGGCCGTGGGTGATTGCACCGCGGACGCTCGCCGACCACTTCGTGCCGAGCGTGAACGCGGTCACGTCGACCGCGCTGGTGACGACCGGCACCTGGTCTCCGAAGATCGATGCGGCGGGAGTCGCCACGCGCCACGCTCCTAGCGTCAGCCCCGCCGGCCGGGCCACCCCCCGGCCGGCGGGAGTCTCATCTCGGGCTCGGCGTGTACGTCGACAGCGGCGTGAACCGGTGCCGTAGCAGCACCTCGCCGATCGCCGGCACCGTGCCGACCACGCTGGCCAGCCGCTCCAGGAAGATGCCGTCGGAGTGCCGGCACGAGTCGCCCGGGTCCTCCGGAAGCCACGGGTCGCCGATCGCGTCCAGCACCTCGCGCCGGATCATGATCTGCGCCCCGTCGACCTGGCAGTCGAACTGCCCCGGACCGCGCGGCCCGTTCGCCCGGATCACCCCGACCAGCGTCTCCGTGCCGTCCGGGTCGAGCCGCACCCGGTCCTGTGAGCACCAGACCGCACGGGCGTCCGGGTGGTCGTCCAGGTAGCCGGCCATCCGCTGCACGAACGTCGGACCGTACTGGTCGTCGTCGTAGAAGGTGCTGACGTACCGACCCCGGATCAGGCCGGCCCGGATCACCTCGTTCGTCGTCCAGCCGATCGGGCACCGGTGCCGGCGCAGCTCCGGGCCCTCGCCGGTCGTCACCCACTCGATCAGCGGGTGTCCGTGGTACTCGGCGTAGATGCTGGCCATCTGCGCGGACCGGCCGTCGGTCTGCCCGATCCACTGGCCGGAGTCGACCACCAGCACCTGCATGTCGCGGCGGGTCTGGGCAAGCACCGACTCGATCGAGTCGCGCAGGTACGGCTTCATGTGGCTGGCCAGCACGATCGTGACCGCCGGGGAGAGCACCTTCACCGCGCCTCCCTCAGGTCGTGGTCGACCAGCCGGGCCACCAGCTCGGCGAATCCCACCGTCGGCTTCCAGTTCAGCTCGGCCGCCGCCTTGCTCGCGTCCCCGCAGAGCACCTCCACGTCGGCCGGCCGGTACAGCGCCGGGTCGACCCGGACGTACCGGCGCCAGGCCAGCCCAGCGACGGCGAATGCGGTCTCGACCAGCTCGCGCACCGAGCGCGTCTCGCCGGTCGCCAGCACCCAGTCGCCGGGCTCCGGCCGGGCCGCCATCAACGGCAGCGCCCGCATGTAGTCCGGCGCCCATCCCCAGTCGCGCCGGGCGTCCAGGTTGCCGAGCGACAACCGGAACTGCCGGCCGGTCGCGATCGCAGCGGCGGCCAGCGACACCTTGCGGGTCACGAACTCCGGACCGCGCCGGGGCGACTCGTGGTTGAACATCATCGCGGTGCTGGCGTGCAGCCCGTACGACTCGCGGTAGTTCACCACCGTGTGGTGCGCGAACACCTTCGCGACGCCGTACGGCGAGCGCGGGTTGAACGGCGTCAGCTCGTTCTGCGGCATCTCCCGCACCGCGCCGAACATCTCGCTGCTGGACGCGTGCACCAGCCGGATCGCCGGGTCAACCACCCGGATTGCCTCCAGCAGCCGCAGCACGCCGAGCCCGGTCACCTCGGTCATCACGGCCGGCTGCTGCCAGCTCATGCCGACGTACGTCAGCGCCCCGAGGTTGTAGACCACCTCGGGCCGGACGGCGGCGAGGACGTGCTGCAGGCTCGACTGGTCGAGTAGGTCGCCGTCGACCAGGCGGATGCCGGGTACGAGGCCCTCGATCCAGGCCCGTCGCGGGTTCCGCTGGCCCCGGATGAGGCCGTACACCTCGTGCCCGTCGGCGGCAAGCTGCTCGGCGAGGTAGGAGCCGTCCTGTCCGGTCACGCCGGTGATGAGCGCCCTCATCGGTCCAGCCCCAGATCGTCCGCGTGCTGGCACCGTTCCCACCCGTCGCGGGTGTCCTCGCACCGGCAGTACGGCTGCACGACGTGCTCGGCGTACTCGCGTGACCACCCGAGCTTGTCCAGCAGCACGTCCAGAGTGAGCGCTACCGGCGTCGCGGCCTCACGCTCGGCGCGGCGCTGGTCGGCCGCCTGGCGCTCCCACTCGGCGCGCTGCTCCGGGGTCGCATTCAGGTACCGGGCGAACGCTCGGCCGGCGTCGAACGTGTCGGCCGCCACCTCGGCGCTGACCGGCAGCACGACGGCCATCTTCCGAATCTCCACTCAGATCACCACCGGGGAGGGGATGGGGACGATGAACCGGCCGCCGCGCTCGACGAACTCCCGCTCACGGCGCAGCACGTCGCCGAGGTAGTTCCAGGCCAGCAACAGGTAGGTGTCCGAGGAAGCGGGGTCCTCCGGGCTGTAGATCGGGATGTGCGTACCGGGCGTAAACCGGCCGACCTTGTGCGGCGTTGTGTCGGAGACGTACGCCAGCCGGTCCGGGCCGATCCCGCAGAAGTTCAGCAGCGTGCACGACTTCGCGGTCGCGGCGTACCCGGCGACCGTCCGGCCGGCGACACGCTCGGCGTCGAGCAGATCCAGCAGCCGGGCGCGCAGCGCCGCCGCACGCCCCTGCATCGCGCCGTACGTTGCCGACAGCCGCAACCACGCGTCGCCGAGCAACATCGGCTCCAGCTTCGGGCCGGAGCTGCTCGCGGCGGTCCGGGATCGGGCCGTCACCCTGAGGCTGCCGCCCTGCGCGGGCGTCCGCTCGATGTCCGTGACGACCATCCCGGCGTAGGTCAGGGCGGCGTACAGGCTGGTCGCGCTGAAGTAGAAGCGGTGCTCGTGGTAGACGTGGTCGATCTGGTTGCCGAGCAGCAGCGCGGCGACGTCCTGGACCTCGATGACCGCCGCGCCGTCGTCGCCGATGAGGTGCGCGATCCCGGCGAGGAAGTCGGGCAGGTCGGCGACGTGCGCGGCAACGTTCTTCGCGATCACCAGACCGCCGGAACCGAACTCGTCCACGTGGCTCTCCGCAACGATGCGGCGGAACGGCTCGCCGAGCACGTTCAGGCCCCGGGCGGTTGCCGCCTCGTACGGGCCGAGCGCCGGCTCGACGCCCCAGACGGGGCCGGATGTAGCCGCCGCGAAGTGCTGGAGCAGCGAACCGTCGTTGCACGCCACCTCCACCACGCCGCGCTTGATCTCGTTTGGGAACCGGGCCAGCGCCCACCGGGCGAACTCGGCGTCGTACACGCGGATGCTCGGCGAGGTCGAGCTGTAGAAGCCGTAGTCGGCGCCGTAAAGCTCGCCGTCGGGCACCACGTCCAGGAGCTGCACCAGCCAGCACGCCGGGCACACCGCGACCCGCAGCGGGTAGGTCTGCTGAACGGTGTCCGCGGTGAACGGGAAGGCGTCGGCCAGCGGGGTGCTGCCGAGATCCAGGAACGGCATCAGGTCGGCGGCACCGCAGCCGCCGCAGTGGGTACGGGCTTGCATGGGCACCTCGGGTGGTAGGTGGGGGTAGATGCGCCACGGGGCCCGCCCGGTCGGCCGGGTTCGGGCCCCATCGCGCGGGGGTGGGCTACTTGCTCGCCGTGGTGCTCTTCGCCGGACCCGTGGTACGGCCGGTCGGGGCGGAAGTCGCCGTCTCCGGTTCGGTCTGCGCCGCCGCCTCGCGGTCCTTCGCCGCCACCTCGCGGCCGAGCGCGTCGAGCTGGCCGCGCAGCCGCCGCGCGGCGGGGCCGTCGCCGGTGGCCTCGGCTGTGGCGAGCTGAATCTTCAGCGCCCGCTTCCGCGAGTCGACGTCGGTGCCGGCGGCCGGCACGGTGTCTTCGGTGCTCATCAGGTTCCTTCCCGTCGGAATGGCAGCTGGTAGTTCAGATGCACCGGCTGGACGTCCCAGGCGATCGGCACATTGGGCTTCACGCAGCGGTGGTGCCAGCCGGAGAAGCTCCCGTCGCTGAAACCCCACGTGTTGCCGTCGGATGCGGCGGCACGGGCGTCGAGGTAGCCGCGCACGAGTTTGCGGGGCAGGTAGGTCAGGCCGAAGCCGAAGATGTTGCAAACCGGGTCGCCGGTCGCCACATGCCGGTAGTCCGGCCACCTCCGGTGCGCCCACACCGTCTCCCGAAGGCTTCGGGAGGTGTAGTTGCCGGCATACAACCGGTACGGCGCGACCAGCACGTCTTCGGACTGGCCGGCGGCCCGCTCGGCGAACGCCAGGAGCTGCTCCTGGCCGACGGCGAGGTCCCACTCGATGAGCAGCACGTCGTCGTCGATGTCGCCGAGCGGGGTGTAGTCGTACCGCTCCAGAAGCAGCCGCTCGATCCCGTCGACCACATGGGCCCGGCCGGGCGGCACGGTCGTCGGGAACGAGCGGATCAGCCTCATCGGATGCTCAGAAGCTCGGCGTGACCAGCGCGGTGCCGGACAACTTCTGGTGCGAGTTGCTGTACCGGCGCATCGTGTACGCGAAGTAGCCGTACAACACCAGCAGGACGCCGAGGTTCGCCGCCGCCGCCTGCTCGGCCCGAATGAACTGCGGCGCGCCCGGGTCCTCCCACAGGAACGACTCGTCACGCGGCACCACGTAGATCTCGTCCTGGTTGGTGGCGCCGCCCAGGTTCGTCGGCACGTTGGCGTCGGCCACGACCGGCATGCCGTTCGGCAGCAGGCCGCGGAAGCCGGAGCCGTAGATCTCGCCGTAGTTCACACCACCCTGCTGGGTGGCGATGCCGGGCTGACCGATCAGCGGCCACGAGGTCGTCAGCGCCGCCTGGAACCAGTACCAGCGCCGGGGGTGCATCAGCACCAGGTCCGGGTCGGCCTGGCCGAGCAGCGCCGCCTCCGACGCCGACGCGCCCTGCAGGATCTTCGGGTACAGCTCGGCGGCGGTCGGGGTGGTGTCGTCGGTCGTGATGCCCGTCGCGATGTTCGTCAGGCCGGTGGTGGCCTGGTTGATGATCGTCGAGTCGAGCGTGGTCGCGTACCGGCGCTGCAGGTCGCGCATCACGACGTCCTCGATGCCGGTGCCCCGGTCGATCGCCTGGCGGGACAGCGTCTGCTGGCCGGCCGCGGTCTGCACGTTCTCGGTCAGCAGCGTGTCGTCCATGTTCGTCTCCTGGACGGCGCTGTTCTCCGAGGACTGCAGGGCGGTGCCCGAGGCGGTGGTGATGCGGGAGATGTTCACCGTCATGCCCGACGGCGGCAGGTCCAGCTTCGTCATCGCGTCCGCGAACGGCCGACGCGCGGCCACCGCCGGGGCGTACAGCTCGGTGAGGTAGGCCGGCACGGTCAGGCCGGCGAACGCGCCGGTGCCGACCGCCCGCTCCAGGTACTGGCCGCGCTCGACCCGCTCTTCCTGCATGTGCCGGGCAAGTCGCTGCTCGGCCTCCAGGTCCCGGTACAGGAACTGGTTGACCACGTCGCGGATGAACGGGCCACCGCCGCGGGTGTTGCCGCGGTGGTAGGTGCGCTCCTCGGTGCCGATCCGGGCCACCCGGTCGTACGCCGGCTTCGCCGAGGCGGTCTTCGGGTCGGCGCGGCGCTCCAGCAGGCCGATCTCGACCTCCTCCTCGGCCGCCTTCGCCCGCTGGGCGTTGTCGAGCTTCTGCTCGATGCCGGCGAGTTCGGCCTTGGCCTGGTCGCGGCGCTTGAACGCCGTCTGGCAGTCGGCGTCCTCCTCCTCCGTGAGGTTGGCGCGGCCCTCGTTGCGGGCCTTCGCCAGGATCGTCTTCACCTCGGCCACCGCGCGGTCGCGCTTCTTGGTGGCCTGCTCCCTCTCCACCTCAATGGAGAGAATCAGCTCGTCGAGAGTCATCGATTTTCCTTCGGTCGCAGCGGTTGGGGATTGCCTCCGCGTGCGCTGTCGTGCGCTACCGATCTGACCGTCGGCGAGCGTGCGTGCAGCCATCGGCGCGGTCTGAGTGCCGGCCGGTGTGCGCGTGAGTTGGATGGTGCAGTGAGGCCCGGTCTGAGTGCCGGATCAGTCCTCGTCGAGCAGCGCCGCGACGTGCACGAGGCTGCGGCCCGCCGAATCGCCCGCATCGACAGCCCGAACGGGCGCAGCGGGGGGAGTTGCGGGAGTCAGGTCGGCGCGGAGCTTCAACCGCGCCATGGCGGCGCGAGCGGCACCGGCCGGTAGGTGATCCAGGTCAGCGAGAACTTCGCGGGCGCGGGCCGCCACGTCGGTGTACGGGTTGGCGCCGTAGTTGACGGCGGACACGTCGCCGCGGTCGATATCGGCGTCGGTGACCCGGAATTCACTGAAATCCGAGGACCACTTGCCGCCGCCGTCGCCGAGCATGAACGCGAAGCTCATCTCGGTGATGTCGCGGTCCTGGATCGCCACGACCAGGTCGGTGACGTCCTGCCGCTTCGGGTTGAGCCACGCCTCCACGGCCAGCCCGACGCCGTCCATGGAGAGCTTGAGACTGCCGTTCGTGGTGCGGGCCATCGTCACGCCACGGTGGTTGACCAGAAACGCCACGTCGGGCCCGGCGGCCAGGGTGCGGTCGAACGCCCGGGCGTCGATGACCTCCATGTACGGGCCGTGGGCGTCCCACATCTCGTACGGCGTCTCGACGACGGAGGCGTGCCCGGTGACGTGGTACCGCTGCTGACCACCGTGCTCGACCAGCTCGGCTCGCAGGGTGGCCGGGAACGCGGCCATCCGCGCCGACGACTGCTCCGCACCGCGCCGCCGTGGCCCGGCGGCTGCCCGTTGCTGCGCGGCGAGCCGACGCTCGCCGTCACTGGAGCTGTCGCGCGCCGACGTCCGGGCGCCATCGGTGCTGATGGCGATCCGATGCGAGGTTGGCGCAGGGGCCGCCCGGCGGCCGGCGTACCGGTAGTAGCCCAGATCGTGGCGGCGCTGCATGCGCTCTTCGAGGTCGGCGTCACCGGAGACCGGCCCGTACTCCGATATCCGGTCGGCGAGGCCCATCTGGACGGCCTCGCGGGCGAACATCCACGTCTCGGCCTTCATCAGATCGCGCCACTCGGCGAGAGTGCCGCCGCCCTTCATCTGGTACAGGTCGGCGATGTTTTCCGACTGCCGATCGAGGAACGTCTGCATCTTGCCGTGGTCCTCGGCGTTGCCGTCCTCCAGCGCCGAAGCGTCGTGGATCATCAACTGCGAGCCGGGCATCATGATGACCTCGTCACCAGCAGTGGCGATCACCGAGGCTGCCGACGCGGCCAGCGAGTCCACGTACACCTCGACGCGCGCCGGGTGGTGCTTCAGCGCGTTGTAGATGGCGATCGCGTCGAATACCGACCCGCCCGGGGAGTTGATCCGTAGCCGGATCACCGGTGCGGTGATCTCCTCCAACTCGGCCACGAACTGCTTCGCGGTGACCCCGAGCGACCCGCCGATTTCATCGAAGATGAAGACCGTGGCGAAGCCATCGCCGTCGCCGTCCTCGTTACCGGCCTGGTTGCGCACGGCATACCAGGGCAGCCGGGCGCCAGCCAGATCCGCCACCGACAGCCGCTCACGCTCGGCCAGATCGACAAGCCGCGCCGCAGTGCGCTCGACCCGGCTCTGCAGCCGCCGAACGTGAATGCTGGTCACTGTCCCACCTCACTCGGGTCCGGGTACGGGTACGGGGCCGCGCTGAGCGGGTTGACTTGCTCCCACGGCCAGCCGGCCGTCGCCCGGGTCGCCGCCTCTGACATCGCACTTCGGGGCGCACCGAACAAGCGATCGAACTCGGCTTCCTGTTCGGGTGTCAGCGGCGGCTTGTCGTAGAAGGCGCGGGCCTCGCTCGGGGCCAACGTTCGGTTGTTGATCCGCTCCGTGATGACCTTCGCCTGCGTCTGCGGGTCCATCCGCAGTAGGGCATTGGTGTTCAGCTTCACGAACCGGGGTGCGGGCAGCAGTTTGTTCAGGTTCTTCTCGCGCCGAGCCACCGCCGGCCCGAGGTGCATCACCAGGAACTGCAGGTTCCGCTGCAACGCCGACTGATAGGTGATTGACCCGGGGGCACTGATGGCCGCCTCGATCAGGTCGACCGGCGCGCCGAGGAAACGCGAGATGTCCGCCAGCCCGTACCGCTTGCCGTCGATCCACTCCATGCCGACGTTCTGTGCCTGCAGGAAGCTGAACTCCCAGTCAGACCCGTGCACGAACAGGTCGCCGTTGGCGACGCTCGCCTGGTATACGTCCTTGACCTGCTGTGCCTGGTTTCGGTCGATCGTCTTCGCCACGTTCTTCATCCGGGCCTTCGGCACGCCGCCGCCGCCGAACCAGTCCAGCGCGAACTGCTGGATCGACAGGTACTCGCCGATCGTCCAGGCTGCGTACGCGATCGGGGACAACCCCACCGGTAGTCCGGCCACCACGAATTGACGCTCGTGCCAGACCTGTTCGGGACCGTACTCCCTGCCGTCGAGTCGGTAGACCAGGGCGCCGGTGTCCCGCTTCTGCGTCACCGAGCACACCTCAATCGGCTGCAACTCGATCCGGGCCGGCAGGCCGAGCGCGTTCCGCTCGACGATCAGGCCGAGCGTGTTGCCTGCGCGGTCGAGATCGAACTGGCTGGCGTACATCCAGTCCACGTAGTCCCACCGCTCGCCGCCCGGCGCCACCAGTACCGGCGGCTTCGGCACCTCAACCTGCTGGCCCGCGACCTTCCGGTACGTGTCCACCGGAAACGTGGACATCAGGTCCGCCCGCAGTCGCAGGCAGGCCCATACCGCGCTGTGGCGCAGCGCCGTGTCGTTCGTGACCTGGACGGCGCCACGCTTGCCGCCGGAGCGGCCAGGGATGAGCTGATCGGCGGGCGCGATCGTCGCGTGCCGCTTCTCGCGGCGGAACAGGCTCACGTCACGTCCTCACGGTGCCGGCGCGTCCACCGCGCGACGAACTCGCGCAGCCGCTCGCCGAAATGGCCATCCATTGCCCCGGGGCGCGACTCGGCGAACCGGGCCGCCAGCTGCGACCCGCCGAGCAGCACGCCGCCGGCCACCAGCAGCGCCGCGCGGCCCATCGCCGGCTCGGCGAGGTAGTACGCGCCGGCAGCCACCAGCAGCAAGCCCGCAAGGTCAAGGAGAGTCGTAGCGATCCTGTTCACCGTGCCTCCCCTCAGAAGACGCTGTCAGCCACGTCGTAGTCGCCCAGAACGACGTCCACCCAGAGCCGGTAGCCGTACCGAGCTTCGGTCACCGCGCACAGCGGCCCGATATCCACCTCGGACGCCCGCCGGCCCCACCCGATTTGGCCCGCGTCGCCAATCGGGCGGGCCACCGCGCCGCGCACCGCCACGTCGAGCGGCTCCTGTCCGAGGTGTGCCATCCGCGGCACCGCCGTTCCGTCGATCTCGATCGGGGGTGCCCGGAAGCCGTCGATGAACTGGCCGACCGCATCAACCGCAGCGGCGGTGTCCAGCTCCAACAGGTCACCGCGCTTCGGATCCTGGTCCCATTCCTCGCGGTCCTGCGGCCGTTCGATGCCGTGCTCTCGCAGGTCGGGCAGGAACGTGTGCGCGCCGTTCTTCTGGTCGTACGCGATGCCGATCGGGTCGAGTACCTCGCGCAGCTCCACCAGCCGCGGCACCAGCCAGTCCGTCCCGGGTCGGTGGTCGATGAGCTGCATGTGCTCCCGGCCGTCGTCCCGCAGCGCGTACAGGCCGATCGTCGCGTGGTCCCGCAGAGGCGTCACGTCGAAGGCCAGCATCACCGGCTCGCCGTCGCCGCGGCGCGACTCCCGGTCCAGCATTTTCGACCACATCGCCGGGTCGAGCACCGCACCCGGCACGGCGGCCGGCAACCATACGCCGAGCCGCTCGTGCGCGAACTTCTCGCCCAGGCCCGACTCGGCCCGCTCGTCTTCGACGGTGGCCTCGAGGATTCGGATGCCCATCGCCGGATTCGTTGCGTACCAGAGATCCCGGTCGTCCAGCCGGAGCCGGTCCACTGGGTTGTCCAGATCGAGGTCGGCGCCCCAGTCGAACCACGCCAGCCGCGGCCTACCTGCCTCGCCGTCCGCCTTCAGGCGGTACGCCCAGGCGTCGGGCAGCTCCGGCGGTGTACCGAAGAACCAGATCTGCGGGTCCGGCCGGGCCGAGATCGTCGGCATCAGGGCCGCGATTTGCTGTTCGGTCAGCTCCTGGCCCTCGTCCAGGATGTTCTTGTCCCCGGAGAAGCCTCGGCCAGACGTCCGCGACCGGGCCACGAATCGCAGCCGCGCCCCACCGGCCTTCCGGGTCAGCGAGATGCCCTGTTCGCCGTTCGCCTGCCAGTACCGGTCCACCTTGGCGTCCAGGTCCGGACAGCGCTCGATCAGCTCCTTGAGGCGGAGGAAACCCTCCTGTGCGGTCTTGTACTCGTGCGCGCTGTGCAGGATCAGCCGCTCACCGGCCAGGAACAGCCAGAACAGCTCCAGCGCCTCGATGATGCCGCCCTTGCCGTTCTGGCGCGGCACCCAGCAACCGACCCGGGTCGCGGCCCACCGGCCTCGGTGCTCGCCGAGGCCGTGCTGGAGCACGTACCGCTGCCAGTCGTCCAGGCGCAGGCCGGCGGACTCGGCGAGTTCGATCGCCTCAGCCGCCGAGCTGCTCGTGTACGGCGGGTAGTTCGCTATCCGCGGCGTCTGCGCGCCTCTTCTCGCGGCGAGCGCGGAGCTGGTCGACGGGGTCACCGGTGGCCACCTCCCCGTCGGGCTCCGGCGCATCCGGCTCGGCGGTCGGTGCTTCCAGCTCGGCGATGGCCGCAACGACCGCGCGCAGCTCCTTCGCGATTACCACGGAGTCGCGACCGCTCGCCGCCTCCATCTCGGTGGCCAGCTTGTCGCGGATGCGCGCCAGGAAAGTCCGCGTCTCGTCTGCGTCCACCCTGTTCGCCGCCATGAGTGCCTCTCTCGCTCGGGCTGGGGACAAGCCACGAACTCGCTCACCATCGGTCCGGCGTCGCTTCGTCGCGCCGTCCGCCGAGTTACACCCGAAGTGCGCCAGCCGGACGTTCGCTCGGTCCAGCGGCGCGCCGCCGGCCGCGACGTCCACCACATGGTCAACGCTCGGCGAATCGGGGTGTGGGAACCTCAGCGCCTTGTCGACCGGGCCGGTGCACCGGAAGCAGTTCGTCTCTTCGGCGATGACCTGCCTGCGCAGCTTTCGCCACGCCGTTCCGTGACGGCCGGGAAGATTGCCCGGCTTCCCGGGCCGTCCCGCAGCGCCGGCACCTCGGCACTTCTGGCAGCGTCGCTTACCGGCGGGCAGCGAGCCTTGCGCCGTGTACAACAGCTTGCCGCAGCCGGCGCACGGGGTGTCTGGCTTCCTTGTCATATCGAACTCCCGGAATGCGAAAGCCCCACGCCGGGAGACGTGGGGCCCTCTTCCCGGCGGGAGCTACCCGGCGGGCGTCATGGTGAGAAATAACTCTCCGTGTCGATCTCGGAGAGAGAAATGGGCACCGCTTCGCTGGGGTGACGAGGCCAGGGCCCTAAAAAAGGCCCTGACCTGCGGAAACGTAGATCAGATGGTGCGTGGGTCGATGGCTATGACCACGGCCTGCGCTGCTCGCTGCTCGCGCTCTCGCTCGCGCCTACGCTGCGCGCCCTTGCTGCTGTTGCACCCAAGGTGGGCAGTGGCCAGGTTGTCCAGGCTGGTCAGTGCGCCACCATCCTGCGTCTCGTGCACGTGGTCGACGCTCTTGCTCATCGGGTCGGGCCACGCCAGCGTCCAGTCGATGGGCCGTCCGCAGTGGCAGAGGTAGCCGGGCGTGGCCCTGTCCCGTGCGTACACCTGGCGTGCGAGCGTGCGCCTGCGTCCACCGAGCGCACGCCACGCCTCGCTCACGTCGCAGCGCCTCGCACCTTGGCCTCCAGATCCCGGAGTGCCTCGCTCTTCACCATGATGGTCTTGGCGCCAGACTTGCCTTCGACCTCGATGCCCTCGATCTGCTTGCCGGCTACCAAGCCCTCGATCAGCTCGCGACCAACGCCCAGTCGCTTCGCCGCCGCCTTGGCGGAGATGTACCCCTGCGGCATCACGGCACCGCCACGGGCTCAACTCCGCACGACGTCCGGATCTCGTTGACGAAGGCCAACACCTCGGGCGTCGGGTGGTAGTACTCCTGCCCGTGCGCAACACTCGGGCGCAACCGGACGTGGATCGCCTGTTCCTCGGCCAGCGTGCCGGGCCGGACGGCGAGGACGATCGACGGGTCGGAGCCGTACGCGCGACGCCGGCTCGCCAGGTCGGCCGTGTGGCCCACCTTGATCAGGCCATCCGGGCACCGGATCGCGTAGATGACCTCGGTCCCGGTCAGGTCGCGCAGCGCCTCGTGAATCAGGCGCTTGCGGTCTTGCTCGGCGGTGGCCGCCTGTCGGTGGTAGTACTTGTTGGCCGCACTCCGGAAGAGGCGTCCGGTGGCCTTACGCTTGGGCATGTGCTCGACTCCCTGAAGTCGGGTACGCGAAGGCCCCGGACCGCTGGAACGGTTCGGGGCCTACTTCGCGAGAGGTGAGGGACCCGGGGCGAATGCGCGGAGGTCCCGATTGCTCGCCGACACGACGCCCCGGCGAGACACAGGCGATGCGGTCGGATCCCGTTTCCGGGCAGCGTCGATCCGCAGAACCCGAGTGTGACACCCCTCGTGATCTCGCGTCAAGCCGCACCACTACTCACCGCCTCGCACTGGCTACGCTCCTGGTCAGCCTTGCGCTCGGCGCGCCGCGCATCCTCCAGCGCGGCCCGCTTCAGCACGTCGCCCAGGTCGTACGTCGGCCGGCCGTGATGCTCGCCCGTCGCGACGATCCGCCCGCGTGACGCCCACTGGCGGATCCGCGCGGCCCGGATCGGGTACGCGGCGGCGATCTCGGCGGCGGTGTACGAGTAGCCGCGTACCAGCGAGCCAAGCTCGGCCCGCCGGGTGGCCACGTCCACCACCGCGCCGCACGCCCGGCAGGTCGCGGTCGCCGCGTACGCCCGCGCGTGCAGGTCGGCCCGGCACTCGCCGTCGTCGGTCTCTGCTCCGCACTGGCCGAGCCATCGCCGGTCGCCCGGCCCGTCGACCACGGAGGTGATGACCCGGGCGGCGGCGCTGATGTCCGCGAACGCCTGCGTCGGGCCGAGGTAGTCCTCGGGTGCGCGGTGCCGCAGCCAGTCGAGCTGGGCGGTCAGCCAGCGGGCGGCGGTCACCAGCGGGTCGGCGCCGGCCGGCACCGGGATGCCGCGTTCGGCGGCGATCTCGCGTACCAGCGCGGTCAGCACCGTCTGCGTCTGGTCGAGCCGGGCGGTCGCGCCGAGGTCGAGCGGAAGCCGGCCGCGACCGCCGCCACCGCCGACGGTGGTGCCCCGGCTGGTGAGCCCGGCGGCGACGGCGCGGGCGGCCGGGGTGAGGTCGGCAACGGCGGCGAGCTGCCGCAGCGCCCGACCGCCGCAGCCGGTGCACGCGTACGCGGTTCCGGCGTCGCGCTGGCAGATGGCGCACTCGATCACGCTGCGAGCCTCCAGATCGTGGATTTGCCGGGCCGGGGCAGCCGGTGCACGTCGCCGCTTTCGGCCATCCGCGCCAGGGCCCGGGCGAGCGGGCCGTAGCGCTCTTGCTCGGTGAGGCCGAGGTCGTCGGCCAGCTCGGTGGTGGTGCGGGCGGCACCGTCGCTGAGCACCTTGGCGACGGCGGCGGTGATGCGGGGTCGCGAGATCCAGCCGTCGAGCTGGTCCGGCGGGCCGTCGACCACGCGCACAGCGGGCCGGTGGTAGCCGTACTGGCAGGCGTGACCGAGGTCGAGATCGATCAGGGGGCGCCAGCCGGGCGGGGTGGTGTGGTTCCGTCGGGCCCTGGTGTAGTCGCGGGCGTAGCAGTTGACGCACTTGCCGCGTGCGTGGCTGGGCCTGCCGGGGTGGCAGTCGGCGGGCCGCCGAGGGGTGGGGCTCGGCATCGTCACGCCTCCTTGCCGGTCGGGATCGGCCGGTCGCACTGGTCGCAGATCAGCCAGCCGCGTACGGCGCGGCGTAGTCGTAGGCAGATGCCGCAGGCGAGCGCCCACGGCCGGGTCGGTGGGTGAGTCACCGCCACCACCACCGACGCCAGCTCCACGAGCGGCGGAGTCGGCCGCTGCTGTTGATGGCGTTGCGGAGCGCGGACACGGCGTCGTCGGTGGCGAGCTTGGCCGGGCCGGCGAGGTCGCGCACGGCGTCGGCGTTGAGGTCCGTCGCCGGGTCCCGCTCGATCGCGGCGGACAGCTGGCGAATCTCTTCGACGGTGACCGGGGGGCCGGCGGGCCGGCGCCAGACGACGGTCATCGTTCCGGCGGCTTGGCCGACGGCTACGGCGGCGTCGTCGGGTTCGGCGGTCCAGGGGTCGCCGATGTAGGGCTCGGCCGTCTCAGCGGGCCGTAGAGCGTCCGGATCGGCCGGACCCTCACTCGGGTACGGGTTCGCCCCCGTTCGGCGCCCCACGGCGGACCCGGGGCGGTAGCCGGGCACGGCCTCGCGGTAGGTGGCGTGGCCCGGGTCGGCGTTGGCGGCGGCGCGCCAGCGGCGCTCGAAGTCGTCGGTGGTCACAGCACGCCCCCGAGGTCGCGGGGCGCGGCGACGCAGCGGCCGTGCGCCTCGGTGTGCATCGCGGTGGCCCGGGCGGTGACCGCGTCGAGGTCGGCGGTGGCGGTGATGGTGACCGAGGCGCCGGAGGTGGTGATGGTGACGGTGACGGGCTGCTGGTCGCGAGTGTCGTCGGTGGTGGTCACGCTGCCTCCTGGGCTCGCTGGGCCGCGCGCAGACGGCGGTGGTACGCCTCGCGCTCGTACTGGGTCATGCCGCCCCACACGCCGTGCAGGTCGGCGGTCGGCTGGTCGAGCGCCCAGCTGCGGCAGCGGGCCAGCAGCGGGCAGCGGTCGCAGATGGCGCGGGCCGGTGCGGACGCGGTGGGGCCTTTTTCCGGGAAGAAGATCTCGGGGTCGGCGCCCTGGCAGGCGGGTGTCTGGTCGGTCTGGTGGAGCCAGCGCGGGTAGGCGTCGGGCTGGAAGCGTTGGGCGCGGAACTCGCCGGCGAATCGGGCGGCGGGCATGGTCAGGCCTCCTCTCGGGCGAGGCGTTCGGATCGGCAGGGGCCGCACGAGCCGGCCAGCTGGCCGCGGTGTTTGCGGCAGCGGGGTGCTTCGGCGATGCGGCGGGCTTCGGCGGCGGCCTGGTCGCGGTCGTGCTGCTGGCGGGCGCGTCGGGCGTCGCCGCATGGTCCGCAGGGTCCGTCGGCCGGGGTGTCGAGGTGTTCGGGGCATCGGGAGGGGGGCGGCTCTTCGCGCGCGCTACCGCTAGCTACGTACGAAGAGCGCCCCCCTATAGGGGTCGGGTCGGGTCGGGTCGGGGGTTCAACGATTGGCGAAGCAAGTGCTTCGGTTTTGCTTCCCTGGTTGCTTCGGGTCTTTCCGCTGGCCAGGCCACCTTTCCGCCCGGCTGCCGCGCGCTTCTCGCGCATCGCTCGAACGTCGCTCGCGGCCGGGTTGTAGTCCGTCCAATCGTGGAACTGGTGGCCTCCACGGACCCGACGCCACAGCCCGGCGGCGACCAGCTTCCGAGCCAGCGGCACCGAGTCCGGGAGCAGCCGCGGCAAGGCGTGGTCTGGCACGAATCCCTCGGTGAGGTGCGCGCTCGACCAGGCCCCAGCGACCACCCACAGACCCAGCGCGGCCGGGTCGGTGGCGAGCACCTTGGGGTGTGCGTGGAACGTGTCGTCCACCTTGAACCACGTCATGCGGCGGTCTCCATCGCGTCGAACAGCGACGGGGCGGCCCGCAGGCCCCGGAGGACCGAGATCACGAGCCAGGCCGTCCGCTGGTTGTTGAGGTTGCCGACCAGCAGCGAGCACGACGGATCGAGGTGGAGAGCCTCGCCGACGTAGCGGCGCCGCTGGGTGTCCGACAACTGGGTGAGGTTGTTGTGCTTGCGCATCAGCTCGTAGACGCCCCAGTCGCGGAGCATCAGCCGGTGCGGGCCGCGGTCGTCGGCGAACCGCAGGCGCGGGATGTACGGGAACCGTCGGGCGCCGGCCGGGATCTCCGTACCGACGTCGAACAGGGCGAGCTGCGGGGAGTCCGGGGAGGCGGGGTTGTGCTCGAACTCCAGCTCCATCGCGTCGGCGTGCAGGATCGCCAGCGACAGCCGGCGGTCGTTCGCCTCGGCGATGGATGACACGGTGCAGCGGCGCAGCAGCTCGGCGCGGGCGGTCCGCGGTACGGTGCCGGTCGCCTCGAAGACCCGGTTGATGTGCTGGTGCACGCCGGGGCGGCGGTCTCCGGCGAGCCGGTAGGACTCGGGCCGGGAGTCGCGCGGGTTCCGCTCCAGGCGGACAGTGTTGACCGACCAGCGGGCGGGGGCGCCGTGCCGGGCGAGCGGGTACACCCGGACGAGGCTCCGCAGCGTGGCCGAGTAGCCGGCCGAGCAGACGAACACCCGGCCGTCGCTGTTCGGCTCGGGCACGGTGGTGCCGAGCATCACGAAGTCGTCCAGGACCATCACTGCTCGGTCGCCTCCTTCAGCACGTCGCCGTGGCAGTCGTCGGGGGCGCACCAGCACGCGAGCGCCTTGCCGGTCAGCGATTCGATCCGGTCGAGCAGTGATGGCTTGTGCGGCAGGTAGTGGTCGGCGTAGTTCCGGATGACGGTCTGGCGGTCGCCGTCGGCGGGCATCTCGAACGGGTTGCCCCAGTCGGTGCGCCGGTCGATGCGGACGAGCAGCCCGGCGGCGTCGGCCCACCGGGTGAGGTTGGCGTGGTGGGCGCGCAGGGAGACGACGACGGTGCGGCCGGCCTCGAGTTCGGCGCGCAGCGCCAGCTCGTCATCGGACCACTGCGGCTCCGGGGCCGGCTCGGGCTCGATGGCCGGCGGCGGGGTGGTCTCGCGCTCGTCCTGGTCCTCGGGGCGGCCGTGGCACATGACGCACCGGCCGGGGCCGTTGGGGAAGTTCTCCGAGTAGTGGTCGCCTTCGCCGTCGCATTCGTCGCAGCGGAGGTAGCCGGCCTTGGCTTGGTCGTCGGGGAGTTCGGTGCCGCATGCCTCGCACGCCACCGCATCGGCGGTCGGCTCAGGGGTGGGCAGCGGTGCCGGGGCCGGGGCGGACTCTGGTCGGCGAGCCGGGTAAACCTTCCCGTCGGCGCCCCGTCGGGAGTCCGGCAGGTGTTCACTGGTGAACACCTGCGGGTCGCTCAGCACCTTGTTGACGTACGACGGGGCGACACCTGCCACCTGCGCGATTTCGCGCTGCGACAACTCCCCGATGCCTGCCGGGGTGGCGCGCTGCGCCAGCATCACGATGTGCTCGCGCAACTGCTCGCCGGTCAGGTGCCGACGCCGGGAGTTCAGGTGCCGGGCCACCTCCCGTGCCTCGTCTTCGTCGGCGACCTGGACGACGTCGACCCGGTACTCCACGCCGAGCTCGTCGGCAATCCGGGCGCGGTGGTGGCCGTCGATCGTGTTGCCGTGCTGGTCGCGGACCACGGGGACGAGCACGCCGAAACGCTCGATGCTGGCGCGCAGCGCGTCGGCGATGTGTGCCGGCAGGACGTCGAACAACTGGTAGGGCGCGCTCACTTACTTCCTCGTCTCTTGCGGGTGGGCGCCGGGCCGGGGTCGGCCGAGTCGGCGCCGCAGGTTGTGCAGGTGGAGGGGAACCACTGGCGTTTGTCGATCCAGTACGGCGGGCCGGGTCGGAGGTAGCCGCCGCAGGGGCAGCTGCCGACGACGCCGCCGGCGGATCGGGTGTGCTCCCATGGGGCCGCGTTGATCCGTCCGCCGGCCAGGTATTGGCGCCAGATGGTGCGCCGGCCGGTGGGGAGCAGCGTCGGCCCCTCGGTCATGCCGACCGCCCCCCGACGTCGAACAGGGCACCCTGGACGCCGAGCGGGCGGTTCGACCAGAGCACCTCGGCGGTCGCCTTCGCTGAGCCGCCCTGCGTGGTCTGGGCGGCGATCTCGTGGCGGTGCCAGTCGGGGTACAGCTCCCGGTCGTAGAGGTCGCACGCGTACCCGGACACGACGACCGCGGCGCGGCACTCGTGGAGTGCCTTGGCCAGTTCGCGGTGATCTGCCGGGTCGGACATCTCGCACCGGTAGTTACTGCTGTTGCGAACCTCGGCCGGGTACGGCGGGTCGACGTACAACAGCGCCGACGGTTCGGTGCCGTACTCGCGCGCCACCTCGAGCGCGGGGCGGCAGTCGAGCGACACTCCCACAAGGCGCTCGGCGGCGGCGGGGATCCTGTCGCGGTACCAGGCGAGGTAGCCGGTCATCGTGGACCCGCCGGCTGTCTTCCGATGCCAGCGCCAGCCGGTGGGCCGCAGTCGGGCGTTGACGCCTTGCGTCAGTCGGACGTGGACCCGGCGGGCCACCTCGAGGTCATCGGCGGCGGGAGTGAAGGCGGCGACGTGTTCGGCGCGGGAGTGCGGGGTGAGCCCAACCGCCACCTCGAGGTCGCCGGGACGATCTCGCAGCACGCGCCAGTACGTCACCAGCTCGCCGTCGAGGTCGTTGACGGTCTCCATCCGGCTGCGAGGCTTGGCCAGCAGTACCGACAGCCCGCCGCAGTACGGCTCCACGTAGTGCTCGTGCGGCGGCAGCAGCGCGACGATTTGGTCGGCGATCCGCTGCTTCCCGCCGTGGTACGGCACGGGCGGCCTCACGACCGGCTCCGTACTGGGATGTCGGCGATCACCCGGGCGACCGGTCCGCGGCCGGGCCGGTGCTGGTGTTCGCACGCCTCGTCTCGCCGGCCGCCGTGGACGTCGCGGACGACCATGCGGCCCGTGCAGCGATGGCAGAGGCCGAACAGGCACAGGAGGCAGGCACGGGGCGGGCCCTTGAAGGCGCCGGGGTCGGCGGGGCGGGCGCGGAAGTACGTCACCTCGGGCCGGGTCACGGTCGCTCCTCAATGGCCT